>NZ_AUMZ01000001.1:0-31501 GCF_002760375.1 Synechococcus sp. 60AY4M2
GTACTGCATGGATCCAGCCCTTCTGTTCCCATCGCCTCAAGGTGTGGAGACACACCCCAAAATAATCCGCCGCTTCTCTCGGTTTTACATACCTAGCCATACCAAGCAGCCATACTGAACATACTGGGCATTATTTTCAGTATAGTCCAGCATATCATTGACTAGAGTCATGCTCTCTCAGCGGCTGGTGCGCTGGATTCAGAACTATCTATCCGAACACTCAGGAAACCTAAGAAACAACTCTTCACCCTGAAAGCCCCCTTTTCGAGGATACTGCCCCACCGTTCCAGTAGACTCAAACTTTGCTCTCCTTTTCGGGGAGATGGGGAATTGTTGGCACAGTGCTTGATCCTGGGTTAGAAATGCTACCGAAAAGCAGTGCACTCCTTGACACTTTCTAAACTTAACTTAATCGACAACCTTCATGAGCGCCTCCTGGGATCTGGTCAACCTGCTTACCTTACTCAACTGGAACACTCTGCCCGGATGGCTTTGGCTGCTCCTTTGGGGATCCTCACTGGCCGTGGTGATGTACTGGCAAAGGCGCTGGCTGCAGCGGGATCAGGTGGGTTTTCCCGATGTCATCATGCTGGCGCGTGCAGATACGACGGTGGTGGAATGTAACGAAGCTTGCCAGAAAATCTTGGGGGATTGGCGGGGCAGGCGCTGGATCGACGTGCTGCTGGCAGAAGAGCAGGAGCAGGCGCAGCAAAAGATAGCCCACCTTACCCCTCAGCAGCCCACCTTTACCCGGATTAGCAGAGTGGCGGATGCAGCGGGGCAGGTGCGGTGGTTTGAGTGGATCAACCAAGGCATTTTTGACCGGCGGGGCCGCTTCCAGTTCATTCGCGGGGTGGGCCGAGACATTACCGAGAAGAAACAGTTGGAAGAAAACCTGCGGCTGCGGGAAGCCCAACTGCGCACCTTGTTGGACGCCCTGCCATTGGCGGTGTGGGCCAGGGATCCCCAGGGAGTGCTAATTTTGCAAAATGCCACTGACCGCGCCTGGTTTGGCGATCTGCTGGGTACTTCTCTGGAGGAGGCAGCTCGAGAATATCCTCACTGGCTGGAGTACACCTCTCAAGTTCTATCCGACGTAGAGCGGCAAGGGTTTTGCCAATTCGAAGGTAAGGAAATGATTCAAGGCCAGGAGCGCTACACCTATCGCTTCGCTGTAAAGCTTCAGGATCAGTCTAAAGGATTAGGGCTTCTCGGCATTGTCCTAGATATCACCGAACAAAAGCGGCTGGAACAGGAGGTGTGGGAACAAGAAGAGCGTTTTCGCGCCTTCCTCAACAACAGCCACGACATTTTGTGTCGGATCGATGCCCAAGGTCTGCTGCATACCTTAAATCCTCCGGCTGCTGAGAAAATTTTGGGGCGTGCTCCCAATCAGGGAGAGGCCGTACCCTTGGATTGGGTTCACCCCGAGGATCGGCAGAACGTTGCTAATGCTCTTGAGCAACTCAAGGCTCGACCTGGCGAGACACTCAGCTTTATTTACCGGGCCCAACACGCCGATGGCCAGTGGGTGTGGCTGGAGAGCCTCTGCACCAATCTTTTGGAGGATCCCTCTGTGCAAGGGATCGTTTCCAGTACCCGCGATATCACCCAACAAAAGCAGGTGGAACTGGCTTTGCGAGAGAGCGAAGCCCGCTTCCGAGAAATTGCAGAGGCTGTACCGGTGGTTTTCTTTGTGTATTCTGCAGACTTGAGCCAGTCTCTCTACAAAAGCCCCCAAAGCGAGAAGATCTGGGGTTACACAGCAGAAGAGTTTCGCCGCAAGCCAGATCTCTGGAAAGACAGGATCCATCCCGAAGATCTGCCAAGGGTACTGCAGGCGGCCGCCCGAGCCACTCAAGAAGCCCAGCAGATCACCTACCGCCTTTTCCATCGGGATGGCAGGCTGCGCTGGCTGCGTACTTCTTGCCGACCCATCTTGAACGAACAGCAAGAGGTTATCCGTATTGTTGGCATTACCGAAGATATTACGGAGCAGAAAGAAGCAGAGCTGGCTCTACAAGAAAGCGAAGCTCGGCTTAGGGCTATTCTGGACGGGATCCCTTTTTCTATCTTTCTCAAAGATCTGGAAGGGCGCTATCTTCATGTAAACAAGACTTATCTACAACAGAGAGGCTGCAAGGCAGAAGAGCTCTTTGGAAAGTTGGATAGTGAGCTGTTCGCATCAGAAGAGGCTCTAGAATTTCGAGATCAGGATCAAAAAGTCCTGCAATCTCCGCATCCTGTCAGCTACGAGCGAACCTTTTTCCGCGATGGCAAGAGATTGACCCAGTGGGTCACCAAGTTTGCCCTGCGGGATCAGCAGGGGTCTCCTTACGCCGTTTGCGGCATCGCTGTGGACATAACGCCCCTCAAACAAGCCCAAGATCTGTTGCTGAAAGAAGCAGAGCGGGAGCGGCTGCTTGGAGCTTTGCTGCGACGCATCCGTCAGGATTTGGATTTGCAATCTATCTTGCAAACCACTGTTGCAGAAGTGCGAGAGGTTTTCCAGGTGGATCGGGTGATGATCTATCAGTTGCAGGAAGGTGTAGGGGGGTTTGTAGCTGCTGAGTCGGTGGCGGATCCCTGGCCCAGCCACCTGGGCCGCTACGTGTGGGATGAGTATTTCCAAAGGGATCCGCGCTATCGCAAGTACCAAGAGGGCTTTGTGCAAGCCATAGCCAACGTGGCGACGGCCAATTTGGATCCTTGCTATCGGGAGCTCTTGGAATCTTTCCAGGCCCAAGCCAACTTGGTGATCCCGATTCGGCAGGGTGAGGCTTTGTGGGGTCTATTGGTAGTTCAGCACTGCCAATCCAGCCGCCCTTGGCAAGAGTGGGAAATCCGGCTTTTACAAGAGCTGAGCGATCAATTAGCCATCGCGTTGCAACAGGCCCAGTTATATGAACAACTGCAAGCCCTCAATCAAACCTTGGAAGAAAAGGTTCGGCAACGCACCTCTGAGTTGCAGCGATCCCTGCAATTTGAGGCCCTGCTGAAACGCATCACTGACCGGGTGCGCGACTCTCTGGATGAAGCTGAAATTCTCAACACCGCTCTGCGCGAGCTGGGAGAAAACCTAAATGCAGATGGCTGCGATATTGGCCTTTACAACGCCGATCTCACCCTTTCCACCATCAGCTACGAGTACTGCCCCCGCTCCAATTCCTCCCTGAACATTTCCATATCCATAAAGGGTGGGCCTTACGACGATGTTCATCAACAATTGCTCGCAGGACAGCCCTGCCTTTTTTGCTTCTACTGTCCAGAAAAGACAGTGGAAAAGCGCCAGGTGGTCATGGCTTGCCCCCTGCCGGATAAAGGCCAAGTGCTAGGGGATCTGTGGATCTTTCGCTCAGCTGAGCGTTCTTTCGACCAGCAGGAGATGCAGCTTATCCAGCAGGTGGCCAATCAATGTGCTATCGGCCTAAGGCAGGCGCGCCTATTCCGAGCTGCCCAAGAGCAGGTGCAAGCCCTGGAGCGCCTTAACCGCCTCAAAGATGACTTTATCAGCACCGTCAGCCACGAGTTGCGCACTCCTCTAGCCAGCATGAAAATGGCGTTGCACATGCTGCAAGTTGCCCCTGCGAGGGAGAAGCAGGCCCAGTACCTATCCATCGCCCAGCGGGAATGCCAACGGGAGATCGAGCTGATCAATGACCTGTTGGATTTGCAGCGGCTAGAGGCAGGAGCCTATGCTTTGAATCTGCAAACGCTGACCTGGGAAGCCTTGTTGGGGGATTTGCTGTTGGCTATTGGCGAACGCGCCCGTACTAAGGGGCAAACCTTTCAAGCCAACGTGCCTCTGGAGAGCAGCATCACCACAGATCCTCTCCTTTTGGGGCGTATCCTGCGGGAGCTCCTGCACAACGCGGTGAAATACACCCCCGGCCAGGGATCCATCCGCCTAGAAGTCAGGGTTGAGGCCAACCGAACTCGCATCCAAGTCAGGAATAGCCAAGAGATCCCGGCTGAGGAACTCACCCGCATTTTCGATCGTTTTTACCGGATCCCCAGCCATGATCCTTGGAAAGAAGGGGGCACCGGTCTGGGCTTGGCTTTGGTGAAACAAATGGTGGATCAACTGAGGGGATCCATCGAGGTCAGCAGCGCCGCCGGCTGGACAACTTTCACGCTCCACCTGCCCCCTCTGCCCCAGTTTTAAAGGTTGAGCGGATCCCTGGGGACTCCTGCTTTGCGCTTGCGCTTTTCCAGGTTGGTTTCAAAGTAGCGATGGTTACGCAGATCTGGCAAGATTCCTGCCTCAGAAACTTAGCCCTTAAAGCGGCGCAGCGCCGATTTGATCCCTACCTTAGGGGTTCTCTCCCCCGGTACCTCTGCACAGCCCGTCTTATTGTAAGTTCTGTAGCAACAGATACGGAAATAGTTCCCAACACAGATGCTCATCTCGGCCAGAAGAGATAGAGGCTGAGTATTCTGAGGGTTGCTGTCGTATCCGGGATCTGGATTGGCCGCCAACCCAACCTTCTCAATCTGGTCACGCTGCCGAAGACGCGAGGCAGAGAGGATTTGTTGCAAGTAAGTTTCAATTCACAACTTTTTCTTAATAAGTGATTTCGGTTCTTGAGGATCTGGCTTACTTTGTTACCTGTAGAGTGTTCCTTGCCAAAAACCTATGAGCATTGTTGCCCAAGTCATCGCGCAGTCGGACGCGGCTGATCGCTTCCTCAGCAGTGCCGAGATCGCCAAGCTAGAGGATTTCTTCAGCAAGGGTCAAGTTCGCATCCGAGCCGCCCAAAAGTTAGCAGAGAACGAGCAAAAAATTGTCCAGGAAGGCAGCAAACGGTTTTGGGCCAAATGCCCCAACACCCCCAGCAATAAGGGCAACCCTCAAAAAACTGCCCTCTGTCAACGAGATCAAGGCTGGTATATCCGCTTGGTTAGCTATTGCATCTTGGCAGGCAACGATAAGCCGCTGGAAGATATCGGCTTGAACGGCATGCGAGAAATGTACATCTCTTTGGGCGTGCCGCTACCCAACCTGCGGGTGGCGATGAGCTGCCTAAAAGAGGTAGCTGCCGGCATTCTTTCTTCAGAGGAGATGGCTCTAGCTGCCCCCTACTTTGATCGACTGATTCGCGCTTTTTGAATCGATGAATGGATAGACAAATCGCTGCCCTCTCGCTCAGTTTTAGAGTTGAGGCGCGCTACTCCTGCCTCTGTGAGCTTGAGGTTTCGGCTGGCTTTGCGAGCTTGACCTGCAAGCTGTGAAGTTGTCTTAAGTTGCAATCCATAAGAGTTCTCACAGGCAATGCCTGAGCAAGCGGTGCAAGGACTCCGTCCCGCTAACGCGAACAGCATTTGCCCAATTGCCTCAAGAAATCAGTCCCTACTAGTGCTTAGAGGAGAAAAATCCATGAAAGATACCATCACTTCCCTGATTAACCCCGCCGATGAGAAAGGCTCTTACTTAGATGCCGCAGCTCTGGAACAATTAAATCGCTATTTCCAGAGTGGCAACATGCGCGTCAAGGCGGCCAAAACCATCAGCTCCAGCGCCAGCAGCATTATCAGCAAAACGGTTGCCAAGAGCTTGCTCTACGGGGATATTACCCTACCGGGGGGCAATATGTACCCTACTCGGCGCTACGCGGCTTGCTTGCGGGACCTGACCTATTTTCTACGCTATGCCACCTACGCCATGTTGGCTGCCGATCCCTCAATTTTGGATGAGCGCGTGTTGCAGGGTTTAAAAGAAACTTACATCACCCTCGGCGTTCCCATCGATCGCGTCATTCAGGCCCTCAATGCCATGAAAGAGGTCCTGACCGAAAGTCTCGACACAGAGGCAAGTCAAGAAATGGCCGTTTATCTTGACCATATCATTGCCGGTCTGAGCTAAACGTGCCTGTATTTTTGAGGGCTCACTGAGGAGCTATCTATGAATGCCAAAAAGATGCACCCATCGGGCTACCCCTGGTGGTTAGGTAACGCTCGATTGATGAACCTCTCTAATACTTTTATCGTGGCGCATGTGGCCCATGCGGCCTTGATCATGGCTTGGGCGGGGGGCTTTACCTTGTTTGAGCTGGCCAAGTTCTCGCCAGAGCGGCCCATGTACGAGCAAGGGCTGATTTTGCTGCCCCACTTGGCCACATTGGGGTGGGGGGTTGGCCCCGGTGGCCAGATCGTCAATACCTTTCCCTATGTGGCCATTGCCTCAATTCACCTGGTGGCTGCCGGCGTGTTGGCTGGAGGAGCCTACTTCCACCAAACCCAACTTCCCCCCAGCTTAGATATGGAATTCGGCAGGGCTGCCAAGTTTCACTTCACTTGGGATGATGCCAAAACGTTGGGAGTGATTTTGGGGCACCACCTACTGATTTTGGGCCTGGGATCCCTATTGTTGGTGGCCAAGGCGATGGTGTTCGGGGGGCTGTATGACGCCAACACCGGTCAGGTACGCCTGGTTACGGCTCCAACTTTGGACTTTGCCACCCTTTGGAACTACCGCACCCACCTGTTTGATGTCAATAATTTGGAAGACTTGGTGGGGGGCCATATCTATGTGGGAGCTCTTCTCTTGTTGGGAGGGGTGTGGCATATCCTGGTTCCGCCGTTTGAGTGGGTTAAAGCTCGCTTTCTCTTCTCAGCAGATGGGATCCTCTCCTACTCTCTATTCGGCATCGCCCTAGCCGGTTTTGCGGCTTCTTACTACTGTGGGTTTAACTCGCTGGCCTACCCGGTGGAGTTTTACGGCCCCACCCTGGAGCTGAAATCCGCCTTTACTCCTTACTACTTCGATCCAAATCAAACGGGAGCGTGGAACTACTCCTCAAGGGTTTGGCTGGCGAATGCTCACTTCTACTTAGCCTTCTTTTTTCTACAAGGATCCCTGTGGCATTTTCAGCGAGCGATGGGATTTGATGTCGGCAAGATGCTGCAGCTTTGGCAGCAGAGTCGGCAGGAAATGACCTCTCAGTCGGTGTATCAGGTTCAATTTCAGTGCCGACCTCAGCCTGACTTTGCAACTTTTTACGAGCCGCCCTTTGCAGGTCCAGAGCCTCTATCTGTATCTCCCGAGGATATCTACTGGTATCAGCCGCCAAAGGCTCCCAGCTCCAGATCTCTATCGTTGATAAACGGCGTTCGGCAAACTCTCTATGAAGTGAACTACACCCTTAGGAGGTGGATCTTCTACGAGCCCGCAAGAGAGAAGATAGCTTTCAATCGTTCTGACTTAAAGGCAGATTATGGTTCGCGCAAGTCAAGGGCTGATTTCTCGAAGTTTGCTCGATCTCTGCCCAAAGTCTTCTACGAGCCGAGCAGAGTTCAGGCTTAACCTACCTGGGATTTGAGGGGGTTTGGCCCTCAGGAGAGGTGATTACCCTGCCTGGGGGCTTTTTGCTTTGCTAGGGCTCCGCAGTGTGGGCTAAGGAAGGGAGTACCGATCTAGACTTGGCCTTGGTGAAGCAAATGGTGGATCAACTGAGGGGATCCATCGAGGTCAGCAGCGCCGCCGGCTGGACAACTTTCACGCTACATCTACTCCAATTGCTGCAATTCTAACCCCTACTCCACCACTCGCCCTCGCTTGGGGATTTGGGATACAGTACTGGTAGGGATCCTGAGGAGCTTTGCCTAAACCTATGACAACTCGCCTGGCTCCGCCTCTTACCCTTGAAGACTTCCTCAAGTTGCCTCACATAGAAGATTCTCCGGCATGGGAGTACGTGGATGGAGTTGCCATTCAAAAACCGCTGCCCAAAGTCCGCCATTCCATTTTGCAAAAACGCCTCGTGGCTGAGGTTGACGGCAGCACCACCAGCTATACTGCCCTACCCGAATTGCGATGCACTTTTGCCGGTCGTTCCATTGTTCCCGATATTGCTGTAATTGCGTGGGATCGAACTCGCCTAAGTGAAACAGGCGAGCCAGAGGATAACTTCACCGCAGCACCCGACTGGATTATCGAAATGCTTTCGCCGGGTCAAAGGGTAAGCCGTGTAATCGATAATATCCTGCATTGCCTAAAGCACGGCAGCAAATTAGGGTGGATGGTGGATTTAGACGATTACTCTGTTTTGATATTTGCCCCTCAACAAGAGCCGGAAATTTGCCGAGCAGATCGTCAGCTCAAGGTGATCGACGGGATCCAGTTAGCATTGACTCCACAACAAATCTTTGTTCTCCAATACACTACCCCCGCCGCATGGCCGTAACCCCCGTGGGATCCAGCACCTTGCCCCGTTCCACCTCGGCATAGACCAGGTAGCGATCCCCGCAGTCCATCCAAGTTTTCACACGGCACTCCAGGTAAGCTAAGGCATCCAACAAAATAGGGCAGCCATTCTCAGCAGTGGCCGTGGCCAAGCCGGCAAAGCGATCTTCTCCGGGCCGTTGAGGTCGCTGAAAGTGCCGCTGCAAGTTGCTACCTTTGCCTTCCCGCAAGATGTTGAGCACAAAGGGTGCCTGGGGATAGGTCAGCAGTTCGGCTTCTTGTTCCTTGTTCACCGACAGGGTTAGCCCTGGTGGATTGAAGCTGGCCTGGGCCACCGACCAGGTGAGAAAGCCACGGCGGGTCTGTCCTTGCAGAGCGGTAACTACGCACAGGGATCCCACCACCCGGCTCAGGGCTTGCCCAACCCGATCCGCCTGAGTTTCGCTGCTGGTTTGGCGAGGGGCGCGGGCTCGTTTGGCTTTGCGCAGGGCCTGAGCAAACTGGGATCCCGCCTCTTGGCAAGCTTCCAAGATCTCGGCGGTGGGCTTAAACTTGGCGCGGATCGTCTCAAACCCCAAGGTAAAGCCGGCATTGAGCAACTTGCTCTCGATGAGATCCACGGCCTCGCCGCTCCAGCCATAGGAGCCGAAGACCCCGGCCAGCTTGCTGGTGGGAACGGAAGAGAGAATCAGGCCCAGGGCTGTTTGGATCTGGACCGGGGGATGGCCGGCCAGGGTTGGCGAGCCGATGATGAACCCCTGGCAGCGCTCCAAGGCCTGGGCGATCTCTTCAGGGGTGGCCCACTCGCAGTTAATCCGCTCCACCGTAACTCCCGCCCGCTCCAAGCCTTGGGCAATGGCTACCGCCATCAAGCCGGTGTTGCCGTAGGCGGAGGTGTACAGGAGGGCCACCCGCTGCTCCAAGGGATCCTCTTCGCACCAGAGCTGGTAGTCCAAGCGCAGCCGCCGCAGGCTGTGGCGCACGAGGGGCCCGTGGGCAGGAGCGTAGATCTGGGCGGGGAATTCCTCCAGCTTGGCCAGGGCTGCCTTGACCTGGGGCGCTTGGTTGCGGTGGAGACAGTCGAAGTAGTAGCGGCGATCCTCGCTCAGTTGCCGCCAATGTTCATCGAATACCTGCTCGTCGCAGACATGGGCGCCAAAGAGCTTGTCGGTAAAGAGGATCCCGGTGGCCGGATCGTAGGTGCAGAGGGCATCGGGGTGGCGGGGCGTGGGCACCGTGCGCAAGTGCAGCTCATGGCCCTCTCCCAGATCCAGGCGATCCCCATCTCGGATGACCCGCAGGCGAAAGGACTGATTGCTGCCGTAGGGAATGCCAAAATCGGCGGCCTCCTCTTCGTCGCGGCCAGGAGGGGGGGACTCCCTGCCTTCAAAAGCTGCCCGCAGGGTAAGGGATCCTGGCTTAGAGCAGAGCACCACTGCGTAGGGGGCCAGCGGCAGAAGCGCCTTGAGGGTGGCGATGCGGTTGAAGTTGACGTGGCTGAGCAGGATAAAGTCCAGCCGCTGCAGGTATTGGTGCTGGGCCAGCTCCTCCAGAAAGATGTCCGTAAACGACTCCCCCGGCGGATCGATGAGCAGGGTTTGGCGGGCCTGGATGAGGTAGCTGTTGGCCGTGGTGCCCCGCTGCCGGGCATATTCCAGCTCAAACTTGAGGCGATCCCAGGTGCGGGAGCGCAAAACCAGAGTGGACGGGCCAATGACGGCCACTTGAACATCGCGAGTGGGAGTTTTGCTCGCCATAGCAGTCTCCAGGGGGCCTCTGTCCCCACCTTGCCACGAAACTAGGGAAATGGGGACCCCTTTTCCTCTATGGAAAGCTTCGAGAGCTAACGTAGAATTTGTCCATTCCCTGGGAGTGTTTGCGATGGCCCAAGCTTCTGGATCCGCCGGTGCTTCTGCTACGGCCTGGCATAGCCTCCCTCTTCCTGCTGTTATCCAGAAGTTGCAGACCGATCCCGATGCTGGCCTGACTACCCAGCAGGTGATCCAGAGGCAGCGGGAATACGGCCCCAACGAGCTAATCTCCTCTCCTGGACGCAGCGCCTGGCAGCTTTTCCTCGACCAATTCCGCAACGTCATGCTGCTGATGCTGATCGCCGTGGCGGCGATCTCAGCGACTCTGGACTTGCAGGAAGGCGAGTTCCCCAAAGATGCTCTGGCCATTCTGTTGATCGTCGGCCTCAACGGTCTGCTGGGCTACTTACAAGAAAGCCGGGCGGAAAAAGCGCTGGCGGCCCTAAAAAAGCTGGCCTCCCCCAGCGTGCGGGTGCAGCGGGACGGCCTGTGGCAGGAGATCCCCGCCAACCAATTGGTGCCAGGGGATCGCGTGCTCCTGGAAGCCGGGGTGCAGATCCCGGCCGATGGGCGCTTGGCGGAAGCGGTCAACCTGCAGGTGCGGGAGGCGGCCCTGACAGGGGAGGCGGTACCGGTTAGCAAGCAGGCTGACTGTGTCCTCCCCGAAGACACGGAGCTGGGGGAACGGCGCAACATGGCCTTCATGGGCACCGAGGTGTTGCAGGGACGCGGGATCCTCTTGGTTACCGCCACCGGTATGAACACGGAGCTGGGCAAGGTGGCCGCCCTGCTGCAAACGGTGGAAAACGAGCCCACCCCCCTGCAGCGGCGCATGAGCCAGCTGGGCAACGTGCTGGTGTCGGGATCCCTGGCCTTGGTGGCGCTGGTGGTGATCGTGGGGCTGCTGCAGGCCGGCAGCATGGCGCCTTTCACCTCGCTGCTGGAAATCTCTCTCAGTATGGCCGTAGCCGTGGTGCCGGAGGGGCTGCCGGCCGTGATCACCGTCACCCTGGCCATCGGCACCCAACGCATGGTGCGCCGCAACGCCCTCATCCGCCGCCTGCCGGCTGTAGAGACCCTGGGATCCGTCACCACCATCTGCTCCGACAAAACCGGCACCCTCACCGAGAACAAGATGGTGGTTACCGACATCCTCACGCCGGAGCGCCACTACCAGGTCAGCGGCAGCGGCTACATCCCCAAGGGATCCTTCTACTGCCGCGGCCAGCCCATTGATCCCCAGAGCGCCCCGGATTTGCAGGCCCTTCTCAGGGCGGTGGTCTTCTGCAACGATGCCCTGTTGCAGGCCAGTCTTCCAGCCCAACGGGGCGCTGCCCCCACCTGGTCGATCCTAGGGGATCCCACCGAGGCCGCCCTGCTGGTGGCTGCTGCCAAGGCCAACCTGCAGAAAGCTTCCCTTCAAGAGCAGCACCCGCGCGCGCAGGAGATCCCCTTTAGCTCGGAACGCAAGCGCATGAGCGTGGTGGTGCAGGAGGAGGGCAGCTACCGCGTCTACGTCAAGGGATCCCCGGAGCTGGTGCTGGAGCAGTGCGCCCAGATCCAAAAAGGCGGAACCTGGCAGGAGCTGTCAGAAGCCGAGCGCCAAGCCATTCTGGCTGCCAACAACCGCCTGGCGGCCCAGGGCATCCGGGTTTTGGGGGTGGCCACCCAGCAGTTGCAGCGGATCCCGGAGAACCTGGAGGAGATCGAGCGCAACCTGGTGTGGCTGGGGCTGGTGGGCATGTACGATCCGCCGCGGCCCGAAGCGCGGGAAGCAGTAGCCCGCTGCCGCCAGGCCGGCATCCGCACCCTGATGATTACCGGCGATCACCAATTGACCGCTGTGGCCATTGCCCGCGAGCTGGGCATTCTCGACTCGGAGGGCCAAGCCATTGACGGGCGCACCCTCTCTCGGCTCAGCTTTGAGGAGCTGCTGCAGACGGTGCAAAGGGTCAACGTCTATGCCCGTGTTGCCCCCGAACACAAGCTGCGCATCGTCCAAGCTCTGCAAAAACAAAACCAGTTTGTAGCCATGACCGGGGATGGGGTCAACGACGCCCCTGCCCTGCGCCAGGCAGATATTGGCATTGCCATGGGCATCACCGGCACCGACGTCAGCAAAGAGGCCAGCGACATGGTGCTGCTGGACGACAACTTCGCCACCATCGTGGCGGCCATTGAAGAAGGGCGGGTGGTCTACAGCAACATCCGCCGTTTCGTGAAATACATCCTGGGCAGCAACATCGGCGAGGTGTTGACGGTGGCTGCTGCCCCTATCTTGGGCCTAGAGGACGTGCCACTGACGCCCCTGCAGATCCTGTGGATGAACCTGGTAACCGACGGCCTGCCCGCCCTGGCCTTGGCGATGGAGCCAGCAGAACCAGGGGTGATGCAGCGCCCCCCCTTCAACCCCAAAGAGAGCATCTTTGCCCAAGGGCTCGGTGCCTACATGGTGCGCATCGGTGTGGTCTTTGCCATCTCCACGATCCTGATGATGGCCATCGTGGAAGCCTATATCCCCCACTGGCGCACGATGGTCTTCACCACCCTGTGCATTGCCCAGATGGGCCATGCCCTGGCAGCCCGCTCCAACGACAAGCTGACCCTCGAGATGAACCCCTTTTCCAACCCCTACCTGCTGGGGGCCGTGTTGGCCACTTTGCTGTTGCAGTTGGCCCTGCTCTATGTGCCCTTCCTGCGCAACTTTTTCGGGACAGAAGAGTTGACCCTTCCAGAACTGCTCATTTGCCTGGGCTTTAGCACGGTGGTGATGGTCTGGGTGGATCTGGAAAAACTCTACCGCCGCTGGCGCCAGGGATCCCGCTGAATCTTCACAATTATTTTTCACAATAAAGCATCTTCACAATAAAGAGTCTCTCTCCCTACTGCACCCAGAAACAAAGCTTTGAGCCAAGACTCATTTCCCCAAAAAGCCACTCTTGAGGAATCCTGCCCATTGCATAGAGGCCATTTCCGCAAGTTAGCTGAGCTTCCCCTTTTGACCTCCAAGATAAGCTGGAAAGACTTGCTGGGATACTGTGGAAAGGGGGCAGGAATCTCTGGGTTCTATGCACAGAGAGCTATGGGCGGTAGGGAAAACGGTGGGCCTGGTGGATCCCTCTGGCCTTGCCTTTTGGCTGCTGGGATCCCTCTTCTTGGCTCTCCTGCTGCTTGGCGTCAGCCTGGGGGAAAGTCAGCCGCTTTCTGTCTTCAGAGGGATCCTGGGATCCCTTTCTCGAAGATTTCCCTTCCAACCTCCTAGAGGCACCCCCAGCCCAGAGGCTCGTTTTCGGGCAGCCTTGGAAGCCAGCTTGGATGCTATTTACCTGCTGGAGGCGGTGCGGGATCCCGTTACCCGCGAGATCATCGACTTTGTCTTTGTGGATGTCAACGCCAAGGGGGAAGAGCTCATTTCCCTCCAGCGCCGGCAGATCATCGGCCAGCGGCTGTGCGAGCTGCTGCCCATCAACCGCTGGGGGGGCTTTTTTGAGAAATACAAGCGAGTGGTGGAAACCGGCATTCCTCTGGAAGAGGAGTTCCCCATTTCGGGGCAGCCGGGCTTGAAGGCCAGTTGGATCCATCACCAAGTGGTGCCGGTGGGAGACGGGATCCTCATCACCAGCCGCGACATCAGCGAGCGGGTCAAGATGGAGCGGGCTCTACAGGAAAGCGAGTCTCGCTACCGCGCCCTCTACGAGGCCATTCCCGACTTGATTTTTGAGCTCAGCGCCGAGGGAGTCATTCTTCATTGCAAGCCTTCCCCTTACGTTCCCACCCGACATCCGCCTGAGTTTTACGTGGGTCGCCGCGCCCAAGACGTGTTTACTGGCTCGCTGAAAGAGCAGTATCCATCTCTGGCGGAGGGGGCCTTGGTCAGCCAGACGCCGCAGTACCTAGAGTACGAAGTTGAGATTGAGCCGGGGATCCGCTGCTATCGGAGAGCCTGCGTTGTCGCTCACGGGAGAGACAAAGTTTACATCCTGGTGCGAGATATCACCGAGCGGAAACAGGCGGAGTTGGCCCTCAGAGAAATGGAAGCCACCCAGCGGGCCATTCTCCAAGCCATCCCCGACCTTATTGTTCGCCTGAATCGCCAGGGCATCTGCCTGAGTTTTATTTCCGGCGGCGATGTTCATCTTGACTGCCCAGCAGAGCGCCACTTAGGTCGATCCCTCCAGGAGATTCTGCCGCTGGAGCTGGCAGAGCAGCGGCTTTTCTATGTTCAGCAAGCCCTGGCCACCCAAACCCAACAGCGCTACGAGTACAGCATTGAAGTTCAAGGGGAGGTACGCTACGAAGAGGCCCGCATTGTCCCTCTCAACAGCCAGGAAGTCCTGGCAATCGTGCGGGATATTACAGAAGCCAAGCAGGCGGAGCTGGCCTTGAAAGCCGCTGAACAGGTGCAGCGAGCCATTCTAGAAGCCATTCCCGACTTGATCTTCCGCCTGGATAGCCAGGGCATCTGCTTGAGCTTTGTCTCGGGGGGCGAGGTTCTTCCCTATGGCTCACCCGACACCTACGTGGGCCGATCCCTCCAAGAGGTCCTGCCAGCGGAATTGGCCGAGCGGCGGCTTTTCTTTGTTCAGCAGGCTATAGCTACCCAGACGCGGCAGCGCTACGACCAAAGCATCGAGATTGAAGGGGAGACCCGCCACGAAGAGGTGCGCATTGTGCCCCTCAACCCCCAAGAGGTGGTGGTGATCGTCCGCGATGTAACCGACAGGGTGCGATCCCAGCAGGCCGTCCAGGAAAGCGAGCAGAAGTTCCGGGCGCTGTTTGAGAATGCCGCTGTGGCCATCCTCATCCGTCATGCCGAGACCGGCGAGATCCTGGAGGCCAACTCCCAAGCCATTGCCGCCTACGGGTTTTTCAGCCTGGAGGAGCTGCGGGCCTTCGACGCTTCCGAGCAGTCTCCCTATCGCCGGGCTCTTCGGGGCGGGGAGTTCTCGCTGCAGTCCTACTTGGAGCAAGCCCGCCAACAGGGATCCGCCCGCTTCGAGTGGCACTGGCAAGGTCGAGATGGCCGGGAGGTTTGGGAAGACGTTTTTGTCCAGCCGCTGGTGCTGCGCGGGATCCCTTGCTGGGTGTTTACCGCCGTCGATATCACCGCCCGCAAGCAGGCAGAAGCCGAGCTGGAGCAATTTTTCTCGGTAGCTTTGGATTTGCTCTGCATTGCCGACAAGGAGGGGTATTTTCGCCGCCTCAACCCGGCCTGGGAGGCCGCCCTGGGCCGTTCCCTCGAGGAGCTGCAGCAGCATCCCTTCTGGGAATGGGTGCACCCGGAAGATCTGCCGGCCACGCAGCAAGCAGTGCAAAAGCTGCTGGAAGAAGGGCGTCTGGATGGCTTTGTCAACCGTTACCGCACCCAAGACGGCAGCTACCGCTTTATCGAGTGGCGCGCTTCTTTGGCGGGATCCCTGGCCTACGCCGCCGGGCGGGACATCACCCTGGCCAAGCAGGCCCAAGAGCAGATGAAGGCGGCTATGGAAGCTGCCGAGGCGGCCAACCGCGCCAAGAGCGAGTTCCTGGCCACCATCAGCCACGAGATCCGCACGCCCATCAACGCCATCATGGGCATGGCCGGCCTGTTGCTGGATACCTCTCTCGATGCCCAGCAGCGGGATTGGGTGCAGACCATCCGCTACGGCAGCGAGGTGCTGCTCAGCCTCATCAACGACATCTTGGATTTTTCCAAGATCGAGTCCCAGAAGCTGGAGCTGGAGGAAACGCCCTTCTCCTTGCCCCAGCTCATGGAGGAGCTCTTGGATCTCATGGCCGCCCAGGCCCAGAGCAAAGATCTGGAGCTGGTGGCCTGGGTGGATCCGGCCCTGCCGGCCACCCTGGTCGGGGATCCCAACCGCCTGCGCCAGATCCTGGCCAACCTCCTCAGCAACGCCATCAAGTTCACCCCCCAAGGGGAGGTGGTGGTGACCGTCGAGGCCCAAGAGCAAGATCCCCAGGCCCAGGTGCAGTGGGTGAGCTTCCAGGTGCAGGACACCGGCATCGGCATCCCGCCGGAAAAGCAGGATCGCCTCTTCAAGCCCTTCAGCCAGGTGGACAGCTCCATCAGCCGCCAGTACGGCGGCACCGGCCTGGGGCTGGCCATCAGCCAGCGCCTCTGTCAACTCATGGGCGGAACGATCTGGGTGCAAAGCCAGCCGGGTCAGGGATCCACCTTTGGCTTCCGCATCCCCCTGAAGCTTCCGGATGCGGCCCTCTGGGCAACCCCCACCCCCGACCCAGCTCTGGCCGGCCAGCGGGTTTTGCTGGTGGAAGACAACGCCAGCCAACGGCAACTTCTTGCGCGCCTACTGCAGTCCTGGGGGATGCAGGTAACAGCCTGCAGCACGGTGGCGGAAGCCCAAGCCATAGCCAAGGCCCAGACTTTTGAGCTGGCCCTGGTGGATACCAGCCTGCCCGACGGCGATGGACTGGCCCTGGCCAGGGCTCTGCAGCAGGAGCAGCCCCCCCTGCGGCTTGTGCTGCTGGTGGATCGCAGAGCCGCTTTGGCAAGCGCTGGCTCTCTTCCTGCCTTAGGTAAGCCGGTCAGGGCTTCTCAACTGCGGGCTCTGCTGGGCCAGGAAAAAGTGCCTGCGGCTGCTTCCCACTTGAAACCCCAGCTCCCTCTGGCCAGCCGCTGCCCGTTGCGCATCCTGGTAGCCGAAGACAACCCCGTCAACCAAAAGGTCATCCGCCTGATGCTGGAGCGGCTGGGCTATCAGCCGGACATCGTGGCCAACGGCCTGGAAGCCCTGCAGGCGCTGCAACTGCGCGCCTACGACCTGGTCTTGATGGATCTGCACATGCCGGAGCTGGACGGCCTGGCCGCCACCCGCCGCATCCGCAGCGAACTTCCCCCAGAGCGCCAGCCGCGCATCCTCGCCCTCACCGCCGATGCCTTCCTGGAAAGCCGCGCTGCTGCCGAAGCCGCCGGCGTCGATGGCTACCTGACCAAGCCCCTGCAGCCGGCTGTGCTGGAGCGGGCCCTCCAGGAAGCTGCTCTCGATTTTGTCGGGGATCCAAAGCCAGAGCCGGCCCTGGATGCCGCTGCCCTGGCCAGCCTGCAGAGCATGCTGGGATCCCCGGAAGACTGGCAGGAGATGATCCAAACCTACCGGCAAGACAGCCAGGCCCTGCTGGGATCCCTGCGCCAGGCCCTGGAGAGCCGGGATGTCCAAACCGTGGCCCAACTGGCCCACCGCCTCAAGGGCAGCAGCAGCACCTTGGGGGCCAAGCTCTTAGCTCAACGCTGCCAGGCGCTGGAAAAGCTCGTTCGCAAGCCATCGGCCAACTCTGTAAACTGGGATACCATAGAGCAGGCCTTCCAGCGGTTGGAAGCCGAGTACCAGCGGGTTATCCTCGAATTATCGGCTAGCGCGCCAGGACCGCTTCTTTCTTCTCCAGGGGCCCATGCAGAGGCTTGAGAGCAACCTTTCGGCTGGATCCGTTCCTCAGACCGGAACGAGCTCTGCTGCGGCAGAGAAGCGGCCTCTCCTCCTCATTGCCGACGATGATCCCAGCCAGCGGCTTTTGACTCGCTACGCCCTGGAGCGGGAGGGCTACCAACTCGTGGAAGCGGACAGCGGCTTGGCGTGTCTAGAAGCTGCAAGCCGCTATCAGCCGGACATGGTGCTCCTCGATGCGGTGATGCCGGATCTGGATGGGTTTGAGTGCTGCCGCCGCCTCCACGCCCAAAACCCGGACTTGCCGATTTTAATCGTCACGGCTTTGGAAGACGAAACCTTTGTCAACGAGGCCTTTGCAGCCGGCGCCAGCGACTACATCCCCAAGCCCATCCACTGGTCGGTTTTGAAGCGGCGGCTGCGCCACTTGCTGCAAGCCAACCAGGCCCAGCGCCGTCTGCAGCAGCTTAACCAGGAACTGGAAGCCAAGGTACAGGAGCGCACCGCCCAACTGGCCTGCCAGGTGGCAGATCTGGAGCAGCTCAACCGCCTCAAAGACCACTTTTTGGCCACCGTCTCCCACGAGCTGCGCACCCCCCTGACCAAGATCAAGCTGGCCCTGGAACTCCTGCGCCGCACCCCCCTCAACGAGAAGCAGCGGCAATACCATGACATTGCCCTGCAGGAGTGCGAGGCCGAAATCCAGCTCATCAACCGCCTATTGGATCTGCAGGGCCTGGAAGGGAAAGACCTGGGCTCTGCCGTTGCAGCTATTGACCTGCCCCACCTCTGGCACAGCTTGATCGAGTCGGTGCAGCAATGCACCCAGGCCCGCTCCCTCACGCTGCAGGTGGGGGATCTGCCCCCCTCCCCCTGGCGGTTTTACAGCCATCGGCAGCTCCTGACCCAGATCCTCAAAGAGCTGCTGGACAACGCCTGCAAGTTCACCCAGCCAGGTGGCACGATTCGTCTAGAGGTTCAGCCAATCCCTGAAGGGGTTGAGTTCAGGATCGGCAACACCGCTCAGATCCCGCCCGACCAGTTGCCCCGCCTGTTCGAGCGCTTTTATCGGGTGCCCACTGCGGATCCCTGGGCCCAGCCGGGCAGCGGCCTGGGGCTGGCCTTGGTGAAGCAATGGGTGGAGCGCCTCCAGGGTCACATTCGAGTAACCAGCGAGGCGGGGTGGACATGTTTCCTGCTGCGCCTGCCCAGCCTAAAGCCCTCTGGCAGGACGTGATCAGTGGCCGACGGCAGCGGCGGTTTCGGCAGTGGCAAAGGAAGTGCCGCAGCCGCAGCTAGCCACCGCATTGGGGTTCTTGAAGCGGAAGCCGCCCCCCAACAGATCCTCGGAGAAATCGACAGTCAGCCCTTGAATAAAGGTCATGCTCAAGGGATCCACCGCCACCCGAATCTCGCCAAAGTCAAAGGTATGGTCGTCAGGGTTGGCCTGGGGCTCGAAGTTCATGGTGTAGGAGAGGCCGGAGCAGCCGCTGGGCTTTACCCCCAGGCGCAAGATGGGTTGGGATCCCTCTTTCTCATACTTGCTGCGCAGCCGCTTTAGCTCTTGGATGGCGCTCTCGGTCAAGGTGATCATGGCGGGAAAGCTGACACTTACTTTTATCCTAACAGGGGTTTTGGGCCGCCTTTTCCCCTCGCGCGGCAGGAACAGTTGATAAGCTAGGGATCCCGTTTCCTCAAGCCTAACGTTCTGCCCTTGTGACGGATCCCAACGCCATTCGTGTTACCTTTCTGGGCACCAGCTCCGGCATGCCCACCCGCCAGCGCAATGTCTCGGGCGTGGCGGTGCAGTTTCCGCAGCGGTCAGAATGGTGGCTGTTTGACTGTGGCGAGGGCACCCAACACCAACTGCTGCGGCTAGACGAGCTGCGCCCCAGCCAGTTGCGCCGCATTTTCATCACCCACATGCACGGGGATCACATCTACGGCCTGCCAGGGCTGTTGGCCTCCTGCGGCCTGGGCAGCACCCCCCAACACATCGACATCTATGGCCCCCCCGGCCTGGAAGAGTACCTGAAGACGGTGCTGCGCTACAGCGAGATCCGAATTCCCTATTCCTTCCGGGTTCACACCGTCGAAACAGGGCTCATTCTTCAGGATCCCGAGTACTGGGTCTTCTGCGCCCCCCTGGATCACCGGGTGCCCGCCTTCGGCTACCGCGTGGTGGAGCAAGACCGGCCCGGCACCTTCGACGTGGCCAAAGCCCAGGCAGACGGGATCCCGCCCGGCCCTCTCTACGGGCAGCTCAAGGCCGGCCAATCCATCCTCTGGCAAGGCCGCTGGTTCCACGGGCGAGATTACGTAGGGGCTCCGATCCCAGGGCGCAAGTTCTCCTACTGCACCGACACCATCTTCTGCCGCAACGCCGTCGATCTCTCTCGCGCCGCCGATCTGGTCATCCACGAGGCCACCTACGCCGAAGCGGATCGGGAGCTAGCCGAGCGCGCCAAGCACTCCACCGCCGCCATGGCCGCGCGGGTGGCCGCCGAAGCCAAGGCCCAGACCCTCATCCTCACCCACTTCAGCCCCCGCTACACCTCAGAGGGCCCTATCACTTTGGAAGACCTGCTGGCCGAAGCCCGGGCCATTTTTCCCAACACCATCCTGGCCCGGGATCGGATGACCTACGAGATCCCGCGCCGCAGCCCCGCTCCCCTGCCGGTGGGAGTCTAGACCTGCCTTGCTAGCTAGAATGATAGGACCGACAGCCTCAACCTGCGATGACGGATCCCAGACCCTATCCCGAACGGCCCAAAACCGAGCAACTGGAGCAAAACGCCAGCGAGTGGCAGGCCTTCAGCGCCTTGCCCCCCGCCACCTCTCTGCCTCCTGTGCAAGCCGAGCGACCGGCTTCTCAAGCAGCCAGCGTCCCCCAGGCTGAGGAAACCCTGCCCAAACTGGCCCCCTGGGGCAAACGGATCGGAGCCTTTGCCCTGGATTTTGGGCTGGGGCTGGGGGTCTCCTACCTGGCGCAGGGCCTGGCTTCCCTGGTGGGAGCCGATGCGGGCGCCGTGGATATGACCGGCTACATCGCCTTTTTTGCCACCTGGTTGGTGAACCGCGGCTACTTCCAATCCCGCCCCGCCGGCCAAAGCCTCGGCAAATGGCTGCTGAACCTCAAAACCCTGGATCCCGAAACCGAGGCCTCACCCCATCTGGTGCGCTCCCTGGCCCGCGAAGGGGTGCTCTCGCTGTTTATCCTCACGGAAGCCCTGCTGGTGCCTTTGGCTGCCGATGGCCTGTTCGCCCTTTTCGATAAAGAAAAACGCCAGAGCATCCACGACCGCGCCGGACGCACCCTGGTGGTGGAATCGGAGCGAGGCTACCACCTGGATGAAAAAGCCCTGCGGCTGCTGCAGGAAATTCTGGAGGGAGAAGCCGCCGAGGACGTCAAGTCCGCTGCTCGCGACCTGTTGCGCAAAGCTCAGCGCAACGAAACTGTGCGCGATCTTTCCAGACAGATGCAGCGCCTGAGCAGGGACGTGGATCGGAACACCCGCGCCCTCCGCCAACAAACCGGCAGGCAAGTCAAAAACTGGGTTGATTCCGTCAAAGAAAAGTTGGATAATTGGTGATCGCGCTTGCGAGGTAGCCCATCTCCAACCTCGTTGGCTGGGGTTTTGGGGATCTCGAGCCGACTTTCACCTCCATCTTGGGATCTACTATGGCCAAAGCAAAGGGTGCCCGCATCATCATTACCCTGGAATGTACGGAGTGCCGCACCAACGTCAACAAACGTTCTCCGGGGGTAAACCGCTACACCACCACCAAAAATCGCCGTAACACCACGGCCCGCTTGGAGCTGAAGAAATTCTGCCCCAAGTGCAACCGCCACACCGTCCATAAAGAGATCAAATAGTTCAAGACGCTTTACCGTTCTCCTGACCTATGGTTTACGCTCGTCGCCGCCTGTCTCCCATCAAACCGGGAGAGCCGATCAAATACACCGATGTTGAGCTGCTCAAGAAATTTGTAACCGAGCGCGGCAAGATCCTGCCCCGCCGCATCACGGGGCTGACTGCCAAGCAGCAGCGGCAAGTCTCCAAAGCCATCAAACAAGCGCGCATCCTAGGCCTTCTCTACTTTGTCAACAAAGAAGGGTAAGTTGCTGTCTGCTTTCTCCGGATCCCGATGAGCCTGCAGCTTTCGCCGCAATTGCAAGCTCGAATGGCCCAGCCCCTTGAGATTGGGGGGGTAAAGGTTTTTAGTCGTGTCTTTCAGGCACCCCTGTCAGGCGTAACCGACAAAGTGTTTCGGGGGTTGGTACGCCGCTTTGCCCCGCAAAGCCTGGTCTACACCGAGATGGTGAACGCCACCGGGTTGCACTATGCCCGCCAGCTGCCCCGCATTATGGAAGTGGGTGAAGGAGAACAGCCCATCGGCATCCAGTTGTTCGACTGCCGGCCCCACTTTTTGGCCGAAGCGGCTCGCATGGCCGTGGATGAGGGGGCGACCTTGGTGGATATCAACATGGGCTGCCCAGTAAACAAGATTACCAGAAACGGCGGCGGCTCTGCCCTGCTGCGGGAGCCGGACACGGCAGCCCGGATTGTGGAAGCGGTGGCCAAGGCTGTACCTGTACCTGTTACAGTGAAAACTCGCCTGGGCTGGTCAGATCAGGAGATCAACATTCTGGATTTTGCCCATCGGCTGCAGGAGGCTGGAGCGCAACTGCTTACTTTGCATGGCCGCACACGCGCCCAGGGCTTTAGCGGCAAGGCTCGCTGGGATTGGATCCGCCGGGTCAAAGAGCACTTACGCATTCCGGTGATCGCCAACGGCGATATTTTCTCGACTGATGCAGCGGTAAAGTGTCTGGAGGAGACCGGAGCCGACGGGGTGATGTGCTCCCGCGGCACGATGGGCTACCCCTTTCTGGTGGGGCAAATCGATCACTTCCTGAAAACCGGCCAAGAAAGGCCGGCTCCTACCCCCCTGGATCGGATTCAAATGGCTTTAGAACACTTGCGGGGCCTCTGGGAGTATAAGGGAGAACGTGGCATCCGTCAGGCCCGCAAGCACATGACCTGGTACATCAAGGATTTTGCCGGCGCCTCTCAGTTTCGCGCCCTTCTCTGTCGCATCGAAACCTTGCAAGAAGGGGAAGCCCTTCTGCTTCAGGCCATGGAGCGCTGCCAAGAGGCCCCGCTGCAACCGGAAGAAGTAACTGAAGACTCAAACGAAGAGCAATTTGAAGAGACTACCTGAAATTGAGTGGGGGATCCTTTTACCCTGACGGCTGGGCGGTAGCCAATCGGTCTTTGACCGCCGTTTGCAAACGGTCGTTTTCATCTTGAAACAAGGCATCCACGCTTCTGGAGAAGCGACCCTGACTTGCTATGGGCAGTTGAGCATAAGCAAACTGCTCCGGCTGAGGCCGAAATGACAGTAACCATGCCAAACAGAAGCTCGCGGTCAGCAGCTTCAGCCGCACCTGAGCTCGATGCGAGCTTTTGGTCTGGCGGGCCTGGCCAGCCTCCCGCAGGCTGCCACGGTTTTCCCGAGCAGCCTGTGGAAAACCTGTGGAAATCCCCCGAAGGCCGCCCCCAGCCTTCATGGGATCCCCAGACCACATCTAGAGCAACGAACCACTAGATTAGAGCATCCCACACTGGTCGTACGTTAAGTTTTATAAATTTGTCAGGGAATAGCAACATTTTCATCCCCCTCAGCCTGTGGAAAACTTGTGGAAAACTTCAAAAATCTGTGGAAAACTTGTGGAAAAACCTCCCGAGTTATCCACAGAGTATTTATACCTTGTGGAAAGTTGGCCAAGTTATCCACAGTTTTTCCACAGGTGGGGAATACGATCAAAAGCTTGTGGCGCAAGGTTTTTCCGATCAATTTCCACAGTTTCCACAGCCCCTACTACTACTAGATTAAAAAATTAAATTGGGTAGGGATCGTGATTTTTAACTTTATCCTGCGCGCGCGAGGAAAATTTTTTGCAAAACTCGTCTGGGCAGGGAGGGATCCGTGGGAAGCAGGCGGTGTAGGATAGGCGTATTCAGCTCGCAAGTCCCCTGATGGTGCAAGCTCAACGTCCTGCGGATTGGGAAGTCGAAACCGGATTGCCCGCGTCTGCCCCGCGCGACGGCAGGTCTGGGGATCCCTTCCCCGTCAACAGGACAGAGTCCTTCGGCAAGGCTGTCGACCTACCTGCCGGTTGTCTTTGCTTCACCTGTGAGCAAGCTGAGCTCAGCCACCACCTTGCTGCAGTTAGCCGAGCCGTTGCCAGCCGTCCTGCCCTGCCAGTTTTGGCCAACGTGCTGGTAGAGGCAAGTGCAGAGGCACAGCGGGTTGCCCTGACGGCCTTTGACTTGAACTTGGGCATTCGCAGCGAGTTCGAGGCCGAGGTGAAGGGATCCGGTCGCACCACTCTGCCGGCCAAGCTGCTCAGCGACATCGTCAGCCGTTTGCCTAGCGGCCCGATCGGCCTCAGCCAAGTGCCGGAGAGCGCTGCCGTGACCCTTACATCGGCCGCCGGCCAGTACCAGCTACGCGGCATGCCTGCGGAAGAGTATCCCACCTTGCCCGAGATAGCGCCCCGTACTGCCGATGCCGATGCTGAGGAGGAGAGCTTAGCCGCCCAGATCCTTGAGCTGCCCATCGAGAGCCTGCTGCAAGGGATTGGCCAAACCCTCTTTGCCGCTTCCGGTGATGACACCAAGCAAGTGCTTACGGGTGTACATGTCAAGCTCTTGACCGGGGATCCGCCGCGGCTGGAGTTTGCGGCCACCGATGGACATCGCCTGGCGATAGTTCAGGTGGAGGCGGAAGGGATCCCAGTTGATTTGGCGGCTGGGGGGACGAAGCTGGATTTCACCATTCCCGCTCGGACTCTACGAGAGGTGGAGCGCATCCTCGGCGCCCAGACGGCCGCCTCCGCGGTGGAACTGCGGTTTGACCGGTCGCAGGTGCAATTTATTTTGCCCCCTGGCGCCGGCAGCGCTCAGTGCCAGCAGCGGATTACCAGCCGCCTTTTGGAGGGCCAGTACCCCGACTACAACCGCCTGATCCCCCGGCAATTTGAGCGGCATGTAACCCTGGAGCGTCGGCCTTTGATCGAGTCCTTGGAGCGAGTGGGGGTGTTTGCTGCCCAGCGGAACGACATCATCAAGTTCAACCTTTCTGAGGCAACCCAAACCCTACGCATCAGCACCGAGGCGCCCGATGTGGGCAGCGGCGAGGAATCTCTGCCGGTACAGATGTCCGGCCCTGACCTGGAGCTGGCTTTTAATGTGCGCTACCTGCTGGAGGCCCTTAAGGTGTTTCATACACAGCAGGTGAGCCTGGAGCTGAACGGCGCTACCCAGCCGGCCATCTGGAAGCCGATTGGAGCGACGCGCCTCTGCTATTTGGTCATGCCGGTTCAACTGCGGGCTACCTAGCCCACCCCAGCCTGACCCAAATCGAAGATTGGCCTCAGTTGCTCCCCTGACCTGTCCGGAGAGGAGAACAGGTGGCTGCCGATAGCAGCTCGAGCAAACCGGTGGGTAAACTCCTGCACCAAGTCCACCCGCCCTTGGCGCAAAACGGCCGGCTCCAGGCGCTCGGTCGTGTTGCAGGTCATTAACACCACCAACCTCTGCTCGCAGTCGAGATAATCGGGAGCGAGCACGCTTTGGTGACAGGCTGAGGATGCGTTCGGTTTTGGTGCTCTGCTGGGCTACCTCGCTGGCTCGGTCTTGGGCGAGGTGATCGGCTTCGTTGATGATCAGGCAGACCCCCTCCAGGTAGGGGGGCGCGATGAACTCCTGCACGGCTTCGTGATCCAAGATGAGCACCGCATAGCGCAGGGGCCCCAGCAGCTCGTGGGTCACTGCCTGCGTCCATCCCGTTTTGCCCGTACCCGGGATCCCGTGCACCAAGACCGCCAATCGCTCCTGCTGTAGAAGCTGCAAAGGCTTGAATTTCGGTGGGAAAAGAACTGATTGGATAGGGGCTGTGGATTTGCCCGATCCGGCTTTGGTAGCCGCTCACCATCACTGCCAGATTGTAAGTAACCTTGCGAACAAGGGCCTGAGAGCCACGCCCAGCAGGGTGTAGCGGCGGCAGTTGTGATAGGTGGCCTGAACTTGTAGCCAAATCTGCGCTCCGGTCAGAAGGCATAGGTGGTGCCCAGGCTGCTGATTTCCTCCCAACTGCTGAACCGCTCGACTGGATGGTAGAAGTAGCGCTCCATATGGAATTGCGCCAACTGCACCAGTCGCCCCAGATGCGCTAAAACTCTGAGAACGGTCATTTCCTGCAGGCGCCTTAAAACGTCATCGATGGGAACTTGATCCCGGCTCACCTGCTGCTGAATCGGCGTCTGCGTGGAGAGCTGATCATGAAATACTGTATGGTCGGGGCTGGGCAGAGGTGGAGTGACGCTATTCCAAAACCCTTCGATCTTGTAACAGGTATTCTCTGAAAGTTGAGAAGCGCGCTGTACTCTCTACGTCCTACCGCATTGGCAATATCGCTGCACACATCTCCAAAAATTTTTCGGCCAACGCCCAGGGATCCCGCACAGGAATACTCGGCATCGAAATGGCGGTACAGGGGTTTCCACCCGGATTGCAGTAGGTTGTGCCGGTAGCTGGGGTAATAGTCTTCGTAATCGTTATCCAGGCAGGGTTAGGGTCTGAGAAGAGGGGAAGCCAATAGGGGGTGCTAGGGCGTGGACGACTGAAAGAGCTGGGCTGTTGACGATTGCAGGGAATCCAAACGGCATGAGTCAAGAGTGTTCTGGGTGTGGTCAGGTGGTTCCCAAAAAACTCCACGAAAGGTGGCACGATTGCCCCTACTGCGGGCTAAGCCTGTCACGGGATCACAACTTGGCGAGGGGAATCAAATCCAGAGCGGTGGGGCATCCCGTTCTTAAAGCTCAGGAAACGCCCGCTGCGATAGCAGGGATCCCTGTTCGCGAAGCGTGGCGTAAGCCATGAAGCCCGCCCTCTACCCGTTCGCGTCAGCGGCGCGGAGCGCTTCAGGGTGAGGAACGGGAGTATGGGCTTCCAAATCGTTGCTGTGGGCTGTGGAGCCCGAATGGCCGCTGAGAGCGGCTTGGGCGTTGCGGCGCAGCCGGTGGGCCTTGAGGCGGCGCAGGGCAGAGGCGGGAAACCTGCGGTCGAACTCCTCGTCGCCAATCCGCGCCAGTTCTTGGAGATCGGGGGCAACATTCCAAGGGTAAGGCTGAAAATCGGGGATCCGGCTGGGCCGGGCAAAGCGCTGGTTCCAAGGGCAGACCTCTTGGCAGATGTCGCAGCCGGCCACCCAGTTGTGTAGGTTCTGGGCGATCTCGGCAGGGATCTGCTCGGCGTGGCTTTCCAAGGTGTGGTAGGCAATGCAGCGGCGGGAATCCACCACCCCTGGGCTGACGATGGCCTGGGTGGGGCAGGCCTCCAGACAGCGGCTACAGGTGCCACAGTGGGCGGTGTGGGGCCGGTCGGGGATCAACGGGAGAGTGGTCAGGATTACCCCCAGAAATACCCAGGAGCCGTATTCGCGGGTAAGCAAGAGGCCGTTTTTTCCGATCCAGCCCAAGCCCGCCTGCATGGCCCAGGGCTTTTCCGCCACTGGGCCGGTATCGACGTAGAATCGACCGCGGTAGTCCGGAAACTGGGCCTGCATCCAGAGGTGGAGCTGCTTCAGCCGCCGTCCCAACACGCGGTGGTAGTCCCGCCCCCACGCGTAGCGGGAGATCTTGCCTTTAGCTGGATCCCGGCTGTGGCAGGTGGGGGTGTAGTAGTTGAGGGCCACACAGACCAGAGATTGTACTCCCGGCAGCACCCGCTCTGGATCCATTCGCCGGGGATCGGCCATCCAGGCCATGTCGGCGGCCATGCCCGCGGCCAGCCAGGCCCGCAAGCTCGTCAAGTCAGGGGGATCCGCCGCGCTGGCAATGCCGACTTTGTCAAAGCCCAGCGCCAGCGCCTGCCGCTTCACCTGCTCGGTGGCTCTGGCCCAATCGGCTGCTGCTCCCACGGTCGGCCCCGACAATTCTAGGGCTATTCTGGCAGACCCATCACCTGGCGGTAGCGGGCCTCCAGTTGTGCTGCCTGCTGCGAGCGACGGAAGGGATCCCAGGTGCTGTGAGCGAACAGCTCCTGCCGCAGCTTGGCCACATCCACCGTCGTTACCTCGCCGTTGGCCACCACCCGCTTCCCCCTGACCCAGACGCTGTGCACCACCTGGGTGGGCCGGCCCAGCACCAGTAGACCAATGGGATCCGTGCGGGGCAACAGCGACAGTTGGGTGAGGTCGTAAAGCACCAGATCCGCCTGCTTGCCCACCTCCAGGGATCCCAGCTCCTCTCCCAGCCCTAGACCAATGGCCCCACCGCGAGAGGCCATCTCGATGCTCTCCCGCGGCGAGATCCAGTGGCGGTAGTCGGGATCCGTAATGTTGTGCAGGATGGTGCCGATTTTAATGGCCTCCAGGAGATCCTGGGAGTCATTGCTGGCTGACCCATCGCAGCCGAAGGCCACGTTCACCCCCGCCTGCCGGTACTTGAGGATGGGGGCGATGCCGCTGCCCAGGCGCAGGTTGCTCAAGGGGTTGTGGACAACCGTAGAGCCGGTGCGGGCCAAGATCTCGATATCGGCATCGGTAAGCCAGACGCAGTGGGCCAGCG
The DNA here is from genome assembly GCF_002760375.1 of Synechococcus sp. 60AY4M2. Lineage (NCBI taxonomy): Bacteria > Bacillati > Cyanobacteriota > Cyanophyceae > Synechococcales > Synechococcaceae > Synechococcus > Synechococcus sp. 60AY4M2. The sequence continues at coordinate 28,036 of NZ_AUMZ01000001.1, forward strand.
AGGTTCTCCGGTCTAGGTAGCCCAAGCGCTCCAGGTGCTCGACTGCGCTGCAGCCGTACTTTTCCTGGGCCAATCTCTGCTGGGCGCGGGTTTCCAGCAGGTGGGCATGGCGGGGGAGGCCATACTTCTGGCTCAACTCCGCGCAGCCCTCAAACAGCTTGTCAGAACAGAGTTGGATGCCGGTGGGGGCCACCATCAGCGTGATGCCCTCCTCTGGCCGGTGAAAGCGCTGCACTGCCTCTTCCACAATGGCCAACACCTCCGCTGTGGAGAGAGGATAGGTTTCCAGCTCCCGATCCGAAAAGGAGCCGCTGGGCAACCCCTGAGAGAGGGCTTGATCCTGGAGCAGGGGGCCGATGAAAGCGCGGATCCCGACTTCTCGGTAGGCCCGCACCGCCGCCTCGAGGGTGGCCAGCTCCTGGCCAGGGATGAGGATTAGGTGATCCACTACGGTCGTGCCGCCACTGAGCAAGGTTTCCACCGCTGTCGCCAGGGCGCTGAGATAAATCTTTTCTGGATCCGGGGGCGCGTACTCGTGCAGTTGTGCCAGCCACAGCTCCAGCGGGTAGGGCGGGATGATCCCTCTTTGCCACAGCTCCGAAGAGTGGGTGTGAGCGTTGACAAAGCCGGGCAACAAAAGCTTGTTGTGGGCATCGAGCTCTACGCCATCTGGGCCCACTGCCGCCAGCTCTTTGCCGATGGCAGCGATCCGCTCCCCTTCAATGCGGACATCTGTAGTCTCGTAGCCGGTGGCGGTGGGAATCAGCACATTGCGCAAAAGGTAGCTCATGGCCAGCAATCAAAAGAGCTGTTCTTCAGTTCACACTTTGCCGTGCCAAGGCAAAAAGGGAGGAAAGCCCCAAATACCCTCCCAGGACGCTTCCCGTGAGGAAGTCACCACCTAGCCAGCCCCCCTCAGGGTGGAGAGGCCCACCGAGTAGGCTGCTTCCACCAATCGGGGTGAATTCAGGGATCCATCCGCAGCGTGGAATGGGCTTATTTCTTCTTCTTGGTGGAGCCCTTTTTGGAGGGCTTGCCCTCAGCAGCAGGCGCTGGCTCTGCGTCAGCAGATTCTGCGACGACGGGTTCTGGGGCAACGGACTCTGCTGGAGGTTCGGCAGCAGGTTGGTCAGCCACAGGTTCTGCGGGAGGAGCGGCTGCAACTTCTGCCACTTGCGCTGGCTGTGCTGGCTTGAGACCGGCCTGAGCGGCCACCTCAGCGGCAAAATCCGCTTCTTGTTTCTCGATCCCTTCTCCCAAGACGAAGCGGGCAAACCGCCGCACCCGGATGTTTTCCCCTAGCTTGGCAATGTGCTGCTTCACCAATTCCTCTACGGTAATCGAGGAATCTTTAATAAAGGGCTGATCCATCAAGGACAGCTCTTTCAGGCGCTTCTCGATGCGGCCCTGCACGATCTTTTCCCGCACGTTTTCAGGCTTGCTGGCCAGATCCTCTTTGCCCATCTCGATGGCCCTTTCCCGCTCCACCACTTCGGGAGGGATCTGGTCAATGCTGACGTACTCCACGCTTTGGCAGGCGGCAATCTGCTTGGCAATATCTTGCACCAGCTTCTTAAAGTCTTCGTTGCGGGCCACAAAATCCGTCTCGCAGTTCACCTCCACCAACACACCGATCCGGTTGCCGAAGTGGATGTAGCTATCGACAACCCCCTCAGCCGCCACGCGACTGGCCTTTTTGGCTGCCCCTGCCAACCCTTTCTGCCGCAGCCAGGTGATGGCTTTCTCCATATCGCCACCGGACTCTTCCAGGGCTTTTTTACAGTCCATCATGCCTGCGCCCGTCTTTTCGCGCAGCTCTTTGACCAATTTGGCATCAATACTCATGAGGGTTCCTCAAATCTCACATCGTACAAAGAGGCAGAAAGGATGTGACCGGATGCAGAGGATAGGCAGGAGCAGAACAAAGGATGAATCTGGATTTTAAGGATACAGGCTTCTGGAGAAAGGATGGACAGGGAGCAACTCGAACCACCCAGGATCCCCACCCTCGGCCCAAGGGTTACTCTCCCTGCTCGGGATCCCCCTCCTCTTCATCCTCCACATCTTCCAGAATGTCATCCTCTAGATCCATGTCCATGGCCCCCTCGTAGTCGTACTCATCCTCTTCGACTGTGTCGAGCTGCCCATGTCGCCCTTCGTAGATGGCATCGGCCAGCTTGCCTACAATCAGCTTAATCGCTCGGATGGCGTCGTCGTTAGAGGGGATGAAGACATCGCTCAGGTCAGGATCGCAGTTGGTATCCAGCAGCGAGATGATCGGAATCTTGAGCTTGATACATTCCTGAACGGCGTTGGCCTCCCGCCGCTGATCGACGATGATTACCGCGTCGGGGAGCTTGCGCATAGTTTTGATGCCGCCCAAGTACTTCTCCAACTTGGCCAATTCCCGTTTTAGGCGGGCCGCTTCTTGCTTAGGCAGGCGATCCAGCAGGCCGCTGCTCTGCATCTCCTCGATTTCCTTGAGGCGGTCGATGCGGGTTTTGATGGTGGCCCAGTTGGTGAGCATGCCCCCCAGCCAGCGCTGGTTGACGTAGTAGCTGCCACAGCGAGTGGCCTCATGGGCGATGATCCCGGCGGCTTGCCGTTTGGTGCCGACAAACAGGAAACGCCACCCCTTTTCGGCCCCCTCCCGCACGTATTCATAGGCTTCGTTGAGGTAACGGGCCGTCTGCACCAGGTCGATGATGTGAATGCCGTTGCGCTCGGCGAAAATGTAGGGCCGCATCTTGGGGTTCCAGCGGCTGGCCTTGTGGCCGAAGTGTACCCCTGCCTCCAGCAGTTGAGGCAAACTGACTACGCTCATGAGTTGGTTATCTCCTACGGGTTAGCCTCCGCCCGAACGGATCCCCGTTGAGGACACCCGGTAGTTCGGGCGTGTGGTATTTTGACAGCTCAGCTATGCTAGCATGTGTTCTACAGGATCCGGTAACCAAGGCCTTGCACTTGCCGGGATCCGGTTCTAGAAGCTAAACTGGTAAAGCACCTCCAGAGATTTTCTCTGGCTTAGGTGCCTCGGGGCGTAGCGCAGCTTGGTAGCGCACCACTTTGGGGTAGTGGGGGTCGAAGGTTCAAATCCTTTCGCTCCGACTGGAATTAGAGAGAGCCCCTTTCTAGTGGCAGGGTCAAGCCATTCTTTTGGGGATTGCGGTAAACTACCCCGCGGCTGAAGCTAGGGGCTCTGAGGGCTCCGTCCCGCTGGCGCGAGCAGGGAAACTGCTCTTGGAAAGAAAGCTGCATTGGCGCTAGTGGTGCGGGGCCTCCTAGGTGGCTTCCATCAAAACCTCCGAGGTACTCCCGCCACAGCGCAGCTTGGCGGGATGGAGGATAGGCGGTGAGACGAAGGGGTTCAATGCCCCTGAGTCTCACAATCTGGGCGTTGCCTGCTGCTCGACATACTTCTTCAACTCCTCAACGGTGACCCCACCACAAGAGGCAACAAAATAGG
>NZ_AUMZ01000001.1:38516-64074 GCF_002760375.1 Synechococcus sp. 60AY4M2
GTCCCAAAATTGTTGTGTTTGTGAGGAGCATGTCCCCAAGACCTTGTCGGAACGGGTGCATGATTGCCTTCGTTGCGGGTCGTGGGACAGAGACTTGAACGCTGCTATCGAGATTTTGAAGCGTGGACTCAGGTCCCCCCGTATACGGGGGGATATAGGGGGGCGGTGGGACTGCCGCTCTCTGGCTGTGGAGGATCCTGGTTTACCAGTCCGTTGAAGCAGCAACTCCGGGAAGTGATTCTCGGAAGCTCCCGTCTACAGCCCGTCAGGGCCTAGCGGGAGAGGATGTCACCTTGGCCGCCCGCGCCGGGGCAGGAGCTAGCTTACAGACAGGGAGTAATCTGACCTCTGTTGGCAGGCGTCGCTTCCTCCCCACGGCTAGCCGCGCTGCGTTTTTCTAAGGAGGGGGAGGCAAGCTCTGTAGAACGCTGTGAACCACCGCTGCCGAGTTGAGAGCCGCTGTCTGAAAAAAAGTTAGGAAATCGGTATCGCTCCCTATGTCGCTAACCGATCGGACCAGCAGACAAGGGATCCCAGCTTCTTGCGCCACCCGTACCACCGCCGCTCCTTCCATTTCCACGACCAGGGCTCCGGTGCGCTCGCGAATTTGATGCCGGAGCTTGGCGTCGGCCACAAATACATCGCCCGTGGCCACCAGGCCTTGGTGGATGACCGGCTGCCGCCCCTGCAGCGGGTGAAGAGGGATCCGCTCCCCTTGGGCCACGATCAGGTCGTAAAGGGCACTATCGGCCTCCGCTAGAGGATGGCGCAACTCAGGGATAAAGTCGATCCCCAAGACAAAGCCTTCGGGCCGTCCGGTGCCGAAATCGTGCTCGATGGCGGCATGGGCCAGCACCACATCCCCCATCTGCAGGTGATCGGCCAAGGCGCCGGCCACGCCGGTAAAGATAATGCCCCGCAAAGGGAAGTGGGCCACCAACAGGGCTGCCGTAGTTGCCGCTCGCACCTTGCCCACCCCCCCTTGAACTACCACCACCGGCTGTCCGGCCAGGGATCCCTGATGGAACTGCCGCCCCAGATGGGTATGGACAGAGTTGATCTCCATTGCTTGGGTGAGCATGGCCACTTCTTCCGGCAGGGCCCCCAAAATGCCGACAGCCTTTTGGGAGGGGTGGGATGGAGTTTCCATAGGGCTTCCCTTAGGTTTTTGAGAATCCTCAGGTTTGAGAGGCGGGCGGGATCCGCTGTCCCCACAGGCCTGGCCATTTGGTGACTTTGAGATCTCCCAGCACCTGCACCTGACAGGCCAAGCGCAGCCCGTTGCCGTCCTGGGCCGCCGCCGTGGACGGGAGTTGGTGGGGTGGCAAAGACAGGCGGGCCCGTTCTCGCCAGCCCATAGGGGAAACAGCCCCTTCGATTTGTACGGCACAGGTGCCCAGACCGCGGCAGTTGAGGATAGGAGCCGGCGGGTTGTAGAGCGGGATCCCGGCTTGCAGCAGCACCTGGCGCAGGTTGGCGCCCGCCTCATAAGCGAGGGTGCGTCCTTGAACGTCAGGCTGGGGCATAGGTAACCTTCCCAACCGCGAACAGTTCTATTCTGGCCTGAGCCGGATCCGGCAGCATGGCAGGTAGGTGGGAGGGCTAGGCAGTATAGTTAAGGTGGTTAGACAGGGAGTAGGGGAAAGACCATGGTCTACAGCGAGCCGCTCATCGACCGTTCTCCAGAAGGTTTTCCAGGCCTGATGGAAGAGCCCCCTCGCTACGTTGAAGTTGTCTCAGCAGTAGTTTCCAGCCTCAAAGAAGATGCCGCCTACGAGAACCACGAGCAGGGCCACACCTGGAAATTCACCTACGGCAGCGTGGAAGTGTTCGTCCACCTGAGCGGCGAATCCCCCGAAGATACCCTGTTGGTGTGGTCTCCCGTTCTCTCTCTGCCGGTGGCGGAGCCGGCTAAGCTCATGCAGAAGCTGCTGGAGAAAAACTGGAGCGAAACTCTGGAAGCCCGTTTTTGCATCTGGAACAACCAAGTGGTGCTAAACCACCACCGCCCTCTGGAAGGGCTCAGCGCTGGCGAGATCTCGCGCGCCATCACCCTTGTGGCCAGCTTGGCCGATGAGTACGATGAGCAGCTCCAGGCTGAGTTTCCCAAAGCTTGATGGGATCCCAGGGCTCTTGGCTGCCCTATCGCGTGGCCGCTGGCGGCTGGCAGATGGAGCAGGACTTTTGGCTTTTGCAGCGGCTGCGCCAGGATCCCAGGCCCTGTTTGCGCTTTTACGGCTGGGATCGGCTTACCCTCTCTCTGGGACGTCACCAGGCCTGGCCAGATCTGCCGCCAGGGATCCCGATGGTGCGCCGGCCCACCGGAGGACGGGCGGTGTTGCACCAGGCGGCGGAAGATGCAGCAGAGCTGACCTACAGCTTGGTGTTGCCCCTCTCTTACCTCCAAGCTCGGCTGCCCAATTTGCGGCGAGCCCAGGTGTACGACTTCTGCTGCCGTTTTTGGGTAGAGGGGCTGGCGGCGCTGGGCATTGAGGTGGATGCTCCCGCTTCTGTCCGCGGCCAAGGTGGCCAGGATCGGGGCTACCGCAACAAAATCAGTTGCTTTGCCGCCCGTACCCGTGCCGATCTAAGCTGGCAGCGCAAAAAGCTGATGGGCAACGCCCAACTGTGGCAACCCTGGGGGATCCTGCAACAGGGATCCCTCCTGTTGCGGCCCAATCCCGAGCTGTGGGAACGGTACCTGCCCGGATCGCAAGTGATTGGCGTGTACGACCTTTGCCCAACAGCGCCGGGGATCCCTGCTTTGATCGAACATTTTCTCCAAATGGCCCAGGAGTGCTTTGAGGTGGAATGGCAAGAAGAAGCCTGGCCCGCACTGCTGGCTTAGTTTCTGGTTTCTAATCAACCATCGAGGGAGCAAGAAATCGCTTGACTCTTGCTGAAAAAGAGTTGTGCAGAAAAATCCGGAAGGCTTTGCAGCTAGACCGAAGAAGATTTTCCCTTGCTTAGAGCTCTAGCCTCTTTCCCCTGCGAAAAGAGGAAAGCCAAGACTCGTCCCAGCGCTATTTTTTGTGTCGACAAACACCAAAGGCAAAGCAGCAAGAGACTGCTACCCTCTCCATCCCCAATAGCTGTGCTAAAACCAAGGCAGCGCTCAGCCAGGTAAGCCATGCCAAAAGTTTGGGCGGCAGTTTTGCTAGGCATTTTCTTACTGCCGCAGCCCGCTTGGGCCATTACCCTCGAGCAAGTGCCCAACCCCCGCCGCAGCTATGGGGGATGGGTTTCCGACACCGCCGACATCCTCAGCAGTAGCACTGAAAACGAGCTAAACCGTCTCCTCACCCAGCTTGAGCAGCGCACCGGTGCCGAGATGGCGGTGGTCACGGTACCCAATACCCAGGGATATGCCACGCCGAAAGCGTTCACCACGCAACTGTTCAACTACTGGGGCATTGGCAAGGCTGGCCAAAACAATGGCGTGTTGTTTCTTATCTCGGTGGGGGATCGGCGGGTAGAAATTGAAACCGGCAGGGGTTTGGCCACCATCCTTCCCGACAGCCGCGTTCAGCAGATTATCGACCAGCAGATCCTGCCCAAGTTTCGCAATAGGGATTTCGATGGCGGCACCTTGGCGGGAGTACGGCAGTTAGCCTCAGTCCTGCAGGGGCAGCCGGTTGCCGAGGTTCCTTCAGCCGCTTCTCAAGCTTCCACTTCTCTTTCCACCGCAGCCGTTCCTCGAGCGGTTGGAACGGGATCCCTGGCTGCCGCTCAAAGCTCACTGGAAGGGATCCTGCTGCTGTTGGGGATCATTATCCTAGGGGTGGGGTGGCAGCGCTCCCGCCAGCCGGTCTATCTTAAGGCCGAGCGGGGAGGAGCAAAAGTCCTGTCCCTGACACGCCGAGAGCAGGGGACAATGGCTGCCCTCTCCTCACTGCAGAGCGATCCCATTCGCTTGTTTCTCTATTCCGGCTCCCTCTGCTTTGGCCTCTTCCTGTTGTCAGCCAGCGGCAACTGGCTGGTACCGGGGCTGCCCTTCCTGGCGGTTGTGGCCGCCGACAGCATCTTGGGCTCGAAGCGTGGGATCCCGTTTCAGCCGGTGGTCTGTCAAAGCTGCGGTCGGCCCATGCGCCCCATCCAGCCGCAAGTTCTGGATAAGCAACTTCCCCCAGCGCATCGCCTGGCCAAAAGCCGCCGCAGAGCCCGCTACTACGGCTGGTTTTGCCCCGCCTGCCAGGGGGTGGCTGTGGTTGTTCGCGAGAATGGATTTTATCGCCACCTTTATTGCCCCCGGTGTCAAGCTCTTACCCTTGACCTCACCACCCAGGTTCTCAGGAAAGCCACTTACACCTCTGAGGGCCTGAAGCTGGAAATCCTAACCTGTTCTATCTGCGGCTACCGCAGCCAGCGAGAGGTTGAGATCCCGAGGCTCAGCAGGGATAGGGACTTTGATAGGGATTCTGATAGAGATTCTGATAGAGATTCTGATAGAGATTCTGATAGGGATTTCGGGGGCGGCAGCAGTAGCGGTGGCGGAGCAGGCGGCAGTTGGTGAGACCCAACTCTAGAGATTTCTCTATCGATTGAACAAGGGGGTTGGGCTTCTCTTAAATCCGCCGGGACAGTACAGTGGTAAGGGAGCAGCGATAGCGATTTGTTAAGGACGAAGATCCCATGACCCTTGCAGAAGGCGTGCAACTGGTTACCTTTGGGGTGCTCTCGGCGATGGCCATCGGCTTTGCCCTGGGAGTGGTTTGGGCCCCCAACATCGTCTATTCCGGCTTTCTATTGGGGGGCGTTTTCTTGAGCATGGCCGGGCTGTACCTCCTCTTGAATGCCGATTTTGTGGCTGCAGCTCAGGTGTTGATCTACGTCGGCGCCGTCAACGTGCTGATCCTGTTCGCCATCATGCTGGTGAACCGGCGCTATACTTTCGCTCCTTTGAAGTTGGGCTGGCTGCGCAATGGGGTGACGGCGGCGGTGTGTTTGGGGCTGTTTGCCCTCCTGACGGCAATGGCCCTGAATACCCCCTGGCAGTTGGAGCCGATCCAGCCCACGAGCAGTGCTTTGGTGATGGGTGGGCATTTCTTTAGCGACTATCTGTTGCCGTTCGAGTTGGCTTCTGTTTTGCTGCTGATGGCGTTGATCGGGGCCATTGTGCTGGCGCGTCGAGAGTTTGTCGTTCCCCAAGCCCAAGAAGGGGATCTCAGCTTGCTGGAGCGGGCCCGGCCACAGCTTGAATCGGAGTCGGAACGCCCAGCAGAGCTGGTGAGCACGCGTTGAAGCTGCCTGCTCTCGGCCATACAGCCCAGCGTTTTCCTGATGCCCCTCTCATCTGTATCCAGTGGAGCCTCTTGTGATGTTGCAACTGCAGTTTTTCTTGGTGGTCGCGGCAATTCTTTTCTGCATCGGCATCTACGGCTTGATCGTCAGTCGCAACGCCATTCGGGTGTTGATGTCGATTGAGCTGATGCTCAACGCCGTCAACCTGAACTTTATGGCTTTCTCCAACTTTGTCGACTCGGGCTTGATTCGCGGCCAAGTGTTTTCGGTATTTGTCATCACCGTGGCGGCTGCCGAGGCGGCAGTGGGCTTGGCCATTGTGTTGGGGATCTACCGCAACCGCGCCACCATCGACATGGAGAGCTTTAACCTGCTCAGGTGGTAGTTGTTTTCTTGATCGATGACTTTCAGGTGCGGCTGGGCAGCGGCGGGCATTGGATCCCAGGGATCAGGGATTCCAGCAGGCCGCTGCAGGCGTCCCAGAGCAGCTCGATCACGTAGTGAAACCCTGCCTCGCCCCCGTAGTAGGGATCCGGAACTTCTTCATCGGTGTGAGAACGACAGTAGCTACAGATTAGGCGTACCTTGTCGGCATATCTTCTCTGGGGATCGAGGCTGAGGATATCGCGGTAATTTTGCCGATCCATGGCCAGGATCAGGTCGAACTCCCGCAGATCCAAAGGATGAATTTGCCGGGCTTGGCCGTGCAGCTCCAGTCCATAGCGCTGGGCAACTTGTCGCATGCGGCGATCTGGGGGACTGCCGAGGTGGTAGGCGGCTGTACCTGCCGAATCGCAGAGGATGTCCCCCTCATGGCCGCTGCTCTGCAGCAGGTGGTTGGTGATCCCTTCGGCAGCGGGAGAACGGCAGATGTTGCCCAGGCACACAAACAGCAGCTTTTGGCTCATGGATCCCTCGACGGCAGTGAACATTTCCCACCGCATTATCTGCGTTTTGCGGCCCAGAGTACAGAAGCAGGCGAGAGGGGATAGGGCCCTCAGGCGGCAGCGGGACAGATTCTTGGCCAGAATGGAGCTAGTTCCCCTGGTGAGATGTCTTATGCCAGATGCCACCCGCTACCCCCACCCGCAGGATGTGGCCAACCTCATTCTCTACTTGCAAACGGAGCTGGCTCTGTTTGAACAATGGGCTGCTCAAGAAGGGATCCCGTCTGCGGCTCTGCGCCCCATCGAGCGCTCCCAAGAGGCTTTGCGGCGAGCTGTAGATCAACTGGAGCTGCGGGAGTGGTACCGCGAACTCACCTATGGCTTTCGGGATCAGTTGGGGCGCCTAGAAGAATGGTTGTAGCTGTCCGGCAGAGCTTTCCAGTGCCAAAATAACGACAACTTTCCCAGGGGCGCCGCTCATGTTGCAGGTTCAGGATCTCTGCTACCACCCGGCAACCCTCCCTCAGCCGATTCTCCGGGATCTCTCCTTTGAGCTGGGCCTGAATCAGTTGGGGCTGATCGTGGGCAAAAGTGGGGCCGGCAAGAGCACCCTGCTGGAAATTTTGGCCGGCTTGGCGCGGCCCACGCGCGGGCGGATTGCCTGGGGAGGAACAGAGCTCTCCCCCCAGCAGTTGCGCAGCATGGCGGGGCTGGTGTTTCAGTTCCCGGAGCGTCACTTTTGTGGCTTGACGGTGCTAGAGGAAATGCGCTTCGGCCACCCGGAGCTGCAACAAAAGGAGATTGAAAACGTTCTCAAACAGGTGGGATTGGAAGGGATCCCTCTGTGCACCTCCCCCAACCATCTCAGTGGCGGACAACAACGGCGCTTGGCCCTGGCGGTACAGCTTATTCGCGGCCCGCTGCTACTGCTGCTGGACGAGCCGACGGCAGGGCTGGACTGGTCGGTGCGGCGGCAGTTGATCGAGCTGCTGGCCCGGCTGAAATCCACCTGGACGGTGTTGGTGGTTTCCCACGACCCAGAGGAGCTATCCTCCATTGCCGATGTGCGGTGGATCTTGCAGGCGGGATCCCTGCAGCCGTTGCCGACAGATGCGCTGCTTCAAAGGTAGCGGCGGGGATCCACCGGCTGGCCGTTGACCCGCACCTCGAAGTGAACGTGGGGGCCGGTGGAGAGGCCGGTGGAGCCGGAAGCGGCAATGGCCTGCCCCCGCTGTACCTGCTGACCCACCCCAACGGCGACGCGGCTGTTGTGGGCGTACAGGGTGGTGATGCCGCCGCCGTGGTTGACAATCACCGTGTAGCCGTAGCCGCCATACCAGCCGGCGTAGATGACGGTGCCCCGGTCTGATGCCCGAACTGGCGTGCCGGTGGGCACACCGAAGTCGATCCCCGCATGGAAGCGGCGGCTTCCGTAGATGGGGTGAACCCGCCAGCCGAAGCCGCTGGTGATTGGCCCGCGCACTGGTGGGATCAACCGGCCTGTCCCCTGAACCGGATCTCTGCCCCCCCGCTGCTGAGCCTGCTGGGCGATCAGTTGCTGGATGAGGATGGTCAACTGTTGGGAATCGGCTTCCAAACGCCGTTGGGCTGCTTCATAGGCGGCGCGCTCGTTGGCCAGGCGGCCCACCAGTTGCTCTTGGGCGGCAGCCTGCTGCTGCAGTTGGTTTTTCTGGGCTGCCAGCTCCTGCAAGATTAAAGAAATCTCGTTGCGCTGCGCTTCCAGGGCGATCCGCTGCTGATCCACCTCCTTGGCCATCACCTGCAGCTCTCGGATCAACTGCCGGTCGGCTTCGATTAGCAATTGCAACTGGTGGCGGCGATCGAAAAACTCGTTGAGGTCGCGGCTGGTGAGCAGCAAAGCCCACCAATGTTCCGCCCCCTGCCGCTGCATGTAGCGCAAGCGGGCGGCCGTGCCCTGCTGCTGCCGTCTCAGGCGGTCTTCCAGCTCTTGGAGCTCCTTCTGCGCTTGCTCTAGCGCCCTCTGGGCCTGTTCCAGACGATATTGGTTGTCGCGAAGGCTAGCTTCTGTCTGTTGGATGTTTTGCCGCAGGGATCCCATGCGGCGACGGGCTTCTTCTTCCGCTTGGCGCAGCTCTCCCAGGCGTCGCTGGGTGCCCCGGATTTGTTGCTGGATCTGTTGCTGCCGCTGTTGCAGTTGGTGGAGATTCTGCGCCTGAGATGGAGCAACCCGCCACAGTCCCCCCAGCACCAGGAGGGCGAGCAACCCGACCATCACCCATGCCTTCAGGCTGTGTGTCCCACAACTGAGCTTGACCACTCCCCACACCCTCGGCAACCAACCTACCGACCCTAAGAATACAAAGATTCGCAAGGACTGATCGAGCCCAATCGCGCTGTTGCCCGCTGTCGTTACTCCAAATCGTTACAAGATACAAGCAAAACGGCTGGGTTATTTTCAATACCAGTAAAACCGTTCATTCCTTCATGACTTCCCCCTCCCTTTGAGAGAGGGGCTGGGGGCGAGGGATCCTCACTGCGGCTAGGTTCGTATCGATCTCCAGATCCCACAGGTCTAATCGGTGCCCAACCTAAACAACCGGCAAGCCAGAGCAACCTCGACACAACATCCAGACAATGGCGATAAACTAGCCGCTCACCTGCCGGCAAAACCTCATGCCAGTAAGATGAAAACGATCAATGCCAACCAGAAAGTTACCTCGTAGAGATGGGCTACCATGCGCCACCTTTCCCCTGAGGGAGCTTCCTCCTCTCCTCTGCCGAGTTCAATGTTGGTTAAGGAGCTAACAAGGCTGCAGATAGCTACTAAAATGAGAGACCAGCGACGCCATGAAAGGATGGGAAAAGTAAGCGCTCCAACGAGTGCTACAAACCCGCAAACAGTTGCCCCTATAAACACCACTTTTGCCTGTTCTTTATTCTATTTTAGCCTTCTTCTCAAAAGGAAATTTGTTATAGCTTGTCATTGTTTTACCGTCGGGCTGTTTGGTTATTTTTAATTGCAATTAAACTTAAAATCAACCCAAGCAAGGTAGAAATCGATGAGAGAGGGCTTTTCCACAGATGGTGTTTGAGGGTTCTGAACAGAGCTTCAGAGAGGGATGGCGGCACCCCTGGCTACTCCATTTGTGGCAGCAGCCCCTGATCGCGGTGATCCGCCTCTCGGCCAGCCCGGCCCAAGCCCTTGAGGGATCCACCCTGGCCATCCGGGCCGGGATCCGCCACATTGAGATCACTCCCCAAGTTCCCCGGTATCTGGAGTTGATTGCCCAACTGCGGCAAGACTACCCGCATTGCTGGGTAGGGGTGGGCACGGTTTTAAATCGGCAGATGGCAGAGCAGGCTTGGCAGGCGGGAGCCCAATTCTATGTTTGCCCCTTTGCGGACGAGAGCATCATCCGCTGGGGTCGGGAAGCAGGGCTGCCCATTGTGCCCGGCGCCCTCACCCCCGGCGAGATCTGGAGGGCCTGGCAGGCCGGGGCAACGGCAGTAAAGGTGTTTCCGGCAGAAAGCCTTGGCGGATCCCGTTACCTGCGCCATCTGCAACCGGTGCTGGGATCCCTGCCTTTGATCCCAACTGGGGGGGTTACCTTGGCCAATGCAGCAGAATATCTGCAGGCAGGGGCCTGGGCTGTCGGCATCGCCGGGGATCTCTTCCCGGCGGAGCTTCTTTCCCAGCAAGGGGTTGATCCAGACAGTTGCCGGCAAGAGCTGGAAAATCGGCTGCGGCAAACGCTACAACAGCTTGCCAGCCAGAGGGTCGCCGCAGCCTGGCCCGAACTTCCGGGTGAACCCCCAGAGTAGGGGGCGCGTTGACGCTCCCCGCACTTGAGTGGGGAGATGGCCGAGCACCCTGGCAGCAAACTTTGGAGGGCGCTGCCCAGCCGCACCCCCGACATCCCTCAGACAAAGAAAGTCCGAGAGTTGCGTCTGATTTCCCTATCACCTTGGCCGCCGCTCCCCTTACATGGGGTTCCTTGACTTCCCCCTTCCAGGGTTTGCAGCGTATTTGCCTGGGGAGGCGTCTTTTATGGCTATCGCAGCGGCACCCTAGCACAGCCAGCAATGTTAGCGCTACAGTACATTGAAGGTTTGTACCACTGGCAAGGGCGACTCAAGTCGTGGGTGGCCGTTCCGCTCCGTACTCAATGGGGCCAGCGAGCCAATTTTGGGTGTGAGTGAGGCCTGCATGGAGGGATTCCTGGATCTGTACCTGGAGCTAAACGTCCCCAGCCCAGTTGAGGAAGCCACTTGGCACCGTTGGTTTGAGGTGTGGCTGCGGGAGCTGGGGGTGACGGATCCCTGCGAGCTCAGCCTTTGCCTCACCTCCGACGAGCACATCCGCCAGCTCAACCGCGAGTTTCGCCACATCGACGCTCCCACCGATGTCCTGGCCTTTGCCGCCGAGGAGACGTCCACCCCTGTCGAGCTGCAGAAGATAACAGGGGTGCGCCTGCTGGGGGATATCGTGATTTCGGTACCCACCGCTTGCGCGCAGGCAAAAGCCCAGGGGCAGCGGCTGTCGCGGGAATTGGCCTGGCTGGCCAGCCACGGCCTGCTGCATCTCTTGGGATGGGATCACCCCGATGAGCTTTCCCTACAGCGCATGCTGCAGCAACAGCACCACCTGCTTGCCGCCATCCAAGAAGACCTGGAGGTGACCCATGGCCAGCAGCCCTAGCCGTTTTCCCCAGCCGCTGCGTTTGGCGGCATTGCGACGGCGAGCCCCTTTCACTTCAGCGCAGGTCGATTCGGCCCATCCCTCCGAGGCACCAGACCCGGGAGCCGAGGCTGACCTCGCGGCGCAGGATCCCTGGCAGCGCCCCCCCTCGTGGCAGGTGGCCACTAGCCTAAGTAAAAGCTTCTACTATGCAGGAAAGGGCCTGCTGTACGCCGCCCGCACCCAGCGCAACTTTCGCATCCACCTGGCTATGGCGGTAGTGGCCTTTGTCTTAGGGTTGGCCCTGCGGCTGAGCGCCGTAGAAATGGCCCTGATCAGCTTGACCAGCGGGATGGTGATGGCCTTGGAGCTGGTGAATACTGCCCTGGAAGCAGTGGTGGATCTGACCCTGGGCAGCCGCTATCACCTGCTGGCAGAAATTGCCAAAGATTGCGCTGCTGGAGCGGTGTTAGTGGCAGCGATGGCGGCTTTGGCTGTGGCAGCTTGGCTGTTTCTCCCCCCCTTGCTGCTGCTGCTGCCAGGGTAGGGACGCCGAAAAAGTTTTGCCCAGCCTCTCAAGGGATCCCATCCCAAACAGGTTTGTGCTGTGGATTCCTGGCTCCCCTCTCCCGCAGGGAAAGGGGTTAAGGGGTGAGGGATAAGGAGGGTCGGGAACTTGAGTGGGAGGGCGGTGTCCTAGTCTGCGAAAGGCCTATACGCCTAAAAGCACGACCCCTTTGTAATCGGGGTGACCAGCTTGACCCAAGGGCCTCCTCTATATTTGGGAATGGATCACCACCCGTCCCCCCTGTCGATCCAAATTCAGGGGTTTGGCCTCTGCTTCGATATCCAGTTGCTCCCAGGCGCCGACCATGGCGCATCCCACCCGTTCTCGCTCCTCCGGGGCGCAGAAGGCTAAAAGCGTGGGGCCAGCCCCGCTGATCACCACCCCATAGGCCCCGGCAGCCAGAGCCGCTGCCTGGACGGTTTTGAAGCCGGTAATCAGCTCCATGCGCGCCGGTTGGTGCAGTCGATCCTGCAAGGCCACCTTCAGCCAGTCCGCCCGCCCCGACTGCAGGCTGCGGATAAGCAGCCCCAGGTGACTGACGGAAAAGACAGCATCCGCCAGGCTGACGGACTTGGGCAGGATCTCGCGGGCCGCCTGGGTAGACAGCTTAAAGTTAGGCACCGCCGCCACTAGGCCGATGCGCTCGTGCCAATCCACCGGGCAAAATACCCATTGCCCCTGCTGCCCCTGCACACAGAGTTGACAGCCGCCCTGGAGGGCGGGCACCACGTTGTCGGGATGGCCTTCAAGGGCAATGGCCAACTGCAGGAGAGTCTCAGGAGCCAGGTTCAGCGATCCAAGAGCATTAGCCCCCAACAGGCCGCCGACAATGGCAGTGGCAGAGCTGCCCAGGCCCCGCGCCAGGGGCACGTTGAGGGTGATCTCAATCTCCACCCCCGGCACCGGCTTGCTTAGCAGCTCGAAAGCACGGCAGAAAGCGCGGTACACCAGGTTGTCCTTGCTCTGGCTGATGTGATCGCTGCCGCGATAGTGGATGCTGAGGCCGGTGGGAATCTCGCGAAATTGGAAGTGGTTGTAGAGCTCCAGGGCTGCACCGATGCAATCGAACCCCGGCCCCAAGTTAGCGGTGGTGGCGGGGACGATCACCTCTACTCGCTCTCTAACCAAGGGGGAAGCTCCTTAGCGAACGGCGGGCAACTCAATACCTGTAAGCCCCCATTATCCTACGAATGGGAGATCTCAGGCTCGCAGGGCCTCGATGGGATCTAGTTGCGCCGCTTGGCGGGCCGGGAAAATGCCGAAAACCACCCCGATCCCCGTCGAGAGGGAAAAGGACACCGCCACCGCCACTGCATCCACGCGGGTGGCCAGGGGGGTGAACACTTGCAGCGCCACCAGCAGGCCGCTGCTGAGGAGGATCCCGGCCACGCCCCCGCTGACGGCAATGAGAATAGCTTCGGTGGCAAACTGCTGCAAAATTTGCCGGCTATCGGCGCCGATCGCCTTGCGCAACCCGATCTCGGAGGTGCGTTCCGACACCGAGATCAGCATCACATTCATGATCCCCACCCCGCCCACCAGCAGCGAGAGGGCCGCCGTGCCGGTCAGCAGCACCCGCAGCAAGGTTAAGATCCTGGCCGCCCCGTCCAGCAACACCTTTTGGTTGCGGACGACGAAGTCATCCTCCCCCACCAGTTGGTGCCGTTGCCGCAGCAAGTTGCGGATCTGGAACTCGGCAGCCGGCAGATCTGCTTCGGAGCGGGCCGAGACGAAGATCGCCGTCAGTTCCAGGCCATAGGGGGAGCGCCGCCCCACAAACCGGTTGGCCACCACATCCACCGGCAAAAACAGGCCGGCATCGCTGTTGCCAAACACCGTTGGCTTAGAACGCAACGTGCCGATTACCTCGAAGGGCAGGTTGTTCAGCAGCACCGTCTCCCCGATGGCGGCAGCGGGATCCAAGCCGAACAGCTCGCGGGCGGCCTCGCTGCCCAGCACCACCACCGGGCGCTGCTCCTCAATATCCGCTGGCAAGAGAAAGCGCCCCTCCTCGATCTCCAAATTCAGCACCGACAAATACTCCGGCCAGGTGCCTGTGGCCTCATAGCGGCGATCCACTCCCCCCCGCACGGCGCGCACATTGACCACAAGACTGGGGACGGCTGCCGACACAGCGGGCACTTCCGCGGCAATTGCCCGTAGATCGTCGAGGGTAATGGGACGGGTGTTGCTGGCGTCCGCCAGGCCCAAGCTGGAAGAAAAGACAATGAGCAAGTTGGTGCCCAAAGAACGGAACTGATCCACGGCCAGCTCCTGGGCAGCATGGCCAAACCCGGCAATGGCCACGACGGCGGCGTTGCCGATGAGGATCCCTAACATGCTTAAACCGGTGCGCAGGCGGTAGCGGCGCACCATTTGCCAGGCCATTCGGGCTGCAATCGGTAGGCTCATGGGTGTGGCTTGATTTGAGCGGTTTCGCTGCGATTTTGCTCTTGTCGGATCAAAGTCTCCAGGTTCACCCCCGGCGGCAGCGCCGTAAAGACCCGATCCCCCGCCCGCAAGCCGGAGAGCACTTGGGTGATCCCGCCCTGGGTGAGGCCTGTTTCCACCGGTCGATAGACGGGCCGCTGGGTTCGCGGATCCAGCAGGATCACTCCCTCTTGGCCCTGCTCCCGCAAGATGGCCACCGAGGGCACCGTGAGCGCCTGAGGCTGCCGCTCCCCGATAAAATCCACCGAGACGTTCATGCCGGTGCGCAAAAAGTCTGCCCCCGCCTCCGGTTCGATCATGACCCGAAAGACGGTGACCTCCCGCACCACCACCGTGGCAGGGGCAATCCGCTTCACCCGCCCCTGCACCACCCGATCCGGATAGGCCAGGGAGCGGATCTCCACCGGCTGCCCCACCCGCACCTGGGCAATCTGCGCCTCCGGCACCTCGGCTCGCACCTCGATCCCCTGGGCCAGCGCCAAGATAGAGCTGGAAGAAGCGGCGGTGGCATCGGAAGCTGCGGTAGTGGGAGTTACAAAGGATCCCACCTCGGCAAAGCGCTGGACAACCACGCCGGAAAAGGGCGCCCGGATCTCGGCCTCAGCCAGGCGAGATTGCCGCTGGGCCAGCTCTGCCTCCGCTTGGGCAATCTGGGCTTGGATCTGCTGCAGCGTTTCTGGGCGGCTACCTGACCGCAATCGCTCCAGCTCCTGTTGAGCCGCTTGCCAGTCCGCCTGCGCCTGTTCCAGGCGGGCCAGGCGTTGATCCAGCTCGCTACGGGCCACCACCCCCTGCTGCACCAGGGTCTGAATCCGCTCCAATTCCCTTTCGGCCAACCTCACTTGCGACCGCGCCGCATCCACCCTGGCCTGGGCCGCCGCGATCACCTGGGGTCGCTCGCCAGCTTGCAGTTCCGCTAGGCGGGCCTGTAGCTCTTGGATGCGGGCTTGGGCTTGGCGAATGCCGCTGGCTAAATCCCCGTAATCCATCCGAGCCAACACTTGCCCTGCCACTACCTCATCTCCCTGATCCACCAGCAGCTCTGCCAGACGACCGGACTCGCGGGGGCTGACATTCACCTGCCGGATCGGCTGCACCTGGCCGCTCACCCGCAGGCGTTGGGCGAGATCTGTCACCTGCACGGGCACCGTTAGCCTCTCCAGGCGCTGGGCCGTCTGTTGCCGGAGCTGACGCTGAACGAGAATGCCGCCGCCCAAGCCGGCTAACAATATCCCCACAAGGATCCAGCCGATGGGCAGTCCTCTGTTGTGGGATCCGGTCTGTGGCAGAGGTTGGTCAGCAGATTTGGCAGGGGTTGGGGATCCCGTCTGGGGCTCATTGGTGCGCAGGATCACAAAAGTCTCTCGCCTTTAACAAGGGCTTTCTCTGTATCCAGCCTATTGAAAAAGGAGAGGGGGTGCAAACGCGGTTTCCCGCATGGCCATTGGGTTCGGACGGCTGGCAAGCTCTGTACAAAAAAAGGGGGGATTGCTACACTGATTAGCTGCCGATAACGCGGGAAAGCCATGAACGCTCGCATCAACGCCGAAGAGATCATCCGCTCCATCGAAGCGGCCCACATGAAGTCGGATCTGCCAGAGATCCATGTTGGCGATCAGGTACGGGTGGGGGTGCGCATTCAAGAGGGCGGCAAAGAGCGGGTGCAGGCCTTTGAAGGCACGGTCATTGCTATGCGTCACTCTGGATGCAACCGCACCATCACGGTGCGCAAGATTTTCCAGGGAATTGGAGTGGAGCGGGTCTTCCTAGTTCACTCGCCGCGCATCGACTCAATCCAGGTGTTGCGGCGTGGCAAGGTGCGGCGGGCCAAGCTGTTCTATCTGCGAAACCGAGTGGGCAAGGCCACTCGCATCAAAGCCAAAACGGATTCTAAAGAAGAAACCCTCTAAGGCTTTGGGCATACCTGCTACACTAGGTAAACTAGGTAAGGGGCTGACCCTTTACTACTCCTGCGTCCTTAGTTCAGTTGGTAGAACGTCGGTCTCCAAAACCGGATGTCGGGGGTTCGAGTCCTCCAGGACGCGTCAGCGGTTCGGCATTTTGAGGTGGCTTGGGGTAGATTCTCAAGCTTAAGCGCCCCGAGCTGCCAATTTTCAGAGAGAAGTCAGGGATCCAAGCCAACCGCTCCAACAAAAATTGGACGAGCCTGTTTAGACTCGCCGCTGCGGCCAAGGAACTTCGGCGGCAGCCGTTCGCAATCGGGCTGAGGGCGCTGCGGAGAGTCTTCCAGTTCCCCGTGAACGAGGATTAAAGAGATAGAGATCCCAACTTTTCCCGGGCCAAACCTAGGACTTCCTCGCTTCCTTCTTGATGCGATCCAACTCTGCCTGTAGCTCAGCAATCTGTTGGCGCAAACGGGCAGCTTCCGAAAGTTCAAGGGCAGTGCCAGTCTTGTCTTCAGCGTCGCCCATGTCGTCAATGTTGATCTTGCGAGGGGCGCCAGCAGACCTTTCCCCCCCCCTACGGTTGGCGTTGGCAGCGATGGCGTCCATGTAGGCCCGCGCCTCTTCGGCGGTCATCGCCCCCCGCTCCACCAATTCATCCACCAAAGCCTGGACCTGCTTGCGCAGCTCCAGCAGACGGCTGTTGGCTCTCCCGGCCACCTTTGCAGCATTGTCTGCCACCACCGCGGCCAAACCCATGCCGAAGTAGAAAGCCTTCTGAGCAAAGTTGGCGAGGGGGTTGTCTGTCTCGGCCATACAGGTGTGCGCTGCCAGGGCAGAGGTAAAACTTGGAAGAGGGCGACCCGGGTTGACGCGCCTGCTCAGAGCATCCCGTAGTGCTGCTATCTTCCGATCCTGACACGGTTTGGGCGTCGGAGCTGCACGGACCCAGGTCTTCCAGTAGCCTAACATTTTTCCTCTCTGCCCCGCTCGGCTTTCTGGAGGTGATCTCAGATCTTCTCCCCCTGTAGACGGCGGGAGGGGGCAGAGTACAGCGCGAGCCTTCCCGTCTTGCAAGGTAAACCTAAGGGGTTTCCGGCGGCTCCAGATAAACTGGGATCCGCTCCACAACGGTATCGCTGCGCCGCACCTCTTGTCCCTGGGCTTGGGGAATAGCCACCGGCAAGGTAACCGGTTGGGCAACGAAACAACTGGCCACCGGCAGAGCCTGCTCCAGTTCGTCGAGAGGGCGCGGGATCACAGCCACCGCGTTCAGCTCGCCGATGCGCTCTGCCTCGTACATGCCGGCATCGATGGCGATGGCCACGTTGGCCACCGTGCCCCGAATGATGGCCGTACACAGGCCGTCGCCAATGGTCTCGTAGGCGGCCAGTTGCACATCCGCCGTTTTCAGCATTGTGTCGGCGGCCCCTACCATAGCCGGAAAGCCGCGGGTTTCCAGCAGGCCCACGGCCAAGTTGCTGAGGCGGCTGTAGCCGCGGTTTTGTGCCAGTTGAGACAGCTTGCTGCTGACGGGCAGCACCGCCTCCAAGTTAGGCAAAGGCCGTGGAATGACCAAACTGGAGATCTCCTCTTGCTCAAACTGGCGGGCCACCTCGATCCCCTCCTCGATGGCAATGCGCACATCGGCAATCCCTCCCCGTACGATTGCCGTGCAGTAGCCTCCTGAGATCTTCTCAAAGCCGATCAGCGTCACCCCCGCCGACTTGGTCATGGCGTCGGCAATGCGCACAATGACCGGAAAGCTGCGTGTCTGAATAAGGCCCAAAGAGGTGGACATAGCACCCTACTTCTTTATGCCAGTGTAGCCCTCAAGACTGGCCACCCCCAGAGGATAGGATCTGCCGGTAAGGATAGATCTTGCCCAGCAGCCGATCCAGCTCCGAATAGCCCGGGATCCCATTTAGCTTGCGGGTCTTAGGGGATCTCGAGTTCTCTTGGGTTTGCTCAGCCGCCTCCTGCCAACGACGGGTTTGCTTTTCCACCTGGGCCAGCGGCGAGTCGGGGGGAGAGGGAGGGGTCGGCTCAGGCAAGGTTTCCTCAGGGGGTTCTATCGGCTCTTGCGGGGCCGCCGCCGACACGGGCTCTGCCTCGCTAGCCATGCCCACCTCCGCCTCTTGCCTGCTGGGATAGGTGGGATCCCCGACCAGCGAGCGGGGAGGGATCACCGCCTGGCTGAGCACTGAACAGTTGAGCAGCGTGGTTTCCGAGCCGATACAGGCGTTTTTGCCGATGGTGCCCTGCCCGATCACCAGCACCCCCATTCCCAAGGTGGCCCCCGCCTCCACGACGAGGGATCCCCCGCAGGCGTGCAGGATGGATCCCATGCCAATACAGACGCCTCGCCCGATCTCGATGCGACAGCCGGGGTTGGCCCGCAACAGCACTCCCGCTGCAATGCCTGCCCCTGCCTCCACCTGCACCTCGCCACTGACATAGTAGCGAGTTTCGCCGTTCTGGCTGGGCCAGGAGCGCAGCGTTGTAGAGGTGGGCAGAGGCAAAGCCAAGGTGCTCCTCATCGCTAGGAGGTCGGATCAAAACCAACCTTGAACCGACAGTGATCAGAGAACAGGCGGATCCCTCAAGGGGTTTGGATGATCTGCTCCAGCACCCGTCGTTTGGCTTTGGGGTCGATGCCCAGCAGGCGCACATACTCGCCGCGATGCTCCTCCAGGCAGGCTTCCAGAGCCGCCACCACCTGGGGCAGCTGGGTGGCCTCGATAGGGCTGCAGCTCTGCCAAGAGGAGGTGCGAAAACGCCGCTTGTCCGCATGTTCGGTGCCGATGCGGTAGCCCTGGCTGAGCAATTGCTGCACCTGTGCCACCACCTCGCTGCTGAGTCGGGTGCTGGCAGGAACGGTGGAAACAGGAGTAGCCGCCGGGGATCCCTGGGCTGCAGGGGCAGGCGACTTGCCGCCGGGGGTTTGAATGACGCGCTCGTAAACCCGCTTTTTCCCCTTGGGATCGATCCCCAACAGGCGCACGTAGTGGCCTTGGTGCTCCGCCAAAGCAGCCGTCAGCTCGGCCAACACCTCCGGCCCGCGGCTGGCGCGAATGGTCGGCCCGGTCTGCCAAGAGGAGGTTTTGAAGCGGCGCTCGTCAGCATATTCGTAGCCGATGCGATAGCCCTGGGCCAGCAGCCGATGTACCTCTTCCTGTAACTCCAGGTCGAGGCCAGCAGCGCTCCCTCCCAGCTTGCCCCCCTCTGCGGGCGAGGCTGTCCCGCCGCTGCTGCTCATCTGGGGCGTTTGAATCACCTTCTCCAGCACCCGCCGTTTGGCCTTGGGATCGATTCCCAGCAGGCGCACATACTCTCCCGTATGTTCGGCCAAGGCCGCCTGCACAGCCGCCAGGATCTCTTGGGCCGAGCCGCTCCAATTGCCCAAAGTCTGCCAGGAAGAGGTGCGGTAGCGGCGGACATCGGCCACCTCCAGGCCGACGCGATACCCCTGCGCCAATAGCGCCCGGATCTCCTCCTCCAAGCTGGCGTCAGGGCGCGGATTGGCTGCGCCGGAACCTGGGGCCGTAACCGAGACGTGGCTGGGGGATCCAGAAACGGTCGCCGGCCCCTCCGGGGTTTGGATGATCTGCTCCAACACCCGTCGTTTCGCCTTGGGGTCGATCCCCAACAGGCGCACGTATTCGCCGCGGTGCTCCGCCAAAATAGCCCCCAGCGATTGCATGACCTCGGCCTCGCGGGTGCTGGTGATCGGGCTTTCGCTCTGCCAGGAAGAGGTACGGAAGCGGCGGGCATCGGCATATTCCAGCCCTACCCGATAGCCTTGGGCCAACAGGGCGCGAACTTGCTCCACCACCTCCGGCTTGAGAAGGGATCCGCCGCCGTTCCGGCCGTCGGCGCGAGAGGAGGAATGAGTCATGGATGCCGTCTCCGTAGCCGTTGGGTTAGAGGTGCGCGACCGCAGAAGTTCGTTGCGAATGGGAGCAATACAGACCAGGTTTTCGCTGCAGTGATAGCCTTCCAGCAGAGCCTGGTTGATGCCGATCACATGTTGGGCAAACTTGGCATCGCTATCCTGCACATCGGGCAGCCGATCCGCCTCAGCTTGCGTGGTGATGATGGAGCCGGAGGGCACATACTTGCCCGGCGGGATCTCCACATCCTGGATCAAGCAGTGCAACATGACGATGCAGCCATCCCCCACCCGCGCGTTGAACACCGTGGAGCGGAAGCCGATAAAGCAGTTGTTGCCCACATAGGCTGGCCCGTGGATCAAGGCCATGTGGGCAATGGAGGTGTTCTTGCCAATCCACACGGAGTAGGGTTGGCCATCTTCCCCAATGACCCGCCCTTGCTCCAGGCCGTGGATTACCACCCCATCCTGGACGTTGGAGCCGTCGCCAATGTAAAAGGGAGAGCCCTCATCCGCACGGATGGAAGTTCCTGGGGCAATCAGCACCTGGGCGCCCACGCGCACATCCCCGATGAGATTGGAAAAGGAATGCACGTAGGCAGAGGGATGGATGGTCGGCTCCGCCAGGCGGCGAGACCAGGGCGTTGGCGGCGCAGCATAGGTGTGAGCAGGCATAACCGTGAGCCTCTAGAACACGTCAGAGAGAGGAAGGAGGGATCCCAGCTAGCGTTGGTCGCGCTTGTTGTAGAGGGAGCGACCGCCGATGCTGACGGTATCGATGATCGCCATCACCACTGCATCCAGCGGACGGGTTTCGTTTCCCTGCGGCTGGCGAGCTGCGCTGCCCTGGCTGACCAGCACCCACTCCTCGGCGCCGGCCCCCACCGGATCGGCAGCTACAGCGTAGTCGGGCTGCGGTCGGCCCTCGAGATCGACATACTGCACCACCAGAAACTTCACGCCTGTCAGGCTGGGATCCTTCTGGGTGCTGGTAACAGTGCCCCGCACAATCGCGATACGCATCTAGGGACGGGTGAAGGGACGGATGGCGTTGACCCCTTCGCGGAACTGAGCCACATCCTCGGTGTAGCGAATGGGCAACACGTACTCTAGGTTTTCGTGGGGACGGGCGATGATGTGCCAGGAGAGCAACTGGCCGCCATTGACCCGCTTCACCGACTCGATCCCGGCGGCCACCGAGGCCTGCACCTCGGAGACATCGCCCCGTACGATCACGGTGACGCGCCCGCTGCTGATTTTTTCATAACCCACCAGGGTGACGCGCGCGGCCTTTACCATGGCGTCGGCAGCTTCCACCACTGCCGGGAAGCCCAGGGTTTCGATCATTCCGACTGCAATAGCCATAGGGACTCCTTACGCTGAAATTGTGGAGGGGGTTGGAACCTGTCCAGATTTTCTGGATCGGGTCAATTCCAGGCTAAGTGCAACTACTCAGTTAGGTACGAAACTGCTCCACTGCCTCCGTGTAGCGGATGGGCAGCACAAACTCCAGGTTTTCGTGGGGACGGGCGATGATGTGGTGGGAGAGGATCTCGCCCCCACTCACCCGTTTGGCAGACTCCAAGCCAGCGGCCACCGAGGCCTGCACCTCGGAGACATCGCCCCGTACGATCACGGTGACGCGCCCGCTGCCAATTTTTTCGTAACCCACTAGGGTGACGCGCGCGGCCTTTACCATGGCGTCGGCAGCTTCCACTACTGCCGGGAACCCGCGGGTTTCGATCATTCCGACTGCAATAGGCATATCAACTCTCCACTTTTGAACACTCAGTTCCTGAACGTTGCCGAACCCAGCAATAAGGCCAATCGATCTCCAAATTGATCTCGCCTATTGGGTTCGATCCTGCAATTTCCCTCGAACTCATCCAAGAGATCCTCTGCCCAACCCTCAGTGGACAGCTCTTCTCGGCAACACCTACTCCAGCCACCACAGACCTCCCCCTGGAGAGAAGGCCGTGCCCAACCCCCGACCTCAGACTCAATCAGACGGAGGCCAGAAAAGGTTGTGGGAGCCATCCGGGTTAACCACAACTGTCGCTCAGGCGGGCAAAGCTGCCAACTCCAGGCCAAGTCCCCATCTTTCTTGCACAAAATCGATCATACAAAATCGACGAGGACGCCCCAGAGAAGGGATCCCCCGACTCAACAAAATGATATCCCCATTCAATCCTGGACGAAAATCAATATTTTTAATTAGCACGATAGCTTTTTATTAAGAGAGACAAAATTGTTATCAACTCAAAAATAATTCTTGACATCTTTTCAGCTTTTGCCGTTATCGGCGCAGCGAGGGGGGCACTTCCAAGTCATGGGCTTCCATGAGGTCGGGTTGGCTCATCAGATGGGCCGGGGATCCCTGGGCGCAAATCCGGCCTTGATCTAAGAGGATCACCCGATCGCACACTTCCAGGATCAGTTCCAGATCGTGGGAAGCGAGCAGAAAGGTGTGCGTTGCTTGCAACAAAAAGGCGATTAGCCGGCGACGGGCGCGCAGATCCAGGTTGGCAGTCGGCTCATCGTAGAGTACCAACTGCGGCTGCATTGCCAGGATCCCGGCGATCGCGACCATGCGTTTTTCACCGCCGGAGAGATGATGGGGGGGACAGTTGGCCAAATTCAGGGTGCCGGTCATCGCCAGGGTTGCTTGGACCACAGCCGCGACCTCTGTCTCAGAACGTCCCAGGTTGCGCGGCCCAAAGGCTACATCCTCGGCCACCGAGGCGGCAAACAGTTGATCGTCGGGATCCTGAAACACCAGCCCCACCTCAGGGCGAAACTGGCCAGGCTGGAGCGGCTGCCCAAACAAAGTGATCTGGCCGGAACAGGGGGGCAACAGGCCAGCGAGGGCCAGGAACAGGGTGGTTTTGCCGGCGCCATTGGGGCCAATGATTCCTAGGCGCTGCCCGGCCTCAACCCGTAGATCCAGCCCTTGCAGCACCGGCGGACAACCGGGATAGGCGACCCACAACTGTTTGACCTCCACCGCCGGCGCTGTGTTCATGGCAGCAAGCTCATCCCAGGGCTAGCGCTGCTCCCAATGCTTCCAGCGCTTCTGGGTGGCGGCAGGGGTGAGCTGCAGGGTGGGTACGCTGGGGCTGGTCAGGTCGATCTGGAGAATTTCGTCGGGTGTACACTCGCAGTGGCGGCGCAGATCCCGCATTTGGTTGAGGGTTTGAATTTGCAGAGGCAGGCGGTCAGAAATCGGCCCCAGATAGACGTTGCCCAGCTCAGTGTGGAGCGTGATTCCCTCTCCCGACTGCCAATCTACGGTCTCGATCTGGATCTCAGCCTGTTGCAGGGCTTCGAGCAACAAGGCCCATTGCTCGGGCGCGTGGTTCTCCCAGCCCAGCAACTCCAGCTCAGGCCAGGAAAGGGAGGATCCGCTGTGGCGTCGAAAGGGATCGGGGGGCAGCCAATGGCCTTGCCGATCCACCCAGCCTGTCTGGTCGCCCCGACGGGCGCGCGCGACCAGTTGCCGTTCCCGCACCTGGACGATCACCCCCACCGGCAGCAGCCGCCGCTGTACCTGGACGCTTTCGATGGGAGAAGGGCGGGCCGGGGATGCCAGCAAGGCTCTTTCCAACACAGCCGGCTGCACCTGCCAGAGGTTCATTGGATAGGTCAGAGGCAGTTGCTCCCGGATCCAGTCGGGGTCGACCCAGTAGCTGCCCTTTACCTGAATTTGCTCCGGCCGGCGAATTTGCCAGTAGGGCTGCTGCAGGCCCAACACCAGCAGCGTCAGAACGCCCATCGAGCTGGCCAAGCGCCAGGATCCCTGCCAAAAGCGCTTGCGCCGTTGCTGACGCAAAAGTCGCCTGCGTTGCAGAAGTTGGTCGCGCGTGGGAGAAGCCAGAGGTACCATTAGCCCTCCCTCAAGCCAAAGGGGAGCATTCCATGCTCCTATTCAACTCGCGATCTCCTCGACCTGATCCGCCCGCAGCCAAATTGGAGGGGTGGGAACAGCCCCAAACTTAATCTGGAGGTAGTCGTCCTTGATATCCACCACTTCTCCAGGAGTTTCGAAGACGTAGTTGGGAATCAAAGGGTCGCTGGCCTGGGCTTCCAGGCTGCCTTGCAGTTTCTCGCGGATGGCCCGCACCAAAGTGCCTCGCTTAATCGCCATTGCCCCTCCTTCGATAGCCGTTGTATCCTGTGCCGCCAATAAGCCGGGTCCAGCCTACTTGCGCTTCAGGCTGCGGGCCATGTTGCGAAACATGTCCATGTCAGATCCCCCCTGGCGGCGTGAGCCTGCTCCACTGCTGCTGTTTGAGGTGGAAGAGCTTTGCTCAGGGGCTTTGGCCTGTTCTACGGCCAACTTAACTTTGCTTAGGGAAGAAACCTGCTCCACCACCTCCACCTTCTCCGTAGAGCCGAAATCCTGGAAGGTGTGCTTCACGATCCTAGGAGTGCGCATGTATTCGATGTTGCCAAGGGTTTTGGCCTCATCTGGGTCGAGAAAGAAGGTGTTGTCTTTCTTTTTGGCCGGCTGAGCAGCCGTCCCTGATGAAGGTTTGGAATCTGCCTGACCACGAGAGCCGAAAAAGCGCCTGAAGATGCCCACCATTGGTGTCTTGCCTGCAATGCGAAGAAAGTTGAGCCGGATCCCTAGACGTCGGGTCAGCCAGCCGCAGCTAGAAAGGTGACGGCTGAGCCCGGCTATGAAATCATGTTAAGCCAACTCAGGATAACATGCTCCCTGGCTGCAGGACGGCTTTCTCGGCCACATGTTCAACTCTCGGAGGCTCTGCCAGGGGAGGACCTTCGACCCTAGGCAAGTAGTCTGGCCAAGGGCAGCGAGCACATCCTCAGTCACGGCTCTTTAGTAAGTTTGGGGATCCCAATGACTGGCCAATGTACAGTTTTTTTGCTGGAAAATCCGTGTTGGCTCCCTTTTTGAGCTATGGCTTGACTCTTCACAATCAGTATGGGCAAGCAGTGTTAAGCCCGATCCCAGGAGGGGCAAACTATGACCATTCGATCCATCGTTGAAGAAGTCTTGCAAACTCGCCACTTTACCTCAGAACACGAGAGCCTAATCTACCGCCTGTTGTGCGATCGGTGTTTTGACGAGGCCGATTTGAAGGCATTGGCTTACCTGAGCGACGCTATGGTTCAGGGAATTGTTCAGCACTAGCCTCGGGATCCCTAAATAATTACAGGCGGCACTCCGGATGCCCGTCTTACGGAGAGGGCCCAAAAACTTTTGGGATCCCTTCCTCTGCGAAACCCTTTAGGCTCAAGAAGCTTCTGAGATCATCTCCAGAAGTGCGAGCGAAATTACCTGGCAGGCGTTGGGGAGCAAGCGTTACCCCTCTGCCTGCGAGGTGTAATGTATGGCAACCCTGAGCGGACTGCCTAAATTCAAGGCTGTGCCGATGCAGCGAGCCAAGATTTGAATGTTTTGCTTTTGCTCCGCCGATTCTAAAATCCTGGTAGAGGCCTTGCTCGGGCTGGCGATGGACGAATACCGGCTGTTCATCTTAAGCAAGCTCTCAATTTTGTTCAGCGGGTTGATATCTTATACGCGACTTGGAAAGTAATTGGAGAACAGCAAAAGAAATACCGCATCGTTCTTTGCTTAAAGACTAGAGCGGCTTGTCCCTCTCCCGCATCGGCGACCCTACGGATTTTGGCCGGCAAGGCACTCCCAGTTTTTCAAAGATGGCCGGTTTTCTCTCCGAGATCCCACGGGCGAAGGATCGCCGCCTTGCGGTGAGAGCATGCCTCTAACCCCCAAAACCCTGAACTTTGCTGAATTTACTGAGCTTTAGGCGGTTTGGCAAAAGTCATTGAGAGGGATATAGTAGACCAAGTTTCCCCCTGATCCTTGAGTCCACCGCAACGGTTGCCGGGAAGTGAAGGGGGAAAGCGCTCGGGGGGTATTCCTCAGGGCTTTGCGGGATACCGCCTTCCTGCTCAGAGATAGGCAGGATG
>NZ_AUMZ01000001.1:64834-75134 GCF_002760375.1 Synechococcus sp. 60AY4M2
TCTCTCCGAGATCCCACGGGCGAAGGATCGCCGCCTTGCGGTGAGAGCATGCCTCTAACCCCCAAAACCCTGAACTTTGCTGAATTTACTGAGCTTTAGGCGGTTTGGCAAAAGTCATTGAGAGGGATATAGTAGACCAAGTTTCCCCCTGATCCTTGAGTCCACCGCAACGGTTGCCGGGAAGTGAAGGGGGAAAGCGCTCGGGGGGTATTCCTCAGGGCTTTGCGGGATACCGCCTTCCTGCTCAGAGATAGGCAGGATGCGATCGCTTCTTTCCTGAACCATGTTCAGGAGAGTTCAGCGTGAATGTATCAGGCAACGAGAAAGGTAGAGGCTCGAGGCAATCTCGTCGCCCGATCCCTCCCTGTGGCCTTGCCGTCTGGAACAGCCCCTCGCTCTAGCAAGGGAATGGGTGTTCCTGTTCCGCCTTAAGATCCTAAGATAGGAGTTGAACGTCCCTGCTGGACTGGGTGCCTTTCCTTTACAACTTGGAAAGGGGGGGCCCAGCCGCAGAGGCGGGGGCGACGGCCGTTACGTTTTGAGAGGAATCCATGTTGTTCATTTTTAACCTAGCGAAGCGTCTGCAGCGCATCCTCCTCGCTCTCGTAGTCGGGGTGGCTGCGGTAGCTTTCCTGTCCAACCCTGCTGCTGCTGAAACCTACACGGTCAAGATGGGCTCTGACAAGGCCCAG
Source organism: Synechococcus sp. 60AY4M2 (assembly GCF_002760375.1). Classification (NCBI taxonomy): domain Bacteria; kingdom Bacillati; phylum Cyanobacteriota; class Cyanophyceae; order Synechococcales; family Synechococcaceae; genus Synechococcus; species Synechococcus sp. 60AY4M2. The sequence goes on from NZ_AUMZ01000001.1 coordinate 65,527, forward strand.
CTCATTTATGATCCCCCCACCCTCACCATCAATCAGGGAGATACTGTTCGGTGGGTCAACAACAAGGTCTATCCTCACAACGTTGTCTTTGACAAGGTACCTGGTGGCGATGCGGCCCTGGCAGCCAAGCTGTCCCACAAGGCCCTGCTCACTGCTCCCAACCAAGTGGTGGAATCGGCCTTTGTCGATGTCCCTCTGGGTGAGTACACCTACTACTGCACTCCCCACCGGGGGGCTGGCATGGTCGGCAAGATCATCGTCAAGGGCTAGGCTGGCGCTCCAATTCCACTTCTCTGGTTGCTTTTTAAGAGGGAGATTCCGGCTCTGGCTTGCTGGCATGGGATCCCTGCCCGTAGCATAGAAAGTAGCCCTCTCGAGAGTGGGAGGGCTTTTTCGCGAATAGACGTTAGACAGGTTCCCCATGACCACCAGTGTTAAAGGCTACCTGCTCCTGGCCGTTTCCTGCATCAGTGCCATTGCCGCTGTGGGTTCGATTTTCGAGTTGGCTTCCGGTGAGCCGGATTTTGGCGTCGGCCCCACCAGCATTATCTTGATCGTCGCTGCTCCCTTGGCGGTTTGGCTGTTTCAATCGGCAGTTGGGGCGGCACGAGCCAGCGGCGCTGCCGGCAAGGGGGGCAAGAAGCGAAAGTAGGCAGGTAGATACGGGAAAACTGGGGGGAAGGGGATGGAGTCAGCGGGTTTGCTGTAAAGAAACTTGTGATTCTATCTCGGCTTCTGCTGGCTGATGAAACTCCGGCAACAGCTTTCGTTCTTGCACCGTTCCAAGGGCTGCTTCTAGCTCTGCCGTGGCTAGAGTACAACTGGAGCCAGATCCGTTCAATACGGTCTCGGTCACCTGTCCTTTTTTGTCGATCCGATATTCCACCTTGATGTACTCGGGCATCTGCACTCCACTCGCTGCTGCTCAACAACTGACTTTCTCCTACCCATTGTAGTTCTCGCTTTTTCCCCGCTCGATCTGGCTGGGCCGTATGGCTTCTGCTCGTCCCCCGTTTCCTCCTGCCAAAAGGGATCCCGGTATCCAGCGGGATCTGAGTTTGGGAGTAGGGGCGCTGCTGGGCGTTGTCCTGATCGGCACCCTTTGGTACCACGGGGTGGAGCAATGGCCTTGGGTGGAAGCTTTTTACATGAGCGTTATCACCCTAACTACTGTGGGCTTCATGGAGGTGCAGCCGCTGGGGGATCGGGGGCGCTTGTTCACGGTGGCCTTGATCCTGATGGGGGTCTTGAGCATCGGGTTCATGGTGAACCGCTTTACAGAGGCCCTCATCCAGGGGCATTTTCAGGAAGGGATCCGGCAGCGGAAGTGGAAGAAACAGATGGAAGCGCTGAACAACCACTACATCGTCTGCGGTTTTGGGCGCATTGGGCGACAGGTGGCCCAGGAGTTTCAGGCAGAGGGGGTGCCCTTTTTGGTGATCGATCAATCGGCCGAGGCAATTCAGGTGGCCCAAGAGCTGGGATATGTCGCTCTCCAGGGAGACAGCACTCTCGATGCCACCTTGCTGGCGGCGCGGGTGCAGCAGGCCGAGGGGTTGATTGCCGCCCTCTCCAGCGATGCCGAAAACCTCTATGTGGTGCTGTCGGCCCGCACCCTCAACCCTCGTATCCGCACCATTGCCCGCGCCAACACGGAAGAGGCTTTGCAAAAGCTGCAGCGAGCGGGCGTTGCCCACGCCATCTCTCCCTTCATCACCGGTGGAAAACGGATGGCAGCGGCTGCCCTGCGCCCCCGCGTGGTGGACTTTGTGGATGGGATCCTGTCGGGTCGAGATCGCACTTTTTACTTGGAAGAGTACGAGCTGGCGGCGCAAGAATGCCCCTATGTTGGCCAGACCCTGGGGAAAGCCAATCTAAGGGCGCGATCCGGCGCGTTGGTGGTGGCAATTCGGCGAGCCGATGGCCAGCTGATTGGCGGCCCCAGCGGTGACACCCTGTTGCAACCGGGGGATCTGCTGCTGTGTATGGGCACGGCCGAGCAGTTGCGCCGCCTGGGCCAGTTGCTCTATCCCCGCCCCTAGATGGGCTGGACAAGTCGGCTAGATACGCCTGAGGATGCTGGGGCCGTGGGAGTCGGTGCCGCAGGTTTTCAAAAGTCCGTAGGTCTCTGCCAGCTTTTCCCCAATCGCCGCCTCCTCTGGGCTGGGAGCCCAAATGTCGGGGTTTTTGTAGGCGTAGTAGACCTCAAGGCCATCCAGGCCCAACTCCACGGCTGCCGGCACCAGCTCTTCCGCAGGCAGCCAGTAGCGAAAGGGATGGGCCAACACCGCCAGGCCGCCTGCTGCTTGAATGGCCCCAATGGCCTCAGCGGCGGGCAGGCCGGGAACTTGCTCCCCCTGGATGTAGGGATCCAAAACAGGATCCGCCGGATCGAAGCCGTAGCCAAGAATATGCACCTCGCAGCCCAGCAGGTTGGCTGTAATCTCGATCCCCGTCCATAGCAGGGGGTCCTCGGGGCGATCCAGATAGGCTTGCGCTTGCTCGTAGCCCTTCAGGGTGTGGTGATCGGTGATGGCCAGGCCCTTGAGGCCGTGCCGGCGCGCCTGCTCCGCCAAGTCTGCCGGATCCATGCGCCCATCGGAGCAGCAGGTGTGCAGGTGAAAGTTGTACTGCAGCGGGCAGGAGAGAGGGCCGATCCCCTGCAGCACCCGCCGCAGCTCCGCCGCCGAGGCAGTTTGACAGGGATCCCGTTGCAAACTAACCAGCATGTCAACCCTTGGGTTGGGAACAGATAGCTCTCCAGAGCAGTCGACTCTGGAATTTTATCTTTTGTTAAGAACGCTCACCCATTCTAGCCAGGGCAAGGGAGGGGCGCCAGGTGTCAAGAACTACAGAATGGGCAAGGGATCCCTAGGGGCTTGCCAAGATCTCCTCGGCCGCCTTGATGGCCGCTCCAGGAGGGAAGTCGCCATAACCCAGCGTGTGCAGGGTCGACTCCAGGGCAGCCAGCGTGGTGAGAATGTCGCGGTCGCTCACAAAGCCCAGATGGCCGATGCGGAAGATCTTGCCCTTGAGGTGGTCTTGACCGGCAGCAAGGGCGATGTCGAAGCGTTTCTTCAGGGTGCTGCGGAGGGTATCGGCGTTGATCCCTTCAGGCGCCAGCACAGCAGTTACCGAGGGGCTGGCTGCCGACTCCGGGTTGACCAAAAGCTTCAGCCCCAGGGCCTTGACGCCGGCGCGGGTGGCCTGGGCCAAACGGGCGTGGCGGCGGCAGATGGCTTCCAACCCTTCGGCCCGCATCAGGCGCAGGGTTACCTGCAGGGCATAAAACAGGTTCACCGCGGGCGTAAAGGGAGTGGTGCCCTGGCGCAGGGCTTTTTGGGCCAGTTTAAAGCTCCAGTAGTACTTGGGAAAGCGAGAGCGCTCGGCAGCAGCCATGGCCCGCGGGCTCACCGCCACAAACCCCAGCCCGGGCGGGATCATGTAGCCTTTCTGGGATCCGGAGGCCACCACGTCTAGGCCCCACTCGTCCATAGGCACCGGCATGGCCCCCAAACTGGTGACCGCATCCACAATCACCAGGGCTTCTCCGTGCTCGCGGGCAGCAGCCGCGATGGCCTGCACATCGTTGGCTACGCCGCTGGAGGTTTCCGAGTGGGTGAGGATGACCGCCTTGATGGTCTTCTCCCGGTCGGCGGCCAGCTTTTCTTGGAAGACTTCGACAGGATAGGGCACGCCCCAGGGGGTCTCTATCCGCTCGCACTGCAGGCCAAACTGCTCCGACATCTCGGCCCAGCGCTCGCCAAACTTGCCGTTGACCCCCACCAAGACCCGCTCCCCGGGGCTGAGGGTGTTGAGGATCCCGGCTTCCATGGCCCCGGTGCCGCTGCAGGCAAAGACAAACACATCGGAGGTGGTCTGGTGCAGCCAGCGCAACCCCTCCGTCACCTCTTCCAGAATGGCGCTGAACTCTTGGCTGCGGTGCTCGATGGGCCCCCGCGCCATGGCCAGCAGCGCACTCTCGGGAACGGGAGTGGGGCCGGGGATCATCAACATCAACTTGTCTTTCATGCGGGTCCCGCTGGGGATGTCAGGTTTGAGAGGTGGCGGCCAGATTCGAACTGGCGCATAGAGGTTTTGCAGACCTCTGCCTTACCACTTGGCTACGCCACCCTACTCCTCAATCGGACAAAACATTGTATCCGAAAATGGGATCCCGCTTCCACTTGCTGCAGCCAACGGCAACAGCGCTCGGGTTCGCTAGGCATCGACAATAGCTTGGTAGCCCCGTACTTGAGTGCGGGGCGAAAAAGCCCTTGAGCCACTTTAGTTGCTTCATAGTTAGTACAGAGCTTCTCCAGGAAAACAACCTACTGCGGTGCAAAACCCGCGCGGCAATAACTAACCTGGAGGAACTTAAGTCCGAAGTAAGCAGAACTTTGAGGTTATGCCTCAAAGGACTGTCTAGGGGCGTCTTGACAGCGCCTTCGCGAGTCCATCTTGGGCTGCGTAAGAATCCGCTGGGTGGGAGTGTCAACTTCTTCTTGTACCCTCAGCAGGCGGGATCCCAGCAGCCGCTGCAGCCAGGGGGCGAGAAACTCGCGATTGGCCAACTGCTGCTGGGGATCCTGGGTTTCCAGAGGAAAGGGGGCAAGGGCCCGCAGGGCGGCGGTGGTAACACAGAACATGGCCTTTTGGAAGCTGAGGCAGATTTTCACCCGCAGGTCATCTTCCCCGCGCGGCTGGCGGCGGTAGTGCTCCCGCAAATAGCCAGGCAGGTGGCGCATCATATCCTGCATCAAGAGAGTAGGGGGGATCCCGGCGCTCCCCACCGGCAGCGGATCGGCATACAAAGCGCCGTAGGCGAAGTCCGCCTGCTCGGCCGGGATCTGGTGGGCCTGGGCATTGTAGGAGACGGTGCCCATGAAGGGAAAGGAGCGGAAAAACACAGCTTCCACGTAGGGCAGGGCCGTATCGGGCAGGAAGGTCAGCCCCGCCGACAGGGGGATGATCTCGTAGCGGCGGCCCCAGATGCAGGGGGCGTAGGTGATGGGCTTGTTGGCAGCTGCCACCAACCCCTGCTGAATGTGGGCTACTACGTCGGGAAGCGTGAGCTGCGGTTCGCTCTCGCGGCGCTTGGCCAAGGCCAGGAAGATATCGCTCATCACCCGCCAGAACTGGCCCAGGCCGCTGTACATGGCCAGCATGCGCACCTGTTCCAGCGCAAAGTCGGGGCAGAGGAAGTTGAGGCCCTGCAGAAGGGGGTTGAAGCGGAACTTGGCCCGGATGGCCACCTTGGCCCGCTCGACAAATTCGGGAGTATCCAGATAGCGATCGAGGCCTCCCCCTCCATGCCAGAGCATGGCTTTCATGCAGTATTCGGCAAACTCGTAGTTGATGCGGTCATGCCAGAGGTAGCGCAGCCATTTGCCCAGGGTGATTTCGCCGTTGAAGTACTTAAAAACTGGGAAGAGCTCCAAAAATTGGTGGTCGGCTATGAAGATCAAATTCTGGGAGTAGGCATCCAGCACCTGGCCGTAGCTGTGGAGGATGCCGATGACCTCCAGCCGGTTGCTGGAAGAATCCGGCACAAGGGCTCCCCCTGCTTCTAGGCGTTGGACGATGGGAGCCAGTCGCCGTTGCTCTAGAGGATCTAAGCCAGCCAGAAAGAAACAGGAAGGAGCGGGAACAAGGGTGGCCGTCATGGGAGAAGGAGGGGTTGAGACAACAACAAAAACTCAGTCGTATCACTAAATCGTCACAACGAAGAGAACCCAGGCTCGAAAGCAGTGGTCGGCCCGCCTGCTTCGGCAAGATTGAGGGCCGCCGGCTTGGCCAAATGGGCGGCGGTGGACTCCACCCAGTGGGTTGCCCAGGCAGGCTGGAGGCCAAGCACCACCACCAGCGAGGCCAAAACTACAGCAGGCAGGCGTTCTCCCGTGGCGCGTCGTTGCATGGCAATGGCCACTTCCGAGAGGCGCCCGAAAAAGACGCGGTTCACCATCAGCAAAAAGTAGGCCGCCGTCAATCCCGTCCCCACCATGCACAGCAACGTCTGCAGGGGGAAGACGGGGAAGCTGCCCCGAAAGAGGGTGAACTCGGCAATAAAGCCCACCAGGCCGGGCGTGCCGCCGCTGGCCATCACCCCCAACACCATCAAGCTGCCAACAAGTGGCAGGCCGCGTTCCGGGTTGAGCAATCCCCGCAGCCGCTTGAGATCCCGCGTGCCGGTGTTGGCGTAGACAGCACCCACCAGCAAAAACAGCAGCGAGGAAATCAGCCCATGGCTCACCATCTGGAAGACGGATCCCACCAAGGAGAGGGGGGTGGCCGCCGCCGTGCCCAGGAGAATGTAGCCCATGTGGGCAATGGAGCTGTAGGCCACCAGCTTTTTCATGTCTTGCTGCACCAAGGCGTTCAGGGATCCATACAGCACATTGGCCACCGCCCAACTGGCCAGCCACGGCCCGGCTTGCTCCCAGGCATCGGGCAAAAGCTGCAGGCCAAAGCGCACCAGGCCATAGGTGCCCAACTTGAGCAAGAGCCCCGCCAAGAGCACAGAAATGGGGGTGGAAGCCTCCACGTGGGCGTCCGGCAGCCAGGTGTGGAAGGGCACCAAGGGGATCTTGATGGCCAGCCCCAGCAGGATGGGAATGAGGATGAGAATCTGGGGCAGCAGCGGCAAGGGGTGGGCCTGCAAAACGTTGTAGGTAAAACTGTGGGCGTCGCTCAGCCAACTGAGGCCGAAAAAGCCAATCAGCAGAAGCACCCCCGAGAGGGCGGTGTAGACCAAAAACTTGGTGGCGGCATAGGTGCGCCGCGGCCCGCCCCAGATGGCAATCAGCAGATAAAGGGGAATTAGCTCGACTTCGTAGAACAAGAAAAACAGCAGCAAGTTCTGGGCCAGAAAAGCCCCCACAATGGCGGCTGCTAGCAGCAACACCAAGCTGTAGTAGAGGCGGGGCCGCTCCACCGGGCCGCTGGCCCAGAGGGCAATCAATACCAGCAAGCCGGTCATCACCACTAGCGGCAGGGAGATCCCGTCCACCCCCAGCTCGTAAACCAGGCCCAACTGCGGGATCCAGGCCATCTGTTCGGCCATCTGGATCCCTTGCGCTTGGGGATCAAACTGCAGCAGCAGCCCCAAGCTCAGCCCCAACCAAGCCAGGCCGAAGCCCAAGGCCAAACTTCGGTGCAGGCCCTTCCCCGCTTGCTCGGGGATCAGCCCCACCAGCAGGCCACCCAATAGGGGGATCCCGATTAGAAGGCTGAGCATGGTTCCTCCCGTCTCAATAGGCCAATCCCACCAGGGGCGAGCGCAGCAGCCAAGCGGTAACCACCACGACCCCGATGACAATGAGCAACACGTAGAGCTGCATCCGCCCCGACAGGGTGTACTTGAGGGCTTCGCCGCTAAACCAAAAAGCCAGGCTCACTCCGTTCACCAGGCCATCCACCCCGTTGCGATCCAGCCACTCCAGTCCGCGGGAAAGGGCGCCGACCGGCTGCACCACCAAAGCCTGGTAGAGCTGCCCGGTGTAGAAATCCTGCGCCAACAGATCCTGCAGCTCCGGCCAGGGTAGGCGCAGCCGCCGCCGGCCCCCCCAGTACAGCCAAGCACCAACACCGGCCCCCAGCAAACCCGAGGCCGCCAGCAGAGCCGCCATCTGCTGCAGCTCTGGGATCCAACCGGGATAAAGCCCCCAGCGCCAAAACAGCCAGGGCATGAGCAGGTTCTGCACCGTCAGAATGACCATGGGCAGGGCCATCGGCCAGCCCACCTCAGGGGCACGGCGCGTCTTGGGCTGCGGGGATCCCAAGAAGACCAGGCCAAACACCCGCGCCAGGTTCAAAGCCGTCAGCCCATTCATCAGCAGCAACACCCCCAACAGGGCCGGCTGCAGGGCGCTGTACACCAGCGCCAGGCGGATTAGGATCCAAAAGCACCCCAGGGGCAACAGGGCCACCATCCCCAGGGATCCCACAGCAAAGGCGGCCACCGTAGCCGGCATGCGGCCCCCTAGGCCCCCCAGCTCCGTCAGATCTTGGGTAGAAGTGGTGTAGATGAGGGATCCCACCCCCATAAACAGCAGCGCCTTGGCCAGGCCGTGCAGCAGCAGCAGCTCCAGCGCCAAATCCGGCTGCCCCGTCCCCACCGCCCCAAACACCAGGCCCAGGTAGGCGCTGGTGGAATAGGAGAAGGTGCGCTTGAGATCGATTTGCGCCAAGGCCACCAGGGATCCCCCTACGGCTGTGATGGTGCCGATGGCCACCAGCACCCCATCCGTGAAAGGGGAGAGGGCCAAGACTGGCTGCAGCTTGATGAGGACAAAAGCTCCAGCGGCCACCACTGCCGAGTTGCGCAGGATCGAAGCCGGGTTGGGCGCCTCCATGGCCTCATCCAGCCACAGGTGCAGCGGGAACTGGGCGCACTTGCCCAGCGGCCCGGCAATCAAAGCCAACCCCATCAAGGCCGCCCAAGTTGGATCCAAGCTGGCCGTAGCCGCCCAATCGCGCAGGCCGGAAAAGGTCAAGGAGCCGGAGAAATTGGAAACCGCCACCACCCCCATCAACAGCAGCAGGTCTCCCACCCGTTTGGTGAGAAAAGCATCCCGCGCCGCCGTGACCACCAGCGGCTGGGCGTACCAAAAGCCCACCAATAAGTAGGTGGAAAGCGTGAGCATCTCCAGCAGCGCGTAGCTGAGAAACAGCGAATCGCTGAGGGCGATCCCCGTCATCCCCCCCTCAAAAAAGCCCATCAGGGCGGCAAAGCGGCCCAACCCCCAATCCTTGTCCAGGTACCCCAGGGCGTAGATCTGGGCCAGCAAGCTCAAGCCGCTTACCCAGACCACCGCCCCCAGCGTCAGAGGCGAGACCTCCAAAGCCAGGGACAAGTCCAAATCGGCCACCCGAAACCAGAGGTAGTTCAGGAGCTGGGGATCCCGACCCCAAACTTGTCGCAACAGCCAAAAGCTATGAGCAAGGGCCGCAAAGGTCAGCAGGATATTGAGGTAGGCTGCCGGACGTGGGCCACTGCGCTTGATCCAGCCAGCGGCCCAAGGAAGAGCCAGCGCTGTCCCTACCCAGCCATAAAAGGGGAGACACCAGGCGCTCTCTGGCCCAATTGCCCAGTCTTCAAAACCCGCCATCTGCTGCTTGCAACAAGTAGTTAAGCATTTTTTAATGAACAGCTACAGTCCAATATACAATATAATATTAGGAGTTTTCCAGCGGCAGCGTCTCTCCCCACTTGGACACAGCTTCTGCCTCTGCCTAGGCAAGCAGGCGGCGCCCTTAGATTCTTTGAGCTCCCGGTTCTTTTGGACAGAAAATGGCGGCGCTCCGAATACCTTGCCCAGACCCCGGCTGGGGCTATCGCGGATTGGCGCCAGGGGGAGTGAGACCCCTCACCGATTGATTCTCCTCTTTAGGCTGGGCAGCCCTCCTGACCACAGCCAGGACTATCGCCTGCAAGCCGAGGTGTGGCACGAGGTGGAAGCTTGGGGATCCCCCTGGTGGCTGCAGTTGGATCCCCGCCATCAGAACCTCTGGGGTACTCCCGCCACAGCGCAGCTTGGCGGGATGGAGGATAGGCGGTGAGACGAAGGGGTTCAATGCCCCTGAGTCTCACAATCTGGGCGTTGCCT
>NZ_AUMZ01000001.1:82179-87494 GCF_002760375.1 Synechococcus sp. 60AY4M2
GGACTCAGGTCCCCCCGTATACGGGGGGATGTAGGGGGGCGGTGGGACTGCCGCTCTCTGGCTGTGGAGGATCCTGGTTTACCAGTCCGTTGAAGCAGCAACTCCGGGAAGTGATTCTCGGAAGCTCCCGTCTACAGCCCGTCAGGGCTTAGCGGGAGAGGATGTCACCTCACGGTGTTTTGAATCGAAATCCAACGGCCATCAGGTGGGTTCATCACAAGCGGTAGCCGCGGGGAGTGATCAGCCGGCTGCCGTAGCGAAAGGTCTGCGAGCTGCCGATCAAGACCAGGGTAAACATGTCCACCTGCTCAGGATCCAACTCCCCTAGCGTGGTGAGGTGGATGGCCTCGCCGGGACGGTAGAGGTTGCGGGCCACCGCCACCGGGGTGTGGGTGGGGCGGGCCCGGCGAAAGATCTGCAGCGCCTTGAGGAAGGGATCCAACCGCTGCCGCGAGCGGGGGTTATACAGGGCCACCACAAAGTCGGCCTGGGCAGCCGCCTGCAGGCGTTGCTCGATGGCCGGCCAGGGGGTGAGGCGATCCGAGAGGGAAATAGCGCAAAAATCCTGCATGAGAGGGGCTCCTAGGCGAGCGGCAGCAGCTTGAAGGGCGGAGATCCCCGGCAGCACCTCCAGGGAGGGGCGGATCCCATCCCAGCCGCTGCGGGCCAAGTACTCCAGCACCAGGCCGGCCATGCCGTAGATCCCCGCATCCCCCGAAGAGATCACCGCCACCTGCAGCCCCTGCTGGGCCAGGGCGATGGCGCGCTGCGCCCGCTGCACCTCCTGGGTGATGGGAAAGGCTTCGCAAATCTGGCCGGGGTGCAGGAGGGGCGCCACCAAGTCCAGGTAAAGCTGGTAGCCAATCACCACCTCGGCTTGGGCCAGGGCCAGGCGGGCGGCCAAGGTCAATTGGGCGGGATCCCCAGGGCCGATGCCAATTAGCCACAGGTGCCCGGCGCGAGGGGAATACTCGCGGGCGGCGCGGGCAATGGCCAGGGTACAAGCTCCCTCGCTTTCTGAGGTGAAGATCTGCTTGGGGCAGACAAGGGTGGCTCTCCCCTGGGCTGGATTGTCCTCTCCCGACCAGCGCTGGGCCGCCAAAAGAGCAGCCGCCTCCGCCACCGAAGGGGTGCCCACCGCCTGCCGCACCGCCTCTGAAGGGTGGGGAACCGGGATCCCTGCCAGGGCCGCGGCGGAGAAAAACTGGATGGGCCAGCCATGGGCCTGGGCCAGCTCCAAGAGCCCCGCCTCATCCCGTTTCAGCTCCAGAGTGGCCAAGCCGGCAACGGCCTCGAGGGCCAGCCCCTGGTTTTGCAACAGGCGCCGCAGGGATCCCTCCAGCCAGGCGCGGCTGGTGCCCCGCTCGCAGCCCACCCCCACCCACAGCACCCGCGGATGCCAGTGGACGGTGGGGATGTGGGGGCAAGGCGTTGTGTATTCCCCAATCCGGATCTGGGCCACTGCTTGGTCGGGAGCCGTAGTCAAAAGAGGATGATCCGCTGGCCAGGCCCGCCGCCAGAGCTGCGTGCCGCAGGTTTGCTCTACGGCCACCGGCTCTCCCCGCGTCAGGGCAGCAGCTACCCCGTTCCAATCGCCACTGCCCCGCCGCCAGCCGTAGGGATGCCCCAACACATCCACAGGCGGGATCCCCAGCCCTTCGGAGGCAGAGGTGAGGATCGGCTCGGCTCCCAAAGCAGCCGCCACCTGCCGCGCCAGCGCATCGGCCCCGCCCACATGTCCCCCGCAGAGGCTAATGGCCCAGCGGCCTGATTCATCCACCACCACCACCGCCGGATCCCGGTATTTGTCCTGCAAGAGGGGGGCAATTAGCCGCACCACCGACCCAACTGGCAAGATGAAAAGACAGCCCTGCACCTGGGGCCAAGTTTGGGCCACCGCTGCCGCCAGGGATCTGGGCGCTGTGGGATGGCTGGGATCCCCATAGGCTTGCCAGGGCCAAGGCAGCGGCTCTCCCTGTGGATTGGCTTTGCTCCAGCAGATCCACTCCTCTGGCAGCAGCGACAGCAGAGCCTGGGCCAAGCGGCGACCGCGCGGGGTGGGGGCAAACAGGGCAAGCTTCATCAGCCTAGGGATCCTATACTGGACTACAGAGCCACCCGCAAATGGACAAGCGCCAATGCCAACCCCCCTTGGACTGATGCTGCCGCTGATCCCCCTGGAGGTTTTGCTCTCCACGAAGGGGCTGATGTTTTTGCTGCTATCGGCCTACGGCGGGGCCATGTGGACGTTTCTGAGCGGCGCACCGCGGGTTTACACCATCATCGTGCCCGATCTGGAGCAGGCGCGAGGGTTTTACGAAAAGGTCTTGAGGCTGCCGGAGGCGGAGCTGCCGCTGCAGTACTACTACGGCTATGAGCAAAGCATGGTCGGCTCCAGCCTGGGATCTGCCTACTTCCCGGCGGATATTGGCCTCAGCTCCCGCCTTGATGCCAAAGCCCGCTCCACCTCGACACCTCTCGATACCGCTGGCCTCTGGTATCAGCTCTCCGACACCGTGCAACTGCACGTGATCCCCGGTACCACGGATCCCTACGGCAGTCTCTCCAGAACTCCCTTTGTACCTGCCTACGGGGCGGCAGCCGGTCGCAGCAGCGGCGTCCGCTATCGCCACACCACCTACGAACGGGAAGCCCTCAAAGCCCTCCTGAAGCGGATCAACAAGCAAGGGATCCGCAGCAGCGTCCGCTCCGAAAAGCCTTTTGTCTTCTGGGTGCGCGACCATCAAGGGCAGATCGTCGAATTTGCCGAAATAGGATGAGGGGATCCCCTAAGATTGTTGGGGAGGCAAAAAGTCGGCACCGGGGGGACGCCAACGGATGAAACAGATGCTGCTGCTGTTGCTGGGTTTGCTGTGGATTGGGGTGTGGGCTGGACAGCCGGCCATGGCTCTGTCGCGAGCCAAAGATCACCCAGCAGTTACTGTGCAATCTCAAGCCCAGCAATTTATCACCACCGAGTCGGGTCTGCAGTACTACGACCTTGTCGAAGGTACAGGGCCTTCACCTCAGCCGGGGCAAACGGTGGTGGTGAACTACGTGGGCAAGCTGCAGGATGGCACCGTCTTCGATAGCTCCTACAAGCGCAATCAACCTTTTACCTTCACCTACGGGGTAGGGCAGGTGATCCGTGGCTGGGAGGAAGGTCTGGCCACCATGCGGGTGGGTGGCAAGCGGTATTTGCGCATTCCGCCGGAGTTGGCCTATGGCAGCCGCGGCGCCGGCGGCGTGATCCCTCCCAACGCTACTCTCGATTTTGAAGTGGAGCTCCTGGCCATCCAGTAGGTTCTGGATATCCACCCCTAAGCTTGACTGGGGGTGGGGAAAGTCAAGGCAGGGAGATGGCATGGCGCTGCGGCAACTCCCTTCTACGCTACAAACCTGTCTCCGTCTGTGGGGCCCAATTTTCTCCCCAAAGCTCGCTTGCGCCGGCACTTCCGCCAAGTGCGGCAAGGGGTGGATCGCTCTCTGGTCGAGCAGAAGATAGTGGCTCATCTGGCCTCTCAGCCCCGGCTTTTGGCGGCCAAGACCATCCTGGCCTACGTGGCCTTCGGCTCCGAGGTGGACTTGGGATCCCTGTTCGCCCTTTTCCCTGAAAAGCGCTGGGGGATCCCTCGTTGCTTGCCGCAGCGGCAGTTGCGGTGGCACCGCTACCACCCAGCTGAGCTTGTTCCCAACCGCTGGGGGTTGCTGGAGCCCTCTCCCAGCAGCGAAGTCATCGATCCCGCCGAAGCCGAGTTAATCCTTGTGCCCGCCCTGGCCTGCGATCGCTGGGGGAGGCGCCTGGGCTATGGCGGCGGCTATTACGACCGCTTTTTGGCCTCGCTGCCGGATCCCGGCGTGCCCAAGTGGGGCATTGTCCCGCAGGCCTGCCTACTGGAGCAGCCTCTGCCTCAGGATCCCTGGGATCAGCGCTTGGACGGGATCCAGACCGAGGAGGGGTTTTACCGGGCGGGGGATCCCCTAGACTAGGGGAGATGGGCCTTGGAGAAAAAACATGAGCCAAGTTTGGAAGAAGGGGCTTCGCTCCCTCTGCTGGAGCCTGGGTTGTGCAGCTTTGGCGGCGCTCTTGCTGGGTTTTGGAGCCATCCCCCTGCAACTGAAGGATTTGCACCTCACCCCCTGCCCGGATACCCCCGAATACACCAACCTGGTTACCAGCAACGGCAACCCCATACCGGCCAGGTGCCTATTCATTGAAGGCACGGTGGTCAACCGCTCCAGAAATACTGTGCTGAATGCGGATGTCTTCGGTCGCCTTTACGATGCCAACGGCAATGAGGTTCTGCCGGAGCGCACCCGCCTGGGAGCCATCGAGGAGGTTCCCCCCGGCGAAAGCCCCTTCTCCATTCGCATCTCCGTGCCCGTGACCAGCCCGCTGCCTCTGACTATGGAGCAGTTCAAAGCCAGCGGCTTCAGCGGCACCGTGCGCCGTTAAAGCTGGCGGGTGAAGTCCACCTGGGCCGGGCGCCCCGGCAAATGGAGCTGGGCAACCACCGGCGGGGTTTGGGCGATCAGCCGTCCCCGACGGAAAACGTACAGGCAAGCCGGTTGCAGGCGAATGGCTTCGACAGCATCGGCAGCCTGGAGCACCACCAAGTCGGCATAGCAGCCGGGTTCTAGTCCGTAGCCTTCTAACCCCAGAATGCGGGCCGGGTTTTCCGTAACCGCCAAGAAACACTGCCGCATCTGCTCATAGCCTGTCAGTTGGGCAGCGTGGATCCCCATGTGGGCCACCTCCAGCATGTTGCCGCTGCCCAGGGGATACCAGGGATCCATCACACAGTCCTGGCCAAAAGCCACCGTCAGCCCGGCGGCCATCAGCTCTGGCACTCGCGTCAGTCCCCGCCGCTTGGGGTAGGTGTCCTGGCGGCCCTGCAGCACCAGGTTGACCAGCGGGTTGGCGACCACTCCCAGCTCTGCCTCGGCCATCAGAGGAATGAGTTTGCTCACGTAGGCGTTGTCCATCGAGTGCATCGAGGTTAGGTGGGAGGCGGTCACCCGCCCCTGCAAGCCCAGCCGCAGCGTTTCGTAGGCCAAGGTTTCCACATGGCGCGAAAGCGGATCGTCGGTCTCGTCGCAGTGCAGATCCACCCGCAGGCCGCGCGCGGCTGCAATCTCGCACAGAGCCCGCACTGAAGCGGCTCCTTCGGCCATCGTCCGCTCGAAGTGGGGGATCCCGCCCACCACCTCCACCCCTAGATCCAAGGCCTTCTCCAAAAGCTGCACCGCCCCCGGCGAGCGGTAGTAGCCATCTTGGGGAAAGGCCACCAGTTGCAAATCCAGGTAGGGGGATA
>NZ_AUMZ01000001.1:89319-96471 GCF_002760375.1 Synechococcus sp. 60AY4M2
ACCAGTTGATTGGGTTATTGCTCACTTTATAAAAGAGGGCTGTAGTCCCCAACAGCATCCGGTTGTGCAAGATATCAACCAAGTAGTCAGAAGGATAATCTATCGAGAGCTGATTTGAGAGGACTTGGCCCTTACATCCATTCCAACCGTCAGCAAAACTTCGTTGTCCATTACAAACAAGCTCCTTCTCAAAAAATTGTATTTCAGGATACATATTTTCAGGGATCTCCCCCTTAGGATAAGCCGAGCAGTAACCCGATCTCGAAGTAACCTCAACAGAAGCGACTATGGCACGTTTAGAACTCTCCCGGCGGGACTTCTGCCTGCGTTCTGGGGCTTTTGTGGCTGGCCTGATGGGGAGCCGCTGGTTGGTTCGCGATGCCGCGGTGGCTCAAGGAACCAAGCTGAAGGTGGCCGGGGTTTATACGGTTCCCATTGAGCAGCAGTGGGTGAGCCGGATCCATAAAGCGTTGATGGCTGCCCAGAAGCGGGGGGATATTGACTACACCTGGTCAGAGTCAGTTTCCAACACCGACTACCCACGGGTGCTGCGTCAGTATGCCGAGAGCGGCGTCCAACTGCTGGTGGGTGAGGTCTTCGGGGTGGAGCGGGAAGCGCGGGAAGTAGCCAAAGACTATCCTAAGGTCAGCTTTTTGATGGGATCCAGCCTCAAGCCGGATCCTGCCCTGAGCAATTTTGCCGTGTTTGACAACTACATCCACGAGCCTTCCTATTTGACGGGAATGGTGGCCGGGGGGCTGACCCGCTCCAAAATCATCGGCATGGTGGGGGGCTATCCCATTCCAGAAGTGAACCGCCTCATGAATGCTTTTATGGCAGGGGCGAGGGAACTGCAGCCGGAGGTGAAGTTTTTGGTCACCTTTATCGGCAGTTGGTTTGATCCCCCCAAAGCCAAAGAGGCGGCTTTTGCCCAAATTGATGCCGGTGCAGATATCCTCTATGCAGAGCGGTTTGGGGTATCTGATGCCGCTAAAGAGAGGGGCGTTTTGGCCATCGGCAATGTGATCGATACCCAGCCGGACTACCCGGAAACGGTGGTGGTCAGCGCCCTGTGGCACATGGAACCCACCATCGACAGAGCCATTGCCGCGGTGAAGGCCGGAGAATTTAAGGCAGAGGACTACGGGATCTACAGCATGATGAAATATGGGGGATCCAGCCTCTCCGACTGGGGAACCTTTGCCGACAAGGTTCCGGCTGAACTGAAAGCTAAGGTGATGCAGAGGCAGGCAGAGATTCTGGCAGGGTCTTTTGTTGTAGCCATCGATGATAGCGAACCCAAGTCCACCCTCTGAAGCGCCTTTGGCCTTGAAGGTGGTGGGCATTACTAAGCGCTTTGGTGCTCTGCTGGCCAACGACCAGATTGATCTTGAGCTGCGGGCCGGGGAGATTCTGGCCATCTTGGGGGAAAATGGGGCGGGCAAAACGACGCTGATGAATATCCTGTTTGGGCACTATGTTCCCGATCAGGGTCAGGTGTGGGTGTTTGGTCGGCCCCTCAAGCTGGGATCCCCGGCGGCTGCCCTGGCGGCGGGGATAGGCATGGTGCATCAGCATGTGGTCTTGGCCGATAATCTGTCGGTGCTGGACAACATTCTTCTGGGCACTCAGCCCCTGTGGCACCTGTGGTCTCGGCGGCGAGAGGGACGGCAGCGCATCCAAAAGCTAGCTGAGGAATTGGGGTTGGCCGTGGATCCCGATGCTCTGGTGGGATCTCTAACCTTGGGGGAGCGGCAGCGGGTGGAGATCCTCAAGGTGCTGTATCGAGGGGCGCGGATCCTGATTTTGGATGAGCCTACGGCGGTGTTGACCCCACCGGAAATTGAGCCGTTTTTTCACACCCTACGGCAGATGGCCGGTCGCGGACTGGGGATCCTGCTGATTTCCCACAAGCTCCAGGAGGTGATGCGCATCAGTGACCGGGTGATGGTGCTGCGCTCAGGGCGGGTGGTGATGACGGGCAAGACGGCTGAGATCCATCCCACAGCTCTGGCGGAAGCGATGGTGGGGCAGCGGTTGGCGGCGGTGGTCAAAGCCCCTTTGTCTCCGGGGGAGACGGTCTTAGAGTTGCAGCAGGTCTCCTGTCGGGCAGGGCAGCAGCATCTGGAGCAGGTTTCTCTGACGGTGCGGCGTCACGAAATCGTGGGTATTGCCGGGGTGGCGGGCAATGGGCAGGCCGTTCTGGCAGATCTGGTCTGTGGGGTGATCCGGCCCCACCAAGGTCATCTCCATCTGCATGGCCGAGTCCTGCGGCTGATCTCTCCTGCTGAGATGGTGCGGCAAGGCATGGCCCGGATCCCAGAAGACCGCCACAAAACTGGGCTGATTGGTTCCCTTAGCCTATGGGAAAACTGGGTCATCGAGCGCTATCGGGATCCCGAATTCTCGCGGTGGGGGATCCTGCGTCACCGGCAAATCTATCAGCAGGCTCACACCTGGCTACAGACCTACGACGTGCGGGGACTCCAGAGTGGGGATCCGCGGCAGGCGCTCCAGATGCCAGTGCAACTGCTGTCCGGCGGAAATATGCAAAAAGTGATCCTCTCGCGGGAGCTGTGTCGGGATCCCCAGGTGATTGTGGCTCACCAACCGACGCGGGGACTGGATCTGGGGGCTGTGGCTTACGTGCATGCCCAACTGCTGGCAGCAGCCCGGGCTGGAGCCGGGATCCTGCTCATTTCTGAAGACTTGGATGAATTGCTGAGTTTGGCCGATCGGGTGGCGGTGCTCTATCGCGGTCGGCTTTCCCCAGCAATCCCAACCCAAACCACAACGGTGACCGCCTTGGGGTTGCGTATGGCCGGGCAGGAGGTGGCCGATGCGTGTTGAACCTCGTTCCACGGTGCCCCTTTGGCTGATCCTGAGTGCGCCGATGGCAGCCATTGTCCTGGCTTTCCTCTCCTGTAGCCTGTTGATCCTGTGGACGGGATCCCCGGTTTTGGCAGCCTATGGAGCTTTGCTGCGGGGAGCGGTGGGATCCCCCTTTGCCCTGAGCGAAACTTTGACGCGGGCCATTCCCCTGATCCTGACGGGATTGGCGGTGGCGGTGTGTTTTCGGGCCAAGTTGTGGAACATCGGTGCGGAAGGCCAGTTTTATGGTGGGGCTCTGGCTGCCAGCCTCTTGGGCACCGCTGGGCTTTCGCTGCCGCGCCCATGGTTGGTGTTGGTGCTGCTGCTGGCGGGCTGGATTGCTGGAGGGCTGCTGCTGTGGATCCCGGCCTGGCTCAAGACCCAGTTCCAGGTGGACGAAGTGGTGACCACCTTGCTGCTCAATTTTGTCATTCTTCTCGGGATTAGCTATCTCCTGGAAGGCCCCCTCAAAGATCCTCTGGCTCTGGGTTGGCCCCAAGGTCGTGCCCTTGTGGATGCCGCCCTACTGCCGCGGCTGATCCCCCGCAGTCGTCTCCACGCTGGTTTAATCATCGCCCTGCTCGCTGCCCTGGGGGTGTGGGCCATAGAGCGGTTCACCGTTTGGGGCTTAGAAATGCGAGCCGTAGGCGCCAACCCAGAAGCGGCCAGGTTCCTCGGCATCCCAGTCCGGAGAGTTATTTTATATACCTCATTGTTGGGAGGTGGGCTGGCAGGCTTGGCGGGAGCTTGTGAACTCCTCGGGCTCAAGGGCTATCTCACCTTGGATTTATCCCCTGGCTTTGGCTACACCGGCATCGTCGTTGCCCTGTTGGCCCAACTGCATCCCTTGGGAGTGGTGGGGGCCGCAGTTTTCATTGCCGGGGTTTATGTGGGAGCCGATACCATGGGGCGTAGCTTGGGCGTTCCCACCTATCTTGCCGATGTCATTGTTGCTGCTGCCCTGCTGTGGATGTTGGTCTGCATGGGATTGGCCCGTTATCGTCTGCGCTGGGACTGAGCACCCGTGTCTGCACTCCTGAGTCTAATCAGCTTAATCAGCACCACCAGCTTTTGGGTGGCCACCCTGCGCATTGCCACTCCCTTGCTCTTTGGCACTTTGGGCGAAGTCCTCTGTGAGCGGGCCGGCGTTCTCAATCTGGGCATCGAAGGGATCATGACCCTGGGGGCCATGACCGGTTGGCTGGTGGTCTATCAGGGATCCGGATTGTGGTGGGGCGTAGCCTTTGCTGCCGTCCTCGGTGCAGGTGTGGGCTTGATTCACAGCCTGTTGACCGTCCGCCTTGGGGTTTCCCAGCACGTCACCGGCATTGGCATTACCCTCTTGACCATCAATGCCGCCTATTTTGTCTATCGCATGGCCCTGCCCCAGGTCACCTCTCCTCCCAAAATCGTCCCCTTCAGCCCTTGGCCGATCCCCGGTCTCTCCAGCCTGCCCTTTCTGGGAGAAACCCTGTTTACCCAGCCGCCCCTCACCTACCTCAGCCTTCTCCTGGTGCCCCTCATGGCCTACATCCTCTACCGAACTCCTCTGGGCCTGGCCGTGCGCATGGTTGGGGAAAATCCCCAAGCTGCCGCTTCCCAGGGGATCCCGGTCTATGCCGTTCGCACCGGGGCCGTGATGGTGGGCAGCGCTCTCATGGCAGTGGCCGGCGCTTTTTTAACCCTCTCTGCGTTCGATGCGTTTTTCTTCAATATCGTCAATGGACGGGGGTGGATTTGCATTGCCCTGGTGGTTTTTGCCGCTTGGGATCCCTGGCGAGCCTTAGGAGGAGCGTTGCTGTTTGCCGGGTTTGATGCTTTGCAATTGCGCCTTCAGCAGCTTTGGGGTAGCCGGATCCCCTATCAGTTTTTCTTAATGTTGCCCTATCTGCTCAGTATTGTGGCGTTGATTTTGGTCTCTCGCCATGCCAAAGCGCCCCGCGCCCTTTTGATCCCCTTTCGCCCTGAAGAACGGATTTGACTACTGGACTTTCAAGAAGCCGAAAATTACTCCCATTGAGCCTTTGCCCTTGCCCCAGAAGCCTGTATGTCTTACGCCAAGACGATTGTCTGTTTCGCCAACTCCAGAAAAATGGCCGGTCGCTGTATTGCCGGCAAGGAATGGCAGAACGGAGAGCCAGGGGAATGGATGCGTCTCATGAGGCTCTAGAATCTCGTCTTCTTGCCCTTTGCAAACTTCCAGAGGGGGACTTGTTTAGAAGTCGGGAAGAGTTTATAGCCGAAGCCTATCTCATTCAAGGCAGGCGTGTCGCCTATCGAGATGAGAAAATGTCAAAAAGTGATGAGCGGAGCGCGAGGCCATGAAGATATTTACAATAGGGTTCACGAAGAAAAGTGCAGAGCAATTTTTTAATCGCTTAAAACAGCCTGGTCTGGTTCGAGTTGTTGATACTCGACTTAATAACACCTCGCAACTGGCGGGATTCACGAAAAAGAATGACCTAGAGTTCTTCCTTCACGAGATCTGTAAGCTTGGATACATTCATTTGCCAGAATTGGCACCGACCCAAGAAATTCTTGATGCTTATAAAGCTAGTGGTGACTGGTCTAATTATGAGAGACAGTTTTTGTCGTTGATGGCCGAGCGTCGTATCGAAGATCAAGTGGATAAAAGTATTCTCGATGGAGGATGTCTGCTTTGTAGTGAAGCTACTCCTGAGCACTGTCATCGTAGGCTGGTTGCTGAATATTTGCACAGAAAATGGGGTGATGTTGAAATCGTGCATCTATAAAAACCAAGAGCTAGCACTACGGCTTTTTCCGATTTATGCAGCTACTCCGAGTTGCAGCAGGATTCCGGCAACACGGAGCGAAAGGGATGCCCAACCGATTTGGAAACTCTCTCACCGACAGCAAGCTCAATACAGGGATCCCCGCTTGGGCAGCTCCAACACTGGGCCAGTGTTTGCCGCCGTTGCTTTTGGATCCCAAGTTCCTGCTGTCAGCTAGCGTGTATGGTAGATGAAAGCTTGTTTTTGGGTCTTTCCCCGTCCCTATGCCCAGGGCTAGCACCTCTCGCCATCAGACCGACCCCCGCTTCAGCTCTGCTATCGCTACGCGAGGCTTTCGCGAACAGGCCAAAGGGTTAAAGCCCCACCAACAAAAGCAACTGCAACGGCTTTACCAACTGCGCCTACCCCCCGACCGCTTGGTGACGGTGGAGTTTGCCCAACGGCTGGGATCCCTGACCCAAGAGTTGGAAGGCCGGCCCATCAGCGTTTACCTCAACCGGCGCGGCCAGGTGATCCGCGTAGGGGTGGGATCCCCTTTTGAAACCCAGATTCCCGCTTGGGAATTGCCCCGCCAGGGGGCCGAGCGCCTATCCGGGATCCGCTGCATCACCACCCAAATGGGGGAGGGGGGCCCCGGTCAAAAAGCGCTGACGGCCATGGCTTTGCAGCGTTTGGATGCCCTCATCACCCTTTCCGTGTCCAAGTCAGGAGGGCACCGACGCCGGGGAGGAGCGGCTACGGGCTTTGTTCACCGGGCATATCTGGCCCATCTGCTGCCGGAGGGAGAGCGCCGTTGGCAGGTTTCTGAGCCTTTGCCTTTGGGGATCCTGGCAGAACAGGATCTGCAGGAGCTGGTGGCGGAGCTAGAAGATGGCTTTCGGCGCCAAGTGACCGCCCGCCAGGTGGATCTGGATCAGGATCGGGCCATCCTGGTGGGGCTGCAGGAGTCCGGGCAGAGCTACGAGGATCTCATGGATGGGTTGGCGGAGCTGGGCCGCCTGGTGGAAAGCGCCGGCGGTCAGGTGCTGCAAGCCCTCTGGCAACGGCGGGAGGGACCCAACTCGGCCACGGTAATCGGCTCCGGTAAGGTGCAAGAGCTGGCGCTGCTGGTCCAGGATCTGGGCGCTAACTTGGTGGTGTTCGACCGGGAACTCACCCCCAGCCAGGTGCGCACCTTGGAAGAGGCGGTGGGGGTGCGGGTGGTGGATCGCAGCGAGGTGATCTTGGATATTTTTGCCCAGCGGGCCAGAACCCGGGCCGGAAAATTGCAGGTGGAGCTGGCGCAACTGCAGTATTTGCTGCCTCGCCTGGCCGGTCGCGGTCGCACCATGTCTCGGCTAGGTGGGGGCATCGGCACCCGTGGCCCTGGGGAAACCCAACTGGAAATGGAGCGGCGGGCCATCCAGCGGCGCATCAGCAAGCTGCGGCAAGAGTTGGACGAGTGGCTGTACAACGGCGGCCCCTACCAGCTGATTGTGCTGCACTTTTTGATTGGGGTGTTCTGCTACATGGGCCGGGAGTGGGAGCT
>NZ_AUMZ01000001.1:102981-137629 GCF_002760375.1 Synechococcus sp. 60AY4M2
CTCAGGAGGACGGCTGCGCCGCGGCGGAGGGGCCACGGGCTTTGTCAACTACACTTATCTGGCCCACCTAGTGCCCCAGGGAGAGAGCCGCTGGCAGGTCTCCGAGCCTCTGCCGCTGGCGACCCTGGCAGAGCAGGATCTGCAGGAGCTGGTGGCGGAGTTGGAAGATAGTTTTCGTCGCCAATTCACTGCCCGCCAGGTGGATCCCCAGCAGGAGCGGGCCATCCTCGTGGGACTGCAGGAGCCGGGACAGAGCAGCGAAGACCTCATAGACAGGCTGGCCGAGCTGGGCCGCCTGGTGGAGAGTGCCGGCGGACAGGTGCTGCAAGCCCTCTGGCAGAGGCGGGAAGGCCCCAATTCGGCCACGGTAATCGGATCCGGTAAGGTGCAGGAGCTGGCCCTGCTGGTGCAGGATCTGGGAGCTAACCTGGTGGTGTTCGACCGCGAGCTCACCCCCAGCCAGGTGTGCACCCTGGAACAGGCAGTAGGGGTGCGGGTGGTGGATCGCAGCGAGGTGATCCTGGATATCTTTGCCCAGCGGGCCAGAACCCGGGCCGGGAAATTGCAGGTGGAGCTGGCGCAACTGCAATATCTGCTGCCGCGCCTGGCCGGCCGAGGGCGCACCATGTCGCGGTTGGGGGGTGGGATCGGCACCCGCGGCCCCGGGGAAACCCAACTGGAAATGGAGCGGCGGGCCATTCAGCGGCGCATCGCCAAGCTGCGGCAAGAAGTGGAAGAGCTGCGCCGCCACCGGCAACGGCTGCGCCAGCGACGGGAGGGATCCCAAATTCCCGTGGTGGCCCTGGTGGGCTACACCAACGCCGGCAAGTCCACCCTTCTCAACGCCCTCACCCAGGCCCAGGTCTATGTGGCCGATCAACTCTTTGCCACCTTGGATCCCACCACGCGGCGGCTGGAGCTGCCCGGCCAGCAGGCAGTGCTGTTGACCGACACGGTGGGATTCTTAACCGAGCTGCCTGAGCAATTGGTAGAGGCCTTCCAGGCCACGCTGGAGGAGGTGACGGAGGCGGATGCCCTGCTGCACGTGGTGGATCTCTCCCACCCCAACTGGGAAGGGCACATCGAGGCGGTGGAAAAATTGCTGGACGAGATGCCCCTGGCCACCGGCCCGCGACAACTGGTGTTTAACAAAATTGACCGCCTCGATCCCGAATGGGTCGAGGACGTGCGCCTGCTCTACCCCAAGGCCCTGTTTGTGTCCGCCGCCAACGGCCAAAACTTGGATCAACTGCGCCACACCCTGGCCCAGTTTGCCGCAGCTTTTGCTCCCAGACCCTGCGGGGGTCGGCAGTTTGGGGATCCCTGAAGCATTTCATCAGAAAATCAAAACTTGGCGGCTCCTCAACATTTAGTTACATCACGGTTACGATGAGTGCAGAGGGCAGTTAGGTAAAGTTGCCATTTGGCAGAGGGGGAAAACATGGCCGTTACGGCAGTTGCACCGCGTTCAGGCCATCTTACGCTGCAGACGCTGCTCATTGGAGCCGATACCCTTGCCATCCGCTCCCAGGACTGGGATCGGGATCGGTTTGATATCGAGTTCGCCCTGGAAAACGGCACCACCTACAACTCCTTTTTAATTCGCGGGGAGAAGGTGGCCCTCATCGACACCTCCCACGAGAAGTTTCGCCAGTTGTACCTGGATCTGCTGCGAGGCCTCCTGGATCCCGCCACCCTCGACTACCTGGTGGTCAGCCACACCGAGCCGGATCACAGCGGCCTAGTCGGGGATCTGCTGGAGCTGGCGCCCCAAATGACGGTAGTGGCCTCCAAAGTGGCCGTGCAATTTTTGGAAAACCTGGTGCATCGCCCCTTCCGGCACCTGGTGGTCAAGC
Source organism: Synechococcus sp. 60AY4M2 (assembly GCF_002760375.1). Classification (NCBI taxonomy): domain Bacteria; kingdom Bacillati; phylum Cyanobacteriota; class Cyanophyceae; order Synechococcales; family Synechococcaceae; genus Synechococcus; species Synechococcus sp. 60AY4M2. The sequence goes on from NZ_AUMZ01000001.1 coordinate 104,838, forward strand.
AGGGGGATCGCCTGGATCTGGGCAAGGGACATGTTCTGGAGTTCATCTCTGCTCCCAACCTGCACTGGCCCGACACCATCCTCACCTACGACCACGGCACGCAGATCCTCTACACCTGCGACGTCTTTGGGATGCACTACTGCGATGACTTTGCCTGGGACGAGCATCCCCACCTGCTACAGGCCGACTTCAAGCTCTACTACGACTGCCTCATGGGGCCCAACGCCCGCTCGGTACTCTCGGCCCTGAAGCGCATGGAGTCCCTGCCCCCCATCGCCGCCATTGCTACCGGCCACGGCCCCCTGCTGCGCCACCACCTGTCTGATTGGGTGGAGCACTACCGCACTTGGAGCCTGGAGCAGGCCAAAGCCGAACGAATGGTGGCGGTGTTCTACCTATCGGGCTATGGCCAGGCGGAAGCATTGGCCCAAGCCATTGCCCGCGGCATCCAAAAAACCGGCGTTGCCGTAGAGCTGGCGGATCTGCGGCTGCTGGATGCCCACGAGGTGCGCGAGCTGATGAGCTTGGCCGCTGGTGTGGTGATAGGCATGCCGCCCCAAGCGGGGCCTGATGCGGCCTCCACCCAGGTGCTGCTGAAAACCCTCCTGGCTGCTGCCCACAGCAAACAAGGCTTTGGCCTGTTCGAGTCGGGGGGAGCAGATGACGAGTCGGTCTACCTCTGCCGCAACACGCTGCAGGAGATGGGCGCCAAAGAAGTGTTCCCTCCTATTCTCCTCAAGCAACCCCTAGACGAAACCCTGCTGCAATTGGCGGAGGAAGCCGGCACCGACCTGGGGCAGTGGCTAACGCGGGATCGCACCATTCAGCAGATGAAAGCCCTGGATGCCGACTTGGATCGCGCCCTAGGCCGCATCAGCAATGGCCTTTACATCCTCACCGCCCGCAAAGGGCAGGCCACCAGCGCCATGCTCGCCTCCTGGGTGGCCCAGGCCAGCAGCGATCCGCCGGGGATCAGCGTTGCCGTGGCCAAAGACCGGGCCATCGAGTCCTTCCTGCAGGTGGGCGATACCTTTGTCCTCAACGTGTTGCAGGAAGGCCATCACCAGTCCCTAATGCGCCACTTCCTGAAGCGCTTCCCGCCGGGAGCCGACCGCTTTGCCGGCATCAAGACCTACCCCGCCGCCAACGGATCCCCCATCTTGGCCGATGCCTTGGCCTACCTGGAGTGCCGCGTGGCCAGCCGCCTAGAAACCAGCGACCACTGGGTGGTCTACAGCACCCTAGAAGCCGGGCGGGTCTCCAACCTGGAGGGCCTCACCGCCGTCCACCACCGCAAGGTGGGGAATCATTACTGATCCCTCACCCCCAGGGAGAGGAGAGGTTCAGCAGGGCTTGAAATAGCCGTCCTGCTAACGCGAAAACCTCCCCGCCTATTTCAATAGGACAGTTGGTAGACCAGCCCGTTGACATGGAGGAAAAAAGGGCTACCCTCTCCCAGAGGGATCCCGGCTGGCCGCAGTGGAAAAGGCAGCCCCTCTGGGCTCTGTTCCGCTTTCTGAGCGAGGCGGTAGAAGACCTCCCCAAACCCAGAAGAGGGAATCTCCGCGGCAGCATGCTGCTGTTGCCAGCGCTGGTAGGGGCTGAGTCGAGCTTCCCTCTGGTCGATGTTCGACGGCACAGGGAGAGAGGGCGATATAGCCGGCTGTCCGGCGGGCAAAAGAGCCGCTACCTCCGCTTGGGCCCATCCTCCCCTTGCCAAGGCCATAGCCAAAAGCCAGCCGCTTCCCCAAACCCAAATGAACTGCTGCATGACCGGATCCCTCGCTCTGCCTCGACTAGCCGCTTCTCGGGCTTTTTTGTCCGGCACTGAGAAGATAGCTCCCATCTTCTCGAAGCCAGACCGAGGGAAGCATGACGGAGATCCTGCCAAGCCTGTGATCTGGATCAGAACCATTTAGATCATCAGATCAACGGAGCTCCCCTCTATCCGCTAACTGATTTGCCAGTAGGGCTTGGGCTGCTGGCTCCCACATAGGCCTGCCAAGCCAAATCCAGCAGGCCATCCAAGACCGCCGCCGCCACTGCAGGGCCGCCCTTCCGTCCCTCAGTGCGGATGTGGGGCACCATGGAATCGGCCAGCTCCTGCTTGGCTTTCACCACATCCACAAACCCAGCCGGCGTCGCGATGACCAGGGCAGGGGATACCTCTTTCTCGGCGATCAACTGCACCAGGGTGGAAAGAGCCGTCTGGGATTGGCCAATGACAAAGATTGCCTCAGGGTAGCGCTGAGCTAGGGTTTGCAGGCCCCAGGCAGAGCGGGTCTTGTCCCTCTGGGGGCGGGTGACAGCTTCGCTGCCGCAGTAGATGGGGTTGGAGAAGGTGTTCTGCACGGCCCGCGCGATGCCTACCTGCACCATCGGCTCGTCCACCACAATGGTGGTGCGCGCCGCCAAAGCCGCCGCCCCAGCCTGCAGGGCTTCGTTGCCAAAACGGATGAGGTGAAGATACTCGAAATCTGCAGTAGCGTAAATAACTCGACGAACCACCTCATACTCGGCGGGGGAAAGCTCGTGCTTGCCCACCTCCTGGTCGATGATCATCAGGCTTTCCGCATCGGTAACATGCCACTCCATCGCCTCTAAACCTCGCCTGCCAGCCACCCTCAATGGCAGCATTCTAGCTGTAGAGGCCCCACTTGGCGGCAAAACCCGAAGCTAGCCCGGCGGCCAGCCCATCGCCCGACCGCCCAGAACGTGGATGTGCAGGTGAAAGACGGTTTGACCCCCGTCTTCTCCTTGGTTGATGACCAAGCGATAACCTCTGCTTAGGCCAGCTTCAACAGCCACCCGCTGAGCCGTCAGCAGCAGGTGCCCTAGCAACGCTTCGTGTTCGGGCTTGGCCTGGGCAATGCCGGGGATAGGCTCCTTGGGCACCACCAAGATGTGGACAGGAGCCTGGGGAGCAATGTCTTTGAAGGCGATGGCTCGCTCGTCTTCGTAGACAATCTGGGCCGGGATCTCCCTGCGGATGATCTTGCTGAAAACGGTGTCGCTCATGGGTAGTTACGAAACAATCCTGCCCTTAGCCTACCCGGTTTAGGGATCTCATTGGTTGAGCAGCCACTCAAACTCCTGCTGTAGGGATTGAATGGGCCCCACCCGCGAGATCAGCAGGACATCTTCTCCGGCATCCTGAAAGCGAGACCGCCACAAACTGACCAAGTCGGGATTGTTGCACCAGAAGCGAATAACCGCTTCGATTAGCTGATCCAAATCCCAGCCCCGCCGCGCCGGCACCTCCTCCAAGGATCCCAGCAGCGCATCCAGGGTGCAAGGGCGGGTGCCCAGGTACTCTACCCGACAAGGCCGCTTTGCCAGCTCCTGCTGCTGCCAGAAAAAATCGAGGGCAGGGGCAATGCCGATGATTTCAAAAGTATAAACCATTGGATCTGGTCCTAGTTTTCTTGCCAAAATAGAGACCTTGCAAAAAGAGGTTCAGAAACTCCTCGACCGATTCAAGTTGGGATCCCTTCCCAACCCTCTTCGGCCTGAACCTGAAGGTTAGTGGATGGTAGGCACTGATTATACTCAACTTGAGCCAATTGCCAAGGTAAAGAGCAGGTGGACACAGCTCTTTTGCCGCTGGCCACTACCTGGGAATCGGCTGCTGCGGCAAACAATCTTGTGCAGATAAGGCCGAAAACTGCTAGCAAACCAAAGCAAGGACTGCCAGCACTCCTCGAGATTTTTTGTGAGTTGACTCTGCCGACAAAACAGTTGACGCCCGCCTTTCCTGGAGGCGCCAGAGAGACGGTGGAAACAACGGCTTGGTGAAAGTCTCCGGCCTAGGCCCTTTCTTCTATCCAGGTCGGTATTGGGTTTTGCAGGTTTTGCGCGGCAGGAGAGCTGGGAGCGGGGAGATGAAACTCCAGGCGCGGCTGGCCTACCCCGTAGGTGAGGGTGTAGCTCCAGCTCAGGCAGCGCAACCACAGGCGGGGGTAGCGGGACTCCAGCCAGGGCTGCAGGCGCCGCACCAGCTTGGGAAACCAACTTCCCAGGAGGGCCGAGAGCAAAGCCAGTCCGGTGTAGCTGAAGTAGGTAGGTAGCCACTGGGCAAAGCCTTCCGCTCCTACTGCCTCCCAGATCCACAGCAGCAGCCGCGGGTTCTGCAGAGCCGCTTTGATAGCCATGCGGTTAAAGGCCAGCCAGCCAGCCCGGTCTTTGATAAAGTCGTCCACCACCTCAGGCGGCTCGGTGGCGAGAATACCGAAAAAGCTGTTGAGGATGGCGTTGATGCGCTCGGGCGGCAACACCTTGCCGGTGGGCACCATCATCCCCCGCGAAAACAGCCAAGTGACGGCGGAGTTGCCCTGGTAGGCGCGGATCTGGGCTAGGTCGGCGGCTTTGAGGAGATTATGGCGCAAGGCTGTGTCCAGCAAATCGCACAGGCGAGGGCAGTTGCGCACCAGGGATCCAAACCCCGTAAAGCTCAGGGGCGATTGCAGAGCTGCCGCATCCCCAATTAAAAGGAGGCGGTCGAAGGGCTTTTGGGGAGCTGGCTGCTGGCCAAAGCGTCCGGGGATGTAGCCAAAGGTGGCTTTTTTCCACTGCAGGCGCTCCGGGTCGCAGCGGCGGTATTCCGGCAGGATGGTGAAAAAGTCTTCGTACAGCTCCAAGAGGGAGCCCGGGTTTTCCGGATGCACCTGGTGGTAGTGGAACAGGTAGAAGGTGAGATCCTCCCCCGGCCCAGGGAACAGTTCCCAGATGAGCTGCCGACCGCGGCTGATGTCGCCGTGGCTGGCCAGGATGTCGCCAAATTGGGGATCCCAAACTCCTGGCTCAAACCCCCCTGCAATGGTGGCCCCTACCGTGGGGCAAACGCTGTCGAAGGCGCGGCGGCCGTAGAGCTGCTGGGCAATGGGGGAGGCCGTCCCCATGGCATCCACCAACAGGCGGGATCCCAGAGAGAACTCTTCTTGAGTGGTTAGGTCCTTAACCACCACCGTGACGCCTTGCTCCTCGATGTAGGCCCGCTGAAACTCGCTGCGCTCGTAGATGGCACCACCCCTGGATCTCAAGATTTGACCACAGAGCTGCAGGAGCTTTTCGGCATCAATGGCCAGGTTGAGCACCGTCGGCGTGTGCAGGACGGGGGCGCGCACGGGGCTGTTGCCATCAAAAAACTTGTTAAAACCATCCGTGTATTCCCTGAGGATGAGGCTCTCCATCTCCTCAGGGCTGAGGAGGCCAAACTCCACCAGCGTCTGCAGCTCCCGCCGCGAGATGTTCCACTCCCGGTTCATGCGGCCAAAGGGCAGCCGTTCCACCAGGGCCACGCGGTAACCTAAGCGGGCCATGGCCGCGCCGTAGATAGCCCCCAACGCCCCGCCCACGATCACCAAGTCCCACTCTTGGGGGGCGGGCTCTGGGGCAGGCTGGCGAAATAGCACGGGGGGCCGGCAAGCGTGAGGGGATTGGACTTCTTCCCGCCAGCGTTTCTCCCACCAGTAAACCCGCTGCAGGTCAAACTCCCCGTTGGGGATGCGGCGGAAATACTTCACCGTCTGCGGGTAAAAGGGCTCCAGTTGCTCAAAGATGGATCCCTGGCTGAGATCGACATCTGGCAACTGCGGGTAGCGGTGGGGAAATTGGCTTTGGATAGCCCTTTCCACTTCCTTTAGCCAGCGGCCCTGCTGGGGGAAAGGCCGCTCTGACCACTGAAAGATCTTGAGATAGGTGGTGTTCAGCCCCGACCAGAGGAAAACGGCCAGCTGCGCTCCGGATCCCTCTAGGCGTAGCCCAGTGGGGGTGAGTACCTTTTGGCTGCTCGCAGGCAGAGGCAGGTGCTCCTGCAGCCAGCTCAGCACTTGAGCGGTATCTGGGCAAGGGATCTCGCGGTAGTACAGGAGCTTGAGCACAGCGCCAAGACACAAAAAAAGCCGATCTTTACCCATTGTGACACGAGGGGATGCCGGAGGTGGGGTTATCTCGACCATCCATTCCCAGAGACGAAGGGGAAGAGGCGAACTAATGCCTCAGTGACGGGATCCGACTCCAAGGCCCAAACCCGAGCCTAGGGGGCTTCCCACTCGCTCCCCTCAAGCAGGAAAAATCGGGGATCCCCTCTAGGAAGCTGCAAAACACTGCTTCATCTCCTGCAGCACCTGAGCATCCTGGGAGGCGGTTCTAGCGCCTGCCTGGGCGGCCCAGCACTTAAGGCTTTCGATCTGGTCGCGGGCAATGGAGGCCAGGGGCACAGTTTCGCGGATGGCCTGCAGGATGTCTTCCTGGGTAAAGTCTCGCCGAGCGCCGCTGCCGCTGCCTCCAAAGGCGTTGTACATAGCGTCAACGATAGCCTGCTCGATCTCGGCGCCACTGAAGTTTTGGGCGGCTGCTGCCAGCTCATCTAGGTCAAACTCCCGCAGCCGGCTGGGGCGCAGCCGCTGGAGGTGCACTCGGAAGATCTCCTTGCGCTCGGCCTGGGTGGGCAGGTTGAGAAAGAAAATCTCGTCAAAGCGGCCCTTGCGCAGCAGCTCCGGCGGCAAGAGGGGCACGTTGTTGGCGGTGGCCACGATGAAAACGGGGCTGGTCTTCTCCTGCATCCAGGTAATCAGGCTGCCAAACACCCGACGGCTGGTGCCCGAGTCCCCGTCGGCGCTGCTGGTGATGTTGCCAAAAGCTTTGTCGATTTCGTCAATCCAGAGCACACAGGGGGCCATGGCCTCCGCCAGTTGGATCATCTGGCGCACGCGGCTTTCCGATTCGCCAACAATGCCGGCAAACAGCCGCCCAACGTCCAGCCGCAACAGCGGCAGCCGCCACTCGTTGGCGATGGTTTTGGCGGAGAGGGACTTGCCGGTACCCTGGATCCCCACCAGCAGCACGCCCTTGGGATTGGGCAGGCCGTAGCGCCGCGCCTCTTCGGTAAAGGCTTCCTGGCGCACCCGCACCCAAGCTTTGAGGTTGTCCAGCCCGCCCACGCTTTTCAGGGTCTCGCGGGCGGTGAAAAACTCCAGGATGCCGGTCTGGCGGATGGCCTGCTTTTTCTCCTCCAACACCAGGTCGATGTCGGCCTCGTTCACCTCCTGCTTGGCGGCCAGGGCGCGAGCCAAGACGCGGCGGATGCGCTCCCGGCTCAGCCCCTGACAGGCTTTGACCAGTTGCTCGCGGGCCAGGGGGGTGAGCTTGAGTTTTTCCGGGGCCACATAGAGCTGGATGAGGCGGCTGATCTCTTCGCTGTTGGGCAGGGGAATGTCGACGACGGTGATCTCCTCGGCCAGGTCGCTGGGCACTTCTAGAATGTGGCTGAGCAGGATCAGCGTCTTGCGGGTGCGCTTGAGCTCGCGGCTGAGGTTTTTCAGCTCCCGCAGGATAGGGGCGTTTTTGTCGCTGCTGGCGTTGCGCAGCACAAAGTGCAGATCCCGCAACACAAACAGGGTGTCTTCCTGAGGAGCCGAGCGCCACACCCGCCCCAGGGCGGCCATGATGGAGCCGCGATCTTCGCCGCTATCTTGCCAGCCCCGCACCACGTCCCAAAACAGCAGCCGCCGCGGCGGATCGGTTCTCTTGGCTACTTGCACGAGCACAGCATCCGCTGGCTCCTCTTCTGGAGAAACCAAGTAGATCAGGGGGTAGCGAGCCCGGATCATCAGATCCAGCTCCCGCACCAGTTCCCCTTGCACTTCGGTGGCGATCCCGCTCAGGATGGGATCCCCGCCGCTTTGCCGAGTGGGGTCAGTGAGATCTTTTACGGCTTCTGCCATCGGGAGTTAGGAGGGTTTTGAGAAGATTCTGTGTCTAACTTCAGGATAGAGCAGGGATCCGTTGCAGTTCGGCCAGCATGGCACGGGCGGTCTGGGTGGGATCCGCCGCCTCCATGAGAGCCCGCACCACGGCTACGCGGCTGGCGCCTGCCTGGCGCACCTCGGCCAGGTTGTGGAGGTCGATGCCGCCGATGGCAAACCAGGGCAAGTGGGCCTTCTCAGCGGCCAGGCGCACGTACTCCAGGCCGGCGGGGGGTTTTTCCGCTTTGGTGGGGGTGGCATAGACGGGGCCGACACCGATATAGTCCACGCCGCTATTGAGGGCTTGGGCCAGCTCTTCGGCATTGGTGGTCGACAGGCCAATCAGGCGCTGGGATCCCAGCAGGTGCCGCGCCTGGGCAACCGGCAGATCCGTCTGGCCCAGGTGCACCCCATCCGCTTGGCTGACCAAGGCCAAGTCCACCCGGTCGTTGACAATCATCAACGCCTGGTAGCGGTCGCACAGTTGCCGCAGCTGTTTGAGATCCCAGAGCATCTCCCTATCGGTGAGGTTCTTGCGGCGGTACTGCACCAGCGTCACCCCTCCCCGCAGCGCCTTTTCCACCACCTCCAGCCAGTGGGGCACCGGGCTGGTGACCAGGTAGAGATGGGCCGCCAACAGCCGTTGGCGCAGGGATCCCCCCAGCAGCTCGCTTTCTAGAACATAGAGCCGATAACGCATGTCTTTGGCCAGCTTGGCCAGGCCGGGTGCTACCCAATGACTGGACTCGGCCAACTTGCCGTATTCTTCCAAGACCCGCAGCGCTTCTTGCACACGGCTGCAATTGGCCTGCAGCAGGTGGCCGAGATCCCGCCGTTGCTCCTCTTGCGGATGGGAGATCTGGGTGCCCGGATCGGCAGGGGTGTCGCGGGCCAACCGCAGCGGGTCGCTGTGCCAGCGGGCCAGGGCTTGGCGCATGGCCTTGCATTCGCTGGCCAGCTCGCCGTTTTCTAGGCCAAAGCGAAACCACTCCTCTAGCACCCGTAATCCCTCACGAGCTCGGTCGAGGTTGGCATCCAGGATACGGGCGACGGCCTGCGGTTTCATGTCCCCTGCGCGTGGGAGTTTTAATCTTTTTTTTACTGTAAGTTGAAACGGTTTCTCTGGCACCTGTCCTAGCCTTTGTCCGAAAAGGAGGCAGGCTGTTGCCAAAGGGCGTTGAGGAAAGCTTGCTGTGGCGTGTGTCCCCAGGCAAACTCACGGGGGCCGATCCCTTCCGGCAGGTAGGCCCAAGCATAGCACTCGCAGGCAGGAAAGTAGCGGATCTCCCACCAGGGCTGGCCGGCGGCCACATCCTTCACCGCCCGCCAAAAATACCCCCGCTGACGGGTAAGACGGGTCTCGACGAAGTAAGGGCCTTCCAGGCGCAAAGCTTCCACCGCTGCAATAAACTCGGCTCGTTGTCGCTCATTTCGGATCATTACCCTGGCTTCCCCTCGCAGGTTGGCTCTATTTTAAGAAGAGATTTTTGGTAAGCTACAGGGTTCTGCTCGTTTAGCTCGAATGGAGGCGGCAACACCCCAGAGTTGAACTCCCATCCTCTACCCAATGAATCCACAGAATTTGTCGCGGGTGCTGTGCCTGAGCAATGGCCACGGGGAAGATGAGGTGGGCAGTCGCATCGCCCTGGCCCTGACCGGCCTGGGGATCTCGGTGCAAGCCCTGCCGATTGTGGGGGAAGGCACCGCCTATTGCCGCCGCGGCATCCCGCTGCTGCCCCTGACCCAGGTGATGCCTTCAGGGGGATTTATCTATCAAGATTGGCGGCAGTTGTGGCGGGATCTGCGCGCTGGCTTGCTGGGCCTGACGGGGCGGCAACTGGCTTTGGTTCGCCGGGCGGCGGCTCAGGTCGAGCTGGTGCTGGCGGTGGGGGACATTGTGCCTTTGTTAATGGCCTGGTGGAGCGGCAGCCCCTACGTCTTCGTGGGCACAGCCAAGTCGGACTATTATTGGCGGGACGAACAAGGGCCCTACCGACGCGCTTGGCTGGGACAGCCGGTTTCCGATTACCTGCCCTGGGAGCGCTGGCTCATGGCCCGCAGGCGCTGTCGCGGCTCCTTCTTGCGAGATGAGCTGACGGCCACCGCTCTGCAAAAACGGGGCCTCCGGGCTTTCTACCTGGGCAACCCGATGATGGATGACCTGGAGCCGCGGGGAGAATTGCCTTTGGATCCCGACCGGCCCGCGGTGCTGCTGCTGCCGGGATCCCGCCCGCCGGAAGCCTACCGCAACTGGGCCTTGATGATGCAGGTGGTAGAGCAACTGCCGCCGGAAATCCAAGTTTACGCCGCCCTCAGCCCTAACCTGGAGCGGAACCCCCTTCAAGAGCGGATCCCTGCTCGACGCCGCGACCTGCTCCTGGTGTGGGGAGATTTTGGCACCTGTGCTCACCGGGCAACAGCGGTGCTGGCCATGGCGGGGACGGCCACGGAACAATGCGTGGGCCTAGGGAAGCCGGTGGTCACCCTGCCGGGGGAGGGGCCGCAATTTACCCCCCGCTTTGCCGAAGCTCAAACCCGTCTCCTGGGATCCGCAGTCCACCTCACTTCACCCCAGCAGGCCCCTGCCGTGCTCTGCCGGATTCTGAGCCGCCTGGCCAGCGATCCCGCTTACGCCGACCAACTGCGAGCCCACGGGCAGCGGCGTATGGGATCCCCTGGCGCTGCTCAGCGCATTGCCGCCCAGATTAAAGCCTGGCTCCCCAACCCCGCTGGCTAAGTCCGCCCCACCCTCTCCATCAAGTCGTCCAGCTCTGCGTAGTCCGGCAGCGCCGTGTCGATGGGCTGACCTTGGCGCAGCACCACCCGGTCGTGCTGGGGTCGGGAAAGCAGCTCGTCAAACCCCCGCCCCTTGAACAGCACCAAGTCTGCCGGCAGGCCCACCCCAATCGCCCCGGCCTCTACCAAGCCCATCATGCGGGCCGGGGTGGCAGTGATGGCCTGCGGCCAATCCCCATAGGGGGTGTCCAGGTGCAGGATGCGGGTGGACTCCCGAAACACTTCTAGGCCATCGTGATCTCCAAAGCCGTAGAAGGGATCCCGGCAGTTGTCGCTGGCGATCATCACCGGCACGCCCAAGGCTTTGAGCTCGTGCAGCAGCGTCACCCCCCGCCAGCGGGGCGTGTGGCCGGGGCGGCGGTCTTGCAAATAGAGATTGCACAGGGGCAGGCTGACCACGGCGATCCCCGCCTCCTTCACCAGGGCCATGGTCTGGTGGGCCACCTGCGGCGGCTGCACCGCCAAACTGCAGCAGTGGCCGCACACCACCTGGCCTGCAAACCCATGGCGCAGGGCTGCCGCTGCCACATGCCGCAACGTCAGGGATTCAGGGTCGTCTGTCTCATCGGTATGAAAATCCAGATCCAGCCCCCGCTCCTGGGCCAGGGCAAACACCCGCTCCAACTGCTTATCCAGCTCCGGCCCCATCGCCGCCACTCCGCCCAGGATCCCGCCCAGCTCCGCCACCTTGTCCGCCAGCTTCTCCCCTGCCGGTGTGAGAAAAACATCCAAGTAGGTCAGCGTCACCGCCTGCAGCTCTAGCCTGCCCGCCCACTCTCGGCGCAACTGGGCAAAGACTTCCCAGCTCACCTCGGCTTGAGGGCCCTCGCAAACCAGGTGGGTGCGCACCGCCTGGGATCCATGGGCGTAGCTGCAGCGCAGGCCAAAGTTGCAGCGGCGGTAGACATCCTGCCAAAGTTTTTCTCGCCTGCCGGCGTAGGCCCGCTCCATCTTGGCCCAGTCTTCCTGCTCGGCCCGGGTGGCCCCGGCAAAGGTGCCGTCGGGGTTGGGGCTGCGCGGCCACACGTGCCCTTTGTCCAGGTGGGTGTGGATATCGACAAAACAGGGCCACACCTGGCCCCGCCTTAGATCTACACTCGGGATTCCCTGGGGCGGGATCCCTGTGGCCGCTCGGATATGGCCAATTCGCCCTTCCCTAATCTCCAGATCCAGCAGCACCAAGCCCTCTCGGTTGGGAACCGCCGCTGGCACCACATCCTTCAGCACCGAGATGGGAACTTGGGCATTCAGCAGCCAGTAGCGGGCAGCGCCAGGGATCTGCACAGTGGTACAGCAATTAGGCAAACTGGCCCACCACCTGCATGGCAAAGCTCAGCAAAATAAAGGCCAACCAGGGGGAGAAGTCCAGGCCGCCGATGGGGGGGATGAGGCCGCGGAAGAGGTTGAGATAGGGATCCGTGAGCTGGCTGAGCACCGACAGAATGGGGTTAGACCAGTTCAGTTGCGGGAACCAGCTCAGCAAAATCCGCACAATCAACAGCGCGTTGTAAATGACGATGAACTGGTAAAGGGAGCGAAACAGCAAAGACGCGGCACTGCCGTAGACCAGCCCCAGAGAGAGGCCGTCTGTCCAAGGGAGAGGGAGCAACAAAGGGCTGAGCATCATGGTTAGAAACAGCGAGGGAACAACTCTTCAACAACTTAAGCGCTGTCGGCAGAGGCAGACCTGATCCAGGAGAGCAACTCAGCCGAGAGGCGAGAACGCTGGCACTCCCCAGAGGAGAAAGCCAGTGCCGCCTCTAGTTTGGCATGGACAGGGGTCCCCTGCTTAAGGCTTTTCCTCGACAGCGCTAGAAGATATCTCCTTGACGAGCAGTTGTGCGCGGGTGGCCTGGATCGCCTCGTTCAACTCGGCAATCTTGGCTTCGAGGGTGCGGCGGGCCTGGGCAATCCGCTCTGTTTCCTGTTCCCACTCCCTCCAGTCGCCGGAGCTGGGCACAGCCGGCTCACCCGAGGCTCGGAGGCGCGGTCGTTCAGGAGGGACAGAGGTGCCGTTGAGACGGTCGGGATCCCGGCGCTGGCCTTCGGCGGATCCCTTGCTTAGTCGGGGGGCCAGCACAAAGGCGATCACCCCGCCGATGATCCCGCCCAACACAGCGCCGGCTACCACACCGGCAATGAAGTCGCCTTTCTGATCTGCCACGCTTTTGTCCAGCTCACCAAACTTAAGCTATCTTTTTCCGTTTTACCTTTCCTGTCCCACTCCCGCCAGCCAATTCGGCCAGGGCTGGGGAAGTCGCCAGGGGCTGAGCCGCTCCAGGTGGGCCTGCACCTGTTCCCTCAACTCGGCCAAAGTATGTTGCAGATCGCTGGTTGAGGGCAGGGATCCCAGTGCCGCCTGCCAGAGGTGAGTTGGAGACAAGTCGGGGCTGATCACATGCCACAGCCGCTGCAGCTCCTCAAAGTGAAGGCGGTCATCTTCCGTGAGAGAAAGCACCAACTGGCGGCGCAGTTCACGGGCCTCCTCCGACATCAGGTAGCGCAAACCCATGCGGGCGGTGGGTACCCAATCCAGCCCCCCATCGCTGCGGGCAATTTGGATCAGGTTCTCCAAGCGGTTCCAGCGGAACTTGCCATCTTTAATTAGCACTTGCAGCAGCCGCTGGCGAATGCGGGGCGATTCGTCCGTCAGCAGGCGCTTGGCCACATAGGGATAGGCCACGCCGACAATGCGAAACTGCGGATAGAGGCTGAGGGCCACCCCCTCTTGGGTAACCAAAGAGCGGATGACCAACGCAAAGTGGGAGGGCACCTGAAAGGGGTAGCGGTACATCAAATCGGAGAACTGGTCGGTGGCGGTTTTGAAGTTAAAGTTGCCCACCTCCTGGTTCAACACATCCGCCAACACCGTCTCCAAAGCAGGGATCAGCTCTTGACGGTTGACATCCGGCTGTAAAAAGCCCAAGTGAATAAAATCGTCGAACAAGGCGTCGTAGTCGCGATCCACCAGGTGAACCAGCGCGTCCACCAGGTACTCCTTCATTTCTTCGGTGAGCTGATCCATCATGCCAAAGTCGATGTAGGCCAGGCGGCCATCGGGGAGGGCAAACAGGTTGCCCGGATGGGGATCGGCGTGGAAAAAGCCGTATTCCAGCAACTGCTTCAGTCCGGCCACCACGCCGATGCGCACCAGTTGTTTCACCTCCAAGTTGGCCGCCCGAATGCGCTCCACATCGGTGAGCTTGATGCCGTCAATCCACTCCAGGGTCAACACCCGGCGGGTGCTGTAGGCCCAAAAGATGCGCGGCACATACACATCGGGATCGCCGCGAAAGTATTCGGCAAAGCGCTCGCAGTTCCGTCCCTCCTGCAGGTAGTCGATCTCCTCAAACAGCTTGCGACCAAACTCATCCACCACCGCCGTCAAGGTGTTGCCCAGGTTCAGGGGCAGCCAAGGCCCCAGCCAGGTGGAGGCCCAGCGGATGAGGTACAGATCCAGGCTCAGCCGCTCCCGCAGGTGGGGCCGTTGCACCTTCACCGCCACCCATTCGCCACTGTGCAGTTGCGCTTTGTAAACTTGGCCCAAGCTGGCGGCAGCCACCGGCTCGGGCGAGATCTGGGCGTAGATCTCGGTGATCGGACGGCCCAACTCTGACTCAATGCGGGCAAACGCCTCCTGGGAAGGAAAGCTGGGCAATTGATCCTGCAGCTTGGTGAGCTCTTCCAAGTAGTCTTTGCGCACCAAGTCCGGTCGCGTCGAGAGGGCCTGCCCCACCTTGATGAAGGTAGGCCCTAGGTCAGTGAGCAGCTTGCGCAACTGCTCTGCCCGCTGGGGCACTTTGCGATCGCCCTGTCCCCAAAGCTGATCCCAGCGTAGACAGAGAACAAACCAGAGGAGGGGCCAGAGAATGGCCAGCGCCCGACCCATCACCCGGAGCAGGCGCCAGCGGTAGTAACGAGTGATGAATTGCGGATCGTAAACTTCTAGGTCGGCAATGGAGGAAATCCTGTTAACCACGCTCAAGGGATCTCACAATCTGTTTTTAAAGCTCTTAATATCTATCGTAATCTATCGTAATGGCAAAAGCCTCTTGTTTTCTCTTATCTTGCTTAACAGCGCCTCCTCAGCGTTCGCCAGCCAGGTTCTCGGCCAAAGCCGGCTTCCCCCGATCAAATGACGGTGTTGTCCGGGATCACCGAGTCCTTGATGATGGTGACGATGCCGTTGCTGATCCAGATCCCTTCCTCTTCCCGCTGCGCTTCGCTGACGTGATCCTTGTTGAGGATGCGGACATTGCGCCCGATGCGGGCGTTTTTGTCCACGATGGCGTTGACGATGTGGGAGTTGGCGCCGATGCCCACCGGTGGGATCCCAGCCTCCAGCTTGGCCTGCCGCTCTTCTGCCGACTCGTAGTAATCGGCCCCCATGACCAGGGTATTCTCTACAATGGTATTGGCCTCCAGGCGGCTGCGAATGCCGATGATGGAATTGCGAATTTGAGCATTTTTGATGATGCAACCGTCGGCAATCATGGAGTTGACGATCTGGGAATCGAGGATTTTGTTGGGGGGCAAAAAGCGTGGGCGGGTGTAGATGGGCATTTCGCTGTCAAAGAAGCTGAAGGGAGGGTTGGGCTGCTGCACCAGCGCCAGGTTGGCTCGATAAAAAGCCTCGATGGTGCCGATGTCCTCCCAGTAGCCCTTGAACGGGTAGGCCTGCAGATGGTACTTGCCGATGGCTGACGGCAGCACCTCTTTGCCGAAGTCGGTGTGCTCCTTCACCTTCAGCATCTCGATGAGGGCCTCCCGCCTGAATACATAGATGCCCATCGAGGCGATGTAGGGCTTGGCTTTGGCCTCTTCCGGGCTGAGGCCGAGGGCTTGGGTATCCACCTGACAGGCTTTCAGCAGCTCCCCTTGCGGCTTTTCTTTGAAATCGACGATCCGTCCATCGGCGTCGATCTTGAGCAAGCCAAAACCCGAAGCCACTTTTTCTTCGCAGGGGAGCACCGCCAGCGTCACATCGGCTCCGGTTTGCCGGTGATAGTGAATAAAGGGGCGGTAGTCCATGCGGTAGAGGTGATCCCCCGATAGGATGAGGAAGTCACGCGGCTTCCAGGAGTCCATCAGCCAGAGATATTGGCGAACGGCGTCAGCCGTGCCCTGGAACCAGTCGGGGTTATCGGGGGTTTGCTGGGCCGCTAGGATATCTACAAAGCCGCCGGTGAAGGGAGACAGGCGGTAGGTATTGATGATGTGGCGGTTTAGCGAGGCGGAGTTGAACTGCGTGAGGACGTAGATCTTATCGATATCGGAATTGATACAGTTGCTAACCGGAACGTCGATAAGGCGATACTTGCCTGCTAGAGGTACAGCCGGCTTGGCGCGGCGCTTGGTTAGAGGATAGAGGCGGGTGCCCCGCCCACCGCCTAGGATAATTGCCAGTACATCGCGCATGGTGGTTCTCCACCAGGTTACACCCAATAGCATAGACCGCGGCGAGGGGAAGCGGCTGCAACGGCCCTGGGGAAGCTGATGGCACGCATCCTGGCCTTTACCAACAACAAGGGCGGCACTGGCAAGTCCACCCTCTGCGTCCACGCGGCCCAGTTGACGGCCCAGCGGGGCCACGCCGTTCTGCTAGTCGATCTCACCTCCCAAACCACCGCCAGCAGCTTTTACCTCGAAGAGGCCGGATCCCTTCCCCCAGAGGAGACCGTTTGGGCTAGCCTCCACCCTCACCACCAGCGGCCTCTGGAGGAAGTCATCTATTGCACCGACAAGGGAGTGGATGTGGCGCCCTCCCACCGCACCATGGCCGAAGTGGCGGCCCAACTGGCGGCTGCTGGCGACTCCGGGCAAGACCTGTTGCAGCATCAGCTCGCTCCCCTGCTGCCGGATTACGACTTTGTCTTTCTCGACACGCCAGGGGAGCTGAATGCCCTCACCGCCAATGCTTTGCGGGCAGCCCAGCGGGTGTTGATCCCGACACGGCTCAACCGCGTCGACTTCTCTTGTACAGAGGTGACCCTGCGCTATGTCGAGTCCCTGAAGGGCGAGTTGAGCCAAGTCCGCGCCATCTTGACCATGCTGGACGACCGCTACTTGCCAGGGGGCATCTGGTCCGGATCCCATACCGGGCAATTGTATGTGCAAGCGCAACAGATTTTTGCGGATGTGCTTTCACCCGTTACCATTCCAGATAGCAGCGATTTGCGCACCGCTTTTGACTACGGCTTGACGGTCATGGACTATCGGCCTGGCTCGGTGGTGTGTCAGCGATTGGAGCAGTTTGTCGAACATGAGGTGCTCTTGTGACTGGATCGGACCGTAGCCTCTTTCCTTCTTCGGGAGAAACTTCCCGCACTCGGCGCAAGGCCAGTGCTAAAACCAGTTCAGAGCCCACCCCTGCAGAATCTACTCCCACGGGCGAGGAGCCGACAACGATGTCTTCTCAGTCTCCTACAGAACCAGCCCCAGAATCGCCGGACCTTGAAACCCTCAAAAGCCAACTGGCCGAAGCTCAACAACTTTTGCAGGACTACCAAAACAAAGTCTCTGCCCTGCAAGCTCAGCTACAGCAAGTCACTGCCCACCGCGACGAATTGCAGAAGGCGCTGGCCCAGTTACAGGCGGTGGCCGAGGAGCGGGCCAAGACCATTCAGGAACTGCAAAGCCGCCGAGGGCAAGTCGCACCTTTACCCAAGCCGCAACCCCAGCCTTCGCCTCTGCACGCGCAAAAGAAGATCATGAATCGGCCCATCTTTGACAACGTGTCGCCCACCGACGAAGATATGCCCCCCTACATGCTGGACTAGGCAGTTGGTACTAGTCTGGATTGCGCCGGAGGAAAGGAGGGTGTAGGGTTAGGGATCCCTGTCTGCTCGGTTGCCGTTCCGGTCTGCACGCTATGACTCCATCCCAGGCGAAGATGACTGTTTCTGGCGATGCCATTCCGCCCCACGGGGGCACCTTGGTCAACCGCATTGCCTCCCCTGAGCAGGCGCAGGAGCTGCGCTCCAAAGCTGAACACTGCCCCATCCTCCACCTCGACGAGCGGGCCCAGTCGGATCTGGAGATGATCGCCATCGGGGGCTTCAGCCCGCTCACCGGCTTCATGGGGCGGGAAGATTACCAGTCGGTTCTGGAGACGATGCACCTGGCCAACGGCCTGGCTTGGTCGCTGCCGGTAACGCTGCCGGTCTCTGCCGAGATAGCTGCCGATCTCAAGGAAGGGCAGACCATTGCCTTGGCCAATGCCGAGGGCAGGCTCTTGGGCCTGTTGGAATTGACCGAGAAGTTCACCTACGACAAAACCCGCGAAGCGCAGCAGGTCTACCGCACTACCGATGAGCAGCATCCGGGGGTGAAGGTGCTCTACCAACAGGGATCCGTCTATTTGGCCGGCCCTGTAACTCTCTTGCAGCGGGATCCCCATCCCCTTTTCCCGGCCTACCAGATCGACCCGGCCCAGTCGCGGCAACTGTTTCGGGAAAGAGGCTGGAAAACCATTGTCGGCTTTCAAACCCGCAACCCCATCCACCGCGCCCACGAGTACATTCAAAAGTGCGCTCTGGAAATCGTGGACGGGCTGTTTCTCCACCCGCTGGTGGGGGCCACCAAAAACGACGACATCCCCGCCGAGGTGCGCATGCGCTGCTACGAGGTGCTGATCGAAAAGTACTTCCCCAAGGAGCGGGTGATCCTGGCCATCAACCCTGCGGCCATGCGCTACGCCGGCCCGCGCGAGGCCATCTTCCACGCCCTCGTTCGCAAAAACTACGGCTGCACCCATTTTATTGTGGGCCGGGATCACGCCGGGGTGGGCAACTACTACGGCCCTTATGATGCCCAGCACATTTTCGATGAGTTCCGTCCCGAGGAACTGGGCATCATCCCCCTCAAGTTTGAACATGCCTTCTATTGCACCGTCACCGGCACCATGGCCACGGCCAAGACCAGCCCCAGCCAGCCCCACCAGCGCATCCACCTCTCGGGCACCAAGGTGCGGGAAATGCTGCGCCGCGGCGAGATCCCCCCGCCGGAGTTCTCCCGCCCCGAGGTAGCCCAACTGCTGGCCGAAGCTATGCGTGAGCGGGGACAGCCTGAGTAGGGGCAAAAAGAGCCTGCTCCAGCCCAGGCCCTCTGTGTTCTTGGGGAGTCGGCCAAGCTGAAATAGGGCGCTGCCTCCTTGCCTAGGCTGACTCCGCTAGATTGATCGTTGGGTTGCGGTCGCAGAGCCCCCAGGTATCAGCTTAAAACCGGTTCTGTACATGGGCATCACCGGCCAGTCCTCTGGCGCAGCCTCAGGGATACCAAACCATAAACAAACCCACGCCCAAAAGCAGGGGAAGGATGCTGCTCTCCTAGGAAACTCTCGCCAGGAAGCCCTCCATGGGCAGCAACAGACCTCATCCCGCCTCAAAGCGGAGCTGGTCGGGATCCACATAATAGCAGCGGGCATTGTCAACACAGATCAACGCCCAGCCATTTTGGTCAACATCGACCAACGTATACTCGGATTGAGGGATGAAGTGGCCCTGGTGGTTGCGGGTCTCGCCTTTAACCCAAACGGTCTGACGGTTCATCTTCAAGTTCCTCCAATTTACAGTCAAAGAAAATCAAAAGCAGAACTCAATTTCAATGCAAGTCGATGCAAGAAGTGTCACACCAAACAGAAACCCTTGCATCTCCTCAAAGCCCAACAAATCCACAGGCTTGCGTGGGATGCAAGCTAACTCACAGCGGTGCCAGAATACCGTCTTGCGATTTGGTAAGAGAAGTCTAGCACCAACTCTATGAGAATATTGTTAAAAGTTGCGGATTAAGTTGACAAGCTCTAGATTTTCCTAAATTCTTGTTGCAAAATCGGGTTAAGCCTGCTTAACCTGCTTGGTCTACTTCAAATAGCCATTGGTGCATCTTGCTCAACTGAGGCCAATTGGGACGGCGGTTCCCTCCCTCTGCCAAGTTAGATTTGACCCCCTCGATCTGCTCGGGATCCCGCGCCAAGATTTGCTTGATGATCTCCACCTGCTGGCGTACCCCTGTTTTTTTCAGCTCCAGCATCGCCAAAGTCAAGTTCACCCGCGGCTGGGCGTCCACCGGGTCTAGCTTCACAGCAGTTTGGGCAGCTTTCAGGGCTTTTTCCGCTTGCCCCTCCAAAAGATAGAGCCAGGACAAGCAAGTCCAGACTGCTGCCGCCTTCGGGGATCCCTTACAAATGGCCTCGAAGGAAGGGATCAGCGTCTTGGCCGCTTCCCCCGCCTCGTAGCGCCGGATCCCTTCCTGAAACAATTCTTCAATGGCTGCGCTCATCGTTCTCAACTCGGCATAATGACGTATTGACAAGTGCACTACTTTATGGGTGTAAGGCTGCTCTTGCCTGTTCGCTCATCTGCTGAAGTGCACCGAGGTCGGGGAGAGGGATCCCTTCCCCTTCAGCAAGCCATAGCCAGTACTCGATGTTGCCGGCAGGGCCAGTGATAGGCGACCAAGTATAGCCCTGCACCTGCCAGCCGCGGGCCACCGCCGCCTGCATTACTGTCTGCAGCACGCGGGCATGGACGGCCGGATCCCGCACTACCCCCCTTTTGCCCACCTGGCCTCGGCCCGCCTCAAACTGCGGCTTGACTAGCAGCAAGGCTTCCCGCGGCGAGCGCAACAGCTTCCACAGAGGATCCAACACCTTAGTCAGGGAAATAAAGGAGAGATCCACCACTGCCAGATCCGGCCAGTTGGGAGTGGGCACCTCGGTTCCGTAGAGATCGGCTGGCTGAAGATAGCGCAAGTTGGTTCGTTCCTTAAGGATTACCCGCGGGTCAGTTCGCAAAGACCAGGCCAATTGGCCATAGCCCACATCCACCCCATAGACCCGCTGCGCCCCTCGTCGCAGGAGGCAATCGGTGAAGCCCCCAGTGGAGATGCCAGCATCCAAACAGATGCGACCCTGGACTTGAATGGGAAAAGCTTGCAGTGCCCCCTGAAGCTTTTCTCCTCCTCGCGAGACAAAAGCAGACTTGGCCTGGATGTGGACTACAGGATCTCCGCTTACCCACGTCCCGGCTTTTTCCGCCCGTACTCCGTTGAGGAAGACTTCTCCCGCCAAGATAGCCCGCTGCGCCTGCTGGCGCGAAGAAAAATACCCTCGCTCCACCAGCCAGGTATCCAGGCGGACTCGATCGGCCATGCCCTAGCCACTGGCCTTCCACTCCATCAAGATAGACGACCGGGATCCCTTCTGTCAGCCGCGACTTAGCCAAAGCGCCCGCTCACATACTCTTCCGTCTCGCGGTTGGCGGGAGAGTTGAAGATCTTCTCGGTGCGGTCAAACTCTACCATTCGTCCGTAGCGGATCCCTCTCTCGTCAAGTTCAGTGTTGAAGAAGGCAGTGAAGTCGGACACGCGAGCTGCCTGCTGCATGTTGTGGGTGACGATGATGATCGTGTAGCGACGGCCCAATTCCTTAAGCAGCTCCTCAATGCGCAGCGTAGAAATCGGATCCAGCGAGGCGCAAGGCTCGTCCATTAGAATTACCTCCGGCTGAATGGCCAGGGTGCGGGCAATGCAGAGGCGCTGCTGTTGTCCACCGGAGAGGGAAAGGGCGCTCATCCTCAACTTATCTTTCACCTCATCCCAGAGAACGGCCTGGCGCAGTGCCCGCTCCACGAGCTCGTCCAGATCCCCCTGGTAGCCATTAATCCGGGGCCCAAAGGCAATGTTGTCGTAGACGGATTTGGGGAAGGGGTTGGGCTTCTGAAACACTAGGCCAACCCGCCGCCGCACCTCAGAGGGATCCACATCCGGGTCGTAGATGTTTTTCCCGTGGAAGATAACGGAGCCTTCTACCCTTGCCCCTGGGATTAAGTCATTCATGCGGTTGAAGCAGCGCAAAATAGTGCTCTTGCCGCAACCTGAGGGTCCAATAAAGGCTGTGATGTGATTTTTCGGGATCTTCAGGGAAACCTGCTTAACCGCCAGGTGGGAGCCGTAGTAGACGCTCAGATCCCGCGTCTCTAGTTCAACCTCCAACCGGGTGGGTTGCTCAGGAGAGCCCGACTTGTCAGAGAGTGGAGAGCGCATAGGCGTGTTGAAAAGAAGATAACGTCGCTGCAAGGCTTAGATAGTGATGGCTTCTTGGCGACGACTCACAAGGAGCCGGAAACTGACGGTGGTAATCAGGACCAAAATCACCAGAGCCAAAGCCCCTCCCCAGGCAAGCTTCTGCTGGTTTTCAAAGGGGACAAGGGCAAAGTTGTAGATCAACACAGCCAGCGAGGCCACTGGCTTCAACAAACCGCTGGGCCAGAGAAAGCTAAACAAAGCCGTGAAGATCAGGGGCGCCGTCTCACCTGCAGCGCGGGCAATGGCCAACGTCACCCCCGTCAGGATCACCGGCAGAGCCGCTGGCAACACCACGCGAAACACCGTCTGCACTCGCGAAGCCCCCAACGCATAGGCAGCAGCCCGCGTATCGGCCGGCACCAGGCGCATCGCCTCTTCACTGGACAAAATGATGATAGGCAGGGTCAGCACCGATAGAGCCATCCCGCCGGCAAGGGCCGAGAAGGTTTTGGAGGAAAGCACCAGCACCCCATAGGCAAACACCCCGGCAATGATGGAGGGAACCCCCGTCAACACCTTGATAACGAAGCGCAGAAAGGAGGCCACGGGGCTGTTTTTGCCAAACTCCGAGAGATAGATGGCTGCGAATAGACCAATGGGGAATGTGATGGAGATAGCAATCGACACCACAATAATCGTCCCCAGCACCGCATTGCCAAATCCGCCCACCTGATCGCCCGGAGGAGGGGGAAGCTGGGTCAGCGTCTGCCAGTTCAGGCGCTCGATGCCCCTGGTGAAAACGTAGTAGAGGATGAGAGCCAGCACAAAAATGGCGAAGATGCTGGAGATAGCTGTCAGCGCTGTCATTCCTACATCCAAGAAGATGCGCTGCCAGGGCTTCGCTCTGCGCTTAAACCAATTGCCTTGCTCTACCGCCTGCACTTGCGCTGTCATGTTCCTCTACTCCCACGAAGCTGTTAGCGCAAACTTGACACGGCGTATCATCAGCTCCGCCGCAATGTTAACCACCAGAGTGATGGCTAACAGAATCAAGGCCAAATACATAAGTGCTGCAACCTGCTCGGGGCCCGCTTCCGCAAACTCGTTGGCCAATAGGGCTGGGATGTTGCTGGCAGGAGCCAGAAGCGAGATGCTAATGCCGCGGGCATTCCCAATCAGCATCGCTACTGCCATCGTCTCCCCCATGGCGCGTCCCAAACCCAAAACCACCGCTCCCAGGAGGCCGCCAATTGCTGCCGGCAGCACGACACCAAAGATGGCTTCCCAGCGAGTGGCTCCCATCGCATAGGCAGCCGCCCGCAACTCTGGCGGAACGGACACCAGCATTTCCCTGGCGATGGCAGTAATGATGGGGATGATCATGATCCCCAAGACAACCCCCGATGTCAACATCCCAGGCCCTACTGGTGGTGTGCTGAAAATGGGCAGCCAGTTGAAGTGCTGGAACAAAAACATCTGTATAGGGCGGAAGAAGGGGATGAAGATAAACAACCCCCAAATGCCGTAGACCACACTGGGAATGGCTGCCAGCAGCTCCACCACGATGATCAAGGCTGTGCGCAAAGGCTTGGGCAAAAAGTCCTCGCTCAAAAAGATGGAGATGCCAAAGCTTAAGGGAACGCCCACGATCAGAGCAATCAGAGAAGTTACCAGCGTGCCGTAGATCTGGGGCCAAGCACTGTAAATGTTCTCAACAGGATCCCAGGTGGTGCCCCAGAAAAAGCCCAGCCCGAACTTCCGAATGGCAGGTAGCGCCTGAATCCCAATCTCCAGGGCAATCCACAACAGTAGGAAAGCCGAGAAAAAGACGGCGATCCGCGTTGCCCAAATAAATAGCCAGTCGCGCCGGCGCTGGAAGACGGGCCGGGGCCGAAATAGAGAACTGCTCTCCGAAAAGGTAGTGGTCATCTGCTGGGTAGGGGGTACAAACCTCTACAAAGTGATGCTTTCCAGGGCAGCCAGAGCTTTCTTCCAAACCTCTACGGAGTGATTTTTTCCAGGGCAGCCAGAGATTTCTTTCGCGTTTCCTCCGGCAAAGGCACATAGCCCAGCGGCTCCGCAAAGGATTGCCCCTCGGTGAGGGCGTAGCGAAGAAACTCTCTGACAGCCTTGGAGGTTTCAGCTTTGGGGTAGACTTGGTAAGCCAAGATCCACGTGTAGCCCACAATGGGGTAGGAGTCTTCCCCTTCGGGATCTGGGTCAACCCCCAGCAGCCGCTCGTCGAGCTTGATTCTCGCCAGCGCTGCCTGCTCCGTCTCAACTTTGGGGACGACGAACTTGCCTGCCCGGTTTTCCAGGCGAGCGAAATTTAGGTTGTTGAGCTTAGCAAAGCCGTACTCCACATAGCCGATTGAGCCAGGAATCTGCTTGATTTGTTCAGAAACGCCTTCGTTACCGCGAGCTCCCACGCCAGTTGGCCAGTTCACGGAAGAGCCACGGCCCACTTTTTGCCGCCATTCGGGGCTAATGGCGTTGAGGTGGGTGGTAAAGATGTCGGTGGTGCCACTGCCATCAGAGCGGTGCACAACAGTAATCGGCAGATCTGGGAGAGTCACGCCTGGGTTAAGGCCAGCCAGCAGCGGATCGTTCCACTTCTTGATCTTGCCCAGGAAGATATTGGCCAGCGCCAGGCGAGAGAGGCGAATTTCAGGACCTACGCCGGGGACGTTATAGGCTGCCACCAATGCCCCGCCCACCATAGGCACGGCCACCATGCCCTTGGGAGGGTTGGCTTCACCCTCAATCTTGCTAATCTCCTCAGGACGCGGCACGCTATCACTGGCGCCGAAGTCGACAGTGCGGGCCACAAATTGCTGACGGCCAGCGCCGCTCCCCACCGATTGGTAGTTGACTTGGATGTTGGGGTTTTTCTTGCCAAATTCTTGGGCCCACGTTTGGTAGAGGGGGGCCGGGAAGGTAGCTCCAGCGCCGTTGATGGTTATCGTCTTCTGCTGGGCAAACACTCGCTGCCAGCCGGCCTGACTTGCCGCAAAACCAGCAGCAACTGCCGACAAGGACTTAAGGAAAGAACGACGACCCAAGGAATGCGACATCAACATACAGAGATCTCTCCACTGAAGAGCGTGTCCTAGCCCAGGTCAAAAAGCTGCAACTGTGAAACCTAACTCCAAGAGTTCAGTCCACCGGGCCGAAGAGAGCACAGGATCTCGTTGAGACCCCAGCCCTTGCAACTCAGTCGCTAATCGGTCGCTAAGTGTAACGTAAGGTCAACCCTTTTTGGGTCAACAAGAGGTTAAATTCAGGTTATTTCTAGGTTATTTCTAGGCCCAGCAGCCGAGGTCGCGACTGTCGGGCTTAATCAGGGTAGAGACCCCAGGGGGAGGCTGGGGCTGGGCTGACATTGGTCGGGGGAATGCCTAGAATAGAGAGCTGTCAAGAGAGTGGGTGCCTTCCTCCTATGGCAAAAGATGTGCAGGTGATGCTGCGCCAGGCGGTTCCTGGGCTCGGCAAGCCGGGAGAGGTGGTGAGTGTCAGGCCGGGCTATGCCCGCAACTACCTTTTCCCGCGGCAGATGGCGGTGCGGCTTACGCCTGGACTTCTCAAGGAGCAGCAGATGCGGCGGGAGCAGGAAGCAGCCCGCAAGCTGGCTGAGAAGCAACAGGCGGAAAACTACAAAAAGGCTTTGGAGACGATTGGCCGTTTTGTCATCCGCAAGAAGGTGGGCGAAAAAGACCTGCTCTTTGGACAGGTAACTGCCAGCGATATTGCCGAGGTGGTGCTGGCTACCAGTGGCCTCGATATCGACCGCCGCAATGTCCTACTCGATGAGGAGATCAAGAAAACTGGGGTTTACCTGGTGCAGGTGAAGTTACACCCCGAGGTTACCGCTACGCTGCGCATTCAGGTCACGCCTGAGTAGAAAAGAGGTTCTGGTTCAGACGGCTATGCCCACTTGGCCCGCTGCGCTAGGGTGTGCAGCCTAGCAGTCGGAGAGCGGGGGAGAGCTTGGTTTTTCTACCCTGGCTGGTGGTGATTAGCGATTACGACCTGAGCGGTGGGGATCGGCTTCCGCCTCAGAACATCGAAGCTGAGGAGGAGATCTTGGGCGGCATCCTCCTTGACCCTGAGGCGATGGCGCGGGTGGCGGAGCTCTTGCGGCCTGAGATGTTCTACCTCTCCGCCCACCAGGAGATCTACCGGGCTGCTCTGCAGTTGTACAGCCAGGGCCAGCCCACTGACCTGACCACTGTTTCTGCCTGGTTGGCAGATCACCAGCTCTTGGAGCGGGTGGGAGGAACGGCGGCAATTCGCCGCTTAGTGGAGCAGACGGTTAGCAGTGTCAACATTGACCAGTATGCCCGTCTGGTGGTGGACAAATACATGCGCCGCCGGCTGATTCAAGTCAGCAACACCTTGGCGCGTCTGGCCTACGACACTAGCCAGCCTCTCCCTCAGCTCCTGGATCGAGCCGAGCAAGAGGTGTTCAGCCTCACCCAGGAACGGGTGCAGCGCAGCCTTGTTCCAGCCTCGGAAGTTTTGGTAAACATCTTCTCAGAGTTGGAGGAGAGGTTCCAGAGCGGGGCTCAGATCCCTGGGATCCCGACCAAATTCATTGACCTCGACAACCTGACCCAGGGCTTGCAGCGGTCGGATTTGGTCATCCTAGCCGGCCGTCCCTCGATGGGAAAGACCAGCCTGGCTCTTAACATTGCCCAAAATGTGGCTGCCTACGTCAAGCAACCGGTGGCCATCTTCAGCCTGGAGATGTCGCGGGAGCAACTGGTGCAGCGGCTCTTGGCCAGCGAGGCGCGCATTGATAGTAGCCGTCTGCGATCCGGGCGCATCAGCGAGAATGAGTGGCAACGCCTGGGGCAGGCGATTGGCTTTTTGTCGCAACTGCCTTTGTTTATCGACGACACGCCCAACTGCACGGTTACAGAAATTCGCTCTAAGGCGCGGCGTCTGCAGGTGGAGCAAGGAGGGACGTTGGGGTTGGTGTTGATCGACTACTTGCAGCTCATCCAGGGATCTGAGTCCGACAACCGGGTGCAGGAATTGTCGCGCATTACCCGCGGCCTCAAGGCGCTAGCCAAAGAGCTGATGGTGCCGGTGCTGGTGCTATCTCAGCTCAGCCGGGCAGTGGAGTCGCGCTCAGACAAGCGTCCGCAACTGGCAGATTTGCGGGAGTCGGGTTGTCTAGCCGGCGATACCCGCGTGAGGGACGTGGATCGCGGCAAGATCTGGCGGCTGGAGCAACTGGCAGCCCTGCCGCCTTCAGCAGAACTGCCGCGCCTGCTCAGCCTCAATGGGCGCGGGCGGCTGGTGCCCCAACAGCCAGTGAGGGTATTTTGCAGTGGGCGGCAGCCCACATGTCTTCTAAAAACCCGCCTCAACTTTTCCATTCGTGCCACTGGCAACCACCCTTTCCTAACTCGGGACGGCTGGAAAACCCTCGACGAGCTGCAACTGGAGGAGGAGGTGGCGGTGGTGGTGCAGGAGGGGTTGATCTGGGATCCCGTCGTCTTCATTAGCGAGCCGGGGGAGCCGCAACCGGTTTACGACATCGAGATGCCCCGCCACCACAACTTTGTGGCCAACGGCCTGCTGGTGCACAACAGCATCGAGCAGGATGCCGACGTGGTGATGATGATCTACCGGCCCGAGTACTACGATCCCAACACCAGCGATCGCGGCATTGCCGAGGTGATCGTCGCCAAACATCGCAACGGCCCTACTGGCACCGTACGCCTTTTGTTTGAAAGCCAGTACACCCAGTTTCGCAACCTGGCGGATCCCTATCGGTGAGCGAAAGCCGCAGCAGAAGTAGATCGGGACTCCTTTCAAGGACAGGTCCGGGGTGCGAGGTGTTAGCCTGAGATTGCCCCCCTAGGGCAGGTTGCTGTTGCTGGCTACCTCCCTCTGCCTAAAGCCATATGTTCAAAAGCCTGTTGATCGCCACCGATTGCCGCGATGGACTGCAGCGTTTTGGCAAATGCCTAGAAGAGCTTTACCTGAATGGGATTGAGCGCGTTGCTTTTGTGCATAGCGTTGCTCGGCAGGACGACGACATTGGCCTTCCCGAAGACCTCACCCCCAAAGTGCAGGCGCAACAGGCTCGCTTACACGAGGTGTTGAGCGCCGTTCCTGCAGGGCTGGAAGTCAAAGTCTTGGTGCAGGCGGGCAAGGCGGTGGATCTGATTTTAAGAGGGATCCAAACCTGCAGCTCCGACTTGCTAATCACAGGCATGGGGATCCACAATCTGCTCACCGAAAAACTGTTTGGAAGCACCACCTTGGAGCTGCTGCCGAAGCTGACCATCCCGGTAATGGTGATGCGTCCGCAACTCATCGCCGCCTTTACTCTGGAAGAATTGCACCTGCGCAGCCGCCACCTATTTCGCTCCCTCCTAGTGCCTTTTGACTTTGAGGAGCCCCGCCGGCAGCTCCTCAGCCGTCTTGGCCAACTGCTGCCAGGAACTTCCCAGTGTCAGGCCATTACGCTGCTCTATGTGGTGGATCCCAGCGCCCGCCGCAACCAGGGATCGCCGGCAGAAGAGCTCAAGCGCAGGGCCGAGGCCGACTTGGCCCGGTTAGTCGAGCCGCTGGTCGAGCAGGTAAAACCGGTGCAGTTGCGGGCCTTGGTGCGGGTGGGATCCCCGCTTCAGGAAATCCTAGCCACCGCTGCTGAGGAGGACATGACCGCCATTGCCACCGCCTCCCCACGGGTGGGGACCTTTTGGGAGTGGTCAATCCGTAGCCTCACCGGCGAGATTCTACGGCAAAGTTGGCATCCGGTGTTGTTTTTCCCGCGCGGTTCCTTAGCGTAGTAGAGCTGCCCAACCCCCCTTCTATGCCGCTTGACCAAACCTTGAAGGAACTGTTCCAGGCGGTGGCTCAGGGGAAGCTCTCTCCCGAGCAGGCCCTGCAAGCCTGTCGCTTCCTGCCTTTTGAGGCGGTAGGAGACTTCGCCCGGGTGGATCACCATCGCCTTCTGCGCACCGGCTTTCCCGAAGCCGTGTGGGGGCCGGGCAAAACTCCCGAGCAGATTGCCCAGATTCTGGAGCGGCTGCACCGCCAGGGATCCCTAGCTTTGGCCACCCGCGTCGATCCCTCGGTCTATGCCCAAGTTCGCTGCCGCTTGCCCCAGGCCCAGTATTCTCCTGTAGCGCGCTTGTGCTGGATCCCTCCCCAAAAGGTGCATAGCTATCCCGGCCAGATTAGCGTGATCTCCGCTGGCACTGCCGACGTGCCGGTGGCTGAAGAGGCCGCTCTCACCGCCGAGCTCTCCGGGTTTCAGGTCAACCGCCTCTGGGATGTGGGAGTGGCCGGGATCCACCGCCTGCTGCACCACCGCGCCGCTCTGGAAGCCGATGTGCTCATTGTAGTGGCAGGCATGGAGGGAGCCTTGGCCAGCGTGGTGGCGGGCCTGGCAGACTGTCCGGTAATCGCTGTGCCCACCAGCGTTGGCTACGGGGCCAGCTTCCAGGGCTTGGCTGCCCTACTGACCATGCTCAACTCCTGTGCGGCGGGAGTGGGAGTGGTGAACATCGACAACGGCTTTGGGGCTGCGATTCTGGCCGGCCAGATCCTGCGCTGTGGCCAGCGGCTGGCGTCGCGATTGCCCTCGCCTGCATCCCCTGGAGAGGGAGAAGGTTAAGAAATGTAAAACAATCCTAAGCCAGACAGGCTATACTCAGGCCATGGCTAGGCCGGGATTTTGGCTGTCTCCGCTGGGAGGTTGTTTCCAAGAATTGAGGGGTGGGTTCTTTCCTCAGGTATCATTCTTGGGGCGCTCCCTAACGACCATAAAAACGACCATAAAAATGAAAGCAAATGAAAGGAGTTGTCGATTATAGGATAGCAGTCTGGGGTTGGCTGCACTGAACGAACGATTTTTTAGCCGGGGTACATGAAGCTTGCTGCTATGTCCATCGAGGCAATAAATACCGCTGTGGCTCTTGTTCAGGGGATCGTTCAGTCCTTCACTTGGACGGATCTCTTTTTGGTGGTGGCTCTGGTGTTTTTGGAAGCAGCCCTCTCTGCTGATAACGCCGTCGCCCTAGCTGCTTTGGTCAAGCATTTGCCCACCCCCCAGCAACAGAACCGGGCTTTGCGCTGGGGCATCATTGGCGCCTATGGTTTTCGCATCGCCATTGTGTTTGCAGCGGTTTGGCTGGTGGAGTATCCGCCCGCTCAGTTTCTTGGGGCCTGTTACTTGCTCTGGCTGGCCTGGCAGCATTTTCGCGGGGAAGAAGAAGGACCCGAGCAAGACATCACTCGCCAGGCCAATTTTTGGCAAACTCTGGTGATGGTAGAGCTGACGGATCTAGTCTTTTCTTTCGACAGCATCGCCGCTTCGGTGGGCGTCTCCCGCAAGGCTTGGGTGATCATCCTCGGCGGCATTCTCGGCATCACCCTGATGCGCTACATGGCCTCTTTGTTCTTGCGCTGGCTGGATGAGTTTTCCCGCCTGGAAGATGCTGCCTTTGCCATCATCGCCCTGGTGGGAAGCCTCATGCTGCTGGAGGTGTTTTTCCCCCAAATTGAGCTCCCGGAATGGGGGATGGTGCTGGCTGTGCTGCCTTTGTTTGTCTGGGGCTTTTCGCAGCGCCGCAGTCCTTCTCCTCCAGCCGTGGCCCAGCCAGATTCGACTCTGCCCAGTTCGACGGAAGGGATCCCTGCCGGCTTAGCCGCTCTTGCTGAGGTTGAGTCTGCCGCTGAGCTGGACTAAGGGAGCCCAGGGAGGAATTTCGGATCCCTGGGGCCGGTGAACGCCGGCAGGTTGTTCGGGCAACGGGAGGGCCTTGTAGACTAGTAGTGGAGGCAAGCCACCGGAGGAAGGTATCCTGATTCCGCAGTTTTGCCAGAAGTGGTGGGCAAAGTGCTGCCAGCAAGCCATTGCCACAAGCAGGGACAGCCAGCAGAAGCCGCCAGCAGGGGTAGAGAATGGTCAACCTCAGCCCCTTTCCTCTCCAGCCAAGGTAAACGATCCGATCCCTCTGGTAGAGCTGCGGCAGGTCTGCAAGCGCTTTGGGTCTACGGTGGTGCTGGATGGGATTGACCTCAAGGTGTACCGGGGCGATGCCCTAGGAGTGGTGGGGCCTTCCGGCACCGGCAAATCGACCTTGCTGCGCATTATTGCCGGCCTGACGGAGCCGGAGGCTGGCGAGGTGCTCTGGTGTGGGATCCCGCTGCCGGAAATTCAGGCCGGCCATCAGACTCCCCCCCTGCGGGTAGGCATGGTATTCCAGCAAGCGGCCCTCTTCGACTCCCTGACGGTGGAAGAAAACGTCGGTTTTTTGCTCTATGAGCACTCGCGGCTGCCGCGGGCACGCATTCGGGAGCTGGTGGCGGCCAAGCTGGAGGCGGTGGGGCTGGCGGGCAAGGAGCACAGCCTGCCGGAGGAGCTTTCTGGGGGGATGCGCAAGCGGGCCAGCTTCGCCCGCGCCATCATGGAGGATCCGTCGCTGCCCCAGGACGAGCCGCAACTGCTGCTCTACGACGAGCCCACAGCAGGCTTGGATCCCATTGCTTCCACCGTGATCGAAGATCTCATCCGGGATCTGCAGCGCGTGAAAAAAGCTTGCGAGAGCTACATTGTGGTGACCCACCAGCACAGCACCATCTACCGCGCCACCGACCGGATTGTGCTCTTGGCCCAGGGGCGGGTGCAGTGGGAGGGATCCGTGCAAGAGATCGAAACGTGCGACAACCCCTTTGTGCGGCAATTTTTCAGCGGTAGCGTAGAAGGGCCAATTCAAGTGGCAGGGCAGGTGTGATGCGTTCGCGAGCAATCCGAGAAGGGGCGGTGGGCCTGTTGATCTTGGCGGGGGCACTGGGCTTTGCCGGGCTGTTTTTGTGGATCTACAACTTGCGCTTCGGCAGCCGCGGCTTTCGGTTCACCGTCACCTATCCCAATGTGGCCGGCCTGGCGGAAGGCTCCAGCGTGCGGCTGCGGGGAGTAGCTGTGGGCCGGGTGGAGCGCATCCTGCCCCAGGCAGCCCAGGTGGAGGTGCAGGTGGCTATCGACCAGCCGCTGGTCATCCCGCGCGACGCCCTGTTTGTTACCACCCAGACGGGGCTGGTGGGGGAGACGGTGATGGATATCCTGCCGCAGGCGGCTGTGCAGCTAACAGGATCTCCCTTGGCAGCCGATTGCGACCGCAGCCAGATCATCTGCGATGGGGATAGGGTGGAGGGCGAGCCGGGCGTGGGTTTCGGCCAGTTGCTGGTTCAGGTGGATCGGCTGGTGACGCGCATCAACAACGATGAGTTCTTCGATACCCTCAACGCCACCTTAGAAGGGATCACCCGTGTTGCCAACAGCGTGGCCGACCTCTCGGAAACTGTGGAGAAGCAGGTGGCAGCCCTGCGCACCGAAGATCTGGACTTGTCGCAATTTACCTCGGCTGCTGTGGCTATCCAAGACGCGGCTGGAGCTGTGAGGGAAACGGCCCGCAGTTTTCAAGCGGCTGCCGATCGGTTCACCGTTCTGGTGGAACAGAACCGCACCTCCCTCCAGGCTGCCCTGGAAAACATCCAGCAGGTGAGCGCTGATCTGCAAGCCATGTCGAGCGCGGTTCGCCCGCTGCTTACCGATCCGCAACTGCAGGCGGATGTGCGCCAGATCCTGGCCGAGGTGCGAGCGGCGGCGGAGAACGTGTCCCAAGCTACCGACGATCTGCGGCAGCTTGCCGCCAGCCTCAACGATCCGGGCACCCTGGCGACCTTGCGCCAAACTCTGGACTCGGCCCGCATCACCTTTCAAAACGCGCAAAAGATCACTGCCGATATCGACGAGCTGACCGGGGATCCCCAGTTTCGTCGCGCTCTCCGGGAACTGGTGTTGGGGCTGAGCAACTTGGTCTCCAGCGCCCCTTCAGAGGAAGGGATCCGGCCTGCTGGGGCTCAGGATTATCGCTTCCATCAGAACCTCTGGGGTACTCCCGCCACAGCGCAGCTTGGCGGGATGGGGGATAGGCGGTGAGACGAAGGGGTTCAATGCCCCTGAGTCTCACAATCTGGGCGATGCCTGCTGCTCGACATACTTCTTCAACTCCTCAACGGTGACCCCACCACAAGAGGCAACAAAATAGGCCCCTGCCCAAAATACAGGCTTGCTGTAGAACCGTGCCACCTCTGTGGCGAACTCTTTGCGAATCAACCGGCTGGAGACTGTTTTCAGGTTGTTCACCAGCCTTGAGACCTGAACATCCGGCGGAAAACTCACCAACAGATGCACAT
>NZ_AUMZ01000001.1:144349-215953 GCF_002760375.1 Synechococcus sp. 60AY4M2
TTTGTGAGGAGCATGTCCCCAAGACCTTGTCGGAACGGGTGCATGATTGCCCTCGTTGCGGGTCGTGGGACAGAGACTTGAACGCTGCTATCGAGATTTTGAAGCGTGGACTCAGGTCCCCCCGTATACGGGGGGATGTAGGGGGGCGGTGGGACTGCCGCTCTCTGGCTGTGGAGGATCCTGGTTTACCAGTCCGTTGAAGCAGCAACTCCGGGAAGTGATTCTCGGAAGCTCCCGTCTACAGCCCGTCAGGGCTTAGCGGGAGAGGATGTCACTTCGCGCCGGTTTCTTTTGCTCTGGCCCCTGAGCTCCGGCAGCAGCAGCCCGTTCCTGAGTAGGAAGCCAGGATCCCTGCCGAGGTCTACTCCCGCAGCGGCGGCAAAAACCATTGAAGGGATCCGGAAGCTGGGGTAGGCTTTGCGGATATTCGGGTTGAGGTGTGAGGAATGTGCGGCATTGTCGGCTATGTGGGCTTTCAGTGGGCAGCTCCCATCCTCTTGGAGGGCCTGCGCACCCTGGAGTATCGCGGCTACGATTCCGCCGGCATTGCCACCGTGGATCCAGAAGAGGGCTTGAGGATTGTGCGGGCCACCGGCAAGCTGCACAACCTGCTGGTGAAGCTCACGGCCAACATGCCCACGGCCAAGGTGGGGATTGGCCACACCCGCTGGGCCACCCACGG
This sequence comes from Synechococcus sp. 60AY4M2, assembly GCF_002760375.1. Lineage (NCBI taxonomy): Bacteria > Bacillati > Cyanobacteriota > Cyanophyceae > Synechococcales > Synechococcaceae > Synechococcus > Synechococcus sp. 60AY4M2. Next base: position 145,032 of record NZ_AUMZ01000001.1, read on the forward strand.
CGGTATCAGCGAAGAAAATGCCCACCCCCACTGCGACGCGCGCGGGCGCATCGTGGTCATCCAAAACGGCATTGTGGAGAACTACCTGGAGCTGAAGGAGCACCTGCTGCAGCGCGGGATCCCTTTTCGCTCCCAAACCGATACCGAGGTGATCGCCCACCTGCTGGGCCTGTACACGGAGGAGCTGGGCTGCTTTGAGGCAGCTTTTGCCAAAGTCATGGGACAACTGCGGGGAGGCAATGCCGTGGTGGCCTTGGATCGGGAGGCGCCGGATCGTCTGATTGCCGCCCGCCTGGGCAATGCCGGGGCTGTGGTGATTGGCGAAGGGGAAGGGGAAAATTTTGTGGCCTCGGATCTGCCCGCCATCGTCCGCCACACCCGCAGGGTGGTGTTTCTGGAAGATGGGGAGATGGCCATCCTCACCGACTCCAGCGTGCGCTACCTGCGCATTACCGGCGAAGAGCTGCGCAAGACTCCCATCACCGTAGCCTGGGATCCCGTCTCGGCGGCCAAGGGGGGCTACAAGCACTTCATGCAAAAGGAGATCTACGAGCAGCCGCGCACCACCACCGATACGCTGCGGGGGCGGGTGGATCTGGAAGGGGGGCGGGTGACGCTGGAGGGGCTGGCGCTAACAGAAGCGCAACTGGCCCAGATAGAGCAGATCCACGCCGTGGCCTGCGGCACCGCCTGGCACGCCTGCCTGGTGCTCAAGTATTTCATCGAGAGCCTGGCCCGCATCCCGGTGCAGGTGGACTATGCTTCCGAGTTTCGCTACCGCCAGCCGGTGCTGCGCCCCCACAGCCTGCTGGTGGCCCTCACCCAGTCCGGTGAGACGGTGGATACGCTGGCGGCCATGAGCGAGGCCCGCACTCAGGGGATCCCCACCCTGGCCATCGTCAACGCCATCGGATCCCAGGCCACTCGTCTGGCGGATTCCGGGGTGATCTACATCCACGCCGGGCCGGAGATCGCCGTCGCCTCCACCAAGGTGTTTACCGGCATGCTGGTGGCAGGATACCTGCTGGCCCTGCAACTGGCCCAGGCCAAAGGGATCCTCAGCCCGGCCCAGATCCGATCCCACCTGCAAGCTTTAATCGAGCTGCCGGGCAAGATCAGCCTGTTGTTGAAAGACGCCGCCCTCTACGAGCAGTTGGCGGAGCAGTACCACCACGTCACCGACATGCTCTACCTGGGCCGCTGGGTCAACGCCCCCATAGCCCTGGAGGGGGCCTTAAAAATGAAAGAGGTCAGCTACATCCACGCCGAGGGCTACCCAGCAGGGGAGATGAAGCATGGCCCCATTGCCCTCATCGACGAGCGCATGCCGGTGGTGTGTATTGCCACCCGCGATCCCGTCTACGAAAAAATGCTCTCCAACATCGAGCAGGTGCGGGCGCGGGGCGGGCGAGTCATTGCCCTGATCAATCCGGAAGATACCCAGGTCCGGGAAAAAGCCGACCACGTCATCGAGGTGCCCAGCACCACACCTCTGCTGTCGGCGGTTTTGAACGTCATCCCCCTGCAGCTGTTTGCCTACGCCATGGCGCTGCGCCGCGGGGCCGATGTGGATCAGCCCCGCAACCTGGCCAAGTCGGTAACCGTCGAGTAGCGTCTGCCAACCTTGTCACCGCCGGCCTCTGGCTTTTGCAAAATCGGGCAGATCACGTCCTCCTGGGCCGTCGGTTCCGCTGGGATCCGCCAATCGGAAAGGAGGCTTTCAATTTGGCCTTTTAGAGTTTGCAATTCGGCCATGCGCTCTTCGATTTGCCACAGCTTCTCCTGCAGGTGTTGGCGGATTTCTGGGCAGGGCTGCTCCCCCCGGTCGTACAACTGCAGGATCTGGCGAATTTCCTCCAAGCTCAGGCCCAGGCTTTGGCAGCGGCGAATGAAAGCCAGCCGCCCCAGCACTGCCGGATGGAAGAGGCGATAGCTGGACTCCGACCGCTGCACCGTTGGCTTCAGCAGGCCCAGCGACTCGTAGTAGCGCACCGTGCGCACCGGCAACCCCGCCGCCGCCGCCACCTGGCTAATTCTCAAGCTGCCCAATGCGCCATCGGCAACTGCAGGACTGAACATAGCACCACCAGCTCCCCAAGAGCTTCAGCTTAACAAAGCCAGCCCCGCAGCCGGATCCCCTGCCAAGAAAAGCGGGGATCCCTCAGCTTTTGTGGCCCATCTCGGCGGCTTGGATCAAGGCCCTGGCCCGCTGTTGATCCAACTTGGCCTGCAGGCGCTCTTGCTTGTCGCTGCTGGTGTTCAAAACTTGGCTCGCTTTGTCCAAGAGGGCCTGAGCTGCGGCCTTATCCACTTTTTCTCCCCGCTCGGCGCGGTTGACCAGAACGGTTACCTCGTTATTTTCCACTTCCGCAAACCCGCCCATCACGGCAATGGCCGACCACTTGCCACCGGCCTTGACCCGCATCACGCCGTTGCCGATGGCCGTCAAGAGAGGGGCGTGGTTGGTGAGGATGCCCAACTGACCTGAGGTAGCCGGGAGGATCACTTCCTCGGCGGGGGCATCCCAAACCGTGCGGTCGGGGGTGATCACGCGAACCATCAGCGTCACAGCAGGTCTCCTGAAGGGTTGAGCTTGGCACTTCTATCCTACCGGATCGCGGTTGCTCTCGGTTCTGCCCCTCTGCGTGGCGAGACTTAACCTGGGCATAACCTCTCCTTTACTTCCGTCGAAGAGGCAAGCGGTAAGGTGTTGTCGGGAACACTTGTCCTCTACCCCAACTCAGCCGCGAAGCCAACCCCATGCTGTTATTGGTAGGGGAAAGCCCAACGACCAGTGTGCCCAGTTTGCCCTAGCGGAGCTAGCCTATGCCTGAAACGATGCCCGGCCATTTTGCTGCCGGCCTGCCTACACGGGAGCGGCAATTGCTAGAAGACCTCTACCGAGGCCGCAGTTTATCTCCCTACAGTCCCGGCCAGGTCATCCCTTTGTTTCCCGAGGAGTGGGTGATCGTCTGTCGGGGTGTGGTGCAATTGACTACCCTCTATCCCAATGGCGGCGAGGCGCTGTTGGGATTTGCTGGCCCCTCCATGCCCCTGGGATCCCCGCTGACAATGTTGGATCCCTACCAAGCCAAGGCGTTGACGGCGGTTGACGTGTTGCGGCTGCCGGCAGCCGAGGTGGAAGCCTCAGCAACCCTGAGCCAGGGGCTGCTCAAGCAGTTGGTGCGGCGGTTGCGCCAAACCGAAGCGCTGCTGGCCTTGGCCGGGCGGCGGCGGGTGGAGGATCGGCTGCGCCAGTTGCTCTCCCTATTGGCGGTGGAGTTGGGATCCCTAATGGCGACGGGGGTGCGCCTGCAGGTGCGCCTCACCCACCAAGACTTGGCCAATGCCATCGGCACTACCCGCGTCACCATCACCCGTCTTTTGAACCGTTTCCGCCAGCAGGGCTGGATCGCGGTGGACAAAAACCGCCATCTCATCATCAAGCTGGCCCAAACGCCCTGACGGCTTTAAGCCTGGCGTTGGAGCTGTTGGAGGAGCCAGTTGGCGGCAGCAGTGTTGGTCTGGCTGGCCAGGCGTTCCAGAGCCTGTTCAAGCAGGGCTATCGGCAAGCCTGCCAGCACCTCTGACTGGGCAATGGCCCGATAGCGCCTGTCCTTGGCCAGGGCAAAGGTAAAAACACGCCGCCCCTTGACATCGATGACCCAGTACTCGCGAATGCCCAGACTGGCATAAAGCTGCTTCTGCTCGTCCAGGTCAAGAGCCAGGGTGGTGTCGGCAATTTCGCCCACCAGGTCGGGAGGTCTTTGGAAACGCAAATCAATCCGCCGCGGCTCGCCGGCTTGGTATTTGGGGATGTTCTCCCCTTTGTAGAGCACTAGGTCAGGGGCGCAGGCGTGGGTTTCTGGGTACTCAATCAGACAGCGACCATAGGACTGCAGCGGCACATCCGGGTGCAAAAAGGCCCAAAACCCGAAAATGATGGTGATGAAATCGCTGACGGAGGCGTGTTCCGGCCCTTCTTTGCCCATGTTGACCCACAACCAACCCCGATGAAAGGAGAGTTTTTGCCACTCCAGGTCAGGATGGCTGCGAATGGCCACATAGTCCTGCCAAGTGGCGTCGTGCCGCTCAAGGACAGGGGGGGTGGCTGGCTTTGAGGCAAGAACCATCGCTCTTCCCTCAGGGGGTTTCCCTCAAGCCTATCATCAGCCCTCGAGAAGTCGCTCCTCCCGCTCCAGAGAAGCAGGCTAGGGCCGGCCAGAAGCCTCAAAAGGTCAGGAAACCTGCCGGGATCCCTAGACCGACAGCGGGGCTTTGCGCCAGGCCTGGGGCTGTTGGAACTTGTGCAGATCTCGGATCAGCCGCACCCAGCCGTCGGCCATCGACTCGACCAGGAGCTTGCCTTTTTCGGGCGTGGCGGCGGTGGCATCCCCCAGGACGCCGCTCCGGCTGAGGTCGCGGGTTGTCCAGGCAAACGAGATCCGCCCTTCCAGGCTGAGCAAGCTATCTTGCGGCAGATCCGAGGGGTACTCGCAGACCAAGCGGTCGGTGCGCACCGTCTCGGGCAACAGGTACATCAACATGCTGGTCTCGCCGTCTCCGGCGTGAATGCCCAATTCCTGCTCTTTTGCGGTCATCAGCTCCTGGCCTTGGTGGGGAACGCGCCAGACGGACACCGGGAAGAGCAGGAAATCTTCGTACTTCTGGTGCAGGTCGCGGGCCACAATCTGCAGCACCTCGGGCTGGCCGCCGTGGGAGTTGAGGAACACCAGCTTGCGAAACCCAGCCCGGTAAATGCTTTCGGCCACTTCGGTCAACACCGCCATCAGGGTTTGCGCCGAGAGGGTGATGGTGCCGGGGAAATGCCAGTGCTCGTTGGCCTTGCCGTAGCACTGGGTGGGCAGGACATAGGCCGGGATCTCCGGCTCTAGTTTTTCCATGGCCCGCCCGATGATTGCCGTGCCGATGCAGGCATCTACCACCAGGGGCAAATGGGGACCGTGCTGCTCGATTGAGGCCACCGGCTGGATGATGACTACGTTCTCTTTGTCGGGCATGGCCTGGATCTCCGTCCAGGTCAGGTAGGGAAAGAAACGGTGGGGCGGGATAAAGGTGTGCATCATGGCGGGATCCGGTTTCCAGGAATTTGGAGGAGCCTTGCCTGCAAGACTAGCACCATGGGCAATCTGGGATCCCCTCGCAGAACCTGAGAAGGCATCCCTTAAGATCAGGTGTAGTTGGTCTCAACTTTCCTAAGCGGAAGCCAGCCGTTCCATGACCCTGTGGCCCTGTCTGCCCGCTCAATGTGGCTCTGGTGAGGATCTCCCCATTAGGGGACGTCCTCTGCCTGCTGGGAGGACGGAAGTAGGGAGTGTCCTCACCTCACCCCGCCCCATCCTAGCCTTGCCGGGGTCGCAGGCCACCCTCTACGTGGAGCTGATTCAGGTTTCTCTTCACAATCTTGAGGCGGGATCCCCAGCTCTGCTTTGGGTGCGACCCCTGTTGCTCAAGCAGGGATCCCAAGTTTGGAACCTGCGATCCACCTCGGATTTGCTCTGGCCGGCTGCCGGCTTTGTCCCGGCCTACGCCGAGGAGGTGCTGCCGCTGCTGGAGCAGGCCGGGGATCCCCTGCCCCAGGAGGCCCGCCAGCGGCTGCAAGCCTTTTTGCAGCAGGTCTGCCAGGGCTAGGACTCCGTCCCGCTATTGCCAAGGGCCAAGCTCTGCAGAGCCGATTCCAGCCGCGCCAGCGCCTCGTCAATTTCCGCAGGCGTGACGATCAAGGGGGGCACCAAGCGCACCACCTGGGATCCCGCCGGCACCAGCAACAGCCCTCGCTCCAGGGCCGCCCTGACCACCTCAGCCGCCGGGATCCGCATCACCAGGCCCTGGATCAGGCCCCAGCCGCGCACCTCCTGCACAAGCTGCGGGAACTGCTTGGCCAAGCGAGATAGACCCTGGCGCAGATGGGCTCCTGTCTGCTGGGCATTCCAAACCAGGCTCTCGACCATCAGGGTGTGGCAGACCGCCAGGCCAACCGCACAGGCCAGGGGGTTGCCGCCGAAGGTGCTGGCGTGATCCCCCGGCTGGAACACGGCGCAAAAGTCTTTGGCCAGGAGGGCGCCAATTGGGATCCCGCCCGCCAGGCCCTTGGCCAGGGTAAACACATCCGGCTCTATCCCCAGGTTGCAGTAGCCCCAGAGCCTGCCGGTGCGGCCCAGCCCCACCTGTACCTCGTCCAACATCAGCAAGATGCCCCGCTCGCTACAGACCCGGCGCAGCCACTGAAAGTAGGCGGGATCCCCGGGCACAACCCCTCCTTCTCCCTGCAGCGGCTCCAGCAGCACGGCACACACCCGCTCGCCCCAACGCTCCAGCACTGCCGCCGTACCCTCGATATCGTTGTAGGGAACGTAGTCGAAGCCGGGCACCAGCGGGGCAAAGTCTTTTTGGTATTTCGGCTGGCCGGTAGCGGTGAGGGCAGCCAGGGTGCGTCCATGAAAGCTAGCCTGGGCGGTGAGGATCACCGGATCTTGGATCCCGCGCACCGTATGGGCATATTTGCGGGCCAGCTTGATGGCGCCTTCGTTGGCCTCTGCCCCTGAGTTGCAGAAAAAAACCTTATCGGCACAGGAGTGCTGGGTCAGCCATTGGGCCAGTTGCGCCTGGGGCCGGTTGTAGTAGAGGTTGGAAACATGGTGCAACTGTTGCGCTTGCTGAGTCAGCGCCTGGATCCAAGCGGGGTGGGCATGGCCCAGCGTGCAGGTGGCAATGCCAGCCACAAAATCCAGGTACTCGCGCCCTTCTTCGTCCCAAACCCGGCAGCCTTCCCCCCGCACCAGGGTCAAAGGATAGCGAGCGTAGGTGGACATCACATGCCGGTCGAACAGCTCGGCGGTTGTCCCGGAGCCCAAGTCGACAAGAGAAGCGCTTAGCGGCGGCATGGCAGAGGGAGAATGGACAATGTCTCGAGTGTATCACTCTGGGCGGGGGATGATATTCTGGCAAAGCCCAAGGAGAAGGGATCTACACCCATGGGGCGGCGGGGGGTAACGGTCTGGTTTACGGGGCTCAGCGGCGCGGGCAAAACCACCCTGAGCTGCGGTGTCGCCCAGCAGTTACAGGCTTTGGGGTTGCCGGTGGAAGTGCTCGATGGAGACCTGGTGCGGCAACACCTCAGCAAGGAACTGGGCTTCAGCAGGGCGGATCGGGATGAGAACGTTCGTCGCATCGGCTTTGTGGCAGAGATGCTGACCCGCCACGGGGTGATCGTGCTGGTGTCGGCCATCTCCCCCTATCGCGCCACCCGGCAGGAGGTGCGGCAGCAGATCGGCAACTTCATCGAAGTCTTTGTGGACGCCCCCCTGGAAGTTTGTGAACAGCGCGATGTGAAAGGCCTCTACCGCAAAGCGCGGGCAGGCCTCATCCGGCACTTCACCGGCATCGACGACCCCTACGAGCCGCCAGAATATCCAGAGGTGGTCTGCAAAACCGCCGAGCAAAGCATCTCTGAATGTATCGACTTGGTGATGCAAAGCCTGAGAAGCCACGGCTATCTCCAATAGGGCGCTGGGCCTGGCGGGTTTGGGATCCTTGTGGGAAGATGTGAACAAGCATTTCGTTTCTGAGAATCAAGGTAGCTATGGCAGTGACTCGTGCCGGACGAACCTTTGTGATGCGGGGCAGCAGCGAAGGGAACCCTGCCAAGTTTCTGGAAATGGCCAGCTCTCTGATCAACACCCGCACCCGCCAAGGTAGCGGCAAAAAGGTTCAAGATCGCTCCTCCTACGGCAAGGCGGGCAATCCGCAAGAGTTTATACAGATGGCCAGCGAGTTGCGCCGATCCCTGGAGCAGCGGGGGCGGTAGCTGCTCTTTTCCTCTCCTCTAGACTGTAGGATCCCCGTCCGGCTCAGCTAGCCGGACGCTTTTCTTTGTTTTGCCCTCCAGGCAGACAATTGCTGGCCTGAGGCTCCCTGGCTTTCTATTCCACCCTCCCCAACCTTGCTCCTGCGGTTTGCCGCTCACAAAAGAAGAGAGGATGTCAGGATGGGAAAAGTGCTCCTCTGAGCGCTCTTGCCGGTGGACGTAGTGAGGTGAAAAAGCATGAAAAACACGGGCTTTTGGCTGGCCGGGATCCTGGGGTTGCTCCTGGATCAGGCGAGCAAGCGCTGGGCGGTGGAGCGGCTGCTGCCGGGGCCGGAAATCGAGCTGTGGCCAGGGGTGTTTCACCTTACCTATGTGGAAAATACCGGCGCCGCTTGGAGCCTATTTGCCGATTCGGCAGAGTTCCTCAAGTGGGTCTCGCTGGGGGTAGCGGTGGCGCTGGCGCTGCTGGCGATTCGCGGCAGCAGCCTGGGCCGTTGGGAACAGGTGGGCTACGGCTTGGTCTGGGCAGGAGCGATGGGGAACGGCATCGACCGCTTTCTCAACGGCTATGTGGTGGATTTTTTCAACTTCGTCTGGATTGGCTTCCCCGTCTTTAACGTGGCGGACGTGGCCATCAACGTGGGGGTGGCCTGCTTGTTGGTTGGCCTGTGGCAGGGCAGCCCGAAAAAAACGGCGCCGAGACCCTAGGCGACCTACTTCGCCCCCGCCCACTGGCGATCCCCAGCTTCTTGCGCGGCCAACTCAGGCTGCGAGGGAGCCTCAGGATCCGGCGGAGCGCTCCACCACAACCCCACAGCTGGCCCCAATCCCAGCAAGAGCCCCAGCCCTGCTGGCGCGACAATGCCGGATCCTACGCTCATCAGCAGGGCAAAGGCAAAATTGGCTACATAGAGCAGCAGCGGCCCCAGCAACTGGCGGCGGTTCAAGACCGGCTGATCTTTCCCCCAAAGGAGGTTGGCCGCGGTCATAAAGGCAGCTCCGGTGAGCATCCAACCGCCGAAGTTTTGCAGCGGCATGCCGAAAAAGGGCCCCGGCTGGAACCACGTCCAAAAGGGGATCAGGCCGCGGGTCATGGCCGGATCCAGCACGAAGTCCCAGGCGGTGAGCAGCAGCGCCCCCAACAGGATGGCCTCGCAGTGGATCAGCCAATGGCGCCCCGCTTGCAACGCCACCCGCGCCAACAGGTAGGACGACAGCCCCACGTAAAACCAAGACAAAGGGATCGTGAAGGGAACCAGTCCGGCGATCTTGTAGCCCAGCCCGCTCAGGTAGCCGTAGTCGCCAAAAGGGATCCCGGTGCTGGTGCCCAGCAGCTCGCTGGCCAAGGAAATGCCCACCGCCGGGATCAAAAACATCAACAGGCGCCGCACCCCCAACAGCCGGGATCCCATCAAAGCCGCCGCCAGCGCTCCAGACACCATGTAGGCCACGCCGCCATTGCCCATGCTCCAAGAGAAGGCCTGCAGACCAATGGGGGGTAAACTGGCCACCCACTCGGGATGCGGTACTACCCACAGTAGGCCCACCAGCCCGAAGAGCAAGGAGAGAATGTGCAAGCCCAGCGCCAAAGCCTCCAACCGCTGCCAGATTGACCCAAACCCAAGGAGAACACCTCGCCTATCAGAAAACCGGAAAGGCAGGCTAACAAGGACACCAGAGGATAACGAGGAGAACAGCCAACGCATGAGAAGCTCCCGTAGGGTGGTTGATCAGAGCCGCCTCGCTACCCCACCGCTTGAGCAGCGGCTGAGGAGAAAAGCGGATGGCCAAAGCAAACTGCCTGGCCTGACCAGGGTAGGCCTGCTGATATTTTGCTGCCTATTGTATCAATTCGTAAACATCCTGCCTGGTTTTCCGCAGAGCTCCTCTTGGTCAGAGGGATCCCTGAGGGGAGTGTACGCTCAGTTGAGGCGGGCTGTGGAGCGCCGGGACTGGGCTCAGGCCTTGCGCCTGGTGGATCTTCTGCTGCAGCGGTCCCCAGATCCCGCCCAGCGTCAGGATCTGGAGCACTATCGGTTGGCGCTGGAGAGCCATCGCTCTTCTAATGGGGATCCGCCGCCGCCCCAGTGGCCGTTTTTGCACAAGCCCTTTGTCGGGGAATTTCCCGTCACCAACCTCTTCGACCACGACTTGCCCTTGGGGGAGGAGGATGGCAACGGACGGTTTGTCAGTGGGCAAGGCCAAGTCTGGATCCCTGGCCCGCTGCACCCCTGCGGCAAAAGCGATGGCCATGCCGGCTATGACTGGGCCATGCCGGTGGGCACCCCCATCCTGGCCGCCGCCCCAGGACGGGTTACCGTAGCGCGTCCGGAGCCAGCGTTTTTCTGCCCTGCCTTGGGTCGCCCGGTCAGGGGGTTGCGGGTGCGCATTCTGCACGAGCCAGCTGGCTTGGAAACCCTCTACGCCCACCTCAGCCAAATCCAGGTGCAGGAGGGACAGAGGGTAGCCGCCGGGGAGGTGATCGGCCTGTCGGGCGACAGCGGCTGTGCCAGCGGGCCCCATCTCCATTTCGAGGTGCGCCGTCTCAACCCAACCAACTCCGGCCAACCCGCCCCCGTCGATCCCTACGGCTGGTTTGGGCCTGGCCTGGATCCCTGGAGCCTGCATCCCCTGGGAGCCGAAAGCCTGTTTCTCTGGCAGGTGGGCCAAGCGCCCAGCCTAGGCGCCTGCTGGCAGGCTCAACAGCTCTCTGGCCCTCCTCAATAGACTAGAGACATTTCCCGCAGCCCCGACCCCTCTCCCAGTGGGAGTCTCCCCTCACCCCCGACCCCTCTCCCAGTGGGAGAGGGGAGTTGCAAGGGACTGCTTTGTGGCAATTTGGAACGAATCCCAGCGGTCTATTGTCTCGTCGCCAATCGGAAGACTTGGGATGTTACAGATCGCGGCGGACAAAGCCATCTCCCTCCCACTGGTAGAGGGTGGCGCGCGAGTCGCGGTTGGATCCCGGCACGCTGGAGATGACCAGGAGCCCTTGGGAGCTGACCCGCAAGCTGGCATTGCTTAAATCGGTTACGCTCAGCAGCGGCACAAACCCCTCCGGCTGGTGTTCCAAGATCAAGACAGACCGCAGCAGGCTGATTCCCCCTCGCTCGGTGAGCAGTACCAGCTTGGGCTGGGCGCTGGAGGTAATGTCGGTGCGCAGGTGCGCCTCCACCAGCCGTCCGGGGATCGGCTCAGCCGCATGGAGCAGGCGAAAATCGTATCCTCCCTGATGGGCGAAGCTGAGAACGCGCACCACCGGCTCCACTGTCGGCTGCCGCTGGATTTCAAACACGGCCACCACATCCTGCCGATCGGAAGCGGTGAGGCTGGCCGCAAACAGGCGCAGGTTTTGGCCGCGATTGCCGCGGATGAACTCCCACCAGATGGATTGACGAAAGAGGGCAACTACTCCCTCGCGCGCGGTGCCTCCCTCAGAAACAGCCGGCAACAGCGGAAGCAGCGGCTGGGGGTGGGCAGAGTTAACAGCAAGGGGTAGCGCCAGAGCCAAGGCTGCTCCCCAACTTATCCGACCCCAGAAATCCAAGGGCTTTCGCATACTTCCCCACTCCTCGACCCTAAGATTTTAAGAGATTGCCCGGTTTTGCTTAAGAGACAGTTGGCAGTTCCCTCAAGCAGAATCTCTAGAAGTGGGCCAGGGCAAAAAGCGATAGCCCGCCTCTTCAACGGCAGCAACGATCTCCGGCAAAGCTTCTGCAGTATGGGGCCAGCGGTCGTGCAGCAGCAAAACCAGGGGTTGTTCAGAGGCTTTCATCACCGACAACTGGGATCGAACCCGCTGCAAAAGCTGGTCTACTGTTTGGCTGGCATAGGCATCCTCAGGACTAAGGTTCCAGTAGAGAACCTGATACCCTGCCTGTTCCAAAGCGCGACGCAAAGCAGAGTCTAAGCGAAAACCGCCCGGTGGGCGAACCACCAGTTGGGGATCCAAGCCCAACGTCTTGAGCAGTTGGGTTGTCTGATCCACCTCGGCATAGAATATCTCGTCGCTGCTATAGAGGCGTCGATAGTCGTGAGTAAACGTGTGGTTGGCTATAGTGTGGTCGTGGGTTTGAATGGCTTTGGCCAACTCTGGAAAGCGAGAAACGTGATTGCCGATGAGAAAGAAGGTGGCCGGAATCTGTAGCTGATCCAAAACCTCTAAAAGGCGAGGGGTGGACTGCGGCCAAGGTCCATCGTCAATGGTGAGAAAGGCAGAGCGAGGTGGCACTTCCAACAAAGGCCCGAGCGCCTCTTCTAAAGGCAGTTGCAAAGGCCGGCTATTTTCCAGCGGATCGAGCAAAGTGGGATCCGCTGTCCAGCCATGCTGCAAAAAGACCTCTACCTGGGCAGGTGCAGGGGTGATCAGCAGGCGCCCAGTCTGTTCGTCTCGGTTGCCCCAGCTCAGCCGGTAGGGCAGCTCCCTAGGAACCTCAACAGCGGTCGAGGGCGTAATCACCGCATAGGGAATATCGATCAAGTAATGCCCATTTACCCGCTCTTGGTAAACCCAGGCAGCAGAAGGAGCCGATAGGTAAACCAGCAGGTCTTGGGGAGGGCTGCCGCGCACAACCCGAACGCTCTCGATCGGGAGAACAGGATCGTATTCTGAGGTTAGAGTCAGCTTTAGATCAAAAAAAGACTGGGCCTCCACCGCGCAGTACTGCAGCCCCACCAATAGGAAAACCAAAAAAAAGATCGCCGCTTTCAGAGAACGCATGGGAGTTTCTCGGGGCTTCGCAACAATCATAGGGCAAAGGGCCATCCCAGCTCCCTCAAGAGGGCGGAATGAGCCCAAACTAAGAGCGCAGGCGCTCTTCCCATTGACGAGCAGGGGAGGCTCGGCGGATGTCCCGCCAAATGGCTGTGGCCGCCAGCGCTCCGTCAGCAACCGCAATCGCCACCTGATTGAGGCCTTGCTTCAAATCTCCTACCGCGAACAGCCGCGGATGGGTGGTGCGGCACCACTCGTCGGTCACGAGGTTTTCGCCCTGCCACTGCAAGTTGGGGATCCCTTTCAAATAGTCGTTGTGGTACTTGGCTCCCATGGCCACCAGGCCGGTAGTTGCCTCGATGTAGGTGCCATCCGCGAGCTCTACACCGCGCATCTGGTGGTTCTCGCCCAGAAAGCGGCGGATGGGAGATTCGTAAAGGGGATAGCCGTGCTCGGCCAGTTTTTGGCGCATTTCAGGGCCGACCGAGCAGAGGCCGTGAGTCAACACCGAGATATAAGGCGTAAACCAGTTGAGGACAAAGGCAGTGTTGATTTGAGCCTCTGAGCCGACGATTAAAACTGCCTTTTGATCCCGCATTTCGTAGCCATCGCAAATCATACAGACATGCAATGAATAGCCGGCATAGTCGTAAACATTTTGCATGTCCGGCAATTGCGGCAGATGATCGATGATGCCTGTTGCCGCGATCAAATACTTGCTGCGAAAAACGGGGTAGAGGCTGTTGACTTTTCCCACCTTGACCTTGACGGCAAAAAGGTCTCCCTCATCCTTCACATTTTCCACATAGCCCCATAGATAGTCCACCCCCAAGCTGAGGGCGTGCTCCCTTCCCTGTCGCAACAGCTCTCGTCCTGGCGTGTTTGGCGGCAGGCCCAGATAATTGCGCAGATCCTGCATCCAAAAAGATCGGCCTTTGCCTTTTTCCACCACCAGACAACTCAAGCCATAGCGAGCCAGATAGATTGCCGCCGACAGCCCCCCTGCGCCGCCACCGGCGACAATGACGTCGTAGGTTTTGTTCAAGCCAACTTCTAGGTTCTTGCTGTTTAGTTTCATAGACAGACTCCCTTTAGGTGCTTTTCAGTCTTTCCGGTTGCCCCCACCGGTCAATGAGGTATGGGTCAAGACATCAAACCTTAAAATTTTAGGAAAAAGCCAGAAAGAGTCTCCGCCTTCAGGGGCCTCGAGGTCAAGGCCGACAAGCCCAGAGAACAATCGTCTAAGATAAGAGGCAAAGCTTCCACTCAGGAGAGACGTCTTATGCCAGGCATCTTAGCGGCAATCGCCCTGATCTTCCTCGGTTACCTGTTTAACTCCGTCAAGATCATCAGCCAGGGCTATGAGGCGCTGGTAGAACGTCTGGGCCGGTTTCACCGCAAGCTAACACCCGGGCTGCACGTCATTTTTCCTCCCATCGACAGGATTGTGTTCCAGGAAACCATTCGCGAGAAGGTGTTGGACGTGCCGCCGCAGCAGTGCATCACCAGCGACAACGTTTCTTTGATGGCGGATGCGGTGGTCTATTGGCGCATTACGGATATAATCAAGGCTCGCTATGCAGTAGAGGATGTACAGCGGGCTTTGGTGAACTTGGTGCTGACGGCCCTGCGGGCCGAAATTGGCCGCATGGATCTAGATCAGACCTTCTCCTCCCGCGCCGAGATCAACGCCCGCCTTTTGACAGAACTGGACGAGGCCACCGATCCCTGGGGGATCAAGATCACCCGCGTGGAAGTTCGAGATATTCAGCCCTCCAAAACCGTGCAGGACTCGATGGAAAAGCAGATGGCTGCCGAGCGGGAGAAGCGAGCGGCCATTCTCAAATCCGAGGGGGAGCAGCAGGCCAGCATCAACCAAGCGGCGGGGGCTGCCAAGGCGCAGTTGTTGCGAGCAGAAGCTGAGAAGCGCGAGCGGCTGCTCCTAGCCGAGGGCACGGCTGAGGCCATCAAAACCATTGCCGCCACTTTGCAGGAAAACCCAGAGGCAGCCAACGCGCTGCAATACTTGATGGCGCAAAACTACATCGATATGGGTCTCAAGGTGGGCAGTAGCCCCAGCTCGAAGGTGATCTTTATGGATCCCAATTCCATCCCCGCTACTCTGCAAGGGTTGCTCTCTATGGTGGATGTGGCCAAGGGAGAACAGGGATCCCGCGCTTCCGGGGCTTCCCAAAAGTTGGGCAGCTCCACGGCTTTCCCGACCGAGGTGAACTTTCCTCAGCTCGACTAGCAGCGACAGCTATGGTAGCTTCAAGGGATACCGCTTGGCTGCTGGTGGGGCAGGTGGTGGCTGCTCATGGACTGCGGGGCTGGCTGCGGGTTAAGTGCTGGTCGGATTTTCCGGAGCGCCTTACCGAGCCAGGGCCGCGCTGGCTGCAGCGGGATAGCGATCCGGAGCCTCTGTTGCATCCTTTGATCGAGGGGCAGTTTTTTCCCGCCAAGGGCCTATACCTGGTGCGGCTGGAAGGAATTCCCGATCGGACGGCGGCAGAGGCTTGGGTGGGAGCTAAGGTGTTGGTGCCGGCTTCCCAGCGCCTGCCCCTCGAGCCGGAGGAGTACCACTACTCCGATCTCATCGGCCTGGCCGTTTACCATCAAGGGCGGCTGCTGGGGCATGTCTCGGCCATCTGGGCCGCTGGCCAAGATGTGCTGGAGATCGCCACCCCCGACAAGCGGCAGGTGTTGATCCCCTTTGTGAAGGCTCTGGTGCCGGTTGTGGATTTGGAAAAAGGTGAGCTGCAGGTGCAGCCGCCACCGGGATTGGTGGAGAGCTTTCTCGGCCAGGATCGGGCAAGAAACTGATCTCCATCCCTGCATCCCCTGCCAAAGTTTGCCCTCAGAAGCGGCTGTGTGGCCGTTTTAGCCTTTTGTGTTATTATGGGGGCAGGTTTTTGGCATTTGGATTATCTCTGGCTTCTGGCGTCAATTTCTCTGGGTTTAGGTCGGCGGGGGCCGGGATCTCTCTTCGGGATTGGAGTTACGAATGACGGAGAACTACGGTGCAGAGCAGATCCAAGTTTTGGAAGGCTTGGAGGCTGTGCGCAGGCGGCCTGGCATGTACATTGGCTCCACTGGGCCGAAGGGATTGCACCACCTGGTGTACGAGGTGGTGGACAACTCCGTCGATGAAGCTCTGGCTGGCTACTGCAACGAAATTGAGGTTACTCTCCACCCCGATGGCTCGGTATCGGTGCTGGACAATGGCCGCGGCATCCCGGTAGACATCCACCCCAAGACCGGGCAGTCGGCGCTGGTGACGGTCATGACTGTGTTGCACGCTGGCGGCAAATTCGGCGGCGGCGGCTACAAGGTCTCCGGGGGGCTGCACGGCGTTGGGGTATCGGTGGTGAATGCCCTCTCCGAGTGGTTGGAGGCCAGAGTCTGGCGGGAGGGCAAGGTTTACTTCCAGCGCTTCGAGCGAGGGGCGGTGGTGGGATCCCTTCAGTCCGAGCCGCAGCCTGCCGGTGCCCAGCGGCGGGGCACGGAGGTGCGCTTTAAGCCGGATGAGCTCATCTTCCCGGAGCGGGAGTTTGACTACAGCCTGTTGGCGGCCCGCTTGCGCGAGCTGGCCTACCTCAATGCCGGCTTGAAAATCATCTTCAGCGATCTGCGGCGGGATCCGCCTCACCGCGAAGTCTATCAATTTGCCGGCGGCATTAAGGAATATGTGGCCTTCATCAACCACGAAAAAACCCCCATCCACCCCGATATTATCTATGTGCGCGGGGAGCGGGATGGCGTCGAGGTAGAAGCGGCATTGCAGTGGTGCGCGGATGTCTACACCGATACCTTGATTGGCTTTGCCAACAACATCCGCACCACTGAGGGGGGCACCCACTTGGAGGGATTGAAGACCGCCCTTACCCTCACCATCAACAGCCAAGCCCGCAAGCTCAACAAACTCAAGGACTCCGACAGCAACCTGGCGGGAGAAAATGTGCGGGAGGGGCTGACCGCCATCCTTGCAGTCAAGGTGCCCAACCCTGAGTTTGAGGGGCAGACCAAAACCAAGCTGGGCAACACCGAGGTGCGGGGCATTGTCCAGACCCTTGTCTCGGAAGCCCTTACAGAATACCTAGAGTTCAACCCCAACGTGGCCAGGGGGATCGTCGAGAAGGCCATCCAGTCCTTCAACGCGGCCGAGGCGGCCCGTCGGGCCCGGGAGCTGGTGCGCCGTAAGTCTGCCCTGGAATCTTCCACCCTGCCGGGGAAACTGGCCGACTGCAGTTGCCGGGATCCGGCGGAGTCGGAGGTGTACTTGGTGGAGGGCGACTCGGCAGGGGGCAGCGCCAAGCAGGGACGGGATCGCCAGTTTCAGGCGGTGCTGCCTTTGCGGGGCAAGATCCTCAACATCGAGAAGGCGGATCCCGCCAAGATCTACAAAAACGCCGAGATTCAGGCCATGATCACAGCGCTGGGCCTGGGGGTCAAGGGCGAGGAGTTCGATCCCAGCCAACTGCGCTACCACCGCATCATCCTCATGACCGACGCCGACGTGGACGGCAGCCACATCCGCACCCTGCTGCTCACCTTCTTTTACCGCTATCAGAAGGCGCTTTTGGAGCAGGGCTACGTCTACATTGCCTGTCCGCCGCTTTACAAGATCGAGTGGGGCCGCAACAACGTGCGCTACTGCTACAACGAGGCCGAGAAAGAGCAAGTCCTGCGCAGCCTGCCGGCCAACACCAAGTACACCATCCAGCGCTTCAAGGGCTTGGGGGAAATGATGCCGGAGCAGCTTTGGGAAACCACCATGAACCCGGCAACGCGCGTCCTCAAGCAGATCACCATCGAAGACGCAGCCGAAGCCGATCGCATTTTCACCATCCTGATGGGGGATGCCGTCGGGCCGCGTCGGGAGTTCATCGAGGCCCACAGTGCCCAGTTGGATCTGGCGGCTCTGGATATTTGACGGGGGAGATGTGGTAGCTGCCATCGGCCTGCACCCAGGCAATCTCGGGGATCCGGCACTGGCGGGCGTAGGCCTCGATCTCTTCGGGGGAGCGGTCCAGCAATTCCAGCTCCACCGCCTCTGACTCCCGCCAGCGGGCAGCCAAGGCTAGGGCTGCCGGGATCCCTGCCGGCACCAGCGGCACCACCAACCGCTTGCACCCCGTTGCCTCGTCCTGGGGAGTGGGGGGCAAAAGCCGCAGCAGGGTATCCGGCAGGAGGGTAAAGCCGATCCCTGGCTGCTCCAGTTGCTGTGGGCTATAGAGGGCATAGAGCCGGTCGTAGCGCCCGCCTAAGGCGATGATTTCTCCCCCCACCACTGCTTGGAAGACAATGCCGGTGTAGTAGGCTAGAGTCTGCAGCAAGCTAAGATCCAGCACCACCCGCACCTGATGGGCCTCTAGGATCTGGCACAACTGCCGCAGATCTCGCAGCCGCTCCGGCGACACAGGAAGCTGGGCCAGCTGAGGTAGAACCTGTTCCGGCTGGCCACGCAATCCCAGAATCTGCAGGCCAATCTGGCGGGCCGCCTCTGGCAGCGGAGCCGCTTCTAGGTAAACGTAGTCAAGCTGGGCAATGGCACGGCGCACCGCCGCCTGGGCCTTGGGAGTAACAGAGTTAAGCAGGCTCTCAGTCAGGCTCACATCTCCCAACAGCAATGTCCAGTTGCTGAGGCCAACAGCGCGCACGCAATCGGCTAAAAGCAGCAAGATCTCAGCGTCGGCTAGCCATCCGCCCGCGCCGATGAGCTCCACCCCTGACTGGAAAAACTCCTGGCTGCTGTAGGAGCCCTCCTCCCGCCGGCTATTGCGGAACACGTTGCCGTGGTAGTAAAGCCGCAGCGGCAGGGGCCCGCTGGCCAGACGCGTGGCTGCTGCCCGCACGATGGAAGCGGTGAATTCCGGGCGCAACCCCAGCATTGTCCCTTCCCCGTCCCGCAACTGCAGCACTGCCTCGGCGCGGATGGATCCCCCAGCCAGTAGCGTCTCCAGCCGTTCCAGGGTGGGCGTGATGATACGTTGGTAGCCGTAACGGCGAAAAACCTGGGTTAGCTGCGCCTCTAGCCTTTCCCGCCGCTGGACTTCCCGCGGCAAAAAGTCGCGGGCGCCAGTGGGAGAGCGCAGGGAACTGGTTTCCCAAAGCAAATCTGCACCGCCAGGACGATCGTCCACAGGCAAACTCCCACAGCCTGTCCTGCCGCATCCTAGCACTGGGGTAGAGGAGATCAAGTCTTCCGCCACGGAAAGCCAGGCCACGTCCAGAGGGGATCGGTGGAGCGCACCCGGTGCATCCCCGCGGCGGCAAAGCGGGCAAAGGCCGCCTCCGCCTGCTCGCTAAAATCGACTACGCCGGGGATCACCACCGGCGAGGTGCAATCTTCCAGAAGGTAAATCTTCTTGGCCAGGGCGGGATCCCTGGACTGGATCTCCTGCAGCAGGTCGCTTACCGTCCAGGCGACGCAGTGGCTTTTGGCTTGGCCAGCCACGATCAGGGCATCGAATTCCAGTAGGTGGCCGATAAGGGATTCATTTTTCTCGTCGATGGGATCCCCTTCCGGGCCGGTCAAGACTTCCGGGCTGAGGGCGGAGTAGTTTTCCGTCAGGGGGTTGGCCCCCTTGAGCTGCAAGCTGGGCTGGCTGCAGCGGGCAATGGTGTGGAAGAAGATCGCCTCCTCCACCGCCGGCACCAGGGCATGGCCAATCCCACCTAGCATGGAATGGTAGGGCCAGACAATGAGAGGATATTTCCCCCCTTTCTCCAATTGCTCGGCATAGTGGAGGGCGTAGACCTGCAGCCGCGTCAGATCCCCTTGGGTGAGGTTGGCGGCCACCGCGGGGTTGACCCGCCAGCGCCCGGAGCGGATCTCGGCGGCAGAAATGGCTGTAGCTGGCTCGGGATGGGATCCCTGGGCGTCCACCCAGAAGATGGGGTGGAAGATCTGCATGGCGGTGTGGGTGTCCAGGGTAGCCACGATCTGGGTGATGTGGGCGAGGTGGCGGTAGATAAATTGACACAGACGCCGGTTATCCTCCACCGCCCCCAGGCCGCTAGAACCACCCACAAACAGCTCAAAGCCAGGAATGCAGAAGGTATTTTGCACATCGATGAGCAACAAGCCTACCCGCACCTGGTCGGATTCTGCCGATGGGATGCGGTGCTCTTGGGCCCACTGCTCCGCCTCTAGGGCCCGCTGTTGGTAGGGCACCCGCCAAATCTCCCCCACCCGCTCGGGATCAAAATGAACAGGCAAGGGAAGTGTCGGCGGAGCTTGAGTCGTTACTCCCTGGACAGTGGTGTTCATGGCTTTTTAGAGTGCAGTCAAGCTCTTATCGCTGGGGCCACCTCGCCGGGATCCCTGGCAGGCCAAACCTGTTACCATAGTAGCTCCAACTTTGGCAAGGACTTCTTTGCCCGCTCCCCTAGCTTTTCAGCGGCTTGTCCCTTGAGGTTTCCATGGTGAATTCAGACTTCTCCTCCCTGCAGCCCCAGGACTACGGCCTGTTGACGGATCTCTACCAGTTCACAATGGCTGCCTGCTATGTGGGGGAGGGGCTGGAGAATCAGCCGGCGGCCTTTGAGCTGTTTGTGCGGCGCTTGCCTAGCGACTATGGCTACCTCATCGCCATGGGGCTGGCCCAAGCGGTGGAATACCTGCAGCAGTTGCACTTTCCGCCGCAAGCCTTGCAGGCGCTGCGGGAGACGGGCATTTTTGCCGAGGCACCGCAACGCTTCTGGGAGCTGCTGGCTAGCTGCCGCTTCGAGGGGGATGTGTGGGCAGTGCCGGAAGGAACGGCCGTTTTCGCCAACGAGCCGCTGCTGCGGGTAGAGGCTCCTCTGTGGCAGGCGCAACTGGTGGAAACCTACTTGCTGACCACCTTCAACTACCAAACCCTGATTGCCACCAAGGCGGCCCGCATGCGGGATGCTGCCGGGGATGAGGCCATTTTGTTGGAGTTCGGCACGCGGCGAGCCTTTAGCCCCCAGGCGGGCCTGTGGGCAGCGCGGGCAGCGCTGGCGGCGGGGTTCAACGCCACCTCCAACGTCTTGGCAGCTCTCAAGCTGGGGCGCAAGCCGGCAGGCACGATGGCCCATTCTCTGGTGATGGCCATTGCCGCCCTCTCCGGCGATGAGACCCGCGCTTTTCAAGCCTTCCGGCGCTACTTTCCCCAGGCGGTTCTGCTCATCGATACCTACGATCCCATCCAGGGAGCGCGCACAGCGGCCCAGCTCTTTGCAGCCACCCATCCGGATCAACTGGGATCCCAAGGCGAGATCGGCGGCGTGCGCATCGACTCCGGGGACCTGGAGGCCCTCTCCCACCAGGTCAAGGCCATCCTGCCCCAGGGGGCGCCGGTCTTTGTCAGCGGCGATTTGGACGAGTACGAGATCGAACGGCTGCACCGCTCCCAAGCCCCTATCAGCGGCTATGGAGTGGGGACGCGGCTGGTGACCGGCGAGGGCGTGAACGGAGTGTACAAATTGGTGGAGATTAACGGGATCCCAGTGGCCAAGGCCTCCTTTGCCAAAGCCACCCTGCCGGGGCGCAAGCAGATCTTCCGCGGTCCCACAGGGGACTTGCTCGGCCAGGCCGACGAGAGCCCGCCCCCTGGCTACCAGCCGCTGCTGCGCCCGATCCTGCGCAAGGGTGTGCTGTTGGAGCCCCTGCCGGATCTGGAGGCGATTGCCCGCACCAGCCGTGCCTCGGTCCTGCGCCTGCCCCAGGCAGTGCGGCAACTGCGCCAGCCGGCTCCCTGGCCTATGGCCCTGACCCCTGCCCTGCAGCAGGTTAAGGATCGTCACCTGGGCTCTTCCTAAGCAAGCAGAACCCCAGAGAAGGGGTTCCCGCTGCTCTATAATATTCTGGCTTTGGGGTTTCAGCTTTGCGAGTTTGTGCTTGGCAAGGCGCTGAAGTCCCCGCTCTGGCTGAAGTCTTACAAGTGCTTGTTTTCGCCTCCAGCTCTATGACCCAACGTGCCTTAATTACCGGCATCACCGGCCAGGATGGCTCTTACCTGGCCGAGCTGCTGTTGCAAAAAAACTATGAAGTCCACGGCATTGTCCGCCGCGCCAGCACCTTCAATACCGACCGCATCGACCACATCTATGTGGATGCCCACGATCCCAACGCCCGGCTGTTTCTCCACTATGGGGATCTCACCGATGGCACCACCCTGCGCAAGATCCTGGAACAGGTGCAGCCGACGGAGGTGTATAACCTGGGGGCCCAATCCCACGTGCGGGTCAGCTTTGAGGCGCCAGAATACACCGTCGATGCGGTGGCTATGGGCACCCTACGCCTCCTGGAGGCCATCCGCGACTACCAGCAGCGCACGGGGATCCGGGTGAAGTTTTACCAGGCGGGATCCTCGGAGATGTTCGGCCTGGTGCAGGAGATCCCGCAAAAGGAGACCACCCCCTTCTACCCCCGCAGCCCCTACGCCTGCGCCAAGGTGTACGCCTACTGGCAAACAGTCAACTACCGCGAAGCCTACAACCTCTTTGCCTGCAACGGCATTTTGTTCAACCACGAGAGCCCACGGCGAGGAGAAACCTTTGTTACCCGCAAGATCACCCGCGCCGTCAGCCGCATCGTGGCCGGCAAGCAGGACAAGCTCTACCTGGGCAACCTGGATGCCAAGCGGGACTGGGGCTACGCCAAGGACTACGTCGAGGGGATGTGGATGATGCTGCAACAACCCCAGCCGGACGACTACGTGCTGGCTACTGGCGAAACCCACAGCGTGCGGGAGTTTGCCGAACGCGCTTTTGCTTTGGTGGGCATGCCCATTACCTGGCGGGGATCCGGACTGGAAGAACAGGGACTCTACAAAGATCGCGTGCTGATCGAGATCGATCCCCGCTACTACCGCCCCACGGAGGTGGATCTGCTCTTGGGGGACGCCTCCAAGGCCAAGCGGGTACTGGGGTGGCAGCCCAAGGTGACCTTTGCCCAACTGGTGGAGCTGATGGTGCTGGCGGATCTGGAGGCCATCGGCTTGGACCCGGATCCCATCCTGGGGGAGCGGCGCACCCTCAACGGCCTGCTGAGCGAGGATCGCGCCTTCATCCGCACCCAACTGGGGGTTCGCTACGACTAATGGCACCGCTCCCCAAAGTCAGCTAAAAAACGGCTCTCACCCCTTGCTTAAAGGCCGGGCTAAGACCTTAATATAGGAGATCGCCAATTCTTTTGGCGCACGGCCAATGTTTTCGCCTGTGCTCTTCTGCTGAGTATCTTTGCCGATTTCGGAGAAACGCCCGCATGTCCCGCTACACAGGTCCCCGCCTCAAGATCATTCGTCGCTTCGGGGGACTTGATCTGCCCGGTTTGACGCGCAAGCGCCCCAAAAATACCAATCCACCTGGTATGCACGGGGCCGAGCGCAAGAAAAAATCCGAGTATGCCATCCGCCTAGAAGAGAAGCAGAAGGTGCGCCTCAACTACGGGGTGAGCGAGCGCCAGATGCTCCGCTACATGCGCAAGGCGCGGCGCTCCAAGGGATCCACCGGGCTAGCCTTGCTGCAAATGCTGGAGATGCGGCTGGATTGCATCGTCTTTCGCCTCGGCATGGCTCCAACCATTCCGGCGGCTCGGCAGTTGGTAAGCCACGGCCACATCGAAGTCAACGGCCGCAAAGTCACCATCCCCAGCTATGGCTGCAAAGTTGGGGATGTGATCACGGTAAGGAACAAGGAGTCTTCTCGCAAATTGGTGGCCGCCTACGCTGAGTATCCGGGGCTGTTCCTGCCCGATTACCTGGAATTTGACAAAGAGAAGCTGCGCGGGCGTATCAAAGAACTGCCTCCCCGAGAGCAGATCTGCGCACCAGTGAACGAGCTGCTGGTTGTCGAGTTCTATTCCCGTAAACTCTAGGCCTCTCTTTTGCCGTCATTGCGGATCGTGAGGAAACCTCAGGGGCTAAGCCCAGAGGGGGCGATTTTTCTCAGTTCGTCGCGTTTCTTCTGCTGGCGCCAGCGGTACTTGGCACCATGGCTATTTCGAAACGTTTCTCCACATCCTTATTACTACGCAACGCTGTCGCGAACGAGCTGCCCTAGCTCCCCTCTCCCAGAGGGAGAGGGGTTGGGGGTGAGGGAGAAAGAACCGAGCAGAGATCAAAGCCTGCCGACGGCCCGCTGCAGTTGTACCAGGGCGCGGTTGTAGGCGATTACAGCATTGGAGAGGTTGCCACGGACGGTGGTGAGGGCAGTTTCGGCGTTGATCACCTCTGTTTGCGTGCCCACCCCGGCCTGAAGGCGCAGCCGCGCCAGGCGCAGGCTCTCCTCTGCCGAGGCAATCGCTACCTTGGCTGAGTCGATCTGTTCGCGGCTGGAGCTGAGCGTGAGGAAAGCCTCTTCCACACTGCGCCGGATTTCGTTACGGCTGCCGATGAAATTGTTCACGGCCACCTGCCCGTCGATCTCGGCTTGGCGAGCCTGGGCGGCCGCCTTACCCCCGTCCAGCCAAGTCAAACTGAAATTGGCGCCGACCGAGTAGCCGATATCGAAGCTGTCGCGGCTGGCCTTGAAATCGTTAACCGCATCGAGGGTGGCGAACAAACCAATCTGGGGACCGTTGCTGGCTTGCGCCAGGCGCACACGAGCTTGGGCTTGTTCCAACTCTCGGCGTTGGCGCTCCAGCTCTTGCCTTTGGGCAAAAGCGGCAACAATAGTCTCTTCTAGGCTCAGGTCCCACTCTCCCACAGGCTCGATGGGATCCCTGGCCAGCACATCAGTGGGACTGGGAAAGTTCAGCAGCTCGGCCAGGCGGCGGCGGCTCAGTTGTTGGGTGTTTTGGGCCACCAGTAGGGTTTGTCGATTGTTGGCCAATTCGGTCTCCGCCTGGAGAATCTCGAAGCGGGTACCCACCCCAGCCCGCTCTCGGGCTTGGGCATCCCGCAGGGTGGCTTCAGAACTTGCAACGGCAGCCTGGCTGATGGCCACTCGGGCATCGGCGCTCTGCAGATCGTAGTAGGCGTTGGCCACAGCTTGTTTCACTGTCTGCAGGGTTTGCTCCAGTTGCAGTTGGGCGACGCGCAGAGCTTCTTGGGCCAGTCTTAGGTTTTGTTCTCTGATCCCGTTGTCGAAAGCGGTGTAGTCCACCCGCACCACGCTAGCTGAGAGAGTGTGAACTTCGCGGCTTGGCCTGCCACCAGGCGAGGGAGGTTCGCTGTATTGGTAACTGGCTCGAGTGGAGAGGGTGGGGGCAAAAGCTGCCTGCGCCAGGGCAACCCCAGCCTCAGCCCGTTCTACAGCCAGCCTTGCCTGCTGCACCGCTGGGTTTTGGGCAACAGCAATCTCCAGGGCTTCTTGTAAGGACAAGCCCTCCGTCCGCTCGATGCGCACCTCCAAAGGGGATTGAGGCACCACCAGTTCTTCGGCCCTAGCAGCCCCCTGCGAGACCGGGGCAGGAGTGGCAGGGCGGGCCTCGGGCGGGATCGACAGGGTGGGAGGCAGGTTGGGGGTGCGGATGGCTCGGCTATCTGGGAGAACCAAGGCGGCAGGATCAGGCGCTTTCGTTTCTTGGGCAAAGGCAGGCACAGCCCAGAGCAGGCTGAACAGGAGGCCGCAGGGGGCAAACCGGCTAAGGGACGACCGGGATCCCGCCGAGCTTGGCTGTCGTTGAGGACGTCGAAGCTGGCCCCTGGCTAGATGCTGCATCGCCATCGCGTTATCACTCTCAACATCACCTCTAGCAGTATCGCAAAGGAAGGGACGAAGATAAGACGGTTTTCCACAGGCTTGATTGCCGCTCTGTTTGGGCCGGTGGCAGGAAGCCGAACCTTCAGACAGCCCGCAGGAAAATCTTCTGCGCCATCAGGGCCCCTCTTTACCAGCCCCAACAGGTCTCGAGACACAAAAGGATAGCTTGGTAGCCCCGCACTTGAGTGCGCGCCGGAAAAGCCCGCTAGCGACTTTGGTCGCTTACCCATGATGGGGGTCGTTGATATAGTTTCATAGCTCAAACAACCTGTCCCTGACTTCTCCTACCAAGACCTCTTTCCTTACTCTTTGGCCAAAAAATAAGATAAACAACCGCTAGCCCCACACCATGGTTGTAGTGATTGTACCGTTGACTTTCCTCTCGCATTATCGCTTGCCCATGTCAGACTGCGGTTGTCATGCCGCTTGCCAACAATGATGGAGTACGGCTGTCAGCAGGTTCGAGTCAGGAACAGGAAGCTAGTCCCCCTACCAGAGTACTTGTGTCAACAGTCTAATAAGGTGTACAACTGTGCTTTGTACTATGCGAGACAAGTCTATTTCAAAACGAAGCGATGGGCAAGCTATGGTGCGCTTTGCGCTGAGATGGTGAGAACCCAAAACAAGCACTTCATCGCAATGTATGTCTCCGCCGCACAACAGACCTGTAAGTCTGTAGCTGGAGTGGGTCTATGCCAAGCCTGCCCAGCCCAAATCGCTGGATCCGAGAAAAGCTCTAGCAATTGACCACGGAGTCAACAACTGGCTTACGTGCGTTAGCAACTTAGGACATAGCTTCATCATTGGTGGCCGCAAAGTCAAGTCCTTTAACCAGGGGTACAACAAGGAGCTGGCTAGGCTCAAGACTCACAAGCTGCGGGGGTTTTGGTTGCAAAAGCTTCGTCGAATTACGGAAACCGGAGAATGCAATCCACAAAGCTGCGGGCAAGATCATTGACTTCTGTTTGCACCACTCAATTGGGAGAATAGTCTTTGGTTGGAACAAAGAATGCGGTTTAGGGAAGGTCAATAACCAAAACTTTGTTTTCATTCCAACAGGTCGGTTCAAGGAGCGTATTGCGCAATTATGTCGGCATTATGGCATGGAGTTTATTGAGGTAGAGGAAGCGTACAGCTCTCAGGCAAGCTTCCTAGATGGAGATGAGCTACCTAATTATGGTGAAAAACCCGACGGGTGGAGACCCTCTGGAAAGCGTGTCAAGCGGGGCCTGTACCAAACGGCAAAGGGGTGGTTGGTCAACGCTGAGGCGAATGCTGCCGCCAACCTGCTTAAGAAAGTCAGCAGAACCTTGGGGCTTTGCCTTCAGGAACTGTCTAGAGGCGCTTTGACAACGCCTTTGCGACGACCGTGTAAGAATCCCCCGCCTTCAGGCCGGGGAGGATGTCAATTGGTTAAGTCGTCAACCCAGGGATCCCATTGCCCCAAGGTGGTTGGCCAGCGCCCCCAGGCTGGCATAGACACCCTGGAGAGAGGCAAGGGCTTGATCCCAAAGGGTGTGGGTCAGCGACCACCTGTCCAACCCCATGGCACCGCACAACAGCAGCAAGTAGAGGTTGGCAAAGGTGAAGAGGGAGGCTGCCCGCTCCCGGCTGTGCGGCTCCTGGAGCAACTGCACCGCCTTCCAAATTAGAAGGGATCCCAGCAGGGTCGCCGCGCTCAAGTAAAAGGATCCCAGCACGTGCAAAGGGTAAACCAGCAGTAGACTGACCGGCACCAGCAACAGGGCGTAGAGAAGAATCTGGGCGGCAGTCGGCCTTTCTCCGGCCACCACCGGCAGCATCGGCACCCCGGCGCGGGCATAGTCTTCTCGCTTTAAAATCGCTAGGGCCCAGAAGTGGGGCGGGGTCCACAAAAAGATGAGGGCAAACATCACCCAAGCAGCCCAGCTCAGCTCGCCCGTAGCCGCTGCCCAGCCCACTAAAGGGGGGATCGCCCCCGCTGCTCCGCCGATGACGATGTTCTGGGGGCTGGAACGCTTCAGCCAGTGGGTATAGACCCCTACATACACCAGGATCCCCGCCATGGCCAAGCTGGCAGCCAGCAAATTGGTAAAACAGGCCAGCAAGCCAAAGGACATCACAGCCAGGATCCCGGCAAACCTCAGGGCATGGCGTGCCCGAATGCGGCCAGAAGGCAAAGGACGATGGCGGGTTCGCTCCATCATCCGATCAATATCGGCGTCGTACACCATGTTGATGACATTGGCTGCTGCCGCCGCCATCCCCCCCCCCAAGAGGGTGACGCCAAACTTGAAAGGATCCGTATTGCCCGCCATCCACATGGCTCCAGCCGTGGTCATCAGCAAGAGGGCGATGATCTTCGGCTTCACCAACTGGCTATAGCTGCGCAAAACCTGCGCAAGACTTTGGTGATGGCCAAAAGGGATCCCTGTCACCGTGTTCTGACAAGGATCTGGACGGTAGGTTTGAAGGATATCTGCCATGGAACTACTTGCCGTTGATTTCTGCGGCCGCGGCTACCCTCCGAGGGCTCCGGGGAGAGCTTCCTTCCTCCTGGCTTTCAAGGCTGTTGCTCGTACGCCAGGCCAGCACCGTAAAGCCCAGCAAGCACCCCAGCAAAGCTGCCCCAATCATCTGGTGGGCTACCGTCAAGGGCTCCACCTGCAGCCGGTAGCGATAGGTAAGAACGCCAACCCCTACTTGCGCCAGCAAAAGGCCCACCGAACCATGGCCCAGCAGCTTGAGAATCCGCGGGAGCTGCCGGCGTCGCCAACTTGTGGCCACCGCCACCACCAACACCGCCAGTGTGGCCGGAGCCACCCCCAGCAAGTGACCGTTCATCACCCCGCACAGCTCGCCAGCAGCTAAGCACTGGTGCAACGCCCATTGGGAAGCCACCAAAGCTCCGAGAAGGCTCTGGACGTACACCAGCAGCACTGCCCCCAAGCCGAGCCAGGGCAAGTAGCCAACAGAAGCTCTCCCCTCCTCCGAAGGAGCGACGCTTGGCAGGGCCAGCAATCCCAAGGTGAGCAGCGTGGCAAAAAACAGCAGGCCCGTGCCCAGGTGAGCCGTCACAATGTCAAAGCGCAACAGCTCCGTTACCGTCAGCCCGCCCAGGATCCCTTGGCCCACGACCAAGACAAAAGCCCAGCTCAGGCCCCAGGGCAGCCAAGCGGGCAAGGCCTTGCGCTTCAGCCAGGCAAACCCCGTTAGCAGCAGGGTGGCCAAGCCCACCCCAGCAGCCACCAGGCGGTGAAACCACTCCAGAAACACCTGCAGGTTCATCTGCTCAGTGGGGACAAGCTCTCCATAGCAGAGGGGCCAATCTGGACAGGATAAGCCAGCATTCATGACTCGAGTGGCACTGCCCAGTCCCATCAACAGCCAAGTGGCCGCTGCTAAACCCAGCAAGGCTTGCCCCATGCGCAGGGAAAGCTCCCTAGACGGCAAGGGATGAGCGTGAGATTGGGAAATCGAAGAGTCCATCGCCGTTGAAAAAGTTATTGCAAGTCAATCCAAGCTCGGAATAATCTGCATAAAAAATAATCGAGATCGATACTTAAGCTATCCATTTCAGTTAGCGAACTTAATTCAATAGGTCTTTGAGGTCTAACTGGCTCAGCATCTAGCTATAGGCAGACAAGGAGACTGACTCCCCTGTAACGGATCCTAAATGCAGACTTGCGGCTGGCGAAGGCTTTTTAAGAATTTCTTTGTGCTGAGCCACGCCTCCTCTGCATGCATCGTTCATCTTCCAGAAGCTCTGTCGATCCTGCCAATCAAGCCGCTCCCCTCTACCAATTCCCAGCGATGAAGATTCTGAAGAGATCCCTAAGCCTGGGCAATCCTCTCCAGCTCCCGTGACCTAAATGGATATGAAGGATGGGTGTGGCCCGCTTCGGCTCTGTTCGCAGAGCAGATTTTGTCTAGGGCGGGCGTGCCTTGCATTTGCAGTGGGGAAGAGCAGTCGTGAGTGCGCTCAGTAACATCATTTTGGTGGGTATTGGGGTTCTGCTGACCCTGGCCAGCCTCTGGTATGGCCAGAATCACCATCTCCTCCCCGAAGCGGCAGCCAACTCAGCTCCCCTCTTCGATAGCCTCTTCAACAGCACCATCACCATCGCCACCGGCATCTTTCTAGTGGTGGAAGGGGTGCTCCTCTACTGTGTCATCCGCTACCGCAAGCGACGGGGGGAGCACGGCGACGGGGATCCCAGTCACGGCAATGTGCTGTTGGAGATCGTGTGGACAGCAGTGCCGGCTCTGATCATCCTTTGGTTGGGCCTAGCCAGCATAGATGTCTACCAGGCTATTTACGGAGGCACCAATGTGGGCGGGCATATGCACGCGGCCATGGGGATGGGCTCTTCCGAGGAAGCCAAGGCAGGGGAGCCGGGCTATGCCTATACCCCTGTGGTGCTACCTGGGAAAGAGATGGGCCAGCCGGATCTGGTCGTTCAGGTGCAGGGCATGCAATACGGTTGGCTGTTTACCTATGAATCGGGCTTGGTGACTAGTGAGCTGCACCTTCCCCTCAACAGGCGGGTGCGCTTGAATATGACGGCCCTTGATGTCAACCATGCCTTCTGGGTGCCGCAATTTCGCCTAAAGCAGGATCTCATTCCAGGCCGAGAGACCCACCTGGAGTTTGTGCCTACCCAGTTGGGGACTTACCCCATCATCTGCGCGGAGCTGTGCGGCCCCTACCACGGGGTGATGGCTACGCAATTGATTGTGGAAAGACCAGAAGACTTCGAGCGCTGGCAGCAGGAGCAACTTTTAGCCGCTCGCGGCGATAGCAGTGCCCTAGCTCTTGCTGCAGACTCTCCCCCCACTCACCATCACCCTCCGGCTGATTCCCCTGCGGCTGCTTCGGCTTTTGCCCAAGTCCACCACCAGCGTTTGGGGGTCTCGCCTGCGGATTTGACCTCTCTCAAACTCCACAAGGACTCCGTCCTGCTGACGCGAACGGGAACAGGCTGAAACTAGGAGCTTTTTTGCAATGACTCAGCTACAGGGCAATCCTAGCCTCGTTGCTGCCCCCAGGGGCAGCCTGGATCCGCCTGCAGAACCTTGGTGGCGCTTCTTGACCTTCTCTACGGATCACAAGGTCATCGGGATCCAGTATTTGGTGACCACCTTTTTCTTCTACTTGGTGGGGGGAGCGCTGGCTGTAGCAGTACGAGCCGAACTGGCTACCCCAGAGGCGGACTTTCTTGGCTTTGAGCGGTACAATGGCGCTTTTACCCTGCACGCCACGATCATGATCTTTTTGTGGATCGTGCCGGCTTTGGTGGGGGGCTTCGGCAATTACCTCGTGCCGCTGATGATTGGGGCACGGGACATGGCCTTTCCCAAGCTCAATGCAGTGGCCTTTTGGCTGGTTCCGCCTACTGGGATCTTGCTCTTGGCTAGCTTGTTTCTAGAACCCCCATCTGCTGGCTGGACTTCCTACCCGCCTCTGAGTTTAGTTAGCGGCAAGGTGGGGGAAGAGCTCTGGATGCTGAGTATCTTGCTGGCGGGGACGTCTTCAATCCTAGGCGCAGTTAACTTCATCACCACCATCCTGAAAATGCGCATGCCCGGCATGAGGATGCAGGACATGCCGCTGTTTTGCTGGGCCATGCTAGCAGCGTCTGTTCTCACCCTCATTGCAACACCGGTTTTGGCTGGCGCGTTGATCTTGCTGAGTTTTGACCTGTTGGCGGGCACGTCCTTTTTTAACCCCAGCGGTGGCGGGGATCCGGTGGTGTACCAGCACATGTTCTGGTTTTACTCCCACCCGGCGGTTTACATCATGATCTTGCCGGTCTTCGGTATCATCTCCGAGATTTTGCCGGTGCATGCCCGCAAGCCTATCTTTGCCTACAAGGCCATCGCCTATTCCAGCTTGGCTATTTGCTTTTTGGGGTTGATCGTCTGGGCGCACCACATGTTTACCAGCGGCACCCCGGACTGGATGCGGGTGTTCTTCATGATTGCTACTATGTCCGTTGCTGTTCCCACGGGGATCAAGGTGTTTAGTTGGCTAGCCACTTTGTGGGGCGGCAAAATCCACTTCCGGTCGGCCATGCTGTTTAGCCTTGGCTTTATCTCGATGTTTGTCATTGGGGGGTTGAGCGGCATTATCCTCGCTTCAGTTCCCCTGGATATCTACGTCCACGACACCTACTTTGTGGTGGCCCACCTACACTACGTGTTGTTTGGCGGCAGCGTCTTTGGCATCTATGCCGGCCTCTACCACTGGTTCCCCAAGATGACCGGGCGGCTGCTGAACGAGTTCTGGGGGCGGGTGCATTTTGTGTTGACCTTTGTCGGCTTCAACATGTGCTTTTTGCCGATGCACAAGCTGGGCCTGATGGGCATGCCCCGCCGCGTGGCCCAGTACGACCCGCAATTTGCCGACCTCAACTGGATTAGCTCCGTGGGGGCTTTTGTTCTAGCCATTTCCACGCTGCCCTTCTTGGTGAACGCCATCTACTCCTGGGTGGCCGGGCCCAAGGCCGGCGACAACCCCTGGCAGGCTCTAACCCTGGAGTGGGCGACTTCTTCCCCGCCGCCTGCCCACAACTTCTACGGGGATCCCATTCTGCTGACCGGCCCCTACGACTACGGCCTGCACAGCAAGGAGACTTTGGATTACTTTGCCGCCCAGTTGCAGAGCTTGCGGGAGCTGGCGTTGGCGGAAGCAGAGCCTACGACTTCTTCTTAGCAGGGGGTCTCCATCTTCTACTCACCGGGCATTCCAGTCTTGATCCCGGCTGGGCTGGCCACACGGTCTCAGGAATTCTAAGGTTCGATTGGTTTATTTTTTGAGTGGAGAAGAATATGCAAGGATCCCTTGCTGCTGATGCCTTGATAGCCGGCCACACTCAGGCCCACACCGCTCACGCTGAGCACCCAGATCATCGCATTTTTGGTCTGCTGATGTTCTTGGTGGCGGAAGGCTGCTTATTCTTGGGCCTGTTCATGGCTTACTTGGCTTACAGCCTCACGGCCCCCGTCTGGCCGCCGGAAGGGACGCCGGAGCGGGAATTGCTCTTGCCTGGGATCAACACGGCGATTTTGCTCGCCAGCAGCTTGGTTATCCACCAGGCCAAGCCCGCCATCCAGGCCAATAACGTCAAGGGGCTACGGCTGTGGTTTGCCCTCACTGCCCTGATGGGTGCGATTTTCTTGGCCGGGCAGCTCTACGAGTACAGCCACCTGGAGTTTGGCCTTACCACCAACTTGTTTGCCAGCACCTTCTATGTCTTGACCGGGTTTCACGGGCTACATGTGGCGGCGGGGCTGCTGTTTATTTTGGCGGTGCTTTGGCGATCCCTGAAGCCGGGTCACTACAGCGCCCAACACTACTTTGGCGTCGAGGCTGCTGAGATCTACTGGCACTTTGTGGATGGGGTTTGGATTGTGCTGTTTATCCTGCTCTACCTACTCTGAGTTCCGAAGAGGGATCCTCCCTGGTGAAGGATCTGATCCCGGTGGGTAGGCTGCCCGTTGCTAGAACTGTCCCTGAACGAAAAGGCTCAGGATTTCTGGAGAATGGCCACAATCTGGATCAGAGCCTCTTGAAACACTTCTCGCTCCGGTTGACCTTGCTTGAGCTGATACTCCAGTTGTAAAAGTTGCTGCATCACCTGCAGCAGCGCCGAGCTTTTTAGGGATCCCACCTCTTTTTGGAGAAAATAAACCCGGTTGGGATTGGCAATCTCTGCTTTTTGGGCGATGACTTTGGGATCCCGTTCTCCCTCCTCCAGCAATAGCTTTACCCACAGCCAGGTGCGAAATTGCCCCACCAACACCGCCAGGATCTTCAGGGCCGGCTCGTTGTGATCCAAAAGATGGGCCAGGATGCGCAGGGCCTGATCCAAGTTGCCCTGGCGCAGGGAGGCGGCCAGTTGAAAGCTGTTGTAGGCGCTGGCGGGCACCAAAGCCTCGATTTGCTCAGGGGAGATGGGATCCCGTTGGTTGACCGTAAACAAAGCCAGCTTTTCCAGTTCCATCGCCAAGCGGCGGGAGTCGTTGCCCACGGCTTCCGCCAACTTCTGGGCTGCCTCTGGGCTGAGCTTGAGATCCCGCTGCCGGGCCTCGCTGTATACCTGCCTCAGGATACCCTCTTCATCCCAGGGGGCCAGTTGGGGAAACTCGCGGGCAAGGGCCACTTGCTTGAGGAGCTTGGTGGATTTGAGCCGTCCATCGGGCTTGTTGCGGGTGGTCAACAACAAATGGGTGGTGGGGGGTAAAGAGGCTAACGTCCGCTCCAGTTCCCTTACCCACTCTTCCGGACAATCCTGGGTGAGCGTCGTCTCTTCCAGCCAAACCAGGCGAGCGTTGGATCCCAGGGGCGGGGTCATGGCCAGGTTAAGTCCGGCCAGTGTGGACTCCGGCGGCAGGCGATCGTAGTTAAAAGCGGCCCAGTCGGGATCCAGCACTTGCTCCCGCAACTGGTGCACCGCCTGCATCAGCCGATAGGTGTCATCTCCCCAGTAAAGGTAGACAGGCATACTCCCCCAAGTCCCCTCAGCTTGGTCTCCAGCTTTTTTCCGTAGTTTCTCTAGGCGTTATTTTGCTTACGTTAATCAGCGGCAGGTTCCGGGTCTTTATCCGGGATCTTCCGGAGAAAGCCTGGCCAAGTTTCAGCTTCTTTTCTCTCTAAAAAAACGCCAGCTTTGCATGATCTAGCTTGGCAAATTCTGTGTTCCCACTGAAGAACTATCATCAATCTTCTCCTAAGCTGGGCTTAGAGACGGGGTTGGAGGGAGGGCTGCAAGCGTATGGACACCATTGGCGAACTGGAGTTCAAGGTGCAGGTTTTAGCCCGCTGCCTGGGATCTGCTCTGGGTTTAGGCCGGCCTATTCGTGTGCAAATTCATTATTGTAATCCCCAAGTCTTCAATGCAGGCCAGTTGGGAGCAGGGGTTTCCCCTTTCAACTCTGAAGAGGTTGGGAAATCCCAGCCCCACCCGCTAGCCTCGTTTGCCTAAAGGGCGCTTCGAGGTCGGCGAGGCAGCTAACTCTAGCAATGAGTCTGCGAGTTCTAGAAGGGGGATCCCGCTTGCCTTCCCGCCCTTGCCCCTGTTCGCTGGGGAGATAAACTCGGAAGATAGGCCTGAAGCACAAGTGCCCAGGGCGCTGGAAGGAGCCATGGAACGAGCAACGCGACTGTGGCGCGGCCTGCTGCTGCGGGATTTTCCTATCGAGTCCTGGTGGCAGGGCAGCCTTTTAAGCCGAGTGTCGGGATCCCTGCGGAGTTGGGGCAAAAGCAGCCTACTGGTGCAAACCTCTGACTGGATCGGTTTGGGCCTGGTGCTGCTGTATTGGGTCTTTTCGGCGCAAAGCTCCACCGGCATCCTAGGTCTGATTTTGCTGGCCATGGCGGCGCTTGTGGTCTTGGGCTGGCTGGTGGAAACCCCAACTTGGCTGCCCGTCCATCTGCCCCTAGGCCTGTTTTGGGGAATTGCCACCCTGGCCACGATCCTTTCGCCGGTTCCCTATGCAGCGCGGGAGGGCTGGCTGAAGTTGACGCTCTACCTGGCCGGCTATCTGCTGCTGCAGCGTCTGCTTCGCCAACTGCAGTTTCGGGATTGGATCGTCGGATCCCTGCTTTTGGTCAGCTTGGCGATGGGGGTCTATGGCCTGCGGCAATACTTTTACGGGGCTGCCGAGCTGGCCACCTGGGTGGATCCGGAGTCGGGTTTGGCGGGTCTGACGCGGGTGTACAGCTATCTGCGCAATCCAAATCTGTATGGGGGCTACTTGATCCCGGTCATTCCTCTGGGGCTGGCCGCCACTTGGATTTGGCCCAGTTGGGGGGCGAAACTCCTGGCCGGGTTTACGACGGCGGTGAACCTGATTTGCCTGTTGCTCACCTACAGTCGTGGCGCCTGGATTGGGGGGCTGGCCATGCTCACCCTGATGGCCGTGCTGTTGGCACAGTGGCATTCTGTCGATTTGCCGGCTCGTTGGCGGCGTTGGGCCTTGCCGGTTCTGTTGAGTGGAGGGGGGGCTGCTCTGTTGCTTGGGATCCTGACGGTACGCTCCCTGCGGCTGCGGGTGCAGAGCCTTTTTTGGGGGCGGCTAGACACCAGCAACAACTTTCGCCTCAATGTCTGGGCGGCGGTCTTGGACATGATCCGCGACTTTCCCATCTTGGGGATCGGCCCCGGCAATGTTGCCTTTAACCGCGTCTATCCCCTCTACCAACGAGGCAACTTCAGCGCCCTCGGAGCCTATTCGGTGCCGCTGCAGCTCACCGTGGAGACTGGCTTCATCGGCTCCTTAACTTTCGCCTGGTTCCTCTTGGTGCTCTGGGATCACGGCTGGAGATGCTGGAAAACTTTGCTCAACTTGCGGGATCCCCAGGGTCTGTGGGTGGCAGCGGGCTTGGCTGCTTGCACCGGCATGATGGTCCACGGCTTGGTGGATACCATCTGGTATCGTCCCCAGGTACAAATGCTGTGGTGGCTTGCGGTAGCGCTCATTACAGCCAGCTTGGCCTCTCTTAGCCCTCAGCCGCCCGTGGATGTTGGTGAGACCCCATCGGAGACTTCCTCCCGTTAGGGTAGCTTAAGCTTGACCTTCCAGTCTTGACGGGAGCCAACCCAGAGTGGTAAGCATCTTCAGTAGGAGATAAAAAATGTATCCGTTTTTACAATTCACAGGTGTTGGTAGTGTTAGAAATTAGCGGAACTGTTCAGGGTGCAGGAGGCACATGAAAAAAATCGAGGCGGTGATCCGGCCATTTAAGTTGGATGAGGTCAAAATTGCTTTGGTCAATGCCGGGATTGTCGGCATGACCGTAAGTGAAGTACGGGGTTTTGGCCGGCAAAAGGGACAAACCGAGCGTTACCGGGGATCCGAGTACACGGTAGAGTTCCTACAAAAGCTGAAAGTGGAGATCGTGGTCGAAGATGACCTGGTGGATACGGTGGTGGAGAAGCTGATTGCAGCGGCTCGCACCGGCGAAATTGGGGACGGCAAGATTTTCATCAGCCCCGTCGAAAAAACCATCCGCATCCGCACTGGCGAACTCAACCAAGATGCCCTGTAAGGAGGGATCTTTGGGGTTTGGGCTACCCGTCCTGAGCCTTGTGGGGGTTTGCTGCATGTCTCTTTTGCTGTATCTCTGATGAGGTGTTCTTGCCCCACTTTCCGGGTAACGTCTTTTGAGAAGTACTGTCCCTTTAGGTGAGTCCAAAAGCATGAGTACAACAATGATCCAAAAGCTCAAGAGCCAGGTGCCCCAGTGGCTCTGGCGACCGGCCAGGTGGAGTCTGACTGCTGCTCTAATGGCTGCGCTGGTCTTTCTATTCGGCCAGGGAACTGCCTTTGCTCAAGAGGCCGAGGCAGTTCAGAAACACGCTGACATTGTTTGGACGATCGTGGCAGCAGCCTTGGTGTTCTTCATGCAGGCGGGGTTCGCCATGGTGGAGACGGGCTTTACCCGCGCCAAGAACGCCGCCAACATCATGATGAAGAACTTGATGGACTTCTGCATGGGCTGTTGCGCCTTCTGGTTCATCGGGTTTGGCCTCATGTTCGGCAAAAGTACTGGCTTCTTCGGCACTGACTGGTTTGCTTTTGGCTGGCAGCAGGCTTACGAGGCAGATGGCTGGCCCTTTACTTTCTTTGTCTTCCAGATGGTGTTTGCCGCTACCGCCGCCACCATTGTTTCCGGAGCGATGGCAGAGCGCACCAAGTTCTTGGCCTACTTGATCTACTCCATCGTTATTTCTGGGCTAATCTACCCCATCTCTGGGGGTTGGGCCTGGAACGGGCTGTTCGGCGACTACAACGGCGGCACCAAGGGCTGGTTGGAAAACCTGGGCTACATTGATTTCGCTGGATCGGGGGTGGTGCATTTGGTAGGCGGCGCTGCGGCCTTGGCAGGCGCCATTGTGCTCGGCCCTCGCATTGGCAAGTACGGCCCCAATGGAGAGCCGCGGGCTATTCCCGGCCACAACCTGCCGCTGGGGATGTTGGGGGTGTTTATCCTCGCCTTGGGCTGGATCGGGTTTAATGCCGGTTCCACCACTGCAGCCTCTGTCGATATTGGCTGGATTGCCATGAATACGCTGCTGGCAGCTTCGGCTGGAGCAATTGGGGCGATGTTCACCTCTTGGGTTCATTTTGGCAAGCCGGATATGACCTTTGCCGCCAACGGTGTCCTGGCCGGCTTGGTGGGGATCACTGCCCCTTGCGATAGCGTCCATCCTTTGGGTGCTCTGATCATCGGCTCGGTGGCCGGGATTCTGGTGGTGATTTCGGTGGTGATTTTGGATACGGTGCTGAAGGTTGACGACCCGGTGGGGGCCATCTCGGTACACGGTACCTGCGGCATTTGGGGACTCTTGGCAGCCGGGATCCCTTGGTTTGCCCACGCCGATTCAGGGGTGACCTGGGCGCAATTTGGGGTGCAGGTGGTGGGGGCTTTGGCCTATTTCTTCTGGCCCTTTATCACCTGCTTGATCCTGTTTTTGATCCTCAAGGCAACCGTTGGCCTGCGCACCAGCGCTGAAGAGGAGCTGGCCGGCTTGGATGTGGGCGAGCACGGCAACATAGCCTACCCCGACTTCGTTACTGCTGCCACCGAGGTGGAGGGAGCTTGAGCTTTTGCGCTCGGTTCGACGGGAGGCTGTCGGATCTGAGCGACACAGGACTGAAAATCAAGAGAGGGGGTCAGGTCTGGCCCTCTCTTTTGTGGCTTGTTGATGTATTTGGTGGCATTGGTGTAGGTGGTTACGGGTAGGAGGGGAGAAATAGCTCAAAATCGAGGTGTGGGACTTGGAATCGAGATGAAAAGTCAGATAGGTGAGACTGTTTTCTCTCGTCTTCGGCAGGGGATCCTTTTGGGTTTGAGGACAGGGGGGAAAGTCCTGCTGGGGATTGGAGCTTTGCTGGGGTTGGGAAGTTTGGTTGCCCCGCCTGCTCTGGCCCAGACGGATCTCACGGCTCTGGAACAGGCTCTCCCACCCGAGGCTTGGGCTGAGCTACAAACCTTACTGAAAACTCAGCAATACCACGCCGACATCGTCTGGACAACGGTGGCCGGGGCGCTGGTGTTTTTCATGCAGGCGGGCTTTGCCATGGTGGAGGCAGGCTTCACGCGGGCTAAAAATGCTACCAACATTGTCCTGAAGAACCTGATGGACTTCTGCTTCGGGGCCTGCGCTTTTTGGTTTTTGGGGTTTGGGCTGATGTTCGGATCCCATGTGGCCGGTTTTTTGGGCACCAACTGGTTTTTTTTCAACTGGCAACAGGGAGCTGAAGCCGGCAGTCAAAACGATGCTTGGCCTTTCACGTTCTTCTGTTTCCAACTGGTGTTTGCCGCCACCGCTGCCACCATTGTCTCCGGGGCAATGGCGGAACGCACCCGCTTTTTGGCTTATTTGATTTACTCCATCGTCATCTCTGGGGCGATCTACCCGATTTCCGGGGGCTGGGCCTGGAATGGCCTGTTTGCCGACTACAACGGTGGTACAGCCGGCTGGCTGGAAAACCTGGGCTACATTGACTTTGCCGGGTCGGGGGTGGTGCACTTGGTGGGTGGGGCTGCAGCTTTTGCGGGAACTTTGGTGTTGGGGCCGCGCTTGGGCAAGTATGGTCCCAATGGGGAGCCGCGGGCTATTCCCGGGCATAGCTTACCCTTGGGCATGTTGGGGGCGTTGATCCTGTGGCTGGGCTGGATTGGCTTTAATGCCGGCTCTACAACGGCAGCGATTCCTGATATTGGCTGGATTGCTTTCAATACCTATTTGGCCGGGGCGGCAGGAGCCATCGGCGCTCTCTGTACTTCCTGGGCCATTTTTACCAAGCCGGACATGACGTTTGCAGCCAATGGGACACTGGCGGGGCTGGTGGGCATTACTGCTCCTTGCAACACTGTTCATCCTTTGGGGGCAATCCTTATCGGCTCGGTGGCCGGGGTGTTGGTGGTGTTGTCGGTGCTGTTTATCGAGGGCACCTTGAAGGTGGATGACCCGGTGGGGGCGGTGTCGGTACATGGGGTGTGCGGCGCTTGGGGGGTCATTGCTGCAGGGATCCCGTGGTTTGCCCATGCGGAAGCGGGGGTGACTTGGGCGGTGTTGCCGGTACAGATTCTGGGGGTTATTGCCCTGGGAGGATGGTCTTTTATCTGTTGTCTGGCTTTGTTTTTGATTTTGAAGGGCACCATCGGTCTGCGCGTCTCGGCAGAAGAAGAGTTGGCCGGCTTGGATATTGGCGAGCACGGCAACATTGCCTACCCTGACTTTGTCACTGCTTCGGGAGAGTTGGAAGGTTGAGTTGAGCAGTACACTGGGATCCGGTTGGATGCGCTTTTGGATCCCATGCACCTGTTGATCCCGGCGGCTGGCAGCGGCAAGCGGATGGGGGCGGCGGTCAACAAGCTGTTGCTGCCCCTTTTGGGCCAGCCTATCTTGACTTGGACGTTGCAGGCGGCGGATCGGGCCCGTTCCATCGAGTGGATCGGCATTCTCTCTCAGCCCGGCGACTGGCCGGCCATAGAGCAGATCCTGGCGTCCATCGAGCTGGCCACGCCGGTGCAGCTTCTGCAAGGGGGGGCGACGCGGCAGGAGTCGGTTTACAGGGGGGTGGAGTATCTCTATGGGCGGGGAACGGTGGAGCGGGTATTGATTCACGATGGGGCCCGCTGCTTGGCCACCCCTGAATTGTTCGATCGCTGCAGCGCTGCCTTGGAGCAGGTGGACGGCTTGATTGCGGCGATCCCTGTCAAGGACACGATCAAGGTCACCGAGACCGGCCCCAAGGGGATCCAAATCCAATCGACACCGGAGCGCAGCCGGCTGTGGGCAGCCCAAACGCCGCAGGGGTTTCGCCTGTCGCTGTTGTGGCAAGCCCATCGGGAGGCGCTGGCCCAGGGGTGGCAGGTAACCGATGACGCAGCCCTATTCGAGAAGCTGGGTTGGCCGGTTTACATCGTGGAAGGGGAGGAGTCTAACCTGAAGTTAACCACCCCCTGGGATCTGGTGCTGGCCGAGCAAATTCTCCAGCAGCGCCTTGAGCTGGCGCGCTAGCTCAACTCACTATGGCGATGGCCCTGACGCAGAGCCGCCTTTTGCCACACCCGACTGCGCCAGCGGCTGAGCAACAGGCCGGCCAAGCCGGCGACATAGATCAGCATGGCCAACCAGCCCCCCACAGCCCCCCATCCCAACCCCGGCAGGAAGGGGATCCAACTGTGGGAAAAGATCAGCATCTGCGCCAAAGGCAAGAAAAAGAGCCAGCTCATCCCGAGCATGATCGCCATGGGGGCCCGCACGTCTCCCGCGCCGCGCAGGGATCCCGCGGCAGAGAAGTTGATGCCATCGAAGAGAAACGAAACCGCGATGATCTGCAAAAGCCTCCCCCCCAACTCCACAATCGCCGCGGCGTTGGCATCTGTCCCGGCCACGAACAGGCCGAGCAAGGCTTCTCTAAAAAGCGCCAGCCCGCCGCCGATCACGGCCATGTAGCCGACCGTCCAGGCTATCACCGCATTCCCCAAGCGCATCGCCCAAGCCGGCTGCCCGGCGCCAACGGCCTGGCCCACCAGGACGGTTGCCGCCTGTTCCAAGCCGAGGGCCGGCAAATAGGCAAAGCGAGACAACATCAGACACAGGTGGGCCGTTGCCCCCTCCACAGCCCCCAACTGGCCCAGCAGCAACTGAAACACCGTGAAAGAGCTCATGTCCGCCAAAGCGTAGATCCCCATGGGCAGGCCCAGCCGCAGCAAGGGCCGCAGGGACTTGTGAGCCAAAAGCCAGGTTTGCCGCGTAGCGTAGTCGCGCTGGATCCAGGCCGAGAGAAACAGCAGCAGGTAAAGGGCCAGCTCCCCGTATTCCGACAGGATCGTGCCCCAGGCGGCTCCGGCAATCCCCCAGCCCAGGCCGAAAATGAACAGGGCATTGAGGATGCCGTTGAACAGCACGCTCCAGCCACTCACAGGGTGATCCAGGTGCAACCAATGCCGTTAAAAAAACCCGCCAAGGCAAAGCTGCCCAAGAGAGCGGATCCCCCCCAAACGCGAACTTGCCAATAATCTGCCGCTTGCTCCGCCACCCCCGCCGGCAGGGGCAGCCCTGAATACAGCAAGCTCCCCAACAGCGACAAGAGGCCACAAAGGGGCAATAGGCCCAACCCCAGCTCAACTCCCGACCAGGCATAGCAAGAGGCCCCCTTCGGATCTCCGCCGGCGTAGGTTTGCGCCACCAAGGTTTGCACTGCTCGCCCCAGACTCATGAAAGGGGTCAAGGCCACTTGGGTGGGCAACCAAGCGGCGTTCATCCCGGCCAAGGCTTGGCTGGAGATCTGGCCGATAAACCAGGTGTCGGTTATGCCCATCAGCGCCTGAATGCCAGCGCTGAGCGCCAAGGGCATCGCCAACCTCAGCACAACCCCATGATCCACCCCTGGGATCCCGCGGGCATCCAGCCGCTGCGCTACAACTCCCATGTCCTCCCTGCTCGCCCGTGGCACGCAAAAGCGCGCAACCCTCTGCCCAGGCAGCCTGTATTCTATTGTACTACACATAATACAGGCCAGGTCAAGGGACAGAGCCTGCAGGGGATCCCATCCTCGGGGGTAGCCCTCTGCTGCTAGGATGGGAAGAAACCCGATGAGCCAACCGACTTCGTCCTACTGGCCGGTGCACATTGTCGGCGCCGGCCCTGGGGATCCCGAGCTGATTACCCTGCGCGGCCAGAGAGTACTCTCAGAAGCAGATGTAGTATTCTATACCGGCTCTTTGATGCCGGAGGGGCTGCTGGCCCATTGTCGCCCCGACGTGGAGGCCATCGACACGCGCTCCCTCACCTTGGAAACGCTGCTGCCCCAGATGGTGGAGCGGGTTAAGGCGGGGCGGCGGGTGGTGCGGCTGCAGGATGGGGATCCGTCTCTTTACGGCGCTCTGCACGAGTTGCTGATTCGGCTGGCGGAGGCCGGGATCCCCTTTGAGATCGTGCCGGGGGTGAGCGCCTTTCAACTGGCAGCCGCCCGTTTGCAGGTGGAGCTAACGGTGCCGGAGCTGGTGCAGACGGTCATCCTCACCCGCGCCAGCGGTCGGACGCGCGTGCCGGAAGCAGAAGCCCTGGCCAGCCTGGCGGCCCACCGCGCCTCTTTGTGTCTGTATCTGAGCGCCCGCCATGTGGAACAGGCCCAGGCGGATCTAATGACCCACTATCCCGCCGATACCCCTGTGGCCATCTGCTACCGTCTGGGCTGGCCGGACGAGCGGATCTGGCTGGGATCCCTGGCGGAGATGGCGGCCCTCACCCGGCAAGCCGGCCTAGAGCGCACCGTGCTCTACCTCATCAGTCCCGCCCTACGGGGCTTGGCAGGAGCCGGCTCGGCCCGCTCGCGGCTCTACAGCCCTGACCACGCCCACCTCTTCCGTCCCAAACGGCACCGTTAGACTCTACTGCAACTGGCTTTTTTAGGACTTGCCTTGGAGGCCCCCGGCCTGTCGCAGCTACTTTGGGCACCTGGGCGTGTTGCCCTGCTGGTCAGCGAAAAAGGCCGCCAGCCCCCGCCCAAGACCTACCCTGCTGCCGGTGGAGGGAGCAGGTTCCGGCAGAACTGGGCGGGGCAGCCGTCGAAATCCACCCGCTTGATCTGGGAGATGAGGAGGCCCTGCCTTGCCCCGCCGTTGCAGCCCAGAGAACAGGGTTAAGATTAAGTTAGTTAGCTTGGGCCTAGCCAGATTGGCCGGAAGGAGCCGTAGCCCCTGGAGGGTGGGGATAGGGCTCTGGCCCAAGCAGCGACCAAGCGGGAACGACAATGCCTCTCGACAACCTGCGCGGACTTTATCAGCAAGTCATCCTGGAACGCTACAGAAAGCCCCGCAACTTCGGCAGGGTCGATCCGGTTCATCGTCGCCAACGCGGCCATAACCCCTCCTGTGGCGACACCATCGACCTCACCTTGCAATTGGATCCCGGCCAGGAGCGGATTGCCGATATCAAATTTGAGGGAGAGGGCTGCGCCATTGCCCTGGCTTCTGCCGATCTTATGGCCGATGCCGTGCGCGGGCGCACCATCCCCGAAGCGCTGCAGTTGGTCGAGCGCTTCCAGGCCATGATGCGCGGCGGCGAAGAGTTTCCGCGGGAGTACCGCTCCCTCAATGCCATGAAGGGAGTTGCCCAGTTCCCGGTACGCATCAAGTGCGCCAACCTGGCCTGGCATGCCCTCAAACACGCCCTGGAATCGCCCGCACCCAGTGGATCCCCGGACAACCCAGGTTTTGTGAGCAACGAAGACGCCGACTAGGTTCCGACCTCCGGGCGGCAATGGAGGGGATCCCTGTAATCCAGAGAACTCCTGGGATCAGGGATGCCCGGGCTGCCTCTTTGCTCGGCTGGGAGCCAATGACCTCACCA
The DNA here is from genome assembly GCF_002760375.1 of Synechococcus sp. 60AY4M2. NCBI lineage: Bacteria > Bacillati > Cyanobacteriota > Cyanophyceae > Synechococcales > Synechococcaceae > Synechococcus > Synechococcus sp. 60AY4M2. The sequence continues at coordinate 188,605 of NZ_AUMZ01000001.1, forward strand.
GCAAGCCCTTCAACGCCGCCACCCTGGCCGCCGCAACCGCGGCTCTGCTGAGCTGGGATCCCTGAACTCACCCCACAGCTCCGTGGGATCCCCGCCGCTATCCGCCAAATGGCGTAGAAAAATCCTAGAAATCGCGTACGTGGATTCTCGGTGTTTTCCGTTTTTTTACGGATATTTGGGCTATGATGGGGACGTAAACGTTGGAAATGCGGAGGAAATACAGATGCAAGCTGGTGTAGATCTAACGCTAGATTACCGTACTTACCGCTTGGCGGCGTTGCTGAGCGAGCACTTTCCCATGGGGGAGCTACTGGGGGTTTCCCTCAAGTGGCAGGACGATGCTTCTGCTGTAGACAAGCTGCAGACTGAGGTCGCCCGTTCCTGGAGGGAGCAGATCGAGCAGCGCTATCTCGTTCCTCGGCACAAGTAATCGGGAACTCTCGAACGAACCCTCTCAAACGGAAACGACCATGAATGCCTCTTTGAATTCTCTCCCTGTTGCTCCGGCCCTTAGTATCGAAGCAATCGTGGAGCAAGTTTTCCGCAGCGGCTTTCTCAGTTTGCAGCAAGAAAACCTCATCAACGAGCTGCTCTTTCAGCGGCGCTACTCTGAGGCCGACTTGGAAATGCTGGATCGCCTGACTTTGGCGTTGCTGAACCAGCAAGTCGAAGCGGACAAACCTTCTGTAGCAAAAGCTGCCTGACCGGCAAAACGCATCAAGTTCCTCCAAAGCAAAAGGGGATCCACAAAGGATCCCCTCACCTGTCGATATTGAGTTAGAACCTTTGGGCTGCAGCGGCTGGGTGTGAGGGCTAGACCGCAACCGTCTTCTTCACCTGAGCCGCCAAAGCGCCAGAAGCATACTTGGCCGCCATCTCGTCCAGGGTAACCACCGGGACTTTGGTGCCGTGGCCGGCACAGCCGAAGGCGATGTAGCGCTCGGCGCACACTTTTTGCATTTCCTTGATAGAAGGCTTGAGGAAAGAGCGGGGATCAAAGTCCTTCGGATTCTCGGCCAGGGCGCGGCGCACCGCAGCCGTGATGGCCAGACGGTTGTCGGTGTCGATGTTAACTTTGCGCACTCCGTTTTTGATGCCCCGCTGAATTTCTTCCAGCGGCACACCGTAGGTTTCGGGAATGGAGCCGCCGTACTGGTTGATGATGTCGATGAGCTCCTTGGGCACCGACGAGGAACCGTGCATCACCAGGTGGGTGTTGGGCAGGCGGCGGTGGATCTCGGCGATGCGCTCCATGTCGAGAATGTCGCCCGTGGGCTTGCGGGAGAACTTGTAGGCGCCGTGGCTGGTGCCGATGGCCACAGCCAGCGCATCCACTTGGGTTTGCTCCACAAAGTCCACGGCTTGATCCGGATCGGTGAGCAGTTGGTCGTGGCTGAGGGCCCCTTCAGCGCCGTGGCCATCTTCTGCTTCCCCGCGGCCTGTCTCCAGGGATCCCAGGCAGCCCAGTTCTCCTTCCACGCTCACGCCGACAGCGTGGGCCACCTTCACCACCTCGGCAGTAACGGCCACGTTGTACTCATAGCTGGCCGGCGTTTTGGCGTCTTCTTTGAGGGAGCCATCCATCATGACGCTGGTGAAGCCGTTGCGGATGGCGGAGTAGCAGGTGGCGGGGCTGTTGCCGTGGTCTTGGTGCATGGCGACGGGAATGTGGGGATAGGTTTCCACTGCCGCCAGGATCAGGTGGCGCAAAAAGTGCTCGCCCGCATACTTGCGCGCCCCTCGAGAGGCTTGCAGGATGACTGGACTGTTGGTTTCATGGGCAGCTTGCATGATTGCTTGAATCTGCTCCATGTTGTTAACGTTGAAAGCCGGAATGCCGTAGTCATGTTCGGCGGCATGATCCAGCAGGATCCGCATGGGAACGAGAGCCATCGGTTACCTCCTGAGGTGCTGACCTGATGCGTGTGAGATTTGCTTACCGTTAATCTTAAGGTATCTTTTACGTTTTGCGGGATGTGACCCCGGAGATTTGGGGATTTCGCCAAAGCCTCCTTGCCACTATTGGCCGCAATGCTCGCGCTGAGGCGCAACGATCCCGCTGCGCTCTCCAGATACACTAGACATGGGTAGAGCGGGGTGCGCTCCGAGGTAAACGTCGCCTTGTCTACGCCCGCCTGTTAACTTCTAGCTTTTTGTGGACATTATTTTCGCCTTTCGTTTTGCATTTTGTCTTGTTTGTCCGGAGGATTGAGAAGGTGCATTGTAATCCGTGGCCAATCCTGGGCGCGAGCTGGGGAAGGACTTTGTCGGGCCGGGGTAGAAGACTGCGTCCCGACGACGCGAAAGGACTCCGTCCCGCTGACGCAATCGGTTTGGCCATAGCCTGCTGGGCAGTGGTGGGCCTTCCATCGGCGGCATGGGGGATCCCTGGGCAATCGCCGGATCAAGCGGCGGCCTGGGTGAGAAATAATCCTGTGCTGCGGCCCCGCCCGGGCGAAACCTTGAACATTCACCGCGTGGAGCCGGATGGATCCCGATTTACCTTTTTGGCCTCGGTGGCCCCGCCGGGCCGGATCATCAACCCGCTGGATCGGGAGACGATTCGCTCGGAGCGCATGACCTTCTTTCGCCCGCAAGGGCTGACGGCAGAGGATCTTTTCCAAGCCATTCGCGAGATCTACGGGCCGGAGATCGCCGCCGATTTGGATCGGGCGGTGGAGGTGATCCGCTACCCGGCCCCTGAAGCCTTGGCCAACAATCCCGGCTACAGTCTTGCCCTGGCCACCCAAGGCGTGGTGCTGCGGGGGGATCAGTTTGTCTATTGGCTGGAGCTAACACAAAACCCGGATGGCCGCGTGCAGCAGGGCCAGGTGTGGGTGTTCCAAGAAGAATGGCTACCCAAGGTGGAAGGGGAGTTGGCCGAACGCTTTCCCCTACAGGTGATGAGCCGCTGAGCTGGGTTTGCAACTTCCCTTGGGCGGGCGGAGGTTCGCGGCTGCTGGGATCCGCCCCTGAATCCAGCACCGGCATCCAAGCTTCTTAGAACTGACAGCCAGGGGTTGGGGGCACGGCTGTGGTTTTGCTGGTTGGCCTCACGTTGTTCGGCAGCGCCTTTTGCCTTTTTTGGGGGCAGTTGTTGGTGGGCAAATTGCTGCTGCCGCTCTGGGGGGGATCCCCCCTGGTTTGGAATACCTGCCTGGTCTTTTTCCAGCTCGCTTTGCTGCTGGGCTACCTGTGGGCAGACCGGCTGGGGCGAGGGCTCGCTCCCGGCTGGGGCGTGCTGCTGCACGGGATCCTCCTGCTGGCGGGGCTGAAGTTTTTGCCCTTTCAGTTTGGGATCCCTGGCCAACTGGAAGGGGTCTTCCCTTCCCTAGCTCTGTTGGCTGACTTGACAGCAAGGGCGGGAGTACCCTTGCTTCTCCTGTCGGGGACGACGCCGTTGCTGCAGCGGGCGCTGGGAGAGGCGAAAAGGGATCCCTACGGGCTCTACGTGGCCAGCAATGCCGGCAGCCTAGCGGGGCTGCTGGGCTATCCGCTGCTCTTGGAGCCGCGGTTGTCTCTGTCGGGGCAAACCCACCTGTGGACGGGATCCTACGCTCTGGTCGCAGCGCTGGTGCTGCTGGGTGGGGTGGGGCTCATGCTGAACGGGCGGGAGGTGACTTTCCCGAGGGGAGATCCCGTGGAGGAGATCCCCCCCGTCTCCTGGCGGGAGCGTTGGCGCTGGGCCGGCTGGGCCTTTTTGCCGGCGGGCCTGTTGGTGGCGGCCACCACCCTCTTGACCACCGACGTGGCGGCGGTGCCCCTGCTGTGGGCCGTTCCCCTGAGCCTTTACCTCATGACCTTCATACTGGCCTTCGGCGGCCTCTACCCCAATGACTTGGCTTTAGGGACAACGGCTCTGCTGGCCTGTGGAGCGCTAGGGGCCCAGGTTCTGGGCTGGGCGAGACCTTGGTTTTGGGTGTTGCCGCTACATCTGGGGGCTTTTGGCCTGGTGAGCTGGGCCTGTCACAGTCAGTTGGCCAGATCCCGTCCACCCGCCCAGCAGTTGACGCAGTTTTACCTGTGGCTGGCTGTGGGAGGCAGCTTGGGAGGGCTGTTCTCCGCTTTGCTGGCGCCGCAGATGTTTGAGACCTTACTGGAGTACCCCCTGCTCTTGGGGGTGTCGCTGGCGGCCTTAGCGGCACGGGGAGGGCGGCTGGGCCTGTCGCTAGGGCTGGGGTTGCTCTTGCCTTTGTTGCTGTTGGGCTTTCGTCCTCAGGCGCTCTTTCGCCTTGGAGCCGCTGGGGGCTTGGCTCTGGGGATGGCCCTTCTGGGGTCTGTAGGAGAAGGCAGCAGAAGGCGCTGGGTGGGAACAGGGATGGGTCTAGTGTTGCTGCTAGGACAAACCTGGCTGCCGCCGGGGCTCCAGGTGGTGGCCGAGGAGCGCAGCGCCTTTGGCCTCCACCGGATTGTGGAATACCACGCTGAGGACGGATCCTTCCGCAGCCTGCTCCACGGCACCACCCTGCACGGCAGCCAAAACCTGGATCCCCAAAAGGCCCTGGAGCCGCTCACCTATTTTTCCCGCGAGGGGCCGGTGGGTCAGGTGTTCCAGCGGTGGCGGGCGCAGCCGCCCTCTTCTCCGGCCCAGGTGGCGGTGCTGGGGCTGGGGATCGGCACCTTGGCCGCCTACGCCGAGCCAGGGGATGAGTGGACGTTTTTCGAGTTGGATCCCACCGTGGCCGACTGGGCGGGCCGCTACTTCCCCTATCTCGATTGGGCCAGCCGGCGGGCGCAGGTGCGGGTGATCTTGGGCGATGCCCGGCTCCGCCTGCAAGGGATCCCCGATGGCAGCTACGACCTGATGGTGATAGATGCCTTCAGCTCCGACGCCGTGCCGGTGCATCTGCTTACCCAGGAGGCCCTGACCCTCTACCTCCGCAAGCTCAAGCCCCAGGGCTGGCTGCTCTTTAACATCACCAACCGCCACCTGGACTTGGCGCCAGTGCTGGCCGCCTTGGCAAGAGCATTGCGGCTTCCCGCCTGGCAGCAAGCCCATAAAGAGCTCACCGCCGCCCAGCGCCGGGCAGGGCTAGCCCCTTCCCACTGGGTGCTGATGGCCAAAAGCCCTGGTGGCCGGCAAGACTGGGATCCCTGGCAGCCCCTTTTGCCCCAAGCTGGGGATCCCCTCTGGCGAGATGATTTTTCCAACCTGCTACATGTAATCCGCTGGCCCCAGCTTCCCCTGCTGGGAGATATCCAGATCCCAGCTCCGAAGCAGAATCCGGCTGTTATCGCTGCGCGACGCTTCGGCAATGCGTCAGCCTTATTCAGCAAGACGGCTAAAGAAATCTTTACAATGCAGATTTAGTATGAGTTATGATTGTTTGAAGCATAACTAATGTCTGCTCAGGAGCCTGGCTTATGTCTCCTTCAACCCTGCAAGCCCCTACTGTCGATTGGCAAGCCGTCATGGCTGAAGCCTCTGGAGCTTGTTTCGTGGCCATCGGCGGCAGCTTGCGGCCCAATTCTTTGACTTATCAGGCGCTAGAGGTGGTGCGGCGCGAGTTTGAGAGGTTGAGGCTTCTCTTGCACATCCTCGACCTGCGGCAAATGAAGTTGCCCTTTGCCGATGGTTCGGAATCCTACCCGGACTATCCCGACGTGGAGGTTTTGCGGGCAACAATGAAGCGGGCCGATGGGATCATCCTGGCTAGCCCTGAGTACCACGGCGGCATCAGCGGCAGCCTGAAGAATGCTCTCGATCTCTTGAGCTTTGAACACTTAGAGGGCAAGGTCTTCGGGCTGATCAGCGTTTTGGGCGGTGAGAGCAACAGCAATACCCTCAACCAGATGCGTTTAATTGTGCGGTGGGTGCATGGCTGGGCGATCCCGGAGCAGATTGCCATTGGTCGGGCTTGGAGCGCCTTCGATGAGCAGGGCAACCTCAAGGACGAAAACCTACGCCAGCGCTTGCAACGCTTTGTGCAGAGCTTGGTCACCAACACCTCCAAACTGCGCGGGTCCCGGCTCCCAGCTCCTTGAAAAGGGCCTAGGTTCCCCAGCAGCCCCATTTTCAAGAGGGGCTTCCCCTTTCCTGGGAGAGGGGCTGACGCCCAAGTAACGGCATGGCTAAGGTGGGCCAAGAGAAAGCTGCGGCCGCTTTCCCTCTGCAGAAACCTGCATAACCCACGTCGGGCCATGGTTCAACCTCCTTCCCCCTATTCTTCCAGTGGAGCTGGGGCCATCTCTCCCCTAGTTGCCCTACAGGCAACCTTGCAACAGATGCGGGAGCAGAGCGATGCCAATGCCCTCATTCAGCTCACGCTGGAGTATGTCAAGGCGGTGTTTGGGGCGCCGCTGATCTGGCTGGCCTTTTATGACTATCAAAATCACCAGTTGCTGGGTCAGGGAGGGTTTAGCCTTGTGGAGGAGCCAACTCTCTTGCGAGGGGTGCATCCCCTGCAGCCGGGGGAGATCTTGGAGCAGGTGGTGATCGAGCAGCGGCCCATCAGCGTGCCCGATCTTTCCCAGGAGCCGCGCATGGGCCTTTGGCAGCGGGAAGCCAGGCGCCTGGGCGGGATCCAAGGCTGCTTCATCTACCCCTTTTCAGCAGCAGGGCGGCGGCGCTGCCTGGGGATCCTGATGCTGGGATCCCAGATGTGGGGGGTTACCACCCGCGAGGAAGAGAAAGCGCTCCTGGGGATTTTGCTGGGCCAGTTGGCCGCCTCTTTGCAGGAGCTGGAAAATGCCTGGAGGCAGCAGAGCGAAAAACGCCTTGAGGATTCGCTCCTGAGGCTGGGAACGGCGATATGCCAGGCGGGATCCCTGCAGGAACGGGTCAGCCTGGTGAGGCAGGAGCTGCAGACTTGCCTGGGCGCCGTCCATATCCAGGTGTACTGGCACGAGCGCAGCCGGGGGCGGTTTGTTCCCCATGGAAGCGCCTCTAGACCCAGCCAGCCACCTACTCCTGCCCCCATGTCCAAAGAGGCCAAAGCAGGAGCAGCGTCGCCAGGAGATGGCGGCCTTTCGCTGCGGGAGTTGGGAGATATGTACTACACCCTCGCCGATGGCCAGGTGGTGGTAGGCGGCACAGGGACGACCCGCTCCGAGATCCCCCTCAAGCTGATGCAGCAGTTGCGGGCCCAGGCGGCCTTGGCCGCCCCCATCTTGCTGGAGAAAGATCTGCTGGGGTTCATTTGGGTGCAATCGGATGTGCCCCGCACCTGGCAAGCTGTGGAGCGCCAGTTGGTGGCCGCCGCCGCCAATGGGCTGGCCTTAGCCGCCCCCCTGGAAAATCTGGATCGCCGCATCCGCCAGTTGGCCGACGAGCAAGAGTTTGTGCAGCAGGTGGGCCGTTCGCTTTACAACCCGGCGGAGCTGCCGCAGGCTCTCCAGCAAGCCGTCGTCGGCCTGGGCCAGCGTCTGCAAGCCAGTGCGGTGGCCGTCCTGACAGTGGATCCCGATAGGCCGAACCCCCGCCTCTTCTCCGAGTACCGCAGCGAGGGCAAGCAGGCTCTGCCGCCGCAGTTCAGCTCCTTAAGCGAGCAAGACTGGCAGGATCTGCTGCGCAGCGAGGTGGTGGCGGCGGAAAACTACGACCAGGATCTGCGCCTGCTCTCCTGGCGGCAAGAACTGGCCCCTTTGGGGGTGCGCTCCCTCATGCTGACTCATACCGGCGCCAGCGGCACTGCCACCCCCGAAGGGCTGATCCTAGTGCTCCACCCGCGGCCAAGGGCTTGGAGCCGAGAAGAACGGCAACTGCTGCGCGGGACTGCCCAACAAGTGGGATTGCTCCTGCGGCAACTTCGGTCTCAGCAACGGCAGGAACGGCAAGAGCACTTGCTCAGCGGCCTGATCGCCACTTGTCTGACTTTGCAAAACCTGGCCACCCCTGAGGCTCTCTACGCCACCATCGCCCAACAGGCGGCCCAACTCCTCCAGATCCCTTTGGCGCTGGTGGTCAGTTGGCAGCCGGGGGAGAGCCGGGCCTGCTTGCAGCCGCCCTTTGCCGCTGCCCCCGAGTTCTGCCCCAGCGGCCCCACTGAGATCAATCGGCAGGATCCCTTGCTGGCCGCTGCGCTGCAGGCGAGGGGTCCCCTCCCGCTTGCCCAAGACCAGATCCCGGCTGCCAGCCGCGCCTGGTTAAACTCGGTGGGCCTGGGATCCTGGCTGCTGGTGCCCTTGGGGGAGACGGATCCCTCGCTGCCGGAGCCCCTGGGGGTTTTGATCCTGGGAGCAGAGGCGGACAGAGTCTGGGAGGCAGAGGAGCAGGCGGCTGTGACGTTGATGGCCCAAACCTGTGGCTGGACGCTGCGGCGCTTGCTTTGGGTGCAAACTTTGCAGGAGCGGCAGGAGGTGCTCAGCGAGTTGAATTGGTACAAGCACCGCCGCCTGCTGGATCTGCAAAATGCCCTGCTGGACGGCCTGCGCCGCCTTGGCCAAGTGCCGGGCATCCGGGGAGATGAGGCCACCCGCTGGCAAAAGGTGGTGGAAATCGGCAGGGAGCTGCGGGATCTGGCCGTCTTCGCCGAGCCGCTGTTGCAGACGGAAACGTGGCAGGTGCAGCCGCAGTTGCTGTCGGTGCCCCTAGCAACCTTGGTGCGCAAAAGCCTGCGCCGAGTGGAGGGCCTGACCCAAAAACGCAAGCTGTGGCCGCGCGCCCACGGCGACCTCAGCCTCGTCGTCCAGGGCGATGTCGGGCGATTGGAGATGATCCTCTGGGAAGTGCTGCTGGCCGCTGCCTTGCGCAGCCCGGAGGGGGGGCGGCTGGATCTGTGGAGCCAAGCCACAGAGGGCTATGCAGAGCTGCTGGTGGTGGATCAGGGCAGCTTCGATCCCCACCTGCTGACGGCCTTGCAATGGGATCCGCAACAGGTCATCTACGCCGATCCCCTCTTCCAATCGCCGCTCTCGGCGAGCCCCGGCCTGGAACTTGGCCTGTGCCAACGGCTACTGCAGCGGATGGGAGGGCAGCTCTCCTTCTATTCCTCTGGGGATGGGCGCTCCGTTGCCCGGCTGCTCCTGCCGCTGGCTGGCAAGGAACTGCGTCCCCCGGCCGTAGCCTCAGGGGGACAAGGCCCTCAGCAGCCAAAACAGGGGCAGCAGGGCCAGCGCCCCGCGATCTAGCTGCCGCAGGTGTAGGCGGTGCCAGCGCAAGGGGTGGTCGGGGCCGGTCAGCCCACGCGCCTGCATGGCCATGGCTGTCTGCTCTGCCCGCAGGAGCAGGTTTTCAAAAAAGCGCTCCACCAGAGCCAGCAGGGTTTGGATCCCGCCCCGGAAGCTGAGGGATCCCCAGCGGACATCGCGGGTGCGCACCGCCCGCACCAGGTTTTGCACCTCCTCCATCACCAGCGGCAGAAAGCGCAGCGCCAAGGTGAGAGTGAGGATCACCTCCGCAACTGGCCATCCCCAGCGTTTTAGAGGCTGCACCAGGTGGCCGATCCCCTCTGTGATCTCTTCTGGGGCTGTGGTCAGCAAAAACAAATTGGTGGCGTAGAGCAGCGTAAAGATGAGGGTGCCCAGCCGCAAAGCCACCGACAGGGAACGGCGGGACACCTGAAAGGTTCGCTCCCCTAGGGAAACCTGCAGCAAGCGGTAGCGGTAGGGAGTCGGCCAGGCACGGGTTTGCTCCCGCCAGGCCCGCTTGGCTGCTGCGCGGGATCCCTCTTCCACCCCCCCGTCATAGCCGGGGATGAGCCCATAGCCCACCACCTGCGCGTCCTGCCGCTGCGGCTGCGGGAAAACCCCCAACCCATCGGGAGCGAAGCTGGTGATCCCAAAAGTGAGCAGGCTGAGGGCTAACACCAGCGAGAGCTGGCCCGACCAGACCCGACGCGGCAGGCGGGCTGCCACCGTCAAGAACAACAGAACCGCCACCACGGCCAGGCGCCAGCCATTGCCAGCCAAAATTGGGCTGAGCAGAAAGCTGAGCAGCCAGGCCAGCTTCACGCGCGGATCGAGGCGGTGCAGCCAGGTGCGCGGCTCTTCCAGGTAGATTCCCAGCGGGGCATTGCGCAGAATATCCACTGCAGGCAAACGGGAGACAGGTTATCCCCCAAAAGGAGAACGGAAGCTGGCAGCAGGAAAGGCTTAGAGTCGCTCCACCAGACGGGTTGAGCCGGATTGGGCAGCGACCCATCCCCCTGGGGCCCCCTCTCGCTCAACGCGCAACCAGACAGGCACCTGTCCTTCGCCAGCCTGCACCTCTACCACCCGCAGCAAAGCTTGGCGCGGGGCGGCCCCGACGATAGCCCCAGTCAGGCTGGGCTGCTGGCGAATGTTAATGCCCTCATTGGCAATCACCCGCACCTGTCGCACACCCCGCCACTCGGCCAGAGGGCCGGTCAATTCAGGCTCAGGCGTGGGTTCTGGCTGGCCCGGAGCGTCGATGGCAACCGGCGGCTGCTCCAGTTGCACCTGGGGCTGCTCCAGCGGCGGCGCTGGCGGCGTGAACAGCCTCCTCAGCATCTGCCAGATCACCAGCAGGGAGAGGATGCCCACGCCGACCACTCCGGCCAAGCCGATGCCGAGGGGAATGGCAGGGCGCTCACCCCGACCACGGCGGGATCCCAGGCGGCTGCGGCGGTAACGCTCCACCTCCTGCGATCCCCACTCGTGGGCGTGTGGGATCCCTTCCTCGAAGGGGGGCTTGGCCGGCCCCTCGCCGCGCCGGTAGGCGGGCAAATCGGACATACGCGGGGGCTCTGGAGGAGGCGCTGTCCCTCCCCGCGGAAAGGGGGCGGGCGGGCGAGGCGATTCTTGTGTTTGCTCAGTTAGGCGTGGGCCACCCACCATAGCAGGCAAATGGGGTGCGGGGTGGAAAGATGGGGGAGATAGCGTCCCCGCCGGCGAGCTCTCGCGACTGGGCATCTCGTCCAGGTAAGCCTGAACCTGGGGGTTGTCGAAGTAAGCTTGCAAGGTTGCTTGGGCAGTTTCCAGGCCGCGAAACTCTGGGAACACCTCCTCTTGAAACCACCTTTCTGTGAAGCGGCACAGACCCGGCAGATGGTCAGGGGAGCCGGCGGAGTGTTCTTCGATAAACTGCAGGGCCTCTGTTTCTTGGCTGGAGCGCAGATGGTCAAGCGCCTCCTCGGTCTGCCCCAGCAACAGGCTGCAGATGGCCTGCTCCAGATGGACATCCTGCCGCTGGGCCAGGCGGGCCAAGTAGCCGCGGGCACGCCGCACCAAGGCCGGACGTTTTTCCAGATAGCCTGCTGCCAGCAACACCTGCACGGCCAAGTAGGCGGCCACCAGCGAGGGACGCTCGGCCTCTCGCTCAAACAGCTCCTGCTGTTCTTGGAGAGTAAGGTGACGGCGCACCCGCTGGATGAAGCGCAAGAAATCTTCTGTGCTGAGGCCAGAGCCATCCTGCCCACTTCCTTCAATGCCACCCCGCTCGTCCAGCATGGCTTTCAGGAGGGCAAGCCCTTGCTGCCGCGCCAGGACAGGATCGGCAAGCGCCTCTTTGCCGATTTGGGCGGGGGCGCTAGTCTCAAGGCTGAGGAGCTGCAAAATGCGGTAGGGACGCAGCTTGCCCAGATCAAGGCGGAGCTCTGCTTGCAGCTGCGGAAAAGCCTGATACTCCTCCAGCTCCGCCAGGCCCGCCTGCAGAGAGCGCGCCGCCTCTTCGTAGGATCCCTGTTGCCAGGCTTCCCGGCCCAGCTCCAACCGGGCGATGGCCCGCGCCAAAATGGCGTCAGAACGGGCAGGGTGGCCCTGCTCCAGCATCTGTTGAGCCAAATCTAAGGCCGCTTGGTACTCTCCGACTTCGCAATACAAACACAGCACTCCTGGCAAGAGGGGCTCTTCCACCGTCAGGGTGGGATCCGCCGGTGTCAGGTGTTCGTCGTAGTTTTGTCGCGCCTCTGGGTTAAGCAACACCGAGGCTGCCTCTTGAATAAGCTGAGCGCGAGCTTCCACGGCCTGCGGCGAAAACCCCAGCAGCCAAGAGCGCTCGCCCGGCTTAGGATCGAGCCGCTCTCGGTAGGCCTGCTCGATCTGATGCTCGTCCGCCCGTGGTGACAGCATCAAAACCCGGTAGTAGTCGAGGGGCACCCGCACCGTCATGGCTTTTGTCCGCTTTCCTGCTCGCGTCAAGGCGTCTTTGGACACCTGACCCCTATCGACTTAACTGTAGTCCTTTTCCTCGGCAAAAGGGATCCCCTCTTGCCTAGAGCCTACCAGTCCCAGCTCCCCGGCTCCCCCTTGAAGGGGCCTACGACCTTGGAGGTAATCCAGCCGCCGTAGAAATCTCCCGGCTGGGGCCGGACTCGTTCTCCATCCACCCGGCACTCCTGCACGCGGCCCGCATAAAAAGCGAGGTGGTCGCGGATGGGCCAAAACTCCGGGCTGGGATCCGGATAGCTCCAGGCGGCATCCACGGCCACCTGGGATCCAACTTGCACCGTCCAGTAGCGGGCAGATCCTTTGAACTCGCAGAAGGAGGTGCGGGCGCTGGGGCGGAGATACTCCAGCCGCACATCGGCGGGGGGGATGTAGTAGGTGGGCGGGTGGCTGGTTTCCAGGATGCGGTAGCAGCGGCAGCTGTGGGCGATGAGCTCGCCATTAAAGAAAACTTCCACCCGCTCGGCGGTTGGCTCCAGGCGGGGCGGGCGCGGGTAGTCCCAGACGGATTCTTGTCCGGGCCGGGGCGGGATGGGCCGGGGGCGCATGGGCAGTCTCCAAAACAGGACGGATGCACCTAGAGCAGGCGGGTGGCCTCTACCAGTTTGGCGTACTGCACCAGCAGCAGAGACTGGTGCTCCGGCAACACCTGAATCACCCCTTGCTGTTGCAGGCGGCCCAGCACCGCCGCCGCTACCTCCCGGCTGACCTGGCTGATATCGGCCAAATCCTGGAGGGGAGGGTAAACAATGCGCACGCCCTGCTCGGTTTTCTCGCCAAAGGCCTCTGCCAGTTGTACCAGCGCATGCACCACCCGCAGCGGGGGGCTTTGTCGATCCAGATCGGCCTGCAAATTGGCCAGGCGCAGGCGGCGGGAGAGGCTGCAAGCCAGGCGATAACACAGGTGCGGCTCCTGCAGCATCAGCGCCTTGAAGGTGGCCGCCGGGATCCCGGCCGCCCGCAGCGGGGTCAGGGCCAGCACATCCCGCGAGCGGGGGGCTTCGTCCAGCACCGCCATTTCCCCCACCCAAGCGCCCGGCCCGAGCAAAGCCAGGGTTTGGGCGCTGTCTTGTGTCCCTTCTGCTGTGCGAATCCCCACAGACCGCCGCACCTTGGCCCAGCCAGAGAGGATCAAATAAACGACGTTGCCCCAGGCATCCTGCATCAAGAGCGCCTGTCCTGCCGCAATATCCCGCAGCTTCACCTGGGATCCCAACCATTGCAGAGAGGCTGCTGAGAGTTGGGCCAGCGTCGGCACCGCCTTGAGCTCGGAGAGGAGGGCAGCAGAGACATCAGAATTCATGCCGGTTGACCCTAGCGCAAGCCCACTGTAGCCCAGTCGCCGGCTCAAGGGCTATCCTGCAGAGTGTTCGCCCTAGGTCGGGTCCCCTGCCCCAAAATCCGAGAGCTTGTAGCCGCTGCGGCCTCTGGAACCTTTGCAGCTGCCTTGAGTTTGGGGAGTGGGGGCCGAGCGGGAGGAACTCAAACTGCGCCATTATCGTCTAGCTAACAGAGGTTCTGCTTGGGAGGGGATCCCTCCGTCGTTGTCCTTCGATAATCTATGGGTACCTATGGATGCTGCCCTCAGCGACATCAGTGGCCAGCGCTGGTCGGTCTGGGTGAAGGACGTGCCTGTGCGGCCCGAAAAGCTCGCTGACGTGGATCTGGTGCTGCTCTGCCAGCAGGGATCCCGGCCCCACCGCGAGGCCTTCGCTGAGCTGATACGCCGTCACCAGGCCTATGTGGACAAGGTGCTCTACCACCTGGCCCCCGACTGGCCTGACCGGCACGACCTGGCCCAGGAAGTCTGGATCCGGGCCTACCGCCACCTAAAGCGGCTGCAGGAGCCGGCGAAGTTTCGCAGTTGGTTGGGGCGGATTGCCACCAACCTGTTCTATGACGAGCTGCGCAAGCGCAAACGGCAGCAGCAGCCCCTTTCTTTGGATGCCCCGATTTCGATGCGGGACAGTGAGGTGGAATGGGAGCTGCCCAGCGAGAGCCCTAGCCCCCATGAGCACCTCACCACCTGCGAGTTTTACGAGCAATTGCACCAAGCCGTCCGCGACCTGCCTCAGGTTTTTCGCCAGACAATCCTGCTGCGGGAAATTCAGGGGATGGCCTACGAGGAAATTGCCGAGATCACAGGAGTGTCTTTGGGCACCGTTAAGTCTCGCATTGCCCGCGCCCGCGCCCGCTTACAATCCACCCTAAAACCCTACCTCGATGGTGAATGACCATGGTTCGCGGCAACCTTAACCCCGACCGCGAGGACTCCCAGCCAGAACTGCCGCTGGTGGAGGAGCGCTTTGAACAGTTGAGCGCCTACCTGGATGGGGAATTGTCGCCCCAAGAGGCGCGGCAGGTGGAAGACTGGCTGGCCAGCGATCCCCAAGCGCGGCAACTGTACAGCCAACTGGCAGCCTTGCAGGCCGGCTTGGCCAACCTCAAGGCCCCAACTTTGGATCCTGGCCAAACAGAGCTGCTGATCAGCCGCGTGTTCGAGGAGCTGGACCGCAGGCCGGCGCTCGATCTGAGCTGGCGGCGGTGCAGGGGCACCCCTTGGGGACGGGTGGCAGCGGCTGGGGTGGCCTTGGCGGGAGCCGGCTGGGCGGGCTGGCGTTGGTCGCATCCCCAGCCGTTGGTGTCGCTAGAGGAGCCGCCGGTGCGGGTGGCCATCGTGCCTGCCTCTGCCCGGGTTGCCCAGCGCTATCTGTTCGAGCCGGGGCAAAAACAAGATGCCTACTCAATTTTGTTTGAGACAACGCCGAACCTCGGCGACGAGGTGAGCTGGGAATGATTCTGAGCAGGCTTGAGAAAGATTGAGGAGTGGAGGGTGGAAAAAGCAGTTCGCGGAGCTTGCGGTTTGGCAGTTTGCCTTTGGCTAGTTAGTCTGGGATCCTTGTCGGCCCAGGCTGACCCCAGTGGCAGCCATTTCGCAGCGCCGCAGGACTCACGTCCTTATCCCCATGCCCTGGAGCCCACCAACCTGCCCTCACCCAGATCCCGTCTCACCCAACCGCTGGCCGGCTCTCAGGCTTCCACCCCCGCCCAAAACCAACCGGCCTCTCCCGAGATAGAGCTATCGCCTTTTCCCGATTTCCCCCTCCTTAAGGAGTTGGATCCGCCCCTCCCCACCTTGGCCGACCTGGGCATCCATTGGGATCGCCTGGCTCTGCTGCCCGACCTCGAGCTGGCCGAGGAAATGGATAGGGAGTTCAGCCGCCGCTTGGCCCGCCTGAACCGGCAGATTGCCAACCAACAAGAGCGCCTCTACCGCCTGTTGCAAACCTGGGACTCTGACGAGGCCGATATCCGTCAAATTCAGGCCCAACTGAGCCAGTTGCGCACAGAACGGGATCGCCTGGCGCTGGAACACCTGTTGCTGCTGCGGCAGTTGCAAGAGAACTTCGCCCTGCCTCTACCGGCCCGCTCTGCCGCCAGCTCTCCCTGAGGTGGGCCCAAG
The DNA here is from genome assembly GCF_002760375.1 of Synechococcus sp. 60AY4M2. Taxonomy (NCBI): domain Bacteria; kingdom Bacillati; phylum Cyanobacteriota; class Cyanophyceae; order Synechococcales; family Synechococcaceae; genus Synechococcus; species Synechococcus sp. 60AY4M2. The sequence continues at coordinate 204,134 of NZ_AUMZ01000001.1, forward strand.
TTATGATCGGCAGAGGGCAACCACTGACGGAGCTGAGCGATGGCCCAAGTGCCCAGCAACCCAGAGATCGAGCAGTTGGCCGCTGCCATTGGCGAGGAAGTTTACATCGATGTAGCCCGCTGGCACCTCTACCTGCGGGATGCCCATCTGCACACCCTCTTGGCAGAACAACTGGCCCCCCAGGTGAGGGCAGGCAAGGTGGATGAGGACGCGGTCACGGAGATCTTGCAACGGATCCCGGTAAAAGTGGGGGGTGGGCGCAAAGAATTGCCCCTGGCGGATCTGTTGCCGATGCAAAGCCTGCTGAACTTGTTGGATGTGCTGGAGGAGTTCAGCCGCAAATGGGCTCAGTAGAGGGGGAGAAAGCATTGCAGCATCAGCTCAATCGGCTCAAGCAGTCTAGGCGGTCGCTGCCTCCAGCCGGCACCTGGCTCAGGGCCGCTGGTTTTGCCTTGCTGCTGGGGCTGTTGTCGGCCTGTCAGGGAACCGAGTGGGGAGAGCGGCTGCAAAGAGCGGTGCGACCGGTGGGCCTGCCTCCCCCTCTCTCCGCCGACCGACCGGAGACGCCCACGCCTCTGCCGGGATCCCGCTCCCCCTCTGCTCCTGCCACCCCCCCTGCTTCCTTCACGCCCCCGCCCAGCCAGGTCAGCAGCCGTTTCACGGATCTGGAGCCCGGATCCCTGGTGGCCCGTGCTGTCTCTGATCTGGATCGGCTGGGTGTCTTTGCCGATATTGTTGGCAGTGAGTTTCAGCCGCAGCGTAGCGTTCGTCGCGGCGAATTTGCCCGCTGGTTGGTGCTGGCCAACAACGCCATTCACGCCGACCAGCCCAGCCGCCAAATCCGTTTGGGATCCGCTGGCGAGCGCCCCTTGTTTTTGGATGTGCCGGAGGAGGATCTCAACTTTCGCTACATCCAGGCCCTGGGAGCTGCCGGCCTGGTGGTCGGCGATGCCAACCGCGAGTTCCGCCCCAACAGCTTGCTGTCGCGGGCAGAGCTGATCCGCATGAAGGCACCTCTGGATTTGCCGCCCGGCCAGATCAAGGGATCCCGAGCAGAGCTGGAGGAGCGTTGGGGCTTTACCGATGCGGCCCAGATCCCCGACGAGGCCGTTGCCCCCCTGGTGGCGGATCGCAGCCTGGAGAATGCCTCCACGGTGTTGCGCACCTTCGGCCCCATCCGCACGTTTAACCCCTTTGAGCCGGTCAGCCGCGGGGAAGCGGCGATTGCCCTTTCGGCCTTTGGGGAGCGAACGGCTCAGGAAGCTGCCTTGCCAACCCCAACTCCCGCAGCCGAGCCCCCCGACCCTGAGCCTTCTCCTCCTGTTGCCGAGCCAGACCAGACCCCTTCCCCTCCTCCCACCCCTGAGGGCGACCCCTCTCCCAGCGCCACTGGCAACTCTAAACCTCCAGCCGTCACCCCAGGGGCAGGGGAAATTGTGACGCCGCGCGAGCCTCAGCCCTAAATTGAGGGCGATCCCAGCGTAGAAGCGGAGAGGGCCGCAGCGCTTAACCCCCTCTCCTGCTTCGCCCCCCTGAGGCTGGATTGCAAAAGGACCAACCCCCTGGCTGCTCTTGTTGTTGGCGGCGGAAAAATGCTAACTCTCTTGCTGCTCCACAGGGCAAGCTCCTCCCCGCCTATAAAATGGGAGAAGCCAACTTGGAAAATCGACAGGGATCCCGTCTGTGTCTGCGACTGTTCCCGAAATTCGCTCGGAAGACCTGCTGCGCTACACCGTAATCGGGTCGCGGCGGCCCAGCGTCTACTTTTGGGCGGTGGCGCTGACAGGGGGTGGGCTGGGCTTTACCCTGGCGGGTCTTTCCAGCTATTTCCACCGCAACTTGCTCCCCTTTTCCGATCCCGCCAGCCTGGTGTTCATTCCCCAGGGCATTGCCATGCTCTTCTACGGCGTGCTCGGATCCCTGGCGGGGCTGTATCAATGGCTGAGCCTGTACTGGAACCTGGGGGGCGGCTACAACGAGTTCGACCGCCGCACCCAGAAGATAACCCTGGTGCGGCAGGGCTTTCCGGGCAAAAACCGCGAGGTGCGCCTAGAATACGACTTTGCCGAGGTGCAAAGCCTGCGGGTGGAGCTGCGAGAGGGCTTCAACCCTCGCCGCGCCATCTACTTGCGCATAAAAGGACGCGGCGACATCCCCCTCACCGGCGTCGGCCAGCCCCCTCCCCTGGCCGAGATCGAAAACCAAGCCGCTGAGATCGCCCGCTTTCTCAATGTCAGCCTAGAAGGTATTTGAGATTCTGTTTGGTTGTGGACGGCTGCTGGTCAGGGATCCCAGGAATTGAGATAGCCCAGAAACCGTCTCAACAACATCGGGTCAATTGTCCCAGTAAATTTCCCCTTCCGAAGGGAGAAGGGCTGGGGGTAAGGGAGCCGTGCCTTGCGGCGCCCTTGAGGAAGGTCTAGGAACCGCGGCTAGGCAAAGCTGCAGATCCTGCAACGGCCAGAGAAGGGCTGGCCGACCCTGGAGCAAAAGCCTGGGCTGTCGGGAACCCCAAAAACGGGCTTTGCTCCACCGCCTGAGTGGAGAGGGTAAATAGAGGATTGGAGAGGATGCCAGCGAAGATGGTGGCCACCAGCGTCACCACCATGCCCACCCGCAAAGCCGGCATGCCCTCGGCCTGCCAGTCGGTTGGGGGGTAGTTTTGCACCGAAAGCGACATCTCCTGCGGCTCTTTTACCACCATGGTTTTCACCACCCGCACGTAGTAGTAGATGGAGATGACGCTAGTCACCAGGCCCACCAGCACCAGCGTGTATTCTCCTGCCTGCCAGCCGGCCCAGAAGAGATAGAGCTTGCCGAAAAAGCCGGCCAGCGGCGGCAACCCGCCCAGGGAGAGCAGACAAATGCTCAGGCAAAGGGTGAGAAAGGGATCCTTCTGATAGAGGCCGCTGTACTCGTTGATTTCGTCGGTGCCAGTCTTGAGGCTGAAGAGGGTGACACACAGAAAAGCCCCTAGGTTCATGGCCAAATAGACCATCAGGTAAAAAATCAAGCTGGCATAGCCCGCTTCGGTGCCCGCCACCAAACCGATCAAGACAAAGCCCGCCTGCCCAATAGAAGAATAGGCCAGCAGTCGTTTGAGGCGGGTTTGGGCAATCGCCACCACATTCCCCAGCACCATGGTCAAAATGGCCAGCACCGAGAGCACCGCCCGCCACTCTTCTGTCATCGCCGGAAAGACGGTGACCAAAAAGCGAATGGCCAGGGCAAAGCCTGCCGCCTTGGATCCCACCGACAAGAAGGCCACCACCGGCGTCGGGGATCCCTCATAGACATCAGGAGTCCACTGGTGGAAAGGCACCGCCGCCAGCTTAAAGCCAATGCCGCCCAGGCAGAACACCAAAGCGAGGATCCCCACCAGCCCGGCATTGGCCAGGTAGGGCGCAATAGCCGCCAACTGGGTCTGTCCCCCCGACAGGCCATAAAGCAGCGACATGCCGTAGAGGAAGATAGCGGTGCTGCTGGCCCCCGTCAACAGATACTTCAGGGCCGCCTCGGAAGAACGCGGATCCCGCTTGGTGTAGCCGGCCATCAGGTAGCTGGCGATGCCCAGCGTTTCCAAGGAGACGAACACCATGATGAGATCCGTCGCCCCGGCGAGGAACATGCCCCCCAAGGTGGCCGTGAGGAGCAGCACATAGAACTCGCCCGTGGGCGCGCCTGCCTGGAGGAAGTAGCGCTCCGCCATCATCACCGTCAGGGCTGCCGTCGCCACCACCAGGCCGCGGAAGAGAATGCTCACCGGATCCGCGGCAAAGCTGCCCAAGAAGCTCTCCAACTGGGGCTGCTGCCATTGCAACACCAAGGTCACCAAGGCCCCAAGCAAACCAAAGAGGGAGAGGGCCGGAAGACTTTTGCGCGCCGCCGACCCACCCACCAAATCCACCACCAGGACGATCAACAGCGTGAGGGTAACCACCACCTCCGGCCAAATGGCGCCGGCATGCAGGTTTCCGGTTGGGGCGAAGACATCCATAGGGGAAGACTATGAAGAGAGATTAACGGGATCCAAAGCCAGCATACCGCGATTTCCGGCCTCCCTAGCTTGCTTCTGGCATTTCTTCTCCCAATTGTCTCCATCGACACTTCCTGGTTTCAAGAAAGCTTGGCGCTGGAGGTGAGCACCAATCGTAGGCGAGCGTGGATGAGGCTTAAGTCGGCCAAGCCCAGGTCGATCTCGCCGTCGATGACGATCCCGGTGTTGATCAGCCGATCCAACAGTTCCAGCAGGGATCCCTCGCCGTGGGGTTGGCCGGGGTAGTAGTCCCCCTGGCGGGGCAAGAGAGAGCCCAGATCCCCCAGATCTAGGTTGAGCTCTGCCGGGTCGATCTCCAGCAGGGCGCAGAGTTGCCGAATTTGCTGCCGCAGGGCCTGGAGGCTGCTGCCAGCCCGCTCGATTTGCTCGGCAGAAAGGCGGTTGGCCTCCATCTGTCGCACCACTTGCGCTTCCATCAACTGCCGCAGCAGCTCCACCAAGGTCAGCACCAGCGAGGCCAAACCGGCTTCCGGGCGTTTCCGGCCAGGGGTGAGCCGGGCCCGGCTCAAGTCTTCCGGGCTGGCCGGGCTGATAGCAAGGCGGGGGGAAGGAGCAGCCAACCACTGCTCAAAGGGCTGGAAGAGCTGTTCCAGGCTAAGCAAATGGAGGTGGGGATCCCGCGCCGCCTCTTGCCGCTCTTCGGGCAGGTTGTAGCCCCAGGCAGCCAAAAACAAGAGCACCTGCTCCAGGTCCGGCACCCTTTGCACCTGGCGCAGCGTCTGCAGGCGATCCTCGACAAACCAGAGTTCCTCAGGCGCTACCTGGGTCGCTGCTAGCAGCCGCCGGAGGGTGGTGGCCTTGGGGGCGCGCACCTCCTTGCCCAGGATACGGTGGCGCGGCAGTTGGATCCCTTCGCGGAGCAAAAGCTGCTGGATAAACCGCCCCTCCTTGGTGCTGAGAATGGCCAGGCGGGGCTCGCCAGCAGCCTGGATCTGGCGCATCCAAGCCGCCACTCCCGGATAAAAGCGGTGCAGCCCCAGCCAGCCCTGCAGATCTTCTTCGATCCAGCGATCCCGCACCTCATCCAGCCTTTGGGCTAAAGCCTGCTCGGAGATCCCCGCTCCCTGCAACAACCGCTGCCGCCAGCCGGGCCAGTCTTGGCGCAAAGCGTCTTCGGGGATCCCTTGCTGCAGCCCCCACAGCAGCAGGGGCATCTCCCAGCCGGTCTCGATCAGCGGGCGCAGGCGGTCGAAGGCAGGGCGCAACGACTCCAACTGGGCAGGAGCAAGGCCCCACACCTGGGCGCAGACCCGACAGGAAGAGGCAAAATACTCCGCCCGCCCGTCGCAGAGCACACCATCAAAATCCAGAGCCAAAATGCGGGGGGACATTCGCCGGGGCCTAGCGAACTCCATACCTGAGTCCCCCATAGAGCAAGTTGCAAAAATGGGGCCAGAGGCCAAGTTAATTTAACCAAACTGTTTTGCCGGATTGGCCCAACCTAGTTCGATTCCGAGATGCGAACAGACTTGATCTCCACCGGCTTGAGGGGACGATCCTGCGGGCCGGTGGGTGCAGTAGCAATTTTATCCAACACGTCCTCCCCCTCGATTAGTTGCCCAAAGATGGTGTAGTTGGGCGGCAGGGGATAGTCGGCATGCATGATAAAAAACTGGCTGCCGTTGGTGTTGGGGCCGGCATTGGCCATGGCCAAGGTTCCTCGCGTGTAGGGGCGCTGCACCGGCTCATCGGGAAAGCGGTACCCCGGCCCGCCTCGCCCCGTGCCGGTGGGATCCCCGCCCTGAATCATGAAGCCCCGAATGACACGGTGAAAGATGACGCCATCGTAGAAGTGATCCCGGGCCAAAAAGACAAAATTGTTGACGGCAAGGGGAGCTTCCTGCGGGAACAGCTCCAAAACCATCGTGCCGGCGGTGGTCTCCAGCGTGGCCGTGTAGGACTTGGCCGGGTCGATCACCATGGGGGGAGGACTGTTGTAGGTTTTCACGGTTTTGCCCAACTGTTGTGCCAGGAGCAAATCGTAAGAAGAATGCGGGCGGGCCAGAGCCGAAACAACGCCGGATCCCACCCAAAGCAGCACTGCCAGCAAAGCCAGCTTGAACAGGTGGGTGATGCCAGAGGGCACGCGCACGTTTCTTGCCAGAAAGCTCCGCCCCTATCCTACCAGGATCCGTCCGGCCTTACTCATCCCCCGACCGGAATGGGGGTTTGGCCCGCCGCACCAGCCAGTAGCTAACGGAGAGGGCTAGCGTTGCCGCTGCCAGCCCAATGAGATCTAGACCCCCCAGCTTCTCAAAATCAAAAATAATGATCTTGCGCGCCACCGCGATCAAAGAGGTAACAATCACCAGCTCCACCTGCACCACCTGCTTTTGCAAGTAGGCGGTAATGTTCTCCAGAATCTCCAGCGCGATCAGGATATTCAAAAAAAGGCCGAAAATCTCGATCAAAGTAGTGGAGAAAAACCCGGTTGGCTCCCGCAGCAGATCGGCCACCAGGAAGCGGGCCAAATCCACCACGGCCACCACAATCAGGCCGATCATCAAGATGGAAAGCAGCTTCGAGATCAGGCTTTCGATGCGGGTGATGGCCCGCAAAAAGGGATCCTCCTCTTCGGTTTCGTGAGGATTGTGCAACAGCCACTTGAGAAACCGCATCGACAACCCTTCCCCCCTGCGTCCGGGATCCCATTATCTGCCCTAACCGTTAGCTGGAAGAGATCCCTTGGGGCGACGGTTGCGACACCGCTCAGAACAGTATTTCACCTCTGACCAACAGTCGGCCCACTTCTTGCGCCAGGTGAAGGGCCTGCCGCAGGTGAGACAGATTTTGCTGGGCAAATCCGACTTTTTTCGGTGGCGGGGCATAGCGCGCTAGAAACGACAACTCTTGAATTAACCCCAATGCCCTAGCCTGTGTTCTGCAACTGCAGGGCTTGCGGCCGGGAACGGCTGCGCAAAGCAGCCTCGATCAGCCCCAAAAAGAGGGGATGGGGACGGTTGGGGCGGGAGCGAAACTCGGGATGGAATTGGGTGGCGATGAAAAAGGGGTGGCTGGGCAGCTCGATAATTTCCACCAGGCGGTTATCGGGCGAGACACCACTAATCACGTAGCCGGACTCGAGGAATAGGCTGCGGTAGGCGTTGTTGAACTCATAGCGATGGCGGTGGCGCTCATAAACAATTGTCTCACCGTAGAGCTTGGCCGCCAGGGTGTCGGGCAGAATGCGGCAGGGGTAGAGGCCCAGGCGTAGGGTTCCCCCCAAATGTTCCACATCTTTTTGCTCTGGCAACAGGCTGATGACGGGGTGGGGGGTGTCGGGATCGAACTCATAGCTGTTGGCCCGCTCCAGGCCGGCAATGTTGCATCCCCAGTCGATCACCGCACACTGCATGCCCAGGCACAGTCCCAGAAAGGGAATGCCCCGCTCGCGCACGTAGCGAATGGTGGCCACCTTGCCCTCGATGCCGCGGCTGCCAAACCCACCCGGCACCACCACGCCGTCTACATCGGCCAGCAGGGCTTCTGGCCCCCGCTCCTCGACTTCCTCAGAAGAGATCCAGCGCAAAGTAACGCCGGCATTGAGAGCCAGGCCCGCATGGCGCAGGGCTTCCGCTACCGAGAGGTAGGCGTCTGTCAAGCGCACGTATTTGCCGACAATGGCAATCTCCACCTGCTCTTGCGGGTGGTGCAGCCGCTGTACCAGGAGCTCCCACTCGCGCAGATCCGGCTGCTGCGGCTCCAGGTTGAGGATCTGCAAAACCCGCTGCGCCAACCCTTCCTGCTCCAGCACCAAGGGCACATCGTAGATGCTGGGGGCATCCTGGGCCTGGATGACACATTCCACCGGCACGTCACAGAACTCGGAGATCTTCTCCTTGATGGCGCGCGGCAGAGGCTGTTCACAGCGGCACACCAGCACGTCCGGCTGAATGCCAATCGAGCGCAGCTCCTTGACCGAGTGCTGGGTAGGCTTAGTTTTCATTTCCCCCGCCGCCTTGATGAGAGGCACCAGGGTAACATGCACATAGGCCACATTGGCCCGGCCCACATCTTTGCGAAATTGGCGGATGGCCTCCAAAAAGGGCAGAGACTCGATATCCCCCACCGTGCCCCCCACCTCCACCAGCACCACGTCGGGGTTGGTCTCGCGGGCCACCCGCCGGATGCGCTCTTTGATCTCCTGGGTAACATGGGGGATCACCTGCACCGTGCTGCCTTGGTAATCCCCCCGCCGCTCCTTGGAGATCACCGCCTGGTAGATGGCGCCGGTGGTGACGTTGTTGAGCTTAGACATGTTGGTGTCGGTGAAGCGCTCGTAGTGGCCCAAGTCCAAGTCGGTCTCGGCGCCATCGTCGGTGACGAACACTTCCCCATGCTGGTAGGGGCTCATGGTGCCGGGATCCACATTGATGTAGGGATCCAGCTTCAAAATCGACACGGTGTAGTTGCGGGACTTGAGCAGACGCCCCAAGCTGGCTGCCACGATCCCCTTGCCAATGCTGGAGACGACTCCGCCGGTGATGAAGACAAACTTGGCCATACCCCCGATCCCTTGCCCTCTTCTGATTATGCCAGGGATCCCAGGGCTTCCTTAGGGCCGAGAGCGGATGGGGCCGTTGTAGAGGATGGTGGTCTGGAAGGTGCGCCGATCCACCCGCACCTGGGTTTCGATGCTGGGCTGGACGAAGCCGGGCTTGCCGCCGCGGAAGGTGAAGACCCAGGCGTCTTCAAACTCTTCAAACGGCGCGTCGATGGCTGCCCCGTGCATGGAAGCCTCGGCGCGGTAGCGCTGCAAGCCCCCGTTGGCAATCTCGGCCGCTTGGCGGGCCAGGTTCTTAGCTCGGTTGAGATCGCGGAAGTATCGACTAATTTCCTCAAAGCTCCCCCTGGGCAGCGGTCGTCGCGGGGTAGGTGTGGGCGGCACAGGCCGGGGATCCGGCACGATGGGCAAGGTGGGAATATCTTGGCTGGGGGGCAGTGGAGTTTCTGGGAAAAGCGGGGTGACCCCCTGCGCCTGGGCAGAAGGCAGGAATCCCCAGATTACAACGCCGCCCAGGCAGAGACGGAAAATGGACTTCATAGAGCCATGCCGATGTGAATTTTTCAATCCCCACTCTACTGAGCCTCTAGTTAGGAAAGTAGAGGCAAAAGCCCGGACTCTTTTTCCACCAGCAGCTAGGCACGTGGGTTGTCTGCGCAACCGGCTTTGTCCTCCCCTGGCGCCTGTTAGCATCCTGAAACGGGATCCTTTGCAGAAGTTGCCATGGAGTTTGTTACACTTGCCAAGACGGGGCTCCGGCTGAGCCGCGTGGGGTTGGGCACCTGGAGCATGACCGGGGATTGGTGGGGGCCGGCGGATCCCCAGGAGGCCTATGCCACCCTCCGCAAGGCCATTGACCTAGGGATTACCCTCTTTGACACGGCTCCGGCCTACGGCCGCGGCCTTTCGGAAGAGCTTTTGGGACGGGCCATCCGGGATGCCGGCTGCCGGGATCGAGTGGCGATCGCCACCAAGGCCGGCCTGCAGTGGATAAACGGCAAGGTGGTGCGCAACTGCAGCCTAAGTTGGCTAGCTCAGGATCTGGAAAACTCCCTTCGCCGCCTGCAGACGGATGTGATCGACATCTACCAGGTGCATTGGCCGGATCCCTTGGAGCCCCTGGAGGAGACGGCTGCCTTTTTCGGCCGCCTACTCCAGGAAGGAAAGATCCGCGCCATTGGGGTGAGCAACTTTTCTCCAGAGCAGATGGAGCGCTTCCGCCAGGTGGCTGTATTCTCCCTGATCACGATAGTTGGGACTTTCGTATCTGAGATGACACTTTTGCCGGGGTTGAGTGCCTAAACTGACTCCATAACCCTAGTAATTCTAATGATGCCGGTACTTTCAGAACTTGCCCGCAGCCAGGGTATTGATTATTTCCTGATCTCATTTACGGATTTGTTTGGCACGCAGCGCTCCAAGTTGGTGCCTGCTTCAGCAATTGACCGCATGGCCGATGGGCAGGCAGGTTTTGCGGGATTTGCTACGTGGTTGGATTTGACCCCTGCGGATGCGGATGTGTTTGCCCAGCCGGATCGCCAGCGCCTATTCCAATTACCTTGGCAACCAGAGGTGGGGTGGATGCCTGCGGATTTGATTCAGGCCAACGGGGAGCCTTTGGAACAAACACCACGCTGGGTGCTGAAAAAGGTGTTGGCGCAGGCAGAACGCCTGGGTTTCCGGGTCAAGACGGGGGTGGAATGTGAGTTTATGCTCCTATCCCCTACGGAGTGGGCCATTTCCGATGGGCAGGATTGCCAAGCCAAGCCGTGCTACGACCAGCAAAGCCTGATGCGTCGTTTTGCGGTGATTCGGGGTATCTGCGATGGGATGCAAAAGCTGGGTTGGCATCCCTACCAGAGCGACCACGAGGATGCTAACGGGCAGTTTGAAATGAATTGGTTATTTGACGATGCGCTGGTTACCGCCGACCGTCATGCCTTTTTCAAATACATGGTGAAAAGCATTGCGGAACGGCACGGCTATCGGGCGACGTTCATGCCCAAGCCATTTCCCCATCTGACGGGCAATGGTTGCCATACCCATCTGTCGGTTTGGGATGTGACCGGGACAACCAATTTGTTTGCCGATGCCAAAGGGGAACTGGGTCTCTCGTCGCTGGCGTATTACTTTATCGGCGGGGTGCTGTACCATGCTCCGGCGTTGTGTGCCCTGACCAACCCGACGGTGAATTCCTATCGCCGTCTCCATGCGCCGCCTACGGCTTCGGGGGCCACCTGGGCACCTGCCACGATTAGCTACAGCGGCAACAACCGCACCCACCTGATTCGCATCCCTGAGCCGGGTCGGTTTGAGTTGCGTTTGGCTGATGGTGCGGCTAACCCCTATCTCCTGGCGGCGGGTCTGATTGCAGCGGGGCTGGATGGGATTTGTCACCAGCGTCACCCTGGTACTCGTTGCGACAACAATACCTACACCGACCCGATTCCCGGATTGCCGACTCTGCCTACGTCCCTAATAGAAGCGCTGGAACATTTGGATCGCAGTGCCATGTTTCGGGCGGCTTTGGGGGATGCTTTCGTTGATGCTTACGTGAAGTTGAAAAAACAGCAATGGCAGGAGTACAGCCGCCAGATTACTCCCTGGGAACGAGAAACAACCCTGGACTGCTAAAGGGTTGCCTAGGATACGATGGCAACGGCAATGTTTGTCTAAAATTACCGGGGAATATGTTGACTCCAAGGGGCTTTTATGGCGGGTATGTCAGCCAATCGTACTGTGGAAGCGTGGCCATGTGATCCCCACCGTCTGATTCCAGCAGAAGTGCTCAAGCAACTCCATGTGCGCTCCGACCGGGCGGGATGGGTGCAATTACTGATGCACCTAGCAGTTATGGGGGTCAGTGGGAGTCTGTGGTGGACCCAGATGGGATGGCGCTGGTGGGTTGCCCTGCCTGCGTTGGTGGTTTACGGAACCAGTTTGGCGACCATGTTTGCGGCGTTGCACGAATGCGTCCATCGCACGGCTTTTGCCAGCCCCAAAATCAACGACGGTGTTGCTTGGTTTGCAGGGTTGCTGTCGTTTTATAACAGTACCTTTTACCGCTACTACCACACGTGGCATCATCGCTACACGCAAATTCCCGGCAAGGACCCGGAGCTAGAGGATGGCAAGCCCCAGAATTGGCGGCAGTATCTGCTGGAACTCAGTGGTATTCCCTGGTGGATCGGCAAGCTCAAGACGTACTTTTACCTGGCGACAGGACAACTGCAGCGATACCCTTACGTTCCCGAAGCGG
>NZ_AUMZ01000001.1:221018-257409 GCF_002760375.1 Synechococcus sp. 60AY4M2
CCTAGCTGGGAAATACCGTTTGATTGATATTCCTGTCAGCAATTGCATTAATTCAGAGGTGCATAAAATCTACGTTTTGACCCAGTTCAATTCCGCTTCGGGAACGTAAGGGTATCGCTGCAGTTGTCCTGTCGCCAGGTAAAAGTACGTCTTGAGCTTGCCGATCCACCAGGGAATACCACTGAGTTCCAGCAGATACTGCCGCCAATTCTGGGGCTTGCCATCCTCTAGCTCCGGGTCCTTGCCGGGACCCCTACACACGGCCCAGCCGCCCTATAACCTGTTTGAGCGCCAGATCGAAGCAGATGTCCTGCCCTACTGCCAGGCCAACGGCATTGCCACGCTAATCTACAGTCCCCTCTGCCGGGGGCTGTTGGGGGGAAGGCTGACTCCGCAAACCCAGTTTCCGCCTGGAGATCTGCGCGGCGGCATCGATCCCAAGTTTGCAGAGCCTCGCTACTCCCAGTACCTGCAAGCGGCAGAAGAGCTGAGCCGGCTGGCGCGGGAGCGCTACGGCAAAACCTTGCCCCAGTTGGCGGTGCGCTGGCTCTTGGATCAGCCGGGGGTGAGTGCAATCCTGTGGGGAGCGCGCAAGCGCCAGCAGTTGGAGGACCTAGCCGGCGTGTGGGGCTGGTCGCTGGAGGCGGAGGCAATGCAGGCCATCGACGCGATCCTGCAAAGGCATGTCCCCGAACCCATCCCCCCCAGCTTCATGGCCCCCCCTGCCCGTGCTGCCTAGAGCAAGGAGTGGGGGGTAAGGCTGTCCAATGGCGCTGCAAGGGGTGATCCTAAGCTGGAGCGGTGTGGTGGCCGACGACGAGGGGCTGCACCTCCACGCCATCAACCAAGTGCTGCTGGAGGAGAACCTGCGTCCCTGGGATCTGGGATCCCGGGAGCAAAAGGAGCTCTACCGGCTGCACTATCTGGGCCGACCGGATTGGGAGCGCCTGCCGGCGCTTTGGCAAGCCCAGGGACGGGTGCTCAGCCCCAAGCAACGAGAAGAGTTGTTGCGCCGCAAGGCCCTTTACTATCAACAGGCTCTGCAGGAGCAGAAGGGATCCCTTCTTGTCCCCGGTTTGGCAGAGGCCCTAGAGAAGCTGGAGCGGCTGCAGCTCAAGGTGGGCCTAGTGAGCGGCCACGCCGCTGCTGAGGTGGAGGCTTTTTTGGAGCGCTTCCCCTGTCCAGCTCTGGCGCGGCTGACTCATGACTTTCGCTACCGCGTAACCGGCGAGGCAGGGGATCCCGCCCTATCACCGGGGCAGTTGCACCGTCTGCTTTTAGAGCGGATGGGGCTTTCCCCTCAGGAGTGCTTGAGTTTTGAAGCCACCTACGCCGGCATTCAAGCAGCTCGCTCGCAAGGGATCCCGGTCTTGGCCCTAGCCACCTTCTTCCCGCTGCACATGTTGCAGCGGCGGGCCAACTGGGCGGTGGATGGTTACCCCCAAGTGGAATGGGAGCGCCTCCAAACTTGGTTTGCCACTGGCCAAGACCGTCCTGCCGACCCTCCTGGCAAACCCTTAGCCAAAGGGCAGGGTTCTCCCTAGGGCAGGATCAGCATGCCGTCCCCAAAGGAGTAGAACCGATAACCCTCCCGGATGGCCTCTTGGTAGAGATCCAGCAAACGCTCTCGCCCGATCAAGGCTGCCACCAGCATCATCAGGCTGGAGCGGGGCAGATGAAAGTTGGTGATCAGCCCCTGCACCACCCGCCAGGAGTAGCCGGGGTAGATAAAGAGGTCGCTTTTTCCCTGCCAGGGTTGCAGGGTGCCGCAGAGGGCTGCCGTTTCCAGTGCCCGCACCACCGTTGTCCCCACGGCAATCACCCGCCTTCCCTGGTCCTGGGTTTCGCGAATAGTGGCCACCGTTTCCGCTGGCACCTTGAGCCACTCGCTGTGCAAGCGGTGGTCGGTTACTCGCTCCGCCTCCACCGGGCGGAAGGTGCCCAGGCCGATGTTGAGGGTGATGTAGGCAGTTTGGATCCCCTTTTGGGCCAGCCGCTCCAAGAGCTGGGGGGTAAAATGCAGCCCGGCGGTGGGGGCGGCCACCGAGCCCGGGTGTCTGGCCCAGACCGTTTGATAGTCTTCAGGTCGGACTCCCGCGCTTGTCGGATCAAGGGCGTGGGCAGCTTTCAGATAGGGAGGGAGCGGGATCCGCCCCACCCGCCCCAGGATCTGCTCAAAGGTATCCGCCCCTTCCCAGGTCAACTGCACCACCCGGCCACCCGTCTCCGCGTCCACGGCCAGCACTGTGGCCCCCAGTTCAGCCGGGGATCCCTGGCGATCCCAAAACCGGATTTGATCCCCCACCTTGACCCGTTTGCCTGGCCTAACCAAGACCCGCCAGATTTGCTCCTGCTTGGAGGTGTTGGCCGGGATGGGCTCCAGCAGCAAAACCTCCACCCGTGCCCCGGAAGCGTCCTTTCCCGGCAAAACCTTAGCCCCCCATAGCCGGGCTGGGATTACCTTGGTGTCGTTGAGAACCAGCAGATCCCCGGCCTGCAGGTAGTCGGGGAGGTCGCAGAAGCGGCGGTGCTCGTGCCTATCTGGGTACACCACCAGCATTCGCGCCTGATCCCGTGGCTCCACAGGGGCTTGCGCGATCCGCTCAGGGGGCAGGGAGTAGTCGTAGCTAGCCGTTAGGAGATCCGGGTTGAGCTCTCCAACGCTCCCTGGAAGAAGCTGGCCGGGTTCGGCTTGGCCAGCAGAAGCAGCCAGTAGGAAAGAATGGCTCATGGACAAACACAGCAGCACGCCTCCAGCATAGCCGACGGATGCCGGTTGCCAGAGGCTTTGTCCGGGAGGGATTGGGGGGAGGGTGTGCCACCTAGACCTTGGCCACCACCACCCGCTGGGGTTGATCCTGGTACTTGCCCTGGCGGTCGGCGTAGGTGGTCTGGCAGGGATCCCCTTCCAAGAAGAGGAGCTGCACCACCCCTTCATTGGCATACACGCGGCAGTCGGCGCTGGAAGCGTTGGAGAACTCCAAGGTGAGATAGCCCCGCCACCCCGCCTCGGCTGGGGTGAGGTTGGCGATCAGCCCTACCCGCGCGTAGGAGGACTTGCCAATGCAGATGACGGTGATGTTATCCGGGACTTGCAGCCGTTCTAGGGAGACGCCCAGGCCGTAGGAGTGGGCGGGGATGATGAAGTAGTCCCCCATCTCGTCGTGGTGCAGCTCCACAGGTTCCAGGTTTTTGGGGTTAAACCGCTTGGGATCCACCACCGTGCCGGGCACGTGGCGGAAGATCTTGAACTCCACCGGTGACAGGCGAATGTCGTAGCCGTAGGACGAGAGCCCGTAGCTCAAGACGGGCCGCATCTGGCCGTTCCACTCCACGCGGCGCACCAGCTCAGGACAAAACGGCTCGATCATCCCCCGTTGCGCTTGCTCGTAGATCCAGCGGTCGTTTTTTAACATGGCTGCAACAGGCTGCCCGACAGGCCAGAGAGTTTGGAGAAGAGAGCGCAGTCGCTGCTGGCAAGGCTACGAGCTGCTGACCCGCTAGGGATCCATTCTCGGCGGGGGGCCGCCCTCTGGGGAAGGAGGAACGAGGACTGGATCCCGCCGTGGACGTAGCTGGGTGATCAGATCGGCGCGCTCCAGGAGAGAATCCGGCATCTCCGGCCCGGTGATCACCATGTCCATCCAGACTGGGCGCTGATCGATCAAATCCAGCACCTGCGCCTCCGGGATCAGGCCCAGCTTGATGGCCAGGCCCAACTCGTCTAGCACCACCAAGCCATAACGGCCACTCCTGACCGCCTCCTGAGTAAATTGCCACAGCTCGTCCAGAGCCACCCGCTCCTCCGGCTCCAGGTGAGGCGTATCGATGCAGCGGTGCAGACGACAGCGGGCCCACTCCAGCGAGCTGCCCAGCAAAAGACGATTTTCCGGCCCCTGGTTGATCCCGCCCTTGAGAAATTGCACGATCAACACCCGCGTCCCCTGGCCGGCCAAGCGCAGTGCCTGAGCCATCACAGGAGTGAACATGCCCCGGCTGGGATGGGTGTAGAGCTGCAGGGATCCCTGGGGGATCAGCTGGGCAGAAAAGGCTCCGTCCCGCTGGAAAAAGCGGTCGCCGGCAGCAGGGTTGGCCTGGGCTGCAGGCTGTTTGATGCGGGCAACAGGAACGGCATCCTTGGGGGAGGGCATAGGATTGGGTGAGGCAGTGCGAACCACGGTTTTATCTCGTGAGGGGGCTAGGGGACAAGGCCCTTGGTCTGGGCGGCTTTGCCGAGGAACAAAAGCCCTATCCGTCACCGTTGCGGAGACGCGAAGGAGAGCCACAAGCAACTACCGCCTGCCAAGGCAAACGGCAACTGATGGGACGCAAGGCTTACAAGTGGTGGAAAACATTGACTACGGATTCCATGAAACACCACCTGTGCCTATTCGTCAACGAGTCAGTTCTGTTTCCCGTCGACACACAAACCGCCCCGAATACGGTGTTAGAAAGTATAATCCTTGCCCATCCTAGCTTTTTGCCAGGCGGAGGCGATGGGCGAGAAGAAAAGCTTTTGGATGAGATCTTAATAAAACTTCCGCCGAGGTGTAAAAGCTTAAGCGTCTAGCCATCTTGCTTAATCACGAAAATGTGCCCCAAAAAGATGCAAGCAAAAGATCACTTTTTCTAGATAAGATTAACTCTCAATACATGAGAAGGCCAATGACGGCGGCTTGCTCAACTCAATAGAACTCAATAGAAAAGAGACTTGAGGCGTCCCAGGAGCCTTGCTCGGCATAGACTATAGACTAATCCGCTTGATTGGAAGTCGAAGAACTTGTGTGCATTCCAAAGTAGTTCATTTGAGAAAGGTTGCGACCACAGAGCCAGAAGGTCTACTTTCTTAGGTCGATAAACGCAGATTGTTTACTGCCGTCATAAAGATGGTCTTTTGATAAGGTCTATCAGGATCGGCGGTTAATTGGAAAATAATGTAAAACTTATTGCAAGACCAATTTTTTGTACAGTTGGTTGTTTGATAGTTTTTCTGTTGAATTAAACTTCAGTATTTCTATATAGATTGCGTCGCTGTTTCCTGATCAAATGAATAGGAATTTCTATTGGGTTTTTGCCAACTTTATGAGGGTTCTGTAGGCAAGCAGGATCGCTGCAGACAAGGAACGGATCCGTAGCGGCTCCCGTCAGGGTTGCCGGAAAAAGCTGGGGTTGGATCCCATTTGAAGCCGGTCACTCCGCGCTCCAGATCCTTGGGTACCGATGTTGCCGGGATCCTATGGCGCAAGGGGGGCAAGGCTCTTTCTTCTCTGAGAAGCCTCCTTTAGTCTCAGAAAAGTAAGTAGAACCTTGGGGCTCTGCCTCAAGGGGCTGTCTAGGGGTGGCTTGACAACGCCTCTACGAGTTCGTTTGTGGACTGCGCCTTCAGGCAGAGGGAGTGTCAAGCTGATTAAAAAGTAGCCAGAAAGCAGATGGGGATCCGACGCTCGAGCCGTACATCAAAAGAACCGTATCCTGCTGCCGGAAGAGTTGTCTTGGTTTGCCGCTAGCGACTTAGGTTGGAGAAAAAACCCAAGCCATTGTGAACCCGGGGTAGGCGCCGCCGAGATCTCGTTGTATTGGGATCAGTCTCGCCGTCGGCTAGTCCGATCTCTGGCTCCAGATTGACGGCTTCTTCCCCCAGCACCAGTGTGGAAGAGCGGCCTCCATCTAGGTTCAAAGCGTGGCGACAGCCCAACTGCCGCAACAACTGCGCCATCTCCAACAGGGTGAGCCCTTGGTTTTCCTGGGCATTGCCGGCGGCCACCAGGAGCAGATCCCTGTTGTCCGGTTGCCCCTGCCGCAGACAGATGGCGCTGCGGGCAGCCTGTTGCCGGCGGAAGAGAGGCTGAAACCCCTCCAATTCGGCATCCAGGACCACCTGGCCGTCCAAGAGCAAGAGCGGCCCTGCCCCCAGAATGTGGGGGTAGGCTTCCAGCTCCAGCGGATCCACCGTCCAGTCCAGCCGGAGGCGATCTCCTGGGATCAGCTTGCCGGCTTCTAGAGCGCCCTCTAGCCCTCGTGCTGCCAGTATGTAGCCTTTGGGAGGGATCGGCACCGTCACTTTGCCGGCCACGCCTGCCGACAGGATCTGCTGCAGCCGGTCTTCTTGCACAATGAGGAGAACTTCGTCGTCCGTCTGGGTGGTGTAGGTGGATCCCCAATCAGGGGTGTACTGGGCGATCCCGGGCAGGATGTAGCCGCTGTTGATGCCGACCAAGGGGATCCGATCCCCCAAGTCGTTGCGCAGCTCTATTTGCATCCGCAGGCGGGCAAAGCGCACCGGCTCCAAGCCAGGGGGAGAATTGGCGGCGTCAAACCAGGCAATCGCCCCTCGGCCCAAGATGGGGCTGGAGATCCAGCGGCCTTCCAGGCGAATGGCCCCCAGCGGCTGGCGGGTATTGCGGTTAAAGAAGCCGCCGTTGATAGCAGCCACCGCTCCCCGTTCGCGGCTAAAAGCGGGCAGCTCCCCCAGGCCCACTAGACTGGCAGGGTCGGCCCAAATGGGGCGCAACTGGCCGGCGGCTAGGGAAACTGCCACGACGGAAACCAGGATCCGTCGATCCTCCAGCCAAACCATCCTTTGGTACAAAGGGATCCCCTCTACTACCCGCACAGGCTGCCCGTTGAGGAGCGTCTGGGCAGGGACAGGTAGGTTGCTGAGCAAGAGGAGAGCTGCCCCCGCCCAGGCCACAGCTTTGGACCAAGAGACCCACCTTGCCGGCACCACCCAAGGCGCCAAGTTGGGAAACTGCATCTGGCAGGAAGAGGGCAAGTTTTTGGCTTTGAGCAAGCTTGGCAGCTCCTATCCGCCGGCGGCAAAAGTGGCCATCAAAATCAAAGACAGCAGAATGCCCGGAAAAAGCAGCAGCACCAAGGTCAAAAACTCAGAAAGGGTCATGGGCTGAAGACGAGAAGAAGAGGCAGAGGCTACAGCTCCTAACCTAGCGATTCCGGCATCCCTTCCCATCCTCCCTTTGGGATCCCTTAACAGTTCTGAGGCTTTTCCCACCCCCTTCTGCCAGCGATATCCTGGCAAAGGGGAAGTCATCTTCGAGAGCTCTGATGGGCATCCAAGGCAGACGCATAGCCGTCGAACCCGACCACCTCCGACCCTGGTTAAAAGAGGCAGTCCTGGCGGGGGGTGGCGAACTGGTGCCGCTGGCGGAAGCGGAGGCTCTGGTGTGGGCCGATGCCTTTGACGTGCCCAAGCTCAAGCAGTGTCTTGCCGAAGGAAAGGGGATCCGCTGGGTGCAGTTGCCCTGGGCGGGCGTGGAGCCTTTTGCCCAGGCAGGGATCCTGGATCCCGCCTATGTGTGGACCTGCGGCAAGGGGGTCTATGCCCAAGCGGTGGCCGAGCATGCCCTGGCCCTCACCTTGGCCGGCCTGCGGGATCTCAAGCACCGCGCTCTGGCCCAGACTTGGCAGCCGGGATCCGGCACCAGCCTCTGGGGCAGCCGCGTGGTCATCTTCGGGGCGGGGGGCATTGCCCAGGCCCTGATCCGCTTGTTGCAGCCCTTCCAGTGTTCCGTTGAGGTGGTGCGGCGCAGGGCGGATCCCTTGCCGGGAGCCAGCCGGGTGGTGACGTTGGCGGAGCGGCAGGCAGTGCTGGCAGGAGCGGATGTGGTGATCCTGGCCTTGGCCCTCACCCCCGAGACAGAGGGGATCATCGCCTGGCCAGAGCTGGAGCAGATGGGATCCGGCTGTTGGTTGGTCAATGTGGCGCGCGGCAAACATATCGTCACCCCTGACCTGGTGGCCGCCTTGCAGGAGGGGATCATCCGGGGTGCCGCCCTGGATGTTACGGATCCAGAACCGCTGCCCGATGGACATCCCCTCTGGCGCTTGCCCAATTGCCTAATTACCCCCCACACGGCCATCACCGACGCCATGATTGTCCCTGCCCTCTCCGAGCGGGTGCGGGAAAATGTGAGCCGCTTTCGGCTGGGAGAACCCTTGCTGGGGGTGGTGGATCCGGTTCTAGGTTACTGAGCCCTCACCCTCTCCCGAGGGAAGCAGGGATCTAGGACTCGATGGGAATAGGATCCTGGGGAGGAGCCATCTCCTGGACGCGGGCGGCGATGGCCTCGGCCATCTCCTGGGTGCCCACAGGCTCCCCTTGCGCCAGGTCATAGGTGACGTATTTGCCTTCGGCAATGACCGACTGCACTGCCGCTTCTACCCTCGCGGCGGCTTCCCGCTCGCCCAGGTAGCGCAACATCATGGCCCCGGAGAGGATGAGGGCAGAGGGGTTGACCTTATTTTGGCCGGCATACTTGGGCGCTGAGCCGTGGATAGCCTCAAAAACCGCAATGCCATCGCCGATGTTGGCCCCTGGCGCCACCCCCAGCCCGCCGATCATCCCGGCGCACAGGTCGGAGATAATATCCCCATAAAGATTGGTGAGCACCAGCACATCGTAGAGCTGGGGCTTTTGCATCAGTTGCAGGCACATGTTGTCGACAATGAGATCTTCAAACTCGATGTCGGGGTACTCCTGGGCCACCTCCCGTGCCACCTGCAAAAACAGGCCGTCGGTAAACTTCATGATGTTGGCTTTGTGAACGGCCGTTACCTTTTTGCGGCCATTCTGGCGGGCGTATTCGAAGGCAAACTTGACAATGCGACGGCTGCCAAACTCCGAAATGGGTTTGATGCCAATGGCAGATCCCTCGCGGATGAACTTGCCAGAAAGACGCATCATCTCTTCGCGAGCGTGGGCTGCTTCGGGGGTGCCTCGCTCGAACTCGATCCCGGCGTAGAGATCCTCGGTGTTTTCCCGCACCACCACCAGGTCAATGTCTTGAAAGGGGCTTTTGATGCCGGGGAGGGACTTGGCCGGGCGCAGGTTGGCGTAGAGATCCAGCTCTTTGCGGATGGCTACATTGACTGAGCGAAAGCCCGTGCCTACAGGGGTGCCGATGGGCCCTTTGATGGCCACTCTGGTTTCCCGGATGGACTCCAACACCTGCGGTGGCAAAGGCGTGCCGTATTTCTCAATCACCTCTACCCCTGCTTCTACTCGGATCCACTCCAAGTCCACCCCGGTGGCCTCCAGGACTGTGGTCATTGCCCTGGTTACTTCCGGGCCAATGCCATCGCCGGGGATCAACGTTACACGATAGGCCACAAATCCTTCTCCTCCCAGGATTGACGCTGGCAGCTTGACGGGATCCCGCCTAGCGCCGGCCTTTGAGCCCGTGGGGGATCCCTGAGCTTAAACGAAGCTTAAACGACTATAAAACAGGTTGGGGCCATCCAACGCCAAGCTGCGGCAAAACTGCCGCCCCTAGAGGATCCGCAGCGGATCCACATCGAGGCTGACGCGAATCCCCTGGGGAATATGTCCAAGGGCGCGGCGCAGGTGGGTATCGATCTGGGCGCGATCCCAGGGCTGATCGGGAAGCTGTTTGAGGAGGATCTGCCAGCGGTAGCGGCCGGCAACCCGCTCCACTCGGGCCGGTCCTGGCCCCAACACCTCCGCCGGGATCCCTTGCAGGCCCTCAGCTAGGCGGCTGCAGTAGCGCTCTAACGCCTCCAGGCGGCTGCTGCTCAGGCGAATTAAAATCAACGCCCGGTAGGGCGGGTAGCCCCCCTCTTGGCGTTGGCGCAGCTCGGCCTGGACAAAGCCCTCGTAGTTGTGGGCCAGCACCGCTTGCAAGATGGGGTGCTCTGGCAAATAGGTCTGGATAATGGCCTGGCCTGGCAAGGATCCGCGGCCTGCCCGGCCCGCCACCTGGGTCAGCAGTTGAAAGGTGCGCTCGCCAGCGCGGTAGTCAGGCTGGTGCAGCAGCCCGTCGGCGGCTACCACCCCCACCAGCGTCACCTGGGGGATGTCCAGCCCTTTGGTGAGCATCTGGGTGCCCACCAGCACCTGGGCCTTGCCGCTGCGAAACTGCTCCAGCAAATCCCGGTGGGATCCCTTACGGCGGGTGGCGTCGCTGTCGTAGCGCAAAATCGCCACCTGCGGCCAGTGCTGCTGCAGCACCTCCACCACCTTCTGGGTGCCGGTGCCGAAGTGCTTGAGGTAGGGCGAGCCGCAGGCAGGACAGTGCTGGGGGTGGGGTTGGCGGGCGCCGCAGTAGTGGCAGCGCAGCTCCTGCCCGCCCTCCAGGTGAAAGGTAAGGGAGACGTCGCAGTGGGCGCAGGTGAGGACAAAGCCGCAACTGCGGCACAAGACAAAGGTACTGTGCCCCCGCCGGGGGACAAAGAGGATGGCCTGTTCCCCCCTCTTCAAAGTCTCGTGCAAAGCTTGATGCAGGCGGCGGCTGAGAATGCTGCGGTTGCCCGCCTGCAGCTCCTGGCGCATGTCCACCAGCTCCAGCCGGGGCAGGGTGGCCGGGATCCCCGCCTGGGGGATGCGCTGCGGCAAAGGGAGACGAACCCAGCGCTGCGGATCCTGCAGGTGGACCGCATAGGTTTCCACTGCCGGTGTGGCGCTGCCCAGAACTAGGGGACAGTTGGCTAGCTCAGCCCGCCACTCCGCCACCTGACGGGCGTGGTAGCAGGGCTGGGGCTGATCCTGCTTGAAGCTGTCGTCGTGCTCCTCGTCCAGAACGATGAGGCCCAGGTTGGCCAAGGGGGCAAACACCGCCGAGCGGGTGCCGATCACCACCTGGGGGACAGCAACCAACATCTGCCGCCAGAGGTCGTAGCGCTCGCCGGCTGAGAGGCCGCTGTGGTAGGTCCACACGCGGGATCCCAGCCGCGCCCGAAAGCGATCCGTCAGTTGCGGGGTAAGGCCGATCTCCGGCACCAGCACCAAGGCTGACCGCCCCTGCTGCAGCACCTGGGCAATGACTTGCAGGTACACCTCTGTCTTGCCGGAGCCGGTGACCCCATGCAGCAGAAAGCGTTGGTTTCGCCCCAGGGCTTGCTGGATGGCCGCCACTGCCTCGGCCTGGGCTGGCGTCAGAGGCTTGGGCAAATCTTTCTCCACAGGCCGCTCGGCCTCTCCCAGCCGCAGCAAGGGTCGCTCGTAGAGGTGCACCCGGCCTTTGCGGGCTAGGCTCTGCAGCACTGACCGGCTCACCCCCGCCAGGCGCTCCCACTCGACCAGCAGCAGCTCCCCCCCCTTTTGCTTGAGGATCTGCAGCGCTTTCTGCTGGGGCAAGCTCAGCCCCTCCAGCGAGTCCTCCACCAAGGTGGCCGCCTGTTGGGTTTTCACCCTGCCCCCCTGCTGCTCCTGCCAGAAGCTTTCCACCCAACCCCGCCGCTGCAGCTCCCGCAGAGCGACCTCGGCGCCGGGCACCTGCTGCTGGAGGTAACGCCAAGACAGCTCCCCTCCCTTCTCCCGCAGCAGCCGCAGCAAAGCCTGGGCAGCCGGCGAACATTCCCCTGGCGGGGATCCAACCAGGCGGATCCGCCGCTGGGAGCGGCTCAGCAAGCCCGGCGGCAAAACGGTGCGCACCACCTGGGCTAGGGGGGTGAGGTAGTAGTTGGCTACCCGCTGCAGCAGAGGCCAGAAATCCTTGGGCAGGATCCCTTTGGCCACCACCGCTTCAATCTCTCGCACCGACTGGGGATCTACTCCTGTCGGCAACTCCGAGCGCCAGCCCAGAGCCACCGCCCCCGCCACCTGTTGGCCAAAGGGAACGCTGAGGAGATCGCCCGCTTCTGGCTCCCATCCCTCTGGCACGCGGTAGGTGAAGCAGCCCCCCAAGTGGGGATGATCCACCCACACCTCCAGCCAGCGGGGAGGAGCAGGCTGCGCCACCGGATCCCTCACGGTCGGGGCAAGAACCGCGGCAGATCCACTGCCCGCTTATCAGGGCGAGCCAGCAAAGGCCGGGACTGTTCGCGTAAGCGGGACGGAGTCCATAGGGCAGACTTGGGCTTGGCGGCCTGGAGCGAAGCGAGAGACTCAGACCGTGTTGGCGTGTCGGCAGCATTGGGAGCCGCTGCACCAGCGCGAGGCGGGATGTCTATTCCCTTGCGCTCCAAAGCCGTCTTCAGGCTGAGCAGGTGCATCTGCTGCTGCTCGTACTTCTCTCTCAGGGAGCGGTTTTCTTCGGCGAGGGCGGCGCGTTCCGCCTGCAGGGCCCTCACCTGCCCCTCCAAGGCCTCTGTTTGCTCCTGCAGATGGGTGACGGCGATCTGGGCAGAGCGCAATTGCGATTGCCAGGTGGGTTGGTCGGCAAGCTGGGCCAGAGCTGCTTGGAGCCGCTGCTCCAGATCGCCGAGGCGCTGCTGGGCCTGGGCGTACCGTTCCTCCAGACGGCGGTGCTCCTGCTGCCAATGGGCAATTTCCGCCTGCGCTTGGGCGAGGGCAGCTTGCAGCGCTTCGACCTGGGCTTGCCACTGCTGTTGCTGCTCCCGGGAGTCCTGACGCCATTGCTCTTGCTGAGCTTGCAAAGCGGCCAGTTGCGCCTGGGCATCGGCCAGCGCCGCTTCCAATTCCTGCCGTTGTTCCTGCCAGCGCTGCTCCGCTTCCGCCTCTGTCTCGGCATAGCCCGCCAGACGCGCCTCGAGATGTTCCCGCTGTTCTTGCCAGGCTGCCCGTTGGTCGTTGTACAGAGCCCGCAGGCTGTTCAGCTCCGCCTGAGTTTCTGCAATTTGGGTGCGGGCCAACGAAAGCTCTGCCTTGAAACGCTGCAACATCTCCACCCGTTTTTCCGCCAGGTCTTGAGCTTCCACCAGAGAAGCCTGTAGCTCCTGCTGACGGTGTTCCCACTGACGGCGCTCCTGAGCATGGGCCAGCCGTAGCTGCTCGATCTGCTCCTGTAGGGCTTCGATATCTTGGCGCTGCCGCTCGTTGAGGCGTTGCCGCGCCGCCAGCTGAGCTTCCTGCTCCGAGAGCTGAACTTTTTGCTCTGCCAAAGTCTGTTGCAACTGGCGCAGGGCATGTTCCCGCTCCTGCAGCGCCTTTTCTTGCTCGGCCACCTTCTGGCGCAGGGCTCGGCATTCGGCTTCCCAAGCAGCGTCTGCAGGCGTTTGGGCTTTCAATTGCAAGAGCTCTATCTGCTGTTGCTGCTTGCGAGACTGCAGTTCCCTCTCGGCCAGTTGACTGTGCAGCTCCGCTTCGGCTTCGAGTAGCCGAGCCTCCAACTGCTGCCGCTGCCTCAGGGCCGAATGCCGCTCTGGATTGGGATCCGATTCCGTTCGCGTAAGCGGGACGGAGTCCTTGGCCGACTGGCCGGCTTGAGCTTCGGGAAAGGTGGGATCCGAGTCGCCTGAGGAGGGAGCACGCATAGGTTAAAGCGAAGATGAAGAAGGGGAGGTACAGGATAAAGTTCCCTGCAGTATAGAGAAGTTTTCCGGTGGGTTCAAGCCAGGGGAGGGATCTTGTAAGGTTTCTTTCCGATTCCGAGGCCTGTTGGCCGCCCTTCTTGTCTTGGGGGCTCCTCATCAGGGAGTTGAGCTGGCAGCGGAACCTCTGTTTGGCCGTTTTTTCGCCAGAAGACGTCTCCCTTCCCCCCAGAGCTCAGCTGCGGCCTGGGGTTGCCTTGAGAGCTTGCTACGATTGCCCCCCTTGCTTCACCCGCAGTACACACTATCGCTGCCCGGGATCCCTCCAGCCTGCCACCACCAATAGTTTGCACCATTTTTTATTTAGTTGCACCCTATAATTCGGCGGCGTTTTAGAGCATCTTTGTCCAATGGCAGGGGCCCTTCGCCCAGGGATCGGCGCAGATCTGCAAGGGATTGAGGCAGCGTCAGCTAGAAGCCGCAGGAGCCCCGCTCCGTACCCCCTTCCCCCCGTATACGGGGAAAGGGGGGCGACCATGGCCGGGTTGCCTCACGGCGGCTCAGATACCTCCCGCAAGGCGGGGATCCCATGGCCGAAGCCGTCTCCTCCGGTCGGAGGGAAGGAGTGACCATTTGCTGGGCCTCGGATGCTATCAGGCCAATGGAGCTTAGCGGACTCGAACCGCTGACCCCTTCAATGCCATTGAAGTGCTCTACCAACTGAGCTAAAGCCCCAAGATGCAGCCTTCCGGCAAGAGCCTGGGCAATTGATTTATGCCCGCTCCAGACTACAATTTTAGCCTGTAGAAGCTGCTTTGGCGGTGAAAAGTACGGGAATCTATCCTAAATAGACGGGAGATCCTTGTCAAGAGTTGGGTTGGAGCGTCCACTTGCAAAAGTGGAGATTGGATCCACCTGGCTCCTGCCCTCTGTTGCAGGAGCTTGCCGGGTGATAGAACGGAGTCAGCGACATTGGGGGGCTTGTGACACAGGGATCTCAGCTTAACCGCCTTTTGGCCGCTTCCTTGCTGGTGGTCTGCCTGATTGCGGCTGTTATTGGCGGCACACGACCTGCCGCAGAGTCGGTTCGGGGTGGCGTCGGGCTAGAGGCCCCTCGAGGGGCGAATCGCATTGAGGTGGTTACCATCGAGGGAACGATAGGAGGGCCACGGGGCTCGACTTTGGTAGGTTTGCCCACCTCTCCCTTAGATCAGTTGCGGGAAGCTGTCGAGGATCGCGCCGTCAAGGCTGTATTGCTGCGCATCAACAGCCCGGGCGGGGCTGTGGGATCCAGCCAGGAGCTCTACCGCGCCGTCACGGCTCTGCGGGAAGCCGGCAAGCCGGTGATTGCCGTCATGGAAGACGTTGCCGCCAGCGGCGGCTACTATGTAGCCAGTGCTGCCGACAAGATCTACGCCAACCCGGGCACCCTGACCGGCAGCATAGGGGTGATCATCAGCGGCCTCAACTTTGGCAAACTGCTCGACAACTACGGCATAGAGCCGCAGACCTTCAAAACCGGCGAGTACAAAGACATTCTTTCCCCTTTCCGGGCTGCCACCCCCCAAGAGCAACGTCTGCTGCAAGAGTTGGTGGAGGATACCCTCGACCAGTTCGTTCGCGATGTGGCCCGCGGACGCCAGCGCTTGCCGGACAAAGGGGCAGAAAAGGTGCTGGATGCGGAGATGATCGCCCGACGGCAAAGCTTGGATGAGGCGCGGGTGCGCCAGTTGGCCGATGGGCGCATCTTCACCGGGGCGCAGGCTGTGGAGTTGGGCCTGGTAGATGCCCTGGGAGGATATGCCGAAGCCGTGGAAGATCTGCGGCGCATGACCGGGGATCCCTCTTTGTCGCCAGCAACGGCGAGAGATCCCTTCCAACGCGCCCTGCAGCGACTATTGAGCCAAGGACTGCCTCCGCAAGGGCAAAATCTCTGGCCCGCTCGACTGTTGGGGAGCCACGAGGTGGCCGGGATCCCGGAAGTGCCGCTGCTGTGGATGGCGCCCGGGTGGACTTTGCGCTAAACCTGACAGTGATCATAGGCTTGGTGTGAGGGGTGAAGCTGTGGATCACACGCCGGACGACGCTTCTGCGCTGGCGACGGCAGGGCATAGCCCCCTGGCCACGGCGTCCGCCTCGTGGACCCAGAGCCAGGGATCCCAGGGAGCGGATCCCGTCGGCGAGACGGGGTTCTGGCCGGATTTCAACCCAGAGCTGGAGCTGCTGACCAGCCGGGCATGGGTGGAAATTGACGCAGCCCAATTGCGAGAAAATCTGCGTCTGTTGCAGGCGCGCCTGTCGCCAGACACTGAGATCTGGGCAGTGGTCAAGGCCAATGCCTACGGCCATGGAGCTCGCTTGGTGGCTCCCATAGCCCTCGCTGCCGGTGCCAAGGGGTTGTGTGTGGCCACCCTGGCAGAAGGGATCGAGCTGCGGCAGGCCGGCCTCCAGGCCCCGATTTTGGTGTTGGGGGCTTTGAATACCTGGGCCGAGCTGCAGCAGGCCATGGCTGCGCGGCTGGAGGTCAGCCTCACCCGGGCCGAGCAGATCCCCGTGATGCGCCAGGTGGCCCGTTGGGCCGGGCGGCCTGTTCCTGTCCACGTCAACGTCGATACGGGCATGACCCGCCTGGGGATTCCCTGGCAAGAGGCCGCCGCCGTGTGGGGGCAGATCTGCCGGATCCCCGAGCTGGAAGGCTGTAGCCTGTTTTCCCACTTCGCAACGGCAGATGAGCCCGATTCTCCGGTGATGGCCCAGCAAGAGGCCCGCTTCGCCCAGGTGGTGGAGCAGATCCGCCAGGCCGGGGATCCCCTGCCCCCCCTACATCTGGATAACTCCGCCGGCGCCCTAACCCATCTCCACTATCCCCGCGTGCGGTTGGGGCTGGCCCTCTACGGCTTGTCTCCTGCCCCGCACCTGCAGGTGCCGGGGTTGCGGCCGATCCTGCGCCTCAAAGCGCGGTTGACCCACATCCAAACCGTACCCGCCCACACCGGCGTCAGCTATGGCCATCGCTACGTCACTTCTCGCCCCAGTCGCATTGCCACACTGGCCATCGGCTATGCCGACGGGATCCCACGGCGGCTTTCCGGCTGGCTGCGGGGGTGGGTGCGCGGCAGCCTGATCCAGCAGGTGGGCACGATCACGATGGATCAGTGCATGTGGGATGTCACCGAGAGGCCGGATATTCAGGTGGGTGATGTGGTGGAGCTGCTGGGCCCCCATCTGGCGAGTGCGGGTTTCTCAATCCAGGATTGGGCGGATCAGTTGGGCACCATTTCCTATGAACTGCTGTGCGGACTTTCTGCCCGCCTGCCGAGAGTGCTGGTCAACGTGCTCGGGGAAGCTAGCTGACGTTGACGCTATGGCACGTTTTTGTTGGGCGGTTTATGGTAGCAGCAAATGCAGGCGAGGTTTTAAGCGTGGGTTCGGATCCCTACCTCCCCCCTCAATTCTGGTAGAGGGGCTAGCAAGTGAGAACTGACTCCCGCCAGCAGAGGAGTTGGGGTGAAATTGTAGCTGGCCGCGTCGGCGCCTGGGGGTTTGCGGTCACTTCTCTTCCTGTTGAGCTAGAAACCGCAGGAGCCCCCTATATCCCCCCGCCCCCCTGCCCCCCGTATACAGGGGGTTGGGGGCCCGTATACAGGGGGTTGGGGGGCGGTCGGAGTCGGGTAGTTTACGTAGGGTAGCTTTTCCTGACTTGTCAAGTAGTGAAGGATATAGCAGCCTCAGAAGTAAGCCGAGAACCGTCCTGTTTTTGGGAAAATGAGGACTGGCGGCGGGATCAGTGACATCGGGAGGCAGCCATGGAGGCACGCAAACCTCTGAAGAGGTTGGAAAATCAGATGGAGCGGGCTGTTCTGGAGATGGTGAACGAGCTGCTGCTCCTGGAAAGCCAGCAGCGCTACTGCTCCTGTGAGAGATTCTGTCACGATGCCGCCGCCTTGGCCCTCAACAACCTCCAGCCCCGCTACACCACCAGTTTTGAAGGCTCCATATACACCCTGGAAGCCATCCAAGCAGATCAAGAGTTGCAGAGCCTGATTCGGCGGGAGGTGGGGAAGGCTATGGAGATAGTGGCGGCAAATCCCCGTTGCCCAGAGCCTGATTGCCCGCTGCAGCGCAACGTCGAGGCAGTAGAGTTAGAGCTGGCTCCTAGCGACACTCGCAAACAAAACTAAAGAATGGCTTTAATCGTCTCCTCTGCGCCGGTAGCCTTCCTCGGCCCTGTTGGAACCTACACGGAGTTGGCCGCTCTGCTCGCCTGTCCCGAGCAGCCCCATCTCCATAGCCAGGGGTCCCATCCTCTGGTGCCCTACCCCACCATTAGCGCCTGCTTGGCAGCCGTGGCTGCGGGCGAGCAAGAATGGGCGGTGGTGCCGGTGGAGAACTCCGTTGAGGGCGGGGTCTCGATGACCTTGGATGCCCTCTGGCAACTGGAGGGGCTGAGCATTCGCCAGGCGCTGATCCTGCCCATCCGCCATGCCCTCATCGGCTGCGCCTCCCGGCTGGAGCAGATCGAGCAGGTCTATTCCCATCCGCAAGCCTTGGCCCAATGTCAGGCTTGGCTGGGATCCCATCTGCCCCGGGCGACCTTGATTCCAACCCGCTCCACCACCGAAGAATTGGAGCGGCTGCGAGCGCAGCCCAACGCTGCCGTCATTGCTTCAGAGCGGGCCGCTGAGCTCTACCAACTGCCGGTTTTGGCCTGTCCCATCAACGACCACCCGGATAACTGCACCCGCTTTTGGGTGGTGGGCCGTCGCCGTTCCTCGCCAGGGGGATCCCATACTTCCTTGGCCTTCAGCCTGCCCCACAATGTGCCAGGGGCGCTGCTAAAGCCGCTGCAAGTCTTTGCAGAGCGGGGCCTCAATATGTCGCGCATTGAGTCGCGCCCCACCAAGAAATCGGCGGGGACCTATGTCTTTTTTGTCGATCTGGAGAATCCGGTCGGCCAACCCTATCTGGATGCAGAGGTAATCGCTGCCCTGGAAGCGATCGCAGAAACCCTGAAGCTTTTCGGCAGCTACCCCGTCCACGACCTCAGCAAGCCGAGCGAGCGTCGTCCTTGCAACTCAGAATAGGACAGGCCGGCCAGGCCCGACTTGCTATCTGCGGGGATCCCGAAGCCTTTCCCTCCCCTCCTAGACCCAGATACGCTAAAAGAATAGGGGAGGGTGAGGCGTCGAAGTTGGGAATTGCTACTGGTTGTCCAGGGCTTGGTAGTCCTGCCAGGCTTGCCAAAAAACGTAGAGGGAAAGCCCGGCGAGAAAGGTTCGAAAAAGCAGGCCGACGATCTCATCCGGCAGCTTGGGCAGGGTGCGGGTGCTGATCTGGACGCCGACCAACCCACCTGCACCCAGGATCAGGCCCGGGATCCAGAGCACATTCTGGCGGATGGTGCCATCTCCAAAGCCGAGCGCGTTCGCCATCCAGTTGCCCAGGCCCGCATGGCTGAGGGTAGCAGCAGTTGCCGTGAGAACAATTGCCCCCAAGCTGGTTTGGATGGCCACCTTGAGGGTTTCTCGCAACAGCAGGATCTGCAGGGGCACCAGGATGACGCCACCGCCGATGCCGAAAAGCCCCGCCAACAAGCCGGCAGCGCCACCGGTGAGGGTGCGGGCCAGCCACCGCGGCATCTGCCCCTCGGCAGCAGGGCGGTCGCGGAGTTCTCCAGCGTCGTCCGTCCCCCCGGCAGCAACCCCTGGCCTCTCCAACGCTTGGGCGTGGGCGACCACGGTTTTGCGCAGCTCCACCAGGTAAATGTTCGCCAGCAACAGCACCCCAAAGGCCGCTAGTAGCAGATAGCCGGGCAGGCGACTGGCGAGGATCGCCCCAACCTGCGCCGTAAACAGAGCCGGGATCCCCAGCAAAATTACCCGTTTGGGATCCAGCATCCCCATGCGCCAGTTTTGGATGCTGCCGGCCAAGGAGGTGAGGAGAATGGAAAAGTTGCTGGTGGCCACCGCCTGCAGCGGCGGGATCCCCAAGCTCACCTGCAAGGGCACCAAGATCGTCCCGCCGCCAATGCCCAAAAAACCGGCCAGGATCCCTGCCGCCAGGCCGCCGATTGCTAAGGCCAACCCCTCTTCTACCACGATTGCCCGACCTTGCCTCTCCACAAAGCCTCTGCCCTCCTCGCCCTCCCCACCCATGACCGGCTGGCAGAAGATACCACCTGCCCCCGCCTGGAGGCCGGCGGCAAAGCTAAGACAAAAAGCTGCGGCAGGGTTTGGCCTCCCTCCAGGCGCATCCATCTAAGGCGATCCGCTCCACCTCGGAAGCCAACTTCAAGGCCTTCAGGGCCTGCTCCCCGCCCACCGACGGCTGGCTGCCCCCCCGCACACAGTTGATAAAGTGCTCCAGCTCGGCGTGGAGCTTGTCAATGGGTTCGATGTGAACCTTCTCGATGAGGCAGTCCCGCTGGTAGGACACCTGGCCGTAGTCGCTGCTGCTGGATCCCTGGCGATAGATGGAGATCTCGTTGTGCAAAAAATCGGCTTCCACCAGGGCATTTTTGCAGTGGACGGCAATTTTGCGCACCTTGCGATGGGTAACCTTGCTGGCCGTGAGGGTGGCGATGGCACCGTTGGCAAAGGTGAGGGTGGCAGTGACGTAGTCCAGGTAGCCCAGCTTGGAGGCGCGGTTGCCGCTGGCGGTAATTTGGGTTACTGGGGAGGGGATCAGCTCCAGCAACAGGTCGATGTCGTGGATCATCAGGTCGAACACCACCGACACGTCGCTGGCCCGGTCAGAGTAAGGGCTGAGGCGGTGGGCCTCGAAGGCCAGCGGCTCTTCGCTTTGCAAAACTTGGCCCAGCTTTTGAAAAACGGGGCTGAAACGCTCGATGTGCCCCACCTGCAAAATGCAATTGCAATCGGC
This sequence comes from Synechococcus sp. 60AY4M2, assembly GCF_002760375.1. Classification (NCBI taxonomy): domain Bacteria; kingdom Bacillati; phylum Cyanobacteriota; class Cyanophyceae; order Synechococcales; family Synechococcaceae; genus Synechococcus; species Synechococcus sp. 60AY4M2. Next base: position 241,086 of record NZ_AUMZ01000001.1, read on the forward strand.
AGCGCGGTTCACCAGGGATTCTGCCTCAGCGATGCTGGCGGCAATGGGCTTTTCGATCAGCACATGGACCCCCGCCTCCAGGCAGGCGATGCCCACCTCGTGGTGCAAAACCGTCGGCACGGCGATGGCTACTGCCGCTACGTGGGGCAGCAGGTCGCGGTAATCCTCGTAGAAGTGAACGCGGTGGCGGCTGGCCACATCCAAACCCCGCTCCACATTGATATCGGCTACCCCTACGACCTGCACATCCTTCATCAAGCTGAAGACGCGGGCGTGGTGCTGGCCCATGTTGCCGACTCCAATGACGCCCACAGGCACCGGCTGCCCGGGGTAACGGCGGGGAGAGTTGGCAGGACGCGGGCAGGATCGAGCCATAGGTTTCCACTACCTCCACCACAAGCGCTTGACAAACCGCACCCCGCCTTTGGGCAACGAAGCGCAGCTACTCCTGAAACAAACTGCACAAAGCTTACCATGCCCTCCTCAAATCCAGTTCAAGCCGGGAATGGGCGGCAGGCGCAGGGGGGCCCGCTCGCAGGCTTGGGGACTGAAGCAGAATAGGGGCACAGGGGTGGGTCGGAACCACATGCGGGCATAAAATCCGCCGGGGCTGAGGGGAAGGCCAAACCAAACAGGGAAAAAGAAGAGAAAAGACGCCAAAACCAAGGCTACTGCCGTGATGCTCGCCCCGCGCCAGAAGCGGCGATAGCTCTGCCAGCCCAGCAGCACCAGCCAGGCCAGGGCCAGGGTGCTAAATGCCAGAGCGCTCATGTAGTGGTAGATGAAAACGCAGCGGCTGACGATAAACCAGGGCAGGTAGTTGGCCGCATAGCCAATTAAGATAAAGGCTTCCACGCCATGGAAGCGGCGGATCCCCCGCCAGACCAGCACCAGGATGGATCCCGTCCCCAGCCACCACAGCCAGGGATTGCCCAGGCCGTGGACCACTCGCCACAGGTCGCCCTGCGCGGCGAAGTAGTAGCCCACCGGGCGGCCCATAATCGGCCAAGACCAGGCTCCTGCCGAGGCCAAGGGGGTGGTCAGCCAAGGGCGCAGCGCCGGGAACCAGGCCACCAGGGATCGCAAACTGGTGGAGCAGTAGGGGTGAACGGGGGTGTTTTCGTCCACCACGAGATCGGCATGCAGGTGCCCGCTGTAAACCGCCTGATTGATGAGCACTAGAGAGCGAAAGTAATTCTGGATCCCAGTCCAGCTCCAACCCAGGGCTAGCCCCTGCTGCGGGTTGAGCTGCAGGTGGGGGATCCACTGGATGGCGTAGAAAGCCAGCGGCGCAAGGACAAAGCAAAAGGCATAGTGCCACCAGCGCAGGTGGCGGATTTGGATCAAAATGCCCAGACGCGGGATCCACTGCGGGCGCAGCCAGACCACCGCCCAAACAAGGATCCCCAACAGGGCAAACATGAAGGCAAACCAGAGGCCGTTCCACTTCACGGAAGCCGCCGCCCCCAGGAGGATCCCCGAGCCGGTCAGGTGAACGGCCCGTTGCCAACCGCGGCGTTCCAGCCCGCTTAGCAGCAGAATGGTGGCCGCCAGGCCAAAAGCCACCAGGTACACGTTAATCAGGCCAAAGCGGGACTCCACCAGAAACACCCCGTCCGTGAGCAGCAGGGCCCCACTCAACAGGGCAAAGCCCACGTGATAGGTGAGGCGGTAGGCCAAGCCGGTCAGCAAGAGCGGGATCAGGGATCCGCACAAGGCGGTGGCCAGGCGAAAGCCCCACTCGTTGCGGCCAAAAAGCTGGATACTGAGGGCGATGAAGTACTTCCCCAGCGGCGGATGCACGTCGTAGAGGGGCTCGCCGTCGAGATAGTTCTGGGCGAACTTGGGAAAGTACACCTCGTCGAACACCGGCGCCGGCAACTCGGCCAGTCGCCACAGGCGCAGCCCCAGGCCCACCAGAAAGATGGCGAGCGCTCCCCCCAGCAGCCAGCGGCGGGATCCCTCCGGCCAAATCCCGACCAAGGCAGAAGCGGACGAGGAAGTGGCGAGCTCTGCTGCAGCGGGAGGATCGCCGGATCCCACTCCACCAACGCCCTCGGAAGACGCTGGCGACAGCTCATCTCCTTCCGGGCCTAGATCTCGATCTTCGGCAAGAGGGTTGGGTTCGGAACTCATGGGCAGCAGCCAACAACAAACGGCGAGGATCCCCAGTGTTACTTTAGCCCCTGCTCCCCTTCTTTGGACTTCCCTAGAAGAGCTGGAGGATCTCGAGAACAGCCATTTGCTCCGACTTTGCGGGGCATAGGGCTGACAGCGGCTGCTTGGAACCCCCACTTCTGGGGCTACGGGAGGGGGCGAGCTCTAGGGAGTGGGTGTAGGGGTGGGGATGACCAGCTCCACCGCTGTATCCAGGCGCGAGGGCGGGGGTGGGGCCTCGCCTGGGGCCAGTTCTAGGTAGGAGGCCAGGGGGTGATTGGCTTGCCAGCGGGATCCGATTTCGGCGGCGATTTGGGTGACCTGGATTTGGTAGAGCTGCGCCAGCTCAGCGGCGTTGAGGTTGCCCCGCTCCACCTGGTCGCGGCTGGCCTCCGCCAATACCTCCGCCACGAGGTTGCCCTGCTCGTCAAACCGCCACAGCTCTAGGCGGCTGCGGGAGCGCAGGCTCACCTCCGTGGGCGAGGCCGGGCGGGTGAGGACATCGACGCGGGCGATGACGATGGCCTCCAGGCCTAGGTAATCGAAAAACTGGCCTACCGCTTCCGGCTTGCGGCGATCCCACTCAAACAGCTCGTAGATCGGCCAGCCCACCTGGCGCAGAATCGGCTGCAGGCGGCGGTTGTCCAGGGGCACCACCTTCTCGCTATTGGGGATCAGGCCCAGGCGCACTGCCTCCATGGCCAGGCGCTGGCCTAAAAGCTGGGTGTGCTCCAGTCCTCCCACTCCCAAAACGCCGAGGCGACGCCGGGGTTGGGGCCGGATGGGCACCTGCAAAACCACATCTACAGGGGTGGTCAGGCCCGCCTGCAGCAGGATCTCCTGTTGCACTATTTCGTAGTCGGGGTGCCATACGGTCAACATCCAACGTCCGGCAGGAGCCTGGTTGAGCTCAAACGCCCCCTGCTCGTCCGTTTGGATCGGCTGATCGAGGTTCTCCAAGCCCTCCAACTGCACCTGCGCCCCGGCCACCGGCTGACCCAGGCTGTTGCTCACCTGGCCCACCAGCCGCGCCTGGGATCCCGCTTGATCTCTGTTATGAGAAGGAAACAGCGGCGTGAAACGGGGAAGGGGGGTGGCCGGCGCCTGGGCCAGCGCTCCTGGAGTCAGTGCCAGCCAGCACCAGAGAGCCAGACTGCCCAAGCGGACCCTGCGCCGCAGCGAAGTGAGGAAGAAGAAAGGCATGGCGACATCCCCTAATCGCAGTGGGTTCTGGAGAGACAAAATCCTGCTGCAGGGATCCTCACCCCGCAAAGGGATTGTTGGCCTGCCATTGTTGGATAAAGACGGGCACCATGTTGCGCACCTGCAGCCGAAACAGGCCCGCCGCCGCATCTTCAAACAGCGGATCCCCGCCCACGTCGTCCCGGCCATAGGCCTCGTAGTAGCGAGCCCGATCCCCCGGTCGATCCCGCTGCAAGTCCACCACCACCACCACCCCGCGGCTGCGCAACTGGTTGGGGGTGAAATTGGGAATTTCCACCGGCACCGTCGGCGCCAGAAAGCGCAAGGCCGTATTCAGCAGCGGGCTGCCCTGGCGGTTGTAATCCCGCGAGATCTGCAGGTGAGTCAAGAGGATGTAGCGCAAGCCCAGGGCATCGCCAACGGCCTTCAGCTTGGCCAAGTCGGCGGTGTAGCGCTCATCCCGATCCAAGAGTGTCAGATCCTGGACGAGGGGCAAAAGCGGCTCAAAGCGGGGATCCGGCCCCAGTGGCCCCTTGAGGAGGATCACGGGTCGCTGCGGCTGTAACTCCTTCAGGGCCAGGCTGAGGTGGCGGGCCAGCTCATCCGAGTAAACCGGCTCATCCGGCAACAGGCCAATGCCCTCCGGCTGGCGGGCCGGCTGCCCCGGCGGCAGGCGAATATCTTGGCTGGATACAAAACCGGCCCGCACCTCCACCTGGGTGCTGGTGGGCGGAAACCCCGCCACCTCCACATCCACCAGGTACAGCCCCGCCGGCAGTTCCGGCAGGACATAGGTGCCGTCGGCGGCGATGCGAACCGTCTGCTGGGGTTGGGTAGAGGTGGCGGCCAGGCGCAAAACCCCCGTCTGGACGGGTTGGCCGGCAATGTCCAGCACCCGCCCCGTCACCACCCCGCGGTTGCCTGAAGAGGGGATCTGGGCCTCGGTCTCGCGCTCGCCAACTTGAGCCTCAATATCCACCAGACGCCGCAAAGCCGGGATCCCTGCCGCCACCACCCACAGATCCCGATCGCCCAGCCTCACCAAACCCGTTGGCTGCCCCTCCAGCCGCAGCGAGGCGGCCAATCGCCCCGCCTCCAGATCCACGATTTGCAGGCGGTCGCTGTTGCGGGAGGTCACGTAGGCCCAGCGGCCATCGGGAGAAAGGGCCAGCCGCGTCGGTCGCCAATCCAAGCCAATCCGCTGCAGAGCCTCGCCGCTGCGATCCAGATCCAGCACCGTCAGATCTTGGCTGCCCGAGTTGAGCACCACCAGGCGCTGCCGTTGCGCATCTAGGACCATGGCTTCCGGCGTGTTGCCGCCGCGCCAGCGGGCCAGCAGCTCTCCATTGTCGGGGTTGACCACCAGCAGGCTGAGGGGATCCTCCCCAGCCAGGCCGACAAACAGGGATCCCCGCTCTGGGGCATAGGCCAAAGCCAAAGGTGGCCCCGGCAGCGGCAAGTTGCGGGCCTGCGGCGGCTCCGATCCATGCCGTTGGCGGTTCGGAGCGGGAATCACCGCCAAGCTTTGGGCGGCGGGCAGGGAGGCGAAAACCCGCCCCCTGGCCGCATCCACAGCCATGTCCAGAACCCCCGCCGGCAGCCCGTAGGCCTGCAGCAGCTCTCCGGTGAGCAGATCGAGGGCCACCACCCCAGGAGCATGGGGGCCGGCGGCATAGACCACCTGCCGTGCCGCATCCACCCGCACCACGCCGGGGGCAAACCCCACCGCCACCTGCCACAAGGGATCCCCGCTCGCCCCATCCAGCAGCGCCACTGCCTGCGCTTCCAACAGTCCCACCGCCAGCCAGCCCCGCTCCGGCACCGCATCGAGGCAATCGGCAGAGCTGGGCAAGGGCAACAGCCAATCCCCCTCTGTCCTCAGTTCATTCCCGTCCGCCGAGAGGTTCCCCCCAGAAGCGGGAGAGCCTGTTTCCGGCGAAGGGATCCCTTGCCCCAACACGGGGGATCCCAAGCCCAGCACGCCGCTCATCAGCACAACCAGCCATTGCCAGCGCATCGCCTTCTTCGCTCCTCAACCGCGCCTGCTCTGCTTCTGCGCCCAACCAGCATAGCCAACCTGCTCGCCCTTCCCTATTGGATTCACGTCAGAAAACCCAAACAATTTTTGACAGTCTGCCGCGGCGACCTTAGAATGGATATTCGCTGGTTTCGTCAGGATAAACCATGAAGGTGCGGCCCTCCGTCCGTCGAATCTGCGAAAAGTGCCGAGTCATCCGCCGCCATGGCCGGGTGATGGTGATTTGCCCTGCCAACCCCAAGCACAAGCAGCGGCAGGGGTAGAGGGGCGGATGGAGGAGTGCGCCCGACGGTGGGGAACAGATCCAAACGGCCCTGCTGCTGCCGCGGAAGATCAAGCAACCCCTCTCTTGGCGAGAGGAGACTCTGGGTTCCTCACCTCAACAGCGACGTCTTCCGGCCAAAGCTCCACGCCGCCAACCTCGGCCTGGCCTATGGAGCAAGTTTATCTAAGTTTGTTTGAAAGGTACCACCGACCATGGCACGGATTGCGGGAGTTGACATCCCACGCGACAAGCGAGTCGAGATCGCCCTCACCTACATCTACGGCATTGGGCTGACCCGCTCCCGCCAAATTTTGGCGAAGACCGGCATCAACCCCGATACCCGCACCCGCGACCTTACCGACGCCGAGGTGGCCGCCTTGAGGGCAGTGGTAGAAGGCGAGTACCAGGTGGAGGGAGATCTGCGCCGGCAGGAGGCGATGAACATTAAGCGGCTGATCGACATCGGCACCTATCGGGGCCGCCGCCATCGTCTGAACCTGCCTGTGCGTGGCCAGCGCACCCGCACCAACGCCCGCACCCGCAAGGGGGTCAGGAAGACGGTGGCCGGCAAGAAGAAAGCTCCCGCCAAGAAGTAGTGGCGCGGCTGGGGCGGCGGGCAGAGTTTCCCACCCTCTCCAAACTGCAAAACGGGATGTAAACAGTTGTTCAAAGGACGCACAGGTCATGGCTCGGCAGCAACGGCGCGGACGCAAGGTCAAGAAGAATGTCCCCAACGGTGTGGCCTACATTCAGTCCACCTTCAACAACACCATCGTCACCATCACGGATCCCAATGGCGACGTGGTGTCTTGGGCCTCCGCAGGTTCTACGGGGTTCAAGGGCGCCAAGAAAGGCACCCCCTTTGCAGCCCAAATGGCGGCAGAGAGCGCAGCGCGTCAGGCCATGGAGAACGGCATGCGCCAGATTGAGGTAATGGTGAGTGGCCCTGGCGCCGGTCGGGAAACCGCCATTCGCGCTCTGCAGGCCACTGGTCTAGAAATCACCCTGATTCGAGATATCACTCCCATTCCCCACAACGGCTGCCGTCCCCCCAAGCGGCGGCGCGTCTAAAGGGATCCCCAGGGCGGGCCAAGCGCTGGCGACAGGCTTGCCCTCCTGCAGGATGTGAGGCATGGCCTCCAGTCTTCTAAGTTCTCCAAACAGATGTTGAGCCAGACGGACGGGGCTACTCTATGATGCAGACCAGCCGAACCCTCCACAATCTGGGCAGCAAAGCCGCTTCTAGTGCTGCTCCCTACCAGACCGAGTGCGTCGAATCCCATCAGGAAGCCAATGGCGTTCACTACGGCAAATTTGCCCTGGGGCCACTGGAGCGGGGTCAAGGGATCACGGTGGGCAACGCCCTGCGGCGGGTGTTGCTCTCCAACCTAGAAGGGACGGCAGTAACCGCTGTACGCATTGCCGGGGTGACCCACGAGTTTTCCACGGTGCCGGGGGTGCGGGAAGACGTGATGGAGATCCTACTCAACATGAAGGAGCTGGTGCTGCGCTCCAACGCTCCCGACACGCAGGTGGGCCGTTTGGTGGCACAAGGGCCGGGAGAGGTGACCGCCGAGAAGCTGCAATTGCCCAGCGAGGTGGAAGTGATCAACCCCCGCCATCACATTGCCACCTTGGCGGAAGGGGCGATCCTGGAAATGGAGTTCATGATTGGCCGCGGACGTGGCTACCGTGCCGTCGATTACTCCGACAGCAAATCGATGGCCATCGACTTTCTCCAGATCGACTCCGTCTTCATGCCGGTGCGCAAAGTCAACTACACCGTTGAGGCGGCGCGGGTGGGACAATCTCTGGAAAAAGATCGCCTAATTTTGGAGATTTGGACCAACGGCAGCCTCACCCCCCAGGAGGCCCTCAGCCAGGCGGCTCGCATTTTGGTGGGCCTGTTCTCGCCGCTGCAGGAGGTCAGCTTCGACACCCCGCCAGAGCCCCGGCAAGCTGAGGATAACCAGAAGAACCAGATCCCCATCGAAGAGCTGCAGCTCTCGGTACGGGCTTACAACTGCCTGAAGCGCGCTCAAATCAATACGGTGGCGGATCTATTGGTTTATACCGAAGAGGATTTGCTGGAGATCAAAAACTTCGGCCAAAAATCCGCGGAAGAGGTGGTGCAAGCTTTGAAGAACCGCCTAGGCCTAACCTTGCCCCGCGAAAGGAGCAAGACGTAGAGCCTTGCCGGCTCGCTGCGGCAAAACCGGTCAACATCTCCACAGGACACAAGATAAAAGGCAGAGGCTACTATGCGTCACCGCCGTCGTACCCCTCACCTCAACAAGCCCGCCGACCAGCGCAAGGCCCTGATGCGGGCGCTGACCACGGCCCTGCTGCGGGAAGGGCGGATCACGACCACCAAAGCCCGCGCCAAAGCCATTCGCGCCACCACTGAGAAAATGATCACCCTGGCCAAGGACGGCTCTCTGGCAGCGCGGCGGCAGGCCCTGGCCTACATCTATGACAAGGAGCTGGTGCGCTCCCTGTTTGAGCAAGCGCCGGAGCGCTACCGCGATCGGCCTGGGGGCTACACCCGCATCCTGCGCACGGTGCGTCGACGGGGCGACGGGGCAGAAATGGCGGTCATCGAGTTGGTGTAGGCCCCATGCAGAGCCGTCGCATTGCCCTGAAAATTCAGTACCTCGGCAGCGGCTTTCGCGGCTGGCAGCGGCAAGCGGGCCACCGCACCGTGCAAGGGGTACTGGAGGAGGCGATTGCGTTGCGGGCCGGGCACCCGGTGGCCCTCTACGGGGCAGGTCGCACCGATACGGGGGTTCATGCCTCGGGCCAGGTGGCCCACTTCGACACCACCTCTGGCATCCCGCCGACGGAGTGGGCGCGGGTGCTCAACGACTGTCTGCCGGAAGATGTGGTGGTATTGGCTTCCGCTCAGGTGCCCGATTTCTGGCATGCCCGCTTTTCGGCTCGCTGGCGCCGCTATCGCTACTTGATCCTGAACCGGGAGCTGCCGGATGTGTTCTGGCGCCTCTTTAGCTGGCAGGTGCGCTGGCCTTTGCAGGTGGAGCCGATGGCGGAGGCCCTCAACTCTCTTCTGGGCGAGCACAGCCTAGAAGCCTTTCGCCGCCGGGGATCCGACCGGCCCCACTCGCGGGTGCAGGTGCAGGAGGTGCTCTGCCAGCGGCTGGGGGATCTCATCAGCATCGAGGTGCAGGCCAGCGGCTTTCTCTACCGCATGATGCGGCTGCTGGTGGGATCCCTGGAGGTGGTGGGCCGTGGCGAGATCAGCCCACAACAATTTGTCCACCTCTGGCAACACAACGACTGGAGCCGGATGCGCACCCGCTACAGCGCCCCTCCGCAAGGGCTGTGCCTGGTGGATGTGGGCTATGCTGGGGATCCCTTTGGCCGCCGCTTCGCTCACTCGCCGCCCTTTTGGGCCTTGCCCCTGCAGGGGTTGCCCAAAACCCCCGATTGGTCGGCGGCTTTGTGTGTTTCTTCCCTGGCCTAGGCGTTTTCTTGTCCATTCCATTCTGCGGTTGATGTCATCCTTGGCTGCCATGAACACAACTCCCGTTCCTCCCCCCGAAACTCTAACCCCTCGCTGGTATCTGGTGGACGCTGCCAACCAGCGCCTCGGCCGCTTGGCCGTGGTTGTGGCCAAGCTCCTGCGGGGCAAGCACAAACCCAACTTCACCCCTCACCTGGATACGGGGGACTACGTGATCGTGATCAACGCCGAGAAAGTGGTGGTCACCGGCAAAAAGCGCACCCAAAAGCTCTACCGCCGCCACTCTGGCCGTCCCGGCGGCATGAAAGTCGAGACTTTTGCCCAACTGCAAGCTCGCCTGCCGGAGCGGGTGATTGAGAAAGCAGTGAAGGGGATGTTGCCCCACACCCGCCTGGGCCGGCGGCAATTCACCAAGCTAAAAGTGTACGCCGGGCCCCACCACCCCCACGAGGCCCAGCAACCTCAGGTTTACCCCATCCACACGATCCCAGGAGCCAAAGTATGACCCAAGCAGCCAGCAGCCAACGAGCCGTCTACTGGGGAACCGGACGCCGCAAAACGGCTGTCGCCCGCGTGCGCCTGGTGCCCGGCACCGGCAAGCTGATCATCAACGACAGGCCCGGCGACCAATACCTGCAATACCAGGAGGCGCTACTGGCCAGTGTGAAAGCGCCGTTGGAGCTCCTCGGCCTAGAGAACTCCTACGACATCTTGGTGCGGGCTCATGGCGGCGGCGTCCACGGTCAGGCCGATGCCATCAAGTTGGGCGTGGCGCGCGCCCTCTGCGAGGTGGATCCGGCTAACCGCGGCCCCCTCAAGACAGAGGGCTACCTAAAACGGGATCCGCGCGCCGTGGAACGGAAGAAATATGGCCTACGCAAGGCCCGCAAGGCTCCCCAGTACTCGAAGCGCTAGGGATCCCTGCCATTGCTTTTTCAAGTTAGATGTTGATAGACAAGGGTATAGGAACAGGCCCAGAGGAGGAGATTGCCATGCCCAAAAAAGGAATACACCCCCAGTGGTATCCCGAAGCCAAAGTCATCTGCAACGGCGAAGTGGTGATGACAGTGGGATCCACCAAGCCGGAGCTGAAGGTCGATGTTTGGTCGGGCAACCATCCCTTTTTCACCGGCAGCCAGAAGATCATTGACAGCGAAGGCCGCGTGGACAAGTTCATGCGCAAGTACGGCATGGGCGGCAAGAAAGCTAAGTAGCCGAGCTTCAATCTGAGTTTCTTTTCTGCCTTGCTGGGCATTGCTGTGAGTCTTCGCTGACACTGGATCTATGGCCTCTGCTCAACTCATCGAGCAGCTTAAAAACGTTGAAGCCACCTTTCAGGAGCTGACGGTACGTCTGGCCGATCCCGATGTGGCGACCGATCCGGCTGAGCTGCAGCGGATTGCCAAGGCCCGCTCCTCCCTAGAAGCCACCGTCCAGACCTTTCACGAGTGGCAAAAGCTCACTCGCGAGCTGAAGCAGACGGAAGAGCTGCTGCGGGAGGTGGCTTCCGACGACCCAGAGCTGGAGGCGATGGCCAGGGCAGAACTGGAGCAACTGCGCGTCCGCCAAGAACAACTGGAGGAAAAGCTGACCCTGCTGCTGCTGCCCCGGGATCCCAACGACGAGAAAAACATTATGTTGGAAATCCGCGCCGGCACCGGCGGCGAGGAGGCGGCCCTGTGGGCGGCGGATTTGGCCCGCATGTACACCCGCTACGCCGAGAAGATGGGCTGGTCGGTGCGCCTGGCCAGCCTCTCGGAAGGAGAGATGGGAGGCTACAAAGAGGCCATCCTGGAAATTCGCGGGGATCAGGTCTACAGCAAGCTGAAGTTCGAGGCCGGCGTGCATCGGGTGCAGCGGGTGCCCGTGACAGAGGCCCAGGGGCGCGTCCACACCTCGACGGCCACGGTGGCGGTGATGCCGGAAGTGGACGAGGTGGAGGTGGTGATCGACCCGAAGGACATCGAGATCAAGACGGCGCGCTCCGGCGGGGCGGGCGGCCAAAACGTGAACAAGGTGGAAACGGCGGTGGACCTCCTCCACAAGCCCACCGGCATCCGCGTGTTTTGTACCGAGGAGCGCTCCCAGCTGCAGAACCGGCAGCGGGCGATGCAGATTTTGCGGGCCAAGCTCTACGAGATGAAGCTGCAGGAGCAACAGGCCTCCATCAGCTCCGCCCGTCGCATGCAGGTGGGAACGGGATCGCGCTCGGAAAAAATTCGCACCTACAACTACAAAGACAACCGGGTTACCGATCACCGCCTCAACCAGAACTTCCTGCTCGAGCCAATTTTGGAAGGGGAGCTGGACGAGTTGATCCAGGCTTGTATTGGCCTATACCAAAAAGAGCTGTTGGCGGAGCTATCCTGAGGGGGCAGAGCTGGCTGCTGCCGAGCTGGCGGTAGAATGAATACCCACATCGAGTGACCTAAGGAATCCTCCCCATGCTGGCCGAGTACCGCCAACATGCTGCTGCCCGCGCGGCCCAAGGGATCCCGCCGCTGCCCTTGAACGCCGCCCAGACCAGCCAGGTGTGCGAGCTGCTCAAGGATCCCCCCGCCGGCGAAGAGGCCTTTTTGTTGCATCTGCTTACAGAGCGGGTGCCGCCGGGGGTGGACGAAGCGGCCTATGTGAAGGCGGGCTTTTTGGCCGCTGTGGCTAAGGAAGAAGTGCACTCGCCCCTCATTACCCCCCTGCGGGCGGTAGAGCTCTTGGGCACGATGCTGGGGGGCTACAACGTCCAGGTGTTGCTGGAGCTGCTGCAGGATGAGCGACCGGAAATTGCCGCCGCAGCGGCCCGCGCCCTCAGCCACACGCTGCTGGTTTTCGACGCCTTCCACGACGTGCTGGAGCTGAGCCAAGCGGGCAACGCCTATGCCCGACAGGTGCTCCACTCTTGGGCGGAAGGGGAGTGGTTCACCGCCAGGCCGCCCCTGGCCGAGGCGATCACGGCGACGGTGTTCAAAATTGCCGGCGAGATCAACACCGACGACCTCTCCCCGGCCGCCCACGCCACCACCCGCCCCGATATTCCCCTTCATGCCCAGAGCATGCTGGAATCGCGGGCGCCGGGAGCGATAGCAGCCATTGCCGAGCTGAAGCGCCGCGGCCATCCGGTGGCCTTTGTGGGGGATGTGGTGGGCACGGGATCTTCCCGCAAGTCCGCCCTTAATTCCCTGCTCTGGCACATCGGCCACGACATTCCCTATGTGCCCAACAAGCGGGCCGGCGGGGTGATTCTGGGGGGCACGATCGCGCCCATTTTCTTCACCACTGCCGAAGATGCCGGCGCCCTGCCCATCCAGTGCGATGTCTCCTGCCTGGAGACGGGCATGGTAGTGACGATCTACCCCTACGAGGGCGTTATCCGCTCTGAGGATGGCCAAGTCCTCACCACCTTTTCCCTGCAGCCTGTGACGCTGCCCGACGAGGTGCGGGCCGGGGGCCGCATCCCTCTCTTGATTGGCCGGGCCCTTACTGACAAAACCCGCCAGGCCCTGGGGCTGGATCCCTCCCCCCTGTTCATTCGCCCCACCCCGCCCGCCGACACGGGCAAGGGCTATACCCTGGCCCAGAAAATCGTCGGCAAAGCCTGCGGGCTGCCCGGAGTGCGCCCCGGCACCAGTTGCGAGCCGCTGATCACCACGGTGGGATCCCAGGACACCACCGGCCCCATGACCCGCGACGAGCTCAAGGAATTGGCCTGTCTGGGCTTCAGCGCCGACCTGGTGCTGCAGAGCTTCTGCCACACCGCCGCCTATCCCAAGCCGGTGGATATCCAGGTTCACAAAGAGCTGCCCGACTTTTTTGCCTCGCGGGGAGGTGTCGTCCTGCGGCCGGGCGACGGCATCATCCACTCCTGGCTCAACCGCATGCTGCTGCCGGATACTGTTGGCACCGGGGGCGACTCCCACACCCGCTTCCCTTTGGGCATTTCCTTCCCGGCTGGCTCTGGGCTGGTGGCCTTTGCCGCCGCCATGGGGGTGATGCCCCTGAATATGCCGGAGTCGGTGCTGGTGCGCTTTAAGGGGGAACTGCAGCCCGGGATCACCCTGCGGGACATTGTCCACGCCATCCCCTACGTGGCCATCCAGCGGGGGCTGCTCACCGTCGAGAAACAGGGCAAGAAAAACGTCTTTGCCGGGCGAATTATGGAGATCGAGGGCCTGCCCAACTTGAAGGTGGAGCAAGCCTTCGAGTTCACCGACGCCTCGGCGGAACGCAACTGCGCCGCTTGCACCATCCAGCTGAGCGTCGAGACGGTTGCCGAGTACCTGCGCTCCAACGTGGTGCTGCTGAAAAACCTGATCGCCCGCGGCTATCAGGATGCGAGAACCCTGCTGCGGCGCATTGCCAAGATGGAGGCCTGGCTGGCCAACCCCACCCTGATGGAGGCGGATCCCGATGCCGAATACGCTGCCGTGCTCGAGATCGACCTCAGCGCCATCAGCGAGCCGATCGTCTGTGCCCCCAACGATCCCGACAAGGTGATGACCCTGAGCGAAGTCCACGCCCAGCACGCGGCCGGCAACCCCGACACACCCATCCACATCGACGAGGTGTTCATCGGCTCCTGCATGACCAACATTGGCCACTACCGCGCCGCCGCCAAGATTTTGGAAGGCCAGGGGCGGGCCAAGGTGCGCCAATTTTGGATCTGTCCTCCCACCCGCATGGACGAGGCGCAACTGCGCGCCGAAGGGGTGTACGGCACCTTTGCCGCTGCCGGGGCGAGGACGGAGATGCCCGGCTGCAGCCTGTGCATGGGCAACCAGGCGCGGGTGGCAGACGGGGCCACGGTTATGTCCACCTCCACCCGCAACTTCAACAACCGCATGGGCAAAGACGCGCGGGTCTATCTGGGATCCGCCGAGCTGGCTGCCGCCTGCGCCCTCTTGGGCCGGATCCCTACCCCTGAGGAATACCGGGAGATCGTCGCCACCAAGATCCAGCCCTTTGCCGGCGAGCTGTACCGCTACCTCAACTTCCACGAGATCCCCGGCTTTGAGGACGAAGGGCGGGTCATCCCCCGCGAGCAAATGCCCAAGCTGGAGGAAGCCCTCGGGATCCGTCCCTAGACCCAGGGGGGCTTGGCAGCTTGGGCTGCCCTGCTACCATGGCAAGGTGGTGGCCTTAGCCTTGGAGAAACCCTGATGGCCCCGCCTCGAAAACTCGCCCGCCAGATCCACCGCGCCCTGGCCCCCATCCTGGCTCTGCCCTTGGTGGTAACGGTGGTAACGGGATCCCTTTACCAAATTGCCCGCCTCAACGACAACTTCGACTACTACTGGCTGATCCAAATCCACAAAGGGCAATGGGGGCCTCTGGATCTGCAGGCCGTCTACCCGTTCTTAAACGGCTTGGGGCTGTTGCTGATGGTGGCTACCGGCCTGAGTTTGTGGCTGCAGACGAGATCCCACCGCCCCCCCAAGCGCACCGATTCCTGACAGCTTTCTCCTATTCCTTGGGCGAGAAAATACCCCCATCGATTTCCAGAAAACTCGCCCTCTTGAGCCAGCCAGATCACTTATCCTAATGTACAGAGGCTAGGCTAAAGCCTGGTGAGTAAATCTTAACTTAAAGAGAAGCTAACCAAAAGTTAACCAAAATCTGCTCAGGAGGTGGATAGATATGGCTCTGGTTCGCTGGGATCCCTTTCGGGAAATTGACGAAATTCAACGGGAAATGAACCGGATGTTTGACCGGCTGATGGCTCGCCCCGCCGAGACCGATGCCTATACTTTTGTGCCGGCGGTGGAAATGCACGATGATCCGGAAACCATTACCCTGAAACTGGAGCTGCCCGGCTTGAACCCCAACGATCTGGACATCCAGGCGACGGGAGAAGCGGTCTCCATCAGCGGCGAGCGGCGCTTTGAAAAACGCTCCGAAGACAAGGGCGTAACCCGCACCGAGTTCCGCTACGGGCGCTTCCAGCGGGTGATCCCGCTGCCCAACCGGATCAAGCACGATCAGGTGAAAGCGGAATACAAAGATGGGATCCTCACCCTGACTCTGCCCAAGGCGGACTCCGAAAAAGCCCAAGTGGTCAAAGTGAACGTTGTCTCCTAAGGGGGGGAGGCGAGCGCCACTTTTGGCTTAACAAGATCCAGATCCCAGAGGTAGGCTCGTGGCCTACCTTTTTGGGTTTTTTGGCTTTTCGATCCTCAACTCCCCTCTCCCTCTGGGAGAGGGGCTGGGGGTGAGGGCGACCCCAGCTTACTCCAGCCCAGGGATCCGATTTGACCTCTGCCCCTAGGGTTGGATAAGTTTGAGGGCGAAGTGGCTGGGGAGCGAGAGCATGGCCAGCGTGACCTACGAACACGTTACCAAGCGCTACGGCGACACCACTGCCGTCCACGACGTAAACTACCCGGCTCCGACCGCTAAGCGGTACGGAGCGGGCTTTCAGTAGCCCTGAGCCTGCTCTGCTCTACCAGAGAACAAAACAAGCCCGAACTTCTAGGCTGGTTTACGACAGCCCCCAAGAGCGCAATTACGTTTGCACCATTCAAATCCGCATCTCCTTCCCATCCACAGTGCCCACACTTGAACGACTTACCACTGCGATAGGATTGCGCAGGATCGGGATGGATGTGTAAACACTTGTGACAGGTCTGCGACGTGTAGGCGGGCGGCACAAGAATCAGAGAAACCCCTGCAACTCTCGCCTTGTACTCCAGAAACTGACGTAGTTGGTAGAACGCCCAACTGTTGGTTCTGCGCCGTTCGGCCTTGTTGCGCGGCTGTTGATTGACTCTTTCACGGATCCCTGTCAGGTCTTCCAGGGCAATAGCGCTGTTGGTAGCTTTTGCCCTAGAGACAATAGCTTTGGAGATGCGATGATTGACCCACGCCTGAAAGCGCCTCTCCTTGCCAGACAGCCGTTGCAACAGTTCTCTGCATCTGCGCCGCGAACTGCGTGTGCCCTTACTGGCTTTGCGTTGGAGTGCCGCCCTCAACCGGGAGTAGTGGTCTCGGACTTTGTTCAACTGCTGTCCATTCCAGTGATCTCCTTCCGATGTATGGGCAATATCTGTCCTTCCCAAGTCCACCCCGATCACCTTGTCGGTATCTTGTTGCTTGGGTGGTTTTTTCTCTACGCAAATCTGGATGTAGTAGGAGCCATCTTTGCGCTTGATCAGCGTGGCAGCTTTTGGGTTGGAACCAGCCAGCATCC
>NZ_AUMZ01000001.1:262377-302943 GCF_002760375.1 Synechococcus sp. 60AY4M2
TTTTTCTGCTTAGCCACTTTGCGGGAACCCGCTACCCGTCTGCACACCTGTTGAGCCAAGTTACTGGACAAGCCAAACCGGGCTCGAATCTCGTAGTAGCAAAGGGATTGCAGCTTGACCGCGTTGACGATCTTCTCCGGCGTGTTCTGGTTGACCCAATTCAAGGCTTGGCCAAAAGCCTCCAAAGTCGCGTCCAATTTGGCGGCTTGCGACTGGGACACCTTGAGCTTGCAGGAGACGGTCAGGACTTGGGTCATGGTTCTATTGTAACCTCGCATTCCTCCCGGCACTGACCCTACGGGTACAGTGCGGGGCTCCTGCGATTTCTAGCTGAGAAGGCAAAGGCGAATTATACAGCTTGAGCTCTGAGATGCGGCTGAAGAGATACCCAACCTGCCAAAACCTGGCCAGACAACTCCACAGACAACGGGCAGACAAGGGAGCCTCCAACTTTGCGCACTGCTTCCTACACAATACTTAACCTAGACTTACCCAAGCTGACTCTCTAACGGGATCCTACAGGATGAAAACTATGATAGAACTATGATAGCATTTAGTGGTCCTCGGAAAGACTGTGGCTGCGGTTCCCTCATGTTGGTGAGAGTGGTGAGTTTATATGTTCAAAGATGATACTCATTCGGAATAGTTCCGGCACAGTTCTTATGTAATGAAGATTTCCCCAGACATAGGTTTTGGATCCAGACATAGGTTTTGGATCAAGAAAAATTTGAGCCTGCTCAGCAATGATTAAGGTGATTAGATGGCGAAGTCAAGAGCTCTTACCGGTACCTATTTTAGGTGGTCTAATCCTGTCCAGACTCTGAGTTAAATCTAGGTATAGAGAATGGTAGCTACATCTTTCGAAACAGGCTCAACCTGGAACACCCTTGGGATTAATCAAATTCGCATAGCGGCGACAGCTCCCACGTCCAAGGAAAGAAGAAATGCTTGGTCAGTAGCGCTTTACTACTGGAACCAAGGCGTTGACGTTGAACCAAATCATCTGCCTTGCTTATTAAATAGACTCCATTCGCTTTGGGTTCTAGGGGTCTCTTTCACTGTTATGGAAGAAGCAGTAAAGCTTCTGAACCAGCTAGAGCTAGACCCAGAGAAGTGGAGAGATATTCCCCCTCCCAACACAGAAGGTTACGAACTAGCATGGCGGATTGATTCTCCCTACTTTCAGCTAGAAGACGATTTTGGTCTGGCTCTTCCGTCTGTAGATCAGTACCTGTACTACCTAGCTCGTTGGATAGCTGAAAGGATAGCATTATACTACCAACCTCAGGCGATGCCCTTCTGGCGCATTGCCGCAGCCATTTACCCAAAGGATTTACAAGCCCAAGCAGTCGTAGGTCTTGGATTATCCAAAAGTTTGCAGGTCGAAGGTATACATTACCTGAGGCAAAATCAAGCCCAAGCAACCACAAAAGCCATTAGAAAGTGGACTGAGGCTTGCTTTCAAGTATCTGTGAGTTTCTTTCGAGGAAAAACGGATAATCCAAAGCTATCAAGTCAAAAGAACTCAATAGAAGTTATTGATGTGCCATATGAAAACCACATCATGAGTCTGGAAGGCAGTCTGGATTCGGTCGTTACCCATTGTCATTTGGCCCAAGGAAGATGGTTTGAGGCGGAGATTGACTTTGTCAAGTCTTACCTAAAACCGGGAATGACATTTATAGATGTGGGGGCAAACGTAGGTTCATACACTCTTGTTGCGGCTCAGGCAGTAGGTTCTCAAGGAAAGGTATTTGCATTTGAGCCGACTCAGGCTTGTGTGGAAATACTGAAACACAATGCAAACATGAATCAGCTACCACAAGTTACAGTAATCCCTTGTGCGCTGGATAGTGAGTCAGGAAAGGCATACTTCCTAGAAAGTGATGATAGCGCGTGTAATCGAGTAGTAAAAAGTCTAGTTGGAATAACTCATCCTGTAAAAACCGTTCAAAAAGTTACACTAGACGAGTGGTGGCGCTCTCTGGAATGCCCCTCAGTTGATATGATCAAGGTGGATGTTTTTACTGACTCCTTTGACGTTATACGAGGTGGCCGAGAACTCATAAAGAGTTGTAGCCCCATCATTCAAGTAGAGGCAAAAGGTGATTTAGGATCTGCATCACGAGAAGTTTCTTCTTACTTATCAGAGCTAGGATATACTTTCTTTGCATATAACCCCGCTTTGAATGAGTTATCAATGGCTCGCAAACAAGCTCGCAACCTCTCGACTGTAAACTTAGTGGCGGTGCCGGAAGCTCGCTACGTGAACCTTAAGAGAGAGGGTATCTTAGAAAAAGGCTCATTCCCCTCCAAAGAGCTTGATCCAAGCCTGTCTTCTTTACTTTGATCCAAGCCTGTCTTCTTTACTTTGGGATCTGGTTGAGGAAAAGCAATGATCGTTGTTGATGGTGTTGCCCTACAGCCTAATTTAGAGACTCCACCCTCTATTACAAGTTTCTGGTGCAACGTCATAGGTGAGTGGGTAAGGCTTGGATATACTCGAGACTTTATAGTCTTAGTGAGAGAAAGCCAACGTATAGGTTTTCCAGGCGACACTGTTGTGGCCCTAATCCCTGATTACAGCTATGAGAATGCTGAGTCTGATCATATAGGTCTGCAAAGTGTCTGTGATCAAGTCAATGCATCCATTTTTATCTCAACTTTGTATACGTATCCCCTCAAAACCTCAAGCGTAGCTATGGTTTATAGTATGGACGAAGTCCAAGAGTTCTTACCAAGCTTAGCAGCACAGGAGAAACATAATACCATTTTGGCTGCATCGGCATTTATATGTCCTTCCAAGTGGGTGTCATCAGATTTAATGAGGAAATATCCAGGTATTTCTAGTGAAGATATTGAGGTTATCTACCCAGGTCTGCACAGTGACTTGATGCCATCGCCCCCTCTAAAGGTAAGAAAGTTTCGGGAAGAAAAAGACCTAACTCGTCCCTATATCATTTTTAGAGCGGGAACGGGGGAACGAAGAAAGATAGCTCTATTTGCTCTCTTGGATAGTGTAAGCTTAGTATCTGGACAAGTCCCTGAGCTTGTTTACCTATCAGTTGATGGAAGTAAAGTTGATGTGCCACTAGAATCTGTTATGGATTTATCCAAGCCAATTCGATCTCGAATCCATAACCTTAGGCTTTGTTCTGATGATTTACCACTGCTTTACACAGGAGCTGTTGGATTGTTTGAGATTGAACCTGAACTTGGAATGGGCAATTACACTTTCGAGGCAATGAGATGCGGTTGCCCGGTCATTATCTTGAGAGAATCTGAAGATCATCAATTAAGGCAGCCTACAGAAACTGACCCTTGGATTGAGATATCCATGCAGCCGCATGTCATATCGCAGACTATTGATCAGCTAAGAGATACAAGGTATAGAAATACCATACTCTCACGAGGATTAGATTATACGAAAAGCATGACCTGGGAACAGGCCGCTAAGCGAATGTGGTCTTTCCTCAAATCAAAGGCAAAAAGTCTAAGATCCTAGAGCTTTGAAATGTAGATGTCGTAAAATGAAGTACCTTCTATCTCATCATGAGTTCTGAGAACGTGAGAGCATAAGTCATAAGAACGATAGACCTCATGGAGGATCGTGGCAAGCGCTAGCCGCTTTCTTGATGTCAGCTCTCCCAATCGCGTAAAGTCTTTTGCATAAATAAAGTCTGTCCAAGATGCCTGAGTGCGCAAAGACGTAAGTCTCTTCGGAAATGACTTCATAAGTGGACAGAAAATCCCGGTTAAGCTATGAATTAGAAAGCCGCATTCTCTCAGAGCGATATCTATATCAGAGAACAACGGCTGGCCGATGTAGTGAGGGATAAATAGAACCTCAGTTTGAACTACTACAATGCTCTCCTCTAGGAGACGTCTAGCTCCGCGAATAATATTTAGCTCACTGCCTTGAGTATCCATAACAAGCCAGTCAGCGTCTCTGAGACAACTTGGTAAAGCTCAGCCAGATCGTGAAACTTTTCCAACAGATGATAATTGGGTCTAAACAGAGAGGATGTCATTCCGCTGTTGGTCAGGTAAAGGGTGGATTCAGAACCATCGCCAACCGCCATAGGAAGGTATAAGACGTTAGAACTGCCATCACCTTGTCGAATTCTCTCAATTAAGCGGTTGTAAGCCTCAGGATCAGGCTCGAATCCAATTAACTCTCCATAGTCCTTCCGAATGATTTCGGCATATATCTCAGGAGCTCCAACATCAGATGCCCCTACGGCAATTACTTTAATCCGAGGCATTGAGGTTCCCAAAACAGAGGCTATGGACAGCTCAGACATGGTTCCCCTCACTCTTTGTAGGCAATTACATTTAGGCTGATAAGTTCGTTGCAGTAGACAATTGTGCTTGCATCTCTAAACATGCCAAATTGGTCTACTTGAATGATAAAGCCAAAACCAACGGTCTTAAGCAGGTGAGTCAGGTTTTCAATGGTATAGCCGTATTTATGGAAGTCATACTGGTCAATTTGACCGCCGTAAATCATGCTAATGACACGTATCAATTCGTCGTACGAGAGATCATCTCTTAGTATAAGCTTGGACAGCGTCTTTAGATTAGGTACAGAAACAAATAACTTTCCTCCTTTCTTGAGGACTCGATACCACTCTGTTAAGGCCACACCTGCTTCTTGACAACTAAGATGCTCAAGAACATGAGAGGCATATATTTGATCTACGCTCTCGTTCTCAAACATACTGAGATCTATTGCGTTTGCAACATAGTCAACCTCAGGAGAGGGCGAAATATTAAGTATTTTCCAGTCAGGATGTGGTTCTTTACCACCGATGTGTAGATTAAGCATTCTCGTCGTCTGCTCCTACTAGCTAACTTACTTTCTGAGTTGAGCTAAGTTTGGGTGCTTGCGAAACTTGAACGGCAAGTCTGTAAACCTAATTCTAGCTTTTCTATCTTGGCAATACTGTTCCCACATTAGGATGTAAGCCTTCTCTAAGAAAGCTGTAAAAGTTTTGCCGTTAAGAAGTGGTGATTGCGAGAGTCGCTCCCGCATGGTTCTCCTTATCCAGACCAAAAGATCTACGTCTTCAGACAGCCTTGAGGCAATGCGAATGCAGTCTTGCTCCGTCTGTGCGATTAATTCCGGCAAGTCCACTGTTCTCAAGATAGATACTCCAACTCTGGAAACATGTGCTAGACCTTCCAGAGTGATTACCGGAACTCCCATCCATAATGTTTCGCAGGTTGTCGTTGTTCCGTTGTAAGGGAAGGGATCCAGAGCAATATCCACTTCTCCATAGGCTGCGTAATGCTCGGCAAAGCCCTGTCTATCATATTCTAGCTTGACTCTCTCCTCTGGAATGCCGTGTCTTCCAATTCTTTCCAAAAAGAGTTTACGGGTGCTTTCATCTCTATATCGCTGATTTTTCAGGCGCAGAACTGAATGGGGCACTGCCTTCAATACATCTGCCCATAACTTAATGACTCTGGGAGTGATCTTGGAAGGGTTGTTGCAGCATCCAAACGTGATAAAGCCGTTTCTAACCACAGGAGGATCCACAATCTCCGGTGCCTCACGAGAGGGCTTGTAACAAAGAAAGCTATGAGGCATCCTTATCAATTTCTCTGTGTGCAGACTATCGGTTACATCATAAGGATCGGCAAAACTATCTGTTATCCTGTAGTCCACGACGGTCATACCTGTGGTGTCGGGGTAGCCAAGGTACGTAACTTGTACAGGGGCCGGACGCAAAGCCATTAAGTGTACTCTTGTGCCGCCGGTATGGCCACTTAGATCCACTAGAATATCAATCTGATCTTCTCTGATTAACTTTGCAGCTTTCTCGTCACTTAGCTTGTGAATATCTCGCCATCCCGTTGCCCATTTGGAGAGCTGCTCAGTTACTGTGTCAGGTTGATCAACATTTGAGTAGCAGTAGATTTGGAATTTTTCCTGGTTGTGGCAATCGTAGATTGAGCTCATGAAAAAATGTACCGAGTGCAATCGAAAATCACCCGATAGATAGCCAATCTTGAGGGGACGCTGGGTAGTTCGCGAGTTTGCATAAGGTCTCCAGTGGCTTTGATACTGGCTTTGGTAGGAAATACCCCACTTTTGATGCTCTATAAATGTTTCCACAGGGTCAAACTTCTCAGAATAATGTGAAGCCATTAGGATACACGACATTGCAGCTGCGAAGCCAGGAGCAACTTCCAGGGCTTTCCTGTAGTTCTCTAGAGCTTCGTCCAGTCTGCATTGCTCTAGATAAGCACCACCCAAACTCTGATATGCAGCAGCAAAGTTTGGCTTCCTCTCGATAGCTAGCAAATAACTATCTATCGCGTCTTGAGTCCGGGATTGCTTGCTAAGGGTTAAGCCCTTGTAAAAATAGGCATCGGCTAGCTCAGGCTTAAGTCTTATCGCTTCCTGGAAGTGCTCCAGAGCATCATCGTACTTTTGCTGCTCGAAGAGTCTGACTCCGATATTGCAATAAGCTTCTGCAAAGTCCGGCGAAAGCTCTGCAGCTCTGTGAAAAGCGAACTCTGCTTCCTCTCTATTTTGCAGTAGTCGATGAGCAAGACCCAAGTTGTTATATGCTCGAGCAGATGTTGGATCTAAGTCGATCGCTCGCTCAAAACATCTAACTGCCTTGTCGGCTATGGACAAGTCTAAGTAGCAGCATCCTAAGCTGTGCCAGTAATCTGATTCTTCTGGGTTGATCTCAATAGCAAGGCATATATGATATCTGGCTAGATCTAGCCGCTTTTCTGCCCTGTAGAGAATACCTAGGTTGTGATGAGCTTCAGCGTATTCCGAATCTAGAGAAATAGCAATCTGAAAGCAGTCTCTTGCAGCTTGAATAATTTGGCATTGACTTTCAAGATCTTTTTTACCTCCCAAGCTTAGTTCCTGTGCAGCTATCTCTGTTGCAGTTTGGTGTCGTATCTTTCGGCTTAGTGCCGCCCCCAAGTTATTGTAGGCTTTCGCATAGGTTGGATTGATTGCTATAGCTTTTTTGTAGTGCGCTATTTCCTTATCTTCTTGACCAATTTCGCCATAGATTTTCCCAAGATTTAGATGAATAACAGCAGAAGACTTGATCATCAAGGCTTTCTCTAGGGCAACAATCGCATCTTCATACTGCATCGACTCTGCCAGCAATAAACCTAGCTTAAGCTGTAAATCAGCACTAGCCGGAAATTGCGGTTCTGCTTGTCTCGCGTGTTGAATTGCCTCTTCTTTGTTTCCAGCTAAAGAGAGGGCATCAATCAACTGAAGATGAGCCTCAACGTAATCCGGCTTGTCCTTTACTGCTTTTTTTAGGATGCTGATGGCACTATTGACCTGACCTAACTTCAGCAAGACTTGCCCAAGAAAATAAGCTGCCTCATACTCTTGAGGGTTCAACTCTAAAACTTTTAGAAAGGCTTTCTGGGCTTCTTCCCACTGCTCGAGTTGAATTAGAGCCAGACCTAAGTTAAAGTTTGCGTTGAGACTTTCTGGATCTATTTGGGTAGCTTGTCGGTAGCATTCTAGGGCCTTTTCTAGCTGATCTAGCTTCTCGTAGACTGCACCTAAGTTGACATACAACGATGCCGACCTTTGACCAAGACCTATACACCGTTCTAAGTATTCTACAGATTTGACATACTGTTGTTGTTGGTAGGCCAGTATACCCAAATACTGAGTAGCATCAAGATGGTTGGGTTCTAGCTTTAAGATTTCTAGGTAGCATTCCTCGGCCTGATCCCACTCGCCCGACTGATGATGGCCAAATGCTTGCTTAAGGAGCTTTTGAATTTCGGTTCCCATATCCCTGAGTCTCAACTTAGACAATTCTATCAAACGAATAGTGCTTCACCTGCCTTTGGTAGGCTTAACAGCCTAGAAAAGTGGGTAGGCACTTAAGACCCACCCACCTTTTCCATCTGAACGTCTGCTGCCTAAAAGTCAACAGACCCAGCCCTAAAGCCAGATAGAGTGTATGGACTACCGCGGGACAGTGAAGGTGATGTCCAGCCGTGGCCCGCGAGCCGTGGTGATGGGGGCAGCACCCGTGCCTGTAGCCGGCTCTTTGTCGAACTCGGCGCGGCAGGTGCCCGTAGCCCCCTGGCTGATCTCAAAACCAACCGTGTCAGCTGGCGCTTCTGCCGTTGACGTGGACGTGGCTGCGATGACGTCGCTGACGGTGAAGCTAGTCGAGACGCTGGCCGTGTAGGAGAAGGTCTGGGAGAACGGGTTGGCACCTGCTAAAGGGCCTGCTGTGAGGGTTGTTGAGGCGGCAGTAGGAAGTGGTTGGTCGGTGACCGAAAAAGAAATAGTCTGTCCAAAAAACTGGCTAAATGCCAGGCCAGTTTGGCTAATGGTCGTGCTGGTGGTGGGCAAGAAGGCCGAGAAGGTTCTGCCCTCCGCACTGAAGCTCACCGTGATGGAGGTGATGGGAAAAAAGGCAATCGTGACCGTAACAGGGTTGGTCGAAGCAACTTGGTAGGTAGTTTGGTTCTCGGCTCGAGACCCTGTAACCCCAACCGTGACGGGACCCACCCCCTGGAAGAAAAGAGATCCACTGACCGTGCCACTGACCGAGTTGGTGACGGTGATGGAGGAGGTGAAGGCGAAGGTGGTGACGAAGGTGGAGCCACTGGGGAACACAGGGGTAGCCTGGTTGTTCCACACCTCCTTGGCACACTGCAGCCGCACCTGGTAGAAGCGGGAGCCCGACACCGCCCGCTGCACCCCAGGTCGCACATCTGCTGTACGCGGCCCAGCCGATACATCGTTGCCCAGCACGTTGCCGCTGATGCTCAGAGCCACAAAGGTGGGGCTGGAAGCCGGCGCAAAGAAGTCGCTGGACACCACGTTGTTGGGCGCACCCAAGGTCACTTCCTGGAACACCACGTTGTTGGACGGCAGGTTGTGCGGTGTCGGATCCAGGAAGAAGAAGCCCCGCCCCCGGTTGCCAAAACCAGGAATGGTGGCTGAGTCGTTGGAGGGCAACTGCACCAGCGTCAACTGGGCTGCCTGCACCACGGCGTTGGACGGAATGCTGGCCGGGATCGCAAACGACAGCACCGCGCGGTAATCGGTGTAAACCCCCACCGGCGTGTTCTCTGCTACTCCGCTGCGGCGAATGCCATGCCCCACCGGAATCACGTTGGGGTTGGAGAACACTTGCCCATTGGGCGTCACCGCCGCCAGTTGCGTCGGCAGCAGGCTAATCGGGTCGCTCGAAACGGCCACGTTGCCGGTGGTAAAGGTGGCCACAAAGTCTTCGGCCAGGCTGCGGCCCGAGGCAAACAAGTCTGGCACCGCCCGCGAGATGGTGACCCGATAAACAGAGTCGTTGCTTAGCGGCGTGCGGAAGGTGATGGTGACTTGGGTGCGGTCGGCGTTGAAGGTAAGATCCCGAGCCGGCACAGCTCCAGCCTGGGGCGCCACCGAGGTGATGCTCAAAGCCTGCGTCAGAGGAGCCTCACGCACCGGCTCGCTGAAACGGATGACAATCGAGGTGTTGATGGAAACGTTGGTAGAGCCGTCCGAGGGGCTGATGCTGATGACGCGGCCTACGGGTGTGGGAGTGGGAGTCGGCGTGGGGGTAGGAGTCGGCGTGGGGGTAGGAGTCGGGGGAGCTGGCGGCGGGGGCGGGGGCGGTACGGGCACCGCAGTGCCGGAGCTATCTTCGCCGCAACCGGTGAGCAGCATGGGCAGCAGCACCACCGTCGAAGCCAGAGACAGAGACCCGAGTGACTTGAGCAGCCACTTGTGCATTGTTCCGTTCATGTTTCTCCTCTTAACCAAAAAGCAGGGTTTGGCTGAACACTTCCCTTAACTTACTCGATCGGCTTACCCAGGGCAACCTATGCCCTTTGGGGAGTGGCCAATCGAGGGGAGACGCAGACACGCCGCTTGGCGGTTGGTCTGCTTCTCCGTCAATCATACAGGTAGATTTGTCGGTTTTGGCAAGGGTTTTCTCCTTTTCGCAGGCTGAAATGAGAGTGATCTGGGTCACAGACGGAGAACACGAGCTTGCTCGTGGCTCACGATCCGGTGGCTGCTGCTTCGGAGAGCCCTGGTTCAAGGGTGCTGGATTGCAGCAGGGCAGGCGAGGTGGGACATGGCCGGGATCTTTGTCTGGCAAGGCTTTCCCGGATCCAAGTGCCCAAAACCCGAAGATTTGCCTATTTCCTGGCCCAAGAGGGCTTGATCCGGGGCAGAAGGGTGGCAGGATGAGGAGTGGATGTTTTTTCTGGAGATCCAACCAGGATGGCTGTCTACAAAGTTCGGTTGATCAACGAAGAGCGGGGCTTGGACGTCACCATCGATGTGCCGGACGACGAGTACATTTTGGATGTGGCGGAGGAGCAAGGGATCGAGCTGCCCTATTCCTGCCGTGCCGGGGCCTGTTCGACCTGTGCCGGCAAGCTGGTGAGCGGCACGGTGGATCAAAGCGATCAATCCTTCCTGGATGACGATCAGATCGAGCAGGGCTATGTGCTGACTTGCGTGGCCTACCCCACCTCCGACTGCACCATCATCACCCACCAAGAAGAAGCGCTGTACTGAGCCCTCACCTCCGATCCCTCACCCCTGGCCCCTCTCCCATAGGGAGAGGGGTTTTTGTTTTGGGTGGTTCTTTCCGGCAGCCTCAAGCGCTGTGCGCCGCCGGCGGCCCTCACCCCCAGCCCCTCTCCCAGCCCAAGCGCTCCGCGCCGCTAACGCGACCACCCCCAGCCCCTCTCCCTGAGGGAGAGGGGAGTAGGATTTTTTTATCCTCTGTAGAACTTTTTGACGATGACCCCAGAACAAGAAGAGTGGTTAATCCGAGCTGTCCAGGAGCTGCAGGCTGCCCAAAAAGAGCTGCAAGCTGCCCAGCAGGAGCTGCGCCTTGTCCAGCAAAACCAGGAGGTTTTGATTCGAGAGCTGCAAGCGGGCCAGCAAAATCAACAGGTTCTGATTCAGGAAGTGCGCGAGGGGCAGGCGATGCTGGCGCAGTTTTTCCGCGAGGCGCTAGATCGCTTTGACGAGCGCACCCGCGCTATTGAACGCCGCACCGAAGCCCTGGAACGGCGCACAGAAGCCTTGGAACGGCGCACGGAAGCCCTAGAGCGCCGCACTGATGAGATGGCAGCGGAGATGAGGGATCTGCGCCGCGATTTTTTGGAACGGCGGTAGCAGCCTCAAGTGCTCCGCGCCGGCCCTCACCCCCAGCCCCTCTCCCTGAGGGAGAGGGGGGTTAGGATGGCAGCAGAGCAGCCTTTGGAGGTGGCTGTGGCTTTGACGATCGGATCCGTTTCTGCTTCTGGATCGACAACGGCTCGCCTGAGTTTGGCAGAGTACCTCAAGTATTCCGATGGCGGCGATACCCGCTATGAGTTGGTGGCGGGGGAGTTGGTGCCCATGGCCCTTCCAACCGGACGGCATGTCCAGATCCAAAAGTTTCTCAGCCAGGTTTTTGAGGCGGAGATCGCCAGACGGCAGTTGCCTTGGACAACAATCCAGGGCGGCCTGGGGATCCAGTCGCCGCGGGGCAACCGCTGGGAAACGGTGCGGATCCCGGATGTGGTGGTGCTGCCTTTGGAGCAGTGGCAGGAGATGGGATCCCGAGAGGCTTTGATTCGCTTGGAGGATCCGCCGCCGCTATTGGTGGTGGAGGTGGTGAGCGAATCCAGCCGGGCGGCGGACTACCGGGCCAAGCAAGCAGAGTATTGCGTTTTGGGGATCGGCGAGTATTGGGTTGTGGATCCCTTGGAGGAGAAGGTGAGCCTGCTGCTGCTTCATGAAGGCTGGTACGATGTGCTGGAGCTGAAGGGATCCGATCCGGTATCCTCAAAGGTCTTTCCCAAGCTGGAGTTGCAGGCGGGGGAGATCTTGGCTGCGGATTCGGGTTATCCTGGTAGAGCTACGGGGAGTTAGCTCAGTTGGTAGAGCGCTGCGATCGCACCGCAGAGGTCAGGGATTCGAGTTCCCTACTCTCCATCGCCCTCACCCCTGGCCCCTCTCCCAGCAGGAGAGGGGTGGTAGGATTTGCTTATTCCGTAGTGCTTCAGTAACCATGACGCCCGAGCAAGAACAGTGGCTGATTCAAGCCATCCAAGAGTTGCAAGCCTCCCAAAGAGAGCTGCAAGCCTCCCAAAAAGAATTGCAAGCTGCCCAGCAGGAGCTGCGTCTTGTCCAGCAAAACCAGCAGGTTTTGATTCAAGAGCTGCGGGAGGGACAGGCGATGCTGGCGCAGTTCTTTCGCGAGTCAATGGATCGGTTTGACGAGCGTACTCGGGCCATCGAACGCCGCACAGAAGCACTGGAACGGCGCACTGACGAGATGGCCCGAGAGATGCGGGAGATGCGGCAAGAGATTCGGGATCTGCGCCGCGACTTTTTGGAACGGCGGTAGCTTGGGCCCAAGCGCTCTGCGTTGCTAGTGTAACCATCCCCGGATCCTTCTCCCAGGAGGAGATTTAGGGTGGTAGGATTTCCTTGTTCTGTAGCGCCTTGGTAACCATGACACCTGAGCAAGAGCAGTGGCTGATTCGGGCCGTCCAGGAGTTGCAAGCTGCCCAGCAAAACCAGCAGGTTTTGATCCAAGAGCTGCGGGAAGGGCAGGCGATGCTGGCGCAGTTTTTCCGCGAGGCGCTGGATCGCTTTGACGAGCGCACCCGAGCCATTGAACGGCGCACCGAGGCTTTGGAACGGCGCACCGAGGCTTTGGAACGGCGCACTGACGAGATGGCCCGAGAGATGCGGGAGATGCGGCAGGAGATTCGGGATCTGCGCCGCGACTTTTTGGAACGGCGGTAACTTGGGCCCAAGCGCTCTGCATTGCCGACGCCCTCACCCCCAGCCCCTCTCTCTCAGGGAGAGGGGAAATTGGCGGGATTTTGGGTAGGAAGGGATCCCATCTGGATTAGTCTAGAGGGAACTTGGTCTGGCCTCATCGGCGTTTGCCATTCCCTGCGAGTTTGCCTATGTCTGTGATTCGCGCCCTCCACAGCCAGTTGGTAACCAAAGAGCGCTCGGCGGAGGAGATCGCCCGCGAATACCTGGAGCGTCTCACCCAACTGGAGCCGCAGCTTAAAAGCTTTATTACTGTAACCGAAGAACTGGCTCTGCAACAGGCCAAGGCGGTGGACGCCCGCATTCGGGCCGGGGAAGAGATTGGCCCTTTGGCCGGGATCCCGTTAGCTGTCAAAGACAACCTCTGTACCCAAGGGATCCGCACCACCTGCGCTTCCCGGATGCTGGAGGGGTTCATCCCGCCCTACGAGTCGACGGTGACGGCGCGGCTGGCGGCTGCCGGCATGGTGACGGTGGGCAAGACCAACCTGGACGAGTTTGCCATGGGCAGTTCTACGGAAAACTCGGCCTTTCAGCGCACCGCCAACCCCTGGGACCTGACGCGGGTGCCGGGGGGATCCTCAGGCGGGTCGGCGGCGGCGGTGGCGGCAGACCAGGCGGTGGTGGCCCTGGGATCGGATACGGGGGGATCGATCCGCCAGCCGGCGGCCTTCTGTGGCGTGGTCGGCCTCAAGCCCACCTATGGGCTGGTCTCCCGCTATGGGCTGGTGGCTTTTGCCTCCTCTTTGGATCAAGTGGGGCCCTTTGGGCGCACGGTGGAGGACGTGGCCCTGCTGCTGCAGGGGATTGCCGGCCATGACCCCCTGGATTCCACCAGCCTCAAGGTGGAGATCCCGGACTATAGCCAGGCCCTGATCCCCGAGATCAAAGGCTTCAAGATTGGAGTCATCCGCAACCTGCTGGGGGAAGGCTGCAGCGAGGAAACCCGTGCTGCTGTGGAAGCCGCCATCCAACACCTACAGGAGCTGGGGGCGGAGATCCTGGAGATCGACTGCCCCAGCTTTCGCTACGGCCTGGCCACCTACTACATCATCGCCCCTTCGGAAGCTTCTTCCAATCTGGCCCGCTACGACGGCGTCAAGTACGGCCTGCGGGAACCCGCCGACTCGCTCTTGGCTATGTACGGCAAAACGCGCGCCCGCGGCTTTGGGCCGGAGGTGAAGCGGCGCATCATGATCGGCACCTATGCCCTCTCTGCCGGCTACTACGACGCCTACTACCTCAAAGCCCAGAAGGTGCGCACCCTGATCAAGCAGGATTTCCTCAGGGCCTTCGAGAAGGTGGATGTGCTGGTCAGCCCCACCACCCCCACGCCAGCCTTCAAAGCGGGGGAGCGGGAGGATCCCTTGAGTATGTACCTGTGCGACCTGATGACGATCCCGGTCAATTTGGCGGGCCTGCCGGGGCTGAGCCTGCCCTGTGGCTTTGCCAACGGTCTGCCCATTGGCCTGCAGATCATCGGCAACGTCTTGCAGGAGAGCAAGGTGCTGCGGGTGGCCTATGCCTATGAGCAGAGCACCGACTGGCACAAGCGGCGACCTCCCCTGGGACAGCCCCCCCTTGAGCAGGCCCAGGGAACCGCTCAACAGCCCAAAGCCAAGAGCAAGTCCACCAAGGGGAGCAAAAAATCCAAAAGCTGAGCCCACTAGGCCATGCCCATCTGGTTGGCTGCCGAGAAGCGCTCCATGAAGCGCAGGAAGCGCTCCCATTCTGCTTCTGTTTCCATGTCGTAGATCACTTCCAAGGCCTTGAATTCCCCGTTCAAGAACTTGGCTTTGATGTTGCGGGTGGTCAGCTCCCCTTCCTCGTCGATCATCCGCATGCCAAGGATGCTTTGCGTGTCGGACTTCAGCTCCTCAAAGCGAAAAATGGCGGATCCCCGCTTGCCGGTTTTGGATTTCAGCAACCGCACCTGCGTTGGCACTTCTGGAATACCGGGAGAAAACTCAATAGTGGCCATAATTTTTAAAAAAACTCATTCAAGTCATTATAGTTGTTCCAAACACGATGATTAAGACACTTTGTCGCTGACCCAAGCGATCCCCGCCCCTAGCGGCCCTCACCCCCAGCCCCTCTCCCAAGGGGAGAGGGGAGCTGGAGATCGATGGATAAGCTGTTTCCCAGCCATTTGCTAGGTGGGGATCGGATCCCTGGCCAGAAACTTTTTCAACTCCCAAGCGGCCATCTGCTCCAGGTGGTAACCGGCCTGGCGCTGCGCCTCGGCCACATCCGGGATCCGGTCACAGAGGGCAGCAACTCTAATGGGAAGGGGTCGGGCGGCCAAGTCGGCCCGGGCTGCCGGGGTGGCCTGGCCACAGAGAATCAGCAGGGGCTTCTGGGCCACCATGGCCTGCTCCAGCACCGCCCCCACTACCTTGCCCATGCTGCTCTGTTCGTCAAGGCGGCCCTCGCCAGTTACCACCAGATCGCAGCGGCGGAGACGCTCCGGCAGGGCCAAGTGCTGGGCCAAGAGCTGGATCCCGGACTCCAGGGTGGCGCCCAAAAAAGCCACCAATCCTGCCCCCAGCCCGCCGGCGGCGCCGGCCCCTGGGATCCCCTCCACGGCCCGGCCCAGATCCCGCTCCACCACCCTGGCCCACTGCTGCAGTGCCTGCTCCAATTGCCGCACTTGCTGGGGAGTGGCGCCCTTCTGGGGGGCAAAGACGGCAGCCGCCCCCAACGGGCCAGTGAGGGCGTTCTGCACATCGCAGAGGCCGCGGATGCGCTTGCCTTGCCAAATGCGCTGTTTAGGTGGCTCGATGCGCGCCAGGCGGGCCAGCTCCCCTCCCCCCCAGCCGATGGGATCCCCGGCCCCATCCAAGAGGCGATAGCCCAAGGCCTGCGCCATCCCCGCACCCGCATCGACGGTGGCGGATCCGCCCAGCGCTATCCAAATCTCGGCGATGGGATCCCGGCAGACGGCCCGCAACAGCTCCCCCAGGCCATAGGTGGTGGTGCGGGTGGGATCCCGCTGCTCAGGGGGCACCAAGGTCAGGCCGGCCACCTGGGCTACTTCCAGCAGCGCCCGCTCGCCTGCCACCCCGTACTCGGCCCAGACGGGATCCCCCAGCGGGCCAGTGACCCACAGCCCTCGTTTCTCTCCCCCCAGCGCCGGCAACAAGGTCTCCAGCGTGCCCTCGCCCCCATCGGCCAGGGGGAGTAGCTCCACCTTGGCCTTCGGCAAGACCTGGCGGATGCCCCGGGAGATGCTCTCCGCTGCTGCCTTGGCTGTCAGGGATCCTTTGAAGCTATCCGGGCAGATCAAAACCCGCCGAGGTGGGCGGCTGAACTCAGATCCCTGGTCTGGTGAACCCATACCCAGCATCAGCCCTAAAACGTCCTCGGCGGCAACAGAGAGGATGGATTGAACTTGGCTGCGGGCCCGCAAGGCTGAGCCCGGAGCTATTGGGCACTGCCCCCCTCCGCTGTTGGAGGTTGATCCGGTGTTGAAGGTTGGGGAGAGGGGACGGCGGCGGATGAGTTGCCCAAAGACTGCTCCAGGGCCAGACGCTGCTCCATCACCCGCAGAAAGTAGCCACCCATCATCGCCCCG
This sequence comes from Synechococcus sp. 60AY4M2, assembly GCF_002760375.1. NCBI lineage: Bacteria > Bacillati > Cyanobacteriota > Cyanophyceae > Synechococcales > Synechococcaceae > Synechococcus > Synechococcus sp. 60AY4M2. The sequence goes on from NZ_AUMZ01000001.1 coordinate 278,766, forward strand.
GAGAGCATTTTTGCCAAGCTCTCGCGGTTGGTGATGATTTGAACGCCAAATTGGTCTGGCGGCAAACTGCCCACCAAGCTGCGAATGTTGTGGCCCAAGATCTCCAGCACCTCCGGCGACGAGTTGCGGGCGATGTCTTGAAAAACGCTGGGATCCTGAGACTGCAGATATTGCCAGAGGCGGTTGTTGGGGCTGGGCGTTTGCGCGGCCTCAAAACCAGGAATGAAATTGATCGGGCTCGACATGGAGTCACCAAGCTCCCCAAACACAGCAAATCTAGCCCAACTCGGAGCTGTTGGCCCCATTCCTTAGGCCTTCGCAGCTCCGCCAATTGGGCTATGTCAAACCTAACACCCGAGCCTCGCCGCCTTCGGTACGGGATCCCACCCCTTTGAGGCGGCAAATGCCGTACCTCGGGAGGCGCCGCCTCGGAGATCAACCGTCGGCCTCGGGGATCCCCTCTGCCGGCTCCTCTTCAGCTTCCGCCGGATCCCTGATAAACGAAGCGGGCACCACCGTCACTCCTACAATGCTGTCCTCCGGATCCAAGCGCTGCACCAGCACCCCTGTCGCCTCGCGAGACTGAGTGGGGATGGCCTTGGCCAACTGGCGCATGACAATGCCTCTGGCAGTTACCAACAGGATCTCGTCTTCGGCATTGACGATGCGCAGGGCAGCCAGCTCATCCGACTCCTGGCGGAACTTAGTGGCGATCACCCCCTTGCCGCCCCGGTTTTGCCGGCGGAAGTGGTCGATGGCCGAGCGCTTGCCCCGCCCTTCTTTGGTAATCACCAGCACCCAGGGGTTGGCCAGCCTCTCCCCCTCTCGCTCAGCGGCCATCACCGACTCGGCAAAGATGATGTCCATGCTGACGATGTCGTCGCCGGGGTTGAGGGTGATGGCCCGCACGCCGCGGGTGGCTCGCCCCAGGGGGCGCAGTTGCTCGTCATCTGCCCGGAAGCGGATGCACATGCCCTGGCGGGTCGCCATAACCACATCGTCGCTGGAGCGGGCGCGGCGCACCCAGCGCAGCTCATCGTTTTCCTCCAGAGAGATGGCAATCAGGCCGTTGGAACGCACATTGGCAAAGGCGCTGAGGGCCGTTTTTTTGATGTAGCCCGCTCGGGTGAGCATCACCAAGTATTCGTCGTCGCTGAACTCGCTCACGGGCACCATCGAGGTAACCCGCTCTTCCCGAGTGATGGGCAGCAACTGGACGATGGCGCTGCCGCGGGCGGTGCGGCTCCCCTGCGGGATCTCGTAGGCGGGCAGGGTATAGACCATCCCCCGATCCGTGAAAAAGAGGATAGTGTCGTGGCTGCGACAGGCAAAAAACTGCTCGATGGCATCGTCGTCTTTGATGCGGGCGCCGGCCTTGCCGCGGGTGGCCCGCCCCTGCACCTGGAACTCTTCAAGGTCCATGCGCTTGATGTAGCCCTGCTCGGTGAGGAAGATGACCGTCTCGCGGTTCTCGATCAGATCGGCAACCTTGAGCTCACAGTCTTCCAGGCAGAGGCGGGAGCGGCGCGGGCTGGCAAAGCGGCTCTTGAGCTGCTGCAGCTCTTCGCTGATGATCTGCATCACCCGCTCCCGGCGGGCCAAAATATCCCGCAAATCGGCAATTTGCCTCACCAAGTCTTCGTGTTCGGCCTGGATTTTCTCCGCTTCTAGGGCGGTGAGGCGGCGCAGTTGCATCTGTAAAATGCCATCGGCTTGCGCTTCGCTCAGGCCCAACGTTGCCTGCAACTCAGCTCGGGCTGTGGCGGCATCGGCGGCTCCGCGGATGAGGGCGATCACCCGATCCAACTGCCCCAAAGCCAAAAGGTAGCCCTGCAACAGGTGATCCCGCTCTTCGGCTTTCTGCAGCTCGTAGCGGGTGCGCCGCTCGATCACCTCTGCCCGAAAATCCAAGAAAGCCTGCAGTGCGTCCCGCAGCGTCAGGGTGCGCGGCTCGCCGTTGAGGATGGCCAGCATGTTGACCCCGAAGTTGCTCTGCAGGGGGGTTTGCTTGTAGAGGTTGTTGAGCACCACCTGAGGCTGAGCATCCCGCTTCAGCTCGATCACCACCCGCATGCCCTCGCGGTCGCTTTCGTCGCGGATGTCGGCAATGCCCTCCAGTTTTTTCTCGTTGACCAGCTCGGCAATTTTTTCAATCATGGCTGCCTTGTTGGTTTGGTAGGGCAGCTCGGTGATGATGATGGCCTCCCGCGTCGGTCGGCCCCGCTGCTCGATGGTCTCCACCGTGGCCACCCCCCGCAAGGTGATGGAGCCGCGCCCGGTAGTATAGGCTTCGCGGATGCCTTCCTGGCCCATGATCAGCCCGCCGGTGGGGAAATCGGGGGCCGGGATCCACTGCATCAGCTCCAGGCTGGTCAGGTTGGGGTTGTGGATGAGGGCGATCAGGCCGTCCACCAGCTCTCCCAGGTTGTGGGGCGGGATGTTGGTGGCCATGCCCACGGCAATGCCAGAAGAACCGTTCAACAGCAACTGCGGGATCCGCGCCGGCAGCACCAGCGGCTCCTGCTGGGATCCGTCGTAGTTGTCGATGAAGTCGACGGTGTTGGCGTCGATATCCTGCAGCAGGGCTTCCTGGGCAAAAGCGGTGAGGCGGCACTCGGTGTAGCGCATGGCCGCCGGCGGGTCGTTGTCGATGGAGCCGAAGTTGCCGTGCCCGTCCACCAGGCGCTCCCGCATGGAGAAGTCCTGGGCCATGCGCACCAGGGCTTCGTAAACCGCCTGATCCCCGTGGGGATGGTATTTCCCGATCACATCCCCCACGACGCGGGCGCACTTGCGAAAAGGGCGATCCGCCGTCAGGCCCAACTCGTGCATAGCGTAGAGGATGCGGCGATGCACCGGCTTGAGGCCGTCGCGGGCATCCGGCAGAGCCCTCCCGACAATCACGCTCATGGCGTATTCCAGGTAGGACTGCGCCATCTCCCGCTGCAGGTCGGTGGAGATGATGCGCGCGGTCAATTCGTTGTCGCTCATGGGTGGGGGTAGAGGTGAGGGATCCCGGTCGGCTTGGGCGCGGGCACGGTTCGAGGTTACAAAGCTGTCGCAGCAGCAATCGCCATTGCCGGCCAACGGTCGGCAACCCAGGAAACTAAAATAAAGTGCGCCTGCGTCTAGTCTACCATTGCCTTTTGCCGGGGCAGAGGGAGTTGCCCGGAGCTGCCCCCTGTCCCAAGGGGATCCCTGAAGACATTTATAGATAAAAATCTATCCTCTAATCGGGGCGTTATGGTAACGCTCAATGATAGGCTGCCTATAGCATTGAGGGCAGTGGGGCATGTTGGGCCAAGTGACGGGGCAAGGTGGGGGAGTGCTGGCTTGGCGTCGGCGTCTGAGCCTAGAAAACTGGCGTGGGGATCTCTTCGGTGGCCTGACGACGGCTATTGTCTCGCTGCCGATGGCCCTGGCCTTTGGGGTGGCTTCTGGTGCCGGGCCGGTGGCGGGCTTGTATGGGGCGGTGTGTGTGGGCTTTTTTGCTGCCCTGTTCGGCGGCACTCCCACCCTCATCTCCGAGCCCACCGGGCCGATGACGGTGATGATGACGGCAGTCATTGCCAAGGTTACCGCCAGCTATCCGAACCAGGGACTGGGGCCGGCCTTCACGGTGGTGATGGTGGGGGGCCTGTTTCAGGTGCTGTTTGGATCCCTGAAGCTGGGCAAATACATCACCCTTATGCCCTACAGCGTCATCTCCGGCTTTATGTCGGGGATCGGCTGGATCATGATTTTGCTGCAGATCCCGCCCCTTTTGGGCCACGCCAGCCAGGGGGGAGTGATCGGGGCGGTGCAGAACCTGCCGACCTACCTGCTCAATCTCAAGTTCCCGGAACTGGGGTTGGGGCTGCTGACCCTTGCGATCCTCTTTGGCTATCCCAAGCCTTGGCGAAGAGTGGTGCCGCCCCAGTTGGTGGCCCTGGTGCTGGGAACGCTGGTGGCCAACTTGTTCATGGCTGACTGGGATTTGCGGCGCATCGGGCCCATCCCCACCGGCTTGCCCCAGGTGCAATGGCCGCAGTTGCCCTTTGCTTCCCTGGCCAGCTTGGTGTTGGACGGGGTGGTGCTGGGCATGCTGGGCTGTATCGACACCCTCTTGACGGCGGTGATTGCCGACAACCTCACCCGCACCCGCCACGACTCCGACCAAGAGCTGATCGGGCAGGGGATCGCCAACCTGGTCTCCGGCTTCCTGGGGGGCTTGCCGGGGGCGGGGGCGACCATGGGCACGGTGGTGAATATCCAGTCAGGGGGACGTACGCCCTTGGCGGGCATCACCCGCGCCCTCATCCTCTTGATGGTGGTGCTGTTTGCCGCTCCCCTCACCCAAGGGATCCCGATGGCGGTGCTGGCGGGGATCGCCTTTAAGGTGGGGGTGGATATCCTCGACTGGAGCTTCCTGAAGCGGGCCCACCGCCTCTCCCTCAAAGGGGCAGCCATTATGTACGGGGTGATGTTCATGACGGTGTTCGTGGATCTCATCGCCGCCGTGGGGGTAGGGGTATTTGTGGCCAATTTGCTCACCATTCAGCGTCTGAGCGAGCTGCAAGCGGAAGAGGTGAAAGCCATTACCGATGCGGACGATGCCGTAGATCTCACCCCGCGGGAAAAGGAATTGCTGCGCCAGGGCCGCGGTCAGGTGTTGCTATTTTACCTGAGCGGGCCCATGATCTTCGGGGTTTCCCAGGCCATTTCCCGCCAACACCAGGCGGTGGCCTCCTGCCAGGCTTTGGTCTTGGATTTGTCCGATGTGCCGATGCTAGGCGTTTCGGCGACGCTGTCCTTGGAAAATGCCATCCGCGAAGCTCTAGATCAACGCAAACAGGTGTGGATCGTCGGGGCCAAGGGTCGGATCCGGCAGCGCTTGGAAAGCCTGCATCTGCCCTTGCCGGCAGAGCGATTTGTGGAGAGCCGGGAGGCCGCTTTGGCCGAGGCCGTCGCCCAGTTGGGCTTGCCGCTAGAACCCAGCCCCCTGGTTTGAGCCCTCCGATGAGCCCAACAAGAAAGCTGCAGACTTCGTTTGCCGGATCTGGGTCAGTTCTGGATCTATGCACTGGAAAGGTCGGGTTGCCTACTTGGCAACCCTGCATCGCAAAGAGCAGGTGATCGGCCCTCTCTTGGCCCACCACCTGGGGATCCAGGTGCAAGTGATACCTCTGGACACCGACCAACTGGGCACCTTCTCGCGGGAGCGGCCTCGGCCAGGGGATCCCATCCACACCCTACGCCTGAAAATTGAGAGAGCCCGCCAAGCTCATCCCGCCTCTTTGGTTTTGGCCAGCGAGGGATCCTTTGGCCCCCACCCCCAGATCCCTTGGATCCCTTGGAATCAGGAGTGGGTCATGCTCAGGGTTTTTGAACCCGGCGCGGAGCCCTTGGAGCTGGTCGGCTATGCAGAGAGCACCCAAACCAATTTCAGCCATCGCTGGGTGCAGAGCTGGGCAGAAGCGCTGGACTTTGCCCAAAGGGCGGGTTTTCCCCAGCACGCCCTGATCGCCCTCGACCGGCCAGAAAAGCCCCAGGTTATCCACAAAGGAATCCAAGACGAAGCAACCCTGAAGCAGGTGGTGGGGGAGCTGCTGGCTCGGCAGGGTGGCCTGCATCTGGAAACCGACATGCGGGCCCTGTACAACCCAACCCGGCTCCAGGTTATCGCAGCCGCCACCCAAAACCTAATCGCCAAAGCCCAAAGCCTGTGCCCGGCCTGCGGCACTCCTGGCTACTGGCAGATCCGCTCGGTCTCTGGACTGCCCTGCGGCCAATGTGGCGCCCCCACCCCCGTGGCCAAGGCTTGGGTATATGGCTGTGCTCGCTGTTCCCACACCCACACCGAGCCTGTGGCAGAGCCCTGGGCAGATCCCGCTCAGTGCGCCTTTTGTAACCCCTAACTTGTCTTGAGAAGGATCCCGGCGCCAGCTCCAACTCGATGTATTTCGGTGCAAGGGCAAGGCTTGGGAGACTTGCTATAAAAAAGGGATCCGCAGTGGCGGATCCCTAAGTTGTTTTTAACCTAGGCAGGACAGCAAGGGGTTAGAAGGTAAACACTGCCCGCAGAGCGCCCACACCAATGGTTGGGTCGTTGTCCCCAGGTAGAGCACCATTGGGGTTGCTCACAAAGTAGGCTGCCGGGGTAAGGGTGAGGTACTCGTTCACCGGGAAGCTGTAGTAAACATCCACAATGAACGGGCGGGTATCCCAAACTCCTTCATTTTTGGTGGTCACAATTGGCTGGCCAAAAACCACACCCCCTTGAGCACCCTCAATGAACAGATCTGGGAAGGCAAAGCCAAACAGCCAGCCGTTGAAGTCTTCGTCGCCCGGATCGATGGTGCCCGCCGGTACCACGTTGGGCAGGTTATAGTCAACGTTGCCCGCCGTAAACCAGCCAGACGCAATAATCCGCGGGGTAATCTCCCAGTTGGCAGCCACAGAAAAGGCGTTCACCCGTGCAGAGGTGGACACATTGGTTACTCTCAGAGGGCCACGGAAAAGAGCTGTACCGTTGGCCAAGAACTCAGGGCCATCGTTTGCCGTCTGCAGATAGGTACTGGCAAACTGCAGGTAAATCTCTAGATTTTCATTCGGCAGGAAGCCCAGCTCTACCGCGTGGGCACTGTCGCTACCGGTTATACCGCTGTCGCCGAAGCCCTTGCCCAAGGCTTGAGCGTTCCTGGTGCTGTAGCTGTAGGCCAAGCGCAGTTGATCGGAAAGGCGGTAGCGGAAGCCAAACAGAGCTCCACCTGGCACATCCGCCGTGGAGTTGGGAGCATCAGCAAAGTCGGAGAGAGCTTCGAAGGGTGTGCTGTAGTTGAATACATCGAACACACCTGAGCCAACGATACCCGTGTAGATGGTAGCTGCTCGGTTGAAAGCTGGGAATTGGTAGATCAGCTTGGCCAGGGTGAAAGTGCCGCCGCCACGGCCGCCAAACTCAAGGCCGGGATCCCCATCAAAGAACTCAGTCACAGCATCGCGAGCTTGGAGACGAATGCGCAGGCGATCGCGACCCACAAAAGAAGCATCGAAGTTCAAGCGTACCCGATAGGGAAGAGTCATGTTGGCTTGGTTTTGCTCTGCCACTACCTTCCCATCAACAACTCTGTCTTCCGTGAGAGCGCTGCCTACAACAGCGGCGATGACTTGGGCATTCAACTTGGTAACCGGGTTGAAGACCTTCCCTTTCAAATCAGTAACATCGGCCTCCAGGGCATCCACCCGCCCGCGTAGGGCTGCCAGCTCAGCAGCAAATTCCTCTTGCAAGCGCTGCAGAGTGGCCACGTCTTCCTTGGAGACTTTGTCGGCCAAACCGGCTGCAATCAACTCATTGATGCGATCCAAGCAGGCGTTCATACCGGCGGCAAACTCAAAGCGAGTCATGGCCCGGTTGCCGCGGAAGGTGCGGTCAGGGTAGCCGGCAATACAACCGTAGCGCTCCACCAAGGATTGCAGGGCTTGGAAGGCCCAGTCGGTGGGCTGCACATCCGAAAGCTCAGAGATGGAGGTGACCGGCCCGGTAGCTTGGGCATAAGCCACTCCAGGGGTCAGAATCGCTGCTGCACCCAGAGTGCCGGCCAGCAGCGTTTTCCAGTAGTTCGCGTGTTTCACGGGCATGTTTCTCTCCTTGTTCTTTTCCTCACACCTTTTTGGCTGTAGGGATGTCTTCTAGAGGTAACCAATTGCCTAACTCAAGAACAAGTCTGGCAACTGCGGACTTCGGTGAAGACATGATGTGGAGATTATGATACAGCCGAAGTCCACATCCTCTTGCTGTCCGGCCTGCCCTACAGTTAATGCGGTGTCCCCACATCTGTGGCCAAGACATGGGTATCTGTTCCCGCCATTCTCACACCTACACCGAGCCTGTGGCAAAGACCTGGGCAGATCTCACGCAGTGCGCTTTTTGTAGCCCATGGCCTCGTCTTAAGCTCAACCTCAAGCTCTTCAATGTCAGCATCCTTATCCCCACAGAGGAGTTGATTATTCTTATTCAATGAAGGGATCCAACCCAGTGGATCCCTACTTAGCAACTTGGATGTCAGCGCAGGGATTTTAAGAACTAGAAAGTAAACACAGCTCGCAAAGCCCCCACGCCGATGGTTGGGTCGTTGTCTCCGGGTCTGCCGCCATTGGGGTTGCTCACAAAGTAGGCAGCAGGCGTTAGAGTAATGTACTCGTTGACCGGGAAGCTGTAGTAGACGTCCACAACGAAGGGGCGAGTATCCCACACTCCGTCGTTGTCTGTGGTCACGATTGGCTGCCCAAATACAATCCCGCCTTTGGCACCCTCCACAAAGAGGTCAGGGAAAACAAAGCCAAAGAGGAAACCATTAAAGTCTTCCTCTCCCGGATCAACAGTACCAGCCGGTACCACATTGGGCAGGTTGTAATCCACATTGCCAGCCGTAAACCAGCCAGACAAGGTAATGCGAGGGCTGATTTCCCAGTTGGCTGCGACTGTAAAGGCGTTTACCCGCGCAGAGACATTGACCTGCGTTCTTCTTACCGGTCCACGGAAGAGACTTTTACCCGTGGCCAGGAAGGTGGGGCCGTCGTTCGCCTGCTGCAGGTAGGTGGAAGCAAATTGGAGGTAGAACTCCAGACCCTTTGTCGGCAAGAAGCCCAGCTCGACGGTGTGAGCGCTATCATCACCTGTTAAGCCACTATCGCCAAAGCCTCTCCCCAGAGCTTGACCTCTTCTGGTGCTGTAGGCGTAGGCTAAACGAAACTGGTCGCTCAAACGGTAGCGAAAACCAAATAGGGTTCCGCTGGGCACATCTGCCGTAGAGTTGGGAGCATCGGCAAAGTCCGACAGGGCATCAAAGGGCGTGCTGTACTGCAGAACGCTCGACACTCCCGTACCCGTAATGCCCGTGTAGATAGTAGCAGCGCGGTCGAAAGCAGGGAATTGATAAACCAGCTGGGCAAGGGTGAAGGTACCACCTGCACCCCCCTGGAAGCCAACGCCTGGGTCACCCTCAAAGAAGGTAGTAACCGCATCGCGAGCTTGTAGGCGGATACGCAAGCGATCCCGGCCAACAAAGGAGGCATCGAAGTTCAGGCGTACCCGATAGGGAAGAGTCATGTTTGCCTGATTTTGCTCGGCTACCACTCTTCCTTGTACGACCCGGTCTTCTGTAAGAGCGCTACCAAGAATTGCGGTAATGACCTGAGCGTTAAGCTTGGTAACTGGGTTGAAGATCTTCCCTTTCAGATCGTTAATCTCAGCCTCTGCCGCATCCACCCGCCCGCGCAGGGCTGCCAGCTCAGCAGCAAATTCCTCTTGCAAGCGCTGCAGAGTGGCCACGTCTTCCTTGGAGACTTTGTCGGCCAAACCGGCTGCAATCAACTCATTGATGCGATCCAAGCAGGCGTTCATACCGGCGGCAAACTCAAAGCGAGTCATGGCCCGGTTGCCGCGGAAGGTGCGGTCAGGGTAGCCGGCAATACAGCCGTAACGCTCGACCAGCGATTGCAGTGCTTGGAAAGCCCAGTCAGTGGGCTGCACATCAGAAAGTTCAGAGATGGAGGTGACGGGCCCAGTAGCTTGGGCATAGGCCACTCCAGGGGTCAAGACTGCTGCTGCACCCAGGGTGCCGGCCAGCAACGTTTTCCAGTAGTTCGCGTGTTTCGCGGGCATGTTTCTCTCCTTGTTCTGTGTCCTCACACCTGTCTCGGCTGTGGCGATGTCTTCTAGAGGTAGTCAACTGTCTAACTCAAGCACGAGTCTGACAACTGCGGACCCTCGAAAAACATGGTACAGCCCTGTTTCACATCGTCTACCACTTTACACACTTTTTCTTTTTGAATGAGACTCAACGTGAGGCTCAACGGCGGCAGACGCTCCAGGCCCCATACCCATTACTTTACCTCAGGGATCCGACCCTGACTAGCGGGTGCACGCCAAAGCCGAGACAGAGCTCCTAAGTCGCGGGCTGAAGCGGGGATGGGCGGTACCGGACTCGAACCAGTGACATCCTGCTTGTAAGGCAGGCGCTCTACCGCTGAGCTAACCGCCCTGGGGGATCCCAGCTCACCGAGTCTAGCATTGCCGGGAGGCTATTTCCCCATGCCCAGGCTCTGCGCCTTTTGGTAGACCTTTCCCTCGGTCAAAAGGGAGGGGGCAATGCAGATCTCCACCTGGTGCATTTCTTTGAGGTTGGCGGCGCCCAGGGTGGCCATGCTGGTGCGCAGGGCGCCCCAGAGGTTGTGGGTGCCGTCATCGAGGCGGGCGGGGCCGCACAAGATCTCTTCCAGGGTGCCGGTGGATCCCACGCGGATGCGGGTGCCGCGGGGCAAGATGGGGCTGGGGGTAGCCATGCCCCAATGAAAGCCGCGACCGGGGGCCTCATAGGCGCGGGCCAAGGGGGATCCGATCATCACTGCGTCCGCTCCACAGGCGATGGCCTTGCAAATGTCGCCACCGGTCACCAATCCCCCATCGGCAATCACAGGGACATAGGTGCCGGTTTCCGCCAAAAACTGCTCCCGTGCAGCGGCACAGTCGGCAATCGCTGTAGCCTGTGGTACCCCCACCCCCAACACGCCGCGGGAAGTACAGGCAGCGCCAGGGCCGATCCCCACCAAGACACCGGCAGCTCCGGCCTGCATCAGCTCCAGAGCGACATCGTAGGTAACGCAGTTGCCCACCACAACAGGAATGGGCATCGACCGGCAAAATTGGGCCAGATCCAGCAGTTCCATGCCTTCGGGAACCTTGTGGTGAACGGAAACCACCGTGGCCTGAACGAAAAACAGATCCCCCCCGGCTTCAGCCACCAGGGGGCCATATTCAGCTGCGTGGGCGGGCACACAGCTAGCGGCCGCGATGGCGCCGGCCGCTTTGATTTGGCGGATGCGCTCTTGGATCAGCTCCGGCTTGACCGGCTCGCTGTAGAGGCGCTGCATCAGGGGAACGAACTCGTCTTTGCCGACCGCGGCAATCTGATCCAGCACCTCATCGGGATCGGCGTAGCGGGTTTGGATCCCGTCCAGGTTGAGCACGCCCATTGCCCCCAGCTTGGAGAGCAAGATGGCCATCTTGACGTCCACCACGCCGTCCATGGCGCTGGCGATGATGGGGATGGGCCGTTGGATCCCTCCCAGGGTGAAGTGGGTGTCCACCAAGCTGGGATCCAGGGTTCGCCTGCCCGGCACCAGCGCAATCTCATCCAGCCCGTAAGCGCGTCTTGCCTGCCGATTGCGCCCCAGTTGTGCGTTCATTTCCCTCCCCTCTGACAGGATCCCTTCTTCCTATCATGCCGCCAACGTGTGATTTGAGACTAGCAAGAGCCGGGTTTTCCCTCCGGTTTAGCTTCGCTTGTCTCTGCCTCAACGGAAGTCTGGCCGGTCTGGCAGAAGCCATACCCTCGCCCGAGTTAAAGCCCTTGTGGAGTTTCCGGCGAGGAAACAGGGCTCTTCCCTTGCAATGAGGGGGGCAGGGGAGTGAAAATGTGGCCTTCTTGCAGGTTGCCGAAGCTGTGGCAGCGCTCGGATCCCCAGCGGAAGCCGTAGAGGGCGATGTAGGCGCACATTAAGGCATCGACTTGGTCTTCGTAGTTTTTGAGTTGGCGGCCCCTAAGGGATCCCACCTCCACTTGGAGCAGGGGCTCGTGGCCTTGCAGAGACGGATCGGCGCTGGCCAAGGCGCGCAGATGTTGCTGGTACAGCCGCCACGCCTGTTCTCGTTGCAGCCAGGTGCGGCGGGGACGCGCTTTGTAGGGGAGGCTGCGGCTGAGGCCAAACAGGCTCACCATGGCGCTGTGGGGGAAGACTTCGGTGATCTGCCGGGCCAGGGATCCCTGCTCGATGCTGGCCTGCTCGCGAAAGCCATAACTGGCTAGGGCTTGCACCAAGGCTTCCCCTCGCACCTGGCCGTTTTTGGCCAAGAGGCGGCGGTTGGCCGGGTGGGCGCCAGCGGCATAGGCGCGAAACACCCGGTTCAGCTCGGCTTCCGCCCGCCGCTGGCCGCTGGGGTTGGGGACGCGCAGGGGGGCATCCACCGCCACCAGGCAGGGATCCCCTCCCGCTTGGGCTTGGATGTAGTCCACAATCTCCTGGTCGGTTTGCAAGAGGCGGTTGTCCCGCAGGTGGCCCGTCAGGTTCGGGGCTTGGGGATCCCCGCTCTCAACCTCCAGCGTTGCCACGCCAGAGGGGTTGCGGGCCGACCAGGCCAGGTCTAGGCCAATGCAGATTAACCGTGCCACGCCGCCTTCTCCTTCCGTTAGTAGGATGGCTCGCCCTCACCCCCCGGACGCCTGGGAGAGGGAAATGCCCAAGAATAAAGGGATCCCAGCCGGGATCCCGGAAGATGGTTGCTCTGACAAGGCAGCAGACTTTCCGCTAGCTGGCGAAGCCTCTGCCTCTTCCTGCCCGAAGATTAGTAGTCGTAGTCATCCACGCCGCCGCCACCGCCAGCGGGCTTGTTGCTCTTGGGCTCCGGCTTGTCCACCACGATGGCCTCGGTGGTGAGCACCATGCTGGCAATCGAGGCGGCGTTTTGCAGGGCAGAGCGAGTGACTTTGGCCGGGTCAACGATGCCCGCCTCAAACATATCCACATAGGCGTCGTTCTGGGCGTCGTAACCCACCGTGAAGGGTTTCTCTTTCACCCGCTCCAGCACGATCGAGCCGTTCTGGCCGGCATTCTCGGCAATGCGGCGCAGCGGAGCGCCCAGCGCGCGGGCAACCAGCATGGCCCCTACCAGCTCATCGCCGGACAAGTTGGCCTGCGCCCACTCCGTTACCGCCGGCATCAGGTGCGCCAGGGTAGTGCCGCCGCCGGGGACGATCCCCTCTTCCACCGCCGCCTTGGTGGCGTTGATGGCGTCCTCCAGGCGCAGCTTGCGATCCTTCATCTCAGTTTCGGTGGCCGCGCCCACTTTGATCACCGCCACACCGCCGGAGAGCTTGGCCAGGCGCTCTTGCAGTTTTTCTTTGTCGTAGGTGGAGTCGGTTTCTTCAATTTGGCGACGGATTTGCTCACAGCGGGCTTTGACAGCCGCTTCGTTGCCTTCCGCCACGATGGTGGTGTGGTCTTTGGTTACCGTGACGCGACGGGCCGAGCCGAAGGAGTCGAGACGGGCGTTCTCCAGCTTCAGGCCGCGCTCTTCGCTGATGACCTCACCGCCAGTGAGGATGGCGATGTCTTCCAGCATGGCCTTACGGCGATCCCCAAAGCCAGGCGCTTTCACCGCCACCACGCTCAGCACGCCCCGCAGCTTGTTCACCACCAGAGTGGCCAGGGCTTCTTTCTCGATGTCTTCGGCGATGATCAGCAGCGGACGACCGGCGCGGGCCACTTGCTCCAGCACCGGCACCAGGTCTTGTACCAGGGTGATTTTCTTATCGGTAATCAGGATGTAGGGGTTTTCCAGAACCGCCTCCATCCGCTCCGTGTCGGTGACGAAGTAGGGGGAGATGTAGCCTTTGTCAAAGCGCATCCCCTCCGTCACTTCCAGCTCAGTGGTCATGGACTTGCCTTCTTCCAGGGAGATCACCCCTTCGCGGCCCACTTTGTCCATGGCCTCGGCGATCATGCGGCCCACTTCCTCATCGTTGCCGGCGGAAATGGCCGCCACCTGGGCAATGGCTTTGGAGTCTTCCACCGGGCGGGCATGTTCGGCGATCTTGTCCACCAGGAACTTCACGGCTTTGTCGATGCCGCGCTTGAGGGCAATCGGGTTGGCGCCGGCGGCCACGTTTTTCAGCCCTTCTTTAACCATGGCGTGGGCCAGGACGGTGGCGGTGGTGGTGCCGTCCCCAGCCGTGTCATTGGTCTTGGAAGCCGCCTGACGGATCAAGGAGACGCCAGTGTTTTCAATGTGGTCTTCCAGCTCGATCTCTTTGGCGATGGTTACCCCATCGTTAACAATTTGGGGTGCGCCAAACTTCTTCTCCAGCACGACGTTGCGCCCTTTGGGACCCAGGGTAACGGCTACGGCTTCTGCCAAAATATCCATGCCGTGCTCTAGGGCGCGGCGGGCTTCTTCACTGAAGATGATTGATTTGGCCATAGTCAACCTCTCCGATGCAAATGCAGGTAAGGGTGAAACAGAGTCTTAAGGATTCAATCGTTCGTTGAACTGCTGCTGAATCACTGACTATTACTGAACAATGGCGAGAATGTCCCGCTCGGCCAACAGCACATATTCATCGCTGCCCAGCTTGACTTCGGTTCCGGCATACTTGGAGTAGAGCACTTTGTCGCCGGCTTTCAGTTCCATCGGGATCAGCTTGCCCTCGTCGTTGCGCTTGCCAGGGCCAACAGCAACCACTTCCCCCACCTGGGGCTTTTCCTTGGCAGTGTCCGGCAAGAAGATCCCACCTGCGGTTTTCTCGTCCTGCTGAGCGATTTTGACCAGCACGCGGTCGCCCAGCGGCTTCAGGGTAGAGACGTTAAGAGCTACTGCAGCCATGACGAATGTCCTCCGTGATCCTAAAGCACGAAGCTGAAGTTTTCATTTCCATTAGTTCCACTTCCCCGAAGGGAAGCGACTTAGCACTCTCGACTTACGAGTGCTAGTTTATCAGCCAACTTTCTGGCCTGACAATAGCCTCTGTCGGTGGGATCCCGCTTTTGGCGGGTACGGTCGGGGTGCGGATCCCCCTACTTCTGGGCCTGTTGTGGGATCATGGCCTGAGGTAGGTTGGGCAAGCAGGTGCGGATCCCGTTGTTTCAAGTGGATGCGTTTACGGCAGTGCCTTTTAAGGGCAATCCGGCAGCGGTGTGTTTGCTGCCTCAGGAGCTGCCGGCAGCTTTGATGCGAGCAATTGCGGCGGAGAACAATCTGTCGGAAACGGCTTTTTTGCTGCCCCAGGGATCCGAAGGCGAGGTTCCCCACTATGGGCTGCGCTGGTTTACTCCCACCACGGAGGTAGAACTCTGTGGCCATGCCACGTTGGGCAGCGCCTATGTGCTCTTGACCGAGATTCACCCGGAAGCTCAGGGGGTGGCCTTTTCCACCCGCAGTGGCCGGCTGCAGGTGCGGCGGCAGGGGGAGCGGCTGGCGATGGATTTTCCCGCCCAGTTCCCGCAACCCTGGCCGGAAGGCCAAGAGCAGGTGGCTGCGGCATTGGGGATCCCTCCTCTGGAGTTGTACCGCGGCAGCATGGGGGTAGCGGTGCTGACTTCGGCCCAGCAGGTGCAGCAGCTGCAGCCGGATTGGGAGCGGGTTCAGGCACTGCCTGTTTCTGGGTTGATCGTCACTGCCTCGGGAGGGGATCTAGAAGACCAGCCAGATTTTGTCTGTCGTGTTTTTGCCCCCCAGTTGGGGATCCCGGAGGATCCGGTGACCGGGTCTGCCCAGTGCCTGTTGACACCCTATTGGTCGCAGCGCCTGGGCCGGACTGAGCTCAAAGCCCGCCAGCTCTCGGCGCGGGGAGGCGAGCTGTGGTGTCGCGATCTCGGCACTCGGGTGGAGATTGCCGGGCAGGCGGTGCTGGTGATAGCGGGAGAGCTGAGGATTCCCTAAAAAAACACCCCGGCTGGCTCCGAGGTGCTGGGAAGACTCTCGCGAAGAATAAGTGCGCAAGCTAGCCCAAAAGTTCTGCCGCCTGGATGAGCTCCACTTGCTTTTTCTTGAGCACTAGCAGAAGCTGGGTGATGGCCACCGCTGCCAGGAAGGCCACCAACCACTTCACCCGTTCCGGGTTCTGCAGCACCAGATCCCGCTCCACTTGGCCAAAGCCGCCCACGTTGGGGTTGTTGGTAACCGGATCCCCTTCTTGGACGCTGTCGCCAATGTTAACCACCAACTCCGGCCCCGGCGGCACCACCAAGTGCTTCAGTCCGCCTTCAGTCTCGAAGCTGAGCACCCGCGTGCCCGGCAACTCGTATTCGGGCGGCACCAGGGCGGCCAGCTCAGGCGGCAGATCGCTGAGGTCAGATTCGATGGTGGCGATGCTTGTCAGACGACCCGTGGCAGGAGCGCGGAAGACGTTGTTGTTGCTGAGGCTGCCATCGGGGTTGATCTGGCCACGACCGCGGTTGGCGCCAATGTAAACCCGATATTTCATGAAGGCCACGGAGGGATCCTCCTTCGGGTCAGGGGCGACCACCGGGAAGACGATTTCCTGGTGCTGCTCGCCGGGCAGGGGACCCACCAGGAGAATGTTGGGCTTCTCGTCGCTGTAGGGAGTGATGTAGGTCTCAGCGGTTTCCTGGCGCTGCTCCTCCGTCATCTCCTCCTCGGTGGCCAGGCGGAAGCCTTCTGGCAACACCACCACAGCGCCAACGTTCAAGCCGCCCTTGCTGCCATCCGCCAACACCTGTTGCTTGCTCAAGTCATAGGGGATCCCGACCTTGATGGTGAACACCTGGCCCGGGGTAACTGCCTGCGGCACTTCGGCACGGGCAGGCATGGCGTTCAGGTGGCAGTTGGCACAGACGATTTTCCCGGTGGCCTCGCGCGGGTTGTCGTAGGCCATCTGGGCGTAGTACGGATAGGCTGCTGCCGGAGGGGATCCCGTCCCCAGCAACAGCAGCAGCGCACACAAGGCCAAGTAAATTCGCTTCATAAGTTAGCTCAGAATCTCAATCAAAATTCTCGCAAGCCCTTTGGGGCAATCTCCTCAAAGCTCACAACTCATGCTCTAGCCAGGACTAGCGCAGCAACCTCTCTGGCCTTTTCCCCCACTTCTGACCCGGCTGTGGCCCCTTACAGGGGTCTCTCTGGAGCCTATCGTAACGCCTCAGGCCTCGCGGAAATCGGGGCCTTGCCAGGGGCTGAAGCGAACGTTGTCGCCGTCCACCGTGGCGCTCACCAGCTCCAGGGAGCGGGGAGCCGGCCCCCGGATGACCTTGCCGTTGGCCGCGTACTGGGATCCGTGGCAGGGGCACTTGAACAGGTTTTCCCCCGCGTTCCAGGGCACCACACAGCCGAGGTGGGTGCAAACCGCGTTGAGGCCGTAGTTGGCCACCGCCCCGTTGTCGATCACAATGTAGGTGGGATCCCCCTTCAAGCCTTGGGCCAGCACGCGATCCGTGGCGGCGTGAGTGGCCAACAGCTCACTGACGCTGATGGGCTTGCCGAGAGCATCTTGAGCTATCACACCTTCTCCTGCCCCACCGGAAGAGGGCGGAATAAAATACTTCACCACCGGGTAGAGGGTGCCCACCACCACCACCCCCACCGAGCTGCTGAGGAGGGCATTCAGAAAAACCCGCCGGCTCATGGGGGGTGCCTCGAAGTTGCTAACCGCTTCCGTCATAATGGCCAGTACAAACCTGAGAAGTTTTAATGTTCGTTGACAAACGACATCATCCTAACCGAGCTCCTTGGCTAATATCATTAAGAAATGCAAAGCTAAAGGAAGTGCAAGGGAAGAGGCGGCGGTTTTTCTGCTGCGGCCCAGCTCAGTCCCAACCCAATCCGAGCCAGACCATGACGGGATCCGACTTTCAAGCTTTGCTGCGGGAGAAGTGGGGCTATTCCTACGACGTGCAACTGCGCCGCATGGGGGGCAGGGTGGTTCTGTTGGTGATGTGGCGCTACCTGGAGCAGCCCTCTTTCCCCTTGAGCGAAGCCGAGTATCTGGCTCGCCTGGAGTCTGTCATGGCCCATTTGCAGGCGTGGGGCGTGTGGGAAGCGGTGCAGCGAGAAATTGAGGCTACCCGTCAGAAACCCCGCATAGGCAAGGCGGTGGCCATTCCTTTGAATTTGCAAGGGGTGGGAGAGCGCGCCTCCGAGTGGCTGCTGTAGTCTTCCTCGCCCCCGGCTCTTCCCTGAAGGGGAGTTTGCAATTGCAGCAACCGACAGGTTCGTCCCTATGACGAAAACTCCAGACCTCAGCCGGCCTGCGGCTATCCAACTTCCACCAGGCCGGCCTGCAAGGCATGCAGGAACTGGCGGGCGGTGCGACCGGAAAAGCCGTTCTGCTGTTGCGCCCAGAGGAGGGCTTGGCGGCGCAAGGTATCTAAAGGGTGCGGGAGGCCCAGCCGTTGCGCCAGGTGTTCTACCGTGGCCAGGTAGTCAGCTTGGCTAAAAGGGGTGAAGGTAAGGGTAAGGCCGAAGCGATCCCGCAGCGACAGCTTTTCCTGCACCGTATCCCAGGCGTGGACCTCTTGATCTTGGGGACTGGGACGATCGCCAAAAAACTCGCGGATAAGGTGGCGGCGGTTGCTGGTGGCGTAGAGACGGACGTTGGGCGGTGGTGGAACAAGATCTCCTTCCAGGAGCACCTTGAGCTGCTTAAACTCAGTTTCGTCGGCCTCAAAGGAGAGATCGTCCACAAACAGGACAAAGGGCAGCCCCCACCCTCCCAGATCTGCCAAGATCTGAGGCAATTGACCCAAATCTCCCCGTCTCAGCTCCAAAAGGCGCAGCCCCTGGGAACCGTAGCGGCGCAGCAACGCCTTCACCAGCGAAGACTTGCCGGTGCCCCGCGCCCCATAGAGCAGCACATGCAACGCCGGATCCCCCCGCAGCAGGGCTTCGGTGTTGGCAGCCAACTGCCGTTTCTGCCGTTCATAGCCGTAGATCTCTTCCCAGTCGGGCAAGTCGGGAGTGGGGATCCCCTCTAGCCCTGCCGGCCCCCAGCGAAAGGCCCAATAGCGGCCACAGAGCCCCACCCCCGCTCGGCGGTAGTGGGCGATCAGCGCCTCCAGGCTCAGGCCCCAGTCGGCAAAAGAGCGCGGATCCCAGCCAGGGCTCTCCCCTTCCCCATCCGGCCAAGGGATCCCCAGGCCCAGCGCCCGCATCTGCTCGGCAATGGTCTCCTGGCTATCGGCCAGGATCTGCAGGCAGCGGAGATCGTGGCGGGCCGCTTGCACAAGGGGGGCTGGGATCCCTTGGGGTCGAAGCGCCGCCCGCGAGAAAGGGTTATCGGCCCAGCGGATCTCTCGGATTAGCCACTCCCGCCAGCTCAAGCCCTCCTGGGCCAAAAGCTCAAACCAGCGTCCGTAGGCTCTCCAGCAGGGCAAGGGATCCCCGCTCATCAACTCCTGGGTGAGCTCCTGCCAGGTCAGGGCCAAGGGGTGGGCGCAGATTTCCCGAAACACCAGCAGCTTAGCCGCCGCTTCCGCCGCTTCTTCGAGGGGGGTCATCGCTTCAAGTCGCTCTAACTTGGCGTTGTCAAAGGGGCTGGGGGTGAGGGCCGGCCCAGAGCGCTTAGCGGGCATTGTCCCGCCGGCCCAGCTCGTAGAGGCCACCGCCAACGCAGGCAATCAGACCCCAGGAGACGGCCCAGCTGTTGCCCAAAGAGAGTTCGGTGAGGGCCACCACCACCGCTGCTGCCAGCAAGAAAGGAAGGACGCTGAGCAAAGAGGCCAGAGCTCCGCTGGGATCCCAGGCCAACTGTTTTTCCCAACCCTCCTGCAGGCGGCGGTGCAGCGGCGACAAGCCCCACATCAGCCCCAGACTCCACAGGGCTGTGGCCGCCCACAACGAAGGGCGGATCGCCTCCAGTCCCCCCAGTTCAACCCCCATAGCATCCATCGGCCAGCTCCCAACCTTGCCTTTCTAGGCTAGCGAGATTGGGCCCACTCAGTGGCGGTGATGGTGGTGCCGGGAAATTGGATGGGATTGCCCAGGCTCTGGATCTGGGCCTGGAGAGCCGGCAACAGCCGCAAGTCCAGCAGCGGCTCGCGCAGGATCTCCGCCGGGATCAGATCCCGCTCCAGGGCAAAGTGGGCCGTGTGGCCGGCGGCTGTGCCGATGGCCCATTCCACCGGGTGCACCCGATAGGAGGCGCTGGCAATGCGGCTGGTGGCAATGTTCTTGTTGCCGGCCAAGAGGTTGTCGATGCGCTGGGGGATCAAAGCCCGCAGTGGGATCTGGTAGGGGTAGCTGGGGGCCTGGGCATCCTGGTTGTGGCTGGGGGGCAGGGAAAAATCCGGCAATAGACAATCGTGAAAGTCGATGGGGTACTGGCCCACCCCCACCGAGTCGTAGAAAATAAAGGGCCGCCCGCGATTGAGCTCCGATTCTCGCGTGGTGATATCCGACTCGTAGATGGTAAATCCCTGCGGGTAGGCAGGGCTGGGCCGACCGATGATGCGCCGCGACTCGCGAATGTAGGGGTACTTGGAAAGGCCGCTGGCAGTTCCCATGGGGCTATCGGGCCCCCGCAGGTAGGCATAGCGCAGGTAAAAGTCTTTTTGAAAGTCGGGATCCGCCTGCTGCAACAGAAAATCCGTCCGCCCCGCCACCAGCCAGTAGAAAAAGCCCTTGGCATGCTGCTCGGCCCGCCGCAGCGCCTCCACCCGCAAGCCCCCCATCCAGCCGCCGGGATCCAGTTGGCCTGAGGCTTGCAGTTGCTCGTGGGTGAGAATCAGGTTCATCTCCGGCCCGGTGATGCGCCAGTCGTTGCCCCAGGTCCAGTTTTGCATGGATTGATCCCCCACCCGGATGGCCTCTTCCCCAAAGCCAAACACCTGGCCGCGGATGCGGCGGTAGGTAAAGACCATCCCAAAGTTAAAGCGTGGATGTTCAAAGCTGTAGTAGGGGCCGTGCAGCGGGTCGTTGTAGAACTTGGGCTTGATGGGCACCTGCGGCACAGCAGAGCGCTCCATAACAAAGGTGTAGGTAAACCCCTGGGTGCAGTAGGGATCCCTGTAGGGCTTGGAGCTGGGCTCCCAGCGGCTTTCCCCATCCGTGCCGAGGCGGTAGGGCACCCGCGCCAGCGGCAGCAGCTCGCCGGTTTCGGTAGCATCGATAACCACCCAGGGCAGGGTTTTGCCTTGGCGTTCTGGCGGCGGCTCAAAGCGCAGGATCTCTTTGTCCCAATCCTCGGTGGGCTCTAGGCGGTAAAAATTCAGAAAGTAGCTGGAGAGATCCCCCCGATTCTCCGGCTGGACGCCGGCGTGTTTGGGGATGTTGCGGATGGCCTGCACGCTGCGGATTTGGTAATCCTCGATCTGCAAGTCCTTGACCACCGTCTCGGTAAACAGCCGCAACTGCCCCGACTGCAGATAGGGATCCACCATCTCCCGCAGGACCTGGTGGCCCACCTGGGGCGAGAAGCAGAGCACACTCACCCAGCACTTGCCGGGATTGGGATCACCGCCGTACTTTTCCCGCACCCGGCGGCGAAACTCTCTATAGCCCTGGGGAAAGATCTCGTTTTCCCGCTGCAAGGGCCGCTCATCCAAAGCCGAGACCCCCTGGGCGCTCACCTGGCCGCCAATCCAGTCGGTGATCTCGGTCATGCACACCTGTCGGCCCAGTTGCAGAGCCTCGTAGGCCGCTGCCACCCCCCCCAGCCCGCCCCCGGCGATGAAGATCTCACAGGGGATGCGGGTTTCCGACAAGGGCTGGGCCAGAGCCGCCCCGGCGCCCAGGATCCCGGCCCCCACAAGGCCGCCGCCCCATCCCTTGAGGTTGAACAGAAGTTTCATCCCACCTCCGCCCCGTAACTGGGCCTGTCGGACTTTCCGGCAACTTTTATCATGGGGGAAAGCGCTGCGAGTGCTCATGCCGAATTCCACCTTCGTCATCACCACGCCGATCTACTACGTCAACGCTGCCCCCCACATCGGCAGCGCCTACACCACCCTGGCGGCGGATGCCATCGCCCGTTACCATCGCCTGCGGGGCAAGGATGTGCTGATGGTAACGGGAACCGACGAGCACGGCCAGAAGATCCAGCGCACCGCCGAAGAGCGCGGCCTTCCCCCGCAGCAGCACTGCGACGAGATCGCGGCCCAGTTTGCCCAGCTTTGGCAGTTGCTGGACATCCGCTACGACCGCTTTATCCGCACCACCGACCCTCGCCACAAAGCCATTGTGCGGGAGTTTTTCCAGCGAGTGTGGGATCGGGGGGATATTTTCGTTGGCCGGCAGCAGGGCTGGTACTGTGTTGCCTGCGAGGAGTTCAAGGACGAGTCAGAGCTCTTAGAAGGCGGATTTTGCCCGCTTCACCCCAACAAAAAAGTGGAGTGGAAAGACGAAGAAAACTACTTTTTTCGCCTCTCTCGCTACCAGGAAAAACTGGAAGCCCTCTATGCGGAGCACCCGGAGTTCATTCAACCAGAAAGCCGCCGCAATGAGGTGATCAACTTTGTCAAGCAGGGCCTGCGGGACTTCTCCATCTCTCGCCCCAGCGTCTCCTGGGGGATCCCCTTCCCGGCGGATCCCAGCCAAACCCTTTACGTCTGGTTTGATGCCCTCATCAACTACCTCAGCGCCGCCGTGGATCCCGAGGACGAGCCGACGCTGGAAAACGCCTTGCGCCGCTACTGGCCTGCCGACGTGCACCTGGTGGGCAAAGATATCGTCCGCTTCCACGCCATCTACTGGCCGGCCATGCTCATGTCGGCAGGGCTGCCGCTGCCCAGACAGATCTTTGGCCACGGCTTTCTCACCAAAGATGGCCTCAAGATGGGCAAAAGCCTGGGCAACACGCTGGATCCCTTTGAGCTGGTGCAGCGCTACGGTGCCGATGCCGTGCGCTACTATTTCTTGACTGAAATTGAGCTGGGCAAGGATGGAGACTTTAGTGAGGGCCGCTTCATCGAGGTTCTCAACGCTGACCTAGCCAACGACCTGGGGAACCTGCTCAACCGCACCCTCAATATGCTCAAAAAATACCAGCCCGACTACCGCATCCCCGCCGTCGAGATCCCTGCGGATCACCCCCTCAAAACCCTGGCCGAGCGCCTGGCCCCGACAGTGGCCGACGCCTACGAGCGGCTGGATCCCAGCTCTGCCGCCCGCAAAGCTCTCAGCTTGGCCCAGGCCAGCAACAAATACCTCGACGAGCAGGCCCCCTGGACGTTGCACAAACAAGGGCAAAGCGAGCAGGTGGCCCAGATCCTCTACGCCGTTTTGGAAAGCGTGCGCTGGGTGGCCGTGGCCCTTTCGCCCATCATTCCCAACCTCAGCCTCAAGATCCTGCAGCAGATGGGGTTTCCTTTGCAGGATGTCGCACAACTGCGCTGGGATCCCGATGCCCGTTGGGGCCGGCTTCCGCCTGGGCAAGAGCCCCAACCTCCTGTGCCCGTCTTCCAGAGAATACTCAAGTAGCTCCTAAGAATTGGCGGCATCGGGTTGGGAAGGCTGGGATCCCTCTGGTGTTGCCTTGCCGGCGGAAAGACCCATATCTCCCAAGGAAATGCTTGGCACAGCAGCAGAGAAAGAACGGCCAGCCTGGCCCGAGCGCAGCTGAGAGTTACCCATGGCGGTGGGGGGAGTCTCGCTGGACAGCGCCTGCCAGGCCGCCCGTACCCCTGCCCAAAAGCTGCGGACATTGACCTGAGCGCCGCGGGCTTGCTTGCGGGCCCCTTCCAGGGAGCGGTTCACCTGCTTCACCACCTGTCCGGCCCCCTTGACCCCTTCGTCGAGGCTGTCGGCGATCTCGCTCACTTCCAAGCTGGTCAGACGCAGAGCCTCCAGCGTGGGCGGTAACTCCCGCAGCAGCGTGTCGAAAAAGCGTTCCACGCTCTGGGCGGCTCGACCCAATTGAATGACGGCGGGCAACAGGGTCAGGATCACTGCCAAAATGGCCACTGCCACCAGACCTACCGAGAGGCCCAACCAAAATACCGGCTCGGTCATCGCGCCGCCTCCTCCCGACCTTGGGCTTCTGAGTCGGCTTCCTCCCGGGCGAGGGGACGCAGGTTTTGGGCTTGCATCAGCTCTTGCCGTTTCTGCAACATGGCTTCCCTGCCCACCGCCACTGCCTGCTGCAGCCGCAGCAGGGCCTCATCCAGACTTTTTTGGGCGGAGTCGAGCAGCTTTTCCGATTGGTATTGCAGGCTGGTGGTCACGTCTTCTGCCACTTCCGGCAGGGCCTCTGCCGATTTTTTCAGCAGTCGCCGCGTCTCCCGTCCGCTGCGGGGAGCCAAAAGCAGACCGATGACCGTGCCCACCGCCGTTCCCAACAGCAGCCCGCCGACAAACGCGCCAGTCCGGTTTTCCGCCATGCCTTGCCAGGGTTGAGGGGGGATACAGGTGGCCCCCAAACCAGACTATCAAATGATGCTGTGCTTTGCCGTGGAGGCGTCGAATTGGCTGAAATCTCAGGGGTAGGGGGGATTGGCTGCTGCGGCTGCTCTCCGGGATCCTTGGGGCTAAAGTAGAGCATGACTCTAGTCAATGATATGCTCGACTATACTGAAAATAATGTACAATATGTTCAGTATGGCTGCTTGGTATGGCTAGGTATGTAAAACCGAGAGAAGCGGCGGATTATTTTGGGGTGTGTCTCCACACCTTGAGGCGATGGGAACAGAA
>NZ_AUMZ01000001.1:309793-341678 GCF_002760375.1 Synechococcus sp. 60AY4M2
CAAGCCAAGAAGAAAAACGTGGTTGTCGTGGAAGTATCGGAAGCGTACACCAGCAAAACCTGTACCAAGTGCGGGCACATCCACACTAAGTTGGGTGGCGCAAAGGTGTTTAGATGCCCAAAGTGCAACCATAGGCTACCACGAGATTGGCAAGGCGCTCTGGGTGTTATGCTCAGGGCTTTGCGGGATACCGCCTTTCTGTTTGGACTCCGTCCGAGTAGCGCGGTCGCGTCAGCATCGCGTAGTGACAACGGAAACGGACAGAATGCTATCGCTTCACCGCTGAGCAGTAATGCTCAGCAGTGTTCAGCGTAAATGTATCAGGTAGTGCTGTGGGATCTGGCAACTGATGCTCTCTCTGGAGCCCAAGGGCCTGGCAGACGGCCCGATCAACTTGGCGGAGTACATCGACCATACCCTGCTGCTGCCGATGGTGACCCCAGAGGAGATCGACCAGGGGTGTGAAATTGCTCTGCGCTATGGCTTCCCCACCTTTTGTGTGCCTCCCTGCTACGTGCCGCGGGTGGTTGAGCGGCTGCACGGGTCGCCAGTACGGGTGAGCACAGTGGTGGGGTTTCCCCTGGGCACCAACACGGCGGAGGTCAAGCTCTACGAAGCTCAACTGGCGGTGGAGCAGGGGTGCCGGGAGCTGGATGTCCGCCTCAACTTGGCCTGGCTCAAGGCGGGGGAGCTGGATCGCCTCCATGCCGAGATTGCCCAACTGGTGGAAGAAACGGGGGTTTGCGTCAAGGCCATTTTGGAAACTGCCCAGCTCACTGACGAGGAAAAAAAGCTGGCCGCCGAGATCTGCATGGACGCGGGAGTTGCCTTCTTGATGACCTCCACCGGCTGGATGGGAGGGGCGACACCGGCCGATGTGCAACTGCTGTGGCAGCTTAGCCGCGGCAGGGTGGGAGTCAAAGCTTCCGGCGGCATCCGCACCGTGGCGCAGGCGGAGGCGATGATCGCCGCGGGGGCGAGCCGCATCGGCACCTCCTGGGGGCTGGAGCTGATGCGAGAGCTGGAGGCTAGAGGAGCCGGCGGCCCATGAGCGGGGTCACCTACCGGGTGACGGGTATTAACCTCAAAGCGATGCCGCTGGGGGAGGCGGATCGGATCATTACTATTTTGACCCGCGAGCAGGGCTTGATTCGGGCGGTGGCCAAGGGATCCCGTAAGCAGCTTTCCAAGTGGGGAGGGCGGATGGAGCCCTTTGTTGTCAACGATCTGCTGGTGGCGCGGGGGCGTTGGTCGGCCCAAACGGATCCCTCGCAGTGTCTCCAGCGCATCGCCCAGGCAGAAACCCTGCAGAGTTTTCCCCGTCTTGGCCGCAGCCTGGCCCATCTGACGGCGGCGCAGTACTTGGCAGAGGTGGCCCTGCTTTTGGCCCTGCCCAACCAGCCCCAGGAAGAGCTGTTTGTGCTGCTGGTGGAGCATCTGGAGCGCATCGAGCAGGCCCCTGCGACAGAGGCCGTTTTGCCGCTCCTTGTCCATGGGCTCTACCACCTTTTAGTGGTGGGGGGGGTTGCCCCCTCAGTACAAGCCTGCTACTCCTGTGGGGAGGAGTTAGCAGGTGAGGCTTTCTTCTCTCCCCACGCGGGTGGCCTGGTCTGCGATCCTTGTCGGCTGGCGCAGCGGCTCAGCCCAGTTGCCTGGGTCTCCAGTTCTGTCCTGCAGGCCTTAGGATCCCTGCCCAACCCGACCTTGCCCTCGCTGGCCGAGCGTGCGCTGCCTCTGGCGAGTTGGCTGGCGGCAGAACGTCTGTTGCGGCGGGTTTTGGAGCTGCATGCCGACCGCGCAATCCGTTCCGCTGGCCTGCTGGCCAGTTGCTACTCTGTCCCTGTTGCCGAAACCCTCCCTCCCACCCCCAGTGGCCAGGGATCCCCAGTGGCGGCAGCAGCTTTTTCTGAGGAGGATTCCGAAACGCTTGGCAGCAACCTGAAGAAGTTGTGAAGGTATGTATCAAGTCGAGCAAAATAGCTGCACAATAAAGGGTTAAGGCGGGTTAGCAGCCGCTTCTGGATGATAAATTGGGTGGTAGAAAGTAACCTCTCAGTAACTTCTTACGAAGGCCTCTCAGGTTTGGCGGCGGTCGACCGGGGTAGCGTTTGGGGAGGAGTGCCACACCTGTGCTACCGAGCAGGAGCAAGTGAAGTTGAAGTTGGCGCTTTTAACAAGATTGAATCGACTGCCGGGCGAGCCTTCGGTGTTTGTTTTCTGAAGCTCCATCCTTGGGTTGCGGTTTCCGTTGCCGACAAACAAGGGTTTGGCAGCGTTGCAGCTCCCGGGGTGAGTCCACCCCTCCAGGAGGAGCCCCTGAGGAGGCTGCATCTGACCACCTCGAGTTCGCGCTCACCTCAATTTTTTCCAATCCTTTTCATTTAGAAGTTTAGGAGTTGCAGCACCGTGGAAGCCCAGCGCAAAGAACGGATTCTCGTGGTCGATGATGAGGCCAGCATCCGCCGCATTTTGGAGACCCGCCTCTCGATGATCGGGTACGACGTGGTTACTGCTGCCGACGGAGAGGAGGCGCTGGAGGTTTTTCGCAAGCAGGATCCTGACCTGGTGGTGCTGGATGTGATGATGCCGAAGCTGGATGGCTACGGGGTCTGCCAGGAGTTGCGCAAAGAATCCGACATCCCGATCATCATGCTCACGGCGTTGGGGGACGTGGCCGACCGCATTACTGGCTTGGAACTGGGGGCAGACGACTACGTGGTTAAGCCGTTTTCGCCCAAAGAACTGGAGGCCCGCATTCGTTCGGTGCTGAGGCGGGTGGCGCGGTCGTCCCATGAAGGGATCCCCAGCTCAGGGGTAATTCAGGTGGGGGATCTTCGCATCGATACCAACAAGCGGCAGGTTTACAAGCGGGACGAGCGCATCCGCCTGACGGGGATGGAGTTTAGTTTGCTGGAGCTGCTGGTCAGCCGGTCGGGGGAGCCGTTTTCCCGCGCCGAGATTTTGCAAGAGGTGTGGGGCTACACGCCGGAGCGCCACGTGGATACGCGGGTGGTGGATGTCCACATCTCGCGGCTGCGGGCCAAGTTGGAGGATGACCCGAGCAACCCTGAGCTTATCCTGACAGCCCGCGGTACCGGCTATCTGTTTCAGCGCATCGTTCCAAAAGGCGAGGAGTAGGACGGGATCCCCCTTAGTAGCTCTTCCAGGGCTGCCCGCACCTGTTGCAGCACACCAACCCAGTTGCCGCGGGCTTCTTGGCGGAATAGGCGCATCACCCTGGGGTACCAGGGGCTGTCTTGCCGCTGCAGTAGCCAGCGCCAATCAGCGGCAAAGGGCAGCAGCACCCACACCGGCTTGCCCAGCGCCCCAGCCAGGTGGGCAACGGCAGTATCGACGCTAATTACCAGATCCAACTGGGCAACTGCCCTAGCAGTATCAACAAAATTCCGGAAACGGGATCCCAGCTCCACCACCTGGTGCTGCTTGAGAAGGGGTTCTACCTGGCTTAGATCTTCACCCACCTGCAGGCTAACCCACTGCACCTGGGGCAGATTAAGGTACTCGAGGAAGAGGTTAAGAGAACAGCTTTTTAACCTCTGCACCCGGCTGAGGGCGAGGTCGTCGCGGCGGCCACTGGCCCACACCAGCCCCACCTTTATCCCCCTCTGGGGAAGCTCTGGCCAATCTTCCGGCCAGGCGGAGCTCCCATCGGGACAAACCAGATAGGGGATGCGGTCGGGAATTGTCTCCAGCGTGGTGCCCAGGCGATGGGGCAGGCTAAGCAAGGGCAGGTGCCAGTCGAAGGGGGGCAGGGGATCCGTATCGGAAATGACCTGGACTTGAGGAAAGGAGGCTCGCAGCAACTCGACTAGGGAGTGAGGGCAGCGGAAATAGAGGGAGGCCTGCGGATGGGCGGCGGCCAAAAGGGGCAGGTAGCGCGCGAACTGAATTGTGTCTCCCAGCCCTTGTTCGGCGTAGACAAGCAGCGTCTGCCGGCCCAAGGGGGATCCCGTCCACAGGGGCAAAGGGAAGCAGGGGTAGGCCGCTCCCTGGCGCTGCAGCCGCCACTCGTACTCCTGCCACCCCTCCTCGTAGCGGCCCAGGGTGAGCAGGGCCGTGCCCAGGTTGTAGTGGATCTCCGGCCAGTCGGGGGCCAACTGCAGGCCGCGCCGATAGGCCTCGATAGCGGCCTCGAGTCGGTTTTGCTCTTGCAGGACGGTGCCCAGGTTGTTGTGGGGCTGCGCCTCCCCTGGCAGCAGCGGGATGGCCCGTAGCAGACAGTCGGCGGCCTCCTCCAGGCGATCTTGCAGGTGTAGGCAGTGGCCGAGGTTGACGAGGATCCGCCCCTCCTGCGGCGCCAGGACAAGAGCGCGGCGAAACCAGGCTTCGGCTTCTGCAAGCTGGTTGTCGAATAGGAGGGCATTGCCCAGAGCTGCCAGCGCATAAGCCTGAGGAGGTTGGGCCGCTGCCGCCTGTCGCAGCACTGCAATCGCCTGCTCCCGTTTCCCCAAAGCCAGCCAACAACTGCCCAACCGGAAGAGCAGTTGCCCGTCGTTAGGGGCAAAGGCCAGCCCCTGCTTGTAGGCGCGCGCCGCCTCCTCCGGGTTGCCCAGCAGCATCCAGGCATCGCCCAGCTCCTGCCAGGCCGGCACCCAATCTCTCCGTAGGTGCAGCGCCAGTTGCAAAGGGGTCAAAGCTTGGCGGGGATCCCCCATCTGCAGATAGAGGGATCCCAGCAACGCCTGGGCGGCGAACAGGTGGGGATGGGCCCGGGTAAGCTGCCGGCAGAGGTGCAGTGCTGTCTCCAGATCCCCTGCTTGTCGGTGGCGCTCGGCCAGCGCCAGGGTCGCCTCTGGGGAAGGGAAGGGGGATAGACCGGAGCCTCTTCCTAGGCCTTTTGGCCCAGCCGTCTGCCGGTCGCCCTTTCCTCGCCCAAAGCCCTGTGGCACGGTTTTTCCCTTGGTGGATCCCTTTTTTGCCCTTCCCGCCGGTATTCAGCAACAGCGGGACATCTCCCTACTCAGGTTAACAGTTCAGGTGAATAGGACGTTCTTGACAGAGCGTTCCTACCCCCCCGCTCCTGAATCGGGCCATCCTCGGCGCTTGCCTTGCGAGGGCTCAGTTGCGGCGAAACAGGCTGTCTAAGTAAATACGGGCAGCGCGCCGATCCGTGTCTCCGCTCTGGAGCAGGAATAACGAGAGCGCTGCCGTTACGACCCGATCTTGATCCCAATCGGGGTGACGAGAGAGGTAGTTTTTGAGGGTGTCGTGTAGCTCCTCGGGAATTTCGCTCAAAATGCTGACGGTGGGAGAATCCATAGCCCAACCACCTACTCGGGGTTAACAGGGAAACCAAGAAAACCTAAGGAGCCGGCCAAAACCGGGCCTGCCCAGAAGGGAAAAAACAAGCCAACCCAGCTCTCTAACTTGGGTACGCCGGGGGCCGCATCGGCCCCGCCAAAAGCAAGACAGTGTGTAGAAGTTTGCCCCTAGCCCGTCCGGCAGCGGCCAGAGGATACCAAACTGCCCCTTGGCCTTGTCTCAGGCAGGAGAAGGGATAGAGTTTTTGGGCAAAGGGTTCTTTGCCTCTGAGGAGAGCTGCCAGGAAAATCTCCCCCTCACCTCAGGTGCGGCTATTCTGCCCTCTGCCCCATGGGGGGTGTCAATCCTGGGCAGCGGCTCCAAGTTTGTTCAAGCCCGCCGCCGGCTTTGATGCCATCGGCAAAAACGGCGCGATCCCGTTGCGTTTCTCAAGGTGTATCCGTCTGAACTTTCCAGTTTGGACTTTTCCACAAAAACCCTCGCTGCCGTTTCCTGAGGTCACAGGCCTGTGGAAAACAGGCCTCCTCTCTGTGGAAAGTCTGGGGAAAACCTGTGGATTTCTGAGAAATCTAAATTTGTCCAAAAATTTTTCTCGCGAGCCCCCTCAGGGCCACTCGACCCGGTAGCGCAAAAACAGCTCCTTAGAGCCACGGTGGCACTCCAGCAGCTCCAGTTGGGGCGGGGATCCCTGCAGCTGCCAGCCCTCGATGCTGGCGGGCGCATCGGCATACCCACTCAGCAGCACCGGCGCCAGGGTCACCCACAGCTCATCCAAGGCCCCTGCCTGCAAAAACGCCCCCAAAAGCCGGCCCCCGCCCAGCAACCCCACCCGTTCGATGCCCAAACTGCGCAGGCGCGCCAGCCGTGCCGGCAGATCCCAATCGGCAGCCACCCAGATCTCTTCAAAGCCGGTTCGGTTCTGCCAAAGCCGGGATCCCTGGGGAGTTGTCCACAGCCAGCGGGTGAGGGGCTGGCGAAAAAACGGCAAATCCTCAGGAATCTCCCCGCTGCCGGAGCAGATGATCGTCAGGGGCTGAGGGGAGAGGCCCTGCTGGAGTCGGCGTTGGATGAGCTCGGGATCCCGGATGCGCAGGCTGGTGCCGTAGGCCCGCAGCGTGGCCGCCCCCATGATCAAAGCCTGTTGCCGGGCAGCTTGGGTTTCCAGGTGCTGGTGGTCTTCGGCGCTGGCGAAGTGGGGCCTTTGCCCGCGGTGGGTGGCGATCCTGCCGTCCAGACTCTGGGCCAGGATGGCAACCACGTGAGGACGAGCTGTTTTCAAAGGCAACTCTCGAACAATTGGCCAGAATGGAGTTAGAAGTTGTCGCCCCGGCTGCCGCTTCGGTTCTGGGGTCGCCTCAGCCGGATAAGTATGCTCGGGACATTCCAATCTTCCACCATCCGCATCGAGGTCGAGGCCAGTTCCTCGACCTTGCAGCGCTGCTTGACCGAGGTGGGGCTGTTGCAGCAGTGGCTCTGGCCGCAGCAGTTGCAGGGATCCCTGCCCGCTAGGCTGGAGCTGGGCAGCACCTTTGCCGTCCAGTGGGGCCCCGTCTCGATCACGCACCAGGTGGAAACCCTGCTGCCGAAACGGCTACGCCTACTAATGTGGGGCGGAGCCGATGGCTACTGCGACTGGATGTGGGGCAACGGCTGGGTACAGCTCCGGGTTGAGGCCGTCTCCCTCCTGCCCCTTGGACTGGGGCAGTTGCTGCTCCTGAGGCAGTTGCAACAGTTTGCCCGACGCCAAGAACAACAGCCCTCCTGAGCAGGAATTAACCAAAGCGGGCGCTGCAATAAAATCCGTGGATCCGCGGTTTATCGAGCTAACTTGTAGGTTTAAATCTCCCTTCCTCAAGGGTTTTCTGCTACGAGAGATGTACTAGATTTACTAGTCACAGCGAAGGAGCCCGATGAACCCTCCCCTAGCTGCAGCCGACCAGGAAAAGTTTGAGATCCGTTTGGGGGAAGCCCTCAACAAAGCGGGGTTGCTCACCCCCGCCCAGTTGGCTCAGGCCATGTGGGAAAAGGCGGATAACCCCTTGATGTTGGGGGAGCTGTGCATGCAGCACGGCTGGGTTGCCCCGCAAGATCTCTATCCCTTTATCCCGGTCGAGTTGGTGCGCATCGGCGAGATCCTGGTGCTGCATGGGTATCTGGAACTGGAGCACGTGTATCAAGCTTTGCTTCAGCAAAAGCACCACCCCGAGCGCAAGTTGGGGCA
Organism: Synechococcus sp. 60AY4M2; assembly: GCF_002760375.1. Lineage (NCBI taxonomy): Bacteria > Bacillati > Cyanobacteriota > Cyanophyceae > Synechococcales > Synechococcaceae > Synechococcus > Synechococcus sp. 60AY4M2. Next base: position 317,298 of record NZ_AUMZ01000001.1, read on the forward strand.
GATCCTGGTGCAGCAGGGCTGGGTGCAGCCCCACTGGTTGGAGTGGGCCCTCGACAAGCAGCAGCAGCTCCGGCGACGGCGAGGAGCTGCCAACAGTTGGGAAGTGATGCTGGAGCAGTGGTCCACCATTCCGGATCAGCCCCCCCTCTACGCTTCGCCGCTGCAGGTGGCGCAGCAAGTTCACAAAGCTACCGCGCAATACCAAGCCCAACTGGAGCGCTACCAAGAGCAGGTTGCCGCCCTAGAAGCGCAACTGGAGCGGGAGCGACAGCAGCTCGTTGAGTCTCAATCCCGCCAGCAGCAGCAGCAACAGCGCATTGCCGAGTTGGAAGCCCAACTGGCGGCTCAAATCCAGCAGGGATCCGAGCAACACAGGGCTGCCCAGCAGCGCATTCAGGAGTTGGAGGAGCAGCTCCGAGCGCAGCAAGATCGGGGATCCGCGCAAGTCCAGGCACTGGCCGAGCAGTTGCAAGCTGCCCAGGCCGAGCTGGAGACCCTGCGGCGCCACTGCCACGAGCTGACGGAATGGCAATCTCAGGCCAAGCTCAAGCTGCAAGAGTTGGGATCCCGGCTGCAGCAGCATCAGCAAGCTGAGGCTCAACTGCGCCAGGCTCTTGAGCACAAGGAAGCCGAATTGGCCGCTCTCAGCCAATCGCTGCAGGAGCAGCAGCACCAGCTTCAAGTGGCCCAATCGACGAAGGCCCGCCTCATTGCCGACCTGGCCCACGCCCGCCAAGAAGCCAGCCAGACCATCCACCGGCTGCGGGGGGAACTTCAGGAAGCCCAGACCCAACTCCAGGTAACTCAAGAACGCCTGCAGGAAGTCCAAGCCCAACTGCAAGCCACCCAAAGCCATCTGCAGTCCACCGAAGCCCAGCTCCAACAGGCCCGAGAGCAGGTGCGCCAGCTCCAGGCCCAAGTGCAGGCCAACCGGACGCCGTCGCCTGCCCCGGCTACCCAAACTGCGAGCGTGGCCGAATCGACCGCAGATGCCGAGCTGCCGCCTCAGGAGTATTTGGGAGAAGAAGATCTGGAAGCGCTGCAGCGGGCCAACCCTTGGGTGCGGCGGATCTTGACCCAGTTGCGCGCAGCCGGTCTCCTCGACAACGCCGGCATCGAAACCGTCCTCCACGCCTGGGAAACAGAGGGCGGCACTTTCACAGACGTGCTGACCCACCACAGCGGCCTCAAGCCGGAGACAGTCAAGTTTTTCAGCGAAGACGGCTACTCTGTCTACCTGGCAGGCGGACGGCACGTGGCCGACTACCTTAAGGCTTCGGGGCTGGTCAGCGCCGCGCAAATCCAGCAGATCCAAGAGCACCTACCCCCTGGGGGATCCCTCTGCCAGGCGCTTGTCGAAGCCGGGATCCTGTCGCAAGCCACCGCCCTCTATTTTGAGCGCCACTTCGGTGGCAAAAAGCCCCGTCGCTCCCTGCGGCAAGAGCTGATGTTGTGAGAGCGGATCGGGGATCCGCACCTCTTTCCCATCTCTTGCACCGGCAAGGGATCCAAAGGCAAATACGGGCTGCCGGCAGACCCCATGCGTCCACTGGAGACTAGGAACTAGAATGGACTCAGAATCAACAGCGACCGATTTTTGGCTGTTGAGAAAGTTGAATGTGACCTAGGTATCCAGATGTTGTCCTGAGTTCTGCTGCTATGACCACGGAAGCTCCCACTCGACCTGCTCAGCAGTCGTCTCCGTCGAGAACCCGGGTTCGCCAGCCCTACCCCCACTTCAAGGTGATCGTCTTGGATGACGATTTCAACACCTTTCAGCATGTTACCGAATGCTTGCTCAAGTACATCCCCGGCATGACCCTGCCCCTGGCACGGCAACTGACCGTGCAGGTGGATGCCGAAGGGCAGGCGGTGGTTTGGGTCGGCCCGCAAGAGCAAGCAGAGCTCTACCATCAACAGTTGCTGCGGGAGGGCCTGACGATGGCCCCCCTGGAGCCGGCCTGAAGCACGAGCTGCTCGTAGCTGCGCTCAACGGCGGCCAGTAGCTCTGCCTGGCCCCAGCCGGCATAGAGGCTGCTGACAATGGCCAGCCCACCCGCCCCCACCCCTTCCTTGACATAGCCCCGCTCGTAGGCCCGGAGGGGGGCATAGCGGCTTTGGGCAAAGCTGAGTTGGGTGGCCAAAAGGGGAACCTCGCCCAGCAGCTCCGCCAAACCCACCGTATTGCCCGAGGGATCCTCGGCCACCCAGCGGGTGGTACCTATGGCTACATTCTCCGGGGGCCAGGGGATCCCTTGCTCTTCCCCCCAGCGCCGCATCAGGGCCAGCACCGCCAGCATTTGGGTGCCGCCCGCCAGCAGCACCGGCCCCCGCTGGGCTGCCGCCATCGCCAGCCCGGCTACAAAAGGCTGCATCGGATCCCCCACAGCGGCCACCACCTCTGGGGCGGTAGCCCTGGCGGGAAGTCTGGCCAATCCCTGCCGGGCCAAGGCCAGCTTTTGGGCGTGGTTACAGACCGGGTGGCTGCTGTTGACCATGCCCTCTGCTTGCCAGCCCAGCCCCAACAACACTGCCAGCGCCGTGGTGGTGCCTCCCGCCACACATTCTCCGATGACGCAGTAGCTCGACTCCAGCCGGGATCCCCGCTCATACCCCTTCTGCCACAGGGATCCCACCTGCTCCAAAGACAGAGCCTGCCCTGTGCTCAAGCAGCGGGCTATTCCCCTGGCGCTGACCGTTTCTGCCCCCGGCAGAGGCTCCGGCAAACCACAGTCGAACACGCGACAGGGGATCCCCAACTCCCTCAGGACGGCGCGGCTGATCACCACCGGTGAAGGATAGCCATCGGGAGAGGTGGGCAGGCGGTGAGAATAGTCCCCCAGCAACACCTCTCCATCGGCAAGGGCCGTGTAGCGCCGCAAGGAGGGCGTGGCGCCGGCAGCCGAGATGCCGGGAATAAGAGCCGTTTCCGTAAACCCCAGGCAGGCCAAAAACAGCGGTCGGGATCCCTGCACCCGTTGGCACCACTGCTGGGCCAAAGACGGCTGCGTATAAGCCTTCACACCAGGAAAGGGGAACATAAGCGGGGCAGACAGGTCAAAACTCCATTCTCCACCCAAGCGAAGGACGGGATCCCGTACTGGCCGGAAAACGGCAGGGACTGCGACCCCCCAACCCGATCGGATAGGATGGGTATACCCAATGCAGTTTATTTAGGGCAGACGAAAGGCCATGAGCTTCTTCGACTCGGAGATCGTTCAAGAAGAAGCCAAGCAGCTGTTTCAGGACTTCCAAAACCTGATGCGACTTGGCGAGCGCTACGGCCAATTCGACCGGGAAGGCAAAAAAATCTTCATCGAGCGAATGGAAGAATTGCTGGAGCGGCAGCGCATTTTCATGAAGCGGCTGGAGCTCTCCGACGACTTTATGGCTCAGATGACCATCAAACAACTGCAAACCCAGCTTGGGGGGTTTGGGCTCACCCTCAGCCAAATGTTCGACCAAATGCACCAAACCCTAGAGCGCATGAAAGCCGAGGCCGACGCCGAGCGCTAACCTTGCTGGTGACCCCTCAGAACGAAAAGGGATCATGTCCTCCTCCCGCCAGACCCGCAGCCAAAAACTGATCCTGGAAGTCTTGAAGCAGAGCTTGCGGCCCCTCTCGGCCCAAGAGATCTTCCTGGAGTTGCGCAATGCCAACCATAGCGTTGGCTTGGCCACGGTCTACCGGGCTTTGGAGGCTCTGCGCAACGAGGGCAAGCTGCAAGCGGTCAACTTGGGAGATCAGCAGACCTACTATCAGGTTTTGCCCAGCAACGGCCACAACCGCCATCACCTCATTTGCACCGAATGTCGGCGGGTGGTGCCTCTGCCGGATTGCCCAGTGGGAGACCTGGAGGAGCAGCTTGCCAGCCGCTACCAATTTGTCATCGAGTACCATGTGCTTGACTTCTACGGCATCTGCGCCGAATGCCGTGGGGAGGGCAGCTCCAACCCTGGCTCACAGCGATCCTCTTGCCTTGAGGCCAAACCGCAATGATGAACTATCTCTGGACGCTGTTGATCGGATTGGCGGGCGCCCTGATTGCAGTCAAGCTGAGGCTGCCGGCAGGAGCTTTGGTGGGTTCGATGGTAGCAGTGGGTTTGGTCAATGTTTGGGGAGCGATCCCGATCCCCACTCCCCCAGCCGGGATCCGCTTTGTCATGCAGGTGGTGCTGGGCATTCTTTTGGGCAGCAAGCTCACCGCCGATACGCTGTTGGCCTTGAAAGATCTGTGGCGACCGGCCCTGCTCTGTACGGTGATTGCGGTGGGCACGGGAGTTTTGTCGGGGTACTTGATCTCCCGTTGGCTGGGGATCGAGCGCCTGACCGCCATCTTGGGCACCGCTCCGGGAGGCATTTCGGACATGAGCCTGATAGCCCTGGACATGGGGGCGCAAGCCAGCACGGTGGTGGTCATGCACCTGGCCCGCCTGATCAGCGTCATCGTGGTCGTCCCCTGGCTGGTACGGCTGCTGATCCAGCCGGGCACCAGCTAGGAACATCCCTAGAGCAGAGACATGGGGTGGGCTAGACTAAGGAGCGATACAGAACTTAACAACTCAACCTCCGCCTTGGAACTTTTCCCTTCTTCACTCACCTGCCATGGCGACGCTGCGGGATCCCCTTGGAGCGCTGCCCTCTGTTCTAACGTCTCCTCTGGCCAAGGCGATTGGTGGCCCCTGCAACTGTATTGGCAGGGGGAGGCAGATCCGCTACAGCCTGAGTTGGTGCAGGTGGATCCTGTGTTGCGCTTGCTGCTTTTGGGGGATGGCTTGACCACCCGCACTCTGGCTGCCTTGACCCAAGAGCCGATTCAGGCCCATCTGCTCGACACGGGCCGGGTCGAGCTGCTGGCAGAGCAGAGCGCCGCCCCCCAGTCCATGCAACGGCTGACCAAGGATCTGGCGCGGCTGGGATCCCCCTTGCTGCGGCGGCGGGTTTGGCTGTGTGGAGCGGCCTCGCAACAGCCCTTGCTCTATGCCACCTCTTGGTGGAACTCCGACCATCTGGCCCAATACTTGCCCCATCCCGATTTGCCCATTGGCCAAAATCTGATCCAAGAAAAACTGGAGACCTTTCGCGAAGTGCGTCGCCTCTACTATGGCGAAGCCGAGCCAGTTGCCCGGCTGCTCAACTGTCGCGGCCCTTTTTGGGCTAGGCATTATCTTTTGCTGCACCGAGGCCAGCCTTTGACTGTTATTTACGAAGTTTTTTCTTCCCGCCTACAGGCCAGGGTCTTGTCGGGCTAGGGCGACATCCAGCGGCGCACGGCTGCGGTGACTGCGGCTGCCACACCCGGATCCGACTGGGCGCTGGCAGAGATGCGGTGATAGTCCTCTGGGGTCAGTTGATGGGCGGCGATGATCTTGGCGGCTGCGGTTTCAAACTGTTGTTCAATTTGCCGACGTTCCTCGCTGCCCTTGGCCTGCTGCAGGCGAGTTTGGGTGGCCGCCAGAAGGGGCTGCACCGCCAGCAGAGCGCGGGCGAAGCGGTCGACCTGCTCTGGGGAAGGCTTCAAGAAGTCTTCAGAAGGGGCGGCTGGGGCCGAGATCCTCCTTTCCGAGGCGTTGCCCGTCTCGGATGTCTGGGGGACGGTGGCCAGGGAGGGATCCGCGTTGCCGGACAACTGAGGGGCGCCAACAACAGCCGTTTTGCCGGCCACATCCAAACCTTGGGCCGGGATGCGAGCATTCCAAAGGGCCAAGCTTGCCAAACAGAGAGCAGCTCCGCTCAAGACAGCGCTCAAGAGGGCCAGCCAACCGGCAGGGGCCACGGTCGGCTGCGGCACCGGCAAAGGAGAAGGCTGGAGGCTGAGATCGTAGGCCCGGCGCTGCCGGCTGTCGCTGAGGACGCGGTAGGCCTGTTGGAGCTGAAGAAACTCTCGCTGGGCCAATTGCCGCAACCCCTCGGGGAGATCGGCAGGCAGACGATCCGGATGAATCTCGCGCACCCGCCGGCGGTAGACGGCTTTGATCTCCTCCAGGCTGGCTTGGGGAGAAAGCCCCAACTGTTGGTAGTAGGTGGGGAAAACAGACGGAGTAGACATGGAAGACTCAGCTAGAAAACCATCGCCTCGGCAAGTGGGGATCCCTCTCTGTCGCCCAGCATATCCTCCCCGTTTCGGGAAAGCTGCTGGCCCATGCGTGGGGGCTTGCGGACAGGCTTTCCAGGGATGATTCTGGGATCCAGAACAACTTTCTCAAGGGATCCCTGTTTAGAAGCCCCAGAAGCGAGGGGATAGGGTCTCAGAGCGCCCACCCTGGCAGCAGCGGCATCGACCGGAGCGGCGGCTGAGCAGGTGCAGCGGCAGACCCACCCGCCTGGCGCGGGATCTCCTCACCGGCTGGAGCTGATGCCGCGCCATACCCGACGCGATTGCGATGGGGATCGGGTAGAGGTGGGCCCACAGTTGAACATCTGGGCGGGCGTTTGCAAGTACGAGCTGAAGAACTTGCACGATCCGGAGTTGCAATGGCTGGCCGCCGAGCTGGGCTGCTGGCTGCAGGTTTCGGTCGAGAAGAAGGTATAGCGGTTAATCCAAGTAGGCGCTCAGCTCCTGCTCCAGGGTGGGCAACTGCACCTCTCCTCGTTCCAGCTCCTCTAGGTCTTGCAGTTGCCTGCGCAGGCGGGCAATCCGCTCTCGTAGATACTCTTTGATGCCCTTGGGCCCCAGGCTGAGGCAACTGCGGCAGATCTCGCCGTAGATTTGGCCGCGGTCGTTATAGACCACCGCCAGCAACACCTGCTGCCCCTTTTTTGGGATAGGGGCGGCCCATCCACCGCAGACGATGCAGGGCACCCGGCCATTGCCCCCGTAAATGCTGCGTTCCCAGACAACTCTCACGCGCGGCCTCACTGCAACTTTCGCCCACCAGCATAAAAACTCAGGGGGATCCCTTGCCACCCCGGAGCGCTCGCCAACTCCCCTCTCCCTTTGGGAGAGGGGTCGGGGGTGAGGGTTGAAAAGGGATCCCTAAAGTCTAGGTGCCAGGCGAGGTGGGCCGAGAGCGATCGATGGTGCGATAGGTGAGGCTGGCCGCTACCTCCAGAGCTTTGGCGGCGTCGCGGAAGTAAAATCCCAGCTCCTCATCCTTTTCGGTGCGGTTGGGTTTATTGAACTTGGCCTTGAACTGCACATTGCAATACATGGCCAACCCCACCAAAACCTCCGACAAACCGTGCTGGTTGATCAGCCGCTCCACATCTGTAAGCAGGCTTTTGATTAGGGCATCGGCTACCGGTTCTGGCAAACTGTCCAGGTCGTGCATCGGGTTTCCTCAGCAAACGAGATGGAGAGCCGGTGGGTCTGGGATCCCGGCTCAACTTCTCCTGATTTTCCTGCATCTTTTTGGGAATGCCCAATCCTGTCGCTAACGCTGCTGCCCCTGCCGGAGCCCCAGGGTAACAACTGGAGGGCTCCCTGGCCGCCTGCTCCAGGCGACGGGCAAGCTCTTTGGAGCCGGGATGCCGCACGCGGTTCAGGTGAAGCAAATAGGCGTACGGCGCATCTGTTTTTGGAGCTTCCCCGCAAGGGACAATGCGAAAATAGGCCAAGCGCAGCGTAGAGTCCAGGTTTGGAGTGGAGCCATGCCGGTAGCTTCTGAATATGCCTTTCCCTTCGAGCACCACCAGAAGTTTTCCCTGGATAACCCCACCATCTCTAGCCCCGGCGTTTCCAAACGGGAATACGTGGCCAGCAGGGTGTTGCAGGGCATGCTCAGCAATCCCCAAACTGCCATTGGCAATCTCTCGCCTGAGCAGCGACAGGCTTTGGTCTACACGGCAGTGTTGTTGGCAGATGAGCTTTTGGCCGCCCTTAGTGCCCAGTGAGGGCTCCCGGCAAGGCTCAGGGCTGACCCAGCCACAGACCGCTAAACCCAAGGGTAAGCAGCGTCAGGGGCAGGCCAAAGCGGAGATGTTCCCCGAACGTTAACACATACCCCTTTCTAGCTGCCGCTTCGACGGTAATTAAATTGGCCACTGCCCCAAACAGAGTCAAGTTACCGGCCAGCGTAGAGCCGGCAGACAGCAACAGCCAGGCCGTCTTTCCCTGCAGCGGGAGCAGCGACTGCAGCAGCAGCACCGCCGGCACGTTGGAGATGAGGTTGGACAAGAGGGCGACAGCGGCCAGCAGCGCCAACGGGGATCCCGCCACCTGCTCCGCCCAGGGCCCCAGACTCGTTCCCCAGCCGGCCAGCAGCTCTCGGGTTGCCCGTGTCAGGATAAACAGCCCGGAGAACATCACCAGCAAGTTCCAGTCCACCTGCCCCAAAAACCGCTCCGGCTTCAGCCGGCGGGTAATCAGCAGCAAGGCCGCCGCCACCAGGGCCGACTCCGCTAGGGGCAGGCCGGCCACAAAGGACCCAAACAGGCCCGCTGTAATGGCCACGCTCTTGCGCAACAGGGGGGGATAGAGGCGCAGCGGCGTCCAAGGCACCTGGGCGAAGGGCTGCAGCGAGCGCACCTCGGGGTAGTAGAGCCACAGCAGCCCCACCTCCAACAGCAGCCCCACCACGGCAATCGGGGTCATCTGGGCGGCAAACTCCAGGTAGCCGATCCCGGAGAAGGAGGCGATGAGGATGTTCTGCGGGTTGCCGCTCAGGGTGGCTACAGACCCTAGGTTGGTGGCCGCCGCCAAGCCCAAGAGGTAAGGAATAGGGTTCAGCCCCAGCACGGCTGTCACCTGCAACGTGAGGGGGGTAAACACCAGTGCCAGGGTATCGTTGAGGAGAAAGGCCGAGAGCAGCCCGCTGCCGAACACCAGCATGAGCAAAAGGCCAAAGGGACTGCGGCTAACCCGAATCAGGCCCAGCAAAGCTAGCTGGAAGGCGCCGCCCTGGGACAAGCTGGCGTTCACCACCATCATGCTGAGGAGAAAGACAATCGTGGTCGCGTCGATGGCTGCCCAAGCCTCCAGCAGCGGCACTGTTCCTAGGGCAATCAGCAAAGCGGATCCCGCCAGGGCAATCGTGGCCCGGTTCATGCGCAGCCTGGGCAGGGATCCCAGCCCCAGCCCGACATAGCTCAGGAGCAGCACCAGCCAAGACAGCGCTTGTTGCACCTGCCAGCCTCTTAGCCACCCCTAGAACTCGTAGCCAAATAGGCGCGGATCCGCCGGCTGCAAGTCCAGATCCGCCAGGCCGTATTCCGCCCAGCGGCGATCCACCAGACGGGCCACTTGCGGATCCGGGGCAAGCGGTTGCCGCCAGGGGGTGTCGGTTTCCGGGGGGATCTTGGTGGTGGCATCGATCCCCATCTTGCCCCCCAGACCCCGTTTTTCGGTGGCAAAGTCCAGGGCGTCAAAGGGGTTGTCCGGCAGAATAAACACATCCCGCTGCGGATCCACCCGCGAACACAGGCACCAGAGCACCTGCCGCGGATCCCGCACATTGATGTCCTTGTCCACCACGATGACGAACTTGGTGTAGCTAAACTGGGGCAAGGCGCTCCAAAAAGCCAGGGCCGCCCGCCGCGCCTGGCCGGGATAGGCCTTGTCGATGGACAGAATCGCCACCTTGTAGCCCAAGCCCTCCATGGGCAAAAAGAAATCCACGATCTCCGGCACCTGCTGCCGCAGAATGGGGGTGTAAATGCGGTTCAGGGCCAGCGCCATCATGTCGTTTTCTTTGGGAGGCTTGCCGCTGAAGGTGGTGAGGTAGATGGGATCGCGGCGGTGGGTGAGGCAGTGGAAGCGGATGAGCGGAGCTTGCTCGTTGCGAGGGCCGTAGTAGCCGATGTGATCCCCGGCAGGGCCGTCGGGGGCCACCTCCCCTGGCGTGATGGTGCCCTCCAGAACAATCTCGGCGTGGGCCGGCACCTCCAGATCCACCGTCTTGCAGCGGGCCAGGTGTAACCCTTCGCCGGCGTAGAGGCCGGCAAACAGCCACTCCGACAGATCCACCGGCAGGGGCGTAGCCGCCGCCAGGATCACGGCGGGATCCACCCCGATGGCCACTGCCACTTCCAGCTTCCGGCCCAGGGCCGCCGCCTTGCGCAAATGCCGGGTGGCCCCCCGCACCGACAGCCACTGCACCGTCATCGTGTTGCGGCTCTGGAGCTGCAGGCGGTACACCCCCACATTGGGAATGCCATTTTCCGGGTCTTTGGTAACCATCAGCCCCAAGGTCAGCACCCGCCCGGCATCGCCGGGATAGACCCGCAGCAGGGGCAGTTGGGTGAGATCCACCGCCTCACCCAGCAGCACCACCTGCTGACAGGGGGGGAAGAGATCCCGGCTGGGTCGAGCTTGGAAGACTCGGAACAGCGCCTGCCCCAGCTCCAGGGCCTGGGCAAAATTTTTGGGCGGGCGCGGCTGGTAGAGCAAGGCCAGTTTTTTCCCCAGCTCCTCCAGCTCCCGCGGCTGCTCCATCCCCAGCGCCCAGCAGATGCGCTCCACCGTGCCCAAAACGTTGATCAGCAGGGGCATCGAGGATCCCTTCACCCGCTCAAACAGCAGCGCCGGCCCCCCGCAGGCCAAGAGGCGATCGGCGATCTCGGCAATTTCCAGGTCGGGATCTACTTCTGCTGAAATGCGGCGAAGCTGGCCACGGGACTCCAGCAGGGCGATGAAACGGCGCAGATCTCTGGGCATGAAGGGAGCACTCGCGGGGATGAGGATCTCGCTAACTTACTTGTCGCGGCTGAGGGCCAGGCCGCTCATGAAAGGCTTTTGCAGGGCAATGAACACCACCAGCGGCGGAATACTGGCGATGATCGCCCCCAGCATCATGGGGCCATAGGAGGCGGAACTATCCAGGTTGAGCAGGGATTGCAGCCCCACCTGCACCACCTGCCGCTCCCGGCCTTGCACGATCAAGCGGGGCCACAGGTACATATTCCAAGCGTAGACGAAGTGAATCACCGCCTGGGCTCCGATGGCGTTCCAGCTCAGGGGGATCAGCACCTGGGTGAGAAACTGCAGCGGGTTGGCCCCGTCCAGTTGAGCCGCCTCCGCCAGCTCGCGGGGGATGTTGGAAAAATGTTGGCGAAACAAAAACGTCGAGGTGGCGCTGGCCAGAAAGGGCACGATCAGGGCGTAGTAGGTGGATCCCCAGCCCAGGTTGGTGACCAGCCGCAGCAGAGCGATGATCAGAATTTCTGTGGGCATCATCAGGGTAATGAGCACAAAGCCGAAGGCCAGCCCCTTGCCCGGAAAGCGAAAGTAGACAAAGGCCAGCCCCGCCAATAGTGACAAAACCGTTTTGCCCACCGTGATGGCCGTGGCCACGATGGCGCTGTTGACCATGTAATGGCCTAGGTGACGCGCCACCATCACCTGCTGCCAGTTAAAGGCCAACGAGGAGCCAAAGGTCAATTGATAGCGAAATACCTCGGCATTGTTTTGGGTGCTCACGATCAGCGCATACAGCACCGGAAACCCCAGCGCCAAACAGGCCAGCCACAGGCCTAGGTGAACATACCAGCGCTCCGGGATCCAGCGCCGCCAGGACAAGGGAGAAGCCTTTTGGCGCACGGGGCTGGGCTGGGCGGCTAGCGACTGCGGATCCTGCAACAGTTGAGCCATGACACCTCCAGGCAGGGGACGCTTTTGCCCTCTCTGTTGAGGATAATTCGTCAGGGTTAACCCCAGGCTAAAAAGGCCGATCTGACCTGGGTTTCCAGCTTGGCGGGTACTTTTACCGACAAGAGGAAAGGGGTAGAGTAGAACAGCAGTGTCTAGAAGAGGATCCCATGACCCGAGGCTTTGGTCCCTTCGGCAAAATCCAAGAAGCCCTCAAGAAGGCCCAAGAGGTGCGCGACGGCGCTCAAAGGCTGCAAAAAGAGCTAGAAGAAATGGAGATCGTCGGCGAGGCCGGCAATGGGCTAGTGAAGGTGACAGTGAACGGCAACCAGGAGCCCCTCAAGGTCTCTCTGGATCCCCAAGTGCTCCAGGAGCCGGTGGATGTGGTGGAGGACTTGCTCCTGACGGCGATGGTGAACGCCTACACTCAGTCCGCCGAGACGATGCGCAAGCGCATGGAGGAGCTGACCGGAAACATCAGCCTGCCGGGGTTGGGGTTGGGCTGATCCCGGCCAGCCTGGCTTCCTATGTACACTCGCCCTTTGGCTCGCCTGATCGAGGAGCTGCAGCGCCTGCCCGGCATTGGCTCCAAAACAGCTCAGCGCCTGGCCTTGCACTTGCTCAACCGGCCTGCTGGCGAGGTCGAGGCCCTGGCCAAAGCCCTGCTGGAGGCTAAGCAAACCGTTAAGCATTGCTCCATCTGTTTTAACTGGTCGGCGGAGGATCCCTGCGAGATCTGTCGCTCGCCGCAGAGGGATCCGTCGACCTGGTGCGTAGTGGCCGATGTCAAGGATCTCATCGCCATGGAGCGCACCCGCGAGTTCAAGGGCCTTTACCACGTTTTGGGGGGTCTGATCTCGCCCATGAACGGGATCGGGGCCGAGCAGTTGCGCATCCGCGAGCTGGTGGCCCGGGTGGCGCGGGAGAAGCCCCAAGAGCTGATCTTCGCCCTCAGCCCTAGCGTGGAGGGGGAGGTCACTATGCACGTGGTTAAAGATTACCTGAAGCCGGTTGCCCCCGGCCTGCGCATGACCCGTCTGGCCTTTGGCCTGCCCATGGGATCCGAGTTGGAGTATGCCGACGAGGTTACCCTGGCCCGTGCCCTAGAAGCGCGGCAGGAGTTTTAGGCCCAGGTAACTGCGGGCTGGGCTTGCCCAGAGCAAGGTGTCCAACCCTGAAGTTGTTGCTAAGGTGAGGACCACGGGTCTTGTCATGGGATCCCGGCACTTACCTGAGGTCAAGAAAGTTCAACCAGCAACGCGGAGAGGGCAGCGATGGCGGATACGGCACAAACTCACCTCAGCTCAGGCACCGTCCAGGGGCTGGACTATGTAGTTCTGGGAGTGGCCTCTTGCTTCCAACGGGATGAGGACGGTCGCCTCAGGGAGGTGTTGGTGGCCGAGTCGGTTCCCGCCGCCGCCCTGGATTGCCTGGCCCAAGAGCGCCGCAGCACTTCCTACTGCCTTCTCTACGCCACTACTTACGCAGAAGTTGTCGACAACGGGATCCCGACTTTGCCCGCCGATGTTTTCCCGCCAGGGGTGGTGCTGGGAGAAGATTTTGTGGAGCGGCTACAAGCGGCGGCCCGTACGTACCGCAGCAAGCCCCAATTTCGTCACATCCCTCTGCACCAGGTCTGCACGCCAGAGAGGGGGGTGTTCAAGCTCCATTTCAGCGCTGAGCCGCGGCGGATTCTCAATGCGGCAATGGAAGTGAGGGATGCCGACAACATCAAGCAGCACCCCCACACCCATCAGCATTTCTAAGCCCGCTAGCAGCTATCGCTACCACATCCCTGTTGCCGAAACTAGGCAAATACATCGAGTCCCACCTCAGGGCCTACCCTTGGAAGAGCAGTTTACAGTGGCTCTCCGAGCATGATCAGAGAGCAGGTGAGGCGTTCTAGGAGGCGAGTGGTCGTGTCGCTGAAGGATAGGCTCCCGCTGGGGTTGCGCCGACGAAAAGAGGGCAGCACCACCAGGTCAAATCCTTGGGCCTCCTGCAAGAGGGTTTTGACGACCTCGTCACTGGCCAAGACCTTGACCTGGACGGGGTAGCCCAAGTCTGGCTGTTGGGCTAGGGATAAAAGCTGCGCCTCCAGCCACTGGCGATCGCTTTCGGGGGTGCTGGCGAAGCAGATGTGAAGCAAGGTAACTTCTCCCTGGCTGGCGGCGGCCAAGATCTGGGCTAGGCGCACCGCCCGAGCCGTCTGCGAGCGAAAGTTTTCCAGCACCACCAGGATCCGCCGCAGCTTGTGGGGGGGATGGAGCAGGCGTGCTACGGCAACTGGGCAATGGGCAGCCCAGAGGACGCTGTTGATGACGCTGCCAAAGAGGCGGGCCTGTAAGCGGGTGGGATCGCTCCAGCCCATGACGATGAGGCTGGCGTTCTGCTCACGGCTGGCGTGGCTGATCCCCTGGGCCACGTGGCTGTCGATGCGGCAGAGAGGGGTGACCTCCACCCCAAAGGGCCGACAAAACTCCGTCGCCCGCTTGAGGAGGTGGTCTCCGTGCTCCAGGGAAGTTTGCAGCAAGGGAGAGTCCATGTGCAGGTGGCCGGTCGCCACCGAGAGGGGAACCACCCGCCCGCCCTCCTGCTTGGCCAGGAGGCAGGCCATCTCCAGCAGGTTTTCCTCGGTTTCGGGATTGGCCAGCGGCACCACGACCACGTAGGGCTGGGGAGGCGGCGCTGCGGAGGCGGGAGCGACTCCTGGTGGAGATGGGAACCGACTCTGTTCCTCCTCCATAGCCATTTGCGTGGCCGCCCGACTGGTCAAAATTGGGCCCAGGGTGGCCGTTACCAACATCAACACCACCACGCTGTTGAGCACGTCTGCATTGAGCAACCCCACGCGGTACCCCACCAGGGTTGCCGCCAAGGTAGCCGCCACCTGGGGCAAGGAGAGCGACCACATCATCAGCTTTTGGGTCGGGGTGTAGCGGTAGAGCCACTGACAGAGTTGGGCAGCAGCGTACTTGCTGAGGCCCAGCCCCAGCAGGATACTCAACAGCAGCCAAAGGGAGCTAAGGGTCTGCAAAAAAGCGCGTAGATCAAGCAACAGCCCTATATCCACAAAGAAGACGGGGATGAACAAGATGCTGCCGACAAAGACGATCTTTTCTTTGACAGAGCCCTCCCGCAGCACATCGTTCACGGCCAGCCCCGCCAGAAAGGCGCCGATGATCTTCTCTACCCCAATCCACTGCGCCCCCAGAGCCGCCACAAACAGAGCCAGCAGCACAAACAAAAATTGGTTGCCCTCTTCGCTGCCGGTGACCCGAAAAAACCGCTGCCCCAGCCAGTCCACCCCAAACAGCACAGCAGCCGCATACAGCAGCAGGGATCCCAGCAGCCGCACCAAGCTCCAGAGGGAAAACTCGCCGCCGTGGATGCCGACACAGACCGCCAAGACCAGCAGCGCGGCAATGTCGGTGAAGATGGTGCCGCCGATGGTGACCAGCACCGCCTCGTTTTTCACCAGACCGTAGCGGCTGACGATGGGGTAGCCCAGGGGGGTGTGGGAGGCAAACAGGGATCCCAGCAGGATGGCCGCGTTCCAGCCAAAGCCAAACAGCCGCCCAATGGCGGTGCCCACGGTTAGGGGAATGGCAAAGGTCAACAAGCCAAAGGTGGCAGAGCGGTTGCGGGTCTGCCGAAATTGCTCCAGGTCGATCTCCAGCCCGGCCACAAACAGCAAATAGACCACGCCGATCTCCGAGAGCAACTGCACCGTCGGCAGCTCTGAAGTCAACAGGTTCAGTCCCTGAGGACCCAGGGCGATCCCCGCCACCAGAAGGCCCACCAACCCCGGCAGGCGCAGCCGCTCAAATAGCGGCGGCACCACCAGGATCACCCCCAGCAACAGAGCAAAGGAGAGGATGGGCTCCTCTTGCACAAGTGAGCGTATGGCCTCCATCGGCTAGGCCCCCGGCTGGACGTCTTCCTGATTATGGAGGCAATCTGCCCAAAGGGCCGCAAGGAGATCTGGCCAGCCCCAACCCACCCTCTCTTGCCTGGGGAAGTTCCCGCTGGCAATACCGACTTGTGCCAGCTCTGGATCCTGCAGCAGGGATTTCTTCCAGAACTCGGCAAGCCTTAGAGAAACTGGTGGCTTTCCGGCTGCAACACCACCTCGTTGGGCACGGCATTGGCAGGCATCGTCAGGACAAAGCGAATCGCCTCGGCAGCCGTGGCAGGGCTGAGCATTTTGTCCCGCTGCACCTTGAGGCTGATGGGATCCCAAAAGGGCGAGTCGATGCCGCCAAAGTAAAACAGGGTAAAGCGCACCCCAAAGCGCTTTAGCTCATCGGCCATGCACTTGGTAAAGCCGACCACGCCAAATTTGGCAGCACAATAAGCCGAGGCCATGGCCATGGGGTGGCGGCCCAGAATGCCGGGGAAGTTGAGAATATGGCCGGACTTCTGCTCCCGCATGGCGTTGGCCACCAGTTGGCTGGTGCAGAAGCTGCCCTTGAGGTTGACCGCCAGCATCCGCTCCAGCTCAACAGGGGTAATGTGCTGGGCAGGCTTGAGGATCCCGGCTCCGGCCAAGTTGATCACCACGTCGATCCGCCCGTGCCTTTGGAGGGTCTGGTTGACCAGGGCCTCCGCCTGAGCGTAATCCGTCACATCGGCAGGGATCCCCAGCCCGGAGGCAGCCCCCAGGGACATCGCTTTCTCCGCCAGCGTGCGCAAGGGATCCTCTCGCCGCGCCGCCAGCACCAGATGGGCTCCGGCCTGGGCCAAGAGAGGCACAAGGGCACTGCCAATTCCCCCTGTGGCCCCTGTAATGAGAACAACCGCCTGGGACAATGAGGAAGACACGTTACGTTTTTTAAACTCTTCCTCTCATCATACCCAGGGAGTGGCCTTGAGGGACGATCCAGAGAGTTAAACGCGACGCAGCCGCAGTCGTTGCACCCATTCTTCCCCGAAGCGCAGCCAGTCTGCCATTTTTTCTGGACTCACCTGTTGGTCGTCCCGCCAAACAATAAGCTGCGGCCCGGATCCCTCAGCGCAACAAGGAGGATGCTGCTCCAAGAAGCTAAGAAACCTAGGATGGAAGCGCAGGCGAATCTTGGCCTCATCTTCTCCGCGCAAAAGGTAGCTGCGGGAAAACCGAGGGTGGCCCTCGAAGTTGATATCTTGCATGCCAAAGGCTTTGGCAATGTCATGAAACAGGGGAATATTCGGATGTAGCCGAAAATGAGGTAGCCGTAGATCTTCGCAATAGGCCCAGAAAACAGACTGGCAATGAGTGCCGCGACTCTTGCCCCAGACAATCCTGCGACTCTTGCCCCTGCCGCTGGGGTACCTATACTGATAGTCAAAGGCACCGATCTCAGTTCCATCGATTAGCCGCTTGGACATTGAGTTGTAGAAACGTCGATCGTAGCCTTGTTCAAATAGTTTAAAGCCTGCCTGAAGCAAGCGGGAGCGGATCCCTTCGGGTAGCTCTGCTGAAAACGACATGCCCAGGCTCCTGGCCACCTGCTCCAAAGCTTCCCGACGCTTCTTCTCTAGATAGTCAGCTAGCTTCTCTAGATAGACAACAAGCGCCAGAAGGCCTAAGAGAATAAGGACCCAAATAATAAGAGCTATAAGCCATCCCATCCAAACCCCCCCTGAGTCTGTAAACTTCAGCACCCCCACCCAGAGTACCAGAGCAGGCACAAAAAAGGGATCCCTCCAGCAAGAAGGGATCCCGTTCAAAAGCCTTGGCCGAGAACTAATGGTTTAGATGAGAATCAGGCGTCGAAATAGAGCGCGAACTCGTAGGGGTGAGGCCGCAGGTTGATGGGGTTGATCTCGTTGTCAATTTTGTACTCGATGTAGGCCTCGATGAGATCTTCGGTAAAGACACCTCCCTCCAACAAGAAAGCGTGATCCTTCTGCAGGTTTTCCAGAGCATCCAGCAGGGATCCGGGCGTGGAGGGGATCTTGGCCAGCTCGTCTGGCTCTAGATCGTAGATGTCTTTGTCCAGGGGCTCGCCGGGGTGGATCTTGTTCTTGATCCCGTCCAAGCCGGCCATCAACATGGCCGAGAAGGCGATGTAGGGGTTGCAGGTGGCATCGGGGCAGCGAAACTCCAGCCGCTTGGCCTTGGGATTTTTGCCCGTGACCGGAATGCGAATGGAAGCCGAGCGGTTGCCCTGCGAGTAGGCCAGGTTTACCGGCGCCTCAAACCCGGGCACCAAGCGCTTGTAGGAGTTGGTGGTGGGATTGGTGAAGGCCAGGATGGCCGGGGCGTGCTTGAGCAGGCCGCCGATGTAGTAGAGAGCCGTTTCGCTGAGATCGGCATAGTTGCCCTCTTGGTAGAACAGGGGCTGGCCGTCTTTCCAGAGGGACTGGTGCGTGTGCATGCCGCTGCCGTTGTCATTGAAGAGGGGCTTGGGCATGAACGTCACCGTCTTGCCGTGCTTGCGGGCCACGTTCCGGATCACGTACTTGTAAATCATCATGTAGTCGGCAGAGGTGAGCAGGTCGGCAAAGCGGTAGCCCAGCTCTCCTTGCCCGCCAGTGGCCACCTCGTGGTGGTGCTTTTCGATGGGCACCCCCAACTTGGCCATGGTTAGCAGCATCTCGGTGCGGAGGTCTTGGTGGGCATCGGTGGGCGGCACAGGGAAATAGCCTTCTTTGTAGCGCGGCTTGTAGCCCAGGTTGCCCCCTTTCTCCTCCCGGCCTGAGTTCCAGCGGCCCTCAATGGAATCGACGAAGTAGTAGCCGGCGTTCTGAGTTTGGTCAAACCGTACATCTTCAAAGATGAAAAACTCCGCCTCGGGCCCAAAGTAAGCCGTATCGGCAATGCCTGTCGATTGCAGGTAAGCCACAGCCCGCATGGCTAGGCTCCGAGGACAACGGCTGTAGGGCTGGCCGGTGCGGGGTTCAATGATGTTGCAGATGAGGCTGAGGGTAGGCACTTGGAAAAAGGGGTCGATCCAGGCCGTTTTGGGGTCTGGCACCATGTACATGTCCGACTCGTTGATGGATTTCCAGCCCCGGATGCTGGAGCCATCAAAGGGCAGCCCTTCGCTAAAAACTTGCTCCGTCAGCATTGAAGAGTGGAAGGAGACATGCTGCCAGGTGCCAAAGAGATCCACAAACTTGAGATCCACCATCTGGACATCGTTGTCCTGGATCATCTGAAGCACATCTTGGGGCGTGGATGCCATTACTCTCTCCTGATTGGGTTGCGGTTGAGACTGGGGTAATCAAAGGTAGACGGGATCCCCACGCTTCGACTTGAATGGGCCAAAAGCGCTCACCCATCCTAGAAAAGCCGATCTCAGCATTTTGTAGTTTCTGATACGAAATTGCCCTGGCTTTGGCCTTCTGCTCCAGAGGTTGGCCATCGCGCCTCTCAGCCAGGCGTTTCTGCCCTGTTGTCCTCCAGACAGAGACAAAACCCTGTCCCCCTAGCTAGAGGAAAGCGAAAATGGGACTAACAAGCTCCAGCCTCGCCGAGGGTACCAGCTCGTGTTAGGCTAAAACGTAGTCGTTATGAGTTTGGTTTAGTTTTCAGCAACAGCAAGGAGCGACATCGGATGACAGAGCAAAGTCGGGTTGAGAACGTGGTGATTATTGGTTCTGGCCCTGCTGGGTTTACGGCGGCCATTTATGCCGGGCGTGCCAACCTGAAGCCGGTTGTGTTTGAGGGGTTTCAGGTGGGCGGGATCCCGGGCGGGCAGTTGATGACCA
Organism: Synechococcus sp. 60AY4M2; assembly: GCF_002760375.1. NCBI lineage: Bacteria > Bacillati > Cyanobacteriota > Cyanophyceae > Synechococcales > Synechococcaceae > Synechococcus > Synechococcus sp. 60AY4M2. The sequence continues at coordinate 336,521 of NZ_AUMZ01000001.1, forward strand.
CCACCGAGGTGGAGAACTTTCCGGGTTTTCCCGAGGGCATCAGTGGCCCCCAACTGATGAAAAACATGCGTGCCCAGGCGCAGCGGTGGGGGGCAGAGCTTTACCCCGAGGACGTCACCTTTGTGGATCTGAGCCAGCGGCCTTTTGTGGTTCGCTCTGACGAACGGGAAGTGCGCACCCACAGCCTGATTATTGCCACCGGGGCCACGGCCAAGCGCCTGCACTTGCCCGGAGAGGAGATCTACTGGAACCGGGGCATGTCGGCCTGCGCCGTCTGCGATGGGGCCATGCCCATGTTTAGGGGGGTGGAGCTGGTGGTCATTGGCGGCGGCGATACCGCCTGTGAGGAGGCCACCTACCTGACCAAGTTTGGATCCCATATCCACATGCTGGTGCGCAGTGGCAAGATGCGGGCCAGCAAGGCCATGCAAGACCGGGTGCTCAACCACCCCAAGATTACCGTCCACTGGCACACGGAGGCGGTGGAGGTTCTGGGCGACGGCCTGCGCCTGACGGGGGTGAAGGTGCGCAACAACCAGACGGGCGAGATTCGGGAGATGGCAGTGGGCGGCCTGTTCTACGCCATCGGCCACAAGCCCAACACCGACTTGTTCAAAGGGCAACTGGAACTGGATGAAGTGGGCTACATTGTCACCCGCCCAGGATCTGTAGCCACCAGTGTAGAGGGCGTGTTTGCCGCCGGGGATGTGCAGGATCACGAGTTTCGCCAGGCCATCACCGCTGCCGGCACCGGCTGTATGGCGGCCATGCTGGCGGAGCGCTGGCTCTCCGAACACGGCCTGGCACAGGAGTATCACGTCGTCCCTCAAAGCCATCTTGAGCCCGCTTCTGCCTCTGCTGTCGAGGTAGAGCCGGAGGGAGACTCGGCTGTTGAGGAGGCCAGTTTTGAGCAGGAGGTGCAAGATGACCTCGACTTCAGCCAGACCTGCCACGAGGGGAGCTATGCCCTGCGGCGGCTCTACCACGAAAGCGATCGCCTGCTGATGGTCAAGTACACCGCCCCCACCTGTGCCCCTTGTCATGCCCTCAAGCTGATCTTGAACAAGGTCATCGAAGAGTTTGCCGACAAGCTGCATGTGGTGGAGATCGACATCGAGAAAGACCCGGAGATCGCCGAGGCAGGGGGGGTCACCTGCACGCCGACGGTGCAGTTTTTCAAAAACAAGGAGCTGGTGGCTCAGGTGGTGGGTGTCAAGCCCAAGTCCCACTACCGGGAGGTGATCCAGGCGAATTTGTCTGAGGCAAAATCAGCTTGAGGTAGTCCCCCTCACCCCCGGCCCCTCTCCCAGCCCCTCTCCCTGAGGGAGAGGGGAGCTAGGCGGCTAGTCGGCAAAGGCGCTGTAGTAGGCACCCTGCAGGGCGGCCAAAGAGACTGACAACAGGGGATCCCCTTCTGCCGTTGTCAACACCAACGGATCCGCAGGCCCGCCCACCTGTCCTAGAAGCTGCCACTGGCCGGGGAGCTGCGACTCTAAGTAGGCTTCCCAAGGAGAGCGCTGGGCCGGGTCCACAGAAACGAGGATGCGGCTGGATCCCTCGCCAAAGAGGGCCTGATCCCAGCGCAGGGATCCAGGAGCTAGGGAGACGCTGGCGCCGCGGCCCCCACTCAGGCAGGCTTCTGCCAAGGCCACCGCCAGCCCTCCCTCGCTGCAGTCGTGGGCGGAGCGCACCCACCCCTGGCGGATGCCGTGGCGGCAGGCCCCTTGCACGCGCTTTTCCAGCTCCAGATCCACGGGGGCAGGACGACCCGTGACCTTGTTGTAGATTGCCGCCAAATACTCGCTGCCGCCCAGGCTGGTGACGGCCTGGGATCCCAAGAGGTAGATGAGATCCCCTTCTTGCTGCCACCCCTGGCCACAGATGAATTTCAAGTCCGGAATGAGGCCCACCATGCCGATGACGGGGGTGGGGTAGATGGCCTGGGATCCCTTCTCGTTGTAGAGGGAGACGTTCCCCCCCGTAACCGGCGTGCCCAGGGCGCGGCAGGCCTCGGCAATCCCCCGACAGGCCAGGGCCAACTGCCAGTACACCACTGGGTTTTCCGGGCTGCCGAAGTTGAGGTTGTCGGTTATGGCTAGGGGATCCGCCCCCACGCAGGAGAGGTTGCGGGCGGCTTCGGCCACGGCGGCCTTGGCCCCCTCGTAGGGATCCAAATACACCCAGCGGCCATTGCCATCTAGGGTGGCGGCAATGGCTTTGCGGGCAGCCTGCAGAGGGGGCACCTCGCCCACGCCAAATTTTTGGGAGCGGATGCGGATAACCGCCGCATCTCCCTGTCCCGGCCAAAGGACGGTGTTGTTTTGCACCTGGTGGTCATACTGGCGGTAGATCCAGGCTTTGCTGGCCAGGGTGGGGCGGGCCAAAAGCTGCAGCAGCACCTCTTGCCAGGCCAGCGTTGCCTGACCTAGGTGAATCCCTTCGCGATCGCAGGGGGGTAGAGTGGCGGGATCCCATTGCCATGCCGCTTGCACATACTCCGGCGGCTCTGGCAACAGGGGGCGGACGTAAACAGGAGTATCCTCCGCCAAGGCCCGCGCCGGCACCCTCACCACGCAGGATCCCTGGTGCCAGATCTCCACCAGCGGCTCGGCAATGACTTCTCCGGCCACGCTGGCCTGCAGGCCCCAGCGATGGAAGATCTCCATTACCTCCGCCTCGCGGCCTTTTTGCACCACCAGCAGCATCCGCTCCTGGGACTCCGAGAGCAAGTATTCCCAAGCCGCCATGCCGCTTTCCCGCGCCGGCACGCGGTCGAGGTCAAAGCGGATCCCCACCCCTCCTTTGGCGGCCATCTCTGCGGTGGAGCAGGTGATCCCGGCTGCCCCCATGTCCTGGGCCGCCACCACCGCTCCCGTGGCAAAGGCCTCCAGGCAGGCCTCGATGAGACATTTGCCCAGAAAGGGATCCCCCACCTGCACCGCCGGCCGATCCTGCTGCGCGTCCTCCTTGAGCTCGGCGCTGGCAAAGCTGGCCCCGCGGATCCCGTCCCGGCCGGTGGTGGCGCCGACGTACAAGATCGGGTTGCCCACTCCCCGCGCTGCCGACTTCACCACCGCCGGCGTCTCCAGCAGGCCCAGGGCCATGACGTTGACCAGGGGGTTGCCGCTGTAGCAGGGATCCACCGCCACTTCCCCCCCCACCGTGGGCACCCCCACGCAGTTGCCGTAGTGGGCGATCCCCTCCACCACCCTGGCCATGAGGCGGCGGTTGCGGGGATCCGTCAGCGGCCCAAAGCGCAGGGAGTTCAACAGCGCAATGGGGCGGGCGCCCAGGGTAAAGATATCCCGCAGGATGCCCCCCACCCCGGTGGCCGCCCCCTGGAAGGGTTCCACGGCGGAAGGATGGTTGTGGGACTCGATCTTAAAGGCCAGCCAGTCCCCATCCCCCAGATCCACCACGCCGGCATTTTCCCCCGGCCCCACCACCACCCGCTCGCCCGTGGTGGGAAAGTGCTTTAGCAGAGGGCGGGAGTTCTTGTAGCAGCAGTGCTCCGACCACATCACCCCAAACATGGCCAGCTCGGTGGGGTTGGGATCCCGGCCCAGTTGCTGCTGGATCTGGCGGTATTCCTCTGGGGAAAGGCCGTGGGCTTTCAGGTCTGGCGGGGCAGAAGCGGAGGTCATAGCGTTCAAGGTTTACCTAATTCGCCAGGAAGGCCTGCCCTGTACCCCCCTATATCCCCCCGTACACGGGGGGACTGGGGGGCCGGTCAGGGTCGGGATGAATGGCGAAGACACTCATGAACAGATATCGTAATCTCATGTGCGAATTGCCTACCAGTACCGCTTGCGCCCTACTTCTAGCCAAGTCGCCCTAATGGGTGAGTGGCTGGAGTTGTTGCGTAAACAGTACAACTATCGCTTGGCGGAGCGCTTCCGCTGGTGGGAGCAAAATCGCTGCGGTATCCATGCTTGCTCCTTAACGGTCTGTCATCTGCCTGAGTTGAAGGAGCAGCCCGACTTGTACTCGCAGCAGCGGGACTTGCCCAATACCAAGGCTTTGTTTCCTGAATACCGAGAGATTTATTCCCAGGTGCTCCAAAACTGCATACGGCGGGTACAAAGGGCCTTTGATAGATGGATCAAAGGTGACTCCAACGGCAAGCGGGCAGGAAGGCCGAGATTTAAGGGTGTTGGGCGGTACCGCTCCTTTACCTTCCCCCAAATGAAGCAGGACTGCATTCGAGGGAAGTTTATCCATCTGCCCAAAATTGGGCCGGTTAAGCTGATCCAGCACCGTCCTTTGCCCGACGGTTTTACGATCAAGACTGCTACCGTTACCCGCAAGGTTGATGGGTGGTACAGCCTGTTAAGGGCTCAAGGGGTACAATAGCAGCACTTAGCAAACCAACTTCGGAAGGAGGATGGATTGATCAGTAGTAAAGAAGTCTTCACTATCTGCTCCATGCTATATTTCCCAATTCTGCAAAGCTGCCGAATAAAATGCTTCAACACCGACCACATCATCTCAAGGGGATTCAACTCCGGCGCATACACAGGCAGGTATAGGATTCGTGCTCCTGTCCCCCTAATCAATTCCTCAACTTCCCGACTCTTGTGGATATTCAAATTGTCCATAATCACAACCTTCCTCGCATCTAGCTTCGGACATAGCTCGCTTCTCAAAAACTCCAAAAAATCTCCTTTCTTCATCCCACCCTTGATGACACGACAGCCAACTACACCTCTCAAGGAAATAGCTCCAATAACCGTATACTTTTCACCCTTGTATCTCTGACGATAATGATAAGCCCTTTGACCACGTAAACTCCGAGATACTCCCCGCTCCATTCCCTCCCAGACCCCTGTCTGGTCGAGGGCAATCAAATCCTCTGCTGGAATATCCCTGACTTCTTGACTATAAGCTAGTCGTTCTCTTTGCACCTCCTCTTCTTTGACTTTTGCACTGCGGTAGGTCTTTTTTTTAAAGTCATTCCTTGCTTTTTCAAGAAATTATGTATCGTGACGATGCTTACATTGATTCCTAAGCGCTCGCGCAACAGTTCTTGATACTGCCACAGGTAGAAGTCTGGGTGTTCTGTAATAATTGCCATCACTTCCTGCCGATGTTGTTCCAAAATGCCCACTCGCTTGGTGCCTGCTTTCTTAGGGGCTAAATCTTGAGTTTGTTGGTACTG
>NZ_AUMZ01000001.1:342612-353630 GCF_002760375.1 Synechococcus sp. 60AY4M2
GCATGACAACCGCAGTCTGACATGGGCAAGCGATAATGCGAGAGGAAAGTCAACGGTACAATCACTACAACCATGGTGTGGGGCTAGCGGTTGTTTATCTTATTTTTTGGCCAAAGAGTAAGGAAAGAGGTCTTGGTAGGAGAAGTCAGGGACAGGTTGTTTGAGCTATGAAACTATATCAACGACCCCCATCATGGGTAAGCGACTAAAGTGGCTAGCGGGCTTTTCCGCCCTGCACTCAAGTGCAGGGCTACCAAGCTATCCTTTTGTTGTGTAGCGTCGATGCTTGTGGGGTCATGTCTGAAGCTCAAGATTTGCTGCCGGTGGGGGCGAGGGTTGAGGTGGTAGAGATGCCTCCTTACTTGAAAACGGCTGACCCGATGCCGATGTTGCGCCCCGCCCATTTGATTCGGCTGCACGAACAAGGGGTGATCTTGCAGCGGCGGCTGTTGGGCACCTACAGTGTGCAGTTTGCCAATGGCATCTTTTTAATTGACGGCAAGTACCTGGCTCTTGTGGGATCCCGCCCGTGAGCGCCCCATCTCCGCCGGAGCTCAGGAGACTGGGACTTTTGCTCTTTGGGAGCTGCGGGTCTTGCGCGTGCCGGCGGACTTTCGCGGTAGATTAAAGGGTGCCGGCTGAGGTTGGGTCAACAGGGTGGCTGGGATCCAGCCTAGCTTGCAGTATTGGCTCTTCTGCTTCTGTTGCCCTACATCCGATTAGGCTATCGTCGCTTATGCCCAGAGTTATCGTCACGGATCCCATCGATCAGGCGGGGATCGACATCCTCTCCCAAGTGGCCCAGGTGGATGTGCAAACCGACCTTACGCCGGAGCAGTTGATCGCGGTCATTCCCAACTACGACGCCATCATGGTGCGCTCCGGCACGCGGGTCACCCGCGAGGTGATCGAGGCGGGGACGAACTTGAAAATCATCGGTCGGGCGGGGGTGGGCGTGGACAACATCGACGTGGCTGCCGCCACCAAAGCTGGGATCCTGGTGGTCAACTCCCCTGAGGGCAATACGATTGCTGCCGCCGAGCACGCCATCGCTCTGATGATGGCCCTCTCCCGCCACATCGCCGATGCCAATGCCTCTCTGAAAGCGGGCCAATGGAAGCGGCAGGAGTTTGTCGGGGTAGAAGTCTACAAAAAAACGCTGGGGATTGTGGGATTGGGTCGCATTGGATCCCATGTGGCCCAGATTGCCAAGGCGATGGGGATGCGGCTTTTGGCCTACGATCCCTACCTTTCGATGGAGCGGGCGGAGCAACTGGGGGTGCGCCTAGTGGATTTCAAAACCTTGGTGCAGGAGTCAGACTACATCACCCTGCATGTCCCCAAGACCCCTGAGACCACTAACCTGTTCAACGCTGAGACCTTCCGCATGATGAAGCCGACCGCCCGCCTGATCAACTGTGCCCGCGGCGGCTTGGTGGACGAGCAAGCCCTTTATGAAGCTCTCAAGTCCGGCCAAATTGCGGGGGCGGCCCTGGACGTCTTTGCCGACGAGCCCCTCAGCAAAGACTCACCTCTCCTTTCCTTGGGCAAGGAGATCCTGCTGACACCTCACCTGGGGGCCTCTACCGAGGAGGCGCAGGTCAACGTAGCCATCGACGTAGCCGAGCAGATCCGCGATGTGTTGTTGGGGCTGCCTGCCCGTTCTGCCGTGAACATCCCTGGCCTGCAGGCGGAGGTGCTGCAAAGCCTCAAGCCCTACCTGGACTTGGCGGAAACTTTGGGCAACTTAGTGGGCCAGTTGGCGGGGGATCGGGTGAGCCAGTTGGAGATCCGCCTCCAGGGATCCCTTGCGGAAAAAGATGGCCAGCCGATCGTCATCGCCGCGCTCAAGGGGCTTTTGACGCTGGCTCTGCGGGAGCGCGTCAACTACGTCAATGCTTCCATCGAGGCCAAGGAACGAGGCATTCGCGTGGTGGAGACGCGAGATCCCTCTTTGAAGGATTACTCCGGATCCCTGACGTTGATTGCCCACGGCCCCAACGGGGTGCGTTCTGTTTCGGGGGCGCTGATCGGGGAGCGGGAGGTGCGCATCACCCAGATCGACGAGTTCCCGGTGAATGTGCCCCCCTCCGCCAACATGCTGATGACCCTGCACCGGGATATGCCGGGGATCATCGGCCGCATCGGCACCCTGCTGGGGGCCTACAACGTCAATATCGCCAGCATGCAGGTGGGGCGCAAGATCATCCGCGGCGATGCGGTGATGGTGCTCAGCCTCGACGATCCTCTGCCAGATGGGATCATCGAAGAGGTGTTGAAGCAGCCGGGTATTCGCGATGCTTTTGTGGTGAACCTTTGACGGCTTCTGCCGCCACTGGGGAAGTGCGCAACCGGCCTGAGCAGAGGGGAGGGCAATCTCTTTGCTGGGGTTGGTGGGGATATCTTGAGTTGAGGTGAACGCTTGAGTCCGAATCACTTGCCGCCGACGGGTGGGATCTCAACCTGGGATTGGCCGGGGTTTCTGGAGTCGCTAGGCCACTTTGGCGTCGACCTCAGCCTGGATCGCATGCAGGTTTTGCTGCAGCGCCTGGGCCAGCCCCAAGCCGGGATCCCAGCCATCCACGTGGCCGGCACCAACGGCAAGGGATCCGTCTGCGCCTGGGTCAGCCACGCGCTGTGGGCGGCGGGCTATCGCGTCGGTCGCTACACCTCTCCCCACCTGGTCAATTGGCGGGAGCGGATCTGGCTGAGCGGCGAGTACATTTCGCCAGGCGACTGGAGCCGGGTGTTGGCCCAAGTGCGAGATTGCCTGCAGACCTACGCTCCAGGCGAGGCTTCCCCCACCCAGTTCGAGGCCATTACCGCCGCTGCCTGGCTGTACTTTCGGCAGCAGAAGGTGGACATTGCCGTGATGGAAGTGGGGCTGGGGGGGCGGCTGGATGCCACCAACGCCGGCATCGAGCCGGTAGTGACCGCCATTACCTCCATCGGCTGGGATCATTGGCAGCGTCTGGGCAACAGCCTGGCGCAAATTGCCTTTGAAAAAGCCGGCATTCTCAAGCCGGGGATCCCGACTGTGTGCGCGCCCCAACCCCCTGAGGTGATGGCCGTGATCCGGGCTAGAGCCGAGCAGACGGGCAGCCCCCTGCGGGTGGTGGAGCCCCTGCACTGGGCCGGTCCTCAGACTGTCTGCTGGCGGGATCAGGTGCTTACCCTGCCTCTTGCCGGTGAGGTGCAACTGATCAATGGGGCGGTAGCTCTGGCCGTTGTGGAGACCCTGCAGGAACAGGGTTGGCGGATCCCAGATGTCGCTGTCGAGAAAGGATTTGCCCTCACCCGTTGGCCGGGTCGCCTACAGTGGGTGCAAATTGGCTCCCGCCAGCTGCTGCTGGATGGGGCCCACAACTTGCCCGCCGCCCAGGCGCTGCGCCGCTACCTAGATGAGCACCAGCCCGGCCCCCTCACCTGGTATATGGGCATTCTCACCACCAAAGACGTCAAGGGCATGCTCGCCACCCTGCTGCGGCCGGGGGATCGCTTCTTCGCCCTGCCCCTCTTCGGCCACGCCGGAACCCATCCGCAAGAACTGGCCCACCTGGCCCAGATCTTGCAGCCCCATCTTCGCTCTGTCCAGGCGCTGCCGGATCTTGCCGCTTTACAAGCCCAACTGCAGCAGCCGGCTGACCTCGACGAGCCGCCCGCGGTTATCTGTGGATCCCTATACCTCTTGGGCCAGGTGATGCAAGCTTGCCTGGGATGGGATCTGGCCTGCTGAGGTTCCTGCCACCAGTTTGGCCGAGCGCCCGGAGACCCCTAGCGCTTCCCCTACCGGCCCCATCGGGATGACAGGATTTGAACCTGCGGCCCTCTGCTCCCAAAGCAGATGCGCTACCAAGCTGCGCTACATCCCGCTCTTGTAATTTAATTATGGCAGATGATCAGCTAGAAAGCGCAGGAGCCCCGCCCTGTACCTCCCTAGATCCCCCCGCCCCCCTGCCCCCCGTATACGGGGGGTTGGGGGGGAAGGGGGGCGGTTGGAGCCGGGTAGTGTACGCCAGAGACGAAGAAAGTGTAACGATTTCTCCAACAATTTCGCCGATGTTCTTTAAGAGATTTTGGGGAAGCCAGACAAACTTTTGCGTTATCTGACAAGAAGGTGAAGGAGAAGGGGAGGTTCTGGCTCCTGCGGTAGAAAGGTAGTGGGGCGAGTTGGCCTTGTCTATGTCCGATGAGCTGCTGCGTGCAATCCGCAGACGCGACCTAGAGGCCGCCACCTCAGCCGTGCAGCGCTTGCGTTCCCGCCACCTGAGCGAGGCTGTGATTACCTCGATGGTGATGGTGGCCGTGGAGCGACTGGCCTGGGATGAAGGCGATCGGGCCGCTGCCAGTTGGTTGCTACGTCACTGCTCCAGACGGCGCTGAAGGGATCCGGGCCGAGCGAACGCCTAAAGCACCTGCTGCTCGCGGAGAACCTCGGCCAGCAACCCCGCCAGGGAAGCGGCGATCCCGACCATCGAACACTAGCTCTGCCGTATTGCCCTCCCGGCCAAGGATGAGGATCCCTGGACGGAACACCTCCAGATTTTCAGCTAGAAACCGCAGGAACCCCCCCTATCCCCCCGCCCCCCTGCCCCCCGTATACGGGGGGCGGTCGGAGCCGGGTAGTTTACAGACGAAAACTCATTATGCTCTATCCCTTCCCACCGTCTATACGGTGGGAAATTCCGCGCATTTAAGTGCGCGCCAGCCAGCGCCGCAGCGGATGCCAGGCGGGCAAAGACAAAATCCAGCGGGACTGGCGCTCCAGCATCAAGCGCTCAATAGGATAGAGCCCAAACAGCTCGTAGCGGCTTTGGGCGATCAAGATCCCCAGCGTGAAGCTGACGCAAAGCAGCAAACCAAAGGTGGGCCAGCCGGGCCGGTAAAATAGGGCATAGCGCAGGCCTGTCCAGGTGAAATGGTTCCACAAGCGAACAATATCTGCCCGCAGCGCCCAAAGGCTGGGGATCCCGACCAGCAGCCACAACAGGCCCAGAAAGAGGAAGCTGCCGCCATGGTAGAGGCGCAACAGGCGCCTGGCTGGCGGAGAGAGAGATTCCAGGCCGGGAGGGTTTTCCGACCCCCAGCCGCGAGCAGCCTTCTTTTCCTCGACTGAGCTAGGATCGCGAGGCGATGACATCGAGATCCCGGTTCTCCAAACCAAGACCTTGTCATGATAACTTTAGCGACTGGGATCCCCAAACGAAGCTCCTTGGGGGGCATTAAGAGAGCGGGTTAAGCCGCGTAGCCGACCTCAGAGAGGAAACTCCTCCAAGGATATAATGGCTCTGCAGCTTGCCTTGCTAGCTCAATGGATAGAGCACCGACCTTCTAAGTCGATGGTTGCAGGTTCGAGTCCTGCGCAAGGCGCTAGGTGGATTCGCCTGGGATCCCGGCTTGTGGCGTTCGACTTTGAGAGGGGCACCACACTCGAAAGATGACTTGGCCAGAGTGACTTGCCACCGTCAGGGATCCCTCCAAGATCTCCATAGCCTTTTTGGCCAACGCCAGGCCCAGGCCCGTTCCCCCGGCCTTGCGGCGATCCAACTGCGGGATACGGTAAAACTTCTCAAACAAGCGGGGCAGCGCCTCTGGAGGAATTTCCACCCCTGTATTGCCCACCTCGATCAGCCAGCCGGGACGGCCCTGTTGATGGCTCTGGCTAAAGCGCAAACAGATGCTTTCCCCAGCCGGCGTGTACTTGCAGGCGTTGTTCAAAAGTTCGCCCACCACCCGCGACAACAGGCTCTCATCCGTGCAGAGGGGCAAAAGGTCGGGATCCCATTCCACCTGGAACTGTTGGCCCTGCTGGGCAGCTCGCAGCCGGAAGGGCTCGGAAAGATTGGGGATCCCCTCTTGAGGAGATAACCAGGTCAGCTTGAGATCCCTATTTCCGGCTTCAATAGCTTGCAATTCCAAGAGCTCGTTGATCAAGTCCAGCTCGCGGTTGGTCTCCATCTCCAAAATCTGCAAGTAGCGCTGTTCCCGCTCGGTCAGGTTGGCCCTCGATAAAAACCCAATCGCCAGCTTCATGTTGGTCAGAGGCGTGCGCATCTCGTGGGAGACCATGTGCAGAAACTCGTCCTTGAGGTGGTTGAGCTCCTGCAACTGCTGCACCTGCTGCTGCACGGTTTGGTAAAGCCGAGCCTGGCGAATGGCAATTGCACATTGGCCGGCCACCCGCTGCATCAGGCGTTGCTTCCGCTCGCCAAACACCTGCCCCGGCGGACGGGATCCGCAAATATTTCCCAAAAGCAGCGAGTCTTTTTGCTGGCCTGTTCGATCCCGCAAATCGCAGATGGGAACCACCAGCAGGGTATGGCGCTCGTAGCCGGGCCAGCAGGGGTGGCCAAGGTTGCTGAAATAGCAGAACTGCCCACCCCGAAGCTGCTGGAGCACCTCGGCAAAATCGGCAAAGGGGATCTCCAGGGGAAAACGGCGGATCCCTTGGTCGGGCCGATAGTCCACCGCCAAAACGCTGGCCTGTCGTTCTGGGTCGTGCAGGGCAATCCTGCAGCCGGAAAGACCCAGCCTGAGGGCCAGTTCTTGCGCCACGGTTTCCAAAATCTTTTGCTCGTCTAGGCTGGAGCGAATTTCTTCCGTGATCAGTTGCAGCAGGGCCTCGTCTTCGTAGGCTTGCTGCAGTTGGCCGTTGCGCACCCGCACTTGGTAATCCAATTCGGCGTTGGTTTGCTGCAGCTTTTGATAAAGTTCGGCCTGGTGGATGGCCACTCCCAGGTGATCGCCAATCGCTATGGCCAGCTCGATCTCCTCCGCTTGCCAGTCCGGCTCAGAGATCAAGCGCCCTAGGGCTAGGGCGCCCCAAAGCTTTCCTTGGCAGGCCACGGGGATCCCCAGCCAGGGGCCGAGTTGGTGGTCTTGCCTTTCCTGCAGCGCAAACGAATCGGCAACCTGCTGCGGATCCCGCACGTGAAAAACCTGCAGCCGCTTCAACTGCTGGATGGCTGGGATCTCTGGATCATCCGGTATGCGCAGGTGAAGGAAGCTGGGCACCTCAGGAGAGCGGACATGGCCGACAATGGCCACCCACACCCGCTCCTCAGGTAGATATTGGTAAAGGGTAACCCGCGCTGCCTGCAAAACCTGGCCTACTTCCTGCACGGCTACCTCAAAGAGGGTCGGCAGATCCAGGGAGCCGTTGATGGCTTGCATCAGCCGGTTGAACAGTTTTTCCCGCTGCACCTGTTGCTGCAGCTTCAGCTCGGCTTGCTTGCGGGCAGTAATATCCCTCACCATCACCAGCATTTGCTCGTTCTCGAAAGGCACAAAACGAGCCTGCCGATACTGAGGCTCAGAAGAGCATTCCGTCCAGCAGTACTCCATCTCCTGGATTTGCTGGGTGGCAAAGGCCAGCTCCAGATGCTGGCGAACGGCTTGGGCTTCCCCAGGGGGAAACAGCTCTTCCGGGGTTTTGCCCAAGTAATGGTCGGGGGGATACTGCGTCGGAAAGTTGCTGGGGGGCTTGATCTCCAAACATCGGCCCTGGCGGTCGAGGCGAAAGAGCATGTCGGGCAAAGCTTCCAGCATCTGCCGATAGTGGCACTCCCGTTCGGCCAAAGCCGCCTCCAGTTCCTTGCGCTCGGTGATGTCCAGCGTTACGCCCACAACATGGCTGGGATCCCCTTCCGGCCCCAAGAGCACAATGCCCTGGGAGAGGTACCAGCGCACCTGTCCGTTGGCTAAGCAGGCACGGTACTCGACGGCAAAGTTGGGATCCCCCTCCGTCGCCCTGCGCCCCGCCGACTGCAAAGCTTCCTTCACCCTTGGGCGATCTTCCGGGTGAACCCGCTCAAAAAACATCTCCAGGGTGAACTCCTCGCCGGGATCCAGCCCGTATTTGGCCTTGCATTGGGGAGAGGCACTCAACTCCCAGGTGCGCAAATCCAGTTGCCAATAGCCCAGTTGGGTGGCTTCCAGAGCCAAATAGAGATGCTCTGGATAAAAGCTGCCGTCTCCTGGCCGCACCGGCACCAGGCGGTATCGAGTTGAAGCCATCTCCCTCACCAGATTCTATGAGCCCTGCCTCATTGTGGACGATTTTCAGAGAACCTGGGAGATCCTACTATTCGAACTGTTAGAAATTCCTAACCTTAAGCATGGCTCCAGGGTAACTCTTAGATATGTGTTCTCCGACACCAAACCTTCAACTTGAGCTGGACTTCAACTTCACGGGGAGAAGGCCTAGGGTCACACCCTGCTGATGCGACCGGGAGGCTTTGGGCCGGGCTTGTGGGAAAGGGGGGTGCCTCTGCTATAGTGATGGTCGGTTGCGTTTCGGATCCCAAGCAGTGGGATCCCCCTGGCAGGTAGGGTTGGGGCAGGCTTCGAGATGTCTTTGCGCTCTTGCGAGAGTTGACGTTGCGTTGAGCTTTCTCGGTGTGATCCTGCCCTTAGCCTGCGTGAAGCGTTTTCTCTTTTTTTTTATGCTTTCCTGTGCAACGTTAAGCCTGACGTTTAATCACAGAAAACTTCTCCTGCTCTCGAGTTTGGGTTTATCTGTAGTAAGACCTGTATTCAGATTTTCCCGATGGGTTGACGGTTTCCTGTTCGCCCTGGCGCGGCTTCTCAAGGTGCCGTTGCCCTCTTCATTTGGTTAGCGGACGGGGAAACAGAAGATTGCTAGATCTGGACAATTAGCAGGGCCGAGGTTGTCTTCACTTCCTTGGGCTTTGGCTTAAGTTTTCCTTTCCCCGGGTATCTCTTGCAAAGTTGCCCGATGTTGGCGATGGCAACAGGATAGTCTGTTTAGCCTGCTGTTAGGTTTTCTGGATTCTCTGAGTTGGGTTGATGGGCTGGCCCGCGGCATGGCGAGCGAAGGGATCCCTTTGACCTTTCTCAGCAGACTTCTCCCTATTTTTTCCTAGCTCAACTCAATCATTTTCCAACCGAAGAATTCAAGGTTATTGCTGTGGTTTGTGAAGTTTCTCCCAGTTTGCATCGACAGCATCAGTCGAGCGAACCTGCGTTGCCCCAAGGCCACCCCTTGGATCCCCTTAGCGCCGAGGAAATGCGGCAGGTGGTGCAGATCCTGCGCCGGCAACGGCCCCTCAGTTCTCAGTGGCGCTTTGTAACCATCCAGCTACACGAGCCGGATCGGCCTTGGATGGAAACTTGGCAGCCGGGGCAGCCGTGGGATCGGCAGGCTTTCGTGGTGCTGTTGGATCCGGCCAGTGGCAACACCTACGAAGCCGTGGTCTCTCTGTCAACACAGCAGGTGCGCTCTTGGCAGCTCATTCCGGGCGTGCAGCCCCCCCTGTTGGATGATGAGGTGTACGCCTGCGACCGCCTGCTCAAGGAGGATCCCCAGTTTTTAGCGGCTTTGCAGCGCCGAGGCATTGCCGATGTGGATTTGGTGATGGTGGACTACTGGACGGTGGGCTACTTTGGGATCCCGGAAGAAGAAGGGCGGCGGCTGGTGCGAGGCTTTTGTTTCCTACGTACTTCCCCTTGCGACAACGGCTATGCCCGCCCCATCGAGGGGCTCTACCCCTGGATTGACCTCAACCGCATGCAAGTTGTCAAGGTGGAGGATCGGGGTCTGTGGCCCTTGCCGCCGGAGTCCGGTAACTTCGACGAGCTGTTTTTCAAAGATTTTCGCCAAGACTTGAAGCCGCTAGAAATCACTCAGCCCCAAGGGGTGAGCTTCCAGGTGGACGGCCACCACATCCGCTGGCAGAAGTGGGATCTGCGCATCAGCTTTAACCCGCGAGAGGGGCTCGTCCTCCACCAGGTGAGCTACGAGGATCAAGGCCGCCTTCGCCCCATTCTCTACCGCGCCTCGGTAGCCGAGATGGTGGTGCCCTACGGGGATCCGCGGGATCCCCACTGCCGCAAGAACGCCTTTGACGTGGGGGAATACGGCATTGGCATGCAGGCCAATTCCCTGCGGCTGGGCTGCGACTGTCTGGGGGAAATCTACTACTTCGATGCCTGGCTGCCCACCAACAGCGGTGAGCCCATGCTTTTGAAAAATGCCGTCTGCATGCACGAGGAGGATTTTGGCATCCTTTGGAAGCACACCGACTGGCGCACGGAACGGGCGCAGGTGCGGCGCTCGCGGCGGCTGCTGCTTTCCTTTTTCACCACCATTGGCAACTACGACTACGGCTTTTTCTGGTACTTCTACCAGGATGGCACGCTGGAGTTTGAAGCCAAGCTCACCGGCATCATCAACACTTGCGCCACGTTGCCGGGGGAAGAGCCGGAGTTTGGCGTCTTGGTGGCACCCCAATTGTCTGGCCTCAACCACCAGCACTTTTTCACTGTCCGCCTCGATATGGCGGTGGATGGGCCGTGCAACTCCCTCTATGAAGTGCATGCAGAACCTCTGCCTCTGGGGCCGGATAACCCTCACGGCAACGCCTTTCGCGCCCGCTCCACCCTGCTCAAAACCGAGCAGGAAGCTAAGCAAACGGTGGATCCCTTGCGGGGGCGCTACTGGAAGATTGTCAACCCCAACCGCCACAATCGCCTGGGGCAGCCGGTGGCCTACAAGTTGATCCCAGGAGAAAATGTCCAGCTCCTGGCCCACCCCGACTCCTGGCTGTATCGACGGGCGGGGTATTTGGCCCACCACCTCTGGGCCACACCCTATCACCCTGGCGAAAAGTTCCCGGCGGGGGACTACCCCAACCAACACCCCGGTGGGGAAGGGCTGGTGAAGTGACATCTTCTCCCGCTAAGCCCTGACGGGCTGTAGACGGGAGTTTCCGAGAATCACTTCTCGGAGTTGCTGCTTCAACGGACTGGTAAACCAGGATCCTCCACAGCCAGAGAGCGGCAGTCCCACCGCCCTGAGTCCACGCTTCAAAATCTCGATAGCAGCGTTCAAGTCTCTGTCCCACGACCCACAACGGGGGCAATCATGCACCCGTTCCGACAAGGTCTTGGGAACACGCTCCTCACAAACACAACAATTTTGGGACGTACCAGGGGGATCCACTCTCAACACCTGTTTGCCGCGTTTGACCGCCACTGCTGTCAGAATGTCAAGAAAT
>NZ_AUMZ01000001.1:353900-373591 GCF_002760375.1 Synechococcus sp. 60AY4M2
CGCCCAGATTGTGAGACTCAGGGGCATTGAACCCCTTCGTCTCACCGCCTATCCTCCATCCCGCCAAGCTGCGCTGTGGCGGGAGTACCCCAGAGGTTCTGATGGACGCAAGCCAACCGCTCGCTTGAGAATACCCGCCTGGTGCTCTGGTACAGCTTTGGCTGCAACCATTTCCCCCGCACCGAAGACTGGCCGGTGATGCCGGTTAGCTACATCGGCTTTCTGCTCAAGCCGTTGGGCTTCTTCGAGTGCAACCCGGCCCTGGATGTGCCTCCTCCCCCCCCAAAGAGCAAAAGCTGCTGTAGCTCATAGCTGCAGGGCTTGCCAGTTGGGCTAATCTTCCCCTTCTAGGATGCGGGGCACCTTGAAGAACATGTCAGCGCGGTCGGGAGCGTTGGCCAGGATCCCTTCGATATTGGGGTAGGGCTCCACTTGGTCGGGGCGAGTGGGCAGCTCCGCATCCAGCACATGAAAGGTGGGCTCTACCCCTTCCGTATCCAGTTCTTTCAGTTGCTCCACGTAGGCCAAGATATCGGCCAGTTGCTCGGTAAACTGGATTTCCTCTTCTTCCGTAAGCTCCAGCCGCGCCAGGTGGGCAACATGTTGCACCTCTTCTCGTGTCAGCATCCTTCCTTTCCGCCAGCAGGTTTGACTTCTGGTCAATCTAGCTGAACTGGGGTACTTGGGGGAAGACTCAATACAGCTCCAGGTTGGCGCGTCCCGTGGTCTTGAGCCAGTTTTGCGCCTCGATGTAGTTGTTGGGGGCAATGCGAATGGCGCGGATCCAGTATTGAGCCGCCTCATCGAACAGGGCCTCTGCCGTCTCCTCATCCCCGGCCTGCAGGCTCTGCTCGCCCTTGTGGTGCAGCAAGACGGCAATGTTGTTTAGGGCAGAACAGAGGCGGGGGTTCAGCTCCAGGGCCTGGTGGTAGTACTCCAGGGCTTTGTCCAGTTCGCCATTGCTCTGGTAGATCAGGCCCATGTTGTAGAGGATGTAGCTGCGGTCTTCGTCGTCTTGCTCCAGGGCCAGGGCTTCTCGGTAGTTTTCTAGAGCCTCGGCATATTCTCCCTCGCTCTGGGCCGCCATGCCGTCCCGGTAGTAGGCAAAGGCCTTCTTCTGCTCAGGACTCACCCCCGGCATCAGCTTCAGGATCAGGTCAGCCATGACGGTGAAGGTTTTGTCGATGAAGTTGTCGTTCTTCATGCTGCGCGGCATGATTGACCCCCTTAGAGCGCAGGACAGGGTATCTCTTCTTTGGGTTGTAGCATGCCTATGGGATCCCGTGCGTGGCCTCAAGCCGGATGCTGGCCGGGGCGAGAAGAAGCTGAGGGGCGCTTGCG
Source organism: Synechococcus sp. 60AY4M2 (assembly GCF_002760375.1). NCBI lineage: Bacteria > Bacillati > Cyanobacteriota > Cyanophyceae > Synechococcales > Synechococcaceae > Synechococcus > Synechococcus sp. 60AY4M2. The sequence continues at coordinate 355,242 of NZ_AUMZ01000001.1, forward strand.
CAGGCGTACAGGATGCCACTGCACGGTTTCGCCAGGGGAGACCTCCACCTCACAGGCCGTGTCGATGAGCCGTTGCGCCTGGGCTTGAGGGGTGGGATAGCGGGCCAGATCTGCATCCACCAGATGGGGGTGCTCCTGCAACAGCCGCACAAGGAACTCCTGCAATTCCTCGGGGGTGAGAAATTGCTCTGGCAGGCCCGGGATCAGCAGCACGTAGTGGTTGGCAGCACGCAGCAGTTCTGGCTCCGGGTCTGCCATGGTTTCGGGTTGCTGTCTTTCTTCCCTCATAAACCAACGGGTTGCGGCTCTCTTGATATCCTGAACAAAGACTTTCTTGGTTCTCGTCCTCCCTCTTGTTGGCGTTTGAGATCGCTTTTCCTATGGCCAAGCCGCGCACGCTTTCTGGAATCCAGCCCTCCGGCGAGTTGCACCTGGGCAATTACTTGGGGGCCATTAAAAACTGGGTGGCCGAGCAGGAGCGCTACGAGAACTTCTTCTGCATTGTGGATCAACATGCCATTACTGTGCCCCAGGATCCCAAGCTGCTGAGGGAGCGCACCCGTTCTTTGTTTGCTCTCTACCTGGCCTGTGGCCTCAGCCTGGAGCACTGTGTGCTGTTTGTGCAGTCCCACGTGCCCGCCCACACGGAGCTGGCCTGGCTGTTCACCACCATCACCCCTATGAACTGGGCGGAGCGCATGATCCAGTACAAGGAAAAAAAAGAGAAGCAGGGAGAGGAAACGAGTGTTGGCCTGTTCAGCTACCCGATTTTGCAGGCAGCGGATATTCTCCTCTACCAGCCCAAGTATGTGCCGGTAGGGGAGGATCAGCGGCAGCACATCGAGCTGTGTCGGGACATTGCCCGCCGCTTTAACGACCGCTTTGGGGAGGTGTTTGTGATCCCAGAGGCGCTGATTCGCCCGCAGGGGGCGCGGATCATGAGCTTGACCGATGGCACCCGCAAAATGTCTAAGTCGGATCCCTCGGATTTCAGCCGCATTCACTTGCTAGACGACCCCGACACGATCCGCAAGAAGATCCAAAAATGCAAGACCGACTCGATTCGGGGCATTGCCTTCGACGACCCGGCACGCCCGGAGGCCCACAATTTGCTGACGATCTACATGCTCACCTCCGGCAAAAGCAAGGAGGAGGTGGCGGCTGAGTGCGCCGAGATGGGATGGGGACAGTTCAAGCCCCTCCTCGCCGACAGCATTATCGCCACCCTGGAGCCCATTCAAAAGCGCTACCGGGAGCTCTCGAGTGACCCCGACTACCTCCACGGGCTGATGCGGGAAAATGCCGCCAAGGCCCGTGCCGTGGCCGAGCAAACCCTCCAAAAAGCGCGGGATGCCATGGGGTTTCTGCCCCCCTAGGAGAAGGCTCCCTTAGTCGGGTCGGCCATCGCGGATCTCGACGGTGCTGAACTCCAGGCCCAGCTCCGAGAGGATCCCTGGCCAGGCCAGGCGCAGGCGCTCCTGCCACTCCTGCCGGTGGTTGATGACATACACGCAGACCAGGGTAATGCCCACTCCCACCCATTGCACCGGCGTCAGGGTCTCGCCCAGGAAGGTACTGCCGAAGAGGAGGGCAAAGATGGGGGTGAGAAACGTGAGGGAGCTGAATTCGGTGAGATTTTCCTGAGAGGCGAAGTAGAAGAAGAGGGCGTAGGCCACGGCGCTCCCCATCACCGAAGCGTAGAGCAGGCCCAGCCAGTGGGCGCCGCTCAGGTGCTGCCATTGCTCGCTTTCTGTTAGCGCCGAGAGCAGGATCAAGGGCAGGCTGCCCAATACCATGTGCCAGCCTGTCGCCAACACCGGATCCGCCACCTCCGCCACCTTCGGCATCATCACGGTGCCAATGGCCATCGACAGGGAAGCCAGCAACATCCAGACCACGCCGGCCCCCACCTGCAGGGATCCTTCCCCGCCGAGGCCGATAAGGCTGATACCGAGCACGCCCAGCCCCAGACTCAGCCAGCCCAGGGATCCCATCCGCTCCCGGTAAAACCAGGTGGCCATCAGGGCCACCGCCAGCGGCTGCGAGTCGATCAGCACGGATCCCAGCCCGGCGCCGGTCTCTCTCAACCCTTGCGCCAAAAATCCCTGAAAACAGGTGCCGTCCACCAGGGCAAAGGCCAAGACCCACAGCCACCCCCGCAGCCCCTGGGGATGCCAGGGCTGAGAGGCCGCAGAGGCCCGCCCTTGCCAAAGCCGAAAGGCTAAAACCAGGATCCCGGCTGGCAACAGCCGCAGAATGGCCATGAAGAGAGGAGTGGTCTCGGAGAGGGCATCTCGCATGGCCACCATCGCCGAGCCCCACAGGAAAAAAGGGGCGATCATCAACAGGCGTTGCCAGATAGGCTGAGGAAACAGGCCAGATTGCGCCATAGGTGCTTCCAACTCGCAGACAGAAATCAACCCTATGTTAAGCGCTGCGGCAGTTCGGTTACAAATCTTAATTACTGATCAATGACTGATGGGTGATGGGCAGCATGGGATCCCTGGAGGGCTTTCTCAACCTGGATAAGCCGGCCGGGCTCACCTCCCACGACTGTGTGGCGGTGGTGCGGCGGGTCTTGCGCACCCGCCAGGTGGGGCATGGCGGCACTTTGGATCCGGCGGCAACGGGAGTTCTGCCCATTGCCGTGGGGCGGGCGACGCGCTTTTTGGCGTTTTTGTCGGGGGACAAGGTCTATCGGGCCACCTTTCGCTTTGGGCAGCGCAGCGACACCGACGATGCCGAGGGGCAGATCCAGGTGGGATCCCCTTGTCCGGAGCTGAGCCGCGAGCAGGTGGAGGAATGTCTGCGGGAGTTTGTCGGCGAGATCTGGCAGGTGCCGCCTCTTTACAGCGCCATCAAGCGGCAGGGGAAAAAGCTCTACGAGCTGGCCCGGGCCGGGGCAGAGGCGGCAGAACTGGGGCTGGAGCCGCGGAGAGTAGTGATTCGACACCTGCAGATCTTGGGCTGGCGCTCTGGCGAGTTCCCGGAAGTGGATCTGGAGATCGCCTGTGGCCCCGGCACCTACATCCGCGCCCTCGCCCGCGACGTGGGGGAGAAATTGGGCTGCGGAGGCTTGATGAGCCGCCTGCGACGGCTGCAAAGTGGCCCTTTTCGCAGCGAAGAGAGCCTGCCCCTGGAGCAGTGGCAGGGATCCGCCGATCCCGCTGCTGCCCTGTTGCCGATTGAGTGGGGATTTCGCAGTTGGAACTCAGTATTCTTATCTCCGGCTGAGGCGCAGCGCTGGCGACAAGGTCAGGCCATTCCTCTGGATCCGGCTCAGGCCACTGCCGAGACCCTGCGGGTCATGAGCGGAGAGGGAGAATTTTTGGGCTTGGGGCACAGCCAAGCAGGTCAGCTCAAGCCGCTGCGGGTGTTGCTGCCGGATCCCTAGAGCGTTGCAGAAAAGTTACATTTTCGTAACAACATCTGCCATTGGCTGAGGAGAAGGCGGGAAAGAACCCCCCGCATGCTAAACTTCTGGGGGCAAGCGGGGAGCTCGGAGCGCTGCCGGTGTTGGGCTCTGGCTCGATTTTCCAAGGTTGGCCTTTGGACGTTGCCGGCAAAATTCTCATCTCAAGCTACTTTTACATAGAGTTACAGGAAGGGAGTTGGGGATATGCGGGATGCCGTAACCACACTGATCAAAACCTATGACCTGGCCGGCCGCTACTTGGATCGGAATGCCATGGACGCGCTCAAGGCCTTTTACGATTCGGGTCTGCGGCGCATCCAGGCCGTGCAGGTGATTAACCTCAACTCGGTGGACATTGTCAAGACGGCTGCTGCGGCCATGTTTGCCCAGGTGCCGGATCTAATCCGTCCGGGCGGCAACGCCTATACCACCCGCCGCTACGCCACCTGTTTGCGGGATATGGACTACTTCCTGCGCTACGCTTCCTACGCCCTGGTGGCCGCTGATACCAGCATCTTGGACGAGCGCGTCCTGGCTGGTCTGCGGGAAACCTACAACTCCCTGGGGGTGCCGATTGCCCCGACAGTGATCGGGATCCAGAACATGAAGCAGCGCACCCTGGAGCTGCTCGGCTCCGACGAGGATTACAGCTTTGTGGCCGAGCCCTTCGATTACATGAGCGCTAAACTCAGCGAAACCGACATCTAACCTACTCGTCGGCGTAGGGATTGGCCGGCACCGGTATTGGCTCCACCTGATCGGCCAGGATCACCAACTGAGGCTGGCCATCCCGTTGCTCCACGGCCATCCGCCCTTCCAGACGCAGCCAACTGTCCGGAGCCAGTTCCTCCGAGCGGGGCCAGCGCACCGGCAAGCCGACCGGGTAGGCATCGGCAGCGCAGCAACTCACCAAAAAGCGAGCGATGACAAAGTGGTCAGGTTGCTCGTCAGGAACGACGAACCCCTGCACCTGCACCGGCTGGCCTTCATAGGTATAGGGATCCGGGTAGACATCCAGGGTGCGCACCCAGTCCAGCAGGGTGCGCTGGCGTGGATCAATCTTGGGACGAAAAGCCTGCGGCTGGCTGCGAGAGGCACCCAAATAGGGAGATACCCCCCGGTTGAGGGCCGTCTGGCTGGAGAGGGGACGGGGCTCGACCCAAAACCCCAGCAGCGCCGTCAGGATCAAGAGCGCCGCCCCCAGGCGCGACCCCAACAGGGAGACATGGCTTTCCGAGGGCGCGACTTTGGCCCCCCGCCACCGGCCAATCCCCAGGCCCAGCAGGCACAGGCCGGCCAGCAGAGCCACGTTTACATAGGCGGGGTTAATCAACAGCAGCAGGGTGCCCCGCCAGCGGTAGACGATGAGCAGGCTCCCCAGGAGCATCAGCCCAGCAGCATCCCAATAGGCTGGGTTACCCCAGCCGAGCCAGGAGCGCGATCCCAGGCCAGCTCTAGTTGCTTTTGACCGTGCCTTGCCGCCGAGAGAGCCAGAACCACCTGCGGGCATGGGCTACCGCTTGCCTCCACAACTCCGAAGCTTAGTTTAGGGCAAGGGATCCCTGGAGCGGTTCTCTTGGCTTATGCTACTAACCATTGTTCAGAGACCCCCTTGCCGGTGTATCCTCAGGAGCGCGGCGGCAATCGCGGGGCAGCAAGTCGAGCAAACCGAGCCTGAACACTTGAGAAGATGAAAGCCATCCTCATGAGCGTGCCGGGTGGGCCGGAGGTTTTGCAACTGCAGGAGGTGCCCGACCCGCAGATTCGCGGCGAGCGGGAGCTGCGTGTCCGCCTCAAGGCCGCCGGCGTCAACCCCATCGACACCAAGCTGCGGCGGCGAGGCACCTTCTACCCCGAGGAGATGCCGGCCATTTTGGGATGCGATGGCGCCGGCGTTGTAGAAGCCGTGGGATCTGGGGTCAGGCAGTTTCGGGTTGGGGACGAAGTTTACTTCTGCCACGGCGGCCTGGGCAGAGAGGCGGGGAACTACGCCGAGCTAATCGTGGTCGATGAGCGCTTCGTCGCTCCCAAGCCCAGAACCCTCAGCTTTGCCGAGGCTGCCGCCGCTCCCCTGGTGCTGATCACCGCCTGGGAAGCCCTCTACGACCGGGGACGGCTGCAGGCCGGCCAAAAGGTGCTCATCCACGCCGGGGCAGGGGGTGTTGGCCATGTGGCCGTCCAACTGGCCCGTCTGCGGGGATGCCAAGTGGCTACCACCGTGAGCACGCCGGAAAAGGCCGAGTTTGTCCGTTTGCTGGGGGCCAGCTTGCCCATCTTCTATCGCCAGACCGACTTTGTGCGGGCCGTTCTGGATTGGACGGAGGAGGAGGGAGTGGATCTTGCTCTCGATACCCTTGGCGGCCCAGTGCTGGAGCAGACCTTCCCTGCCGTGCGCGTGTACGGCGATCTCGTGACCCTGCTGGCGCCAGCTCCAGAGACCGATTGGCGGGTGGCCCGCGACCGCAACTTGCGAGTGAGCTTTGAGCTGATGCTCACCCCTATGCTGAAGAACCTCATCGTTGCTCGGCAAAACCAGGCGGAGATCCTCCGGCAGTGCGCCCGCCTCATCGACCAGGGCCAACTGCGCATCCGGCTCAGCCACACCTTTCCCCTGGCCGAAGCGGCTGCCGCTCACCGGCTGCTGGAACAGGGATCCGTTTTGGGCAAAATTGCCTTAACCATCTCCGACTAGGCATGCTGGAGGAGGCCCTGCCCAGATCCGAGTCTATGGCCGCTCCCCTCACCCCTCACCTGTTGGAGAACGAGAGCTTCTACGAGAATGCCCTCTGCTGGCTAGGGCGACCGCAGACGGCCTATCGGCTGCTGAGCGAGGCGGTTTTTCCGGCCATCTCCTCTTGGGTGCGGGGAGAGGTGGACAGCTACTCCTTCAATCACTGGCAGCCGGAGGACGTGCGCACCTTTCTCTACCCGGTGGTGGCTCTGGGAGACCAGGAGACCCTTGTTCTCGCCAGCGAGGCCCTGCTCCTCTGCGGCAGTGGCAACTACTACAACCCCTGTGACTTGGCCATTGTGGTCTTCGTGCAGCAGCCCCAAGAGCTGTTCAGCCAACTGATGCAGCGCATCCGCCGCGCCGAGGCCATCATCACCCGCGGGCCGGAGGTGCGCATGCTCTCTGAACAGGTGAGCCTGGCCAAGCGGGGGCGAGACTACATCAACACTAAGTATCTGGTCTGGCCCTACGCCCTCTCTGCTGCCGCTCAAGATACTTTGGTTAAACAGGGGATCAGCATTATCCGTCTTTCACCGCAAGCGGCCGCCCTGCCCTTGGGAGACTAAGCTGAGGGCAATTTGGAGGAAAATGGGGATCCCTGACTTTTCCGTCTCCATCTTTATGGCCGATGCCCACCTGCCGCCGCTAATCCAAGCGATGTTGGATCCGGGGTTTTACCCCCATCCGGTGCGGGAGCCGATTCAGCTCGTCCAAACCCACATTTCCTACATTTTCTTGACAGGGAACTACGCCTATAAGGTGAAGAAGCCTCTGGATTTTGGCTTTTTGAATTTCACCACCCTGGAGCGGCGACGCTACTTTTGTCAAGAAGAGCTGCGCCTGAACCAGCGCGGAGCGCCAGGGCTTTATCTACAGGTGTTGCCCATTGTGCAAGCCGAGGGCCGGTTTCAGCTTGACGGCAGTGGCGAGCCCGTGGAGTACACCCTCAAAATGCGGCAGTTTCCTCAAGAGCAACTCTTTAGCAACCTCCTCGAGCGGGGGGAGCTGACGCCACTCTTAATGGAGGAGCTAGGACGGGTGGTGGCGGCCTTTCACGCCCAGGCGGAGACCAACGACTACATCCGCAGCTTTGGCCGGCCAGAGCAGGTGCGGCAGGCTTTCGACGAGAATTACGCCCAAACCCAGCGCTACATTGGCGGCCCTCAGACGGCAGATCAATATCGGGAGACCCAAGCCTACACGGATCGCTTTTTTGCCGAGCGACAGGAGCTGTTTTACCAGAGAATTGAGCAAGACCGCATCCGCGAAGGCCACGGGGATCTGCATCTTGGCAACCTCTGTTGGTGGGAAGGCCAGATCTTGCTGTTTGATTGCATTGAGTTCAACGAGGCCTTCCGCTTTGTGGATACGATGTACGACGTATCCTATGCAGTGATGGATCTGGATGCCCGCCATCGCCCCGATCTGGGCAACGCCTATTTGAACAGCTATCTGGAAGAGACAGGCGATTGGGAAGGACTCAAGATCTTGCCCATTTACCTCAATCGCCAGGCCTACGTGCGGGCCAAGGTCACCTCTTTTTTGCTAGACGATCCTGCCGCCTCGGAAGCTGCCAAAGCCAATGCCTTCCACACTGCCGCCCGCTACTACCGACTGGCCTGGGAATACACGCTGCCCAAACAGGGGCAGTTGTTTCTGATGGCCGGCCTGTCGGGAGCGGGCAAAAGCACGGTGGCCCGCCACCTGGCCCGACAGCGAGGGGCCATCCACATCCGCTCCGACGCCGTGCGCAAGCATTTGGCTGGGATCCCTCTGCGGCAGCGAGGGGGGCCAGAGGTGTATACGCCCGAGATGACCGACAGGACTTATCGCCGCCTGGTGCAATTGGGAGTGGAGTTGGCCCGGGAAGGTTACAGCGTGATTCTGGACGCCAAGTTTGACCGGCAAGCGCTGCGGGGCATGGCAATTGAACAAGCCCAACGGTGCCGGATCCCGTTGTGCATCCTCTACTGCCACGCCCCTGAACCTGTCCTCCGCGAGCGGCTGCAACGGCGAACGCTCCCTGCTTCGAGCCTGGGTGAGCCGCTGAACCTCGCCGACATTGCCGATGCCACCGCCGATCTCCTTGCCCAGCAGCAGGCGCAGTGGCAGGATTTTTCCGAGGGGGAGCGGCGCTTGCTGCAGGTTTTGGATACCAGCCAAGATTGGCAAGCGCAACTGCAGCAGATCTAGGTCTCGACTCCAACTGACCAAGGTTACCGGCAAAGCGCATGCTGCCGTTTCCGGGTTAGAGGCTGACCGCAGCCCCTGCTGATCTCAGGCGGCGGTCAGGTGAAGAGTTTTTCTCTGGGAAGAGAGTTGGGCAAGAATCGAGGCGGTGCAGGAGGAGACCCCAGTGAGCGAGGTAACGGCTGAAGATTTACGCCTGATGTTTCTGTTTGAAGGCTTTTCCCCTGAGGTGCTCGAGCCGCTGGCCCGCCAGATGTTGCTGCGCTCCCACCCTGTTAACCAGGCCATCCTGCTACAGAACGACTGGGGCAACGCCGTCTATTTCATCCTGGAGGGTTGGGTCAAGATTCGCACTCACGATCTGGAGGGCCGGGAGGTTACCCTCACCATTCTTGGCCCAGGGGAGATCTTCGGGGAAATGGCCGCCTTGGACGAGGCGCCCCGTTCCAGCGATGTGATTGCCCTGACAGCCACCAAGGTCTGCTCTCTGTCGGCCCAGAACTTTCTGGCCCTTTTGGCTGCCGATGCGCAGGTTGCCATCCGCCTTGCCCAGCTCTTGTCGCGACGTTTACGGCAGATCAACCGTCGCCTGCAATTGCGGGAGGCCAGCAGCGTCGCTCGCGTCGCCGATATCCTGCTCTTCTTGGCGGAGTCCCGCGGGCGGGTCGGTTGCAAGGGGGTAGAAATTCCCAATTTGCCCCACCGGGAGCTGAGCAGCTTGAGTGGCCTGGCCCGGGAAACGGTTACCCGTGTCTTGTCTAAGCTGGAGCAGGAGGAGCTGATCCGCCGGGATCGGCAGCGGGACATCCTCTGCATCCCCCAGATGGATGCCCTGGAAAAGCTAATTGGCTAAAGCGAGGGTTGCCACCTGTTGCCAAAAGCCCTCTTGGCATTCTAAAATGATAGTCCCAGAGCCGGGATAGCTCAGTTGGTAGAGCAGAGGACTGAAAATCCTCGTGTCACCAGTTCGAGTCTGGTTCCTGGCATCTGCCAATAACAGGTCAAGATGGGCTCAGGGCTGCAACCTGAGCCTTTTTGTTGCCGGGAATTCCCAGTTCTTGCCTTTTGCGAAACCGCTTCTGCCGGCTCTATGGCAAAAATTAGTTCTCGCGGCGCACAGCGCTCTCGTGCCACCTGCCCAGTATCTTGTCCGACAAAGCGCTCAAGGCCACAAAGATCAGGATCCCTAGGCCGGTAACCAGCACCAAGGCGGCAAACATGCGAGGCACCTGCAAATTAAAGCTGGAGATCAAGATTTGGTAGGCGATCCCGGCCCGTTGCCCACCGGTGCCGGCGACAAACTCCGCCACCACGGCCCCGATCAAAGAAAGGCCGCCGCTAATGCGCAGACCTCCCAGGAAGTAGGGCAGGGCACTGGGCAGACGCAAGTAGATCAAGGTTTGCCAGCGATTGGCCTTGTACAGTTGAAACAGGTTGAGCAGGTTGTGATCGACACTGTTTAATCCCAGGGTGGTGTTGGAGATAATGGGGAAAAAGGCGACAATCCAAGCGCAAACCACCATCGCAGCAAAGGTGTTGTTGCGCAGCCAGATGATGATCAACGGCGCGATGGAAACGATGGGTGTTGTTTGCAAAATCACCGCATAGGGAAAGAGGCTGCGCTCAATCCATTTGCTCTGGGCAAACAAAATCGCCAGCAAAAGCCCCGAGACTGTGGCCAAAAGGAACGCCACCACCGTAATTTGTAGGGTGATCAAAAGGGAAGGGAAAAGGGATCCCCACTCCCGCACCAGGGTTTGCGCCACCAAAATCGGCCCCGGCAATAGATAGGGAGGCACCCCCGTCAGCCGCACGGCCACTTCCCAGCCCACCAGAAAAAGGATCCCGACGATCCCAGGGGCAATCACGTCCAGGTTGAACCACTTGCGCAGATCCAACCCTTGCCCAGAGGTCGGCGGCGCAGAGCCAGGTACCTTAGCCGCATCGGTGGGTTGGGGCCTGAGTTGTTCTTCCACCGCGCTGCTCAGCCGAGGCAGCTCCCCATCCAGCCAGAGCCCAAAGGGGCGCTCTGGCGCGCCAAGCAGGGATCCCAGCCAGCGAGACAGCCAATCGAGAAGGAAACTGAAAGGACTCAGCATAGGGTAGGGGGAATCAAGGGGCTCTAACACCGGGAATGCTGCCAAAGGGGGATCCCGTCAGCCCAGCCGTCCGGCGGAGAGGGGGTGCAGGCAGGGATCCCGCTCCGTGTCGTGCATGGCCTCCCGCAAACGGGTCGCGACCTCCCGGCAATAGTCGTTGTAAAGGGGCGAGGTGCGAAACTCTTCCGAGCGGGGGTAGGGCGCCTCAATGGGGATATCCGCCACCACCCGCCCTGGGCGGGCTGCCATCACCACCACGCGGTTGGACAGATAGACGGCCTCGTAAATGTTGTGGGTAACAAAAATCACCGTCCAGCGCTTCTCCTGCCACAACTCCAGCAGTTCGCCGTTCAGCTTGCTGCGGGTGATCTCATCCAAAGCACCAAAAGGCTCGTCCATCAGCAACACCTGCGGCTTGGTTACCAAGGCGCGGGCAATGGAAGCCCGCATGCGCATACCGCCGGACAGCTCGCGGGGAAAATGGCGCTCAAACCCCCGCAAGCCCACCAGGTGGAGGGCTTCCAAAACCTCTCGATCGGCTTTTGGCCGAGGCTCACCGGCCAACTTCAGGGGCAGGCGCACATTGTCCATCACCGTTGCCCAGGGCATGAGGGCCGGCTCCTGAAACACAAAGGCCAATTTGGGCTTCCCTTGGGAGGTGTTTTGCCCCCACTCGATAGAGCCAGTGGTTAGGTCACCTAACCCTGCGATCAGCCGCAGCACCGTGCTTTTCCCACAGCCAGAGGGCCCCACCAAGCTGACGAACTGCCCCTCCTGGATGGCCATGTTCATGTCTTGCAAAGCCACCGTGCCATTGGCATAGACCTTGCTGACATGGTTAAGGGTAATGACAGGGGCGGGCATGGCTCGCGGTTCCTAGAGCAGAGGGCAAAGGGATCCCTTCCCAATCCAGAAAGAGAAGGGCGCACATTATCATTAAAACAACACTATCTGTCGCCTCTGCTGCGGTAGGCACAGCTACACCCCCCGACCTGGTTTCCAGAGAGTTTCTCGGGCAAAACTTGCCAGTTGCCAACCCTGGCCCTCAACCCCGATCTGAGCGCCAAGCCGGTATGATAGTGCCGATCACCCCCTGGCCCCAGAATCTATGGGATCCCAATTTAAACGGGTTGCAGGCGCCGTTACCGCCCCGCGAGGGTTCCGCGCTGCTGGCGTGGCTGCTGGCCTCAAGCCCTCCGGCGCTGCCGATCTCGCCCTAATTGTTTCCGACTGCGAGGCGGTGGGGGCTGGCGTTTTCACCAGCAACCAGGTCAAGGCCGCCTGTGTTACCTACAACCAAGGGATCCTCGCCCAAGGGCAGCCGGTGCGGGCCATTCTCTGCAATGCCGGCCAAGCCAACGCCTGTACAGGAGAAGAGGGGGAGCGCAACAACGCCCAACTGGCCCTCTGGGTAGGAGAACGGCTGGGGATCCCGGCCCAACAGGTGCTCACTGCCTCGACAGGGGTGATCGGGCGGCAATTGGAAATGGCCAAAATCGAGGCGGCCCTGCCCCGCCTGATCGACAGCCTCTCGCCGACAGGAGGAGAGAGCGCCGCCCGCGCCATCCTCACCACCGACCTGGTGACCAAGAGTACAGCCCTGGAGGCCGAGATCGACGGCTACACCGTCAGGCTGGGAGGCATCGCCAAGGGATCCGGTATGATCCACCCCAACTTGGCGACGATGTTAGCTTTCCTAACCTGCGATGCAGCCGTGGATCCTCCCCTCTGGCAGCAGATCCTCAAAGAGGCGGTTGACCTCAGCTTTAACCAAATCACCGTGGACGGGGATACCAGCACCAACGACATGGTGCTGGCTCTGGCCAACGGCCAAAGTGGGATTCCCACCCTGCAAGCTGGCACGAGAGCTGCCCAAGCCCTCGCCGAGATGGTTGTCCAGGTTTGCATTCACCTGGCTAAGGCCATCGCCCGCGACGGCGAGGGAGCCACCAAGTTGTTGCAGATCCGGGTGCAGGGCGCCCCCGACGACAGGTCAGCTCGGCAGATAGCCCGTGTCATTGCCAGCTCTCCCCTGGTGAAGGCGGCAGTTTTTGGCAACGATCCCAACTGGGGCCGGGTGGCCGCCGCCGCCGGACGGGCTGGGATCCCCTTTGACAGCCGTCGCTTGGAGGTTCGCCTGGGGGATTTTCTGCTGCTGCAGGGGGGAATGCCTCTGGCTTTTGATCGCCAGGCGGCCTCTGAGTACCTAAAGAGAGGGGATCCCGTAACCTTTACGGTAGACCTCCACCAGGGATCTGGCCAGGGCGTTGCCTGGGGCTGTGACCTCAGCTACGACTACGTGCGCATCAACGCCGAGTACACCACCTAGACAGCCCGCGGCAGCCAGGAGCCCTAGAAGCTGAGGCTCTCCCAGGAGACGTTGATGTCTTCCAGGAGCAGCGACTTGTTGTAGATCTGCAGGATGATCAGCAAGAAGATGCCGAACAGCACCATAAAGACCGCCATCAAAGGCGTGGTGCCCCAGCCAGGGGCCACCTTGCCGTATTCCGAGTTGAGAGGACGCAGCAGATCGCCCAGTTTGGTACGAATCGCCATAGGTTCTCGCGATAGGTCAAAGAGAGGACAGGTTTGCCAACTTGGAGGTCAGCACGGCGGCAGATCCCAGCCAGACAACCTCCTTTTAAAATCACGCTAACAGAATCTGGTCACTCCCCTTTGCCGCCGGCAATGAATTGTAAACTTGTGTAATATGTAGGGAGATTCTCTCAGAACTGAAGAGCTAACCATGGAATCCACCCTTTCGCTGGTTGTGGCCATTGCGGCAATAACCATCTGCATCACCGCCTTTGCCATCTACACCGCCTTTGGCCCCCCTTCCAAAAACTTGCAGGATCCCTACGAGATGCACGAGGATTGAAGCCGGTTGTTGTGCGGTTCCGCTGCATGCCTGTTCGGTTGCCCTCCCGTCTCTCCTTCCACAAATACCAGGGGCTGGGGAACGACTTTATCTTGGTGGACAACCGCCACCAGCCGCAGCCCTGTCTGACGCCTGAGGAAGCCGTTGCCCTCTGCAACCGCCGCTTTGGCGTGGGGGCCGATGGGGTTATCTTTCTGCTGCCGGGGCAGGAGGGGGCCGACTTCAGCATGCGCCTGTTCAACAGCGACGGCTCGGAGGCGGAGATGTGCGGCAACGGCATCCGCTGTTTGGCCCGCTTTTTGCAGGATCTGGGGATCCCTGGCCAGGACGGCGCCTACCAGATCCACACCTTGGCGGGGCGGATCGTGCCGCAGGTGCGGCCCGATGGCTTGGTAACAGTGGACATGGGGATCCCTCGCCTCTTGGCCGGGCAGATCCCCACCACGCTGGCCAAACCAGAGGAAAAGGTGGTGCGGCAGCCCCTGCAGGTAGGCGGGCGGGAGTGGGCGGTGACGGCGGTGAGCATGGGCAACCCCCACTGTGTGGTCTTTTTGGAAGAAGGGGGATCCCTGGAAGAGCTGGACTTGGAAAGGGTGGGCCCCCTGTTTGAGCATCACCCGGCTTTTCCCGAGCGCACCAACACCGAATTTGCCCAGGTGCTCGGCCCAAATTACCTGCGGCTGCGGGTTTGGGAGCGGGGGGCAGGGGCGACGCTGGCCTGTGGGACGGGTGCCTGTGCTGTTTTGGTGGCTGCTGTTTTGGAGGAGCGCGCAGAATCGCAAGCTACAGTAGAACTGCCGGGAGGAAATCTGGAAATTCGCTGGGATCCGAGCACACAGCACGTGTGGATGACCGGCCCTGCCCTACACGTCTTCAGCGGCACCACTGCCGGTTGAGAACTAGGCTCCCAGACCCAACAGGAGGATGGCCAGGAGGCCGAGGATCCCATAGGCAACGCTCCAGCCCTGCCGCCAGATCAGCGCCACTGCCAGGCCCAATAAGACCAAGCCCAAGCCCAGGCCAAGGCGGAGAAATAGAGGGTGTACAAACTGGCTGAGGGAGCGTTTGAGCCAGGGGAAGATCACCCCCAAGGCGAAGGCCAGTCCTACGGGGATCCAATCGATCCAACCTGTCTGCTCCCAGCCCCCCAACAGGTAAAAGCCGCCCAGACAAAGGCCCAGGCAGAAAAACAGCACCCGCATGCCGGGATAGTCTTGTCGATAGTTGAAAGCAAGGCTTCGGAGCTCCTTGGGGTGGGCCAAGACCAATGGCTCTACAGCAAAGCTTTCGCTCCACTCCGGCGCTTCTTCAGTTTGTCCGCGGCACCAAAGGTAAACGTTGACCTTGCGCAACCCTTGCAGCAGAGAGGCTTCCACCGCACTGCGCACCACCTCCATCACCTGCAGGGTATCCACCACATCGCCCGGCAGCCGTTCCAGCAGCACGTTGAGAACAGGCCCCTTCAGCTCGGCTCGGCCAAACAGCCGCAAGTTGGCAAGCTTGTAATCGAGGATTTGGTTCAAGATTTTGAGCTGGCGGCGCATGGGATCCCGCGAACAGAGAGCCGTCGTTCGACCGGTTGACTTCAAGCTTCAACATGACCGGTATGACCAGTTTAATGGCTTGGGCCAGAGCAGCAGAAAAGAGGCGTTGCCGGTGTGAAAGGGAAGTGGGACTATCCCATGAGGGTGCGAATGCACCGGCGAATGCTGAGGTTGGATTGCTCCAAGTCGGCAAATCCGCTCAGAAGAGTTCCCTGGCCGTCCAAAAGCAGCAAAGCGGCCTGTTGGCGAAAATTGATCCCAGGCAAAGCTGCAGCGGCTATTTCTTGCAGCTTCTGGATGGTTGCTCCCTCAAAATCGACCGAGACATACACAAACGGAGAAACCAGGCGGGGATCCGTCGGTACACTCTCCCGGATGGCCTGCAAAACCAAATTTCGCACCAACAGCAGCCCCCTGCCATCCACCAGCACGATCTGGCGCAGCCGAGGGTTTCGCCCAAACTCGAGGGCCAAACTTTTGGAGAGGGCTTCCGATTGCGAGCGGGTTTGGCTGTTGGTCAAGATCAGCGCTTGAATGCCCTCATACCGACTTAGGTCAAGCCGATCCCCAGAAACGCTTTCCACCTTGAGGTCAAGAGATGTTTTGGGGTTGCCGTTGCTGGGGCAGTTGCCAGCTTGGGCGGGATCGAACGCACCTTGAGAAAGCAGGGCAAGGGTGGCAAACCCCAAAGCCACAAGTCTCTTTTGAACGCAAAGCCAGCAGCGGTTAGCCAGGGCACAGCAGCAGGACAGTCCTCGGTTCATGGCGGGGAGTTCTGGAGGTGGGCCGGCCAAATCTTAACCGATCTTCATCTTTGGCGCTCCAGAATGCCCTTTGGCTTCTCGTCCCCATTGGGTTGGCGCCCATAATGGAAAGCAGTTTCTGCTTTGCCGACTATGACTCACGCCTGTTTGTTGGATGCCCTCAACCCTGCTCAACGGCAAGCGGTGCACCATTTTTGTGGCCCTTTGCTGGTGGTGGCGGGGGCAGGTTCCGGCAAGACGCGCACCCTCGCCTATCGCATCGCCCACCTCATCCGCCACTACCGGGTGGATCCGGAGGAGATTTTGGCCGTGACCTTTACCAACAAGGCCGCCCGCGAAATGAAAGAGCGCATCGAACGGCTCTTTGCCGAGCAAGAGGCCCAGGAGCAATTCGGGATCCCCTTGGCGCAATTGGAGCCGGCCCAGGCGACGCGGCTGAAATCGGCGGTCTACCACCGTTGGATCAAACCCCTTTGGATCGGCACGTTTCACAGCTTGTTTGCCCAGATCCTGCGCCTGGAGATCGAAAAATATCAGGATCCCAAGGGACGAAAGTGGACTCGCAACTTCTCGATTTTCGATGAATCGGACGCCCAATCCCTGGTTAAAGAGATTGTAACTAAGCAACTCAACTTAGATGAGCGCAAGTTCGATCCAAGATCGGTGCGCTATGCCATTAGCAATGCCAAAAATCAAGGTTGGACCCCTGCCGATCTGGAGCGCCACCAGCCCAATTTCCGAGGTCGCATCCTCGCTCAGGTTTACGAGCTCTACGAAGATCAACTGGCGGCCAATAATGCCCTCGATTTCGACAACTTAATTTGGATCCCGGTGCAACTTTTCCGCCAAAATGAGCAGGTTTTGGCCTACTGGCACCAGCGCTTTCGGCACATCTTGGTGGACGAATACCAAGATACCAACCGCACCCAGTACGAGCTGATCCGGCTCCTGGCCACCAACGGCGAGACCCGCCGCTCCGAGTGGGACTGGACCAATCGCTCCCTCTTTGTGGTGGGCGATGCAGATCAAAGCATCTATCGCTTTCGGGGGGCCGATTTCACCATTTTGCTGGAGTTTCAAGAGACCTTTGGCGATGGCCTGCCGGACGACGATACCCGCACCCTGATCAAATTGGAAGAAAACTATCGCTCCACCGCCACGATTTTGCAGGCGGCTAACGTCCTGATTGAGAAAAACACCGAGCGCATCGATAAAATTCTCCGGCCAACTCGCCCCCCCGGCCATCCCATCGTTTGCTACCAGGCGGAGGACGAAATGGCCGAGGCCGAGTTTGTGGTCAATACCATCCGGCGATTACACAGCCAAAATCCCAACTCTTCCTGGGGAGATTTTGCCATTCTCTACCGCACCAATGCCCAATCTCGCCCTTTTGAAGAGGTTTTGCTGCGGTGGGGGATCCGTTACACGGTGGTGGGGGGGCTGCGATTTTACGATCGCAAAGAGATTAAGGATGTGCTGGCCTATTTGCGGGTTGTGCTCAACCCTGCCGATTCTTTTAGCCTGTTGCGCATTATCAATGTGCCGCGGCGGGGCATCGGCAAGTCCACTCTGGACAAGCTAAGCGAAGCGGCGGCTGCCTTAAATGTGCCCCTGTGGACTATCCTCAGCGACGAGGCCTCTGTTACCAACCTGCTGGGGCGTTCGGCCAAGCCGGTTCTCCAGTTTGCCCAGCTTATCCAGCATTGGCACAGACAGATGGCCCAGGTTTCGGCTGCCGCCCTTCTGGAGGGGCTGCTGCGGGATTGCGGCTATCTGGAAGATCTCAAGGCCCAGGGCACAGAAGAGGCCGAGGAAAGGATCGCCAACGTGATGGAACTCTACAATGCCGCCCGCCAATTTGAAGAAGAACAGGAGGATCCCAGCCTCGAGGCTTTCTTGAGCAATGTGTCTTTAGCTTCCGATTTGGACACCCTTCAGGAGGGAGCTGAGAAAGTTTCGCTAATGACGTTGCATGCTTCCAAAGGGCTGGAGTTCCCGGTGGTGTTTTTGGTGGGGTTGGAACAAGGCCTGTTTCCCAATTTTCGCGCTTTGGAGGATCCTGCCGCGCTGGAAGAAGAACGGCGCCTCTGCTACGTGGGCATCACCCGCGCCCGCGAGCAATTGTTTGTCTGCCACGCCAGCGAGCGGCGGCTCTACGGCAACCGCGAGCCCGCCATCCCTTCCCTATTTTTGAGTGAGCTGCCCCAAGAGCTGATCCAATGGGAAAAAGGCAGGGGGCTTTCGTTCTCCGCCGACAACACGGCTGCGGCCACGCCCAAAGCAAAGGCTGCTCGCCGCCAAGGCCGTTCCTCCCAGTGGGCCGTTGGGGATCGCCTGCAACATCCCCAATTCGGACAGGGGCAAATTACCCACGTGTTCGGCAGCGGCGAACGGATCACCCTGGCGGTGAGGTTTCCCGCCATCGGCCAGCAGAAAATCTTGGATCCCCGCATCGCGCCCATTCAAAAGCTCAGCTAGCTGGCTGGGCTCGAAACCGCTTTGGAGATGGATGGCGTAGCGGTATGGGTCTCATCCTTTTTTGTAGGTGCCTTGATCTCGCCCAGAACTTGCTTGGAATAAGGCGGCTTGGCAGGGATCCCTTTTGTCTTGACACTCCCACCCAGGGGATTCTTACGCAGTCCACAAAAGAACCCGTAACGGCGTTGTCAAAGCGCCTCTAGACAGTTCCTGAAGGCAAAGCCCCAAGGTTCTGCTGACTTTCTTAAGCA
>NZ_AUMZ01000001.1:374506-382804 GCF_002760375.1 Synechococcus sp. 60AY4M2
TGCGAGAGGAAAGTCAACGGTACAATCGCCGCGGTCATGTTGTGGGCGGGCGGTTGTTCATCTTATTTTTTGGCCAAAGAGAAGGAAAGAGGTCTTGGTAGGAGAAGTCAGGAAGAGGTTGTTTGAGCTATGAAACTATATCAACGACCCCCATCATGGGTAAGCCACTAAAGTGGCTAGCGGGCTTTTCCGCCCCGCACTCAAGTGCGGGGCTACCAAACTATCCTTTTGTGTAGGAGAGCCGCTCTGGGCCCTTCCAGGTCTGGATCCTTGAGATCTCCTCAAGAGAAGAGCCCCCTTTGCAATTATTGCGAATTGTTACGAGACTGGCGTCATGCCCCCGGCAGGGATCCGGTTCTCTGGTAGAACGGGAAACAGGTGCTAGGGAAGAATGCCCATTCCCGGCCCACTTGCTTTTTTGCATTGCACAAGGGAGAGCGACCGCATGTTTACTCTGGTTAAGCCCATCACCCGCCACGTGGCCCCTGACGAGCTAGGGGGGCGCCGACTGATGAAGGTGGTGTACGTGGTGTTGGAGCCGCAGTATCAGAGTGCTCTGACAGCAGCGGTGCAGCGCATCAACGCCCGCAACCCCAAGCTGGCGGTGGAGCTGTCTGGCTACTTGGTGGAGGAGCTGCGGGATCCCTCGGGGTATGAGGCTTTCCGGCGGGATCTGGAGACGGCCAATGTTTTTATTGGCTCCCTGATCTTTATTGAGGACATCGCCCAGAAGGTGGTGCAGGCGGTAGAACCCCTGCGGGAGCGGTTGGATGCGGTGGTGGTGTTCCCCTCCATGCCGGAGGTGATGCGCCTGAATAAGCTGGGATCCTTTTCTATGGCGCAACTGGGCCAGTCCAAGAGCGCCATTGCCCAGTTCATGCGCAAGCGCCAGCAGGGATCCAACTTCCAGGAGGGGATGCTGAAGCTGTTGCAGACGCTGCCCAAGGTGCTGAAGTACCTGCCCTTTGACAAGGCCCAGGATGCCCGCAACTTCATGCTTAGCTTCCAGTACTGGCTGGGCGGATCCCGCGAGAACCTGGAGAACTTTTTGCTGATGCTGGCGGATCGCTACCTGCCGGGGATGCGGGATCAGGTCAAGTTTGCCGAGCCGGTCACCTATCTGGAAATGGGCATTTGGCACCCGCTGGCGCCGCAGATGTTTGCCAGCCTGGCGGAGTATTGGGATTGGTACAACGCCCGCGAGGATCTGCCAGAGGAGGTGAAGGATCCCTTGGCCCCCTGCGTGGGTCTGGTGCTGCAGCGCACCCACCTGGTGACGGGGGACGATGCCCACTACGTGGCCATGGTGCAGGAGCTGGAGTCGCGCGGGGCGCGGGTGGTGCCGGTGTTTGCCGGCGGCTTGGACTTTTCCAAGCCGGTGAACGAGTTTTTCTGGAACGAGCAGAAGACGGCGCCAATTGTGGATGTGGTGGTGTCGCTAACCGGGTTTGCCCTGGTGGGCGGGCCGGCGCGGCAGGATCACCCCAAAGCCGTGGAGGCGCTGCAACGGCTCAATCGTCCCTACATGGTGGCACTGCCCTTGGTGTTTCAATCGACAGAGGAATGGGCCAATAGCGACCTGGGGCTGCACCCGGTGCAGGTGGCGCTGCAAATTGCCATTCCCGAACTGGATGGGGCCATCGATCCCATCATCCTCTCAGGGCGGGACGCCGTCACCGGCAAGGCCCATGCCCTGCAGGATCGGATTGAGTTGATTGCGGCGCGGGCCATCAAGTGGGCCAATCTGCGGCGCAAGCCCAAGCTGGAGAAGAAGATCGCCATCACCGTTTTCAGCTTTCCGCCGGACAAGGGCAATGTGGGGACAGCGGCCTACCTGGATGTGTTTGCCTCCATCCACCGGGTGATGCAGGCGCTGGCCCACAACGGCTATGACCTGGGGCCAGAGCTGCCCAAAACGCCGCAGGAGCTGATGGAGTCCATCCTGCACGATCCCCAGGCCCAGTACGCCAGCCCGGAGCTGAACGTGGCGGCCAAGCTGTCGGTGCGGGAATATGAGGCCCTGACGCCCTATGTCAAAGCCATTGAGAAATACTGGGGGCCGGCGCCGGGGCACCTGAATACCGATGGGCAAAATCTGCTGATTTACGGCAAACACTTTGGCAACCTGTTCATCGGGGTGCAGCCCACCTTTGGCTACGAAGGGGATCCCATGCGGCTGCTCTTTTCGAGATCGGCCAGCCCCCACCACGGCTTTGCCGCCTACTACACCTACCTGGAAAAGGTTTGGAAGGCCGACGTGGTCATCCACTTTGGCACCCATGGCTCTTTGGAGTTCATGCCGGGCAAGCAGATCGGCATGTCGGGCGAGTGCTACCCGGACAATTTGATCGGATCCCTGCCCAACTTGTACTACTACGCCGCCAACAACCCCAGCGAGGCCACCATCGCCAAGCGGCGCGGCTATGCTTGCACCATCAGCTACCTGACGCCGCCGGCAGAAAACGCCGGCCTCTACAAGGGGCTGCAGGAGCTGCGGGAGTTGATCGGCTCTTACCAAAGCCTGCGGGAAGGAGGACGCGGCATTCAGATTGTCAATGCCATCTGCGACAAGGCGCGCCTGGTCAACCTGGACAAGGATGTGGAGCTGCCCCAGGTGGATGCGGCCCAGCTCACCCTGGAAGAGCGGGACACGGTGGTGGGCAAGCTCTACGCCAAGCTGATGGAGATCGAGTCGCGGCTGTTGCCCTGTGGCCTGCATGTGATCGGGGCGCCCCCCACGGCGGAGGAGGCCATCGCTACCCTGGTGAGCATCGCCAGCATCGACCGCCCGGAAGAAGGGATCCTCGGCCTGCCGCGCATCCTCGCCCAGAGCCTGGGCCGAGACATCGACGAGCTCTACCGCAACCGGGATCAAGGGCACCTGGCGGATACGGAGCTGCTGGATCGCATCAACAAGGCCTGCCACAAGGCGGTGGCGGCCCTGGTGCAGGAGCAAACCGACGCCCAGGGGCGGGTCTCGCGGGTGGCCAAGCTCAATTTCTTCAACATGGGGCGGCAGGCGCCCTGGCTGGTGGCCCTCAAGGAGGCGGGCTATCCGCAGGTGGAGGCGGAGCTGCTCAAGCCTTTGTTTGAGTTTTTGGAAGAGTGCCTCAAGCAAATCACGGCCGATTATGAGCTGGGATCCCTGCTTCGCGCTTTGGAAGGGGAGTACATCCTGCCGGGGCCGGGCGGGGATCCCATCCGCAACCCCGCTGTGTTGCCGACGGGGCGCAACATCCACGCCTTGGATCCCCAGTCTATCCCCACGGCAGCGGCCATTAAGTCGGCGGAGATGGTGGTGGAGCGGCTGCTGGCCCGCGAGCTGAGCGCCAACGGCGGCAGGTACCCGGAAACCATCTCGGTGGTGCTCTGGGGCACGGACAACATCAAGACCTACGGCGAGTCGCTGGCGCAGGTGCTGTGTTTGCTGGGGGTGCGTCCCCAGCCGGATGCCCTGGGGCGGGTGAACAAGGTGGAGCTGATCCCCTTGGAGGAGCTGGGGCGGCCCCGCATTGACGTGGTGGTCAACTGCTCCGGCGTGTTCCGGGATCTCTTTGTCAACCAAATGGCCCTCCTCGACCGGGCGGTAAAGCTGGCGGCCCTGGCCGATGAGCCGCTGGAGCTGAACTATGTGCGCAAGCACGCTCTGCAGCAGGCCAAGGAGCTGGGGCTGACGCTGGAGCAGGCGGCAACGCGGGTCTTTTCCAACGCTTCTGGCTCCTACTCGGCCAACATCAACCTGGCGGTGGAAAACAGCTCCTGGGAGGACGAGAGCGAGCTGCGGGAGATGTACCTCTCGCGTAAGTCCTTTGCCTTCGGATCCAATCTGCCCAACCAGCAGATGCGGCAGCTGTTTGAGGCCAGCCTGAAGACGGTGGACGTGACCTTCCAGAATCTGGATTCGTCGGAGATCAGCCTGACGGATGTCAGCCACTACTTCGATGCGGATCCCACCAAGCTGGTGCAGAGCCTGCGCCCGGACGGCAAGGCCCCCTCGGCCTACATGGCGGATACCACCACGCCCAGCGCCCAGATCCGCACCCTGAGCGAGACGATCCGCCTCGATGCTCGCACCAAGCTGCTCAACCCCAAGTGGTACGAGGGCATGCTCAAGCACGGCTACGAAGGGGTGCGGGAGATCGCCAAGCGGCTGGTGAATACCTCCGGCTGGTCGGCCACGGCGGGAGCGGTGGACAACTGGATCTACGAGGAAACCAACGAGACCTTCATCAAGGACGAGGCGATGCGGCAGCGCCTGATGAACCTCAACCCCCACTCCTTCCGGCGCATCGTCGGCACCCTGCTGGAGGTGCACGGGCGTGGCTACTGGCAGACTTCCCAGGCCAACATCGAGCGCCTGCAGGAGCTGTACCAAGAAGTGGAAGACCGGATCGAGGGGGTGGAGTAGAGGCCAAAAGGGATCCCTGCCGATCGTTGCCGTTGCCACTGGAAGAGGGGTGAGGGAGTTCTACCCCAGCAACCCCGACCAGCGTAGGTAGGCCTCGATCAGGGGGGATCCCGCCAAGGCGGCCACGGCGCCGCCTAGAGCCAAGTAGGGGCCGAAGGGGATGGGTTTGCCCAGGCGGGCCCTTCCCCCGGCCATGGCCAGCAGGCTGCCCAGCAAACCAAGCCCAGAGCCCAAGATGAGGGCCACCAACACCCCTTGCCAGCCCAGCCACATGCCGATCAGGGCCAGCAGCTTACCATCTCCTCCGCCCATGGCCTCCCGCCGCAAAACCCAACGGGCGACAAAGCCAATGCCTTCCAACAGCCAGATGCCCAGCACGGCGCCCGCGATCCCGGCCACCAGTGACCAGCCCATGGCGGCCAGGGATCCCGACCCTTCCAGCCAGGGCAGCGCCAGGCGGGCCAGCAGCCCCGCCAGCAGGCCGGAGCGGGTGAGCGACTCCGGCAGCCAAAACGTATCCAGGTCAACCAGGGCCAGCGCCAGCAGCCAGCCCAACAAGACACAGGTGAGGAGCCCGCGGGGAGAAAATCCCAAGATGGCGATGCTGAGGCCGAACAGCCCCATGGTCAAGGCTTCAACGGCAGGGTAGCGCCAGCTAATCTGCGCCCCGCAGTGGCGGCAGCGGCCCCGCAGCAGGAACCAGCCCAGAATGGGGATGTTCTCCATCGGGCCCAGGGGCGTCTTGCAGTGGGGACAATGGGAGCCGGGATGGAGCAGAGAAAGACCTTGCGGCAGGCGATAGACCACCACATTGAGAAAGCTGCCCACACAGGCCCCCAGCACCAACACCAGCACCCAGACCAACAGGCGCAGCTCCCAGGTGCTGGCAAGGAAGTCCACCATCGCAGCCGTCCACAGGGAGAAAAAGAGGCTTGCTCTGCTATCGTAGGCGCCTAGGCTCGGCTTGGGCAGAAGGGCCTCAGCGGAGCGGCTCCAACTGCTGCAGCGGAATGAAAGTTTCTTGGGGCAGCAGGATGGGAAACTCAGAAAAGATCAGATCCCCTCGCAGGGTACGGCGATGGATGACCACGCCCCGCGGCGGCTGCTCCAGCACCTCCGGTCGATACTGCAAATGGTATTGATAGATCTGGCGAGCTGCTTGCAGCAAAGCGCTGTCCATGTGCGGTTTCCCCACCTCGCAAAGCCCACTATCACCCTAACGACCCTGCCAAGATTCTCTGGGATCCCTAACGTTCTGTCCGCCCCTTTTGAGCATTTTTAGAAACGCTTAAGCTTCCTTAAGAGCGGCGGATCCCTTGAGCTAGACGCTCACTCCTTTGACCAGAGGCGGGCCGATCCGCCTCGCCTCTCGGTAGCTTAAACCCTAGGATATCGCCGTCAAGAGCCAGTGGGCCATCTTTCCCAATTCTTAAACTTGCAAGAGGAAGGATCTGGAGGGTGCGTTGCCCATCTGGCGGGAGCATGCGGCTGGTGGCGAGCGCCAGCCCTAGGCCGGATGCAGTTTGCCTCTGTCTTGCGGGGTCGGCAACCGGTCAAGGTTAAGACAACGCCATGGATCCCGCCTGAGCGCGAGAGTACAGTGGGGGCAAAAGCGCTGAAGAGGGATGGAGAGAACCTATCTGCTGGGGCTGGGCTGGATCCTGGGCCTGTTGCTGCGGGCCTGGCCGGCGGCGAGCGGCTGGGGCTGGGGGATCCCGCTGGCTTTGGGATTGGCGGGATCGCTGCTGTACCGGCGACGACCGCGCTTGGCCCGCACCTGGCTGGCGATGGGGCTGGTGGGGTGTCTGGCCTGGGCCTACCTGGGCTGGCGGCAGCCGGTTCCCGGCCCGACGGATATCAGCCTTCTGGCCCCGCAGCGGCAGATGAGCCTGGTGGGCACCGTTCTTTCGGAGCCCCGCCCCACCCGCAGCGAGCGGCGGCAATTTTGGCTGGAGGCGGAGCAGGTGCTGGAGGCCAACCAAACGGCCCGCCAGGTAAGCGGCAAGCTCTACGTCACTGCCAGCCCTGAGGCTCTCCCAAGCCAGGATCTCCATCCCAACCAGCGGGTGCGCCTGACGGGATCCCTCTACCTTCCCAGTCTCGCCTTAAACCTGGGCAGCTTTGACTTTCAGGCCTATCTGCAGCGGCAGGGGGCTTTTGCCGGCTTCATCGCCCGCGAGGTGATCCCCCAGCCGGGGGGAAGGGGCTGGGGAGGTTGGGTGCTGCGGCGGCGGGTGCGGGAGGCGTTCATTGCCGGGCTGGGGGAGCGGCAGGGGAACCTCTTGGCTTCCTTGGTGCTGGGATCCCGGGCTGCCCAGTTGGATTTTGATTTGCAGGATGCCTTTCGAGAAGTTGGCCTGGCCCATGCGCTAGCGGCCTCTGGGTTTCACGTGTCGCTGCTGGTGGGGGTGGTGTTTGTCCTAACGCGGCGGCTGGCGGTACGCCTGCAGCAGGGGATCCTCCTGGCGGTCTTGGGGATTTACCTGGCCTTGACGGGCTTTACCCCTTCGGTGCTGCGGGCGGCGGTGATGGGGGCAGCGGCCATGCTGGTGTTGACGGAGCCAAGACTGGAAGGAAAAGTTAGGCTTAACCCCCTGGGGACGCTGCTGGTGGCGGCGGTTTTGCTGTTGATCTACCAGCCGCTGTGGATTACCGATCTGGGGTTTCAGCTCAGCTTTGCCGCCACCCTGGGCCTGCTGGTGGGGGCAGGGCCGATTGGATCCCGGCTGGACTTTTTGCCGCCGGCGGTGGCCACGGCTCTGGCCGTTCCGCTGGCCGCCCAGATCTGGACGCTGCCGCTGCAGGTGGCCATCTTTGGCCGCATCCCCACCTACTCGCTGCTGGCCAACCCGCTGCTGCTGCTTCTCTTGGTGCCCCTGCTGGTGGCGGGGTTTGGGGTGGCTTTTGTGGCCTTGCTCTGGCCGGGGCTGGGATCCCTGCTGGCCCGGCCCTTGACGTTTTTGATCACGCCTTTGATCAACTGGGTGGGCTGGATGGCCAGCTGGCCCCTGAGCTCCTACTACACCGGCAGGGTCTCGCTGCTCCAGTGTCTACTTCTCTACGGGGCGCTGGTGGCTTTGACCTTTTGGCCCCGCTGGCGGCGGGCTTTGCGCTGGCAGGGCACTGCTCTGATAATGGCCGCCATCCTCTTGGGGCCAAGGCTGTGGCCGGGGCCGCCGGTCGAGATCACCGCTTTGGCCAGTGGCCGCCTCCCCGTCCTGGCCATCCAAGCCGAAGGACGCCACCTCTTGCTCAACAGCGGCGATCCCCGCCTGGCCGAGCGCACCGTGTTGCCCTTTTTGCGGCAGCAGGGCCTGCGCCGTCTGGAGGGGGCGGTGGCCATGACCTCTGCCGGCTCGGCCAATGGGGGCTGGGAGATCCTGCTTTCAGCTTTCTCCATCGGGCAGTTCTGGGACGGGGGCGGCGTCAATGCCGCCTCGGACAGCTACCTGCGCTCTCTTAGCGCCGTGCAAGCTGCCGGGATCCCCTATCAAGTCTTGCGGCCTGCCGACCGGATCCCCTTCTCGGAGCGGCTGAAGCTGCAGGCCGTCCACACCAACCCCTTGGTGTTGACCTTGGAGGCCGAGGGATCCCGCTGGCTGCTCTTGGGATCCGCCGGCCCCCCTGTCCAGGCGGAGCTGACCGGATCCCCCTTGCTGCCGGCCCAGATCGACTGGCTGTGGTGGGATGGGGGATCGCTGATCCTGGACTTGCTGGAGCGCTTTCAGGTGCAGGCGGGCATCAGCTCCGGCCCTGTTGGCGAGGCAGTGACCACCTGGTTTCGGCAAAAGCAGCGGCCCCTCTACATTGCCGAGCGCGTTGGAGCAGTAACCTGGTCGCCCCGGGGCGTGCAAACCCTGCGGGCGCCACTGGACGGATAGGTGGCTTGG
>NZ_AUMZ01000001.1:382889-387798 GCF_002760375.1 Synechococcus sp. 60AY4M2
TGCAGCGATAGCATTCTGTTTGTTTCCAAACAGAATGGCGGTATCCCGCAAAGCTTTGAGTAGAATACCCAAAGCGCAGTTTCCGTGTCGTCTTACTACCAATTTTCTGCTTTGCTTTGGCTACCATGTTGGCAGACTCGAAAGTAAACAGAAAGATCAACTGGTAGTAATCCGTACTGAACATATTATACATTATTTTCAGTATAGTTGAGCTTATTATTGACTAGAGTCATGCTCTCAAGCTAGCCTTCCCACTAAGCCCACGACAAACCAACAGGCAGGACTGGATGGCAGCCAAGAAAACCGACACCAAACGCCCAATCGAATCCTACGAGCACCGCGACAAAGAGCGTGTCAATAATCCACCTGTGGGGTTGGTGACGCCCCAGACTGACCCGGATGCCGGGCAAACGAAAAAGCGCTATGCCTACGATCCTCACCTCGACCCGCAACTGGTCTGGGCCGGCAAGGCCGAGCACACCTCGTTCGCGGTGCCGACGATCTCGCTCCATGTCCACGAGCGCATCGACCCCCGTACGATCATCGAGGCGGTGAAGAAGCGGAACGGCAGCGGCGGCGCGGAGCAACTCAGCCTTTTTGAAGAGGAACGCCGAGAGCCGCTGCGCCAGGCCGTCGAGTTCTACCAGCACAAACACGGCTGGACCAACCGCCTCATCGCTGGCGACTCGCTCCTGGTGATGAATTCGCTCCTGGAAAAAGAGGGCATGGCGGGCAAAGTGCAGATGATCTACCTCGACCCGCCCTACGGCATCAAATACGGCTCTAACTTCCAGCCCTTCGTCAACAAGCGCGACGTCAAGGACGGCAAAGACGAGGATTTAACCAGCGAGCCAGAGCAAATCCGCGCCTTCCGCGACACCTGGGAGCTAGGCATCCACTCCTACCTCACCTACCTGCGCGACCGGCTACTGCTGGCGCGAGAACTCCTCACCGAAAGCGGCAGCATCTTCGTGCAGATCGGCGACGAGAACGTCCATCTGGTACGCTGCTTGATGGATGAAGTGTTTGGGGCGGGGAATTTTGTGCGACTTATCACGTTCGCTAAAACCGGCAGCATGGTATCCAACGAGTTAGGCCGGACGAGTGATTATCTGAATCTGGTATGCCAGGGATAAAAAATATTTGAAATATCGCCAGTTGTATTCTGAAAAGCTGCCTGATGCCTTCTATAGTAATGTGGAGCTACCCGACGGTACCGTGCGAAAGATTACCCGGGCCGAGATGGTCGATCCGTCGCTGTTGCCAGCGGGAGCAAAGGTCTTCCAGCTCGTAAGCCTGGAGAGCTCGGGGCCGCCGGGCGAGGATACGCCGCTCCAATTTAAGGGAGAGACCTTCAGACCGAACAAGAACAGCCATTGGAAGCTGATCTACCCCGATGGCATGGAGGCGTTGAAACGCACGGGTCGCGTGACTAAGGATGGCAGCAAACTTCGATGGAAATATTATATCGACGATTATCCGCTCAAGGTCTTGTCTGAGGTCTGGGACGACACGGCCGGATTCAATCCTGAGCAACGATACGTGGTTGAAACGCGTACGAAGGTTGTAGAGCGCTGCCTCCTGATGACCACCGACCCGGGCGATTTGGTGTTTGACCCGACGTGTGTGCGGAAGGGGACGCGGGTGTGGTGTGTGAAGGACGGGGGACGCTCCCTCCCCGTTTACGGGGAGGGCTGGGGAGGGGCTGACAGAGGAGAAGCTAACCAGGAAGAGGCCAACTGTGGAGGGGCCACACTGCTTTCCGAGGATGGAGGAGGCAGCCCCCCTGTAGTCCCCCCGCATGCGGGAAGCAGCCCCCCTGTGGTCCCCCCGCATGGGGGGGGACACTGCTCCCTCCCCGCTTGTGGGGAGGGCCGGGGTGGGGCTGAATGGGATAGGGCCATCCTGCGCCCCATCGAATCCATCCAGCCCGGCGACTGGGTTTTGGGGCATGACGGGCAACCGCATCGCGTCGTGCGCGTGATCCGCCGGCCGTACCGCGGCAAGATGATCGGCATCCGCCACGAAAAAACTGACGCGACGCTCTGGCTCTCTGCCGACCACAAGGTGCTCGCCAAACGCCGCCCGCGCTCACTGGGAGGGCATAACGACTGGTCGGGCATTCCCCGGGGGTTGCGCGGGCGAAGCAAAATGCTGCGGCGTGAAATGACCCCGCCGGAGCGTAAGCTGTGGACGGCGCTGCGCAACAACCAAACCGGTTTCGCCTTCCGACGCCAGCATCCCATCGGTCGGTATATAGCAGATTTTTACAGCCGCGACGCCCAACTTGTCGTCGAGGTGGACGGCGTGCTGGCCCACAGCAGCGAAGAGGCACTGGCTCACGATCAGGCCCGCGATGCCTATCTCCGCGAGCTGGGCTTGGAGGTGCTGCGCGTCCCGGCCAGGGAGGTGCTGTCCAATCTGGAGGGCGTTTACGAAACCATTCGACACGCCTGCCAACTTCAGCTCAGCGTCGAGAAGGCCGAATGGGTGGAAGCGCAGGACCTGGCTGTGGGGGATTGGGTCTTCTTTGGTCCGCAGCGGGTCGCCGTGCGCATCGCCGAACTCCACACGCAAGAAACCGAAGAGGAGTTGTATGACCTGGAGGTAGAAGACGCGCACTCTTTCATCACGGAGCTGTGCGTCGTGCACAATTGCGGCAGCGGCACCACCGCCTACGTTGCCGAGCAGTGGGGCCGGCGCTGGATCACCTGCGACACCTCACGCGTCGCGATCACAATCGCCCGCCAGCGGCTGATGACTGCGGTTTTCGACTACTACGAACTGGCGCACCCGCAGGAGGGCGTCGGCTCCGGCTTCAAGTACAAGACCGTGCCCCATGTCACGCTCAAGTCCATCGCCAATAACCCGGAGATCGACGGCATTTACGCGCGGCTCCATCCGGCAGTGGCAGCGGCCCTTGCTGAGCTGAACGCTGCGCTTCATGGCCAGCCGGTCAAATTCCAGGTCACCCAAGGCGGTCGGGCCGGCCAGTTCGTGGACTTCGCCGCACCCGATGAAGCAACCTTCACCATGCCCGCTGGCCAGGTGGTCAAGGTCAACGAGCTGGTGGAATGGGAAGTGCCCTTTACGTTTCCTGCCGACTGGCCGGAAAAAGCGCGCGAACCCTTCGAGCGTTTCCATCAAGCCCGCCGCACCCTCCAAAAGGAGATCGACGCCGCCATCGCCCGCCATGCGCCGCAGGAGACGCTCTACGACCAGCCCTTTGTGGACAGGAAGAAGGTGCGCGTCACCGGCCCCTTTACGGTTGAAGCGGTGCCGGCACCGGCGGTCAAGTCGGTGGACGAGATTTTGGAGGAGAAGCCGCAACCTGCCGATACGTCTATTACCCGCTCCGGCGAGACCCTGCGCCAGGCCGAATGGCGTGACGAACTGCTGCGCACCGGCATTCGCGGCAAGAACGGGCAATACATCCGCTTTGCCCGCCTAGAGCCCCTGCCCGGTTGCCGCTGGCTCCATGCCGAGGGGGAAACGCGGCCAAGCGACGAAGGGGCAAATACCGTGCGCGAGACGGCGCCAGCCTACGATCCCATGCGCGTGGTCGTCTCCTTCGGCCCGGAATATGGCCCGCTCGAGCAGCGGCAAGTTGAGCATGCCTGGCAAGAGGCGCGGATGCTCAGCCCACAGCCCAAACTGCTGATCTTCGCCGCCTTTCAATTTGACCCCGAAGCAGCAAAAGATATTGACGAGATGAAGCCAGAGCTGGCCGGCATGCAGTTCCTCAAAGTCCAAATGAACGCCGACCTACTCACCGACGACCTCAAAAAGAAGCGCGCCAGTAACGAATCCTTCTGGCTCATCGGGCAGCCGGATGTGGAGCTGCGCAAAGCCGAAGATGGCTGGTTTGTGGTTGAGGTACACGGTTTCGACTACTACAACACCAAGACCGGGGCCATCGAATCGGGCGGCAAGGACAAGATTGCCATGTGGATGCTCGATACCGACTACGACGGGCGCTGCCTCTACCCCCGTCAGGTCTTCTTCCCGATGGCGGGCGAGAAAGAAGGCTGGGCGAAGCTGGCGCGCAATCTCAAGGCCGAGATTGACGAGGACCTCATAAAAGCCTATAGCGGTACGGTGTCGTTGCCCTTCGCACCGGGCGAGCACAAGCGCATTGCCGTCAAGATCGTGGATGACCGGGGCATTGAGAGCCTGAAGGTAATGGAGTTGCCAATATGATCGATGATCAAACCTTGCAAGAGATCGTCCGGCGTATCGTGGCAGCGGCCCAGCCCAGCCGCGTACTCTTGTTTGGCTCCTATGGCCGCGGCGATGCCGACGCGGGTTCCGACCTAGACATCATGGTGATCAAACCAGAGGTGTCTGATCGGTACGCCGAAATGATTCGTTTGCACGAAGCGGTGGGCGATATGGGCCCAGGGTTGGATATCCTCGTTTATTCCGAGGCGGAATACCAGCGGCGCAGCCGTGTGCCAGGCACCGTGCTGTACTGGGCGCGCAAGCAGGGAAAAGACCTCTATGAAGCCGCATCTTGAGGAGGCTTGGCGGTTGTTGCGCCTAGCGGAGCGCGACATCAAAGCCTTCGAAGTCCTCAAAAAAGCGCCGGATGTTCATCTCTCCATTACAGCCTGTTAAGAGCTCAAGGGGTGCAATAGCAGCACTTAGCAAACCAACTTCGGAAGGAGGATGGATTGATCAGTAGTAAAGAAGTCTTCACTATCTGCTCCATGCTATATTTCCCAATTCTGCAAAGCTGCCGAATAAAATGCTTCAACACCGACCACATCATCTCAATGGGATTCAACTCCGGCGCATACACAGGCAGGTATAGGATTCGTGCTCCTGTCCCCCTAATCAATTCCTCAACTTCCCGACTCTTGTGGATATTTAAATTGTCCATAATCACAACCTTCCTCGCATCTAGCTT
>NZ_AUMZ01000001.1:395738-415560 GCF_002760375.1 Synechococcus sp. 60AY4M2
AACTCTTTGCCGCAAATCCAAAGAATGAGTCGGCATTCCTTTCTCTCCTTCCTCTTGAATACCTGTACCCTATTTTAAATTAAAAGGCTGTATCTTTTGTGTCCTTCAGAATTTTAGAGCTGCTCCCGCCTCAGCCTAGCCGGGCGAGATGAAGTATTGACATACTCCCCAGCCCTTTGGGGCGGGGATCCTAGCTCCCCTCTGTCCCCCCGTATACGGGGGGTTTGGGGGTTCGGGGGAGAACGTCAACAGTCTGGTGAAGCAGAGACTTTGAGCAAGGGCAGCTCCCGTCCACAACCCGGCAGTTCCTTCCGGGAACAGCTTGGAAGGGGGCCATGTATTGGGCGGGCGCTTTTCCTTAAGGGTGGGGCAGGGCTAAGATAGCGGGAAAGGTTTCGTTACCTGTCGGCCCATGCCCCTTGCCTCTGAGACCGAGTCCTCGCAGCAAGCTCCGGCAACACCTGAGCCTTCTCGGGTGCCAGATCCGGAGTTTCCCTACGAGGTCGAGATGAGCTTGATGGAGCATCTGGAGGAGTTGCGTAGCCGCCTCTTGGCCAGTGTCATTGCGGTGGCCCTGTGTATCGTCGCCTGTTTTCTGGTGGTGAACCGCATCGTCGCCCTGCTGGAGGTGCCCGCTCAGGGGGTGACCTTCTTGCAACTGGCGCCGGGCGAGTATTTTTTCGTCTCTATGAAAGTGGCGGCATATTCGGGGCTGCTCTTGGCCACGCCCTTTGTGCTCTACCAAATTGCCCGCTTCGTCTTGCCAGGGCTGAGCGTCAAGGAGCGCAAGCTGTTGGGGCCGGTGGTGCTCGGATCCAGCCTTTTGTTTGTGGCTGGCTTGGTCTTTGCCTACTACCTCCTCATTCCGGCGGCGCTCAACTTCTTCATTCGCTATGGGGAAGGGGTGGTGGATCAGGCCTGGTCCATCGACCGCTACTTTGAGTTTGTGCTGCTGCTGATGTTCAGCACTGGCTTGGCCTTTCAGGTGCCGATTTTGCAGGCGCTGCTGGGAGCTTTGGGCCTGGTAACTGCTGAGCAGATGTTCAAGGGTTGGCGCTATGTTGTCCTAGGTTCGGTGGTGGCGGGGGCCATTCTCACCCCTTCCACGGATCCCCTCACCCAGAGCCTCCTGGCTGGCGCGGTAACGTTCCTGTACTTGTTTGGCATTCTCCTGGTGAAGCTGCTTGGCAAATGACCCAAGGCCGCAGACCTTGATTCTGCCAGCGGGGTCTCCGGCCCGGGAAAGAGAAACGCCAATGGATAAACTCTACCTTCTCACCAAGTTGCTCAGCGGCAACAGTCGGGACTGCAGCCCTGGCTAGCGCCGGGGTTCCGGCATCCACCCCCATCGGCAAGAGACGGCTCCACCGCCAGCGGGGGGAGAGCGGGCCCGGCCCGCCTTGAACTGGAAGGGATCCCGGCCAATTTTCCCGGGCAGGGTATTTCAACGGCGGATTGGCCCGCCTCACTCTGCCAGCGTACCGCTCGCCAGCCCACCAGGGACGAGAGGCCTGTTCGCAAGCCCTGGGTGGGTTGGTGCGGTTGTCAGAAGAGGCGGTTTTGGTGCCTGCTGTAGCCTCTGGGCCAGCGAGGGCAAACGGCGGCTCGCTGCGCTGCTGAGCTCTTCTCAAAGGGAGGTTTGGCCGATGGGCAAAGAGAAATTGGCTTTTGACCAACCAGTCTTCTAAAGTTCTATGGTTGCTTGGACTTTTCTCCCGAAGACAAATCCTTATCCTCCCAAAACCTACGATCCTGCTTACCCAGTCGGCAGCTACTGGGACAGCACAATACCAGATTCCAGTTGGCGACATCCGGCGCCTCTGCAAGGGCAGGTTGAGGCCGAGGTGGCCATCATAGGAGGAGGATTGACGGGGCTATCGACGGCCCTGCACCTGGCCCGCGATCACGGCATCTCGGCTTGCCTGCTGGAGGCGGGATCCCTGGGCTGGGGCGCCTCCGGGCGCAACGGCGGCTTCTGCGGAGTGGGGGCGAGCTACCTCACCCATGCCCAAATGGTGCGGCGGGTAGGCCTGGCGGAGACGGAGCGCTACTACCGGGATCAGCGGCAGGCGGTGGAGACCGTGCAAGAGCTGGCCGCTGCCGAGGGCTTTTCCCTGGATGCCCAGGGAGAAGGTTGGTACGCAGTAGCCCACCGCCCCAGCGCTTGGCGGGAGTTGGAGGCCGAATACCAGATCTACGCCCAGGTGGCCGGCTACCCAGTTCAGCTCCTCAGCCCCAAAGAGCTGCGGGAACGGGGCTTCGACAGCCGCGAGAACCACGGCGCCCTCCACATCGGGGTGGGGTTTGGCCTCAACCCCCTCAAGCTTGCCCAAGGGCTGGCCCAGGCCGCCCAGAAATGGGGAGCGCAATTGCACAGCGCCAGCCGGGTCGTTGCCTGGGAAAAGGTTGGCTCCCGCCACCTTTGCCATACGCCCGGGGGAACGGTGCGGGCACGGCACCTGGTCATCGCCACCAATGGCTACACGCCGGCCAACCTCTACCCCCAATTGGCCGGATCCCTGTTGCCGGTGCTTTCCAACATTCTGGTCACCCGGCCTCTGACGCCGGCAGAGCGAAGGGCTCAGGGCTGGTGGGATCCGACGCCGATCTACGACACGCGACGGCTGCTGTTCTACTACCGTCTCCTGCCGGATGGGCGCTTGCTGTTTGGGGGGCGGGACGGCACCTGCGATGCCCCAAGGGAACGCCAGCGCCTGCGGGCCTGGATGGCGCGGCAGCTCTACCGCCTCTTTCCCGCCTGGGAGGGGGTGGAGATCGAGTACGCCTGGAACGGCTTGGTTTGCCTCTCCCGCCAGCTTCACCCCCACATCGGCCCTTCGCCGACGGATCCCAGCCTCTGGTACGGCCTGGCCTACCACGGCAGCGGCGTGGCCACAGGGGTGTGGGCAGGCAAAATCCTGGCCCAGGAGATCGCCGGCATCCGACCCCAAATTAGCGCCCTCTTCCGCCAGCCACCCCGCCTTTTCCCTTTCCCCTGGCTGCGGCTTCACTACCTGCGGCTGGGGTATCTTTGGTGGCAGTTGACAGACGGATAGTTCCTTCAGGTGTGCGGGAGAGCCCCCTATTCGCTGCAGAAGTCCTGTCGTAATCTAGTCCTAGTCCTAGTTCGGCCTTGCCTTGGCCTCTCGCCATTGCCTGTCGTTCCTTGCTGAGGTACCCAGTGCTGCCCACAGCTTGTTATCGGCCTGATCAGGACTCGGTCATTCTAGAGGGTCCCTCTGTTTCCCAGATCCCACCGACAGCCTGCCGCCGCCGACGGCTCTCCCCAGGGGGGCAGCGGCTGGGGCTTGCTCTGCTGCTGAGCCTGCCCACCATGTTTTTGCCCTGGCCCGCTTTTGCCCAGATCGCCAGCTCCTTGCTCAATCCTCTGGTGGCCGCCTGGATTCGCTCTGAGGTGCAGCAGGTGGACAACTTGCGGGTGCAGATCGCCGGTTCCGACGCCCAGATTTTGAACGGCCAGATCCCCCAGGCCCAGGTGTCGGGAGACAACCTCATCTATCAGGGATTCCAGGTCAGCCACCTGCGGCTGCAGGGCCAGGATATTCGCCTCAATGTAGGGGAAGCCATCCAGGGACGTAGTCCCCTGCGGCTGTTGGCCCCCGTGCCGGTGCAGGTGAGCTTGCGCCTCACCGAAGACGATCTCAACCGCAGCCTTCAGGCTCCCCTCATCCAGTCCCAACTGGCCCAGGCGCAGGTGCAACTGCCCTTTGGAGGTCAAGCGGTGCCCTTCTTGATCCGCCAGCCCCAGGTCACCTTGCAGCAAAATCGGCTGCGCATCCAGGCCCAATTGGTTACTCCCGAGGGGGTGGAGGTGCCGGTTACGGTGCTAACTGGGCTACAGGCTCAGGGTCCCAACCAGTTGCGGCTGGTCAATCCCCTGTGGGTGAGCGAAGGGCAGGAGATCCCCATCCCCGGCCTGGCGGATTTTCCCATCCAGTTGGATCCAGGCGTGCGCATCGATCGCCTGGAGTTGCAGCCTGGCCAAATCCTCTACGAGGGCATGTTGGTCATCTACCCGGAGGCGGCGGCAGTGCCGCAGGGGTAGCGGGTTGTCGCCAGGGCTTGACCACTTGAGCTTGCCTTTGGGCGGTGCCAGCGGGATCTGCGGTGGCCAAGTTGTGATCGGGATCAAACCCAAGGTTGGGCTGCTGGGCGAGAATCCCTCTAGCCGTTGCCAAGCGGTCGCGGAGGGGTGGTGTATTGAGGTGAGTTCATGGTTTGGGGATCGCCGCCGCTACAACCCAGTGTTAGGCCCCTGCTCTTGGGGACTCTGCCGCTAATCCTGTCGCTGGTGTTGCTGGGGGGATGTTCCAGCGACGCCTTCTCCACGGTGCCCCTGGATGGGACGGCTGCCGGCACACGCACAGCCACGCCCCCCGGGCGAACTTTCTCCGATATTCCGCCCGGCCGGGATCCCCTTCTGAAGCACCTTTGGGCCAGCTTTGTGATCACGTCTGAGCAGTTGCAATCTGCCCGCAAGGCTCCCATCTCTCTCCATCCGCAGGCTCTCCTTCCCTGCACCGACTGCGAGAGCTTGGCAGAGCAGCTGGGATCCCTGCTCCCCACCCCCTCCTCCCGCGCCTTGGGCACCTATCGGCCTGACCAGCTCACACTCTCTTTCCGAGTTGAGCCCCACAAGACGTTTACCCGCCTCAGCGGCAGCTTTCACCTGGATACCACCACGCCCCTAGTTCACCCTGGCGAGGGGGTGCGCCTGGTGGTACAGCAGGCCTTCTGGGGGGACAAGGCCCTGGAGCCGCTGCCGCCCCCCCAGGACTTCTATGCCCGCCAGATGACTCAGGGTCGGTTCGAGGAGCGCACGTGGAGTTTCCCCTTCTCCCTCCCGGAGGCCGACGCCCCTGACCCCTCGCCGTCTCTACGGCTGCAGGTTGTCCTCACCTCCCCCATCCCGCCCGATTCTGCCCCTTTTCAGCGGGGCAGGCCGCTGCCTCCCCCCACGAGCCGGCTGTATCATGGGGTCACTTGGTCGGGCATGCCAACTTGGGAGCAGCTTCTGGCCTATCGCCAGGCCATTGGCCAGCCCCCCGCCTGGGCAGCGGTGGAGCACCTCTGGGATCCGCGCCAGGATTTTCCCCAGCTCCTGGCCAATCGCCTGCGGGAGAGCGGCTCCGTTCCCTACCTACGCCTGCGGCTGCAGCCGGCCCACCTCTCTTCCCTGGCTGCGGGCGAACAGGATGAGACCTTGCGCTCTTGGGCTCGGGGCATCCAGCGCTTTGCCACCCCGATTATCCTGGCCGTAGCTGTCGGGGACGGGGATACAGAGCTGCAACGACGGGCCTACCGTCACCTGATACAAACCCTGCGCTCTGAGGCCAATTTGCTCTGGGTTTTAGAGCTGGAGGGAGCGGATAACGAGGCAGCGTCTGCCTGGGCCGCCTTGCCAGGGGTGGACTGGCTGAGCCTGGAGGTGAAGGGGGATCCCGAGACCTTTGAAGCGTTGTACCGTCGCCTTGTGGCCTTTAACCCCCAGTTGCCCCTGATCCTCAGCGGGCCGTCTCCCGACGCAGAAGCTGCCCAGCCCTTTTTGGAAGGCTTGCAAGCCGGGCGGTGGCTCCAGGTGATTGGCTGGAGCTGGGCCCTGGGCCCGCAGGGGATCCCGCCCGCGGCGGCGACAAACTGGCAGCAGCGTCTGCACCAGGGGGATCCCCCCCTCTGGCTGGGAGAAATGCGGGTGCAGCCTCCGCCCAGCCCTTCCCCTTCGCCCAAGCCCTGAGAAAAGCGCTTTGGCTGGAAAAACCCTCCCAAAACAGCGGATAATAGGCCAACCCACTGCTTTTTCTTTCGGTCTTCCCAGAATTGTGGCCCTGACCTGCCCACCACCGTCGCGCTTTGCCCAAGCCATCCAGCGGGGGGAATTTTTGCTCACGGCTGAGATCACCCCCCCCAAGGGATCCGACACCAGCACCCTGCTCTCTCTGGCCCAGCAGCTCAAGGGCCGGGTGCATGCCGTCAACATCACGGACTCCAACCGCGCCATGGCCCGCATGAGCCCCCTGGCCGCCTCGCTGCTGTTGCAGCAGGCGGGCGTTGAACCCATCCTGCAGCTGGCCTGCCGGGATCGCAACCGCCTGGCTCTGCAGGGGGATCTGTTGGGGGCCTCAGCGCTCGGCCTGCGCAACGTGCTGGCCCTCACCGGGGATCCCATCCAGGTGGGGGATTGCCCCGATGCCCGCCCAGTCTTTGACCTGGAATCGGTGCGTCTGCTGCAGCTTATCCAACGCCTCAACAACGGCCTCGACTGCAACGGCAAGCCCCTCCCCGACGGCGGCACCTGTCTGTTCCCGGGGGCAGCCGTAGAGCCGCAATCCCCCAGCTTTTCCGGCCTGGAGCGGCGCTTCCACCGCAAGCTGGAGAACGGAGCCCAGTTTTTCCAAAGCCAGATGGTGACCGACTTCGAGCAACTGGAGCGCTTCATGGACAAGCTGGGCCGCCCCGCCGGCAAGCCCATCCTGGCGGGCATCTTCCTGCTCAAATCCGCCAAAAACGCCCTCTTCATCAACCGCAACTTGCCGGGGGTGCAGATCCCGGACGCCATTATCCAGCGGCTGGCCGATGCCCCCGATCCCCTCGAAGAAGGGATCCGCATTGCTGCTGAACAGGTGCGCCAGGCCCGCCAGATCTGTCACGGCGTGCACCTGATGGCCGTCAAGGCCGAACACCTCATCCCGCACATCCTGGACGAGGCCGGGATCCCGCCCCTGAGCAGCTAGCTCAACACCTGCTCCAAGCCGTAGACCAGCCCCTTGAGCTGCAGCACCTTGCGAATGCCCAGGATCACTCCCGGCATGAAGGCCATCCGATCCGTGATGTCGTGTCTCAAGGTCAACGTCTGCCCCATGCCGCCGAAGATCACCTCCTGGTGGGCAATAAGCCCCGGCAGGCGAACGCTGTGGATGGGGATGTTGGGGCCGGGGATCCCTCCCCGCGAGCCGGGGATCAGCTCCTTTTCTTCCACCTCAGGCGGGTTAAAAGCTTTGCCCAGTTGTCCCAGCCGCTGCGCCGTCTGCAGAGCCGTGCCGCTGGGGGCATCGACCTTGCGGTTGTGGTGCAGCTCGACAATCTCCACGTGATCGAAATATTGGGCCGCCTGCAGCGCCATCTGCTGCAGCAGGATCATGCCGATGGCAAAGTTGGGCGCAATTAGACAGCCCACACCGGACTTATCCGCCAGATCCCTCAGCCGCTCCACCTGCTCCGGCGTCAGGCCCGTCGTCCCCACCACCGGCCGCACCCCAAACGCAATGGCCGAGCGGACGTTTTCATACACAGAGCGCGGATGGGTGAAATCCACCATGACGCCTCGGGCGCTCCGCTGCGACAGCCGCAGCAACTGGCCCGCCAGGTCGTCGGTAATCTCGACTCCCAGGGATCCCAGGCCCAACACCTCGCCAATGTCCGAGCCCAACTGGGAACGGGCCACCGCCCCCACCAACTTCATGTCGGGGGTTTGGGCCACCGCCCGCACCACCTCCCGCCCCATCTTGCCCAGGGCTCCCACCACCAAGACCGGGATGGGCTCAGAAGCCGCCGTCCCCTCCCCAATGGCGGCGCCCTCTTCTCGTCTTTTTTGCTCGACTGCTGTGGTCACCACCTGCCCCCTTGCCTAACCTAGCGCCGGATCCCCGAGCGGAGCCTCACAATTTCACCTCGATGTCCACCCCTGCCGGCAGATCCAGCTTCATCAAAGCATCGATGGTTTTGGAAGAGGGGGAGTAGATGTCGATAATGCGGCGGTGGGTGCGAACTTCAAAATGTTCCCGCGAATCCTTGTCCGTGTGGGGGGAACGCAGCACACAGTAGAGGCGACGCCGCGTCGGCAAAGGGATCGGGCCAACTGGCACAGCCTCCGTGCGGCGGGCCGTGTCCACGATTTTGTTGCAGGAAGTATCCAGTAGCCGATGGTCGTAGGCCTTTAGGCGGATACGAATTTTTTGTTGGGTCAAGGTAGCCATAGTCGGAGAGAAGGTAGGGTGTACTCAAAAAAATGGCAGGGATCGAGCTTGCCTGGAGTGACCAGCGCCCAATCCCTGCCAAGAGAAAGCCGCTTACTTCAGGATCTTAGAGACCACACCGGCCCCTACGGTACGACCGCCCTCACGAATGGCAAAGCGCATCCCTTGCTCGATGGCGATGGGCTGGATCAGCTCTACCGTCATCCTGACGCGGTCGCCGGGCATCACCATCTCCGGCTTAGAGCCGTCGTCAGCCGTGAAGGAAGTGATGGTGCCGGTGACGTCGGTGGTACGCACGTAGAACTGAGGACGATAGCCGGCAAAGAAGGGGGTGTGACGTCCGCCCTCTTCCTTCTTGAGGACGTAAACCTCCGACTCGAACTGGGTGTGAGGAGTGATGGTCTTGGGCTTGGCCAGCACCATGCCCCGCTCCACCTCGTTCTTCTGAATACCCCGCAACAACACACCCACGTTGTCGCCGGCAATCCCCTCGTCCAGCGTCTTCTGGAACATCTCTAGACCGGTAACGGTGGTGGAACGGGTTTCTCGCAATCCCACCAGCTCCACGGTTTCGCCAACTTTGATGCGGCCCCGCTCGATCCGGCCCGTCGCCACCGTGCCGCGACCGGTGATCGAGAAGACATCTTCCACTGCCATCAGGAAGGGCTTGTCCACATCCCGCTCCGGCGTTGGAATGTAGGAGTCTACCGCATCCATCAGCTCGTAGATCTTGTCCACCCAGGGATCCTCACCCCGCTGGGTTTTGGGGTTGGCCTGCATCCTTTCCAGAGCCTTGAGAGCGGATCCTCTGACGATGGGGATTTCGTCGCCGGGGAAGTCGTACTTGGAGAGGAGCTCCCGTATCTCCAGCTCCACCAGCTCCAGCAGCTCCTCGTCGTCCACCATGTCCACCTTGTTGAGGAAGACCACCAAGCTGGGTACCCCCACCTGACGGGCCAACAGGATGTGCTCCCGCGTCTGCGGCATCGGCCCATCGGCCGCCGAGACCACCAGGATGGCCCCATCCATCTGGGCCGCGCCCGTGATCATGTTTTTCACGTAGTCGGCGTGGCCGGGGCAGTCCACGTGGGCGTAGTGACGCTTCTCCGTCTGGTACTCCACGTGGGCAGTGTTGATAGTGATACCGCGGGCTCTCTCCTCTGGCGCTGCGTCAATCTCGTCGTAGCGCTTGGGCGCCGCTTGGCCGAGGGCAGCCAAGGTCATGGTAATGGCGGCGGTCAACGTCGTCTTACCATGGTCCACGTGGCCAATGGTGCCAACATTAACGTGGGGTTTGGTGCGTTCGAACTTAGGGCGTGCCATGAATCCTCACTTCCTTTTTCAGTTAGCTACGTTTCCTTTGCTTTTGACAATGATGGCTTCCGCGATATTGCGAGGAACTTCCTCGTAGTGGCTGAACTCCATCGTAAAGATGCCCCGCCCTTGGGTTTTGGAGCGGATGTCGGTGGCATATCCAAACATCTCCGCCAAGGGAACCTTGGCATTGACCTTGGAGATGCCGCCCTCTGTACTCATCCCCTCCATCTGGCCGCGACGGGCGTTGATGTCTCCGATAACATCCCCGACGAAGGCTTCGGGAACTTCCACCTCCACCTTCATCATCGGCTCCAGCAGGACGGGGTTGGCTCTGCGAGCAGCCTCCTTCAACGCCATCGAGCCGGCGATCTTGAAGGCCATTTCGCTGGAGTCCACCTCGTGGTAGGAGCCGTCCACCAGCGTGACGCGAATATCGATCAAAGGATAGCCAGCCAAGACGCCGGACTCGCAGGCTTCGCGGATCCCTTGCTCGGCAGGCGGAATGTACTCTTTGGGGATGACACCACCCACAATTTTGGAGACAAACTCGAACCCCGTGCCCGGCTCTGCCGGCTCCAGGTCGATGACCACATGGCCGTACTGGCCGCGGCCGCCAGTCTGGCGGATGAACTTCCCTTCCACGCGGCTAACTGGCTTGCGGATGGTTTCGCGGTAGGCCACTTGGGGGTTGCCCACGTTGGCTTCTACGTTGAACTCCCGCAGCATGCGATCCACCAGAATCTCCAGGTGGAGCTCGCCCATGCCGGAGATGATGGTTTGGTTGGTCTCCGGATCCACCGAGACGCGGAAGGTGGGATCCTCCTTGGCCAGGGCCTGCAGCGCTTTGGAGAGTTTGTCGATATCGGCTTTGGTCTTGGGCTCGACAGCCACCGAGATTACCGGCTCGGGGATATATAGGGACTCCAGGATCACCGGCGCGTTTTCGTCGCAGAGGGTGTCCCCAGTGGTGGTATCTTTCAGGCCCAACACAGCCCCCAGATCGCCTGCCCGCAGCTCATCTACATCCAGACGCTCGTCCGCCTTGAGCACCACTAGGCGGGAGATGCGCTCCTTTTTGTTCTTGGTGGAGTTGAGCACATAGGTGCCCTTGGTTAGCACCCCAGAGTAAACGCGGATAAAGGTGAGGTCTCCGTACTTGTCGCTCATCAGCTTGAAGGCCAGGGCGGAGAAGGGCTCATCGTCGCTGGCTTTGCGCGACACCTCCGACCCATCCGGCAATACCCCCTTGATGGCGGGAATATCGATGGGAGAGGGAAGGTAGTCCACCACCGCGTCCAGCAGCATCTGCACACCCTTGTTCTTGAAGGCAGAGCCGCACAGCATGGGCACAATTTGGCCGCTGATGGTGCCTTTGCGCAGACCAGCCATTAGGTCGGCTTCGCTCAGATCCTCCTCGGCAAAGTACTTCTCCATCAGGGCCTCGTCGGTCTCGGCCACTGCTTCCACCAGCTTGGCCCGGTATTCCGCCACCAGATCCTTCATCTCCTCCGGGATGGGGGCAGGGCGAATGTCCTTGCCGATCTCATCCATGTAGATATTGGCCTGCAAGCGCACCAGATCGACGATGCCGCGGAACTCGTCTTCCGCCCCGATGGGCAGTTGGATCGGCACGGCGTTGGCTTTGAGGCGCTCCCGGATCTGGTTATAAACCTTGAGGAAATTGGCCCCCATGCGATCCATTTTGTTGACAAAGGCAATGCGGGGCACATTGTAACGATTGGCCTGCCGCCAGACGGTTTCCGACTGCGGCTGCACGCCCCCTACCGAGTCGAAGACGGCGATCACCCCGTCCAGCACCCGCATCGAGCGCTCCACCTCGATGGTGAAGTCCACGTGCCCTGGCGTGTCGATGATGTTGATGGTGTATTCCGGCGCGCCGGCGAGAGGTTGGGAGGGGTTTTTCGGATCCCGCTTGGTCCAACGGGTAGTGATGGCCGCGGCCGTGATGGTGATGCCCCGCTCCCGTTCCTGAGCCATCCAGTCGGTTACCGTGGTTCCCTCGTGAACCTCGCCAAGCTTATGCACCAGACCGGAATAGAAGAGGATCCGTTCTGTGGTCGTGGTCTTGCCAGCATCGATGTGGGCCGCGATACCAATATTTCGAACTCGTTCCAGGGGAACTGTGCGTGCCACGTTAACCTCCCAATCCTCGTCGCCCTGCGACTCGGGCAAACTAAAAAAACCTTTACAATTCTAGTCTTTTTTGCCCCTTCTCCTCCAGATCCAGCCCAGCTCTCGGCAAATGGGAAGGGATCCCAACAACATCCTCCTTTGCTCGGCCAGCGGGGTTCAGTAGCGGTAGTGGGCAAAGGCTTTGTTGGCTTCGGCCATGCGATGGACTTCCTCTCGCCGGCGGATGGCGTTGCCGGTTTCGTTGGCCGCATCTATAATCTCATTGGCTAACTTGGCAGACATAGTGCGGCCTGGACGGGTGCGGGAAAAGGTGACTAGCCAGCGCAGCGCCAATGAGGTTCCTCGCTCCGCTCTGACCTCCACAGGCACCTGATAGGTGGCGCCGCCCACCCGCCGCGCTTTCACCTCCACCAAGGGGGTGGCGTTGCGAACGGCATTT
The DNA here is from genome assembly GCF_002760375.1 of Synechococcus sp. 60AY4M2. Classification (NCBI taxonomy): domain Bacteria; kingdom Bacillati; phylum Cyanobacteriota; class Cyanophyceae; order Synechococcales; family Synechococcaceae; genus Synechococcus; species Synechococcus sp. 60AY4M2. The sequence continues at coordinate 407,643 of NZ_AUMZ01000001.1, forward strand.
TCCAGTACGGGCAGCGGATCCTGGCCGGTGCGCTCTCGCACAATCTCTAGAGCGTCGTAGAGGATCCTGGCGGCAAGAGAAGCCTTGCCCCTCATCATCAACTTGTGGATCAGCATGGTAACCAAACGGCTCCCGTACTTGGGATCTGGAGGCACGTCACGGCGAGGAGCACGGTTGCGGCGAGACATAGGAGCTGTAGAACTTGAAGGCAGGATGACGTCCAGAGGGAAACTATTTCTTCTTGCCAGCGGCGGCTGGGGCTTGGCCGGGCTTAGGCCGTTTTGCCCCGTATTTGGAGCGGCCTTGCTTGCGGTCTTTCACTCCTGCGGCGTCGAGCGTGCCCCGAATAATGTGATAGCGCACGCCGGGCAAGTCCTTGACCCTTCCGCCGCGAATCATGACCACCGAGTGCTCTTGTAGGTTGTGGCCAATGCCGGGGATGTAAGCAGTAACTTCAAAGCCAGAGGTGAGGCGAACCCGCGCCACCTTCCGCAAAGCTGAGTTGGGCTTCTTGGGCGTTGTCGTGTACACTCGGGTGCAAACTCCCCGCCGCTGAGGACATCCTTTCAGGGCAGGGGCCTTGGTCTTGCGAACAGCAGCCTTGCGCTCTTCGCGAATGAGTTGCTGAATGGTGGGCATGGGTTGGCTGAGAAGATCGCTACTCAATTATCCGGCAGTAGTAAATCCTAGCAAGGCGGGATCCCGGCGTCAACTTAAGGGATCAGCTTCTGGGCTGGTGGCTTGGCTGAGTGAGAATTTCAGCATCCTTGTTCCCCTCAGCTAGCCTAGAGGAGCTTCTGCACACCAGAAGGAACTCGCGAAAGGCGATGGGCTGGATGGATTGGTGGATTTTGCTCCCTTGTCCGCTCTGCCAGCGCCCGGCTAAGGCTGTGTTTTGTCCAGACTGTCAAAGGCGGCTGCAGGCGGAGCGGCTCGACTCTTGGCCGGTCACCACTTCGCCTTGGCCGCTTTATGCTTGGGGGATCCACCGGGGAGCGCTGCGCCGGGCCATCTATTGCCTGAAATATGAAGGACAGCGGCGCATTGGCGCGGTTTTGGGGGAATGGCTGGGATCCCGCTGGCTGGAGAGCCGACAGAAGCGTTCGGGATCCCAGGGAAGCCATGACCTGCTGTCTCGCCACGACTATACGGTGGTGCCCATCCCTCTGCATGCGGAGCGGCTGCGGCAGCGGGGCTACAACCAGGCGGCTTTGATCAGCCAAGCTTTTTGCGAGCGGACGGGTCTAAGACATTTACCTGACGCTCTGGTGCGGGTGCGGGCCACAGCGGCCCAACATGAGCTCAACCCCCTGCAACGCCAGCAGAACTTGGCAGGCGCCTTTGCTCTCAAGCGCGCTCCCGCCACGCCGGTGCTACTGGTGGATGACATCTACACCACCGGCTCCACCGTCCAAGCGGCGCAGCAGGTCTTGGTCGCTGCCGGGATCCCGGTGGCCGGGGTGATCGTCGTGGCCCAGGCGCAGCAAGCTGCCGACCGTTCCACCCTGCCCTGGCAGCTCCGACGGCGTGGCCAGGCTTGACTATCGGGCCTGTTGCAGGGCTGCCTGCCGGGGATCCACGTTGAGGAACACGGTGGCATCTCCCTCGACGCGGATGATGCGCAGAGGGGGCAGCGAGTCCGTCGGGTTTTGGATGCGCTCTTGCAGCTTCTCGTAGAACAGCAGATCCGCCAGTTGCGCGTTCTGCGCTGCCGCTTGTCCTTTCAGCTCAATGGCCCGCTGGTTGGCCGCCGCCAAGATCAGCAGCCGCTCGGTCTCTTTTTCCTGAATTTGCGCCCGCACTGCCGCCGTTTGTGCTGTAATCGAGGCCACCTGTTTGCGTTCAATCGAGTCTCTTAAGGCTTGTGGGAAATCGGGGTTGCCCAGAAACAGGCCCTCCACCTGCACCAGAGGCAGGGTTTGGCCATCGCGGTTGACAGTAGGCATCTCTTGGCGAATCAAGTCCAGCGCTCGTTGTTCGATGGCAGCCCGCTGGCTTTTCCGGTAAAAGTCTTCCGAATTGAAAGAGGCGGAGATATCCCGGATTTTGGAGCGCACCACCGGCACCACCACCGTGGAAAGATAGTTCTCGCCGATGCTGGCGTGCAGCTCATCCAAAGTGGCGAGGTTGGGCTTGAGGGCAATGGCCACATCGATGGCAAAGGCTTGTCCATCGGCGGTGTTCACGGTGATGGCGTTGCTGATGGCATTGGCCGAGGCGGGGTTGTTGGTAAACTCCCAAACGCGGGTGAGCACGGTGTAGGTGATCGGCGTTTCGATCCCTGGAATCCGGAAGATGACCCCCGGCAATTCTACCCGCCCCTTTTGCAGCCCGGAAAAGGTATTGAACACTACAGTGGCATGTCCGGGCAAAGTGACGTACAGGCAAGCGCGGAGCACTCCCAGGGCCGCCAAGACGGCGATCCCTCCTACGGTTAACCAACCCACTCTGCTTTGGGGTGCTTCTCCTGTTGGATACATGGCGGCTCCTCGTGGAAAGAGGATGAAAAAGTGCTGGTTGCTATTTGGTAACCAGAGTTTCCAGGCGGGATCCCAGTACCGCGGCTTTGACCACCTCTAGGTACTGCGGATTTTGGGTGAGGGCCTGTGCTTTGGCTCTCAATTGACCGGCTTCTGCCTCCGCTTGAGAAATGATGGCGCGGGCATCTTGGCGGGCCTGCTCGATCTCAAATTGCTTTTGCGCCAGTTGATTTTCGGCAATGGTTTTTGCCTCAATGGCCGCTACGAAATCAGGATCGAAATCCACATCCCGCAGCAGAAAATCCAAAACCTCGATGCCGTATTCCTTCAGCAGAAGAGCCACCCGTTCCCGAATTTGTCCTTGCAGCAGCGGGCGCTCCGTGGAATACAGAGCCTGGGCGGAAAAGCCGCTGGTCTCATTCAGAATGACCGACCGGACGATGGGGGCGATGCGATCCAGGTAATTTTCCCCCAGTTGCGTATAGACCTTGGGGGCGTCCACAATGCGAAACTGCAGCGTCGCCTCAGCCGCAATCTGCTGCCCATCCTGAGAAAGGGCCACCAGCCGCGGTGCGTAGGCGGTCGGGTCGTTGTCTTTCCAGGTCAGAGCTTGGGTTTTCACATCAAAGATGACTGTGCGAGAGACAAAGGGCGGCACCCAATGGAGACCAGGCTGCAAAGCCATCGGGCTCACCCCCCCTCCCCAGGTGAACACCACCATATTTTCTCCATTGCCCACCAGTCGCAGCGGCCTGCCCATCGCCACTAGGATCAATACGGCTCCGGCAAGGGTGGCCTTGGGCAACCAGCGACCAACTCGCCTCTCCCAACCTTCTGCTCGCATCTCCCCATCTCCTGCGCATGCAGCCATTCTCGCGGCTGTGGGGAAATGAGGCCGAGAAATCGCCGCTATCTTTTAAGTTTTCTCCAGGGATCCCGCGAGAGATCCCGCGCTTGCTCGCCCACTGTTCTCAACGATGTCGAGAACTCTACAAAGTTTACAAAAGATTACTTCATACTTTGCAAAGACCCGTGACAGACAAGCGAAAAGGGAAGAAGATTAAGACATAATAAAGATTTGGGTTGCCGTTCATGCTACCTACTGTCGACTACGAGCGGCGAGACATCCAAGTGCCACTCTCGTGCATCCCCGTTGCCGCCCGGGCCTTGATCCGGCAGGGGGTATCCGTCTGCTGGCGGGAAGAAAGCCTGTCTGCCCTAATTCGTCTGGGATCCAAAGGAGCCGCCGACCGAGCCGCCATTCTGCTGGTGGAAATGAGCCTCATGGGCCAACCGGAAGAGCTAAAAAACTGGCTGGAGATGTGCTGGCAACTGCCCGCTTGTCTCAGGGAACCGCTGCAGGTGTAGGATAAAGGATCACTGCAGTTCAAGAGCCTGCCTCGTCGAGGAGAAACTGGCTGCCGTAGCCGGTAACGATGCGGGTTCCATCTTTGAGGATATGGATTTCCACCTGGTCGCTGGCCCAATTAAGTTGGTTTTCCAGGGCAGGGTTAAAGACATGTACCCGCTGGTTGCGGGAAGAGACCAGCGAGTGGGGGGAGCGAATGGCCTGGGATTGCAGGTAGGGCCCGTCCACCAAAATATCCAGCTCTTGCAGCAGCTCCTGGGCGCCGGGAGGAGCCTGGGGGGATCGCAACTCTTCCAGCGTGAATCCACTGAAGGCCATCACCGTCAGCCCTTTCGCTTTCAGGAGCCGCGCCAAGCTGGCCAGGGCAGGAGCCTGCCAGAAGGGCTCCCCTCCCGAGAAGGTCACCCCCTCGTTTCTGGGGTTGCTGAGGATTTGCTCGGCCAGGTCGGTGATCTTCACCAGTTGGTTGACCTCAAACGGCCAAGAAGTAGGGTTGAAGCAGCCCGGGCACTCTCGCAGGCAGCCCTGCACCCAGACCACAGCGCGCCGGCCCGGCCCATTGACTTCCGACTCGTCTACATAGCCCATCAGGTTAAGATAGCCTCTCGGGATCCGCGCCTGAAAGTCCAGCGCTATCTTTGCCTTGGACATGGGTCACCTGCTGCAAAACGGCTTTGAGACTACTCTTAGCCTAGTGAGAAGCCGAACGCGAAAGCTGTAATCTTATAGTCAAATTAATGGAGATGTCTCCAAAGCGCTCCGCGCCGCTGACGCCCCCAACCCCTCTCCCTCTGGGAGAGGGGAGTTAGGGATCGACGAAGCAACCATTTCGTTAGTCAGGTAGGCTGCTGGTGGAAAAGAAAGGTTCTAGCTGATCATCGCGCTAGGCGCTATCCCTCCCCACGGTATAGACGGTGGGGTATCCCCCGCCTTCAGATGAAGCCAGGAGCCCCGGGCAGACTTTTCGGGATCCGGTACTCCACCATGAGCCCTGCTGCTCCTAGCTTTGCAGCAAAGTGTCTCGTATCTCGCCCGGGTAACGTGCCACCTTCCACCGCCAGCGACCGAACGCGCCATGGGCATTGACGGCTTGCACCCACTCGTCCAGATAGCGCCGCTTCACCCGGTCTAGTTCGGTGTCCTGTCCCTTTGTTTCCAGAATGAGCATGTCGCCGTTGGCCAGGCGCACAAGAAAATCTGGCCGATACTTCCGCACCACGCCGCGATACAGGTACAGGACTTCGAAGCCCAGATGGTCGTTCTTCGCCCAGGCGCTCACGGCACTGCTATTGTCCAATACGAAAGCATCCGACGCCTCCCACGTGCTGTCGTAGACGCAGACGTTGATGTGCGACTTGCGCGTGCGTTCACAAGGTTTGCTGGTGTACCAGGTGCGCATTTGGCCCGTCGAGCGGATCGGGTGGTCGCGATCGAAGACTGGCACAAGTTTCTCAGTGTTCTCCTGCCGCACCGCCTCGCAGACATGTTGCACAACTCGTGACAGGTTGAGGGTGATGATCAGCCGACGGCGCAGTTCGTCCTGATAAAAAAGAGGTGGGGAGATCAAAATCCGGTCAGAGCGAATGAACTGCTCGACAATCCGCACCAACTGCGCCAGCAAGATTTCGCGACTGCCTCTCCAGCTTTGCCTTACCTGATCGAACACATTGCGGGCAGTTTCGAAGATGATGCGCTGCGTGCGAAACTCTCGCGCCAACTTCTCCAGTTCGATACGGCTGATCTGGTTTACGTCGGGCTTGCCTTCGAGAATTGGTGCCAGTTCTGCCACTTGCGGCGTCTGAGCCGCGTCTAGTTCCAATGGCTGCACCTTTGACCAATCGAGAGTCAACGTTGGCTGAAGTAAGCGCTCGATGCGCACCACATTCGGCCAGCGGATCTCAAACTCCGCTTTGGCCGGGTCCGGTTCTACGGCGGTCTTGGGCGTTGGCGGGGGCGGCGGGCCATCTCCGCTATCCTCGTGCGGCAAGAAAGTAAAAGGCACGCCGAAGATATTGACGTATTCGGGCTCAAGCAGCCCCGTTTGTGGGTTGATCTCGTAGGATGTGCGGCGCAGGCCCCGGCCCACGACCTGCTCGCACAGAAGTTGGGAAGTGAAGGCCCGCAGCCCCATAATGTGCGTCACCGTCTTGGCATCCCAGCCCTCACTGAGCATCCCAACGGAAATGACGTTCTGGATTTTCTCGCCGGGCTGCCCCACCTGGCCCACCGTATCTACGATCTTTCGCAAACGTTCCGCCTGCTCTGCTTTGGTCAGCCGGCATTCGACCGGTACGTCCTCCTCTTCTCCATCATCGGCCTCGTCTGAAGCTTCCACCACTGCAGTGGACTCTTCCTTTGCCTCAGCCTCTTCTAGCACCTTCGAGTCGATGTGCAAGATTCCCTCCGAGTTACACAGCTCGTCAATGGGAATGCGCCGTGATTCGAAGGCGTGCTTGACCCGCGCTGCCGTCTCAGTGCGGTTACAGACAGTGATCATCACAGGCGGCGTGGGCAGGTCGGCTGCTTTCCAGGCCTTCCACGTCTCCCGCCAGTCGTAGCCCAGCAGGTAGTAGGCGTTCAGCACCAGATCCGGCAGCAGCTCTTCGGGATTGGCGCGTCGGTTGAGGTCGTCTTTCACCTCCGGGTCGTTGTAGATGTGGTATAGACGGGACTTGTAGGTTTTGGCATTGGGCACAGCGTCGTCACGCACTACAACGCGCGGGGTCTTGACCAGCCCCGATTCGATGGCGTCGTTCAGCCCGAAGTCGCTGACGATCCAGCCAAAGAGCGCCTCTTCACTGCTCTTCTTTCCCGAGGGCGCGAAGGGGGTGGCGGAGAAGTCGTAACAGGTGAGAATGCCGCGCGAACGGTGCAGCCGATCCAGGCCTCCAACCCACACCGTCGCTTCTTGGGCGCTGTCTTTTAAATCACGCTGGCGCAGGTACTTGCCTTCGGCTTCCCAGTTGACGCGCCAGGCGTGGTGCGCCTCGTCGTTGATGACCAGCAGGTTGTGCGCGTTGGCCATCTCGCCCAGCACCTCGCGCGTATAGGCTTCATCGCTCTTCGCGCCGCGTTTGTCCACGCTCTTCCGCTTTTTGATCTGCTCTTCGCTCTCCCAGGCCAGGGCATGCCAGTTGTGGACCAGCACCCGCCCCTGCCGCAGCTTGTCGAGCAGCGTGGACGGCACAATGTCGAACGCTTCGTAATAGTTACCGGCGCCCGCGGGCTCCAGCACCGCCAGCCGTTTCTTGACCGTCAGACCGGGGGCAACGACCAGCACGTTCTTCGAAAAGCGGGCATCTTGGGGGTTGGCCACTTTGTTAAGGATGTGCCAGGCAATCACCATCGCCATGACGATGGTCTTGCCCGTGCCGGTGGCCATCTTGCAGCACCGCCGATCAAAGTCCCCGCCGTCTCCCGGGATCTCAATGCCCACCCGCTCGGCAGCAGGCGCCTCGGTCAGCCAAATGAGCGTCTCGACGGCTTCCAATTGACAGAAGAAAAAGCGACGTCTGTCGAACTCCTCCGGGTCATGCCAGTGCGCCAAGAGCCGCCTGGTGATGCTGGTGATCCCGGGATAGCCTGCCTCGCGCCAGGCTTTGACGCGCGGGCGGATCTGGTTGACAAGCGGGATTTCAACGAAGATGCCCGGATCGTCGAAAGATTTGGAACCGGGAGTCGCTACCACGTAACCCGCTGGCCGCCGCCCTTCAACCAGTTCGAACGTACGCGTCTCGCGATCGTAGCGCCAGTGCTTCTTCGGCTCCTCGTAGGGAGAGTTGATGATCAAGCGGTCAATGGTAGTCCGGGCCATCGCTTTCCTCGCATTCTGTTGCTGCGCTGATCTGTTCCTTCGCCCAGTGGCACATCCGGGCAACCACGCTCGTCAGATCATCGTCAGAGGCGAGCGTGATTTCCAAATCGTCGTAGCGGAAGGCGACGGCAAAAGGGTTCAGCCGGCGCAGTTGGCTTTCCGTGACTGGCAGCGTCACGCCGCGATTCGCTAACAGGCGCGCCAGCTTGACCAGATCGTGTGTGCGCTCGAACTCGATCTGTTGCAGGAACAAGA
>NZ_AUMZ01000001.1:426036-460849 GCF_002760375.1 Synechococcus sp. 60AY4M2
AATATCCACAAGAGTCGGGAAGTTGAGGAATTGATTAGGGGGACAGGAGCACGAATCCTATACCTGCCTGTGTATGCGCCGGAGTTGAATCCCATTGAGATGATGTGGTCGGTATTGAAGCATTTTATTCGGCAGCTTTGCAGAATTGGGAAGTATAGCATGGAGCAGATAGTGAAGACTTCTTTACTACTGATCAATCCATCCTCCTTCCGAAGTTGGTTTGCTAAGTGCTGCTATTGTACCCCTTGAGCCCTTAACAGGCTGTAGCTGTGTCGTCGTGCCGATTACCTTCTACCTTCCTGCTAAAGCCATTCAAGCTCTGGATTTAACCCCGGGCCATGAGCTGTTGAAAACGTTGATGGCGGATCCTGTCCGGGCTGCCCAGCAGGTGTAATGCGCCATCGATTGGCCGCGCAGCCCCGACGATCCGCGCGAGCTGTCGGAGATCCCGGAGGTGCGCCTGTGGTTTATTCGTTGGGACACGGTCTGCCCCTGGATGCCCTACTTCCTCAACTGGCGCCAAGGAGAGCTGGCCCGTTACGCAGCCATGTTGGTGCCCCATCAATTCAACCCTCGCGAGGGCATTGTTTACAACCCAGAAGCGCTGGAAATCTCTTTGTGTTGATGCGGTGGTTCAAGCAGCAGAAACTGGGATCCCTCTCGATGCTGCGGGATATGGCTTTGGTGTTTGGCTTCGAGGTCCAGCTGGAGTTTCTCACTCTCTGGGAGTCTGAGGTGGGGGATCCGAACTCATGAGGGTGATGGTGGCCGATACCTGGCCGGGGATCCCCGGAGCCGCAGCAGTGGCCAGCGCCTGGCAAGAGGTGGTCCAGAGACCTTGAGTCCAGCTCAGGGTGGATCCCAACCCTTCGGAAGCTCAGCTCAAGGCCCTCTGGCAACAAATCGGCGAGCGGGCAACCAATCCCCTCCTGGTTCTGCCGGGCAGTGTCGCCGATCCCCTGGAGCCAGGCCAAACCTGGGCCGATTTGGCCCATGCTTGGGGGTTTAGCCTGCTCTTAACGCTGCGACGGGAGGCCGCCCTGAGCCAAGCAACCGCCTTTGCCGCCCTGATGCGCCAAGCCAAGGTCCGCAACTTGGGCTGGGTGCTGGTCGGATCCCTGCCCGAAACCGAGGATCCCCAAGCTTTGGAGGAGCTGGATGCAGCTTTGATCCCACGCCTAGAGGCTCAAGTTGGAATGCCGGTGCAGGGGAGAATGGCTCTGGATGGGCAGATCCTTTGGGACACCGATTCCCTTGAGCAACTGGGCTACGTTCTATGAAAAGCAGAAAAACCCCCCAGCGTCTGCCAGGGGATTCAAGAAGGACTGGTCGACTAGGTCAGGAGTGGATTAGCCGCGGATGGCCGGCGCCACTTCCACCGCCGCCAGGTCCAGCGGGAAGTTGTGCGCATTCCGCTCGTGCATCACTTCCATCCCCAGGTTGGCACGGTTGAGCACATCCGCCCACGTCCCAACCACGCGACCGTTGCTGTCCACAATCGACTGGTTGAAGTTGAACCCGTTCAGGTTGAACGCCATGATGCTGATCCCCAGCGCCGTAAACCAAATCCCAATCACAGGCCACGCCGCCAGGAAAAAGTGCAGGCTCCGGCTGTTGTTGAACGACGCATATTGGAAAATCAACCGGCCAAAATACCCGTGCGCCGCCACAATGTTGTAGGTCTCTTCCTCTTGCCCAAACTTGTAACCCAAGTTCTGCGACTCCTCCTCCGAAGTCTCACGAATCAGGCTCGAGGTCACCAACGACCCGTGCATAGCACTAAACAGCGCACCCCCAAACACGCCGGCCACGCCCAGCTGGTGGAACGGGTGCATCAAAATGTTGTGCTCCGCTTGGAACACCAACATGAAGTTGAACGTCCCCGAAATCCCCAGCGGCATCCCGTCCGAAAACGAGCCTTGCCCAATCGGGTAAATCAAAAACACGGCCGTCGCCGCCGCCACCGGCGCCGAGTAAGCCACCGCAATCCAGGGACGCATCCCCAAGCGGTAGCTCAGCTCCCACTCCCGGCCCATGTAGCAGAACACCCCAATCAAAAAGTGCAGCACAATCAGCTGGTAGGGGCCGCCGTTGTACAGCCACTCGTCCAAAGAAGCGGCTTCCCAAATCGGGTAAAAGTGCAGGCCAATCGCAGCCGAAGAAGGCACCACCGCGCCGGTGATGATGTTGTTGCCATACAGCAACGAACCCGAAACTGGCTCGCGAATCCCGTCGATGTCCACCGGGGGAGCACCAATGAAGGCAATGATGAAGCAGGTGGTGGCAGTCAGCAGGGTGGGGATCATCAGCACCCCGAACCAACCGATGTAGAGGCGGTTGTCGGTGGAGGTGACCCACTCGCAAAACTGCTCCCACACGTTGCTGGTTGAGCGACGTTGGATAACAGTGGTCATGATGGCAAACTTCCCTGAGGAAGCGCGAAGATTGACAACCTAACCTTAAATCATCCGTTAAGTTCTGTCAACTACCTCGCTTGATCCTGAGAGAGGCCATGTCAGTTCCCCGCTGGATTTTAGGGATCCACACCACCACGCCTGTTCTGGGCTTGGCCGTGTTGCCGCTGGAGGAGAAGCTGGGGGAGAGCCGCAGCCGGAGTTGGTGGCTGGATCGGGAGATGGCGGCGCAGTTGCACCCTTGCCTGAAGGAGTTCTTGGCCGGCCAGGACTGGTCGCAGATGGCGGGGATCGCTGTCGCTCTGGGGCCGGGGAGTTTTACCGGCAGCCGTTTGGGGGTAAGTGTGGCGCGGCTGTTGGGCCAGCAGTTGCGCATTCCGGTGTTCGGCTACTCGACTTTGGCGGTTCTCGCCCGCCAGGTGTGGCAGGAGCAGGGATCCCCGCCTCAGCCGCTGACGGTGGCGGTGCAGATGGACGCCAAGCGAGGGGAGCAGTATGGTGGCGTGTACCGGCTGGGGCCAGAACATTGGGTTGCCGAAGTGGCGGATCAGATCTGGGAAGAAGCGGCTTGGCAGAAGGTTCTGCGGCAGTGGCCCCAGGCTCTGGTCGTCGATGCTGCCGACTGGGTGGATCCGGCGCCTGTGCTGGCGTTGGCGGAACTGGCCCGCGCCGACTTCCAAGCAGGCTTGCGCCCTTCCTGGCAGACGGTGTTGCCTCTTTACGGACGTCAGCCGCCCATTGATCTCAGAGAGCTGAATCGGAGTGCCCCGCAGCCGGGGTAAGATTGGGAAGTCTGAGCAACGGATCCCTGTGCTGACATGATCTCAAGCAACGACTTGCGCCCCGGCGTCTCTGTGGAAATTGATGGCGCTCCCTACAAGGTGATCGAGTTTCTGCATGTGAAACCCGGCAAGGGCGCGGCCTTTGTGCGCACCAAGCTCAAAAATATGCAGACCGGCAACGTTGTGGAGAAAACCTTCCGCGCCGGCGAGATGCTGCCCGCCGCCACTATTGAAAAAGTGAATATGCAGTATCTCTATTCAGAAGGGGACAATTTCGTGTTCATGGACATGGAGACCTACGAACAGGCTCCCCTCAGCGCTGCCCAAATCGGCTCTGCCGTGAAATACCTGAAAGAGAACATGGAGGTGGCCATCCTGCGCTGGAAGGGGCAGGTGATCGATGTGGAGCTGCCCAACACCGTTGTCTTGGAAGTGGTGGAAACCGACCCCGGCGTGAGAGGAGATACGGCAACAGGGGGAACCAAGCCCGCCAAGCTGGAGACCGGCGCTGAGATCCAGGTGCCTCTGTTTATTAAGGTGGGAGAACGGGTGCGTGTCGATACTCGCACCGACACCTATATAGGCCGCGAGTGATGGCTCCCCCTCTTCTTGCCGCTGGGCTGCCGTTGTGGACAGGTGATGCATCAGGAGTAATCTTCCCTTGGATGTTGTCAATTGGCAGGAAGTTCGCCTTCTGCTGGCCGCTCTGCAGGAGAGCGACGTTACCGAGCTAATCCTGGAGTACAAGGATTTCCGCCTCACCCTGCGCAAAGGGATCCCGGCTGGCCTTGCTGCTGCTGCCGCTGCTCCGCCCGCTGCCCCGCCGCCAGAACCCCCCCCTGCTTCCCCTGCAGAAGCTCCCCCTCCTGAGAGCGCTCCTAAGCCTGCCCCCAGCCACTGGGTGGAGGTGACGGCGCCGATGGTGGGCACCTTCTACAGCGCTCCTGCCCCTGGAGAAACGGATTTTGTGCAGGTTGGCCAACGGGTGAACAAGGGCCAAACTCTCTGCATTATCGAAGCCATGAAGCTGATGAACGAGATAGAAGCTGAAACGGCGGGCGTGGTGAGGGAGATTTTGGTGAGCAACGGCCAGCCGGTGGAATTTGGCCAAGTTTTAATGCGACTGGATCCCACCGGCTAACAACAAGGCTGGGGCAGAGATAGGGAGGGATCCCTTGGTGGAGGAGGGGCTGTGGCAATTTCTCTTGCCGACCTTTGCCTGCGACTAGGCAACTTTGCCGATGCTTCAGCCCAGAGCTGCCGAGATGGTTGAGGGAGTCACGGTTCTGCCCCCCCAGCACATCGTCGGGCAGGAGCTGGCGGCGCGGCTGCTCGTGGCGGCCTTGGAAAAGGGGCGGGTGACCTCAAGCTACTGTTTCTTGGGACCAGAAGGGGTGGGACGGAGCCTGATGGCCCGCTGGTTTGCCCAGGCCCTCTTCTGCGAGGCCAGCTCAGGGATCCCTTGCGGCCAGTGCTCCAACTGCCGTTGGCTCCTCGCAGGCACCCATCCCGATCTCCACTGGGTCAGCCCCACCTATGTCCACCAGGGCCGCCTGATAGCAGCAGACGCCCCGGAGGCACAAGCTCTGCAGCGGCGCTCCCCGCCGCAAATTCGCCTGGAACAGGTGCAGGAAGTGGTTCGCTTCTGTGCCCGTAGGCCAATGCACGCCCGCCGCTCGCTAGTTGTACTGGAGGGAGCGGAAACCCTGACAGAAAGTGCGGCCAATGCCCTGCTGAAAACCCTGGAGGAGCCTGAGCCGGCCCACATCGTTCTTATCGCCTCCCACCACTCGCCTACCCCCCCTCCCCACCCTTTGCCACCGACGCTGCTGTCCCGCTGCCAGATGGTGCCGTTTCGCCGCCTCAGCTCGGCAGAGATGGAGCAAGTGTTGACAGCTTTGGGCTGCCCGGAGCTGCCCGGGATCCCTCGCTCTGAGCTAATTGCCCTAGCCCAAGGCAGCCCTGGACGGGCGCTGGCCGCCCAGCAGCACCTGCAAAGCCTTCCGCCGTCACTGCTGCAGGACCTAAGACGCTGGCCCCACTCGCTGCGGCAGGCGCTGGAAGTGGCTAGGGCAGTGGCTGCTCTCGATTTGCCGGCGCAGCTGTGGCTGATTGACTATCTGCAGCAGCAGTTCTGGGCGCAGGGATCCCGCCAGGCCATCCGGCAACTGGAGCAGATTCGCCAACAGCTTTTGCAATTTGTGCAGCCGCGCCTTGCTTGGGAGGTCAACCTGGCCGGATTCGACAGCAGTGGCAACCCAAGCCCTGTGGCAAAGTGAGGAGAGAGCGTTCAAGACGTGTCTATGCCTGCATGGCTTTCCGCCCTCCTTGCCGCCCTTGGAGGCTACCTGCTGGGATCCATCCCCACCGGCTACTGGGTGGGCCGTTGCTGGGGTGGGATCGACCTCCGCCAAGCGGGATCCGGCTCAACGGGGGCAACCAACGTGTTGCGGACAGTGGGCAAGGGGCCGGCGCTGCTGGTGTTGCTGGTGGACGCTGCCAAGGGAGCGGCAGCGGTGGCGCTGGGATCAGCTCTGGGCTCGCCGTGGTGGGTGGTCGTGGCGGCCCTGGGGGCGGTGATCGGCCATAGCCGCTCCTGCTGGCTGGGCTTCAAGGGGGGCAAGTCGGTGGCCACCAGCCTGGGGATCCTGTTGGCCATGGCTTGGCCGGTAGCCCTGGCTACCTTCGGTGTCTGGCTGCTGGGGATCGCCCTCACCCGCATCGTCTCGTTTAGCTCCCTGCTGGCGGCGGTGGCGGCGCCGCTCTTGATGTGGGCTCTGGGCCAGCCTCTGCCGTATTTGCTGTTTGCCTTGGCAGGGGGGGTTTATGTCATTGCTGCCCATCGCCGCAACATCGAACGCCTGCTGGCCGGCTCGGAGCCGCGCATCGGCCAAAAATGGGCCCAATCCCCCTGATCCCGGTTGTCAAAGTTGCGTAGCTTTACATGGAACCCTCCACCGTGGTTTTCGTCTACGGATCCCTGCTGCGGGGCGGCCAGTACCACAGCCTGCTGCAAGGGGCAGAGTTTTTGGGCCCAGACAGCCTCAACCACATCGACCTCTACGATCTCGGCCCCTACCCGATGGCCGTTCCTGGCCGCAACCGGCTCTACGGCGAGCGCTACCGCATTCCCTTGGGCCTGTTGCCCCGCCTAGATGAGCTGGAAGACCACCCGCGGCTATACGAACGGCAGTGGGTGCAACTGGAGAGCGGCACCTTTGCCTGGGTTTATCTGGGTCGGCCTGAGCAGGTGCAGGGGTGTCCCCTCATTCCTAGTGGCCGCTGGCTGCCCTGGGACCCCTAGAGATCGAAGTGGAGCTTGACGCCCTCAACATACTGGGGCAGTAGCTCGGCTGAGGGTGGATCCCATTCTGGGGGATCCAACTCTCTGGCAGAGGGAGCAACGGCCTCTACGGGGCTGGACGTGCGCTCCAGGTAGTAGATGCAATCTCCGCGTCGCCAGATGCCCGGCTCCGGCAGGTAGAACAGCCGACCGACCTGGGACGACTTGCCCTTCTCCCCAAACCAGCCTCCCAGACGCTGCGGACGCACCAGCAACAAAGGCAGGCAGAGATCGGCTTTGATGCGGTAGGCGAACTGATCCCGCAGCCGCTCCAACGTGGGATCCTCTAGCCCCATCTGGGCCGAAAAAGGGTTGAGCAGCGCTGAGCGCGCTGCCGCGATCGACTCCTGAGCCGAGGCCGCGGCGGATTGGGGGGGCTTCAGGCCCAGGTCCGCCAGGGTGGGCAGGGTGATCGAGCGCAGCTCGGCCCGATTGGCCTCCAGGTAGCTGGCCCAGCGCTGCAGTTGGGAAAAAGGGATCGGCAGGGTGCGGATCCCTTCCGAGATGGGCATCTCCGGCAGCAACACCGTCCAGATGGCGGCAGAAACCGAAAGCTTCACCATCAGCTCGGCAATGGCCCAGTTCACCTGCGGATCCAAAGTCAGGATCAACAGAGTTTCCGCATGGTCGATATCGGCCTTCAAGAAGGCTGACTCGCTCAGCACGGCTTCCTGCAAAGATCCGGGCAGCACCTGGCCAGGTTCCTCTGAGGACTCCGTCCCGCTGACGCGAACCGGCAGGGCTTTGGAGCTGCCATTGCCGCTGGCGGGGTGGGTCCCTGAGGTATGGCCGGCTTTGTGGCCGTTGAGCTCGGCGGGAAGATTGGCGGTGCGCTCGCGCAGACGGGATCCCGACGGCAGC
Source organism: Synechococcus sp. 60AY4M2 (assembly GCF_002760375.1). Taxonomy (NCBI): domain Bacteria; kingdom Bacillati; phylum Cyanobacteriota; class Cyanophyceae; order Synechococcales; family Synechococcaceae; genus Synechococcus; species Synechococcus sp. 60AY4M2. Next base: position 433,437 of record NZ_AUMZ01000001.1, read on the forward strand.
GGCAGCACCTCCACCGCCTGGTTGAGGGAGCGCAGCAACTGGGCCAACTGGCCGACCAGCGGATGGTTGCCGATGATCACCGTAGAACTCCCCTGATCCAAGCCCAGCCAGCGGGCCACCCAGGCAGCGGTCAGCCCCTGCACCGTCACCGTGACCGAGATGGTCAAAAACACCAGCGCCTTGAGGGCATCCCCCCCGGTAATGCCCCGCTCGGTGAGCAAAATGGCAAACAAAGAAGCCACCGAGGCCGCCACGATGCCGCGGGGGGCCAGCCAGGCCACAAACAGCTTCTGCCGCCAATTCAGGTCGCTGCGCCAGGTACACAGCCACACGCTCAAAGGACGCACCACCAGCATCAGGCAGAGCACCGTGGCCAAGGCTCCCCACCCCAGCGCAAATACCGCCTTGAGCGAGAGGGTGGAAGTCAGCAGAATAAACAACACCGAGATGGCCATCACCACCAACTGGCCGTGAAACTGGCGCACGCTCCGCTCGGCAATGGCCGCCTTCTGCCGCACCACCAACCCGGCCATCACCACCGCCATTAGACCCGCCTCGGAGCGCAGCGACTGGGCCAGGGCAAACACCCCCAGCGCCCCCGCCAGCACCACCGAGTTGCGCAGCTCCTCCGTCAAAAACTGCCGCGACCAGAGCAGGAAGGATCCCATCAGCCAGCCCCCCAGCGCCCCCACCGCCGACCCAATGGCCAAGCGGCTAGATAGCTGCTCTAGGGCCAGCAAGAAACTGGGGTGGCCGGAGAGCACCACCTGCAGCACCACCACCGCCAAGATGGCCCCCACGGGGTCGATGAGCACCCCTTCCCCCTCCAGCAGGGTGCTGACGGCGGAATCGACCCGCACCCGCTTCAGGATGGGGTTAATCACCGTCGGCCCCGTCACCACCACCAGGGATCCAAACAAAAAGGCCAGGGGCCAGGGAAACTCCCCCAAATAGTGGGCCGCCAGCGCTCCCCCTCCCAAGGTCAAAAGGGATCCCAGCAACACCAGATTGCGCAAGCTGTCGGAGACCTGGTTAAGGCGTTGCAGCCGCAGGTTCAGCCCCCCCTCAAACAGGATCAGAGCCACCGCCAACGACACCAGCGCCTCCAGGCCAGATCCCATGATTTGGGGACGAACCCAGCCCAGGCCATCTGGCCCCAGCAGCACCCCAAACAGGAGCAGGAAAACAATGCTGGGCACTTTAACAAAATTGGCCAGGACTTGAGCCGCGATCCCGGCCACCAAGGCCAGCGTAAACAGGATCGTCAGCTCAAAGGAGTTTTCCATGCCGAGGCTCAACCTCCCTTAGCGCGAACTCCGTCCCGGCGACTTTGTCCTGGTCAGCATTGGGGCCACAGACGGTTTACCATGAGCAGGCTGCAAACAGCTACAAGGCACCCCCGGCCGGGACAGACACAAGTGGGAGCAAAGAGAAGGCATCTTGGCGAACGGACGCAGCCTAGGCGGATGTAACACTCTATGTAACACCTTGAATTACTGCTCCCTGAGTCTAGGGTAGCTCAGGGAGAAGGCGAGCTCAAATGGCCGCCCTCGGATGGGGCCGCTCCGGGATCCTGTTGTGGGTTCTCCCCTTCACAGGAATTGAGGCGGGCCTCCGCCAGGGGCTTGACACGGCGAATGGGGAGGTTGGCGATCAGGGCCGTCGTCCCCCCTTCTGCCGCCAAGTGAAACTGCATCCCCTCCGAATCCAGCTCCACATAGCGAGATACTACCCCTAAAATCTCCAGGCGCATCGCTTCCAAGGCTGCCGGGGTGAGGTCGGCGCGGTCGTGGGCCAAGATCAGTTTCAGGCGCTGCTTGGCTTGCTCGCGGCTGTTGCCGGAGTGGCGGGAAAAAAGCTGATCCAAGAAATCGAGAAGCATGGGCTTTATTGAAGGTGCATAGCAGGGAAAGCAAAGACTCCAGGCAAAGAGGATGATCCCGTTGAGATGGAGCTCAAGAGCCGTTGAGATTCAGAGCACCTTTTGGCTGAAAAACCGCTTGGCCTTTTCCCAGAAAGACTCGCCCAAGCTGGCCAACTTGGGAAATTCCACCGTCTCCCCTTCCAGCCGTCGGGCAATGCGCTGGATGGCCTGGGCAGCCTGAGTCGGGTTGGCCGAGAGGACTAGGGGCTCCCCTTTGTTGGTGGAGACGATCACCTCCCGGTCTTCTGGAATGATACCCACCAAGGGGATGGCCAGCACCTCCACCACATCTTCCACTGCCATCATCTGGCCAGCGGTTACCATATCGGGGCGCAGGCGGTTGACGATTAGCTGGATAGAGGAAATCCCTGCCGCTTCCAACAAGCCCACCACCCGGTCTGCATCCCGCACCGCTGCTACTTCGGGCGTAGTTACTAGCAGGGCTGCCGTTGCCCCCGCAATGGCATTGCGAAACCCTTGTTCAATTCCCGCCGGGCAGTCGATCAACACGTAGTCATGGCTGCTGGCAAGCTTTTCCATCAACTGCCGCATCTGATCCGGGCCGACTGCCGTTTTGTTGCGGGTTTGGGCCGCCGGCAGCAACGCCAAATTGGGGGTGCGCTTGTCCTTCACCAATGCTTGTTCAAGGCGGCATTCCCCCGCAATCACCTCCAAAGCCGTGTACACCACCCGATTCTCTAGCCCCAGCAACAAGTCCAGGTTGCGCAGGCCAAAGTCGGCATCCACCACCACCACCGAGCGACCCAAGCGCGCCAAGGCAGTGCCCAAATTGGCCGTTAGGGTGGTTTTCCCCACTCCCCCCTTCCCAGAGGTGACGACGATAACTCGGCTCATACCCCCCTCCGCAGAAAATCCTGAAGGCTGGCAATGCAGATGACACCCTCCTGCAAGTAAACCACCTCTGGCGTGTTGGGAGGGGATCCGCCCTCGGGTGGACGGGCCACCTGATCGGCAATGCGCAACTGAGTTGGCTCCAACTGTAAGGCCAAGATCACCGCGCCTCTATCCCCCTCAGCACCAGCATGCACCAGCCCTCGCAGCCGTCCCCAGACCCAAATGTCGCCGCCGGCAATGATCTCGCCGCCGGGGTTGAGATCCCCCAGCAGAAAAACCGAGCCACGGTGGCGCACCGACATCCCCGACCGCACCGTGGACCGCAGGTAGAGGGGAGTAGTATCCGGGGAGACGGGGGGAATCGCCTCCAAGGGGGAAGATTGTTCCACAGAATAGCCTAGGGTCGCCGCCGCGATCGCCGTCCCTCGGGATCCGGTTTGGACGCGCCACAAGGACAACCGATGCCGCGACAACAAGACGGCCAGAGTTTGTAGGGTGGGCAAGTCCAGCTCTCGCTCTTGGCACCACAGGGTCAGGGGGGCCACTCCTGCCCAGTAGGGTTTGCGGCTGCGCAATTGCCACACCAAATCGTCCCAGACTTCTTCCCAAGCCAGGGTGGCGGGCAAATGCAGATGGATCCCTTGGGCATCGAATCGAAAATAAACACCCCTTTCGGATCCCCGCGGATTAGAGGATGAGGTCGGCGAGACTGCAGAAATTTCCGGGTTCCATGCCGGGGATCCCATCATGGCTGCCCAACGATTTGCCTCAATACAAAGCCTTATCCTATTCCATTCGCCCAACGTCGGGAATGCGCTGCAGTCTATGTTGAGCTATCGGGGCCTTCTACACTGCTACCCTCGGGGCAAAAGGTTGAGAGCAGTGAGCTGCAGTCCAATCAGTCAAAATAGAAGAGCGTAACCACCTTGTGTTGCTCCTCAGCGTGCCTGCAGGCCTCCAAAAGCGTGACGCTGTCGTGGAAAACAAAGCAGATCAACTGCTGGCACTTGCTGACGATCTCTAGGTTGCACAGGCGGCTGGCCTCCGCCAGGGGCAGGTGGTCATTTTCGGGGTGCTCCACCAGATGCAGCACCTGCTCCAGGCTGGCCCGCGACTCTGCCGGCTGTCGCTCCAGGCTTTGGGGCAGGATCACCGTCAGGGATTTCATGTCCGCCCGCATGGCTCCACGAATTACAGCCAGGTTGGTACCAATAGCCCCGGAAGTGAGAATGCGGTTGCCGGTAAGGGCCAAAGCGTAGCTGAGGGTTTCGATGAGGTACTGGTGGGTGATGGGCACATGGCGACTGCCCAGAATGGCTATCCGCTTTGGCCCCACTTGCTGAATCGCAGCCAGCTCTTGCAAAAACGTATCAACGCTGGTGGGAAGATCAATAGACTGGGTCAACGGGATCCCTCAGAAAACTTTTCAGAGGTGGGCTAGGCTATGTTAGCCTACACTGCGGCTTCAGGATCCAGCCAGAGAGCTGCTCGACCCGGTTGGAGCGGCCTCTACCAGCGCAACAGCGCGGCTGCTCCTTGAAACTCGTGGAGCAAGCGCTCTTCAGCTTCGCCGCGAACGAACTCCAGTTTAGCGCCAAAATCGCGGCCTAGCACCCACACCAGATCCCGCAGGGGTGCCGGCTGTGGCTCTGGGCAAAGGAGCTGGGCCATCTCTGGGGTTCCTCCCACAAAGCCGTCTGGGCAGCGCCAGATGGTGGCCTCTAGCCTCCAGGGCAGGACAAGGATTTCCACCCGGCCTAGCTGGAGGGCGTCCAGCACCGCATCCAAGCCCCAAGCGCCGGGCTGCTCTCGAATCCGCTCCAACAAAGCCAGCTCTCCTCGGCGCTCAGCGGCCTCCAGGACGGGCAGCACCCGTTCGAGGATGTCTTGCGGCGTCGGTGTGTGAAGGTTGGCGGGGTGCCCCACCCGCGCGACGATGCGGTTGCGTAGGCCGCGGTTGAGATAGCCCTCAAAGTGGGACACCTGCCAGGCTTCGCCCATGAGCACCAGCCGCTCAATGCCCAGGCGATCCACTGCCTTATCCAGGGCGGAAGCCAGGCGCAGGTAGAGCTTGTGCATCCAGAGGCTGACCTTGGCCGCCTCCCGCTCCTTGGGGGAAAGCTTGTCGAAGGTGCCACCGCTGCGGGCGCGACGTTCGGCAACGGCATTTTCAATGCGGCCGGCCAGCTCCTGCAGTTCCTGCCATTCCTCGGCGCTGATGTTGGCAAAGATTTCCGTGTCCTCTCGCAGTTCTCCCAAAAAGAGCTCGTAGAAGCGCCACCTGCTGCCAGACAGGTGCAACACCCCACCCCGCTCGTATTCATCAAAGGCAAAGAAAAGGGGCGTGAGGTAAGGTTCCCCCCAGCGGGCCTCCACCCGCCCATGGGCCAGATCCACCACCGGCAGCTCCACCTGCAGGTCGATTCGGCGCAGCACTGGCTTGCCGGCGGGATTGCGGCTGGCAAAAAGAACCAGGGTGCGGGCTGAAGGGCGCTCCTGCTCCACTAGAGCAAGGACTTGCTCGCAGAGGGAGTTATCGGGCTTGCTCTCCCCACTCTCCAGCAGCTCCTTGAGGGTATTCTTGATGCGCCCCACCCAGGCGCGACCCGCATTTTCGGGACGGGCAGGGTTGGTGTCGGCATATATCGAGAGCACGGGCTTGCTGCTGTCGCCAAAGGCAGCTTGCAGATCCTGGATCAGGGTGTTGAGTTCGTCCATGGTTTTCAAGAGAGGGCTCGGTTAGAACTAGAAGCTAGCAGAATATCACGGCAGGAGAGACGCTGACAGGGTTCTCAAAGGATCCCGCTAGGATATGGGGCTCAGTTGGGCTTGGCTCTGCAGGGCGGATTCCGCCTCGATGTGAATGGTGTAGTCCATCTTGCTGTGAACGCCTCTGCCCAGCCAGTGGCCGTAGATGGGGCCGGCATCTTTGGGGTAGGCACTGGCCGCCAAAGCCACATGGCCATCGGCCACGGCCAGCCCTTGGGTGGGATCGAACCCCCGCCAACCGGCCCCCGGCAGATACACCTCTGCCCAGGCGTGCAGGTGGCGGCGGACAGGCTCTGCGGGCTCTTTGCCGGTTGTGCCCTGGAGTTCCAGGTTCTCTTGCAACGGCGGGCCGACCTGGTAGCTGCTGACAAATCCTGCCGCCAGACCTACTGCCCGACAGGCCTCCATCAACACCAGCGTCAGGTCACGGCAGGAGCCGGTTTTGCGCTGCCAGGTCAAGCCGGCGGGCGAGGGATCCCCCTTTTCCCGCAGGATGTGACGGCACTCGGAGTAGATGCGTTGGTTGAGCGCCGGCAAAAAAGCCGTCGTCTCCCCCTGCACCTGATCCCACAGCTCCCAGGCCAGGCTTTGGATGCCAGCATCCGCCTGCGCCGTCCGATAAGGCTGCAATTGAGCTGCCAGCGTGCTGGGATAGTCAATCGGAAGATGGGTAGCCCAATCGCAGAGCAGATAGTCAAAGGGATTCTCCCGCAGGGTGAGCACCGTGGCCTGAGTTTGGACGCGCAGATGTTCGGTGGGATCCCCAAACTAGAGCTGAACCGCCGCGTTGCCATCCAGATCCACCAGCTCCGATTGGCCTGCCGGCGGCGGATCCACCCGCAGCTCAAAGGCCAAGAGGGTTTGGATCCCGTTGCAACGGGGCCGCAACCGCTTTGAACTTGCACAGGCTTGCCCCAGGACGGTCAACAGACAGGTTTTGTCGCAAGTCTTAGTCGCTCGTCTGTGCTACAGTTACCCAAAATTGGCGATCAAATATAGGTGGGGCTTTGCCTTGGGCAAGTGTGCAGGGGCGCATTGACGGTGCCTTGGAGGTTTGCTTGTGGCCTGGGTGTCGGGTCAGCAGGACGGAGGTTTTAGCTTCTGGGGGTGCGGAGGTGGATAAGCCCCGACTTTTACCCCCCTACTGGGGGGCAGTCAGGGTCGGGATACAGCCACCCCCGCAAAAATATCGTAGAATCAGATTGGCTATACAAGACGGCATTGCCGGAATCTGGTATAGCCCCGCGCTAGAGCATTCCGCGGCTGCATGCCTAACGGCACGGCACAGCCGGACGCAGAAGGTTCTCGCAGTAGCTCCCCGTTCGCGTCAGCGGCGCGGAGCGCTTTAGGGTGAGAGACGAGAGTATGTCACTCGGTGAAGGCGTCACCCTACCTTCGAGGAGCGGCGGTTGGCAAGGGCGTCGTCCGAGCTGGGGAGGCAGCCAAAGCATCTGAGGGAGCCTGCCGGAAAGCTCTCCTGCTGGAACTCCTGTAGCCGTCCGCTGCTCAAGCGACCAGACTGCCACAGGAGGCTGGGCTAGGCTCTGGCCTGAGGATTTGGCGAAGCGGCGCAGCTTTCCTCTCACTCGAGCTGGACTTGCCCCTTCAGCAAAGCCAAGATCAGCCGATCAATTGCCTCCAGATCCAATTCGTCGTAAAGCCGCTCCTGGAGGAAATGGCAGATTTGGGATTCTTGGCGGCGGCTGAGGTAGGTGCTCTGGAGAACCGATTCGACAATGAGTCGAATGGACATGGGGCAGCGCTCCAAACTCAACTACCCCCATCAAATTCGAAGGGAAGGGATGCAGCGGTGATCCAGGTCAAATCGCCATCTTCAGCCAGCGCTTTTTCGGCAGCAATTGGCCGGACTAGCCGAGCAAGGCCACCGCGGGCAGGGGCAGTTCAGCCGCTGCCGCCGCATCCAGCAGCCATAGCAGCCGTCCTTGGGGGTTGAGGCGCTGGCAGGGCAGGTGGGCCTCCGTTGTCAGCGCCTCCTTGACGATCGCGGCTTTGCTGGCCCCCGTTACCAAAACCACCACCTGAGCCGCCCTGTTCAAGACAGGGTAGGTCAGAGTCAGGCGCGGCTCCTCTCCTTTCTGCCCCACGGTTACCCAGCGGTGTTGCACCTGCAGGGCGGCTGTGCCGGGGAACAAGGAAGCCGTATGGCCGTCTTCTCCCACTCCCAGCCAGATCAGATCAAAGGCAGGGCATTCGGTGCCGAAAATCTGCTGCAGGGTCGCCTCGTACTCCGCCGCATCCCGTAAGGGATCTCCTGAGTGGGTGGGCATGGGAAAGACTTGGGAGGCGGGAACCCCGACCGTATCCAGCAGGATCCGCCGTACCATGCCGTAATTGCTCTCGGGGTGATCCGGGGGAACGTAGCGCTCGTCCCCCCAGAACAGCCAGGTTTGCTGCCAAGGGATCCCCGGCGCCTGGGTTAAAGCAGCATACAACTTCCGTGGCGTGTTTCCCCCTGCCAAGGCCACCGTAAAGCGGCCCCGTTGACGGATGGCCGCCGCGGCCTGCTCTTGCCAGATCTCGACCGCCCGCCGGAAAAAGGCTGTTCCCTCCGGCCAGATTTCCAACTGGAACCCTTGCATGGATCGCCACCTATCGCCGCTTGCCCAACTGCCCGAGCCAGGTCAAGGGATCCCCTTCACGCAGAGGCCAAACCTTAGGAAGCAACCGCCAGCTCTTTGGCTTCCGCCTGAATCTTCTCGTAGAGGGCCCGCAGCTTCAGGCCCACGATTACCTGGATGAGTCCAGAGCCATTGCGGGATCCAGGATATTCCGGGTGCTTGCGCAGCAGCTCCGTCAGCTCGCCGTAGTAACGGGTCGACAGGTTGCTCAGGTGGTTCTCGATGTAGATAACCTCTTCCAGCTTGTCGAAGGTGCCGTCAATTTCCAACACCGAAACCGGCTGGTCGAAGTAGGTGGAAGGGCCGTAGTGCAGGCGAATGCCTGGGTAGGAGCAGGTCAGCTTTTTGCCACAAGGGATCCAGTCGATGGTGGAGCCTTCGTCGAAGAGGTAAACATGGTCGAAATACCTCACCCCCTCCCGCTGGATCAGGCGCACCCGCAGCACCTTGTGCTCCGGATCCAGCTCCGGCAGCAGCTTGGTGGGCAGCACCTCGATGACTACATCGGCATAGCGCTTCTGCACATCGACGTAGGCCTCGAAATCGGGGCGGCGGGCCTCAATGGAGCGCAACACATCTTCATAGGTGTGGCCCCGCTCGGCCATGTCCCGCTTCACCTTCCAGGCAATCTTGATCTCCGGCGCCAGATCCAGATAGACCTTGAAGTCCAGCAGCTCCCGCACCCGCTCGTCGTACATGGGGTGAAGGCCCTCCAAGACGATGATGGGGCTGGGATCCACCCGCTCCGGCGGGTCAATGAGCCCTGTCTCGTGGTTGTAGATGGGCTTCATCACGCTCTGGCCATTTTTGAGCGCCTTGGCCTGCTCGTACATGAGGTCGAAGTTGTTGGCGCGGGGATCCAGCGCCGTAATGCCCTTCTCTTTGCGCTGGTAGCGATCCAAGGAGTGGTAGTCGTCCAGACAAATGGTGGTAATGAGATCCCGGCCAAACAAGTCCCCCAACCGCCGCAAGAACGTGGACTTGCCACAGCCAGAATCTCCGGCAACACCGATCATTACAATACGTTCAGGACTGCTTGCCATGGGAACTCCTTGGGGATGGGCAGGGCAAAACTGAGAGGAAGCCTCTAAAAAAGTTACTGTTCTTTATGGTCTTGCATATTACCACAAGACGCTCCCCCACAACCGAGCTTGAGGCCAGAGAGGCGGGCGGCGTCAAGGAACAATTTAACAAAAACTGCCTGTTTCCCGGCGACGACTGAGGAGAAGAGAAGTTTTCCGGGCGGGCTTTCTCAGGATCGGCCTGGGGTGTTCCCCTCCGGCAAGTTCCCTTCGGGCGGGCGGGCTGCTAAGGTGTTTGCTAGAGAGTTTTCTCCCATTGCCAGGAGCAGATCGCCGTTATGGTTGCCAGCGCCCAAAAGCGAGAAGTTGTTGTCAATCTGTACCGTCCCAACGCGCCCCTGATCGGCCAGTGTGTAGAGACCTACTCCCTTGTGGGGGAAGGGGCACCCGGCCTGACCAAGCACATTGTGCTCAGCCTGCCGGATCCCAACTACCGCTACCTGGAGGGCCAAAGCGTTGGCATTATTCCTCCTGGCGTAGATGACAAGGGCAAGCCCCACAAGCCCCGCCTCTACTCCATTGCCTCTACCCGCTATGGCGACGATGGCGAGGGGCGCACGGTTTCTTTGAGCGTGAAGCGGGCCGAATACGTGGATAAGGAAACTGGCCAGCCGGGGGTAGGGGTCTGCTCCGGCTTCCTCACCGATCTCAAACCCGGCGACGAGGTGATGATCACCGGGCCCTCGGGGAAAACTTTTTTGCTGCCGGAAGATGAGAACGCCAACCTGATTTTGATTGCCACCGGCACCGGCATCGCCCCTTTTCGCGCCTTCATCAAGCACCTGTTTGAAGAGGATCCCAACTATCAGGGCAAGATCTGGCTGTTTTTTGGGGTGCCCACCACGTCCACCTTGCTCTACCACGGGGATCTAGAGGCCTGGAAAGCCCAGTATGGGGATCGCTTCCGCGTCGATTACGCCATCAGCCGCGAACAGCAAACCCCCGACGGCAAAAAGATGTACGTGCAAAACCGCATGGCCGAGTACGGCCCCGAGCTGTGGGAGATGCTGCAGCAGCCCAACACCTACACTTACATCTGCGGCCTCAAGGGAATGGAGGACGGCATCAACAGCGTCATGGCCCCCCTTGCCGAGCAAGCCGGTCAAGACTGGAGCAAGTTCCAGAAGGAGCTGAAGAAGGCCAACAGGTGGCACGAGGAAACCTACTGAGGGGATCCCTTTGGGTTAACTGGTTTCCGGTGGATCCCGTCGGCGCCGGGGATCCGCAAAACATGCCAAAATGCTGGTATCTTAGCCCACCTGAAGCCGAGAGCTGTTCTCCCCAGGAGCCCTAGACTGTGGACGCGCGCTACAATCCTCCGGCCATCGAAAGCAAGTGGCAGGCCCACTGGCGTGAACTCGGGTTGGATCGCACGCGGGAGCTGACGGCGGAAAGCCGCAAGTTTTATGCCCTGTCGATGTTCCCCTACCCCAGTGGCAGCCTGCACATGGGGCATGTGCGCAATTACACCATCACGGATGTGATTGCCCGCCACAAGCGGATGCAGGGGTACGCGGTGCTGCACCCCATGGGGTGGGATGCCTTTGGCTTGCCGGCAGAGAACGCCGCCATCGATCGGGGGATCCCGCCGGCCAAGTGGACTTACCAGAACATTGCCCAAATGCGGGATCAACTGCAGCGGCTGGGGCTTTCCTACGACTGGGAGCGGGAGATCACCACTTGCGCCCCCGACTACTACAAGTGGACGCAGTGGCTCTTCCTGCAGTTTTTCAAAGCGGGCCTGGCCTACCAGAAGGAGGCGCCGGTGAACTGGGATCCGGTGGACCAGACCGTCTTGGCCAACGAGCAGGTAGATGCGGAAGGGCGCTCCTGGAGATCGGGAGCTCTGGTGGAAAAGCGCCTCCTCAAGCAGTGGTTTCTCAAGATCACGGCCTATGCCGACCAACTGCTGGCTGACCTGGAGAAGCTCTCCGGCTGGCCGGAGCGGGTGCTCACCATGCAGGAGAACTGGATTGGCCAGTCGGTAGGGGCTAGGGTTGTCTTCAAAACCGAAACAGGGGAGGAGCTGCCGGTGTTCACCACCCGGCCTGACACCCTCTGGGGAGCCACCTTCATGGTGCTGGCGCCGGAGCATCCCTTGGTGGAGAAGCTCACCACCCCTGAGCAAGAGGTTGCCGTCAAGGCCTACCGGGCCGAGGCCGCTGCCCGCAGCGAGATCGAGCGCAGCGCCGAAGACCGCGAAAAAACGGGCGTCTGGACGGGATCCTACGCCATCAACCCCGTCAACCAAGAGCGCATCCCCATTTGGATTGCCGACTACGTGTTGATGGGCTATGGCACAGGAGCCATCATGGCCGTGCCCGCCCACGACCAGCGGGACTTTGAGTTTGCCCGCCAGTTCGGCCTGCCCATCAAGCTGGTGGTGCAGCCGCCCCAAGGGGGGGTGACGAGTGCTGAAGATCTGCAGGCGGCCTGGACGGGGGAGGGGGTGTTGATCAACTCCGGCCCCCTGGACGGGATCCCGGTGGGCAAAGGCCCGGGGCAAAGTGTAGAAAGGGCCATCGCCTGGCTAGAAGAGCAGGGGCTGGGAGAACGGCAGGTCAACTACCGCCTGCGGGATTGGCTCATCTCGCGACAGCGCTACTGGGGCTGCCCCATTCCCATCATCCACTGCCCCCACTGCGGCATTGTGCCGGTGCCGGAGGAGGATCTGCCGGTGCTGTTGCCCGAGGATGTGGAGCTGACGGGGCGAGGGGGATCCCCCTTGGCCCAGTTGGAGGACTGGGTAAAGGTGAAGTGCCCCGCCTGTGGTGCCGACGCCCGCCGCGAGACGGACACGATGGACACCTTTATCTGCTCCTCGTGGTATTTCCTGCGCTTTAGCGATCCCCGCAACGACCGCGAGATCTTCCGCAAGGATCTGGTCAACGCCTGGCTGCCGGTGGATCAGTACGTGGGCGGCATCGAGCACGCTATCTTGCACCTGCTCTACGCCCGCTTTTTCACCAAAGTGCTGCGGGATCTGGGGTTGCTGAATTTCGATGAGCCCTTCTCCCGCCTGCTCACCCAGGGGATGGTGCAGGCGCGCACCTACTACAACCCCAACAAGTCCGGCAAGGATCGCTGGATCCCCACAGCGCTGGTTAAGGATCCCAACGATCCGCGGGATCCCGAAACCGGCGAGCCTCTGCAAGTTATCTACGCTACGATGTCCAAATCCAAGGGCAACGGCGTGGATCCGGAAGAGGTGCTGGCCAACTACGGGGCAGACACGGCCCGCATGTTCATCCTCTTCAAGGCGCCGCCGGAAAAGGACTTGGAATGGGACGATGCCGACGTGGAAGGGCAGTTTCGCTTTCTCAACCGCGTCTGGCGACAGGTGTACGACTTTGTCAGTCGCGGTGGCGGGACGGCGTCCTTGCAGGCCAAGGTCGAGGCGGGATCCCTGACCAAGGCGGAAAGAGATCTGCGCCGTGCCGTCCACACGGCCATCAAGGAAGTCAGTGAGGATCTGGAGGAGTACCAGTTCAACACTGCCATTGCCGAGCTGATGAAGCTGAGCAATGCCCTAGCCGAGGCGGGGATCCCGGACTCGCCCGTCTACGCCGAAGGGATCCGCACCCTGGTCTTGCTCCTGGCGCCCTTTGCCCCCCACATTGCCGAAGAGCTGTGGCAGGCCCTGGGCGGTACCGACTCGGTGCATCGCCAGTCTTGGCCCAGCTACGACCCGGCGGCGCTGGTGGCCGATACGGTAACGATTGTGGTGCAGGTCAACGGCAAGCTGCGCGGCTCCTTTGAAGCCCCTGCCGATGTCACGCCGGAGGAGCAGGAGCGGCTGGCTCTGCAGTCGGAAGCGGCCCAGAAGTATCTCCAAGGGGCGACGCCGAAGAAGGTCGTCGTGGTGCCGAAGAAGCTGGTCAACGTGGTTGTCTAGCTCTCCGTTTGCTCAGATAACCTCCCCCCCTGCATAGGCAAGACCCAGGAGCAGGGCTTAGGATACTGCCTTGGGGTTTAGTTCTTGTCTGCCTATGCGCAAGCGATGGGTTCTCAAGCCGCAGCAGCTTCCTCTGCTGTGGATGGCCATTCAGCTAGCGGTCGGGATCCCTGCCCTGGCCCACCCCAGCAGCTCTGCCAATCCTCCGGCTGCCCTTGAGGCTGCCACCCAGCGAGTTACCGAAATCCACGGCGGTGCTGGCCCCTGGGCGGTGGTGGGTTATCGCATGGGGATGCGGGCTCTCAAGGAGCTGGGCTTGGCAAGTCCCCTCCCCCCCACCTCCCCAAGTCGCTTTGTGGTGGAAGTCATTCACGAGTCGCCGCTCCAGATTCCCTTTGCCTGCATCGTGGATGGGTTGCACGCCGCCACTGGAGCCAGCTTGGGCAAGCTGAACTTAAAGCTGGTGGAGGTGGACTCCCTGGACAAAATGCGCAGTGTTGTCATCCATCGAGAAACTGGCAAGCGAGTGGAGTTTCAAGTCTTGCCTGGGTTTATTGCTAAGTACCGAGAGCTGCCCCCAGAACGGCTCATGGCAGCGGGGCAAGAAGTTCTTCAAATGGCCGACGAGGCTCTTTTCCGTCTCACGATTAGACCCTAGCGCCGATCCCCCCCAGCAGGATGGGAACTCCAGGGCGGGAGAGATATGATGCCTAGCACGGCTTTTTCCAGAAGGACTAAGGAGAAAGCTGTGCCGCTAGGTTGCTCTGGGGATCAGCCAGGGCAAGCAATGGGGAAAGTCCGGTGCAAATCCGGCGCTGTGCCGCAACTGTGATGGGCAAAAGCCCTCAGTCAGGATGCCCGCCTGCGGCTTCAGCTCAGGGCTCAGCTCAGAGCCCTTCCGCGTTGCACGGAGCAAGGAGCTGACATGAAAAAGACAGTTCTAGGTCTCAGCCTTGGGCTGGGAAGTTGGGTTTTGGGGATCCCAGCCTGGGCGCAAGCAGTCTTGGATACCGGCCTCAGCGCCGAGATTTTGAATCAACCCGTCACCACCCCGTTTCGCCGTCCTGGCCTCTTGCGAGAGTCTTCCCGCCCCGTCTATGTCATCACCCGCCAGCAGATGCGCGAGCAAGGGGCAAGAACCGTGCAGGAAGCCCTGCGCTATCTGCCCGGCATCCTCAGCGATGGCACAGCCGGCACCCAGTTGGGGGCTCTCAGCTCTCAGTTCATGCGAGGGGCGCGAACGGCCCAGGTGCTGGTGCTGTTGGATGGCCGCCCCCTCAACGATCTGGGTTTTTTCGGGGGGTTTGACCTCTCGCAAATCACCACCGATGTCGTCGAGCGAATTGAAGTCTCCCCCGGCGGCGGCTCTACCCTGTACGGCTCAGACGCTGTTGGCGGCGTCATCAACATCGTCACGGTGGAGCCCCAGCCAGAAACGGAGACAGTGGTGGAAGCGGCGGTCGGCAGCTATGGCCTCAATGAGCAAGGGATCCAAAGCCGCGGCCAAGGGCAGGAGCTGGGCTGGGTGCTCAGCTACCGTCGCCTGCAGAGCAACAACGACTTTCCCTTTACCATCCGACGGCTGGGCAAGTCGGGCAGGCGGGAAAACTCAGCGGTGGAGTACCACAACTTGCAGGCCAAGCTCACCTGGCAACTGGCCGAAGACCAAGTCCTAACGGCCAACGCCCTCTACCTCAACAAAACCTTCCGCGTGCCCGGTAGCGTAGACTTTCCTTCTCCCGATGCCGAGCAAACCACCAACGACCTGCTGCTGGATCTCAGGTGGCTGTGGACTCAGGAGACAGGATCCCTGCAAGCTCGACTCTTTTTGGACGATCTCAACTACCGCTTCAGCGCCCCGCAAAGCCAGGGATCCCGCGACCTCATCCTGCGCGATAGCTGGGGATCCCAGCTCCAGTATGCTTGGAAAGCCGGCGAAAACCTAGAAGGAGTCCTGGGGGCAGATTATCGCTCCATCTCAGCCCGCAATACAACTTTTTCGTTTGCCAGGGGTTCTACCAATGTCAACTACGACGATACGGTTAACCAGGGAGCCCTGTTTGCCCGCCTGGATTACAGCCCAGATCCCCGTTTCCACCTCGACTTCGGCATCCGCCAGGACTTCAGCAGTTTGGCCAGCGGCTCGGCTACCTCGCCTGCTCTAGGGATCCGCTGGGCTTTGGCGGAAGGCACCACCTTGAGGGCCAGCTATGCCGGCAGCTTTCGCACTCCCTTGATCTCGGAATTGTTCTTCCGGCTGCGCGGCTTTTTTGAAGTGGATGGCAACCCCAATCTCCGCCCAGAGCGAGGGGAAAGCTTTGACATTGGCTTAGATCAAGCCTTGGGAGATTTTGGCCTGCTGCGCTTGACTTTTGCCCACAACCGCATCCGCGATGGCATCACCTTTGTCAGCCTTGGGCCGCGCCGAGGAACCTATGAAAATATTGGGCTGGTTGAATATACCGGCCTGGAGGCAGCCTTAGATGTGCGGCTAGGGGAAAACTGGACGCTTTTTGCCAACTACACCCTCAATGATCCCATCATTCGCGCCGCCCTTGACCCAGCTACAGTTGGCAAGCAGCTAGCCTTTGTGGGAGCCGATAGCCTGAACTTAGGCCTGACCTACCGTCACGAGCAAGGCTGGTACAGCTCAATTTTAGTCCATCACATTGGGAGCTTTTTTACCAACAACACCAACACGGAATCCCTACCAGGCTACACCACCGTAGCTTGGCGAGGAGGGATCCCGTTGACTGAGGACCTAAGCCTAGAGATGGGGATCGACAACCTGCTGGATGAGCAGTATGAAGTCTTCCCCGGCTATCCCGGCGTTGGTCGCACGTTGAGGGTGAACTTGCGGGGGCAATTTTAGCAACATCTCAGGTTGTTTTTGAATTCTGGCTAACCATTTGTGGGGTGCTTCTAGTTTGGAAGCAACTGTATGACGATCTCAACCAGAATCTCGACTCAAGCTGAGGCCAAACATTACCTTTGGGTTTGTACCACCTGCGGATCTCGCTGGGTCAACGGCCAAAAAGAAGGGACTAGCAAAGGAGAAATGCTTCTAGCCGCCTTGCAATCGCAGGTGCTCAACCCTCAATTGCAGCTTAAGCCGGTTGCCTGTATGAGCGGCTGCAGCCATGCCTGCGTGATTGCCCTGGCAGCCCCTGGAAAGATGACCTACGTGTTTGGAGATCTCGATCCCCAAGACGTGGAGCCAATCTTGCAAACAGCGGAGCTGTATTTGACAAAGCCCGATGGCGTCCTGCCCTGGGCAGAGCGCCCTCTTAAAAAGGGGGTGATTGCCCGCATTCCACCAGTCCAATAGGAGCAACCTATGGCCGCTTTCAGTCCCTGGATTACGCCCTTAAACCAAAGTTGGCAGGAGATTTCCCCCACTGGCTGGATAACCCTCTACGAAGGGATCCCGGCTCACATCGACTGTCTTGGGCCGCTCCTCTATGAGCTCTTCCAGGAGCACTGGGCTGAGATCCAAGTGGGCTGTGTGGCGGAGGGGGGAGTGCTGGAAGCGGCCTTTACCAGTCCTCCTGCTCTCTGTGTGCTCTACGACGGCTACTTGACCGTGGCCACCGAAACTTGGCATTTGCATCTGTGTCTAGAGGAGCACCGAGGCGGCCCCTATGGCCGAACCCCCCTAGAACTGCGCCGCAAAAGATTGGTGAGCCGCGCCGCCCTCTATCGCCGCCTCAATCCGCAGCGCCAGCCTCGCCAATGGGGAATTCAATTTTGGAACGGGGCAGAGGAATCTCTGCTGCAGATCTTCTTGCCTAGTCCCTTTTTAGAGCCAGGAGAAGACTACCTGCCCGAAGGCAAAGCCGACTATCAGAAGCTCTCCCTCTATGAACGCCTGCGAGCCATTTATGTCGAGGGAAAAGAGCGGATCCCTTACGAAGATAACCCTCTCAAGCGGCCCTACTTGGCGGTTTGCCGCTCCAGCCGCTGCTATCCTTCCCGCAACTATCAACCGGTTGTGGAAGCCCTGCAATCTGCCCTGCAGGAAGCGAATTTAGATATTCGGGTCATTACTTCCGGATGCCTAGAAGTCTGTCAGGAAGGCCCTGTGGTTTTCTACTCCGGCGACCGCACTTGGTACAAGCGGGTTACACCTCCAGTAGCGCGGCAAATTGTCCAGGAGCATCTGCTAAAGAACTGCCCCCTGAAAGCTCACCTTTTTCCCGGAGATTAGCCTATGGTCAGTCTGCAATCCCTTGTGCAGTCCATCCCCAAACCTCGCCCCTGGATCCCGGTTGCCATTTGGCTACGAGCTGCCCAAGACTTGGCCTGTGGCCGATTTTGGCCCAGTCTATTTACCACCATTGGCTGCCTCAGCAACATTGCCTATACCTGTACGCTGCCTTTTGTAACCATTGGCATCATCGCGGGCACTACGTTAACTCGCCAAAGGGCAATGGTTAGCGCCTCGATGATTTGGCTAGCCAACCAAATCTTTGGCTATGTCTGGCACAACTATCCCCGCACGCCTGACTCTTTTGCCTGGGGGGTGGTCTTGGGGATCGGCACGGTGGGAGTAGCCCTGCTAGCCAGCTACCGCCCTCTCTTCTTCCAGCCCCACCCTCTCCGAGCCGGACGATGGCTGTGGAATTATCTTTGGATCCCAGCCATGCTCATCCTAGGTTTTCTTGCTTTTGAAGGGCTGGTCTTGGCGGCCGGCCTAGTTTTGGGAGGGACAGAGGGTTTAACCCTACCTATTCTCGGCAAGATCTGGGTGGATAACTGGCTGTGGACGAGCTTTTGGCTTGGGATTCATACTCTTTTGGTGTGGGACAGGGCACGTCACTTAGGTTTTAAACAAGCGGGCTTGGATCTCTAAGAATTCGAGATTGACAATTTCAATTGAGGTCAAGAGAGTACATTCACGCTCAGCTTGCTGTCCACTTGGATTTGTTCAATTCAATGGCGCGATGGGAGCTGGGGGCAGCCCTATTGGTCTCAAGCTCTCGAAGGGCGCCGCCCTATGGCTGTCGGAGCGGGCTGCCGACGAGGGCCGGGCGAAGAACCGCCTCTTGGTGGAGCTGGCTAGCGACAAAATCCCCTAACACCTTCAGGCTTTGGAGCACGACTGTGTAGCCAAGAAATCTGGACACCGCTGCGATGGCGAACTAGCCTAGAGGCAACTTCCGTACTGTTTCGTGGGGTGGGATCCATGCTGAGGCCCAGTCTTTTGTTGTCCGGATCGGCGCTTTTGGGTTTGCTGTCTTGGCTGTGTTTGAGCGGCGAATGCGGCTGGTTGGCTTCCCTGCGCAAGGGACGGGGCGCTGTCCCTGAAGTTGCCTCGGCGCCAGCGCAGAGTGTTCAAGTGACGGCATTTGCCGATGAACCCGATCCTGAGCTCCTGCTCAGGCAACAAGCCCAACTGCAAGCCCAAGTACGGCAGCTTGAGCAGCGCTCTCAGGCGCATCAGTTGCTGGCGCAGCGGGGGATCCCTCTTTCCACCCAGGCTGGCGAGCGTTTTCACTTGGATCGCGTCTATCTGGCGCGGCTAGCTCAGTTTCTGGAACAAGAGCCGGGGAACGCGCAGCTCTATCTGCAGCGGGCTCAATACTTCTGGGATCGGTTGCAGAGCGATCCCCTGGCCTTGCCCGAGCCGGAGCAGGCGGCTGTCGTTGATCACCTGATGCGCAGAGCGCTACAGGATCTGGACATTGCCATTGCTTTGGATCCCTATTTGCCTGAAGCTTACTTGCTCAAGGCCAGAATACAACACGAGTATTTTGGGGAGCTGCAGCAGGCTTTGGCAACTTTGTCCCCTCTGGATCGCATTGCCTATCGCAACCCCCAACTCCACTTGTTGCGCTCTCGCATCTGGGCCGAACAGGGACATCTGGAATCGGCGTTTGATGTGTCGCACCTGGCCATCGAGCTGGCCAAGCAAAACCAAAGCTCTGCCGATCTTTTCGATGCTTATGTCCATCGCGGCCTGATGTGGGCCAGCATTTGCGACTTCAACTTGGCCGTTCAGGATTTCAGCCGAGCTATCGAGGTGCAGCCGCAGCAAGCCGAGGGCTACTACCACCGCGGCATGGCACGCGCCTATCAGGGAGAGGATAGGGCCGGTGCCGCTGCCGATCTGGGCCGTGCTGTGACGCTGTGGCAGGCTGCAGGCAGAGGATCCCCAGAGCTGCTGGAATATGTAGAAGCAGTACGGATGGAACTGTTGCGGTAACTCCACTGCTAGCTGGTTTTCTGCTGCGGATCTTTGTCTGGGCTATTGAGTAGAGAGGTTGCGGGTTTGGCGTCTTTGGGCAAGGGGCGTTTGGCAAGTTCGGCTAAGCCAGGCCAGGATGGTAGAGCCGTCTGTTACCCCGGGGGACTGAAACGCCCCCCTTGAAGAGAGCCCAGCCAGATGATGAGCCGAAGACAGCTGACCCTCTCCGTCTCCTCCATAGCCCTGGTAGTGGCCACAGGGATGCTGCTGCTGTTGCTGTGGCAACTGCGCAACCTGGTGGTAACTGTGATGATCGCGGTGGTGGTGGCGGCGGCGCTGGCTCCCCTGGTGGATCTGGCGGAGCGGATGCGGATCCCCCGTTGGCTGGGGGTGGTGGTGGTTTATCTGAGTTTCATTGCCGGGATTGCCGGCTTGGCTCTGCTCATGGGTCCGACGGTGGTGACCCAGACCCAGCGGCTGCTGGCAAGGTTGCCCTCTTACCTGGAGCGGCTCCAACTGTTAGCAGACACCTGGATTGCCGATCTGGCAGGGGTGGATCCGGCGGCGCTGGACTACTTGAACCAGTTGCTGGATCCGCAGTCGCTGATGAACTGGGCAGTTCGCTCAGGACAACAGTTGCTGGTGCAGTCCTTCGATTTCACCCGCGGTCTGCTGGGCGGCCTGTTGACCGTAGTGCTGACCCTCTTCATTTCCGGTTATATGCTGGTGAGCGGCTCTGACCTGGTGCAGGGCCTGGTGGAGCTGTTCCCCTACCCCTGGAATGAGCGGTTGGCCCAGCAGGTGCAGCCGATGGCGCAACGTATGGGGGGCTACATCCAGGGGCGGGTCTTGGTCTCGGCCATTTTGGGGGTGATGATTGCCGTCTCGCTCCGCTTTTTGGGCCTGTCGGAGTTTGCGCTGGCGCTGGGGGTAATCGCCGGGTTTACCAATCTGATTCCCTTTATCGGCCCAGTCTTGGGATCCCTGCCGGCTTTGGTGGTGGCCATCGTCCAAGGGGGCTGGACTTTTTTGTGGGTGCTGATCCTGTACGTTGCCGTGCAAAACCTGGAAACCTATGTGTTGGATCCCTTGTTGGTGGGATCCTCGGTGCGGGTGAAGCCCTTGTATCAATTGCTGGCGGTGCTGGGGGGCACTCAGTTGTTGGGCATTGTTGGGGCGGTGATCGCGCCCCCCTGGGTAGCCGGTATGGCGGTGCTGCTGGAGAACCTTTATCTCAAGCCCAAGCAGGAGGCAGAGCTGCGCGCCAAGCTGTGCGCTCAGGCCGCCGAAGCCTCCGGTTCTCTGGCTTGGCGAGGGATCGGTAGCAACCTGGAGGGATCCTTGCCCTCTCCTGCCACTGGGGAAGCCGACTCCCTGACGCGGCCAGGCGGTTCTGAGGAATTGCCGCGGGTGGAAGATCGCGGGGCCGGACGCAGTCCTTGATGAGGCGACTTTGCTTAGTCAGACAGCGGGGCGGGATCCCGGCATCAGCTTTCTCCGGGCGCAGTCTTGGCTGGGTTGAGAGGAGCTGGCTGATCTTGCCGATCTGGCCCAGAGAAATCCAAAGGGTTGAAGCGGTTCATGGCCGTCTTCAATCCTTCTTGCAAGCAACACTCCACCGCTGCCACTGCCGCCCTTAGAACCCGGTCCAGCACTGCCTGCTCAGCGGGTTCAAAGCTCCCCAAAACATGCCCAACCCTGTCTTGGTGGCCTTTGGGCTTGCCCACGCCCAGGCGCAAGCGGGGGAAGGCTTCGCTGCCCAAGTGCTCAATGACAGACTTCATGCCGTTATGTCCGCCGGCGGAGCCAGATCCCCGCAGCCGCAGGCGACCCAGGGGCAAGTCCATATCGTCGTACACCACCAGAACCGAGGCAGGATCCAACTTGTACCAATCCAACACCGCCCGCACCGCCTCGCCAGAGCGATTCATGTAGGTCTCCGGCTTGAGCAGGCGCCGCTTGCCCCCCAGGGCAAAACCTTCTCCGTAGCTACCTTGGAACCGCTTTTCCAAAGCCAACGGGATCCGCCAGCGCTCCGCTAGCCGGTCCACCACCATAAAGCCGCAGTTGTGCCGGGTGTTGGCATACTGCGGGCCAGGATTGCCCAGGCCAACGATGAGCTGGAGGGCAACCTCCTCTGGCGGCTGGGTCTTGACCTGGGTCACAGCGTCTCTCGCTTCCACAGGTAAAGTAGGGTAGCAGAGTTACTTTGGATTGGCGACCCCCAGCCTCCCAACTTGGAGCAGCGGCAGGATCCCTGCTAGAGCTCTGACATCGCTCCATTGGGAACGCTTCTGAGAACACTCGTAACCCGGTGGAGGACAGGTTATGTCCCATGGGCCTGCTGCCTTCGATCTCTGTCTTGGCGAAGCTGAATTCGAGGCCGTTGCTGCCTTGCGCTTGAGTCAGCGGCTGATCCAAGTGGGGATCGCCCTTTCTTCGGAAACGGATTTAAGGCGCCTGCTGGAACTGATTGTTGCCCAAGCCCGCGAGCTGACGGGTTGCGATGGCGCCAGCCTGTTCATCCGCGAAGGGGAGGAGTTGCGCTTTTTTGTAGTCAAGCGCAACGAGGAACTGCAGGATCTGCGCCTGCCCCTTACTCCTTCTAGCATTGTGGGCTATGTGGTGCTCACCGGGGAGAGCTTGAATCTGCCGGACGTTTATCAACTGCCCCCCGACCTGCCCTACGCTTTTAACCCCCAGGTGGATCGGCAGACCGGATATCGCACCCGCTCCCTGCTCACTGTGCCGCTGCGGGATCCCTCAGGAAACATCCTCGGTGCCCTGCAACTGTTGAACCGCCTCAGGCCGGATCGCCCTGCTGACCTGGCGCCCGACCAGGTGGCTGACTGGAGCCAGCCGTTTTCTGAGCTGGAAGTCCAAGTGGCCGAAGCCCTGGCTTCCCAGGCGGCGGTTGCCTATCAAAATGTGCGCTTGCGGGAAGAGCTGAAAGCTGCTCACCTGGAAACGATTTTCTGTCTGGCCCAGGCTGCCGAATACCGGGATCAAGACACCGCCTTTCACCTCAAGCGGATGAGCCATTATTCCCGCATTCTCGCCAAAGAGTTGGGCCTCTCCAGCCATGAACAGGAGCTGATTTTCTACGCCAGCCCCCTGCACGATGTGGGCAAAATCGGGATCCCGGATGCCATCTTGCAAAAGCCAGGCCCCCTCACCCCCGAAGAGCGCCTGATTATGAACCGCCACCCCGAGATTGGCTACGAGATCCTCAGCCAATCCAACTCGGAGCTGATGAAAAAAAGCGCCATCATTGCCCTCACCCACCACGAGAAGTTCGATGGCAGCGGCTACCCGCGGGGCCTCAAGGGAGAAGAGATCCCGCTGGAAGGGCGGATCGTGGCTTTGGCCGATGTCTTCGACGCTTTGGCCAGCCGCCGCCCCTACAAAGAAGCTTGGAACCTAGACGAGATCTTTGGCTTTGTGGAGAGCCAAAGCGGTAGCCACTTCGATCCCCACGTAGTGGCCGCTTTTACCCGTGGCCGCGGCGAAATTCTAGAGATCTACCACCGCTACCAAGAGCCTCGCTGAGCTCAGAGCCGGCCAAATCGCGGATTTGGAGTATCCCCTCTTGCCGGGATCCCCACTCGGCAACGGGAAAAACCCGCCTTTGTCTTTTTTTTCAACCGATCCCCAGCCTGCGACCGTAGCCAGGGAACGAGATCCCAAGGCAAACTAAATGCAGTCGGCAGTAGTCTCCTGGCAAGCCGACCAGAGCCACTTTTGTGTGTTTCCCAATACATAGCACATCTACTGGCTACCTGTCTCGACCCAAGCTGCGCCGAGGATCCCTGTGATGGCTACCCTGACCAATCCGCCCACTCCCACCCTCTCGATCCACACCAAGCTGCGCGATCTGGCCCTGGTGGACTTTCAGGTGAGCGAGTCCACCCCTTGCGAGAACGTGGTGCGCCGCCTAGAGGATGACAGCAGCCTTTCGGGGGTGATCGTGTTGGATGAGCGGTCACAAGTGCAGGGGATGCTGACCCGGCGCGCCATTTTGGAGTGGATGCTGAGCAAGCCCTACGGCCTAGACGTGTTTTTGAAGCGGCCCATCAGCTCGATGGTGGAGTTCCATGGCCGGGGTTTTCTCCTTCTGTCCGGCGACTGCGATGTGTTGCAAGCGGCCAGCCAGGCCTTCCAGCGGCCCCAAGAAACCATCTACGACCCGGTGGTGGTGCAAATTGGCCCGCAAGACTACCGCCTTTTGGATGTGCCGGTGCTGTTGGTGGCCCAGTCCCAGGTATACTTGGCCACGCAGCAGAGGCTGCGGGAACAGCAGGAGGAGATGAAACGGCTCTTGGCCGAGCTGGAGCAGGAAAAAAACCGCAGCCTTCAGTATGCCCGCGATCTGGAGCGGCAAAAAGCCGAGATCCTCAGCCAAAACCTGGCTTTGGATCGGGAGCGGCGCCAAGCCCAGCAGCGCTCGGAAGAGCTGGCCCGCCTCAACGCCCGCATCATCGAGATCAGCTCGGTGCTCTCGGAAAAGGGCAAATCCACCTTTGCCGCCACCTTTGCCGGGGTAGAGGCGGTGCGCCGCCTATTTCAGGACATTGCCGACAGCAACCGGGAGCTCTCCCGCGAGCTCAAAGAAATCAACACCATCGTTGACTTGATCGTAGAGGTGGCAGGCTATATTCGCCTGCTCTCCTTTAATGCGGCTGTGGAGGCCAACCGCAGGGGTGGGGGCGGCGGTTTTGGTGCCATTGCCCAGGAGATCCGCAAATTGGCGGGGCGCACCACCGAAGCCAGCAACCGCATCCGCGGCTTGGCAGAGCGCATCCAACGCCAAAGCCAATCCACCCTGCAATCGGCTCAGGCCAGCGCCGAGATGGTGCAATCCCTTTACCAGCAGGCGCAGTCGGCCCAGGCAGCCCTGGAGGAATTGCAAGCGCTGTTGGAGCAGGCCCAGGTTTAGCCCTTTTGGGGAGTGGTTTTGCCCTCGCGGATCTCATAGGTATAGAATTGCCCTGCCACGGCCAAGGTTTCAAAGTGGTAGGTGGGCAGGGAGATCCCCAGCGGGCCAAAGTTAAGCAACGACAAATCGGTGCTGTAGAGGCTGAAGAGGATGAAGTTTTGCCGGCGGGTCTGGCGCAGAAACAGCTCCACCAGCTCTGGTTGCAGCTGTTGCACAAGGGCGTGACATTCCTCAATGAGGGTGGGCAAAAAAGCTGGGATCTGGGCGCAGTATTCCCGTGTAGCATAGGCAGCCAATTGGTCTCCTGCGTAGGCTCCGTACTCTTCCGGGGTGGGATTGGTGATGGCCAAAGCAGCCACCCCCCCAGCCAGAACCAGTCCGGAAAGCAAGGAAAAGACCCTCAGCATAGCGGCCTCCGAAACAAGATTTTCCATTCTGCTACGGGCTTGAGGTGCTCCGACAGGGATCCTTCGGCAAAAGCCATCGCCCAAGGCCGCTCTGTCGCGTCCTAGAGCCGGCGCGGGATCACCCAATTGGCCAGGAATGCGGTTCACAGTGTTGCAGCAAACCTGCAAAAGAGCTGGATCCCTTGGTTGAATTGCCAGCCTACAGGCTAGGATGAGAGCCGAAGCGCAGCTTGATGCTCTCTCTTGATGCTCTCTATGGAACTGGCCGATCTGAGACGCACCCTAGAATCGCTCACCTCGCGCCTGAGCAGTGCTCAGGACTATCTTTGACCTGCCCCACCTGGAGCAGCAGATCGCCATTTTGGAGCAGGAAGCAGCGCAGCCGCAGTTTTGGAACGATGCCGAGGCGGCCCGCCGCCACCTGCAACAGCTCAACAGCCTCAAGGCCTCCTGGGATCAAATCCACCGCTGGAAGGATCGCCTAGAGGATGCTGCCAGCGCCTTGGAGCTGCTGCAAGAAGACCCGGACCCGGAGCTGTTGGCCGAAGTGTCCGGATCCCTGGCGGCGGTGGAGCGGGAGCTCGGCCAATGGGAGCTGCGGCAACTGCTTTCGGGCCCCTACGACAAAAACGGCGCCATCCTCACCATCACCGCTGGCGCGGGGGGAACCGATGCCCAAGACTGGGCGGAGATGCTCCTGAAGATGTACACCCGCTGGGCGGAAAACCAGGGCTACAAGGTCACGCTTTCGGAATACTCGCAAGGGGCAGAGGCCGGCATCAAGTCGGCCACCCTGCTGATTGAAGGCCCCTATGCCTACGGGTATCTTTCCGCCGAGAAGGGCAACCACCGCATGGAGCGCATCAGCCCCTTTAACGCCAACGGCAAGCGCCAGACCAGCTTTGCCGGCGTTGAGGTCATGCCTATCCTGGAGGAGGACAATGAGTTCGAGCTGAGGATGGAGGATCTGGAGTTCGAGACTTCTCGTTCCGGCGGGGCAGGGGGCCAAAACGTCAACAAGGTGGAAACGGCGGTGCGGGTTATCCACAAGCCCACCGGCATTGCCGTGCGCTGCACCGAAGAGCGCTCCCAACTGCAAAACAAGGAGCGGGCCATCCAGATCCTGAAGGCGAAGCTGATCGAGCTTGAGGAAGAAAAGCGCCGGCAAAAGCTGGCCGAGATCCGGGGTGAGATGGTGACCCAGGGCTTTGGGGGTCGGATTCGCACCTACACTTTCGATCCCTACAAGTTGATCAAAGACCACCGCACCAACGCCGAAACCTACAATGTCGAGGCGTTTATGAATGGCGAACCGGAGGAGCTGATGCACTTTATCCAGGCCTACCTGCGGCAGGAACGGGCCAAGCAAGCCGCCGCCGTCTAGGGCTGGCTGTGGCGCTCCCACACCGCCTGCATCAGGGCTGCCCGCTCCTGGGCTGAGAGCGTGATCAGGGTGAGGGGATCCCCTTCCTGGAAAAACTCCCCCACCCCCCATCCCAAGGCTCTGGGATGGGCTGTTTTTGCCTGCAGGGATCCCGCCCAAACTAGGCCATGCCAAGCGCCGATGGGCGTTTCCAGGGCGGAGGAGAAGGCCAAATCTAGGCTAGGGTGTTGCCTGAGGTAGTCCCTAAGGGCAAGGCAGGAGCCAACCAAGGAGGGCTTGACCACCAGGATCCCTTTCCAGCCGGCTTGGTGGACAGCTTGCAACTGCTCCAGCCCAACCACGGACTCATCCAAGGCAATGGGAGTCTGAAACTCCCAGCTCAGCCGGCTTAGATCGGCGTGCTGCGCTGGTGGCAAGGGCTGCTCGAAAAACTCAATCTTGCCTGGCCACTCTTGGTTGATCCGGTCACAGAGGGCCAGCCAGCGCCGCGCCCCTTCCAGACTCAGCCCCCCATTGGCATCCAGGCGCAAGCAGGATCCTGCGGGCAACTGCTCCAGCCAGCTTTCTAGCTTTTTCACCTCCTGCTCGAGAGGCTCCACCCCCACCTTGACCTTGTAGGCGGGGTAGGAACCTGAGGGTGGGGTTTTCCCAAAAAGCCCACACCAGGAAAGCCCGGAGAGATCCCTTGCCAGCCAGCCGGGATCCCGACAGGCCAGCCAGGCGCATTCCAGCCCAAAGCGCGTGGCGGGCAAGGTTGCCGGGATCTTCTCGATCTCTGCTTCCGACAGCTCAGGGGGCAACTGCTGACAAAATGCCAGCGCTTCCTCTACGGTCTCGCTGCCCAACCAGGGGATGGGGGCAATCTCCCCATAGCCCTGACCTCCCGTCTCCGCGTCCGTCAGCCGAACCAGGATCCCTTCGCGGATAGACCACAGGCCGTAGCGCGTGCGCAAGGGCTGGCGGAAAGGCCGCCGGTATCGGCAAAACGCAAAGCGCATGTTCAACACCTGGGGATCCCCGCTGCTAGTTTCCCCCCAAGGAAGGGGGAGCCGCTTACTTGGCCAACCTACACCCTATCTAGGGATCCCCCGGAAGGGGGAACTTGAGGACGCGTGGCTAAAGCAAGCCCGGGAGTTCTTAAACTCCCTGGGCGTCTCCAATTTCTAGGGATCCCCCCGAAGGGGGAACTGCTAATGCTCTAGGGATCCCGAACTACACAAGGATGTTTCCAATTTCTAGGGATCCCCCCGAAGGGGGAACATCCATAATAACTACGCCGAACGCTTTTACATGTTGGTTGTTTCCAATTTCTAGGGATCCCCCCGAAGGGGGAAC
>NZ_AUMZ01000001.1:461042-475896 GCF_002760375.1 Synechococcus sp. 60AY4M2
GTTTCCAATTTCTAGGGATCCCCCCGAAGGGGGAACTCTACCCCTATTAAACCCAAGCAGGGCAAGGAATGCAAGGCCTATTTGCGAGGGGGTCGGTCGAAGGTGGCAAAAAAGGGCCCCGAAGAGGGGGGGTGAGAGGCCTGAAAGCCTTGTGGCGCAAGGCATCGAGCGGGTCAACGAAAGAATCAGCCTTTGCGGGTTTTGGCGAGGCGCTCGCAGAGGCGTTGATACCATTTTTGTGTTGCCTCGCAAACATAGCTAGCCTGAGGATTCACGCAAGGGTTTGCGGGCTGCCCAGGCAACTGGGGCGGAGCGAGTGGCGGGGCAGACAGGCCGACAACTGTTCTAGAGAGGGTACTGCATCAGCCAAAAGCCGGCGAAGGACTGGGCCCGGAAATCGCTCTGGATGGCAAGGAAATGGATCCCTTGGGCTTGGCGTTGTCGCTGGGCAAAGCCTTCTGCCTCCGCCCGCAGCTTTTCATCTTTTAATTGCGCAAACAGATAGCAATCGTTGAGGCCAGCCTCGAACAGCAGCCGTCCCTCGGCAACATGCAAATAAGCAGGCTCCATACCGCTCAGCCAAGCTGCTATGGGCAAAGCCCGCCGCGAGGCAATCACCAAGCCGGGAATGATCGTGTCCGGCGCCCAGGCCTCCCAGTTCACCGGGAACAGCTCGCCGAATTCCATTGGCCAGGTCTCGGCTTCCCGCAGATCCCTGGCCCGCAGCGTCACGAACGCCCAGCGCTCCCCCTGCAACTTATCCGGCAGGGGGATGGGATCCGGCGGCTCCGGCTCTACAGGGGGCTCAGGGCTGTAGGTGAACTGGGTTTCTTGGGGGTAAACCTGCTC
The DNA here is from genome assembly GCF_002760375.1 of Synechococcus sp. 60AY4M2. Taxonomy (NCBI): domain Bacteria; kingdom Bacillati; phylum Cyanobacteriota; class Cyanophyceae; order Synechococcales; family Synechococcaceae; genus Synechococcus; species Synechococcus sp. 60AY4M2. Next base: position 461,892 of record NZ_AUMZ01000001.1, read on the forward strand.
TGCCCGCTCTCGCATCCAGGCCTTGAGGGCATAGACCCGACGGCTGGGCAGCATGGGGATCCCGGCGGCGTTGCAGGCCCGCTGCAAGATGGAGCTCATGCGGGCTCGGAAGACGCGAATGGCTGCAGGCGGCTGGGGGGCTGCCTCCAGATAGCCGCGCAACTGTTGGGCTACCCAGGTGCTATTGACCTCTTGGTTGCTGCAGTACTTGGCCTGGCGCAACTGGCCGCTGGCATCGCAGACCAGCAGCTCCCAAACCCGCCGCCCCTGCCCATCCCGCAGTGGGACGGCGTTGAAATCCATCTGCCAAATGGGGCCGCGCCCAGGGCTAGAGTGTAGGGGTTGAGTGGCCAAGGTGTTCCTCCCGTTTGCTACGCACTGCTGGGAGAGCGATCCGGAAGCTGTTGGCCTGAGGGATGGAAAGCAGTATCCCCGACCAAAGCCCATTCCCGCTCTCCAAAAATGGCGGCAGGGTAGCGGTAGTACTTAAACTCCAGCAGGTTGTAGAAGGGATCCTGCAAAAAGAAGGTGCCGTGCTCCAGGGGGGTGCCGACAAAGCGCCAGCGTGGCTCCTGATAGAAAAGCAATCCCCGCGTGCGGGCCCGCTCGGCCAGCGCCTGCCAATCTGCCTGGGCAGGGAAGATCAGGCCAAAGTGGCGGGGGTAGATGCCCCGCTGGGGCGTCAGCTTTTCCTGGGTGAGGTGGGCCACCAGTTGATGGCCATACAGGTTCAAGATGACGGCGGCAGGGGTTTCTCGACCGACCTCGCAGCCCAAGCCCTCGCCGTAGTAGGCCTTGGCCAAGGCAAGATCGGCAACCGGAAAGGCCAGATGAAAGCAGATGGGTTCCATGGGCTCTCCTGCAAATCGGGATCCCTGCTCTTTATCTAAGGTAGGCGATTTTAGAACGGCTGCTGCCAGGTGGAATGCCGACTGTACGCCTTTGCGCAGGAAGCCCAACCGCTCGGATGCTATAACACTAGCTAGCGTGTAATCTGCTTGCGCCAGCAGTGCGGAGCACTCTTGCGTCAGCGAGACGGAGTCCTTTGGCCGAGTCTGCAGCAAGAGAACTCGGTGTGTTGAGAGGTTTGTAAGAAGGGGCAAGCTTGGTCATGACCAGCATCTGGGTTGAACAGCGCCGCCGCGAGGAAGAGGCGCGCGACTTTTTTTGGATGGTGGCGCTGTCCTTGCTGCTGCACGTGCTGGCGCTGCTGGCCTTGCTCTACTGGAGTCGATTTTGGCCACTTCGCCAGCAAGAACAAGAGGCCATTGAGTTTATCCTGCTAGAGCCAGAAGATCTCAAGCCGCCGGAAGAAGCAGAGCTGGTTTCGGAAGTGGATTCCCGCGATGGGGGCGAGCGGGCGGAAGCCCCCCCTTCTCAGGGCAGTCCACCCCAATCCCAGGCTGCTCCTCGCCAGAAGGCTCCCCCACCTCCTCCGCCGCAACCCCAGCCGCCGCAACCGCAGCCGCCTGCCCCTGTTCCACCCCCTGCTCCGGCGGAAGTTGCTCTGGCCACTCCTCGATCTACCCCACCCCCTACGCCAACTGCGCCTCCGGCTCCTCCTCGGCCCACTGCAACGCCGACTGCAGCGCCGCCTCCGCCCACCCCAGCTCCCCGACCCACTCCCACCCAGACTCCGCCACCGGTGGCGGCTGCTCCCCCTGCTCCGCCGGCTCCCACCCGCCCCCCCACTGCCGAGCCTCTACCCGTGCAGCCCAGGGAGCGGGACTCGGATCCCAGCCAATTGCAGCCTGTTGCGCCTGCTCCCCAACCGCCGACGGAGGTTCTCCCTGCCGAGCGGCCCTCCGATGCTTCCCAGTTGGGGCCGCCCCTCAGCGCTTCCGCTCCCAGTGATGGGGCCGGGATCCAGGGCAGAGGAGCCAGCGGCTTGGCCAACCCCACCCAATCGGCTCCCAACCCCCCCAGCGTGGCGGCGCGGGCCAATGTGGACTGGGGCCCTTGGCTGGCAGCTCTGCAACGCAAAGTGGAGCAGAATTGGATCCCTGGCCAGACCGGCACCTCCCGCCGCACAGTGGTGATCTTTACAGTGGGCCGGGGGGGCGAGCTGCAGAGCATTCGCCTGGCCCGCACTTCCGGCAGCCAACAAACCGACGACGCAGCGCTGACAGCAATTCAGCGGGCGGCGCCCTTTTTGCCCCTGCCTGAGGCCTATGAAGGCAACTCGGTGACGATCAACTTCACCTTCGACATCAACGTCTTGGGCCAGTTGACGGTGGGGGGATCCGCCAACTAGGTGGGGGATCCGCTTCTGGCAAGTTTAGGCAGAGGCGGCAGCTGTTCTTTCGGGGGCGGCACCCTGCTCCTGCAGGGATCCCATCTGGATCAGCTCGATTTTGTAGCCATCGGGATCCTCGACAAAGGCGATCACGGTGCTGCCGTGTTTCATGGGCCCGGGCTCGCGCACCACTTTGCCGCCGCGGGCTTTGATAGCCTCACAGGTGCTGTAGATATCCTCGACGCCGATGGCGATGTGGCCGTAGCCGTTGCCCAGCTCGTAGTGGTCGGTACCCCAGTTGTAGGTTAGCTCGAGCACCGCCGTTTCCGATTCGTCGCCATAGCCCACGTAGGCCAGCGTGAACTCCCCGCTGGGGTAGTCTTTTTTGCGGAGCAAGTGCATCCCCAGAACGTCACAGTAGAACTGCAAGGAGCGCTCTAGGTTGCCAACGCGGATCATGGTGTGGAGAAGACGCATGGGACGAGCTCCAAGAAATGGGCGACGTTGCGTTTATTCTAGTCCTTGACTCCTAGAGATCCGTGGATGAGCTCAACTCCCCTGCAACGCACCCCCCTGTTTCCCCTGCACCAAGCCTTGGGGGCGCGGTTTGTCTCCTTTGCCGGCTGGGAAATGCCGCTGCAGTATCAGGGGGTGGTGGCCGAGCATCGGGCGGTGCGGGAGCGGGCAGGCGTCTTCGACATCTCCCACATGGGCAAGTTCGACCTCTGGGGGCCGGAGCTGGGATCCCACCTCAGCCGTCTGGTGCCCAGCGATCTGGGCGCTGTGGCGGTGGGATCCGCTCGCTACACGGTTTTGCTAAACCCCCTAGGGGGCATTGTGGACGATGTCATCTTCTACCGGCACCCACCAGAAGGCGAGCTGGAGCACTGGAGCCTGATCGTCAACGCGGCCACCCGCCAAAAGGACTGGGAGTGGCTCCATCAGCAGGGGATCCCCGGCCTGGAACTTCAAGATCACACCGAGTCTCAGGTGTTGCTGGCGGTGCAGGGGCCGGCAGCCGAAGAGGTTTTGCAGCCTTTTTTGGCGGGATCCCTGAGGGCTTTGCGCCGGTTTCAACACGGGCAGTTTGCGACTCGAAAAGAGAGATCCTCAGGGGCAGGGGTCTTTGTGGCCCGCACCGGCTACACCGGAGAGGATGGCTTTGAGCTCCTGCTCGGCCCTGCCGACGGGCTTTGGCTCTGGGAGCAACTGGTGCAGGCGGGGGTACAGCCTTGTGGACTGGGCTGCCGCGATACGCTGCGCCTGGAGGCCGCTTTCTGTCTCTACGGGCAAGACATAGATGAGAGCACCACCCCCCTGGAAGCCGACCTGGGCTGGTTGGTCAGCAATCCAGGGGACTACATCGGCAAGCCTGCCCTCGAAAGCCAACGCCAGCAAGGGATCCCGCGCCGTCTGGTGGGGTTTCGGCTGTTGGAGCGAGCCATTCCCCGCCGCGGCTATGCCATCTACGCTCCCAACTCCCCTGAGCCGATCGGCCGGGTAACCAGCGGCACCCATTCTCCCACTTTGGGCTATGGCATCGGCCTGGGATATGTGGATTCAACTTGGGCTAAGGTGGGATCCCAGCTAGAGATTGAGATTCGGGGCCAGCGCCGTCCTGCTGAAGTGGTGAAGAAGCCGTTCTACAGAGGGCAGGCTCCAGTTAGCTTGGGGAGTTGAGCTGTCTGCCGGCCTTGGGGGTGGAGTATTCCTGCTGTAGCCGCCGCAATTTCCGCAGGGCCCGCCGCTCAATTTGCCGGACTCGCTCCCGCGAAAGACCGATGTGCTCCCCAATCTCCCGCAACGTCAGGCCCTTCGACCCATCCAGCCCATAGCGGGCCACAATTACCTGCTGCTCGCGTTCGCTCAGTTGGCTCACCAGGGCGCGCACTTCCTCGCAATGGGCAACCCGATTCAGATGTTCGATGGGATCGTTGTCCTCGTCAGGGATAAAGTGCTGCAGCTCGGTGCCGTCCTCGTCGCCTACCCCTACATTAAGGGATCGGATCTCGGCCATGTGGCGGGTGATCAGTTCGCGGTAGTTGTCGCCAATATCCAGCGAATCGAAAACTTCCTCTGCGGCAGGCCGGGATCCCTTCTCAGCGGACAGCTCGCGGTAGCGCCGCTTCACCTGGGAGACCTTCTCGTACATGTGGGCGGGCAGCCGGATCAGGCGCCCTTTGTTTTGGATGCCGCGGTTCACGCTCTGCCGGATCCACCAGGTGGCGTAGGTGGAGAACTTGTACCCCCGCGTGGGATCAAATTTTTCCACGGCGCGGGTGAGGCCAATGGTGCCCTCTTGAATCAGATCCAGGAACGGCAAGCCGCGGTTGCGGTAGCGCTTGGCAATCGACACCACCAGGCGCAGGTTGCATTCCACCATGCGCTTTTTGGCCGCTTCCCCCTGCCGCAGGATCTGCTGCAGCTCCTCTAAAGGGATCCCCAGCCGTCGGCTCCAATCCTCCAGCGACTCGTGCTGCCGCCGCTGCTCCAGAAGGGCCATCATCCGCTGCACTTGGTGGGCCAGATGCAGTTCTTCCTCAGCGGTGAGCAACGAGTAGCGCCCAATGATTTTTAAAAAACGCCCCACTGCGTCTTGCAGCTCAAGATTCTCCGCCATATCAAACCCCACACCATAAGTTGATGCCCTGTCAGAATCTTCGCTTCTGCTGTCGCATCAAGCTTGCTTCCCACAGTACGAAGCCGACCTTGCTGCAAACAGCACTTTATTCATACCAGTAGAAAAGCCTTTCCGTAAAGGTTTTGGCAACCTAAAATCCAGACTTTCAGCGGCTATTTGATTCACTAAATTTATTGAGTCTTGTCCTTGAGCTACCGCCAGCGGTTCCTCAGTTCCGGCCTCTGTCAGCTCGCCGATTTACGGGTAGATGTTACTAAAATAAGGCGATTCCGTTACTCAAAACTTAAATCAATAGGACAGAAAAAAGCAAGCAAGATCGGTCATGCTCTCTCAATCGTTAACCAGATTGTACTGAGATAAGAAACATGTTTTTTGATACACTCTACATCGCTACAGATGCCTATTTTGTCTGTAGAAATCTATCGGAGAGGCTGGCCCGGCAAGGTATCAAACAGCCTGCTAATCCATTTCTGAAACCTTTTGAGGCTGATTTCAGAGAGAGTTGTCAATGAGCCTCAACCCCAAACCAGCCAAGGCAGATCCCAAGGAAAAGCCATCGTCTTGGCTGCCCCAAGTTTAGAGTAAATCAAGATAAATTTTGGATCTCAGACACTACCCATAGAGTCAAGTCTTCGAGCCGCCATCGTACTACAGGTTATCCGTCGAGTAGGGGCTATGGAGCCCAGGCGGGAAAAGCCGCAACCCCTGCTGTCGCACTCGCCGCTCCTGGAAGGGGATGGGGGTGACGCGCGGCAAAGGTGTAGCCACAGGCTGGGGAGTTGAAGTGGGGACAGGCTGCGGAGAGGGCTCTGGGCTGGGTTCAGGTTCAGGAGTGAGCCCTACGGGCGGTGGCGCGGGAACAGCCGGGATCCCTTCTGCGGTGGGACGGGAACGGTCCAGCTGAAAGCGAGGCTGGCGAGGCGGCGCGGGCGTCGGCGTCGGGGTGGGCGTCGGCGTCGGGGTGGGCGTCGGCGTCGGGGTGGGTGTCGGCGTCGGGGTGGGTGTCAGCGTCGGGGTGGGTGTTGGGGTCGGCGTGGGCTGAGGCTGCACAATGGCCAGGGCCTCTTCCGCTTTCAGCTCGCCGCGGATCAGCTTGGAGAGCGTGTCTTGGCCCCCGGGGGTGTAGGTGATCTCGCGGGCAGCGCTGTTGAACACATTGCGGATGGGATCCCCTTTGCTGTCCACCAGCTCCACCACCATCACGTTGCGACCGGGCCTCAAGCCCTTCAAGTAAAAAGACTCCCAGCGATCCAGCAGGCCGGACTGGCCGTTGAGGGTGTAGCGGATGCGCCAATCCCGCGGCAGGTCGGTCAGCAAACTTTCGCGCACCGGGGCGTTGGCCAGCCAAAAATCCACCAAGATCGGCTCGGCACCGTAGCTGCCGCTGGGCTGGTTGTAGGTGAGCAGGGGCAACTGCGGTTGCGGCACATATTCCGGTGTGGAGGCGAGCACGTGGAAGCTGACCTGGGCGTAGGCCTCGGAGTTTTTAAAGCTCTCGTGCCAGGGCTTGCCGGCAAACACCCGCAGGGTATGGGATCCCGGCTCCAAATCTTCGAAAACGAGGGGAGCATCGGCGTCGTAATGGGCGATGTAGGGCCGGTTGTCCAGCACCACGTGCAGATGGGGGCCAAGGCCCAGTTGCGGATCTTTAAAGAGCGGGTACCCCTGCACCGCAAAGCGAACGGTTACTTGCCGCTCCGACAACACCTCTCCGGGTTGGGGGCTGAGGATCTGTACTCGCGGACGGCAGTGCTCCAAGTAGGCATCCAGCTTGGCGATCTCCGGCGGCACCGGTACCCGCTCGAGCTGAGGTAGCTGTTCCTGGGGCTGTTCAAGCGGGGATCCAGCGCAAGCGACCAGCACAAGAGCCGCCACCAGAGCCATCCACCATCCCCATCTCCAGGTTCTGGCCTTTCCCGCGTGTCTTTGCATGAGCCTCACATCCCAACACTTTCGGTATCCTGCCGAGCTGCAGATAAGCCATCCCCACATTACCAGCATGTGTCCTTTGGGGAAGATCCCCTCCCCCGCCCTAGAATGGGATCAGCGGTCTGGCCCAAGCCAGGTCAGGAGAACTTCTGAGGTCAGGTATGGCTGTGTTGGCGATAACGGCCCTTGCAGGCCTGGATCTAGCTCAGTGGCAGGCTTTGCTCAACAACGTGGCCTTTGCCGTTTGCTTAGGGGCCATGCTGTTTTATTGGGGCGGGGCAGCGTTTCCCCAGGTGCAGCTTCTGTCGGAGCTGGGCTTGGCGGGGATGATCGGGGCGAACTTGACGATCGCCGCCCTGCTGACGGCCCGCTGGATCGATGCCGGCTATTTCCCCTTGAGTAACTTGTACGAGTCTTTGTTTTTCTTGGCCTGGGGGATCACCGCCTTGCATCTGCTGGCTCTCCACTGGACTCGTAGCCGTTGGGTGGGGGTGACGACCGCCCCGCTGGCGACGGGCGTTGTGGCCTTTGCCGCCCTGGCCCTGCCGGCAGATATGCAGGAGGCCCAGCCACTGGTGCCGGCTTTGCAATCCAACTGGCTGATGATGCATGTAACGGTGATGCTTCTGGCCTATGCAGCCCTCTTGGTGGGATCCCTTTTGGCCATCGCTTTTCTCATCGTCACCCGCGGCCAGGAAGTTCAGTTAAAGGGCAACTCCCTCGGCCTGCAATTTGGACCCTCCCAGCCTGCAACCCACCCCGAATGGACAGAAGCCACCCTGCCATCGCCCGCTGCAGAACTGGTCTACGCCGGGATCCGCTCCCCCCGACCGGCTGAACCCCCTCCCCAACCGGCACCCGAAGGGATCCCGCTGCAACGGCTGAGCCTGGCGGAAATCTTAGACAACACCAGCTACCGGCTAATCGGGCTGGGGTTCCCGCTGCTGACCATCGGCATCATTGCCGGCGCCGTCTGGGCCAACGAAGCCTGGGGCACCTACTGGAGCTGGGATCCCAAAGAAACCTGGGCCTTGATCACCTGGTTGGTCTTTGCCGCCTATTTGCACGCCCGCATCACCAAAGGCTGGCAGGGCAAGCGCCCCGCTCTCTTGGCCAGCTTGGGCTTTGGGGTGGTTTGGGTGTGTTATCTGGGGGTGAACTTTCTGGGCAAAGGCTTACACAGCTATGGCTGGTTCTTCTGAGATCTCTTGGGCCAACAAATCAACCCCCGTTTGTGGGTATTCTGGTGCTGGCAAGCCGTCGTGGATCCCTCTGAGGAGAAAAGCATGCGACTGTTCAACTACCTGATCCTGTTCTCGGCCCTCCTGGGAATCGCTCTTTTCGCCATGCAAAACGCCAGCCCGGTCACGATTACCTTTGCCCCCGGCGTCAGCGTTGAAAGCCCGCTGGCGATCGAACTGTTGGCCTCTGCCGGGATCGGGGCCGCCCTTGCCTGGCTCTATAGCCTCTGGATGCGTCTCCAATTCAGCATCGAAGCCCGCGAGAAAAATCGGCAGTTGCAAGAAAAGGAAGTCACCATTAGCGAGCTGAAGGAAATGGTGGTGGAGCTGGAAGCCAAAGTCAAGCAACTGCCCCCCAGCAAGCGTGCCGAGCCCCAGGAAGACATTCAGGACGTTAAGGAAGTCACCACAGAGGGATCCCCTGCCTAGAACTGTTCCGAATGGATCCCGTCGATCTCCAAGCAGTTGGGGTAAAATTGAAATTCTGCTTGCCTCTTCCACTAGCCCATCACTTCCTATGCAGGTCACACAAGAAAAACGTCCTGGCAGCCGGGTTGGCCTCAAGATCGTGGTAGAAGCCGACCAGGTTAAGCGCTCCTACGAAAAAACCTTGCGCCAACTGGAGCGGAATATCCAGATCCCCGGATTTCGCAAGGGCAAAGCTCCCCGCAACCTGGTGATACGCCAGGTGGGCCGCGAGCGCGTCATGGCCAGTGCCGTCGATGACCTGATCAACGAGGCCATCCAACAGGCGCTCAAGGACACCCAACTGCATCCCATCAGCCGCTTCGAGCTGGACGACAAGGTGGAGCAGCTTCTGGATCGCTTCAACCCGGAGGCCGACTTCAGCTTCTCGGGGTATGTGGAGGTGTACCCCGAAGCCCGTGTCGGCCAATACAAGGGCCTGACCGTCACGGCCACCCGCGTCACCGTCAAGCCCGAACAGATCGACCAGCTCATCGACCGGTGGCGGGATCAGCGGGCCACCCTCTTGCCGGTGGAGGATCGGCCCGCCCAGTTGGGGGATGTGGTGGTGATCGATTTTCAAGCCCGCGATGCCGAGGGCAATCCTCTGGAGGAAATCGCCGCCCAGGACTTTCAGTTGGAGCTCAAAGAGGAGAACTTCATCCCTGGTTTTGTGGCGGGCGTGGTCGGCATGCAGCTCGACCAAACCAAGGAGATCACAGCTACTTTCCCCGACGATTACTTCAGAAAAGAGTTGGCCGGGAAAACGGTTACGTTCACCGTCTGCCTCAAAGAGATCAAGACCAAAGAGCTGCCGGAGCTGGATGACGCCTTTGTGCAGGAGATCAGCGAGTTTCAGACGGTGGCCGAACTGCGGGAACACCTGCAAAAGCGCCTCGAGCAAGATGCCCTGCGGCAATCTGAGGAGAACCTGGAGACGGCCATCCTCAATGCCATCTTGGAAACCACCGAGGTGGATCTGCCGGAGACCCTAGTCGAGCAAGAAACGACACAACTGCTGGCCCGAAGCCTTCAGTCGCTGCAGCAGCAGCAAGGGGTCACGCCGGGAGAGATCCGCAAGTTCTTGTCCCAACTGCCGCCGGAAACTCTCAACCAGTTGATGGAGCGCCACCGGCCCGAGGCCATCAACCGGCTGCGGCGCACCTTGGCTCTGAGCGCTATCGTCCGGCAGGAGCAGATTGCCGTAGGCCCCAACGAATTGGAAGTCGAGGTGGAAGAGGTGATGGCGGCCTATGCGCAGCAAGGGCAGAAGCTGGATCGGGAGCGAGTCCGCCAAGCAGTCCACGAAGATCTGCTCGCCAACAAGGTGATGGCCTGGCTGAAGTCCCAAACCACGGTCAACTGGGTCGATAGCGAAGGCAACCCCACCGAACCGCCCACCCTCTCGCCCCGCTCTGAGGGTGAAGACCGGCAGGAGAGGTCTGAGTCGGCTAGGGCAGGGGTGCCGGAGACGGAGTTTGAGGCCGAGAAGCCAGAGGGATCCGCGATCCCCGAGGCAGTTGAGCCTCCTGTCGATGCGAAAGCTGAGGGGGAGGTTGCAACAGAGCCGCAGGCAGCTCTCCCTTCTGTAGAAGCAGAGGCGTCTGGGATCCCTGAGGCGGTTGAGCCTTCTGCAGAGGCGGCCACAGACCCTGCTGGCTTGCAACTGGAACAGGCCGTCGCGGAGACACCCAAAGCGGGCAAAAAGAGCAAAAAGGACAAGTAGAGGGTCCTGGTTGCCTCCCTAGACTTGCCGGTTCTCACACCTTGGCCGCCGGGGTCGGAAAAAGCCGGGCTACAAGAGGCCGCGCCGCATCTGGTCCCAGAGGCGGAGGTAGGACTCGGCTTCGGCGGGGCTCAGAGGCCGCCAAATCTCGGCGCGCTCCCAGGTAGAAGGCTGAAAGTCAGCCCTGCGACGCAGCCGAGGAGAGAGTTGGGCCAAATCCAGCGGCCAAACCGAAGGGATCCCGCTCAAGTTCACCAGGCGGGGGGCGAACTCTGGGGTTAGGACGAAGTCAATCCAGTCGGCCAGCAGGGATCCTTCCAGCTCTGGGGAAGCGTTGTGAGCTCTATGCGGCCGCACCCAGACATCCCACCAGATGGCGGATCCCGAAGCCGGGATCGCCACCTCCAGCTCGGGGTAGTTGGCCTGGGTGGCATAGAGATCCTGCGACCAGCCCACAGCCACCCAGCTATCGGCCAGGCGCAACATGGGCAAGTAGTCGGCGGAAGTATAGGCCAGAACCTGGCGGTGCAGGGATCCCAGCTCTCGCCGCAGTTCGGCCTCTTCGGGATCGAGGGGATCGTTGTAGGAGCGGCCCAGCTTTTTGAGGACGAGCCCGATCACCTCCCGGGGGTGATCGGGCAGGGTGAGTTTGCCGGCCAGCTCAGGCCGCCACAGATCCGCCCAGTCCCGGATGGGGTCGCTCACCCGGTCGCGGCGGTAGGCAATGGCCGTTACCCCCCAGCGCCAGGGCACGCCCCAGATCTGCCCCTCTCGCCGGGCAGCAGCCTGCCAGCGGCGATCCAAGTGCTGCCACCGTTCTCCCAAGAGGTCAGGTGGCAAGGGATCCAGCCAACCGGCAGCAATGGCCCGATCCAAGGCGTCAGCTCCCAACAGGCTCAGGGCCGCTGCTGGCGGCTGTCGCCGGAACCATCTCCCCGGCTCCCACCAGGCCGGCTCAGGCGGCTGGACGCTCTGCTGCAGGTAGGCCAGCAACTGGGCCCGCTCGTCCAACAGTTGCAGCCGAAAGCGAACCTGGGTGCGGCGGCGAAACTCGTTCACCAAGCTGGCCGGGATCCCCTGTTTAAGGGCGAGAATGAGGGGCAGAGAGCCCCTAGGCCCGCCACAGCCGGCCACCGCCAGCCCCAGCAGGAGCCCGTACAGAAATTCACGTCGGCTCAGCCCTTGCTTGCCCACGCCAGTACCGCTCCACCAGAATCAGGGCCACCAGATCATCGTAAGCCTTGTCCGGCACCCGCATCCCCTTGGGCAACAGCCGCTCCCATCCCCGCGGTGGGTAAAAATCCCAGTAGCGCCGCCGGGCTTCTTCTGAGCTGTGCCTCTCGTCCACCAGAACAATCTGTTGGGGTGGGAGGAGCGACTCCAGTTGCCGTTTCCAGCCTCGCGCCGTTGTCTGATTTCCCAGGATGAGCCGCTCCGCCCCAAACTGCTGCCAGAGGGCCTGCAACCTGGCCAAGGCCTCCCCGGCTGAGACCACCTCCCGATGCAAGACCTGCCACGCCGGCTGAACTTGCACCACGGCAAGGCCGCACTTGTCCCGCCCCGGGTCAAAACCCATCAGCACTCGCCCCTCTTCCAGCCCGCCCAGATGGAGTGGATCCCTCATCCCCCAATCTGCCCCGCCTGCTGAACGGGGGTGGTGCCCTGCTGGCCAGAGGCCTCCGCCATCAGGAAACTCACCCGCAGCGGCCCCGCCGTGTAGATGTCGGTGTCAGCAACCAGCTTCACATCCAGGGGGGTAGTGCTCTGGCGGAGATGCTGCACAACTTCCAAGAACTTCACCTGCGAGAATTCTCCGACAGTGCCGGTGATGGGATCCGAGAGGAGGCCTTCTGCCTGGGAGCGCTGATTGGCCTGGTTGAGGAGCTCCAGCAGCCGCTGTTGGATTTCGTTCTCGCTCAAGCCTGGCTGGATTACACCCTGCGCCAGCACGGATCCCCTGGCGAAGATGCGCTGGTTGGGGTAAATCTCCACCAGCACAGGCACAGGCTCTCCCTTAAGCCGATTGGTGAGGGAGAGGATGCGCACTGCCCAGCTACCAGGTTCCTTCAACTTTTCCAGAGCTTGGTCGGCCTCCTCGCGGCGGATGAGGATGGCGTTCTCCAGAGGGGGGATGGGCCGGGAGCCGAGGGCAAGGGCCCGCTGTTCTGCCTGGGCCAAAACTCGCTCAAACTGCCGCCGGACTGCCGCCGGGTCTGCCCCTGCTGGCGTTTGCACAACTCCTGTAGCCAGGACTTCTCCCGCCAGAATGGCCAGCTCTCCCCGCCGCAGCCGCACCGCTAACTGGTTGAGCTGCGCGATCTCCTGCTCAAGCTGCTTTTTTTGAGTTTCCAGTTGGCTCAGGGCCGTCTGCGCCGTATCCAGAGAGCGCTCCAGTTGATCCCGATCCAGTTGCAGAGCCTGCTTTTGCGACTCCAGATCGGCAATCATCTTTCGGGCCGCCTCCACCTCTGCCTTCACCGCCTCCAACTCCGCCTGGGCCCGCTCCAGGCCGGGCTGCACTTGGGCCAGTTGCTCGTTGGCTGCCGCCAGCTTCGCCTCCGCCTCTTGCCGCTCTTGTAGCGCCATAGCCAGTTGATCCCGGACTTCGCTCAGGCGTGTCTGGGCTGCCGATTGCTGACTGCGAAATTGGTCGAGATCCAGCTTGAGGCGGTCTCGCTCGGCTCTGAGAGTGGCATTCTCCGCTTCCAGCAGAGCTTTCTGGCGGTTGAGGGCCCGCAGCTCCTGCTCTGCCTGGGCAATTTGGTTGGTGTAGCTGAACAGGGCTTCCGAAAGAGAGCGGTTGAGGAGCAGCAGCGTGCCCAAGGTCAGCGCCGAGATGCTCACGCCGGTAATCACGGCTACCAAAACGGCCGTGTGGCGGGGACGCAGGTTAAACCAGGTGAGGCGCTTTTTGCCAATCCGATACCCGACCCGATCCCCGACAACGGCAATCAGGCCACTGACAAACAACATGTAAAGGATCAGCAGTACGCCTTGCATAGCCCGGGATCCCTGCCATGGAAATCTTAGCAAGGTTACCCTGAAGGTCTGGGAAGTTGAGGGCAGGCCGAGCCAGAGAAGTGCGGCCCCGCGTAAGCGGATGGGGTTGAAGGACTCCGTCCGGCTGACGCGAACAGTAGCCCTGAAGCATGCTCGCTTAGAGAGCAAGCAAGCCCCGAACCCCCCCGTATACGCGGGGCAGGGGGGCTGGTTTATAGAACGCCCCAAAAGGGCGGTAACCTTTGCACCGTTCAGGTCGGCGTCACCCCTCCAGCCGCAATGTCCACAAGAAAACCCTTCCTACAAGACTTGCCTGGCTCTGGGTGGATGCGCAGACACCTACCTGCCGCCGCTACCTGCTGCACATGAGCCCCTTGAGAAGGCTTCCACCTGCTCAGCTAACGTCCGTTTAGAAATATCGACGCCGCAATAGGAGTAGCCACGCCGAATCAGTCCCAATGCCCACCTCGAGAAAATAGGTCTCAGGAGTGGCTCCCCCTGTCGCCAAGATGGCATCGGCGATCTCTTCCTCTACAGCGGGGAAAAAGCTGCGGGTAGCATCGTAAAAGTCGGCAGCCCGATCAAAACAAACGCTGTGGGATCCTGCCATCGCCGCCCTCTTCCCCAACAGGCAAACCCAGACAGACAGAGCATGACTCTAGTCAATGATATGCTGGACTATACTGAAAATAATGCCCAGTATGTTCAGTATGGCTGCTTGGTATGGCTAGGTATGTAAAACCGAGAGAAGCGGCGGATTATTTTGG
>NZ_AUMZ01000001.1:482768-516974 GCF_002760375.1 Synechococcus sp. 60AY4M2
TCCTGAAGTTTCAAGCCAAGAAGAAAAACGTGGTTGTCGTGGAAGTATCGGAAGCGTACACCAGCAAAACCTGTACCAAGTGCGGGCACATCCACACTAAGTTGGGTGGCGCAAAGGTGTTTAGATGCCCAAAGTGCAACCATAGGCTACCACGAGATTGGCAAGGCGCTCTGGGTGTTATGCTCAGGGCTGTGCGGGATACCGCCTTTCTGTTCGGACTCCGTCCCACTAACGCGGTCGCGTCAGCATCGCGTAGTGACAACGGAAACGGACAGAATGCTATCGCTTCACCGCTGAGCAGTAATGCTCAGCAGTGTTCAGCGTAAATGTATCAGTATCAACAGGAGTGAGCAGGGATCGACCGGATCCCTGCCCCCTCAAGCCCAAAATTTGCTCTCTTCAAGACTCCGGCGCCAGGCGGGCATAGAACAAGCCCTGGACACGGACGGTGCGGGGTTCCAGTGCCCCTTGCTCGGTGCTGGACTGCTGAATGCTAACGAAGGAGCCGCCCATCTCTCCCGTGCTGGGATCCACGCGGGCAATGCGCAGCGACAGTTTCCCCCGCGAAACCTCGTCCACCTTGCGGTTGGTGGCGAAGTCGTCCTTGGCCGCCTGTAGCCCTACGGCTGTGTCGTAGCCGGTGTTAGAGCCGCGCCCGCGCGCGTCGAGGAAGGTGCTGGTGTGGTAGCCGGGCACCAAGAACTCCCCTTCAAAGTCGGTCGAGGGGTCAATGGCGGAGCCCTGAGCTGTGGCCACCAAATCTTTCACGCTAAACAAAAATGGCACCAGCTCGCGGCGGGGCAACTGACCGGTGGTCGGCTGAAAGGTGATCCCGTCCACCACTTTGAGCTCCAACCCGCCGTCTTTGGGGGTGACCTCAGCCTTAATCGGCCCCAGCGTGGCTGCCGAGATCATGATGTTTTTGGCCTTGATAAACTCTTTTTCCCCGTTCCGTTTCTCTTCTTCCACCTCAATTTGCACCGGCTGGAAGCAGACGTCTGTCAACTTTAGGGATCCCCCCTTGGGCACCTCGATGCGGCCGCGGGCATCGTCCGAGACGGAAGGGCATATGGCCGCCTTGCCGGTGTTGCGGATCTGGTCGTAGGTTAAGGGGGCCTTGGCCGCCTCCGCCGGCAGGGCGAAGACGCTCAAACAGAGCGCCAACAGGATGGCGAGTAGTGGACGGTACCGCATAATCAACCTCGAAAAACCTGTTTTAATCTCAATGCTGCTGGGGAAAATAAGCCCGAATGCCCCTATTGTACGCAATAGTGATCCCCTCTTTGGCCGGGCTTGCAGAAGTTTCCTGGCCAGGCAGAGCTGTCGGGTAGCTGCGTTTTCCTACTTCTTGGATTGCCGACCCCTGCCCTTCTACAAAGACCTCGCGGCCCCCTCAAAGCGGGCCACTCGCCACCAGGGATCCCAGCCAGCGCTCCCGAATTTGGTTCACCAGCTCGCCGATGGGCTGTTGGTTGACGCGGTAGCTGGTGGGATGGGCGATCAAGCGGGCGGTGCTCTCGAAAAGGCAGTCCCGTTCCACCAGGCCGTTTTCCCTCAGGGTACGTCCGGTGGCCACCAAGTCCACAATCGCATCGGCCATGCCGGTGATGGGAGCCAGTTCCACTGAGCCGTAGAGGGAGATAATTTCCACCGGCAAATCCAACCGGTCAAAATACTCGCGGGCGCAGCCGACAAACTTGGAAGCCACGCGGGCATGGGGAGGCAACTGGGCCGCCGAGGTGTAGGGACTTTCTTGGCGAAGAGCCACCGACATGCGACAGTGGCCGAACTTCAGATCCAGCAGGTGGGCCACTCGCACCTCGCTGCCGGCATAGCGCTCCCGCAAGACGTCGTAGCCGACGATGCCCAGTTGGGCCTGGCCGTACTCCACATACACCGGCACGTCGTGGTTGCGCACCAGCAGCGCCTCGTAGCGTTGCCCGTTGAGCTGGGTGGGCGATTCAATCCGCAGCAGGCGGTTGCCGGGATCCAAAAAGCGACTGAAATCGATCCCCACCTGTTGCAAGCAGAGGATAGCGTCGGCCAGCAAGGCTCCCTTGGCCAGGGCAATGGTGATCGGCTGGCCGGCGGAACGGCAACCTGGGGTATCGGGATGCGGGGCGGGGCTGAGGCCGAAAGCCATCGACATAGAAGGATGTCCGGGATCCCTGCTCTTGCCAGGGCTAGATAGAGAGTCAAGCCTTGACAGCGGCAGAGCAGTTGCGGGCGTTGCTTCCCCTCGATTGTAGAGGATCGGCCTCTTGGCGGCGATTCCCCCCTCTATCCCCCCGTACACGGGGGGACTGGGGGGCCAGCCCAGAGCGAAAACCCTCTTCTGTTATCCAGACTGCCGATCCTGGGATGATAAAGTCAGGAGACGATAGACCCGGAGGAGAGAGGACGGCATGAAAGCCATGATCCTGGCAGCCGGCAAAGGGACGCGGGTACGGCCCATCACCTACATGATGCCCAAGCCGATGATCCCGATTTTGCACAAGCCGGTCATGGAGTTCTTGGTGGAGCTGCTGCGGGAACATGGGTTCGACCAAATCATGATCAACACCAGCCACCTCGCTCACCAGATCGAAGACTACTTTCGCGATGGCCAGCAGTGGGGAGTACACATCGGCTTTTCCTTCGAGGGCCACTTCGAGAACGGCCAGCCGGTGGCCGAACCCCTGGGATCCGCCGGTGGCATGCGCAAGATCCAGGATTTTTCCGGTTTTTTCGACAGCACCTTCGTGGTGCTCTGCGGCGATGCCCTGATCGACCTCAACCTGACCCAGGTGGTCAACTTTCACAAATCTAAGGGGGCATTGGCCACGGTGGTGTTGCGAGAGGTGGATCCCAGCCAAGTCTCCAGCTATGGCGTGGTGGTAACCGATGCGACGGGCCGGGTCACCGCCTTCCAAGAAAAACCCAGGCAGGAAGAGGCCCTCAGCAACACCATCAACACCGGCATCTACGTGTTCGAGCCAGAAGTCCTGGACTACATCCCCCCCGGCTGCCCCTATGACATCGGCAGCGATCTCTTCCCCGCCTTGGTGAAAGCCGGCGCCCCCTTCTACGGCCTCAAGGCCGACTTCCAGTGGGTGGACATTGGCCGTACCCCTGACTACTGGCTGGCGGTACAGAAGGTGCTGCGCGGCGAGATCAAGGGGGTCAAGGTGCCCGGGATCCAGATTCGGCCCGGCGTCTGGACGGGGATCAACATCCGCGCCAACTGGGATCGCATCCATATCGAGCCGCCGGTCTACATTGGGGCCAGCACTTACCTGGCAGACGGGGTGAAGCTCATCGGCCCCACAGCCATTGGCTACGGCTGTGTGTTGAACGAAGGGTGTACGCTGGATGGCAGCCTCATCTTCAACTACACCCAAATCGCTGCAGGAGTTACCCTGCGCCACCAGATGGTGATGGGTCGCTACTGTATTTCCTCCGATGGCAATGCCATCGACACGGAAGAGTCCAACCTCACCTGGTTGATCGGAGATGCTCGCAGCCATGCCAACGGCAAATCCCAATAGCACCCTCTATCTCTACGGGATCGTCGCTGCCCCCGGCCCGCGCCACCTGAATGTGGTGGGGCTGGACAAGCAGCCGGTGGGGATTCACGTGCTGGGATCTTTGGCCTTTCTCTATTCCCAGGCTCGCCAGGAGCGCTACTTGGCCAGCCGGGCCAATCTGCTGGCCCACGAAGCTGTCCTAGAAACCGTGATGAGCGAGGGATACCGCGCCCTGCTGCCGCTGCAATTTGGCCTGGTGGTGAGCGGCTGGGATCAGGTAGAGCAGGATTTGATCAAACCGCACCTGGCCGATCTGCTGGCCCTGCTGCAGCGCCTGGAGGGCAAACGGGAGGTGGGGGTAAAAGTCTTCTGGGATCCCCAGCAAGAGCTCCAATTGGGGCTAGAGGAAAACCCGGCCCTGAAAGCCCGGCGGGACGAGATGGCTGGCACCCCCTTGGGGCTAGATGCAGTAGTGGAAATTGGGCAGGCTCTGGAGCAAATGCTGGAGCAACGGCGCCAACACATTGCCCAAACCTTCACAGCCGCCCTCGGCTCTCTGGCCAGCGATCGCGTCGAGGGAGAGCTGCTTACGGAAAACATGGCCTACAACAGCTCGTTTCTCATCAACTGGGAAGATGAGCCGGCTTTTGCCCAAAAAGTGGAGGAGCTGGATCGAGCCTTTCAGGGACGGCTGCGCATTCGCTACAACAATTTCACCGCTCCCTACAATTTCGCCAAGCTTTGACCGGCCTGTACTCCCCCCCCTATATCCCCCCGTCTACGGAGGGACTGGGGGGCCAGCCGCTTGGGACAGGCAGCGCGGATGTGGGACTCGCTCAGGTCGGGCATGAGGGCCAGGGCCCGTTGGGGATCGATTTGCGCTTCGCACACCGCCTCCAGCACCTGCTCGGCCAGAAGGGAAAGGGGCATATCGGCGGTTTGCTCAGGATCGGTATCCTCTCTAATTTGTCGAACTCCCACCGGCGGGGGAGGCAACACCGGCGGCGCCGCCTGCGGGGGCAAGGTGGTGGAGGTACCCACCTCCAACTGCGCTTCGGCCAGGGCCACACCGCGCCCTGCCACCAACAGGGATCCCAGCAACAGCGTCCCCCCCAACCTGCCTATTCCCTTGCTGAGCGGAGCACGCTTCCCCAGACCTTCTCCAAGGCTACCGCTAGCCAACCTTTTGCCCAGCGCTTCGCCGCTCATCTTACCCCTCCAAGACCACCCCTTTGTTCAAGATATCCAACAAACCTTGGATTTGCAGTAGGCTATCGTTGGCTCCCAAACCGTTTGCAGCCCCCCCCCTATGGCTCGTCTATCGCAAGAGCTGGCCCGATTTGCCTGCCTTCCCGCCCATCCAGAGCAGCCCGAGCCTTACCCAGAGGGATCCCCACCCATCCGCCTTGAAGAGATTCTCAAACTGGCGGGCGAGCGCAGCTTTGGCTTGTTTTTGGCGGTGCTCTCCTTCCCTTCTGCTCTGCCTCTGCCAGCTCCTGGCTATTCCACTCCCTTTGGCGTGGTTATTCTGCTGCTGGCCCTACAAATGCTGGCGGGGCGAACCACCCCCTGGCTGCCGCCATGGGTGCTGCAGACATCCATTGAACGGAAGCAATTTCAAAAGTGGGTGCAGGCCGGGATCCCGTGGTTGCAGCGCATTGAAAAAGTTGCCTGCCCCCGTTGGCAACCAGTCTGCACCAGCCGCCTGGGCCAGGTCTGGCTGAGCACCTTGATCAGCTTGATGGGTATTTCCATGATCATTCCCGTGCCCGGCACCAACACCCTGCCGGCGATGGGGGTCTTCGTCACCGCCTTTGGCCTCCTCGAAGAGGACGGGATCCTGTGCAGCTTGGGATCCCTGATCTGTGTGGCGGCGGGGCTGCTGACCACTTCCATTTTGGTGGGCCTGTGGCTGGGGGGAACGACTCTGTTGGATTGGCTGAGAAGATAGCCTTTTGCCCTCACTCCCAACCCCGGCCCCCCCTATATCCCCCCGTGTACGGGGGGATACGGAGTTGGGGATCGAGGCAACGCCCAGCTTCACCGATGGAAAGACGGTGACGAAGTTGTATCGCCTGTGTCTTGTTGCAACGGACACCCCCGCGCCGCTAGCGGGATTGAGGGACCAGCGCCAGATCCTGGGTGAGGCGCAGCTCGATCACCTGGTTGGGATCCAAAACTACCACCTGTGGCGCCGTGACGTTGCCGATCACCGCTCCGGCCACCCCAGCCCCCAGCACTTCTTCTGTGGCAATGGCATTGTCGCCGGTCACCAAGCCGAGAATGGCGCCCGCTGCCGCGCCGATGGCCGCATCTTGGATGATTTTGCCCGTGGTGGTGTAGCGAGGATCCTTAACATCGTGGATCACATCCGATTGGGCAGCCAAGGGGAACAGTTGGTTGTTGGCGATGATGCTTTCTGCCACAAAGCGCGTGCCCCCCGGTGCCGGCTCAAAGCGGCCATCCACCCGCGAGCCGAAAGGCACCAGGATGTCCCCCTGGGCGTTGCGAATCGGGGTGCGGACGATCAAGGACAGGGGGCGAGTTTCGTTGGGGGCGATGAAGAGGCGCTCGTTGAAGGGGGTGGTGGTCTGCATCAGGGTGCCCGCCGCCAGCGTGGAAAGGCGCAGGTCAAAGCCCGCCGGGGGGGTGGAAACCCAACTGCTCGGGTTCTGGGCCACCAGGGATCCCCGATTGAGCAGGGCCTGGTGGGTAAAAGCGGCCACCTCGGCACGGGTGGCAGGGCGGTTCGGCTCCAAAAGCATAGGATCCGGGTAATTGACAATCAGGCCGGCACGGTTGGCGGCTGCAAGTTGTGCCAGGGCCCAGTTGGGAATGGCTGCCGCGTCGCGGTAGCGGCTGAACAGCTCGCTCGGCTGAGCCGCGGGGATGGCACTCGTGTTGCCAAGGGCGTTAGTCAGGATCACCAGCGCCTCGGTGCGAGTAACGGGCTGTTCGGGTCGGAAGGTGCCGTCTGGGAAGCCGGCCACCAAGTTGTTGGCTGCCGCCGTGGAGATAGCATTGGCCGCCCAGTGGCTGGGAGGCACATCCCGAAAGCCGATGAAGGTACCAGAGGTGTTGCGAAGGCGAAAGGCAGTGGTGACAAGGGTGGCAAACTGAGCGCGGGTCACCGGCTCGTTGGGACGGAAGGTGCCATCCGGGAAGCCGTTCAACACCCCTTGAGAGGAGAGGGTCTCGATATAGGCTTGCGCCCAGTGGCCAAAGGTGTCGCGAAAAGGAGCGGCCATGGCCACCTGGCAGTGGATGCCCAGTGCGGCTCCCGATAGGAGTAGGCCGGCTGTGCGTGGGGTCAACAGAGAGGGAAACATCGTGCATTCACCAAGTTGTCGTAGCGCCCATTGCTGGGTCAATAGCTACTCTTATTCTGGCTATTTCCTCAGTGGCGGCAATAGCTAAAACCCTTGCTGTGTCCTAATTTGAGCATTTCCAACCTAAGATTTGCATGGAAACGCAATAGCGGAGGATTGGTAAGGAAATCTCTTCATCTCTGTTGCGCCAGCATCGCGTATAGACAACACCCCAGCCTCAGTTGCTGTTCACGGCATTGCCACTCTGTACAAGTTTGAAACAGCCCCCCAGGGCTCCGCAGTGCCAGGGAGTTGATGCTGGCAGGACATAGGATCCAGCCCCCCTCCCAGAAGGAGAGGGAAGCTGAGCATCAGGGATAAGGGGTGCTGTTTCCACAGCCGGTGGCTACGAAAGGTCCCCTGCTGCTGGCGGGATTGGGGGATCGGCGCCAAGTCTTGGGTGAGGCCCAGCCCAGGGATCCGGAAGGCTCGCCCAGGAGCGCCTTGGCAGTCGGTATGGGTTAAATGACCTTGCCCTCGGACGTGATTCTCCCCTTCAGTTTGCCGGCCCGCTCTTCAGCTTCCTCGGTAATGAGGGCCAGTTGCTCTAACACCTCGCCGGGGTATTTTTCCAACACCCGCAGAGAGAGCGCTACCCGCCCTTTGGCCTCATCCACATCGATGACCACGGCCTTGAGCGGCTGACCGGGCTGGAACAAGTCGGATAAGGAGGCGACAAAGCTTTGGCTGACCTGCTTGATGGGCAACAGCCCGCTGCCCCCCTCCTCCAGCTCCACGAAAACGCCGAAGGGCTTGAGGGCGCTGACCTTGCCCCGCACCACCTGACCGGTGGTGTAGATTCCCAGGCTCTCAGCTTGTCGCGCTACTCGC
The DNA here is from genome assembly GCF_002760375.1 of Synechococcus sp. 60AY4M2. Classification (NCBI taxonomy): domain Bacteria; kingdom Bacillati; phylum Cyanobacteriota; class Cyanophyceae; order Synechococcales; family Synechococcaceae; genus Synechococcus; species Synechococcus sp. 60AY4M2. The sequence goes on from NZ_AUMZ01000001.1 coordinate 490,474, forward strand.
TGGGAGAGCACCAGCTTGTTGGCAGCGGGGTTGACCTCCAACAAACTGGCGGTCAGCGATTGGCCCACCAGCTCTTCTAGATTTTCCCGTTGGTTGAGATGCGAGCGAGGAATAAAGCCCCGCAGCCCCTGCACGTCCACCAGAACCCCGCCCTTGTTGGTGCCGATCACCAGGGCAGTTACCGTCTGGCCGTTGGTCTGTTTTTCGGCCAGCTCCTCCCAAAGTCGCTTCAGCCGCAGCCGCCGCGCCGAGAGTACGATTTGCCCTTCCGAGTCCTCTCGCAAGATGAGAAAATCGGCTTCGCTTTTGAGGGGAAAAAGCTCGCTCAAATCCTCTCCTGAGCGGATCCCGGCTTCTTTCAGGGGCAAAAAGGCCGGCGACTTGCCGCCGATATCCACCAGCGCCCCATCGTTCTGGTGCTGGAAGATGCGGCCTCGCACCACCTGTCCCGGTCGAAAGTCAAGGCTTTGCGCCTCCAGAGCCTTGGCAAAATCTTCCGAAGAAAACGTATCGGCAGCCTGAGAGCGAGGGGAGCGAAAGGTCATGGAATGCAAAGGAAGCAATTCAAGAGGCAATGGGTTTCAGGATAACCCAAAACTTGACAGGGATCCCAGCCCCTCTCGTCCGCCTCGGCGGGAAGAGGTACTCACCCTCTTGAGAGGAGGCCAAGCCCAGGGCATCGACACCGGCAGCTTCCTCTAGATGTAGTACATCAACCTGGCCTGTTGCTGTTGCGCCTGCCGGTCGCAGAGGTCTTGCAAGGTCGTTTTTTGGAGAATGCCCACCGCTGCCGCCTGGGCATCTTGCCAAGCCTGCCAGAGCACCTGGCGCTCCGGCGAGAGATCGCCGCTGGGCAAGTCGCGGGGGCGGGTGAGATCTTCTCCCTCGATGGCCTGAATGATGTCCAATAGGGAGATCTGCCAGGGCGGTCGAGCCAGAGAGTAACCTCCTTTGGCGCCCCGCTGGCTGCGTACCAGGCCCTGCCTGCGCAGCGTGGCCAGCAACTGCTCCAGATAGCGGTCGGGAATCGACTGGTGGGCTGCGATCTCCTTAATCTGCAATACCCGGCCGTCATGGTAGTGCTGGGCCAACTCCAGAAGGGCCAGGAGAGCGTACTCACTTTTACAAGACAGTTCCAAAATACCCATCCTTCCTGCAAGGATCAGGTCTATGATACTCCGGTTTTCCACCGGGGTTTTGTGGGATCCCCTTTGGGTTGCCGGTGGGTTGGGCCTGTATGGTGGAATAGGCCCCTTTGGGAGTGGTTTATGGCAAGTGTTGGCACCCTGTCCGGTTCAGCGCGGATCCCGGCGGAGCGATTGCAAACTTTGCGGCAGCAGATCGGCAAGCTGATCGCCAACGTCGAGTCGGTGTTTCAAGGCAAGCCACGGGTGGTGCAGGCCGTGGTGACGGCCCTGGTGGCGGAAGGCCATGTCCTCCTGGAGGACGTGCCGGGAGTAGGCAAAACCACGTTGGCGCGGGCCATTGCCCGCAGCTTGGGGGCCAAGTTTCAGCGAATTCAATTTACCAGCGACCTCTTGCCGACTGACATTCTTGGCCTCACCCTTTTCAACAAAGAGAAAGGGGAGTTTGAATTTCGCCCAGGCCCCATTTTTGCCCATGTCATCCTGGCCGACGAGATCAATCGCACCTCTCCCCGCACCCAGAGTGCCCTGCTAGAGGCAATGGCGGAAAAGCAGGTTTCGCTGGACAACCGCACCTACCCGCTGCCCAGTCCCTTTATGGTGTTGGCCACCCAAAACCCCTTGGAGTATCACGGCACCTATCCCCTCCCGGAAAGCCAGTTGGATCGGTTTCTGGTGCGGCTGTCCATCGGCTACCCCAGCCCTGAGGTGGAGCGGGCTTTGCTGCTGCAGCGACAGCAGGCAGAGCCGGTGGAGGCTCTCCAGCCGGTGCTTTCCCTGGCGGAGCTGCGGGAGATCCAGGCGGCGGTGGATCAGGTGTACCTGGATGGATCCCTGGCCGACTATCTGCTGCAGGTGGTGCAGGCGACGCGTGCCTCCAGGCTGTTGCGGGCCGGCGTGTCCACCCGCGGGGCGTTGGCCTTGGCAAGGGCAGCACGGGCGCAGGCGTTGGTGAGAGGGCGGAGCTTTTGCCTACCGGAAGATCTGCAAGCTTTGTTTGTGCCGGTGCTGGCCCATCGCATTTCTTTGGCCGGATCTGGGGACATGACGAGCAACCGACGGCAGGAGGCAGAGGCCGTCATCCGCGACATCGTGGCAACGGTTGAGCCGCCAGTTTGAGGAGGGATCCCTTAGGCGATAATAGGAGCCAGCGGTCTTGGGCAGAACTGCGGATGTCGGATCCCAATCAAGAAATTAAAGACCTCATCCTGGCTTTGGACAAAAAGCTGGAGGGAATCGACCGCAAGTTGGAAATCCAGGTGACGGAGATCAAAAGCGAGATCCGGCTGGTCAAAACCGACCTGGAAGCCAAGATCGACCTCACTCGCAACGACCTAGAGAGCAAGATCCAAGGCGCTCGCAACGAGCTGGAAGCCAAGATCGACCTCACTCGCAACGAGCTGGAAGCCAAGATCGACCTCAGCCGTAGCAGCCTGGAAGTGAAAATCGCGGAGCTAAGCGGCAAAATGGATGGCTACAGCAAGCGGCTTGACCAACAGGAGTTCATCAGCCGCGGCGCGATCGTGGCCCTAGTCGTTGGGGTGGCCTCAGGGTTTATCAAGTATCTTTTCTTCAGCAATTGATTGGAGTTTGACCTGAGTTGCCTTGGGTTCCTCCCCAAAACCTGCAAGCGGCGGCGGGTCAGCACTCCTGGAATTGGTCGAGGGCACGACACAGCTCCGGGACAACTTCTGCTGGCCAGAAACCCTCACCCCGCCGGCCCTGGTGCAACTGGAGATAGAGGCCCCAAGCAGTGGCGCTGCCACTGGCAACCAACGTGAGGGCAGGAAAGGTCTGCTCCAGCGTAATGCTCTCCTCGGCCATCAGTTGGGAGGCGACAGCTTCCATATCCTGCTGCAGACGATACACCCCCTGCACAAATGCTTGCCATTCTTCTAGGGTTAGCTCCAACGCCCAAGTCTCTCCTCCCACCAGGGCCACAAAAGGGGAGCGCCCAGGATCCCAGCCCAACCGCCAGCCGGATCCCTTGCGTAGAGCAGGAGGAGGCAGGTTCGAGAATCCACCGTCGTTTCCGGTAAAAAGCAGGGAGGTAGAGGGGAGAGGAGCATCCATCGCTGCGGCTAGGCCAGAAAAGATGCGGGTACAATCGACAGGGTGTGTTGTCAGGATAAAGCGGCCATGGCCAGTTGTCAGTCTCCTACTGCCCAACCTCGCCGGTTTTTAAGGACTCCGCTCCGCTGGCGCAAACAGAGCAGCCTCATTTCCGGCTTGGGCCTGTTGCTGACAGCCTTGGTGCTCCGTGCCGCTGACGCGACCGGGGTTCGCAAAGAGGCCGAAGATCCTGTCTTGCCAGCGCAATTGTCTGCAGCGGCCACCCCCGAAAACCCGATCCTGCACGTGGGCATTGTGCAACGCTTTGGCCGTTCTGAGCAAGATCAGGTGGAGCTGGCAGCGCCGCTGGGGTCTTTCCTCACCCTGGAATTTGCCCAGGCAGACGGCAGCACCCAGAGGCAGCGGCTCCCACAAGTTACGGTTGGGATCGTCAACCGCGCCCTGGCCAGCCCGGAAACCGTGTACCGCCTCATCCTCAGCAGCCACAAAAGCTTCGAGAGCGCCGAGGCCAGCGCCAACTCCTGGGAATCTCTGGGCATCCGCACCGAGATCGCCCAACCGCAGGAATGGCAGGTGTGGGCCAGCCGCGCCTACACTCCCCAACAACTAATCCAGATTCAGCAGTATGCCCAGAAAGAAGGGATCCCTCAGGTGCGGCTGGAGGTGCAGGAGCGGCGCGAACGGGCGGAGCTGAGCTGGGTACATGAGCATTTTCGCTACCATCGCACCCGCCTGAGGGTAACCTCCGATGCCGGCTATCTGCGGGTGAACGACCGCTACTATGCCGGATCCATTACCATTCAGCCCAATGCCTACGGCAGCTATACGGTGGTCAACGCCGTGCCCCTGGAAACCTATTTACGGGGGGTGGTGCCCCATGAGGTGGGGCCAGGGGCCCCCTTTGCCGCCATGGCCGCCCAGGCAATTTTGGCGCGCACCTACGCCCTCAAGAACCTGCACCGCTTTCAGATCGACGACTACCACCTCTGTGCCAATACCCACTGCCAGGTTTACAAGGGGCTGAGCGGCACCCATCCGCGGGCCGACGAAGCGATTCGCCAGACCAGCGGCCTGGTGCTCACCTACAAGGGCGAGCTGGTGGATGCCGTTTATTCTTCCACCAACGGCGGCATCTCGGCAGGCTTTGAAGAGGTTTGGGACGGAGAGCCGCGCCCCTACCTGCGCCCGCAGGTGGATATCGCCCACCAGCCCGATCAGCCCTTCGATTTGCGGCAGGAGAGCGACTTCAAGGCCTTTCTGGCCCGGCGGGAGGGTTTCAACGAAGCAGGGGTATCGCGCCTCTTCCGCTGGGAGTTTTCTCAGTCGCTGGAGGAGCTAAACGCCCAACTGCGGGCCGCTCAAGAGTACCTCGGGATCCCTCTCCCCGAGTGGATGACCATCCAGGGGCTGCACGTCCTGGAGCGCTCGGTCAGTGGTCGGGTGCAGGCGCTGCACGTGGACTTGCAGACGCCCCAAGGGCTCCACTCGATTCTTTTGCGCAAGGATCAGGTGCGCCTGGCTTTTCCCCGCCTGTACAGCACTCTGTTTCGCGTGGAACCCCTGAAACAGAGCGGGCGGCTGACAGGCTACCGCTTTATCGGCGGCGGCTTTGGCCACGGGGTGGGGCTGAGCCAGTACGGCGCCTACACCCTGGCGCGGCGGGGGTTGAACGCGGCGCAAATCCTCGCCTTTTACTACCCCGGCACCACCCTGGCCGAGCTGGGATCCCTCTCCCTGCAGTTGCCTGAGGTTTCCCTGGCCTTTGACAGTAGCCAGGCGCAGTCCTGGTCCGGCTACCAGAGATAGGGGGCACGATGGAAGAAGAGCGACGGGAACGCGGCCATCCCCCTCTTCGGGATCCCGCTCCAGAGGAAGGGTGGCAGGAAGGGGCGGCCCAAGCGCCGCCAGAGCTGGCCCCCCCCTACATCCCCCCGTACACGAGGGGACAAGAGGGTGGCCGGGGGGAGGCGGGGCTGTCGGGGATCCCGGTCGCCCCACCGGGGTTTAAGTCGGGATTTGCGGCGCTCATCGGGCGGCCCAATGTGGGCAAGTCCACCTTGATGAACGCTCTGGTGGGCCAGAAGATCGCCATCACTTCTCCCGTGGCCCAGACCACCCGCAACCGCCTGCGGGGGATCCTCTCTTTGCCGCAAGCCCAGATCATCTGGGTGGACACCCCTGGCATCCACAAGCCCCACCACCGCCTGGGGGAGATCTTGGTACACAACGCCCAGGCTGCCATTGGGAGCGTGGATGTCGTCCTCTTCGTGGTGGATGGCTCGGTGCCGCCAGGGCGGGGGGATGCTTTTATCGCCGAGCGGATCCCCAGCGCGACCCCCTGCATCCTCGTCTGCAACAAAGCCGATCTGCTGCCCAAAGAGTCTGCCGCGCGCCAGGCCCACCAAGAGAGCTACCAAGCCCTGCGCCCCGGTGCCCCCGTCGTCTGGGTGTCGGCGTTGGATCCCGGCAGCTTGGCGCCCCTCATCCAGGCCACCGTCGACCTGCTGCCCCCTGGGCCCTACTACTATCCCCCGGATCTGGTGACGGATCAGCCGGAGCGGTTTATCATGGCGGAGTTGATCCGCGAGCAAGTTCTCTTGCACACCCGCGAGGAGGTGCCCCACTCGGTGGCCGTCACCATCGACCAGGTGGAGGAAACCCCCAAGGTTACCCGCGTCCTGGCCACCCTCTACGTGGAGCGGGACTCGCAAAAAGGGATCCTCATCGGCAAAGGGGGGGAAAGGCTCAAGCAAATTGGCCAGGCCGCCCGCTTCCAGATTCAAAAGCTCATTGCCGGCAAGGTGTACCTGGAGCTGTTCGTCAAGGTGCGGCCCCACTGGCGGCGCTCCGAGCACCTGCTGCGCGACTTCGGCTACCGCGTTGAAACGTGAAGGGGTTTTGTGGCTGAGGTTGAGCTATCTGGTGGTATTGATGGGGATGCTGCACGTTGAGGTTAACGGCAATGCTGCGACTGTATGGGATCCCGACCTCCGGGAATTGCTACAAAGTAGAGCTGCTTCTCAAACAGTTGGGGATCCCTTACGAGACGGTTGAGGTCAACTCCAGGGTCGGAGAAAATCGCCGCCCCGAGTACCTGGCCAAGAACCCCCTGGGGCAGATCCCGGCTTTGGAGCTGGAAGACGGCACCGTCTTGGCCGAGTCAGCCGCAATCTTGGTTTACCTAGCAGAGGACACTCCCCTCTATGGCCAGACGCGGCTGGAGCGGGCCGAGATCTTGAAATGGCTCCTTTTTGAACAAACCCGCATTGCCCGCTACATTGCCACCACCCGCTTTTGGGTGCGAGCCGGCCAGGCCGAGGCCAATGCCGAGCTAATTGCCCAGAACCTGAAACTCGGTACCGAGGCTCTGGAGATCATGGAAAGCCACCTACGGGAGAAGGAGTTCTTCGTGGGCAACCGCTACACCATCGCCGATCTGGCCCTGTTTACCTATACCCATGTGGCCGAGCAGGGCGGGTTTGACCTCAAGCCCTTCCCCAACATCCGCGCCTGGTGTGAGCGGGTCAAGGCCACCGACCGCTTCTTTCCTCTCCCCGGCGCCTAGAATTTCCCAGTGGTGCCTTTGCAGCCGACCGAGTCGGATCTCGCTTCCAATCCTAGCGGAGGATTTCTCACTCCCAGCCCCTCTCCCTGAGGGAGAGGAAAACTGGAAATTGTTGCCACGAAGGGCTCCAGCGGCTTTGGGCCACCCCCCTCGGAAAATAGGAGCTGCCAGGAGCTTGTCGGGCCCTAGCGCCCCTTGAGCTCCCGCTGGATCTCCCGCCGCGTCTCCCGTTCCTTAATTGCTTGTCGCTTGTCGTGGAGCTTTTTGCCGCGGGCCACGCCCAGGTGAGCCTTGATCCAGCCGCGGTTGAGCACCAGCCGCAGGGGAACCACAGTCAGGCCTTTTTGCTCCACCAGGCCCCGCAGCCGGTCGATCTCGCGGCGGTGCAACAACAGCTTGCGGCGGCGGGTCGGGTCGTGGTTAAACACCTTGCTGGCAGTTCCGTGGGGGGCAACATGCAAGTTGTGCAGCCAGGCCTCGCCATCGCGAAAGAGGGCAAAAGCGTCTTGCAAGTTGGCTTTGCCCGCTCGGATGGACTTTACCTCTGTGCCGGTCAGTTGGATCCCGGCTTCGTAGGTCTCCAAGATCTCGTACTCGAAGCGGGCGCGGCGATTCTCCACCAGGGTTTTGACGTTGGGATCCACAGCCATACGCTTTCAGAAGAGAGCTTCGTCCACCAGAGGGCCTAACGAGAGGCCAGGGAACCCTCCAATTTTTGCACTGCCCGTCCCACCAGGCGCTCGGATTTGCTGCGCCAGCGAAAGCGAATGGGGGTACCGGTGAAGTCGAGGTTTTGCCGGAAGTGCTTTTCCAGGTAGCGGCGGTAGTTCTCTTTGAACAGATCGGGATCGTTGACAAACAGGAGAAAGGTGGGAGGCCGCTCCGCCACCTGGGTGCCGTAGTAGATTTTGCCCTGCTTGCCCTGGCGGTTGGCGGGGGGTGACTGCCAGGCGAGGGCATCCTGGAGAACTTCATTGACCACGGAGGTGGCGATGCGCTTGCGATGGGCGGCTACCGCTGTGTTGACCTCGGCAAAGATCTTGTGGGTGCGCTGCCCCGTGAGGGCGCTGACAAACAACAGGGGTGCCCAGTCAATGAAATAAAGCCGCTCGCGGATCTCGCGGGTGTACTCGTTAATGGTGTGAGTATCTTTGTTTTCCACCGCGTCCCACTTGTTGACAACGATGATGCAGGCGCGGCCTTCTTCTTCGATGCGGCCAGCCAACCGCTGATCCTGCTCGGTTACCCCCTCCAGGGCGTCAATGACCAGCAGCACCACGTCCGAGCGCTGGATGGCTTTGAAGGCGCGGTTAATGCTGAAAAACTCCACCCCATATTCCACCCGGCTTTTTCTGCGGATCCCAGCCGTGTCGATGAGACGATAGCTCTGCCCCTCCCACTCCACCAGGGTGTCAACGGCATCGCGGGTGGTGCCAGCAATGGGGCTGACAATGGCCCGCTCAGATCCCACCAGGCGGTTGAGCAGGCTGGACTTGCCTACGTTGGGCCGCCCTACAATGGCCACGGCGATGGGATCCGGCTCATCTGCGGCTTCTTGGGCCACTTCGGGCAAGTGAGGCAGCACCGCCTCCAACAGCTCGGCTACCCCATTGCCGTGGACGGCAGAACAAGGGATCGGCTCCCCCAGCCCCAACTCCCAAAAAGCCGCCGCCTGCGCCAGGCCCAGTTGCCCCGACTCGCACTTGTTGACGGCCACCACCACCGGCAGGGGTTGTCTGCGCAGCCAATCGGCCAATTCTTTGTCAGCAGGGGTCAGCCCCTCGCGGCCATCCACCACAAAGATTACAGCGTGGGCCTCGGCCATCGCCGCCATGGCCTGCTGACGGATGTGGGGCAAAAACTCGCTGTCGTCGCCGAAGACCAGGCCGCCGGTATCCACCACCCGCAGGCGGCGCCCGTTCCACTCCACCTCTTGGTAGAGGCGATCCCGCGTGATGCCCGGCTCGTCGTGGACAATGGCCGAGCGCACCCCCGCCAGGCGGTTGACGAGGCTGGATTTGCCCACGTTGGGGCGACCCACAACGGCTACAAGGGGTAAAGCCACTGCTCCGCTTGCCAAAAAGCCGAACCCAGACTTCTATCCTAGCCTTTGGGATCCCAGATGCCCAAACCCGCTGATCTCAATCATTGCCCTGAAGGCAGCTCTGGCGGTAAGTTAGGTAGCTAACCTCCCATCAGACACCGGCTGCACTCGTTTCCCCTCCTTGCTATGAACCGTGCCCTCGCCCCTGCCCAGCGGCTGAACAAACTGCCTGCCTATGTCTTTGCCCGCTTGGATGAGCTGAAGGCCCGCGCCCGCCAGCAGGGGTTGGATTTGATCGATCTGGGCATGGGCAACCCCGATGGCCCCACCCCCCAGCCGGTGGTGGAGGCGGCCCAGGCCGCCATTGCCGATCCCGCTCACCACGGCTACCCACCCTTCGAGGGCACGGCTAGCTTTCGCCAGGCAATTGCCGAGTGGTATTGGCGCCGCTACGGGGTGGAGCTGGATCCCAATGGCGAGGTGCTGCCTCTATTGGGATCCAAAGAGGGCCTGACCCACCTGGCCCTGGCCTACGTGGATCCAGGGGATCTGGTGCTGGTGCCTAGCCCTGCCTACCCGCCCCATTTTCGCGGTCCCCTGATTGCCGGCGGGCAGATCTACCCACTGCTGCTGCGCCCGGAGAAAGGATGGCTCATCGACCTGCAGGAGATCCCGCCGGAGGTGGCTAAGCAAGCGCGGCTGCTCTACTTCAACTACCCCAACAACCCGACAACAGCGGTGGCGACCCGCTCCTTTTTTGAAGCAGTGGTGGCGTTTGCTTGCCGCTACGACCTCCTCCTGGTGCACGACCTGTGCTATGCCGAGCTAGCCTTTGACGGCTACCGGCCCACCAGCCTGCTGCAGATCCCTGGCGCCAAGGACTTGGCCGTGGAGTTCCACACCCTCTCCAAAACCTACAACATGGCCGGTTGGCGGGTAGGCTTTGTGGTGGGCAACCGCCAGATTATCCAGAGCCTGCGCACCCTGAAAACCAACCTCGACTACGGCATTTTTGGCGCCCTGCAAAAGGCGGCCGAGACCGCTTTGGCCTTGCCAGATAGCTACCTACAGCAGGTGCAGGAGCGCTACCGCCGCCGACGCGACTACCTCATTGCCCGCCTGGCCGAGTTGGGCTGGCAGATCGAGCCGCCGCGGGCGACGATGTACCTCTGGATCCCGACCCCCCGCACCGCCGACGGCACGCCCGAGGGATCGACGGAGTTTGCCCTGCGGGTTTTGGAGTCCACCGGGGTGGTGGTGACTCCCGGCAACGCCTTTGGGGAAGGGGGAGAAGGCTACGTGCGGATCAGCCTGATTGCCGATTGCGAACGCCTGGGCCAGGCCATCGACCGCTGGGCAGAAGCCGGGATCCGCTATTGCTGAGCTCTAGGGTTGGCCCTCTCCCCTAGGGAGAGGGGAGTTGGTATTGCTCCACGATGCGCCGGGCAAAAGGAGGCACATGCTGCTCCAGCTTGTGGGGATAGTGGCGGCGGACGTAGAGATAGTTGCGGACAAAGTGGGAGTCGATGGAAAAGCGGGCATATTCTAGTCCGCGCGGCCCAAAGCGCTGGATGGCCACCGCCAGGAGCTGGGCCAGCCACATGGGCAAGCTCAGGGCCTGCTCGTAGGCTTGGATCCCCTGTTGCACCGCCGCCCGCCGCGAGCCCCGCGAGATCACCGGCTGGGTTTCCAGCTCTTCCCAAACCAGATCCAAGAGCTCCCGCCCGCGCGCATTGCGCACCAGCAGCCATTGCCAGCCAAAGGGGGATCCCATATAGCCCACCACCAGATCGGCCAGGCTGTTGACGTAGTCAAAACAGGTAAGGCAAGAGGGGGCAAACACGTCTTTTAGTTCTTTGGTTTTGAGGCCAAAAAAAGGCACCTTTTCCACCGAGCCGTCTTCGTGCTTGAAGTGGACGTGGAAGTCCTGCATGAACTCGTAGTGCACCACCGTTTGCGGGGAGCGGCTGGTGGTTTCAAGAAACTTTTGCAGCCCGGCGCGGCTGACGTTGTCTACGCAGGGCGTGCCCAACACATAGAGCTTCTCCAGGCCCAAGTTTTTCTCCACCGCCCGCAAAGCCTGGATCTGGCAGCCCACCCCGATCACCAGCAAGCGCTTGAGGCCGCTTTGCTCCACCTGCTCCAGCACGGAGAGATTGGGCGATAGCGTTGGCTTGTTGACCCGCGCCGCCAAGACCGCTTCTGGGGTACGCGCCAAGACAGGCCGTGGCTGAAAGCGATCCCGGGGATCCGCCTGCACGCACACCACCCCTTCTACTAGGCCGCTGCTGAGGGCCTTCATGCCGATGCTGCTGACGATGCCCGTCCACTGGGCACCCGGGATCGGATCCCGCCGGCGGGCCGTGTACATTGCCTCGTAGACGCCGAAGTAGTCGCTGTCGCTGACGGCATCCGATTTGGAGCGCAGCGATTCCCGCGATCGCCCGTGGGTTTGCTCTTCTAGGCGGGTGAACTGCTGGTTCAAAAAGGCACAGGCTTCCTTGACGTGGGCGACGTAGCGGGTATCGCAGAGGCCGCACTGGCTGCACAGCTCCTTGGCCGGGTAGTGGCCGGAGCGGATGGGCCGGGCCGGACGCGGTAAACGGGATCCCATAAGGTCTAAACCGTAGCCGTGGCGGGGTACCTTCTTCAGTTTGCCGCCAAAACCGCAGACGGCGGGCAGAGGAGTTGAAAGATCCCCGATCCTGCCCAACGCTCGCCCGCCCCTCCAGAGTTGCCCCCAGACAGAGAGGAAAAGCCAGATCCCCTGAGTTGCCCTTTTGTCGGCAAGCGGCGATGCAACAAAGGCCCCCTCAGCCTCTGCCCAAACCACTTTCGAGGGCCCAGCGGGCCAGTTCGGTGCGGTTGTGCAGGCCGGTTTTGCTCAGCATGTTGCTGACATGGCTTTCGACGGTGCGCTGGCTCACTCCCATCACCTCGGCAATCTCGCGGTTGGACATGCCCCTGGCCACATACTGGATCACCTTGGCTTCCGTAGGGGTGAGCTCGATTTCCCGATCTAACTTGATGACCGGCTGAATGCCCGCATTCTGCATTTGCAACAGGCGCTCGGTGTGCTTGAGGACGGACTCCACCTGAGCCACCAGCTCTTCCGGCTCAAAGGGCTTGACCAGGTAAACATCTGCCCCCGTGTTGAGGCCGCGCACCCGATCTGCCGTTTGCCCGCGGGCTGACAAAAAGATCACCGGAATCCAGTCCGTCGCGCTGTTGGAGCGAATGGTCTGGACAAACGTGTAGCCATCCATCTCCGGCATCATCACATCGCAGATGATCAAATCCGGAGTAAAGTGGCGCATCGCCTCTAACCCTTCCAGGCCATTGCTCGCCGCAACCACCTCGTAGCCGCGAAACTCCAGGTAATCCTTCACCAGAAGGATCAGGTTTGGATCGTCGTCAATCAGCAACAATCGCTTTGGGTTGTCCACTGCTCATCCCTTTGCTGCAAGAAAGCCCAAGGAAAAAGGATAGCCCGCTTAGCAAACCTCTGGACAAATCGGCAAATCTACAGCCGAGGTGGCGCCAAGAAAAAACCTGCCAACCTCTAGCCGGTTCGTCAGTTTCCCCTAAACCTGGATAATAAGGTATCACATACAGACGGAGGTGGCGGCATATCCAAAGAAACACGAAGAGGCCGGGTACCTCCTCTGGCCGGCTCGGCAACTGCCTCCGCCCTGCCTTGGGATCCTCCCGCTGGCAAGCGCTCGCCCTCTGGGGCTGGTTTGGCTTGTCGGGTTTTCCCCATGGGCAGGAGAAGTAGAGCCAGGAGAAAATACAATTCTGGCGGCAACCTACATGGGGAAAGAGGGTGGAAAAGGGCACGCTGGTCGAGTTTCGCCACAACAACGAGCGGGTACTGGCAGTAGTTGAGGGCACCGAGGGCAAAAAGAACCTGCTGCTGGGCGTGGCTTCGGGGCAGGTGCACAGCGTTCACCCTCGCCAAATTACGTTTGCCTTGAACGGCAATTCCAGCTTTACGGTGTCCGATATCCCGGGCTTTTGGCAGGCGGTGCAGGCAAAGTTGGATCCCGAAAGTTTGGCTTTGGCCTGGGAATTGGTTCAGGAGGAGCGTCGGCCCCTGAGCCTGTCGGAGATGGCCCAGTTGTTGTTTTCCGACGATTCCCCGGTCTCCACCTATGCTGCCTACCGTCTTTTGAGCGAGGATTACGTCTACTTTAAGGCAAAGGGGGAAGGCTACGAGCCGCGTACTCCGGCTCAGGTGAAGGAAATTCTCCATCAAATTGCTGTCGCCCAGCAGCGGCAGCAGGAGCAGGCCGAGTTTGAGGCCCGCCTAAAGGCAGCGGTGGCCCAGCCTGGGCAAAAGTACACTTGGACCCCGGCGGAACGGGCTCGTCTGGAGCTGTTGGAGCGCTTAGCTTTGCAGGGAGCACCCGATAGCCTTCGCAACTACGAGGATCTTTCCCACAACCTCACCCCCTCGGATCGCGAGCGGGCTTCCCACCTGCTGCGGCTCCTGGGATTCCCCGACACGCCCCAGGGAGCTTTTGAGGCGTTGGTGGCTTTGGGACTGTGGAGCCGCCACGAGAACCTGGCCCTGCGCCTTACGGGGATCCCCACCCAATTTCCCAAGGAGGTGGAGCGCTACGCCCAAACTTTGCTTGGCGGGCCTCCCCCCTTCTTGGATCTGCCTCTGCGCCGGGATCTCACCCATCTTCACACCTACACCATCGACGATGCCAGCACCCGCGACATCGACGATGCTCTCAGCGTCGAGTTTGAGTCGGATGACGAGGTGAAGCTCTGGATCCACATCGCCGATCCCAGTTGTTGGGTGCGGTGGGGGGATCCCCTCGACTTAGAAGCCCGCAAGCGGGGCACCAGCGTCTATTTGCCGGAGCGGGTGATCCCGATGTTTCCATCGGAGTTGTCCACCGGCCCGATGAGCTTGGTGCAGGGGGAGGTGCGGCCTGCCCTTAGCTTCGGCATCCGGCTGGGATCCGACGGGGCCGTGCGCGACTACGAAATTTGCCTCAGCCAGATCCGCGTCAACTACCGCCTCACCTACGACGATGCCGACGAGATGCTGGAGTTGGGGGCGGAGGCCCAATTGACAGCCATTGCTCGGGCAGCGCGCTGGCGCTACGCCTGGCGACTGGCGCAAGGGGCGATCCCCATCGGCCTGCCGGAGCAGGACATCAAGGTCATCGACGAGATCCCCCACCTGCGGGTGATCGAGGATACGCCGGCGCGGCAGATGGTGGCGGAGATGATGGTGCTGGCCGGTGAGGTAGCCGCTCGCTTTGCCCGCCAAAACGGGATCCCGGTGCCCTATCGCCTGCAGCCGGCTCCTGAGCTGCCCCCGCCGGAGGTTTTGGATCTGTACCCCCAGGGTCCGGTTCGGTCGTTTGCCATCATGCGCTGTCTCTCGCGGGCGGAAGTGGCCACCCAACCGGGGCGACATACGGGGCTAGGGCTCGATGCCTACTGTCAGGTGACCTCTCCCATTCGCCGCTACCTGGATCTGGTGGCCCACTACCAGATCAAGGCTTTTTTGCGCGGGGATCCCTTGCCCTTGACAGAAGCCAAGGTGCAGCAATTGTTGCTGGGGATCGAGCCAGGCACCGCCGAGGCCAACCAGGTGGAGCGCAAGTCCAAGCGCTACTGGAGCATCGAGTACCTGCGTCAGCGACCGGGGCAGATTTGGCAGGCCTTGGTCTTGGGCTACCTGCGCGAGCAGGAGAACCTGGTGATGGCCATGCTGGATGAGATTGCCTTTCGCGTGCCGGTGCGCTTGGAACGGCAGGTGCCGCTGGGGACCTGGATCGAGTTGGAGGTTCTGCAGGCAGATCCCCGCGCCGATGTCATTGAGCTGCGGGAGGTGGGACAGAATGCCCTTTAACCTGCGGCTTGCCCAGTCCGGGCAAACAGTTGATACAACAGAGGGGGAAAGTCCGCCAAAGTCTGGACTGCGAATTTCTCGAGGGGGATCCCATGACCGTACGACCTTCCGGCCCACCTCCGATTGTCTACATTCTTTTGCTGGCGATACTGGGGGGAGGCGGCTGGTATGCCTATCGTTCCGGCCTGCTTGACTCTTTCCTGAAGCGAGGGAACGCGCCTTCTGTCCCTGGCCAGATCCCGGCTGCCCAGCCGCAAGCGCCAACGGCCCCCAATCTTCCTCCAGCCCAGGCCCCCAACCAGCCACCCAGCGCGGTTAATCTGGATACTTCCCTGCCCAACCCGGCGGTGCTGCAGATGGACGGCAGCGTCACCATGATCCGCATTGTCTTGGCCTTGAAGTCAGGCTACAGCCAGCGCAACCCCGCCATCCCCATCACCTACGGGATCCCCGACGGCAAGCCCAATGGATCCAACGCCGGCCTCAAGGCCCTGATGGAAGGTCGCATCCAGCTTGCTGCCAGCTCTCGCCCCCTCAATGCCAGCGAAGTCCAGGCGGGTTTGCAGGCCATCCCGGTGGCCAAAGATGCCCTGGCGGTGGCGGTGGGGGTAAACAACCCCTACAAGGGCGGCCTGACGCTGCAGCAGTTGGCCGACATCTTCCAGGGCCGGATCACCAACTGGAGCCAGGTAGGCGGCCCCGATCGTCCGATTCGCGTTCTCAACCGCGCCCCTCAGAGCGGCACCTACAGCGTTTTCCAGGAGCTGGTGCTGTTGGGGCTGCCCTTTGCCCCCGATAACCCGCCCTACTTCACCACTGCCACCCAGGATGCCACCACCCCTCTCCTGCGGGCTTTGGGAGAAGACGGCATCACCTACAGCACCGTGGATCAGGTGCAAAACCAGCAAACGGTGAGGATGGTGCCCATCGACGGCCAGATGCCCACCCGCGAGGCCATCCAAAGTGGCCGCTACCCGCTGGCCCGCAACGTGTTTTTGGTGGTACCGCAAAAAACCAGCCCCGTGGTGGCTGATTTCATCAACTATGCCCTCTCCGACCAAGGCCAGCAAATCATTGGCCGCACCGAGTTCATCCCGCTGCGGTAGCTGGCCTTTGCCTAGCGATTGGCTCGGTAAAGTAGTCCTAGCCCCACTGCGGAGCAGATGAAGTTGGGCAACCAGGCCGCCACCTCCGGCCCCAAGGTTCCAATCTGGCCCAGCGCCTGGCTGACAAACAGGAGCACGTAGTAGGCGAAGATAATCAGCACGCTGAGGCCCAGGCCCAGAGAAGAACTGGTGCGCTGGGGGCGCAGCGCCAGGGGCGCCCCAATCAAGGTGAAGGCCAGACAGGCAAAGGGGATGGCGTACTTTTGGCTGAGGCTAACCTGAAGGCGGCGTACCCCCTGCAGATCCCCCGAGCTGGCGATGACCTCGATGTAGCGGCGCAGCTCTTGAATGTTCATCTCCTCGGGGCTGCGGACCTCCTGGGCCAAATCCAGCGGCGCGCGCGGCAGGCGCAACTCCTGGCGGGCAAAGGTGGCGATGTTGCTGTAGGTGCCATCAGGGGAGACGATGTAGTTGGTGCCCTCCTCAAACACCCAGAGGTTCTCCTGGGGATCCCAGCGCCCCTGCTGCGCCAGCAGGATCTGGCTGAGAGCCTCGTTGGAAAGATCCAGCACGATCACGCCGCGCATCTGCTGGCCATCGAAGCTGCGGGCATAGAACTGACGGGTTAGCCCTTGCCGGCGGGAAAAAGTGCCGTCTGGCTCGGGCGCGAGGATCTCGCCGAACTCTTGGTAGAGGATGTTCTCGCGGCGGAACTCTGGACTTCGGTTCAAAGCGCGGTTTAGAGTCAGGGCCGCCTGGCGGTTGCTCACCGGCACCACCAGCTCGTTGAAGAGAAACGTTAACGTCGTCACCAAGAGGCTGAGAAGGAGGGCCGGCACCACCAGACGATAGAGGCTCACGCCGCAGCCGCGCAGGGCAGTGATCTCGTTATCAGCAGACAGGCGCCCATAGGCCAGCAACGTCGCCAGCAACATCGACATGGGGAACGTCAGGACGATGATCCCCGGCGCCCGCAACACAAACACTTGCAACGCTGCTGAAAGGGACAGCCCCGCCTCTACCACTAGCCGCACCAGCTCAAACAGGGATCCCACTGCCATCACCAGGGTGGTGAACGCTCCCACCCCAAAGAAAAAGGGCAGGAGCATCTCGGAGATGATGTAGCGATCCATCAGGCCCACCGCGCAAACGATGGAGAGCCTGTTGCAAGACTGCTTGATTGAAGGAGGAGTAGGGGGAGAATGAAGTTTCACAAAACCAAGGGAAGTAGCAGTCAGGACAACCCGAAGGCTGTTAACGACTCTAGACCGGAACGCTGGCCAACAAAAGGTTAATCGCCTCCCTTTTTCACCCTAACTTGCCTATGATCGACCCAAGGCGGGCTTGGGCCGGGCGTTGGGCTTGTTTGTCTTGAGATAGCTTTCAGCATGGCTTCCTCTTCCCCCTCTTCGCCTAAGCGTTTGCTAGAGCAGCTCCTGGAGCTGCGACAGCAAGTTGTGGAGGGATCCCAGAAGTACTTGACCGCCTGGGGCAGCCCCTGCAACCCCTCCCCCGCTCTCGAGAACCTAGCTCGGTATTTGGCGCTGCGCCAACACGATCTGCGCGACCTGCAGTTAGAATTGGCCGCCCTGGGGCTGTCGTCGCTGGGACGCTGTGAATCGCGGGTTTTGGAAAGCTTGGATGCGGTGATCGCCATTTTGGCCGCCGCTCAAGGGCTGAGCCACAAGGGACCTAGCTATGAAGCGTTTTACGCCGGGGATATGGCCCTAGAGCAGCACACCGAGGCTCTTTTTGGCCCTCCTTCTCCCCACCGCCGTGCCCGCATCATGGTGACCTTGCCCGGCGAAGCCGCCGAGCAGCCCGAGCTGCTGCTGCAACTGTTACAACGGGGCATGAACGTGGCCCGCATTAACTGCGCCCACGACGATCCCTCGGTGTGGGAAAAAATGGTGGCCCACTTGCGCCGGGCCGAAGCCCAGACCCAACGGCGCTGCAAGATTTTGTTCGACCTGGCCGGCCCTAAGATCCGCACGGGCCCGGTGGCCATGCCCCCCGGCAAAGCCAAGGTGTACGGTGGGGATCGCATCCTGCTCACGGCAGCCATTCCGCCGGTCGACTCTGACATCTGCTGCCAGGTGGCTTGCACCCTGCCGGAGATCTTGGCCCACCTCAAGGTGGGGGCAACTGTTTGGATCGACGACGGCAAAATCGGCGCTCGTGTAGTGGGGATCGAGCCGGCAGGGGTGGTGCTGGAGGTGGACAAAGTCGCCCCGCAGGGCAAGAAGCTGCGGGAGGAAAAAGGCCTCAACTTTCCCGACAGCCAGCTCTCGATCCAGCCCCTCACCGAGAAAGATCGCCAAGACCTGGACTTCGTGGTGCGGCATGCCGACCTGGTGGGCTATTCCTTTGTCCAGCAGCCGGCGGATTTGCAGTTGCTGTTTTCTGAGCTGGAGCGGCGCCAGGCCCGGCCCGATCTGGGCTTGATCCTCAAGATTGAAACGCAGCGAGCGGTGCAAAACCTGCCCACTCTGATCGCGGCCGCCGACGGCTGCCGGCCCCTGGGGGTGATGATTGCCCGGGGAGATCTGGCCGTGGAGATTGGCTGGCTGCGCCTGGGCGAGATCCAGGAGGAGCTGCTGTGGATCTGTGAGGCCGCCCATGTGCCGGTAGTCTGGGCTACGCAGGTGCTGGATCAGCTCACCAAGGAGGGCCTGCCCTCCCGGCCTGAGCTTTCCGATGCGGTGCTGTCGGCCCGGGCCGAGTGCGTCATGCTCAATAAGGGCCCCTATCTCCTGGAGGCGGTTGCCCTGCTGGACGAGCTGCTGGCCCGCATGCAGGCCCACCAGCACAAAAAAAGCCAACGCCTGCGAGCTTTGTACTCCTGGCGATGAGATGGAGCGGCATCAAAGACGGAACTTCTCCCCCAGGTAATACTTGCGCACCAAGGGATCCGCCGCCAGCTCCGCTGGTGTGCCCTTGGCCAGGATGGCGCCGTCGTTGAGAATATAGGCCCGGTCGGTAATCTCCAGCGTCTCCCGCACGTTGTGGTCGGTAATCAAAACACCGATGCCCCGCTGCTTGAGCTTGGCCACCACCTCTTGAATATCCGCCACCGCAATGGGATCCACCCCCGCGAAGGGCTCATCCAGCAGCAGGAATTTTGGCCCGTGGATCCCGGCTGCCAGGGCGCGGGCGATCTCGGCGCGGCGCCGTTCTCCCCCCGACACCTGCAAACCCAAACTGTGGGCCACATGGGCAATGCGAAACTCCTCCAGCAGGTGGTTGAGCCGCTGCTGCCAGAGGCGGCGAGGCACCCCCGTCTGCTCCATGATCAGCAGCAGGTTGTCTTGAATGCTGAGGCGACGAAAGATGCTCGGCTCCTGAGCCAAGTAGCCGATCCCCAAGCGGGCCCGGCGATGCATCGGCAGATGGGTGATGTCCTGGTCATCCAGCCAGACATGGCCTCGGTTGGGCTGGATCAGGCCGGTCATGATGTAGAAGGTGGTGGTTTTCCCCGCCCCATTGGGCCCCAGCAGCCCCACAACTTCTCCCTGCTGAATGTGCAAGCTGACGTCGCTCACCACCTCACGGCGGCCATAACGCTTACAGATGTTTTCCAGTCGAATCTGCATAGGATCGGCACAGGGTTGCTGTTCGATGCTGACTGATTCTGGAGGGCTAGTTCCACAGAGGCTTCTCTCCCAAGGCTGCCCCGAACTCGACCCCTGATCTAGAGGGGGACGAGCAGAATTGACCACCTGCATGGGAATTGGGAAGATCTTCAGATACGGTTGCCGGATGCCGCAACTGCTCGCGCTGCCCCCGGATGGGATCCCTGGCCTTTCCCATGCTCCGCTGTCCAGCTTGCCATTGGCTCAACCTCGACTCCGATCGTCCCTGTCGCCGCTGCGGTTGCTTCCTGCGTTGTCGCCCTCTCCCCCCCTGGGAAAGCTTGCCCGTTGCCCGGCCCGGCCGGAGGAAACGCCAGCCGAGCCATCCTTCTCGGCTGGCAACCCGCTAGGATTGCGTCTTGGCTGCCTCGGCGATACTTTCGGTTTTGCTGGGACTGGGGCAACTGTCTTGGCATTGGGTGGATCCGCTGCTGAAAGATCCTCCCCCGCCCGGCGATAGCCCACAAGCTCTGGGGCGATAAGGCCACAACGTCATCACACCTTGGGAGCGTCTGTCGATCCACAAAACCAGGCAGATCTGTGCAGTGGCCGAAGCCGGCAGATGCCACTATCATGTGACCAACGCAAAACAACCCCGCTCTGCCGGATTGTCTCAGTCAACTTTTTGTGAGGCTCGGTTACCATGAACTTTCATCTCAAAGCTTCCGCCATTTTGGCCCTGCTGGCCACGACAGCCGTCGCTTCCAATGCCGCCGCCACAACCCCCAACGCCTGCTTCCTGCGCTACCTGCTGGCCTCCAGAACCTGTCCCAATTGCCGGCTGGGATCCCTTGAGCTGAGCAACCTGGATTTGGCAGAGGCTAACCTCCAGGGTGCCGACCTGATCGAGGCCAACCTGGAGCGCACCATCCTCACTGGCGCCGATCTCAGCCAGTCCTACTTGGTGGGAGCCAATCTGCGGCGCGCCCAGTTGCGTGGCGCCGATCTCAGCGGTGCCTACCTGGAGGGAGCGGACTTGCGGGGTGCTGATTTGCGGGGTGCCGATCTCTCTTCTGCCTCCCTGTACGGCGCCGACTTGCGGGGGGCCGATCTGCGCGATGCCAATCTGACCGGGACTGACCTGAGCTTTGCCCGCACCTGGGGCACACGCCTTCAGGGCGCCGTTCGGGAATAGTGCAATCGGCTGGTTGACCACTGCCCGCTTCCCCTCTCCTCCTTGGGAGAGGGGCTGGGGGTGAGGGCCCAGTGCGGATGGCGAGACTCGAACTCGCATGGCAAAGCCACACGCCCCTCAAACGTGCGCGTATACCAGTTCCGCCACATCCGCATTCCAGGTTTAACCATCATAGCGGCAAAAGGGCGGGGCTGTTAAGAGGAGGGGCCATTGCGGTACGGGCTAGTTTAATCTTCTGTCCAAAACCGCTCTGAGAGATACTTATCGGCCCCGTCGCACAAGATGGTCACCACCACGCCGGAGGAGAGCTGACAGGCCACCTGTAGAGCCGCCACCACATTGGCTCCGGCAGAGATGCCCACCAACAAGCCTTCCTCCAAGGCCAAACGCTTGACCATTTTCTGGGCTGCTTCGGTGGAGATCTCGATGTGCTGGTCGGGCAGGGTGGGATCGTAAATCTCGGGCTTGAGAGCAGTGGCCATGTGCTTGAGGCCTTCAAGGCCGTGGAAGGGGGAGTCCGGCTGCATGGCAATGATCTGGATATCGGAGCGGTACTCCCGCAAGCGCCGCCCCACCCCCATGCAGGTGCCGCTGGTGCCTAACCCGGTTACGAAGTGGGTGACCTGTCCCTGGGTTTGCTCCCAGATTTCTACCCCCGTGGTCTCGTAGTGGGCCTGCCAGTTGGCGGGGTTGCTGTACTGGTCGGGATAGAAGTAGAGATCCGGGTTTTCGGCATAGAGGGCGCGGGCTTTCTCGATGGCCCCATCGGAGCCGAGGGCCGGATCCGTGAGCACTACCTCCACCCCGTAGGCGGCGAGGATCTTCTTGCGCTCTGGGCTGGCGTTGGCCGGCAGGGCCAGCTTCACCTTGTACCCCAAAGCTGCCCCGATCCAGGCGTAGGCGATGCCGGTGTTGCCGCTGGTGGCATCCAGGATGATCTTGCCAGGCGTAAGCTTGCCCTCGCGTTCGCCAGCGCGGATCATATTCAGGGCCGGGCGATCCTTGACCGAGCCGCCGGGGTTGTACCACTCTGCTTTGCCATACACTCGCACCGACGGCGGCAGGTCGGCGGTGACCCGCCGCAGGCGAATGAGCGGCGTCCGTCCCACCAGCTCGATGGGGCTATCGACCGCAGGGGGCAAGGGGCGAGAAGAAAACACGGTTGGATACAAGGGGGATCCCTCGCTAGATAAGCACTGGGCTGGACAACCATTGCTCATCTTATCCCGGTGTTTATCGGCTCTTGCCGGCTTTTTCTGGCCCTCTCCGCGCTTCCCCGAAAACCTCTGGCTAGACTCTAAGATGGGGGTAGGGAAGCACGAGTTCTGGACAGCGGCGTGATGCGGAGGGGCATGGCAGAAATCGGCATTGTAACCGCGCAACAATTTGACCGCCGGCGAGGCCAGATCCATGTTTACGACGGCGAGGGCAAGGGCAAGTCGCAGGCGGCGCTAGGGGTTGTGCTGCGTTCCATTGGGCTGGGGATTGAAAACTCGGCCCCCAGCCGGGTGTTGCTGGTGCGGTTTCTCAAGGGGCCGGGCCGCACCTATGCCGAGGATGCCGCGATTGCCGCTCTGCAGCGCGGCTTCCCCCACCTTATCGATCAACTGCGCACGGGGCGAGGAGAGTTCTTCGGCCCCGACGAGATCACTAAGTTTGACCGCCAAGAGGCCCGCCGCGGCTGGGATGTGGCCAAGGGGGCGCTGGCGTCGGGGTTCTACTCGGTGGTGGTGCTGGACGAGCTGAACCCGGTGCTGGATCTGGGCCTGCTGCCTGTGGACGAGGTCGTCAGCACCCTCAAGCAAAAGCCAGAGGAAATGGAGGTCATCATCACCGGACGGGGCGCCCCCAAGGAAATTATCGACCTAGCAGATTTGCACTCGGAAATGCGCAGCGTGCGGCGGGCGGCGGATCCCCAGGACGGCCAGCCCCTCCTCAGCGGCATCGAGATCTATACCGGCAACGGCAAGGGCAAGTCCACCAGCGCTCTGGGCCGGGCTCTGCAGGCCATTGGGCGCGGCATCAGCAAAGATCTCTCCCACCGCGTCCTGATTATGCAGTGGCTAAAGGGGGGAACGGGCTACACAGAAGATGCGGCCATTCGGGCTTTGCGAGAGAGCTATCCCGATCTAGTAGATCACCAGCGCTGCGGCCGCGACGCCATCGTTTGGCGGGGCAAGCAGCAGGAAATCGACTACGTGGAGGCGGAGCGGGGCTGGGAGCTGGCACGGGCGGCCATCGCCTCTGGGCTTTACAAGACCATTATTCTGGACGAGCTCAACCCAACGGTGGATCTGGAGCTATTGGATGTGGAGCCGATTGTTGAGGCTTTGCTGCGCAAGCCACGCGATACGGAGATCATCATCACAGGGCGCTGCCATGCGCCTTTGCCCTACTTTGAGCTGGCCTCTGTCCATTCGGAAATGGTGAGCCACAAGCATTATGCCGAACAGGGGGCCGATCTGCGGCGCGGGGTGGACTATTGAGCAGGGTGGCGATGCTGGATCAACTCCTGCAGCAAAGCGGGTTCCCCGACGCGAGGGCGCTGGCCCAGGTCTTGCTTGGCCTTTTCCAGACGGAGGTGTGGGTGGAGGGCAAGGAGCGGGTTCCCCAGGGCCCCCTGCTGGTGGTGAGCAACCATCGCAGCTTTTTGGATGCGCCGGTGCTGATTGCTGGGCTGGATCGACCGATTCGTTTTGCCTGCCACTACTACCTATCGCAAGTGCCCCTCTTGCGGGAGGTTGCCTTGGCCCTGGGTTGTATCCCCCTCCAGCAGGGATCAGGGCCGCAGCTTGCCTTTTTTCGCCAGGCGCAGGCCACTCTGGCGGCAGGCGGAGGGGTGGGGATCTTCCCGGAAGGGGCGGAGCAGATTACTCGCGAGACCTCGCCCCAAGAGCTGGGCTGGTTTCAGCCGGGCTTTGCCCATCTGGCCTTGGCTGCTGGCGTGGATCCCCTGCCGATCCTGCCGGTGGCCGTGTGGGCGCAGGAAGAGTGGCGGGCGATGGATATTCCCATGGCTTTTTTCCGCTGGTTTGATCCCACGGAGCCCAGGTTTCAGCGGCCGGGGGGGCATCCGGTGGTGATCTACCGTCAGGTGGTGGTTCGAGTGGGATCCCCTCTTTGGGTAGGGGGAGCAGGGCGCTCTACCTGCCGCCAGGAGCGGCTGCAGCTAATTCAGGAGTTGACGGCAGCCGCTCGCGAACAGGTGCGCTTGGGGTTGGCAAGGAGATGGAAACATTGAAGGGCAAGCCCATTGCCTCTAGTCCAAGCCGCCAGAAGCGGCCCTTGCTGCTCTATTTGCCGGGTATGGATGGCACCGGCAAATTGTTTTACCGGCAGGCACAGGCTCTGCAAGCCGAGTTTCACGTCCGCCCTTTGAGCTTAAACCACCCCGCAGCAGGGCAGAGCTGGGAGAGCCTGGCCGATTGGGTGGGATCCCAGCTGGACGAGGGAGCCTACCTGTGTGGCGAGTCCTTCGGAGCTTGCCTAGCCCTGGCTGTGGCTGCCCAGCAGCCGGAGCGCTGTCGCGGCCTGATTCTGGTTAATCCGGCCTCGTCGCTGCGGCGCCGGCCCTGGTGGTGGGCAGGTCATGTTCTCCTGCCTTTTTTGCCGCCGGCGCTCTACCACCAGATGGCGGAGCGGGGGCTGGGATTTTTGGCGGAGCTAAGCCAAATGGAGCCGCCGGATCGGGAGCGGCTGCGCCAGGCCGTTCACAGTGTTGAGCCCACGGTGGCCGCCCAGCGCCTGGCCTTGCTGGGATCGTTTGTCGTGGAGGAGCTGCCCCTGGAGTCGATGACCCTGCCGACGTTGCTGGTGGCGGGGGGGCGGGATCGCCTCCTGCCCTCGGTGCAGGAGGTGCAGCGTCTGGCGGAGCGACTGCCCCAGGCCCAGGTGGAGATCTCGCCTTTGAGCGGCCATGCCTGCCTTCTGGAGCGGCAGATGAACCTGCGGCGCTACTTGCTCAAGCCCGATGGGGTTTTTGCCCCGCTACTGCTTAATTCCGCTCCAGCGCATTGAGCAGGGAGAGGGATCCCCCCAAGTTTTCGATTCGCTCTTGGCAGGAGGGATCTTGTCCTTCTCGATCCAGCCAAAGGGCCCTCAAGCCTGCTGCCTTGGCCCCTTGATAGTCTTCGCGGCGGCTGTCGCCGATGTGCCAGGCAGCGGCGGGCGGGATCCCCTGGGCCGCCAGGGCAGCTTGGAAGATGCGGGGATCGGGCTTGGCATAGCCCACCTGGGTAGAGAGAGTAAGGCTGGAAAAATAGCCCCCTAGCCCCAGCGCCTGCAGCACTCGCACTAGACGGCTGTCGAAATTGGAGATCACCCCCAGCCGGATCCCTTCCTGTTGCAGAACCTGCAGAACCGGCAGCGTCTCGGGATAGAGCTCCCAGGGATCCGACGTGGCAAAATACTCGAAAAGGCGGGCAAAAAACGCCTCAAACCGTTCCTCCCCAAAAGCAGCCAGGGATCCCACCCCCGCAAAGGTCTGGCGCACCACCTGGCGCCACCAGGCCCGCTCCCATTCCTGGAGGGCGGATCCCAGAAGACCGGCACAGGCTGGCGGCGGAGCGCTGGCAAAAGCTTGGGCAAAGGCGCGATCCAACGCCTGCGGATCCACCGCCACTCCATACGCTGCTGCCACCTGGCTGTAGGCCTGGCCGACGCTGCCCCGCACCCGAAACAGCGTGCCCACGGCATCGAAGAAGATTACCCTCGGTCTCACTGCTGGCTCTCGTAGCGGGCGTAGGCATCCACAATCCGCTGCACCAGGGGGTGGCGTACCACATCCCGCTGGTCAAAGTAGCAAAAGGCAACCCCCTCTACCCCCGCCAGGATGCGCTCTGCAGCCGCCAGGCCCGACAGGCGATGCTTGCCCAGATCCGTTTGGGTGAGATCCCCGGTAACCACCATGCGGGAGCGGAAGCCCAGCCGCGTGAGGGCCATCTTCATCTGCTCCGGGGTGGTGTTTTGGGCCTCGTCCAAGATGATGAAAGCGTTGCTGAGGGTACGCCCCCGCATGTAGGCCAGCGGCACCACCTCGATGACTCCCTGGGCCATAAGCTGGGGCAGCTTGGCCGGGTCGATAAACTCGAACAGGGCATCGTAGAGAGGCCGCAGATAGGGATCTACCTTTTCCACCAGATCCCCTGGCAAGAAGCCCAGCTTCTCCCCTGCCTCTACCGCTGGTCGCGTCAGGATCAAACGCTCGTACTCGCGGTTTTGCAGGGCTGTGATGGCCACAACGGCAGCCAGATAGGTTTTCCCGGTGCCTGCCGGCCCGATGCCGAAGCAGAGATCGTGGGTGCGAATGGCTTGCACGTACTCCTGTTGGCGGGGTGTCTTGGGCCGGATCAACTCTCCCTTACGGGTGCGGGCCAACACACCTGCTTGCGCTTGCTGATAGGCCGTAGCCTCCTGGCCGGAGAGGGCGCGAAAAGCTTGCTCCGCATCAATCACCGTGACAGGGTGTCCAGTTTGCCAAAGCGGCTTCAGCAATTCTAGCCACTGCCGCACCTGCTGCCGCTGCTGAGGGGTGCCTTTCAGGTACAGGTCTTGTCCGCGCAGCGTTACAGAGGCACCACTGGAGCGACTGATCCACTTCAGGTTGGCCTCCTGAATGCCCGCCAAGGACATGGCCTGCCGAGGGCTTGACAAAGAGATGATCTCCAGATCGGTGGCGGCAGAAGTGTCGTGCATGCCGTGGGCGCCGGGCACCCCGCGAGACTTGCAATGGTGATCTTATCAAAAACGGTTGTCAAAGCGCTCCGGGTTGCGGAAAGCTGCTGCAGAGACCAAACGAGCGCAAGAGTGCTTACAGCCTGTTAAGGGCTCAAGGGGTACAATAGCAGCACTTAGCAAACCAACTTCGGAAGGAGGATGGATTGATCAGTAGTAAAGAAGTCTTCACTATCTGCTCCATGCTATA
>NZ_AUMZ01000001.1:523849-579780 GCF_002760375.1 Synechococcus sp. 60AY4M2
TTCCTAAGCGCTCGCGCAACAGTTCTTGATACTGCCACAGGTAGAAGTCTGGGTGTTCTGTAATAATTGCCATCACTTCCTGCCGATGTTGTTCCAAAATGCCCACTCGCTTGGTGCCTGCTTTCTTAGGGGCTAAATCTTGAGTTTGTTGGTACTGACGCACCCAGCGGTGTACTGTTCTTTTGGTAACCATGAAGCGTTTAGCTACCTGGCGGATGGAGGTGTTACCTGCCTGATAGGCTGCTACAACTCTTTGCCGCAAATCCAAAGAATGAGTCGGCATTCCTTTCTCTCCTTCCTCTTGAATACCTGTACCCTATTTTAAATTAAAAGGCTGTAACAGGGGCATTGCACAAATTAATGTGTTTTGGAATACGAGGTCCCAGAAGATCTGCGCTGAGTAAGGATCTGGGTTTCGGCCTTGGTTGGCAATCAAGTCTTGGGGAATTAACAGATTCCTATGGTTCCCTAAAAAAGTATTGCAAAGGTCTATTTCTCTGGGAATAGCCGCCATCCATCAAGTAAAGTTGACCTATTACAAAGAGCTTGAGACCTTAATCTCTTGCCCGATCGAGGAAGAGCCTGAGGTTCTCAGCCCCGATGTCACAGTTCATCTGAGATTCTCCATCCAGCAGCAGGGAGAGGAATAGGTTTGTCTTTAAAACCTTTCCCCGGCTCATTTTTGGGATCCCTGTAAGCTCTTTACAGCTTCTCACTTCTGGAGTCATTTTGAAGAAAAGGAGAGATAGATGTTTACCCAATCGGCTACACCCGCTACGTCAGGGCTGCCACAAATGGATTTGACGCAAGTCCCGCCAGAGATTACCTGCGATGGCAGCGACTTAGACTGGAGCCAAGCCGCAGCGATCGAGGGCACCCAACCCCAAGAGGAGAACTTGCAGGGCTGGATCGCCTTTTACGGCCTGCGGGTCAACCAAGAACCGGGCAACATCCTGCACTGGCAGGGGCAGCCGCTGCGGGCCAGCCGCATTCGCTTTTTTGTGAAAAATGTGGCTTGGCGCTATGGCTTTTCTTTCTCCACCAGCATCCGCTCTCCTCTCGGCAAAGGGATCCCCACGCCTTCGGAGTGGCGCTACCCCGGTCTTTGCCGCTACGGCCTGGTGCTGTTCCAGCCCAACGCCCGGTTGGTGGCCCGGCAGGTCTGGGAATCCTCGCCGGAGCAGCCGCAAGAGGTGGATCTGGATCCCAACTTGGATATCGCCTTCAACGTCAATGACGCCAAGGGCAGCTACGGCGACAACAGCGGCAGCTTCGATATCTATGTGCAGGTGGTGAACTGAGCTGCAGCAGGGATCCCGCTCGAGAACAGTTGCCGGGTGGGATCCCATCTTCTACAATAGGTGAACCGGCGGCTGGATCCCAGCTTGCTGAGGTCTCTGCCGCTCTGGAGAGGTGGCTGAGTGGTCGAAAGCGGCTTCCTGCTAAGAAGTTACGGGGCCCAAAAGCTCCGTCGAGGGTTCGAATCCCTCCCTCTCCGTTGTTGTGGCCAGTTCCTAGCCGCCCTTGCCGGTGGTGGAGGGCACCCATGGGTCAGGCGTGGCTGCTGAGTCAGTGGGGGGTGGCGCTCTGGCTCAATCTGGCCTTGGTGGCGCTGGCCCTGCTGAGCCCCCAGAAGGCGCTGACGCGAGCTGGGGTTCTCCACGCGGGCCTGCTGGGCCTGTTGGTGTGGGGGGGCCTGGGAGGGCGGGGTTACCTGGTCGTAGCCGCCTATTTTTTAGTCGGCACCGCCGTAACCAAGCTGGGGATCCGCCGCAAGCAGGCCCAGGGGATCGCCGAAAAGCGAGAGGGGGCGCGAGGGCCGGAAAATGTCTGGGGATCTGCCCTGACGGGAGCTGCCTGTGCGGTGGGATATGCGCTTTTTGCCCATCCCCTCTGGTGGTTGGGGTATAGCGCCAGCTTCGCCGCCAAGTTGGCCGATACCGTCAGCAGCGAGGTGGGAAAAGCCTACGGACGTCAGACCTTTTTGATCACCACCTTGCAGCCGGTGCCAGCAGGCACTGAGGGAGCCGTCAGCCTGGAGGGATCCCTGGCGGGGGTGGCGGCAGCAGGAGGGATGGCCGCCTTGGCCTGGGGCATTGGCGGAGAATGGGTGGGAGGGAATCTCCTATGGTTGGGAATCTGCTGGCTGGCCGGGATCCTGGCCACTTTGGCAGAAAGCTGGATGGGGGTGGTGTTGCAGCCTCGCTTGGCTTGGATGAGCAATGAAGTGGTGAACGGCATTCAAACGACCCTAGCAGCTCTTTTAGCAGTGGGTCTGGGGGCGCTTTTGGGGATCGGATCCTAAAAAGATGCCCAAGCGCTCCGCGCCGCTGCCCTCACCCCCAGCCCTTCTCCCTCTGGGAGAGGGGAGTTAGAGCGTTGCGTAGCAATGACGAGGCAAAGAACCGTTTCGTTGCTGTTTGAAATGACTGTATTTTTGAGATTGAGAATGGCGCCGTTGCCATTGGGAATGGCTATGCAAAGCAAGAAATAAATAAAGAGGGAGAAGCTCTCCCTCTGCGCCGATTGGCTGGGAACTAGACCGATTGCTCTGGACCTCTCCTAGCGCAGGCCGCTGGGCTTGTAAACCAAGAAGCTGAGCACCTGGCACTGCTTAATGTTGTCGAAACCCACCACACGGATGAAGCAATTGGGGTAGGCGCTGCGGCAGGCCTGTACCTCGGTCAGCACCTCCTGGGGAGAAGTGGCGCTGAACAGGGGCAATTTCCACAGCGTCCAGTAGTGGTCGGTGGGCTGCGAAGACTCGTTGAATTCGATGGCAGGAATGTAGCCTTGATCCAAGATGTACTGCACCTGCTTGAGGATCTGCAGATCCGTCATCGGAGGCAAGTAGGAAAAAGTTTCGTAGCGGCGCTCTTTCGGCAAGGTTTGCATGACTGAAGTTACTCCGTTTCAGGTGTAGGGTTCTGAAGAGGGGATCCCGCTTCCGGGTGCGTGGCCAGCGGGGATCCCGCTGCTGAGGTAAGCCGTTCCAGGTGGCTACGGCGGTGTTCCATGTTGGCTTGCTGGATGCCGGTCTTGGCCATCTCCGGCAAGTAGTCCACCACCTCCGCCGCAATGTGCTCGCGAACGGTCATGATGCGATAGGCCAGGTCAGGACGCTCTGCCAGCAAAGCCCGCAGGTAGGTTTCCCCCTCCTGAAGGTTTTGCCGAGCCGAGAACTGCTGCAGCCACAGGGCCCTGGGAGGATCCGTCTCGCTCAGTTGGGCCAGCACCGTGCGCATTGCCTGATAGGTCAGGTAGCTGATCAAGGTTTTGGCCGTATCTTTGGCGATCTGTTTCAGATCCATGGCCAGTCCAGGGGTAAGCCGAAGCAGCGGGGCAAGAGAACTCTGGGGATCCCTTGCCCCCGGCAGATCTCTAGAGCGTATCGACGGGCTTGAACTCGAACTTGATCTCCTTCCACAGCTCGCAGGCAGCCGCCAGTTCCGGCGACCACTTGGCCGCTTCGCGGATGATCTCGTTGCCCTCACGGGCCAGATCCCGACCCTCATTGCGGGCCTGGATACAGGCTTCTAGGGCCACCCGGTTGGCAGTGGCGCCTGGCGCGTTCCCCCAGGGGTGTCCCAGGGTTCCGCCACCAAACTGCAGCACCGCGTCGTCGCCGAAGATCTCCACCAGCGCCGGCATGTGCCAGACGTGAATGCCACCGGAGGCCACCGGCATCACCCCAGGCATGGAGGCCCAATCTTGGGTGAAGAAAATGCCGCGGGAGCGGTCGGCCTCCACGTAGTTTTCCCGCATGAGATCCACAAAGCCCATGGTGATGGCGCGGTCGCCCTCCAACTTGCCCACCACCGTACCGGCATGCAGGTGGTCGCCGCCGGACATGCGCAAGCACTTGGCCAGCACCCGGAAGTGGATGCCGTGGTTTTTCTGGCGGTCAATCACGGCATGCATGGCGCGGTGAATGTGCAGCAGGATGCCGTTGTCGCGGCACCACTTGGCCAAGCTGGTGTTGGCGGTAAATCCGGCAGTCAGGTAATCGTGCATGATGATGGGGGCACCGATCTCCTTGGCAAACTCCGCCCGCTTGAACATCTCCTCACAGGTGGGCGCCGTCACGTTCAGGTAGTGCCCCTTGATCTCGCCAGTCTCTGCCTGCGCCTTGTGGACAGCCTCCATCACAAAGAGGTAGCGATCCCGCCAGCGCTGGAAGGGCTGGGAGTTGATGTTTTCGTCGTCTTTGGTGAAGTCCAACCCGCCCCGCAGCGCCTCGTACACGGCCCGTCCGTAGTTTTTGGCGGAAAGGCCCAGCTTGGGCTTGATGGTGCAGCCCAGCAGCGGACGGCCGTACTTGTTCAACTTGTCCCGCTCCACCTGAATGCCGTGGGGAGGGCCCTGGAAGGTCTTCAGGTAGGCCACCGGGATCCGCACATCCTCCAGCCGCAACGCTTTCAAGGCTTTGAAGCCAAAGACGTTGCCTACAATCGAGGTGAGCATGTTGGTGACCGAGCCTTCCTCGAACAGATCCAGCGGGTAGGCGACGAAGCAGAAGTATTGATTCTCTTCGCCCGGGACCGGCTCGATGTCGTAGCAGCGGCCCTTGTACCGATCCAAGTCGGTGAGCAGATCCGTCCACACGGTTGTCCAGGTGCCGGTCGAAGATTCAGCCGCCACAGCCGCCCCGGCCTCTTCGGGGGGAACGCCCGGCTGAGGAGTAACCCGGAAACAGGCCAAGACGTCGGTATCCTTGGGCGTGTAATCGGGCGTGTAATACGTGAGTCGGTAATCCTTTACGCCGGCTTGATAGCCCTTTTTGGTTTGGGTTGCTGAGTAGGCCACGTTGATCTCCCTCTAAACGAATCACAAAACCAGAAAATGCCATTCACGGATGCAATCAAGAGGCAAAACTCAGGGCCAAAACCACAGACCACCGAGTTTTCGTGAATGAACTCGCCTCACAACTGTGAGGCCCTACTTGGGCTTCGAGACAGTCTTCATCCAAGCGGATGTAAAGTCCTAAACCCTCCTTTTCAAGCGCTGCCAATCGCTAGCCTCAACCGCCTGGATTTTGGAAATCCAGTGGCGAGATTTCTATACACTGTCTAGGCTAGAACTTTGACAAACACAAGCCTACATTGGTTTAATCCTAAGCTATCATCCGCAAAGACAGGCTGATCGTTACTTTCTTTATGAGTTCGATTAGTTTGATTAAAGTAAGCCCCCTTGGTTGGCGCCGAAAATATAGATTTCTTTGGCTTTCTTAATATCCCTGGGTGGGATCCCTGGAAAAGGCAAAAGCTCCCTTGAGAAGGGAGCTGGGTGGGTTTGTCTGCAGCGGCCAGAGGGGCTAAGAAACGGCGGCCAAGGATGGTTGGGGTCTCCTGGTGATCACCTGGTCGATGAGGCCGTATTCTTTGGCCTGCTCTGGAGTCATAAAGTTGTCGCGGTCGGTATCGCGCTCGATGCGCTCCAGGGGCTGGCCAGTGTGGTAGGCCAGCAGGCTGTTGAGACTGTTTTTGATAAAGAGGATCTCTTTAGCCTGAATCTCGATATCGGTGGCTGGCCCCTGGGCTCCACCGAGGGGTTGGTGAATCATGATGCGGGCGTGGGGAAGGGCAATGCGTTTGCCTTTGGCACCTCCTGCCAGCAAAAAGGCTCCCATGCTGGCGGCCAAGCCAATGCAGATGGTGGAGACATCCGGCTGAATGTGCTGCATGGTGTCGTAGATGGCCATACCGGCATAGACGGAGCCGCCGGGAGAGTTGATGTAGAGGTAAATATCTTTCTCGGGGTCTTCAGATTCCAGGTAGAGCATCTGGGCCACGATCAGGTTGGCAATGTCGTCGTCCACCTGGGTGCCCAAGAAGATGATCCGATCCCGCAATAGACGCGAGTAGATATCAAAGGCGCGCTCGCCGCGTGCAGATTGCTCAATAACGGTGGGAATCATGCCAGTCCAAGCGATGGGTTGTTACTTTTTAGTGTAGTGTAAGCCACTGGACGGCTGCTCCGCCTAGGACGGTTTGCCGCCCTGAGGCTGTGCTGCGTTGCTCGGAGCCAGCAGCCTGTAAAGTTGACAGCTTGAGGCCTAGCATGGATGTGATCCCGGATGAACCCCTCGTGATTGCCGGCTTGCTGGGCCTGGCTCTGCTGGGGATTTTGATCCTGAACTTGGCAGAACGGGACTCGGGAGACGCCGACTAGGAGAGGACATAAGTTTAAGTTGACAAAATTACACCTCTCTCTTTACAATCAGGATCGCGTCACTTCTGGGATGCCCCCATCGTCTAGAGGCCTAGGACACATCCCTTTCACGGATGCGACAGGGGTTCGAATCCCCTTGGGGGTATGAAGGCCGGTGACAAGTGTTGGAGGGGGAAGGTGCTCGGGAGGCGCCTTGAGTCTAGCTTAGCTTCGGCTAGGCCCAAAGGGCCGTAGGCTAGGCTTCTCATCCAACTGCATGGGAATCAACTGCTGGCAGCTAGAGCTTCTGCCGGCGCGGCAGCAGCAACCAGATCGTCTTTGATCAGCTCTGCCAGATCCTGGAGTTGGCGAATGGCTTCTGCCCCTTCTAACTTCATTAGCTCCCGGTCATCCCGCATCTCCGTCCAACTGATGGAGCATTCGGAAACCAAAAAGCGAATCAAGTGCCCCTCCCGTAAGCTGACCATGAAGGAGGCGCTCTCAAATGAGGTGCCGCAGGTGTAGCAAGAAGCCGGGTAGCCCCGCTTCTCCAAAACAATGGCCAGAGCCTGCAAACTCATCACCAGGTCTTGAACGTAGCTGCGGTATTGTTCCGCCAACCGTGCGAACATCACACTCCTCCCATAGCGAGTTGGCCCATCGGGGCGCGTTCTAGTAATTTATGCCTAGTCACTTAGAGTCATATCTAGCATAACGATCGACAAATCCTCAAGAAAGGGATCCGTTTAGCATCTCTCCAGAGACTAAGCAAGACTACTGAAGGCCAAATAGCATGCTAGGCAAAGTCTAAGGCAGGAGGATGTTGTATTTAACACTCCTCTCAGAACAGACATTAAAGTTTACCCTAATTCAAAACTCTTGCCCGCTGGGATCCGATCCCTGCCGAGAACCGGTCAGTTTTCCTTTGGCGGGGCTTGGGCCTTGATCCCGAAGTGCTTTATCGGTGAAGATTTTGCCCACCCTTTGGCCAGGACGATTGTGGCACGTCTAGAAAGGGTTGACCCGTTTGCGAGGTCAAGTGGGCTAGGTCTTACAGACGGATGGAGGTAGGGTAGGTTCCCGAGGAATTGTGGTGGGAAAAGGCTGAGGAATATCACGGATAACTAGAGGGAAACACTCGATGCTGTGGCCTGGGGATTGGGAAGAAGGGAGACTGATTGCTCAAAGAGTCTCAAAGCAGTTGGGGATCGCTGAAGCCTGCTATCGGAGCGGATTTTGAACCCTGAATGGCGATCTTTTCACTGATCTGCTTTGAATCTGCTTCCAGAGCAGGGCGGCAGCTTTTTTAGACAATTGCCGGAAAGCGGCTAAGGCGGACGCAGCAACGGGAGACTGGGGCTGCATCGCTGCTTTATTTTAAGCGGGATCAGGAGCGCCTTGAGCAATTCTTAAGAAATTCTGGAGTAGCCGCACTGCCAGATCGGGACGGGATCCCCAGTGAAGGTGCAGATAGGAGGCGTGCAGGCGCTGGCCGGCCCAGCCTTCCCGGTGGGGCGGGGATCCCCAGCTGTAGATTGGGCTGGGGGAGGTGGGGGTGCTGCGGGAGCGGTGAAATTCGTGCCCGCGTAGGCGATCCCCGGCCTCGACCAGCAGGGTGGGGCGCAAAACAGTGGCCTCGCGGTAGCCCAGACACAGCCGGCTGCCCATGTCCACCGTGATGGGCAGCAGCCCGGCCATGGGGTAGGTCTTTCCCTGCAAATCGGTGAGAGATCGTCCCAGCACCATCAGTCCGCCGCATTCGGCATACAGGGGTGGGTGGGCGGGCGGCGGTGGCTGTCGGGCTATTTTCTCAGAGAGGGTGGCGGCAAACAGTTCTGGGAACCCGCCCCCCAAGAGCAGGCCGTCGCAGGGATCCGGCGGCCACAGCCCCACCTGCAGGGGAGAGTACGCCAGCAGCTCGGCGCCACAGGCCCGCAGCAAGTCCAAGTTGTCGGCGTAGTAGAAGTTAAAGGCGGCGTCTTGGGCCACCCCTACCCGAACCCGTTCACGGTGGCGGGACGGAGTCCTTTCCGCGAGAGAGGGGATCCCTGGCCATAGCTCTCCTGCTGCCGGGGGAAGCGTTCGAATCAGCGGCAGCAGCTTGTCCCAATTCAGGTGCTGCTCGGCCAGGTCGGCCCAGGCCTCCTGCCAGTGGGGGAAGTGATCCAGCTCTGAGACGGGCACCAGCCCCAGGTGGCGGCTGGGCAGGCGCAGATCCTCACGGCGGGGCAATTGGCCCAAAACCGGGATCCCTACCGCTGCCGCCGCTTGCTGTAAAATCTGGCCGTGCCGCTCCGAGGCCACCTGGTTGAAAATGACGCCGGCGATGGCCAGGCCGGGATCGAAGCGGCTCAGGCCGTAGAGCAAAGCGGCCACTGTCATTCCCATGCCGCTGCCGTCGATGACCAGCACCACGGGGATCCCCAGCAGGCGGGCCACATGGGCGCTGCTGGCAAAAAAGGGCTCCGTTCTGCTCGTGGGATCTGGCGGGGATGCGGGCGCCCGCCCATCGAAGAGGCCCATCACCCCCTCTACAATTGCCCCATCTTTGCCCTGGCAGTGGTGGCGAAAGCAGCGCTGCACAAAGTTCTCATCGGTTAAAAAGGGATCCAAGTTACGACAGGGGATCCCGCTCACCGCCGTGTGGAACAGGGGATCGATGTAGTCAGGCCCCACCTTGAAGGGCTGGATGCGCAGGCCCCGCCGCCGCAGGGCGGCCAACAGAGCCAACGTGACGGTGGTCTTGCCGCTGCCGCTTGTGGCTGCCGCCAGCAGAATGGCCATCTTGCCCCACCCAAGGACTAGAACTCGATGCCGATTTGCGCTTTGATCCCTTGGTCGCGAAAGGGATGCTTGATCAAGGTCATCTCGGTAACCAAGTCGGCCCGCTCGATCAGGCCTGCCGGCGCGCCCCGCCCAGTTAGGATCACGTGCACTCGCTCCGGTTTCTCGGCCAGGCCGGCCAACACCTGCTCCAGGGAGAGATACCCCAGCTTGAGGGCAACATTGATCTCATCGAGGAGCACCAGGTGGTACTCGCCGCTGCTGAACAGCTCCCGCCCCTTTTCCCAGGCCGCCTGCGCGTGGGCGATATCCCGCTCCCGATCCTGAGTTTCCCAGGTAAAGCCCTCCCCCATGGCGTAAAAGGCAATTTTCCCCAGCTCCAGCTCGGGATGGGCGGCCAACTTGCGCAACAATTTGGCTTCGCCCGGATCCCAGGCCCCCTTGATAAATTGCACCACCCCCACCGATAACCCTTGGCCGAGGGCACGGAAGAGGGTGCCGAAGGCCGCTGTGCTCTTGCCCTTGCCCTGCCCCGTATAGATGATCACCAAGCCCTTGTCGTCGCGCATGCTCGCCAGGCGCTGCCGCTGGATCTGCTGGCGGCGTTGCATCCTTTGGCGGTGTCGCCGGTTTTGTTCGGCTTCCGGCTCGGGGGCCGAGGT
Source organism: Synechococcus sp. 60AY4M2 (assembly GCF_002760375.1). Classification (NCBI taxonomy): domain Bacteria; kingdom Bacillati; phylum Cyanobacteriota; class Cyanophyceae; order Synechococcales; family Synechococcaceae; genus Synechococcus; species Synechococcus sp. 60AY4M2. The sequence continues at coordinate 533,446 of NZ_AUMZ01000001.1, forward strand.
GGGCAGGGATCCGGGCGTTTCCGGCAGGGGAGAGGGGGGCATGGCTATGGAGGGTTGGGAAGCCGCAGGAGGGGTCTGGCAGGCCGAAGTTTTCGCTCAGCAGACTGCTCTTCATCCTAATCTGGCTTTCAGGTTTTCAGGTTTCAGGAGAGTTGGGGCAGATGGGTTAGGATCCCTGTCAAGCCAGAAGTTGGGTTTTGCTGCATACTCATCCCCAATTGGGCTGGGATCATGAAAGAGCCGGCTGCCGCTTTTCGAGATAGCCTGCTGATGTACTCTTTCATCTGGGCCGTGCTGGCGATAGGGTGTTTTCAAGTCTTGCCACGCCTGGAAATTGCCTCTGCTGCCCAGTTGCAGCCGTGGCTGGGGCCCGCCTATCTGGCTGGGCTGGGTGGATCCCTGTTGGCGGCTTTGGGATCGATGTTGGCCGTCTTGGCAGAAACAGCCGCGGGCGCTGCCAGCAAAAGACACCTGCATCGCCTAGCTTGGGCGCTGGGGACGGTCGGTTTTCTCGGCGTCCTCTTTCCCTTGGGCTTGGCCAGCGTCTTTTTTCTCAGGGCCGCCCAGTCCACCGACTGGTGGCAGAAGCTGTTGGACTGAGGCTCACTCAGCAACCATTTTTTTGACAAATGCGTCGAGGTTAGGGGTACGATAAGGACAAGTTCCGTTCTTTATCCAGAGCAGACTGAGGGATCAGGCCCAACGAAGCTGCGGCAACCGGCGGAAGCCTCCGCTACGGTGCCAACTCCTGCGGTTAGTCAGTAACCGAAAGATAAAGGAATAAAGCTTTCTCTAGAGGACAGTCCTCTTGCCAGGGGGACTTTTCTGACGACTTCGCCCTTTAGCGCTTCCCAATAGCTCTGGTTGCAGCAGCGGAGCGAGGCTCTATTGCTTCGGCGGCAAAGTCCTCGGTGCGATACGGCGCTCTTGCTCCTGCGTCGGCCACGGCCTAGGTCTGTTCTTCTGCTCGGCTGAGGTGGAAGGGATCCCTGCTCAGGCCGGCGGATGATGAACGGCAGCAGCAGGCTCTGCTTTCTGGGCAGTTCTTGGTTGTATCTGTTTCGTCTTAAGGAGAGGTTCGTTGTCCAAGTCGTTTTTGTTTTCCTCAGAGTCGGTGACAGAAGGGCACCCCGACAAAATTTGCGACCAGATCTCTGACGCCATCGTGGATGCCCTCTTGACGGCGGATCCCTTAAGTCGAGTGGCGGCAGAGGTGGTGGTGAATACAGGCATGGTGATCCTGACCGGGGAGATCACCTCGCAGGCGCATGTCAACTTCACCCGACTGGTGCGGGACAAGGTGGCCGAAATTGGCTATACCGACGCCAAGAACGGCTTCTCTGCAGAAAGCTGCGCGGTGTTGGTGGCTTTCGATGAACAATCCCCCGACATCGCCCAGGGGGTGAACTTGGCTCTGGAAAGTCGCACATCTCAGGAAGATGAATTCGACTTGATCGGGGCCGGGGATCAGGGCTTGATGTTTGGCTTCGCCTGCGACGAAACCCCCGAGTTGATGCCACTGCCCATCAGCTTGGCCCACCGCCTCAGCCGCCAGTTGGCCGCGGTTCGCAAAAACGGCACCCTGCCCTACCTGCGTCCGGATGGCAAAACGCAGGTGACTGTGGCCTATGAGGAGGGGCGGCCGGTGGGCATTCACACCCTGCTGATCTCTACCCAGCACACGCCGACCATCGGTGCCATTACAGAAGAGGCAGCGGTGCAGGAGCGGATCCGCGCCGATCTCTGGGAGGCGGTGGTGCAGCCGGTGTTTGCCGAGCTGCCCATCAAACCCGATGGCAACACCCGCTTCCTCACCAATCCCACCGGCAAGTTCGTCATCGGCGGACCCCAGGGGGATGCCGGCCTGACCGGACGCAAGATCATCGTCGATACCTACGGCGGCTATTCCCGCCACGGGGGCGGGGCCTTCTCCGGCAAGGATCCCACCAAGGTGGATCGCAGCGCCGCCTATGCCGCCCGCTATGTGGCCAAGAACATCGTGGCCGCCGGCCTGGCGCAAAAATGCGAGGTGCAGGTCAGCTACGCCATTGGGGTGGCTCGTCCCATCAACCTTTTGGTAGAAACTTTTGGCACCGGCCGCATCCCCGATGAAGCTCTGCTGCGGCTGGTGCAGCGCCACTTCGACCTGAGGCCGGCGGCCATTCTGGCGCAGTTCCAACTGCGAGAGTTGCCCCGCCAAAGGGGAGGGCGCTTCTATCAAAACGTGGCGGTCTACGGGCACTTCGGGCAAACCCATCTGGATCTGCCCTGGGAGCGCACGGATAAGGCTGCCCTGCTGCGGGAGGAAGCTTTCGCCGGGGCGACCGCCATCCTAGGCTAGGGGGATCAAGGGGGACAGGCTGGGCTCAATGCCTGCCCTGGTGCAGTTGCTCGACAAGTGGGATAGCTCCGGCAGGATAGGCTGTGCACAGCCAGTTCACTGCCGCCGTGGAGCCTGGCGTCGAGAACTCCCGCTCAGCCCTGATAGGCTATGGCGGGAGCTTGACCTTCAACGCCAGTCTTGACTAGACCTGACACTCCTATCCCCCATCCCGCCAAGCTCTGCTGGGGTGGGAGCAGGCCGGAGTTTGTGATGGCAAGGATCCCTGAGGCAAAATCGCAAACTCACCCAGGCTGCCCTTGGGATGGCTGGTCAGGATCCACAGGGTCGGCAAGCTGCAGCTCCAAAGTTACCAAAAGCTCCGTCCCACCAGCGCGAGCCGCCGAGGAGGTCGGCGGGGCAGGATGAACATGAACGAGCAGGTGGCGCAGCTTGGGCGGGAGATCCTGCAGCTCATCCAACAACAAGTCGAGAGAAATGGCCGATTCTCCGGAGAAGAGGGATCCTCTCCTGAGCGGGGCTGGGAGCGGTGAGGGAGGGCGGGCAAAAGAGCTGGCGGCAGTCGAGACCAAAGACCGGATCAGCTCCTGTTGTTCCCGCCACAGGGATTGGCTGATTTCGGGGGGAAAGGTGAGGTGAGGAGCGCCACGGCGCTGCCAGAGGCGGAGGATCTGTTCCACAGAGGTGGCCTTGTAGCGACCCTGGTAGAGGGCTTCCAGCAGGGCCGCCGGGATCCAAGAGGCTGGGAACTGTTTGCTCCAGCGCTCCACCCAGGCCTGACTGGCTTGCCCCTCTAGCTCAAACCCGTAGCGCTCCAAAAAGGTCGCGGGATCCATCAGGGCCCAAGGACACTCAACCCAAGGCTAACCCAGATCCGGCGAGATAAAAGGGAGATAAAGCCTTATCCCCGGATCCCGCAAGACAGCTCCCGTCAGAGGATGCCGCTGTTGGCCTTCCATGCAGGCTCTGTGAAGAGGCCATGAAGCTGCAGTACGGTGAAGACTCAGTGGTCAACAGGCCCCAGCCCCAGCGCTGCCTCCAGAGCGCGATCGCTGTCGGGAAATTGCGCCAGCAGCCGCCCTAGGAAGGCAGCCTCTCCCGTCAGGCCGTCCAGACTCATGAGCACATCCCCGGCATAGCGGCTCTGCGGGAAGCGGGCCAGCAGCTCATTGCCGGCGTAGATTGCCTGGCGGGCATAGCCGTCCCGCAAGGCTTTGGCTTCCAGAAAGTAGCGATCTCCAGGGTCGCCGGGATCCACGTAGTCGGGCAGCGGCGTGTCAAAGGCGTAGCTGCGGCGGCTTGGGTCGGCGGATCCTCCCCAGCGAGCCAATACGGGGTAGGTGAGCGGAAACCAGCGGTCGCTTGGGCCGGGATCGAACGCTGTCACATCTCCATAGCCGGAGAAAGCGGCGTACCGATAGAGGATCAGATCCCGGTGCATCTGCAGCCGTAGCCGCTGCAGAAGGGCGTAGGCCCCGCCAGGAGGCCGGCGGCGAGGGCCAGCGTTGCCACAGGACGAACGGGGAAGCGGCGGGACGAGGGCGCAGCAGGCGGGGTGTCCGGATTCATAAAAACCCAATCCAAATCCAGGCGGGCGCCCCCACTCTACTCGATTCTTTCCGGGCGCGGATAGAGGGCCTACAGCCATTTCGGGCCAGCCGCTTTCGATCACGGCTGCCGACGTAAACACCACACGGCTCCGGGCACGTCGGTTTCTCCCTCTCGCCGCAGGGTAAAGTTCTGGTGATAGACGGGATCCAGCCCTGCCCGTTCTGCCTGCTGCAGCACGTAGGCGGCGGAGTGGGCAGAGCGCCCCGTGGTGGATCCCAGCTCGTAGCCGGGGGCGGATCCCTGCTCGACGGTGAAGGCCAAAAGCCCGCCGGGATTGAGCACCCGCCCACAGGCCGGCAAGACCTGGGCCAGATCCCCCAGATAGATAAACACATCTGCCGCCAGGAGCAAGTCGTAGCGCTCTGAGGTCTGCTGCAGCAGCTCCAGCAAGTCCCCCTGAATCAGGTGGTCGTAGATGCCGCTCCGAAAGACTTATGCAACGCTGAACAAAGCAGAACTTTGCCCAGCATCGCTGCTTTCTTCCTGCTTCAGCGACCCATGACTAGCGGCAGAGTTCACCCCTACCACCCCGCCAGAGGGATCTCCACAGGCGTCACTTCCCCCAGAGCTTGAGGTAGTTCTGTACCACCGCAACAGGTTTAGGGCTGCATTCAAGTCGCGGTCTAGCTCCAGACCACAACACGGGCAGCAGAACATCCTTTCCTGTAGCGGCATCTTCTGTCGGTGCCCACAGCGAGAACACAGTTGGCTGGACGGATAAAACCTATCCGCCACCACCACCTGACAGCCGTAGAGCCGGGCCTTATACTCTAGCTGTCGCCGAAACTCGTAAAAGCCACAATCTGACAGCGCTCCTGCCAGCTTGTGGTTCTTAAGCAGGTTCTTCACCTGCAAGTCCTCAATCACCACTACCCGATATTTCTTGGCCAGGTAGGTCGTTAGCTTGTGCAGATTGTCTTGCCGAATGCCTGCCACCCGCTTATGGGCCTTAGCGAGCTGTGCTACTGCCTTCTTACGGTTAGCGGATCCCTTCTGCTTACGACTCAGTCGCCGTTGCAGCCTGGCCAGACGCTTCTTCGCTTTGTAATAGGGCTTTGGATTCTCGAATACTTCCCCGTCGGAACAGGTGGCCAAGCGATTGATACCTAAGTCTACTCCCACAACTTCCCCGGTCTTCTCCACCTGAGGCGCCGGAGCTTCATACTTGAAGGAGACATACCAATGTCCAGCGCGAAGACTAATGACCACGTTCTTGGGTGTGGCAGTGGGGAGCAGCTCCGCACAGCGTAACCAACCAAGGATAGGTACCTTGATGCGGTCACCAGAGATGCGGATGCTACCTTCCAAGTAAAAGCTGTCTCGCACTCCCTTGCGTTTGAAGCGGGGGAACTTCCCCAACCCACTCCGCCAGCGCTTAAAGGCTTGCTCCAAGTTGCGGAGGGCCTGCTGAGGAGCGCATTTGGAGACCTGGTAGTACCAGGGATTTTCTTTCTTCACCTCGGCTACCAAGCGCTTGTGCAGGTCAATAGCCGTGGGTAGCTTCTGTTTGGATTCAACAGCCTGCTTGCAGATAGCCAGACCCCAGTTGTAGGCGTGACGAGCTACCCCTGCATGCTGAGCGGCCAAGGTCTTTTGCCGGTTATTTAGTTCCAATCGGGTGCAAAAACCTAGCAACATAACTTTGGGATAGCCGCGGCAGCACGCTTAATTCAGTATGGCTATTTTAGTTCCGTAAGACAATATGTTGTTCAGTAAATTCAGGACTAGAGGCTTGCCCTTTTGCCGGGCAATCTCCACCATGCGGGCGGAGAGATCCACACCCCGCAACTATCCAACGTAGGAGCGCACCTGGGATCCCGCCAGGCCGGTGCCACAGCCCAGATCCAGCGCCCGCTCAAACCAAGGAGACGCTCCCCCTGCGGCAGCCAGGATCCCTTGCCGCACAGCCTGTGGCCCCTGGTAGTTCAGTTTTTCCAGCAAATGCTGCTCAAAGCGGGGCGCATATTCGTCAAATAGACGTCGCACCCACTCCGGAGGAGTCCTGTCGGGCAGGGGCAGCTCCCCCACAATGGCCAGCATGTAGCGGGCATCGCTGTGTTCGGGCTGCAGGGCGAGCGCCCGCCGAAACCAAGAGCTGGCCACCTCCACTTGTCCCTGCTTCCAAAAGCCCATGCCGATCTGCTAAGGAATGTCTGCCTCTTGCTGGGATCCCTGCCAGGCCTGCAAATAATGGGCCAGAGCCGCCTCGTATTCTCCTCGCATCTGCAGCAGGTCGGCCAGCCCCACCCGCGCCATCAGCAGCGCTGGATCCCGGGCCAGGGCTTGCTCGAAGAGCCGTTGCGCCTGCTTTTTCTCGCCCATCTGCCGCAGTACTCCCCCCAGCAGCGCATGAACCTCAGCGGCCAAGCTGGCGGGAGCAGCAGGGGGACAGGCCACGATGGCCTGTTGGTAGTGCAGCATGGCGGCAGGGTAGCGACCGGATCCCTCCTCGATACGCCCCAAAAGAGCATGGGCTTGCGTCAAGGCAATGGCCTCTTCCAGATCAGACCGGTCGGCAGCGGCGAGGATCTGCTCACAGAGCTGCCGGCAGCCAGCCCATTCCCCCCGCCGGAAGCGGCCTGCCGCCTGTCGGGCCGAGAGGAGCGGCTGTTTTTTCGCCGGTTTTCCAAAGCCCTTAGCCATCTCCCCAGTGTAGGAGAACCTAGCTTTCTCTCACGATATGCCCACGATAGGGGCATTCCAAATTGGCGACAATCTTGAGCACTCCCCAGTTGGGGATCGACACAACAGACAGCTTCGCTATGCTCTGGAACCTGGGTCTGGTTGCGGCTTGGGATGGGTGTAAGGTTGCTCCTCTCAGGCTGTGGCCATGGCCTTCGCGGCCTTTAAAATGAGGTAATCCAACATGCCGGTGTTCTCTTCGCCGCGGTAGTTAAAAGTGGAGCGCACCAGCCACAGCCCCTTCCGAGTTCGGCAACAGAGGTTGAGCAGCGTGCGAGCCAGGATTTGGTGACGTGCCTGTAGGTCTTGGGCTGCATTGAAAACCTCCCCATCCCACTCCGGCGTCAGCACACGGCTGTTGTAAAGCACACGCCAAAGAGAACGGGACCAAAGCGGATTCGTGATGTCGAACCAGAACTGATAATCCGCCTGCAAACCTCGGTTGATATAGGCCACCGGCGTCGCCACCACGAGGTAGCGGGAATAGTCGGGCTCGAAGCGGCTGTTGCTGGGGGTTTGTCCCGAGCGGATCATGGCCAAAAAGGCACGATCCTCTTCCGCAGGAAAGGCCCGGCGAAACCGTTGTGCCGCGTCGATCAGCGCTTGCAGCAGCTCTTGGTCTTGGGGCAAATCCATCCCCTGGGCTAGGTGCTCGGCGAAAAACCGCTGGAAGAAAGCGGCCAGGGAGGGCCCGCCGCGGTAGCTGCGCAGCCAATCCAGCAGCTTCTGGTAGCGCTCCAGGTTGGCAAACCCCACCCGCTCCGGCTGTCGCACGGCGGTCTTGGGCCGCAGGGAACGCCCTACCGGGTCAAGGGTATCTTCGGCCAGCAAAGCCGCCCGGATGGGATCCAGATCCAACACCCTGCCCAGGAGCAGTCGCCAGGCCGGCAAGGTGGGAAAAGCTCCCCACTCGGGATGGGCCACTTCCGCCGCCGTCAGCAAAGCCCGCACCAGTGGGTAGCGGATCAACGCCGGGAAAGGGGCGATCGGCAAGACCTCCGGCAACTGCTCCTGCAAGCTCAAGCTCACCCCCGCATCCATGCGAGGCAGCAGGACGGCGATGCGAGAGGCCGGGATCCCGGCCCGCAAAAGCTGCCGGATCTGGGCAACCATCGCCTCCACCGCCGCGAATTGGGTCTCGCCCTCCAGCACCTGCACCCTTGGCAGCCTCTCTGCCAGAGGCTCCGTCAGGGGATGGTCAAACCGCGGATCCAGCACCCGCGCAATCTGCAGTCCCAGGCGGATCATGCCGGCTGAGCCGCGGTAGCTCCCCTCCAGAAGCTGAACCTGGGTGTTTTCCCTCAGAAAGCGAGCCACGGCCTCTGGGATCCCCGTCAAAGAGACCCCGCCGCCGATGGTATAGCTGAAAAACTGGCTTTGCAGATGGGCTTGCCCTTGCCGGTAAAACTCCAGCGCCACCCCGCAACTGTCCTCCGCCTGATCCACGATCAGGTGATCCCACTCCTGCCAAAACTCCGCCAGCGGCAGGATGTGCTCGCCAAACAGCCGGATTTGCAGGCCGAAGTCCAGGGATCCCAGCCGCAACCCCACCTCCCACAGCCGCTCCACACAACAGCCCATCGCCTGCAAGGCCTCTGCCCGCCCCGGATCCCCCTCCGCCGGCCAGGCCGCCGCCAGCCGGGATCCCACCGCTTCCGCCGCCAAACCCGAAGCCCCCGCAATATAGGCAGCGCTGCTGATCTGATCCCAAATCTGGAACTCCTCCAGCCCAAGATCGGCAAAGACCTCCCCATGCCGCGGACACAAAGCACAGGCTCGCCCACAGAGAAATTGGGCCAGATCCTTGGCCAAGGGAATTGGCTCAAACGAGCGCGGCAACTGGGGAACCCGCTCGCACACCTGCGGCCAGTGATCGGCCAGAGAGCGCCCCACCCGCTGCAAAAACGTCTCGATCCGCCACGGGCCCACCCAGCTCGAGCTGAGCTGCTGTAAGCGCCGCAACACCCCCTCTGCCTGCCGCTGGCTGCGCACCAAAAACAAGATCCGGCCCGGATCGGTTCCCGCCCGCAACAAATCCAGGTAGCGATCTACACAAGCCTGGGTCAGCCCGCTGCCCGCCCACCCCATCACACTCCTAAAAGGAGGTGGCTCTTGCCGTCGATAGCTCTTTTCGCCCACCAGAGCGGCTTTCACAGTCGCTGCCCCCCGACCGAGCCATTTTCTCGGCAAAATCTGGACAAACAGGTCTTCACCTCATTATGATGTACTACTGTTGCCAATTAAGTCCGCCCGCTCTGACGACGGCTCTCGGCAACCTAGCGTACTGCTAAACCAGATACTGCCTCTTTGCAGGTAAGTCTGAGCAGTCCTTTGAAAGCAGTTTGGCGTGTGATTTGAGGGTGAATTAAGCAAAGGGAGCAGCGCTGCTGGCGCTGTTTGGCCTGCGGGGATCCAAAGATTCCTTTTCGTTGCTTTTTCGCCTGAGCGGGCAGCCTCAGCTAGTCCTGAGCTTCCTGCTGCCGCGCCGTTGCTGCCTGGATCCGGCTCATTGAGCCAGTTGCAAGCTGACAGAAGCGAGTCGCAGAGGCTCGAGAGGAGGTTCTCGTGGCGCTTGGCATCCTTGGAAGAAAAGTCGGCATGACCCAGATCTTCTCTCCGGAAGGGTTGGCCATTCCGGTCACGGTCGTGCAGGCGGGGCCTTGCACGGTAACCCAGATCAAGACCCAAGCCACAGACGGCTACAACGCCGTGCAGTTGGGCTACTGGCCCACCGCCGAAAAGCACCTCACGCGAGCCCAGCGGGGCCACCTGAGCAAAGCGGGGGTGACGGAGCTGCTGCGCCACCTGCGCGAGTTCCGGGTCGACCAGCCAGAAGCTTACCAGTTGGGGCAAAAGATCACCGTCGAGATCTTCTCTCCGGGCCAGTTGCTGGATGTAGCCGGCACTTCCATCGGGCGGGGGTTTGCCGGCTACCAGAAGCGGCACCACTTTGGTCGCGGCCCCATGTCTCACGGCTCCAAGAACCACCGCCGACCGGGTTCTGTTGGCGCCGGCACAACCCCTGGCCGCGTGTTTCCGGGGCTACGCATGGCGGGCCGGATGGGAGGCTGCCGCGTCACCATTCGCAAACTGCAGTTGGTGCAGGTGGATCCGGAGCGGAACTTGCTGATCATCAAGGGCTCTGTGCCCGGCGTGGAAGGGGGGCTGCTGGAGATTACCCCTGCCAAGCAGGTGGGCAACAAACGCTAGGAAAGGGATCCCTGGCAAAGGCTGACCAGCATCTGCAAAGACGAGGAAACCATGGCAAGTTGTGTGGTGAAAAATTGGCAAGGGGAAACGGTGGGCAGCGCGGAGCTAAGCCTCAAAGTTGCCCGTCCCGAAACGGCCTCCCACATCCTCTATCTAGCTCTTCGCCGGCAGATGACCAACGCCCGCCAAGGCAACGCCCACACCAAGACCCGGGCTGAGGTGCGCGGTGGCGGCCGCAAGCCCTGGAGGCAAAAAGGCACCGGCCGGGCCCGCGCCGGCTCCATTCGCTCCCCCCTTTGGCGCAAGGGTGGAGTGATCTTCGGCCCCCGCAAGCGGGAGTACAACCTGGCCATGAACCGCAAAGAGCGGCAACTGGCTCTGCGCACTGCCCTGCAAAGCCGGGTGGAAGACCTGATCGTGGTGGAAGATTTCCAGGATCAGCTCAACCCGCCCAAGACTCGCGCCGTGGCCCAAGCTCTGCTGCGCTGGGGGGTGATGGAGGATCAGTCGGCACTGCTTATCGTCGCCGAGCGCTCGGAAGCCGTCGAGCGAGCCGTACGCAACATCGCCCGCGTCAAGCTGATCGGCCTGGATCAGCTCAATGTCTTTGATCTGCTCAACGTCGATTGGGTGCTGATTACCACCTCTGCCCTGGAGAAGCTCAAGGCCCGCTGGGGATCCGGCGCGGCAGCAGCAGCTCCAACCCAAGCCGATCGCCTTGAAGATCAGGCTCAGGCGGCAGAGCGAGAAGCTCGGCCAGTCGAACAAGCAGAAGGTCAAAGCCAGGAGCAGGAAGAGCAAGCAGAAGCTCAAGCCCAGCCAGAGGCTCCCCCGGCGCAGGCTGATCAGGCTAATCAAGTAGCTCTAGCAAACCCACAAGTTCAGGAAACCCAGGAAGAAGAGCTGGCCCAAGCACAAGAGCGAGAAGTTCAGGGACAAGCGGAACTAGCCCAAGAAGCAGAGCCCCTTGCCCAGCCGCCAGCTGGCGAGGAGGCCGAAACAGCCGCAGCAGAGGAGGAAGACAATGACTGAGAGCAAGCGGATCCTGGCCGATGTCCTGTTGCGTCCCGTCATCACCGAAAAGGCAACTGCCCTGATGGAACAGCGCAAATACGTCTTTGAAGTGATGCCCACTGCCACCAAGCCGCTCATCCGAGCTGCCGTCGAGGAGATGTTTGGGGTGCGGGTCACCGCCGTCAACACCCTTAAACTGCCCCGCAAGCAGCGGCGGGTAGGCCGTTCTGTCGGCTATCGCAGCCGTCCCAAGCGAGCCATCGTGACCTTGGCCGAAGGCGACTCCATCACCCTCTTCCCCGACACCTAACCAAACCCCTCTTCCCGCTTCGAGTTTTATTGCCACCCGTCCTTCACCCCCCCTCGAGCCATGGGCATTCGTACCTTCCGACCCTATACCCCCAGCACCCGCCACATGACGGTCTCCAACTTCGAGGAGCTGTCGCGGGACGAAAACGGCAAGCGGCCCAGACCGGAGAAGTCGCTGCTGCAATTCATCCACCGCAAAAAAGGGCGCAACAACCGCGGCGTCATCACCTGCCGCCACCGAGGCGGCGGCCACAAGCGGCTCTACCGCATCATCGACTTCCGCCGCGACAAGCGCGGGATCCCGGCCACCGTCAAGACCATCGAGTACGATCCCAACCGCAGCGCCCGCATCTGCTTGGTGGAATACGAAGATGGCGAGAAGCGATACATCCTCGCTCCCCGCAACCTCGAGGTGGGAGCCACCATTATGGCGGGGCCCGATGCCCCCTTTGAGCTTGGCAACGCCATGCCCCTGGAGCGGATCCCGCTGGGGACGGTGGTTCACAACGTGGAGCTGTATCCCGGCCGCGGTGGGCAAATTGTTCGCGCCGCCGGGGCCGGCGCCCAAGTAGTAGCCAAAGAGGGCAAGTATGTCTCCCTCAAGCTGCCCTCCGGCGAAGTCCGCATGATCCGAGGCGAGTGCTACGCCACCATCGGCCAAGTGGGAAATGTTGACCACAGCAACCTCAGCCTCGGCAAAGCGGGGCGTAGCCGCTGGCTAGGTCGCCGTCCCCACGTGCGCGGCTCGGTGATGAACCCTGTCGATCACCCCCATGGCGGTGGGGAAGGAAAAGCCCCCATCGGCCGCAGCACCCCTGTCACCCCCTGGGGCAAGCCCACCCTGGGATACAAAACCCGCAAACGCAACAAACCCAGCAACAAGTTCATCGTGCGCGGTCGCCGTCGTGGCGGCCGCCGGGACAAGAGCGGGAGGGCCGCTCAATAAGAGTCCGGCCATCTGCTGCGCCCCTGAATTTTCTTTTTCTTTCGACCCTTACCAGCTTGCCAGACTGTTGAGGTTGCTATGGGACGTTCACTCAAAAAAGGCCCTTTTGTCGATGCCAAGCTGCTTCTCAAAATCGAGAAGATGAACGAGCGCAATGAGAAGCACATGATCAAAACCTGGTCGCGAGCCAGCACCATCCTGCCCGTCATGATCGGCCACACCATCGCCGTGCACAACGGCAAGCAGCACGTGCCCATCTACATCACCGATCAGATGGTGGGCCACAAGCTGGGGGAGTTCGTCCCCACCCGTACCTTTCGCGGCCACGCGGGCAGTGACAAAAAAGCTGCCCGCCGTTAAGTCCAGCAACGAACAGAAGAGGCAATAAGCTAGGAGAGCGCCATGGCCGATCCATCCCCTGAAATCAAAGCGGTAGCTCGCTACATCCGCATGTCCCCCTATAAGGTGCGGCGCGTGCTGAACCAGATCCGGGGGCGCACCTATGCCGATGCCCTGATCCTGTTGGAGTTCATGCCCTACGCCGCCTGTGAGCCGGTTCGCAAGGTGCTGCGCTCGGCGGTGGCCAATGCCGAACACAACAACGGCCTGGATCCTCGGGACCTGGTCATCAGCAAGGCCTACGCTGACCAGGGGCCGACGCTGAAGCGATTTCGCCCCCGCGCCCAAGGTCGTGCCTACCCAATCCGCAAGCGCACCTGCCACATTACCATCGCCGTCCGGCCCATAGAACCTGAAGCGGCGACGGCCTCCTAGACGCCTGTACCCCCAGACTTTACCCCTCAACTGACACCACCATGGGACAGAAGATTCACCCCACCGGTTTCCGCCTCGGCGTTATTAAGGAACATCGCAGCCGCTGGTTTGCCGATCCAGCTCGCTACCCAGCCCTGCTGCGAGAGGACGATCTCATCCGCGCCTACCTGACCAAGCAGTTGAGCAGCGCCGGCCTGGCCGACATTCAAATTGAACGCAAAGCGGATCAGATCGACCTCGAGATCCGAGCCGCTCGCCCTGGAGTGGTGGTTGGTCGTGGGGGATCCGGCCTCGACGCCCTGCGCCAGGGCCTGCAGAAAGAGCTGAGCTCACACGGTAGCCCCGAGCGAACCATTCGCATCAATGTAGTAGAGGTCACCCGTGCCGATGCCGAGGCGGTTTTGCTGGCAGAAAACATCGCCCAGCAGTTGGAGCGGCGGATCGCCTTTCGCCGCATCGTGCGCCAGGTCATCCAGCGGGCCCAGCGGGCGGGGGTGCAAGGGATCAAAATTCAAATTGCCGGGCGGCTGAACGGAGCCGAGATCGCCCGCACCGAATGGACCCGGGAAGGGCGGATCCCTTTGCACACCCTGCGGGCAGATATCGACTATGCCGACCACATCGCTCAGACCACCTTTGGTGTCATTGGGGTCAAGGTCTGGGTTTTCAAAGGAGAAGTTCTCCCCGGGCAGGAACGGCCCGAACAAAAAGTTCCCCTGCAACAGCCCAAGCGGCGGCAGCAGCGGCGGCGGCCCACTTTTGAAGACCGCTCAGCAGTGGAGGCCTGAGGGCCAGCACCCGAAAATCCAGGGATCCCCATCGCAGTTGATTTAAGGAACGGCCATGTTAAGCCCCAAACGAACCAAATACCGCAAGCAACAGCGCGGGCGCATGAAAGGCAAAGCGACTCGCGGCAACCGCATCAACTTTGGGGAATACGGCCTTGTGGCTCTAGAACCCGCCTGGATCACCGCGCGGCAGATCGAGGCCAGCCGTCGGGCCATGGCCCGCTACGTCCGGCGGGGAGGCCAAATCTGGATCCGCATCTTTCCCGACAAGCCCGTTACCCAACGGCCTGCCGAAACCCGCATGGGATCCGGCAAAGGCAACCCCGAATACTGGGTTTGCGTCGTCAAGCCGGGCCGTATCCTCTTCGAGATGGGAGGAGTTCCTGAAGCCACGGCCCGAGAGGCGATGCGCCTTGCCGCCCAAAAGCTGCCGATCAAAGTCAAGTTTGTAACCAAGGCTAACTTTGAGGAGCCGGAACCTGTTCAGAAAGCAGCTCCAGAAACAACAGAAGTAGCAGCCAGCGCTATTTGAGGGAGGAGAGTTGAGCCATGCCCATGCCTAAAATTGCCGACGCTCGCGCCCTATCCGACGAAGAATTGAGCCAGGAGATCTACGCCGTCAAGAAAGAGCTGTTCGAGCTGCGTTTGCAGCAGGCCACGCGGCAGTTGAACCAGCCCCATCTCATTCGCCTGCGCAAACACAAGCTGGCCCAACTGCTGACCGTTGAGTCAGAGCGCAAGCGCGGCAAGTCCTTGTCCTCAACTCAGACCCAGAAGGAGGAGTAATGCCTGCTCGCGAAAAGATCGGCGTTGTCGTCAGCAACAAGATGCAAAAGACAGTGGTCGTTGCTGTGGAAAACCGGGTTGCCCACCCCAAATACGGCAAAATCGTCGTCAAAACCAAAAAGTTTAAGGCCCACGACGAAGAGAACCGCTGTCAAGAAGGGGATCTGGTGCGCATTACGGAAACCCGTCCCCTCAGCCGCACCAAGCGTTGGCGAGTGGCCGAAATCATACGGGAGGTCAAGAAACTATGATTCAGCAGCAGACCATGTTAACGGTAGCTGACAACACCGGCGCCCGCAAGCTGATGTGCATCCGCGTCCTGGGCAGCAGTGGCCGTCGCTACGCCAGCCTGGGAGATGTGATCGTTGGCGTCGTCAAAGACGCCCTGCCCAATATGCCGGTCAAAAAATCCGACGTCGTCAAGGCTGTGGTCATCCGCACCGTCGATACGGTACGCCGCCCCGACGGCATGTGCATCCGCTTCGACGACAACGCTGCCGTGATCATCAACGACGACGGCAACCCCCGCGGAACCCGCGTTTTCGGCCCTGTAGCCCGCGAGCTGCGGGAGAAAAACTTCACCAAGATCATCTCCCTTGCCCCGGAGGTTCTGTAATGGTTCGTCCCCTCAAGCCCAGCCAAATTCGACGGCTGATTCGGCAGACCGGCGTTCGCAAGCACCGCAACAGCCTACGCTACAAAATGCGCATCAAGAAGGGAGATACCGTCCAGGTGATCTCCGGCGACGACAAAGGCAAAATCGGCGAGGTGCTGCAGGTTTTTCCCGAACGCAACATGGTCTTGGTGGAAGGGGTAAACATAGTAACCTACCACCGCAAGCCGCAACGGGAAGGCGAAAGTGGTCGCATCGAGACCAAAGAAGCCCCGATCCACGCCTGCAAGGTGATGCTCTATTCCAAGAAGCAGGAAGTGGCCAGCCGTATTGGCTATCAAATCACCGCCGATGGCCGCAAAGTCCGTGTCCTCAAGAAAACCGGCGAGATCCTCGACTAGCCGTCCCTTTTTCGATAGAGCTCTGACCCAGCCCAGAGCCCCCAGGAGAACCGACCATGCCCCAGCGTCTGCAAATCCTCTACAACACCGTCATCGTTCCCAAGCTGCAAAAAGAGTTGGGCTACACCAACATCCATCAGGTGCCGCGTCTGGAAAAGATCGTGATCAATCGCGGCCTGGGAGATGCCTCCCAAAACGCCAAGGCCCTGGAATCCTCCATCGCCGAGATCAGCGCCATCACGGGCCAGCGTCCGGTGATTACCCGCGCCAAAAAGGCGATTGCCAGTTTCAAAATCCGCAAGGGCATGCCGGTTGGCCTGATGGTGACCCTGCGGCGGGAGCGCATGTACGCGTTTTTGGATCGGCTGATCAACATTGCCCTCCCTCGTATCCGCGACTTCCGTGGCGTCAGCCCCAAATCTTTTGATGGGCGGGGCAACTACACCCTTGGTATTCGCGAGCAACTGATCTTCCCCGAAATCAACTACGACTCTGTAGACCAGATCAGAGGTATGGACATCTCCATTGTGACCACCGCCGAAACCGACGAAGAGGGCCGTGCCCTGCTCAAAGAGTTTGGCATGCCCTTTGCCTCTTAAGGTTTGCCCATCTGCAATTGTCTCGACTTGATCGATCTTCCGAGGAGCACCGACCCACCCATGGCCCACACCAACGACACGATCGCCGACATGCTCACCCGCATTCGCAATGCCACCATGGCTCGGCATGAATCGGTGGCGGTCCCGGCCACACGCATGACCCGCAGCATCGCTCGCGTTCTTCATGAGGAAGGTTTTGTGAGCGACTGGAAGGAAGAGGGAGAAGGGATCCACGCTCAGCTTGTGTTGCGGTTGAAGTACAAGGGCAAAGGTCGTAAGCCGATCATCAATGGCCTGAAGCGGGTGAGCCGGCCCGGGCTGCGAGTTTACTGCAACCACAAAGAACTGCCTCGGGTGTTGGGAGGAATTGGGATTGCCATCATCTCCACCTCCAACGGCATCATGACCGACCGGGATGCTCGCAAGCAGGGCATCGGCGGCGAAGTGCTCTGCTACGTCTATTGAGTTGTTCTCTTGCCAGGAGTTGGCCCATGTCTCGCATTGGCAAACGCCCCATCGCCCTTCCTGCCAAGGTAGAGGTTCAGATCGAGGGGCAGCAGATCTCGGTAAAAGGCCCGAAGGGAGAACTGTCTCGCAGTTTGCCCCCCTTGATTGCGGTGCATCAAGAAGCCCAGACGCTCAAGGTCAGCCGGGTCAACGAGTCTCGCCCGGCCCGCCAACTGCACGGCCTCTGCCGCACCTTGGTTGCCAACATGGTGGACGGCGTATCTAGGGGATTTGAGCGCAGGCTGGAATTGGTGGGTGTGGGCTACCGGGCTTCCACCCAGGGCAACAAGTTAATCTTGAACGTTGGCTACAGCCACCCAGTGGAGATCCCTTTCCCGCCAGGGATCCAAATAGCGGTTGAGGGCAACAACGTCATCGTCGTCTCAGGTATCGACAAAGAGCTGGTGGGCAACACGGCGGCGCGGATTCGGGCCGTCCGTCCGCCAGAGCCCTACAAGGGCAAAGGGATTCGCTATGTAGGGGAACAGGTTCGTCGCAAAGCAGGTAAATCCGGGAAGGCCAAGAAGTAGCTATGAAAATCACTCGCAAAGCTGCCACCCAACGTCGCCATCGCCGCATTCGCCGCAAGGTCTTCGGGACGCCCGAGCGGCCCCGTTTGGCCGTGTTTCGCTCCCATCGCCACATCTACGCCCAGGTGATCGACGATGTAGCCCAGCACACTTTAGTCTCTGCCTCCACGCTGGACAGGGAGCTGCGGGAAGCCTTCAAAGACATTGGCACGGCCACCCGAGAGGCTGCCGCCGTGGTGGGTCGCTCCGTCGCCCAACGGGCCTTACAGGCAGGCATTTGTCAAGTGGTGTTCGACCGCGGCGGCAAGCTCTACCACGGGCGTGTCCAGGCCCTGGCGGAAGCCGCCCGCGAAGCAGGCTTACAGTTCTAGGCCCTGAGGAGATGGCATATGGCTGAGCAAAGAGAACGTCGCAGAAGCAAAAAGAGCCGCGAAGAGCAGACTAGCGAGTGGCAGGAGCGGGTCATCCAGATCCGGCGCGTCACCAAAGTAGTTAAGGGCGGCAAAAAGCTGAGCTTCCGGGCCGTGGTGGTGGTGGGCAACGAGCGCGGCCAGGTGGGGGTTGGCGTGGGCAAAGCCAACGACGTCATCGGGGCTGTGCGCAAAGGAGTTGTGGATGGCAAAAAGCACCTAATCGAAGTGCCCCTCACCAAGGGTCTGTCTGTACCCCATCCCATGCGGGGATCAGGCGGTGGGGCCACTGTCCTGGTGATGCCGGCAGCTCCCGGGACAGGGGTCATCGCCGGGGGAGCGGTGCGCACGGTTCTGGAGCTGGCGGGCGTGCGCAACAGTCTGGCTAAGCAACTGGGATCCAGCAACCCCCTCAACAACGCCCGTGCCACCATTGACGCGCTGCGGCGGATGCGCACCTTTGAGCAGGTAGCTGAAGATAGAGGGATCGACGTGCGCCGCCTGTTTGGTAAGTAACAGCAAGTTAGCCGGAGGTCAGTATGCGACTAGAAGACATTCGCCCCCAACCAGGTTCGACGCGGCGGCGACGACGCCTGGGCCGTGGCATCGCTGCTGGACAGGGAGCCTCCTGTGGCAAGGGAATGCGGGGACAGAAGGCGCGCAAAGGAGGCGGTCCCCGGCCCGGCTTTGAGGGAGGCCAGACCCCCCTCTATCGGCGGCTGCCCAAGCTCAAGCACTTCCCCCGCTACGTGCGGCGCCCCCAGTACACCCTGATCAACCTGCGCGCTTTGGCCAAGTTGCCCGCTGGCAGCGAGGTCAGCTTGGAAAGCTTGATGGATTTGGGGATCGTGACCACCAACGATGGCCCGCTGAAGATCTTGGGAGACGGGGAAGTGGGCGTGCCCCTGACGATCAGAGCGGCTGCCATCACCCCCTCAGCCCGAGCCAAGGTCGAGGCAGCCGGGGGTCGGGTGGAGCTCGTGGGATCCCAGACTGCTTCCGCTGGATCCTAAAATTGGGCTGCAGTTTGCAGCTTCTCTATTTTGCCGACTTTCCCACCGGCAGCGTAGAGTGGTAAATAGCTCACCTTGCCTTTCCCTTCCGCGAGGTTTTCTAGATTTATGGCTGACCCACGAGGCTCCGCTCCCTCCGCCCAAGAGACCTTCATGCAGATGGCCATGGCTTCTGGCCTGCGCAGACGTCTGTTTCTTACCCTAGGCCTGTTGCTGTTGGTGCGGCTGGGCATTTACATTCCCATCCCCAGTATTGACCGAGCTCGCTTTGCCGCCGAAGCCGCCAACAGCCCTGTGTTTGGCTTTCTGGATGTCTTCTCGGGCGGCGGTATCTCCGCTTTGGGGATCTTCGCCCTCGGCATCCTGCCTTTCATCAACGCCTCCATCATCATGCAACTGCTGGTCTCGGCCATTCCGGCCCTGGAGAACCTGCAGAAAAACGAGGGGGAGCAGGGGCGGCGACAGATTTCCCAGTACACCCGCTACGTTACCCTGATTTGGGCCATCATCCAGGGCATCGGCATCTCCTTCTGGGTGCGGGAGTTCGCCAACACCAGCAACGAGTTGGCCTTTGTGGCCTCCACCACCCTGGCCCTGACGGCAGGTTCCATGTTTGTCATGTGGTTGGGGGAGATGATCACGGAGAAGGGGGTGGGCAGTGGGCCGTCGCTGTTGATCTTCGTCAACATTGTCGCCACGCTGCCCCGCGCTCTGGGCCAGACCATCAGCCTAGCCCGTGCTGATAGCAGCACCATCGGCGGCATCTTGGTGTTGATGGCCGTCTTCCTAGCCACCATTGTCGGCATTGTCTTCGTCCAGGAGGGCAGCCGCAAAATCCCTATTGTCTACGCCAAGCGCCAGGTGGGCAACAAGCTATTCCGTGAGCAGAAGAGCTACCTGCCCCTGCGGCTAAACCAGGGGGGCGTGATGCCGATCATCTTCGCCTACTCGGTGATGTCCCTGCCCTTTGCCTTGGCCCAGTACACCCAGAACCTGACTTTGGTGCAGGTGGCCAACCTTTTGGCCCCTACCTCTTGGTTTTACATTCCCTTCTACTTCGTGCTGATCCTCCTCTTCAGCTATTTCTACGCCTCTTTGATCATTAACCCGGTGGATCTGGCGCAGAACCTGAAGAAGATGGGGGCCAGCATTCCGGGAGTCCGCCCGGGCAAGGCCACTGCTGAGTACATCGAAGGGATCCTCAACCGGCTGACCCTGCTGGGGGCCTTGTTCTTGTGTGCGGTGGCCATCATCCCGACGACGGTGGAGCGGGCGACCGGCATCACCACTTTTCAGGGCTTGGGGGCAACTTCGCTGCTGATCCTGGTGGGGGTGGCGATCGAGACCTCCAAACAGATCCAGACCTACGTCATTTCGCAGCGTTACGAAGGGATGGTCAAGCAATAGTGCCGAGGTTAATCTTTTTGGGGCCGCCGGGAGCGGGCAAGGGCACCCAGGCAGAGCGGCTGGCAGCGATCTACCACACGCCCAAAATTTCTACAGGCGACCTGCTGCGGGCAGAGGTGAAAGCCCAAACGCCGCTGGGGTGCCAGGCTAAGGTGTACATGGATGCGGGAGAGCTGGTGCCTGACGAGGTGTTAATTGGGATGGTGAAGGGCCAGTTGCAACACTCGCCAGCGCAGGGCTGGATCCTGGACGGCTTCCCCCGCACCCTGGCGCAGGCGGAGGCTTTAGAAGAGCTGTTGCGGGAGTTGGGGCAAGACTACGACCACGTTCTCAACCTGGAAGTGCCGGACGACGTGGTGGTGGCACGGCTGTTGGCCCGCGGCAAGGAGCAGGGGCGCAGCGACGATGCCGATGAGGCGGTGATCCTCAAACGCTTGCAGGTGTATCGGGAGCAGACGGCTCCGCTGATCGACTTTTACGAGGCCAGGGGTCGTCTGCGACGGATCGATGGCAACCAGCCGATGGAATCGGTACAAGAACATCTGCGGGCTCTCTTGGAAGGCTTCAGGAGGACAGCGTGATCAAGACGGGGGCGGGAAATCTCTCCCCGCGGCGGGGCATGCAGCTCATTGAGATCAAGTCCCGCCGGGAGGTGGAGAAGATGCGGCGGGCCGGGCGGGTGGTGGCCCAGGTGCTGCAGGAAATTGCCGAGTGTCTGGAGCCAGGCTGGACAACGGCAGACATCGATGCCTATGCCGAGCGGCGGGTAGCGGAGTTGAATGCCCTGCCCAGCTTCAAGGGCTACTACGGCTTTCCCGCCTGTGTCTGTGTCAGCGTCAACCATGAGGTGGTACACGGGATCCCCAGCCCCCGCAAAGTGGTGCAGCCGGGGGACATCGTCAAGGTGGATTTTGGCGCCATGGTCGAAGGCTGGCATGCCGACTCTTGCATCACCATTGGCCTGGAGCCCCTCGGCGATGCCGCCCGCGACCTGATCGACACAGCGGCCAAAGCGCTGCAGACGGGCATTGACCACGTGCGCCACGGCGTCTGGCTGCAGGATGTCTCAGGCGCCATCGAGGACTACATCCAGGGGCGGGGCTACTCCGTGGTGAAGCAGTACGTCGGCCACGGCGTGGGGCGCAACTTGCACGAGGAGCCGCAGTTTCCCCACTACCGCACCCGCGACCTTCCCAATCCCAAGCTGCGCTCCGGCATGACGGTGGCAATCGAGCCGATGGTGAATGCAGGGGGAGAGGCCACGCGGGTGCTCTCGGATGGCTGGACGGTGGTGACGGTGGACGGCTCTTGGTCGGCCCAGTTTGAGCACACGGTCTTGATCACGGACTCTGGGGCTGAGATTTTGACGGATCGCACCCCTTTTCAGTCCTAGGGATCCCTTGCTGAAGGGCGGCAACGGCTAGGATAGAAGAGGTGGAGTATTGTTTCGGCTCTTAACTCGCTCTTAACAGGGCGGGTTTCCTATCGATATTTCTGTTGTGTTGTTTTTTAAGGAGGGTTCCTTGTCTAAAGAAGACGCCATTGAAGTGGAAGGGGTGGTTACCGAGTCCTTGCCCAACGCCATGTTCCGGGTGGACCTGGACAACGGCTTTAACGTCCTTGCCCACATCTCCGGCAAGATCCGCCGCAACTACATCAAGATCTTGCCCGGCGACCGGGTCAAGGTAGAGCTCAGCCCCTATGACCTGAACAAAGGGCGCATCACTTACCGCCTCAAGAAAAAGTAGCCGTCTGGCCTTAGCTGGGGCCGCTGAGCATGAAGGAGCTGAGCCAAGTTCTCAAAACCGGCCTCTGGGTTGCGGCCGGCGGGGTAAGTGCCCTGGCCGTGCTCAACGCCTGGATCGCTTCTCGAACCCAGCCTCTGCCCAGCCTCTTGCCGGGGGAGGAGAGGCACTATTTTTGGCGCGGCCACCGTCTGTTTTACAAGGTTGCGGGATCCGGCCAGCCCTTGTTGCTGCTGCACGGCATCGGGGCCGGCTCTTCCAGCTACGAGTTTCGCGCCGTGATGGCGGAGTTGGGCCAGCACTATCAGGTTTACGCTTTGGATTTGTTGGGTTGGGGCAACTCGGAGCGCCCCGATCTGGAGTACACCGGCCACCTATATGTCCGGATGATCGGGGATTTTGTCGGCCAGGTGATCGGGCGCCCCTGCCACGCCATTGCCAATTCTCTCTCGGCAGGGTTTGTGCTGCGCTCGGCCCGGCTGCAGCCTCAGCACTGGCAGAAGCTGCTGCTCATCGCCCCTCTAGGAGACAACAGCCTTGTCCCCGAGGCGCTAGGGATCCCTTTGGCTGAGGCGGTGTATGGTCTTCTCAGCTTGCCGGTTTTGGGGCTGGCCTTTTACAACGTCATCACCACCCCCTGGAGTGTACGTCTATTTACGGAGCAGAGCCTGTTCTCCCCTGGGTACGCTCTGGATGAGGCGGTGGTGGACTACTACTATCAGGCGGCCCACCAGGCGGGGGCCCAATTTGCCCCCCGTTCTTTTTTGACCGGCAAGCTTAACTTGCCCATTCAGGAGGACTTTCGCGTGGTGGACAAGCCGATGGCTCTGGTCTGGGGAGAAAACAACCGCCTTACTGGATCAGAACAGGCGGAGCGGTATCGTGCCTTGCGCCCAGAGGTGCCGATCTATCGACTGCCAGGGGCTGCTTTTCCCCACATCGAAGCGCCGCAAGCTTTTTTATCGGTGGCTTTGCGCTTTTTGGCCGAGGCCGATCCTGCCCTGCCAACCTAGGGGATCCCCGAGCAGGGAAAACTCACGCCTTTGCCGACTTTTTGCGGCGACTGTCCGGTCAGTCTGGTTTTTTCCAATCCAGGAAGAGTTCTCAGGCTCAGGCGCTCCGGCTGACATGGGGTCACCCCTAGGCCGTCACTTTGGGAGAGAGGAGCGAAGCCGGGCTCAGAGCTCAGGTTGGCTCCCCGGTATTCTCCTCCCAGGGGTCCCTATCCAAAGGGGAGCTGGGAGCGGCCGGGGCAGAGTCAGGAGCTGGCTCGGAAGGGGGGGCTTCTGCTTTGACGTACTCTTGCTCCCATTCTGGCTGCTCGGCAGCAGGAGCAGGCTCGGGCCGACGAGGAGGCGCCGCCTCGGCCTGGGGTTCAGGCTCTGCTTCGGGATATTCCTCTTCTTCGCCCTCGTATTCTTCGTCGTATACTTCCTCGTAGTTTTCCTCGACGGCAGGTTCATCAACGGCCCTGGGCAGGGCGGGGGCGGAGCCAGTGTCGACCAGCCAGGAGGGCTTGCCCAGGCCGAGGGTTTCCAAGATCCCTTTGGTCAGTTGGGCTAGGCGGGTTTCGGCGCCATCGGCCACGATGAGGCGATCGCCGCCGATGGAGACGATTTCATCAGCAGAGAGCAGGTAGGTGCTGAGGATAAAGCCGGGCAAAAAGGTCAGGCCGAGGTTGGAGAGGATCAAACCGGTGATTAGGCCGGAGACGGAGTTGAATTCGAAATCTTTGACTTTTCCAAGGCGGATCCCTTCTTCGGTAATCACCTCGCTGCCGACTACCCGGCTGAGACCCTCCAACTCCAAGTCCTCGAAGACTTCATCGCTGGGGACGAGGATGGCGTCTTGTCCTAGGGCCGTGACCTGCCGCAGCTCCAGAAAACGCGGCGATCCGGCAAAGGCCTTTTCCAGCACTCCTAGCACCAGGACTTGCCTAGCTTCCAGATCTGCCCAAACTTCGCTAACTACTCCAAGCCGGGCGGCATTGGCTTGGCTGATCACCTGCGTTCCCAGAACCTGTGACCGCCGACGAACCTCTGATCGCACCAGCGCAACAGATTCTTTCCCAGTCGTCATGGTGGTTTCCCCGTCGTGAGTCGAAGTGTCCGCGTCAGTGGGCTGGTCATCCGGCCCCAGGCATCAAAATCAAATAGTACCATTGCCTGTCTTCTCCCTAGCGGGCTGCCGGGATCGGATCCTGGACAATTTGCTCGCTCCAGGCCAGAAACCGCTCTGTCATGGCCTGCAGGGAATAGTGCTCTTCTGCGTGCTGTCGGCAGCGGCTTCTAGCGATCTGATCCAGGCGTTCCACCGCTGTTGCCAGAGCTGCCACGTCGTCTGGCTCCACCACCCAGCCGGTCTCGCCATCGCGGACAATTTCCGCCGGCCCGCCGCGGCGGTAGGTGATCACCGGCACACCGCAGGCCAAGGCTTCCACCGCCACCAGGCCGAAGGCTTCCACCCACTTAGGGGTCATGATCAAGGCCGAGCAGTGGCCCAAGAGCCGCTGCATCTGAGAGGTGGGCAAAAACCCCCGGTAATCCAATTGAGCCCGCGGGTACTGTTCTCGAATCTGCTGCCAGTAGGCCGGGTCTTGCAGGTGGCCCAGGATCAGCACCGGCCTCCCCGTCTTCTCGGCCAGGGCGGCGCAGTCTTCCAGGCCCTTTTCGGGGGCAATGCGGCCAACCCAGCACAGGGATCCGTTCCCCTCTGGCACAAACTCGTAGCGGCTGAGGTCGACGCCGCAGGGCAAATAGACAAAGGGATCCCGACCAGCCGCCATCTGGGCCCGGGCAAAGGCAAAGGTCTGGGCTTGGGCTCGCGAGTGTACCGCCAGCCGGCCAGGATAGGTGCGCGCGATGCGCTCCAAGGCCTGGTCAACGGCATCGCTAAGGGAGCCCATGCTGAGGATATGGGCCACCGGCGTGCGGAAAAAATCGGTCAGGTAGAACGAGAGCCAGTCGTAGCTCCAGTTCACGATAAGCTCAAACTGCTCCTGCAGTTGGGCAGCTCGCTGCCACAGGTTGGCCACCAGAGAAGGGGTGGAAAAACAGACCGGCTGGTCGCGGCGCTGGCTCTGGGCATAGGGCGGGGGGAGGCCTGGGACGGTCTCGATAACTCCCTCCGGCAAGTCAGCACTGTGGGATCCCTCAGGGGCCAGCACGCGCACTTGGGCTCCCCTCTCAAGCAGGCTCCGCGCCAAGTTGACAAAGTTGAGCTCCACCCCGCCGCCAGCTCCCGATCCCAGGGGCCCAACGGGGGTGGAGACAAACAAGAAGCGGTAGGTACGAGGCATGGGCGCCCTAGCAGGCTCGACCGCTTGCTGGCTAGTCTGGTTGACCCTGGGGGGACAAGGTCAGGTTCTGGCCACGAAGATTTCCCCTTTCTCCACTTTAACTTTGTAGGCGGTCAGGTCGGCATTGGCCGGGCCACGGGTACGGCTGCCATCGGCGGCAAAAACTGAGCCATGGCAGGGGCAGACGAAGTTCTCCCCCCGCCAGTCCACGTCGCAGCCGGCATGGGGACAGGCTGCATCCAGAGCCAGCAGCGAGTCTTCCTTTTGGGGATCCCCGACTAGCCAAAGGGTGGCGGTGTTTTTCCCAAAGGCGTCTTCTACCTTGAAGGGGCCTTCTTTAAGATCTTCTAGCGTTGCCACTTTAACGAACTCCGGCTCAGCCGCTTTGGGGCCCGAAGCAGCACCCTGGGCAATGGCACGGTTAAAACGGCGCTGAGCCAAGGCAGGCAACAGGCCCACCAGCGAGCCAAAACCAAGCGCCAGCCAACGAAGAAAACCGCGACGATTGTTGTACATGGCCATGTGTCCTGAGATGGATGCAAGGTGTCGGTTAGGAACCAATCCAAGCGTGGCCTCCCAAACGGGACGCTAGCCCGGCGGCTCCTCTTAATATTTTGTTACACTAGGACAGCTTCAGCCAGCGCGAAACCGCACTTTTATGGGATTCTGGCGAAGGTCGGTCGGGCCTGTCCCTAGATTATGGGGAAGAACCGCCCACCCCTTCTAAGCATCGCCAGTCGGTTTCTTGGTCTGAGAGTGGGGAGGGTGTCAACGGGCTTGCTGTGGAGGGGGGATAGGTCGGAAATATCTTGGAGCAATCGCAGTCCCACTCACGAGATCTCGCGAAGGTAGCGGCGGCGCTCCTCGTATTCGGCGCGGGTAATCAAGCCCTGCTTCAACTGGATCTCCAACTGCTGCTCGGGATCCCGGACTTCCCGACTTTTCGCACTGGTCCAGTCCAGCTCGATGAGATCTCGATTGAAGCGAAAATCGAAGTCCTCATTGGTCATGGTGAGAAACCACAGCCCTTCCAGCAAACAAAGGGCGCGTACCCCGTAGCCGAGGAGCTGCAACGGGATGGAAGGAACGAACACCATCAGCCCCAGCACCAAGTAGCCCCAGCCCCAGCGCCTGTGGCCCATGTAAAAACGCTGCAGCCCTGGGATCAGCACCCCCAGCACCGCCAGCCAACCGGCCACCTCGCGCACCAGGCGCTGACGTTTCTGAAGGGGGGTATCAGAGCTTTTGCTCTCCGCCATCGTCTGCCCCACCTACACGTGCCACTAGGCTAGCTCAAGTGGCACGCGGCTCTGTCAAGCTACAGTTTGAGCAGGATCCTGCCGCATATACTTTATGGGGGCAGAGTCTGGGGGGAACATGGCAGAACGAGATCTGGCGGTGGCGATCCTGGCGGCGGGCAAGGGCACCCGCATGCGGTCGCAGTTGCCCAAGGTGCTGCACAAGCTGGGATCCCTGTCTTTGATCGAGCGGCTGCTGCGCACGGTGCTGACGTTGAAACCCCAGCGCTGTCTGGTGATTGTGGGGTACGGGCAGGAGCAAGTGCGCCGAGCCCTGCAGGAGTACCCGGTCGAATTTGTGGAGCAGGCGCAGCAATTGGGCACCGGACATGCGGTGCAGCAGCTTTTGCCTGTTCTAGGCGACTTTCAGGGGGATCTGCTGGTGGTCAACGGGGATGTGCCTCTGTTGCGGGTGGAAACCCTGCAGGCCCTGCTAGAACGCCACCGCCAAGTCCAGCCGGATGTGACGTTGCTCTCGGCTCAGGTGGCGGATCCCTATGGCTATGGGCGGGTGTTTTGCGACGCCCAGCAGCGAATCTTGGAGCTGGTGGAAGAGCGCGACTGCACCCCGGCCCAACGGCAAAATCGCCGCGTCAACAGCGGGGTGTACTGTTTCCACTGGCCGGCCCTAGCAAGGGTGCTGCCCCGTCTGGGCCGGAACAACGCCCAGCAGGAGTACTACCTCACCGAGGCCGTTAAACTTCTGGACACCGCCATCGCCCTGGACGCCGAGGATGCGCGGGAAATCGTCGGCATTAACGACCGCCGCCAACTGGCCCAAGCCTACCAGATTCTGCAGGATCGCCTCAAGGAAGCCTGGATGGAAGCCGGGGTCACCTTTGTGGATCCCGACAGCGTCAGCCTGGAAGAGACGGTGGAATTGGCCCCCGATGTGGTGATCGAACCCCAAACCCACCTGCGGGGCGTCTGTCGCATTGGGCCACGCACTCGTCTAGGGCCGGGCAGTTGGATCGAGTCCAGCACCATCGGCTCCGATTGCCACATCCTCTACTCGGTGGTCAGCCACAGCCAGATCGGGGATCGCGTCTGGGTAGGCCCCTACGCCCACGTGCGCCCTCACAGCCAGATCGGCGACGGCTGCCGCATCGGCAACTTTGTGGAAATCAAAAACGCCCAGATCGGATCCCATACCAACGCCGCCCACCTGGCCTACCTGGGCGACGCCAAGCTGGGATCCCAGGTCAACATTGGCGCCGGCACGATCATCGCCAACTACGACGGCCAGCAGAAGCACTTGACCGAAATTGGGGATCGCAGCAAGACAGGCGCCAACTCGGTGCTGGTGGCCCCCCTCAAGGTGGGATCCGATGTCACCATTGCCGCCGGCTCCACCATTCCCGCCCGCTATCCCGTGCCGGACGACTGCCTGGTGATCGCCCGCGCCTACCCGGTGGTCAAGCCGGGCTGGCGACCGGGGAGCGCTGCTGCTGGCCGCCCCCAGCCTCTACCCACGGGATCCCTGCGCGTCTACCCCTTGCGCCTGCTGCCCGGCCAAGACCTAAAGCAGGAATTGGAGCGCTTTGCCCGCCAGCAACCCCTGCAGGCGGGGTTTGTCCTCAGCGCCGTCGGCAGCCTCAGCCAAGCCACCCTGCGCCTGGCCGATCAAACCGAGGATTACCTATTGTCGGAACGCCTGGAGATCCTGGCTTTGAGCGGATCCCTGTGCCCGGACGGAGTCCATCTTCACCTCGCCGTTGCCGATGCCCAGGGCCGAACTTGGGGAGGGCACCTGCGCCCCGGCTGCCTCATCTACACCACCGCCGAGATCGTCCTCGCCGACAGCCTGGAGTACCGCTTCTCCCGCCAGCCGGATCCGGCCACCGGCTACTTGGAGCTGCACATTGAAAAGGTGGCAGAAGCAACCCCGCCCTCTCCCCAGAGGGCAGATGGGACAGGGGTGGGGATCCCTTCTTGCCCGCCGTGAGCCGCAAGCGGCTGTAGATGGACGGTATAATGGCCAACATTTAGCATTGAGTCATTAGCACCTCGTTTGGCAATCAAGGGTTGCTGAAATAAACTCGGCAATTGGGGGTACCCGGCCATGCCCCGAGTGACCACTGCAGAGGAGCTGCTGGCAGAATATGCCGCCGGCGAGCGCAACTTTCAAGAATCCAACCTGGTGGGCGTGGATCTGGTGCGCGCCACCCTGCAGGGGGCGAATCTGAGAGGGGCCAACCTTTCCTTTGGCAAGCTGAGTGGAATTAACTTGCAGGAGGCCGATCTGCGGGGGGCCGATCTCAGCTCCGCCAACCTGATGGGGGCCAACCTGCGCGGGGCCAACCTTTGGGAAGCCAACTTGATCGGCGCCGATCTCAGCTTTGCCGATTTGCGGGAAGCCAACTTGCACGGGGCCTACCTTTGGGAAGCCAAGCTAACCCGCGCCCAACTGCAGGGATCCGACCTGAGCGGGGCAAAAATAGGCGGAGCAGTGCTGACGGGCGCTGACCTGAGCGGCGCCATCCTGCCCGATGGCACAGTGCAGCCCTGGGCTGCTCCGTCGGCCAGCAAGGCAGAATAGAACTGTTGCGACGGGATCCCTCATGCTGCTGCTGTTCAACCTGGCCTTGACACTGCTGCTGGCTTTGGGAGTGGCAGTCCTGGCCGGACAAAACCCCACCCCCCTGACCGTCCATTTTTTAATTTGGCGCTCGGTGGAGCTGCCCTTGGGATTGCTCATCGCCGTGGCCATCGGCCTGGGCCTGTTGACGGCGGGGCTGGGCTCTTTGCTTTGGCCGGGGCGCAGCTTCTCCCTGACTGCCCGTCAGCTCCAGGAACGGCTGCAGCAACTGGAAAGGCAAGATCAGCCGCTGCCTTAGCCGCCCTGGCTCTTGCCGATCGAGTCTGGGATCCCTTCAGATTTTTGTGGGCTGTCCTGCCGCCGGAGTGACCCACGCACTCAAGACAGGGCGTAAGCTGAGAGAGGATCCCTTTGCTGTTAGCGGTGCACAGCCCGAGTGACAACCATGCCTCATTCCCAACCCTCTTCCCCGGCTAGCTCCCCCCAGGATCCGCGCGCCCTGCGCAAGGCCCTGCGCAGCTCCAGCAACTACTTTGCCAAAGGGTTTGAAGAGCACAAGGATCAGGCCCAACGGGAGCTGCAAACCACCTACAAAAGCCCCCTGGTGGAGCAGATCCGCGCCCAGTCCTACTGCTATCGGCAGGGGGATATCACCATCCATCTGGCCAAGGCCTTTGGCTTCTGCTGGGGGGTGGAACGGGCGGTGGAATATGCCTACGAAGCGCGGCGCCGCTTTCCGGATCGCCAGATCTGGATCACCAACGAGATCATCCACAACCCCCTGGTCAACCGCCACCTGCAGGAGATGGGGATCCGCTTTGTGGAGAAAGGCCCGGACGGCAAGAAAGACTTTTCCCAGATCCGGCCTGAGGACGTGGTGATCTGGCCTGCCTTCGGGGCAAGTGTCTCAGAAATGGAGTTTTTCCGGTCGCAGGGCAACGAGATCGTCGATACCACCTGCCCCTGGGTATCCCGTGTCTGGAACCAGGTGGACAAGCACCGCGCCGCTCAATTCACCTCTGTGATCCACGGCAAGTACAACCACGAAGAAACCGTGGCCACCAGCTCCTTTGCCCAAAAATATCTGGTGGTGCTGAACCTGGAAGAGGCGGAATGGGTCGCCCGCTACATTTTGCACGGCGGAGATGCGGCAGAATTTCGGCGCCGCTTCGGCAAGGCTACCTCCCCCAACTTTGATCCGGATCGGGATCTGGAGCGGATTGGCATCGCCAACCAGACGACGATGCTCGAGGAGGAAACCCGTGCCATAGCCAAGCTGTTTGAGATCACGATGCTGCGCAAGTATGGCCCCCAGGAGCTGGACAAGCACTTCATGAGCTTCAACACCATCTGCAACGCCACCCAAGAACGGCAGGACGCCATGTTTGAGCTGCTGGAGCGGCCTTTGGATGTCGTGGTGGTTATTGGCGGGTTCAATTCCTCCAACACGACCCACCTGCAGGAAATTGCCCTCTCGAAAGGGCTGCCCTCTTACCATATTGACGGCCCCGACTGCATCCAACCGCCCAACCGCATCCGCCACAAGCCCCTCCGCCAAGACCCAATCGTTACAGAAGGGTGGCTGCCCGACGGGCCAGTACAGATTGGTATTACCTCCGGTGCCTCCACCCCCGACCGCGTCGTGGAGGAGGTGATCCTGCGCATCTTTGCCCTGCGCGAACAGCCGCAGACCCCTCCGCAGGGATCCCTTCCCCTTGGCTTCTAGAAGGCGTGCTCACCACTCTTTTTCAGGTCTACCTCCCCCTGCTGGGCTGGACGCTGCTGGGGTTTGTCCTGCAGAGAGGGCTACCTCCCCCCTGGCGCCATTGGCTAAATCCCCAAGCGCTGGGCCGCTTCATGTTTTGGGTGGGGGTTCCCCTGGGCACCCTTGGGTTTATGCAGACGGCGGACCTCTCTGGCCAGCTCTGGGCGGCCCCTTTGGTCTGCTGGCTGGCCACAGGGCTAGGGTATGCCCTGGCCAGTGCCTGGCTGCAGTGGCAGCACCACACCTGGCAGGGGAAGAAAGAGTGGGATCCCTGGCTTTGGAGCAGAGCCCGGCGAGGCAGCTTTTACCTGACAGCCACCCTGGGAAATACGGGTTATTTGGGCTACCCCATCTGTCTGGCGGTGGGCGGGAGCGCCTACTTTGGCTGGGCTTTGTTTTACGACCTGTTGGGCACCCTCTTGACCGCCTACGGTCTGGGAGTCTGGGTGGGCAGCCGCTACAGCGCTTCCTTCATCCCTCCCCGGCAGGCTATGCTCCGAGTCCTGAGCAGCCCCACTCTCTGGGCTTTCTTTGTCGGCCTGGCCACCGCTCGCTCCCCTCTCCCAGAATGGCTTGATCAAGGGCTAACTGCCTTTGCCTGGAGCACGATTCCCTTGAGTTTGCTCCTCTTGGGCATACGGCTGGCCCAAGTGCCGCACTGGGGATCCTTTCGCCCCGCCGCCGCGGCCCTCTTCATCAAAATTGTTGTCCTGCCCCTTTTGGTGGGCCTGGGGTTAGCCTTGACCCCCTATCCCCCCTTGGCCAAGCTGGTGCTGGTCTTGCAGACCGGCATGCCTCCTGCTATTGCCACCCTGGTGCTGGCGGAGGAATACGACTTGGATCGGGAGCTAACAGCAACAGCCTTGGCCCTAGGCTACGTGGCGGCCCTGCTGACCCTACCTTTCTGGTTGCTGCTGTGGGGAACCTAGTAGGCCAGGTGAGAGAGGGTTTGCTCCAGGTAGCGATGTACCAGACGATCCAGGTCAGCCTCCTGGCTGGGCAGTTCCCGTCCTTGGAGCCATCCGCGGAAGCCCGAGCTTTCCACGATGGCCTGGCGCAACGGCTTCCAAACCGCTTGGGCGCGCCGTTCTGTATCGGGGCTGAGAGCAGGACTGGTCATGGTTTCTGAAGAGGAAGCTGAGAGCAGACTGAACTCAGGATAGCCCGGATCCCTGTTGGCTTTAGCTCTCTAGGATACAAATCTGCCTATCTCTCTCCCTGAGGGAGAGGGGCTGGGGGCAAGGGGATCCCTAAACGAACAATTGGCTGCGCTGCTGGATGCGCAGGGCTGGCCCCAAGGCATTGAGGAGGGCAACGCCATAGCTGCGGGCAACGATGCGGCTATCCAAAATCGCCACCCAGCGGGTGGGCAAGCCGGAGGCTTCACCTGCTTCTGCGCCTTGTCGCAGAGGTGCAACAGCCCGCTGCAATTGGCTGGCCGCCACTGGCAAGAGGTATTGGCGGAACCAGTCCTGTTGGGTGCGCTGCAGATACTGCACCCGTCCGGCCACCCTTGGATCCTCCATCGAGGGAAAGGGCAAGGTGGCAATGGCCAGCAGTTCCGGACAGGGCAGGCTGGCCTTGTGCTGCAGCCAGTAGGGCCAGTCGCAGACCAAAATGCCCTTTTCTCCGGGAAATAGGCTGTTTACCCGCACCCGCGAGCCAAATTCAGCAGCCAAAGCAGCCCCCACCTGTACCTGCAGAGGTTGATCCGACACCAGCACCACCACAAAGCCCTGCACCTGCGGGATCAGGCTCCTTAGCTCCTGCAACAGGTGCTCCCGGAAGAGGGGGCTGTTGGGCAAGGGCAGCCGCGGCAAGTAGAGGGAAAGGCTCGGCAAGGGCTCCCCGCCGGAACGGATCCAATCCTCGCCTGAGCTGAAGCGCAAGGGCGTCAGATCTGGCAAGCCCAGGCGCCAACGATAGGCCTCCGCCTGCCGATCCAGGTCCAGGGCCTCGCCGATGATCACTACCGGCTGAGTGGCCCAGATGGGCGCCAGCCACTCGTGTAGAGCCGCCGGGCTGTGGTAAAGGGTGAGGCGACCGGTCTCGCGGTCAGTTTCCGCCCACCAAACCCAGCGGGAAGCGGGATCCCCCTCGGCGCAGAGCCGCTGGCGGAGCTGATCCCAAGGATCCGGCAGCCAGCCGGGGTAGCCTGTCACCAAAGACAGCACAGCATCCAGGTGAACCTGTTCATCCGCATGAAGCAGACAGCGGGAAAGAGGCCGCCGCAAAAGCTGAAGGGACAAATTGACCTGAACCTGGGAGAGCTGCTCCGCCTCGGCAGGGAAGATTTGCCGGAGCTGTTGCCAATGGCTGGCTTCCAGGGTCACCGTTAGCGCCTGGTAGGCCCAATCTTCCAGGTCTTCGGCTCCATCCAGGATCAGAGGGATCCCTGTCGGCACTTGCGAGGATCCCTTTCTCAAGCGAGCTTGCAGCCAATCCAGGGGATCCACCAACAGCAACCCCTGGAAATCGGGATCCGGCCAACGGTCTTTTTGCAGGACGGGCTTATGCAACTGCAGGGTGTGCTGTAGCCAGGGGATCTCTTCCCCCAAAATTTGCGCCTGCACAGGAGCTGTGGCACAGAGCAAGGTGGGGTTGGGCCACATCAGGGCCGGCAGCAGGTAACTGAGGCGGTGCTGACCCCCAGCGGGCACCTGGATCAAGGTGCTGCGACCCAGCCGCAACCCCCGCGCCACCATGCGAGCCATCGTCAACTGGTGGGGCCACAGGGCTTCGGGAGACTGCCGCAAAAGCTGCCGCAACTGTTGGTGGACTTCAACCTCAATCACAGTTCAGTACGCCGGGGGTCTGCCACAGACGGTAGGGTGAACTAGCCTATTCTAGGGTAGAGAAGAAAACCAAAGCCCATCTCTGGGGTGAGCGATGTCTCTTCTAGCTGCTGTTTCCACAGAGGGCCAACCCGTTGCACAGACGGGATCCCTGCTTCTAGACCGCTCCGGGTGGGGCCGTTTGCGCATGAAGGGATCCCCAGGCTTGGACTATCTGCACAACCAAAGCACCCAAAATCTGAAGGCCCTCCAGCCAGGGCAGGGGGCCGACACGGTTTTCGTGACCCCCACCGCCGGCATCCTGGATTTGGCAACGGTGTACGTGGGAGAAGAAGACTGCTGGATCTGGACTTCACCCCAGCGGCGCAGCCTGCTGATGCAGAGTTTGGGGCGCATGCTGCCTTTGGTGCGGGGAGCACAGTTGAAAGATGAGACGGACCAGACCTTTGGTTTTGGGTTGCTCGGCCCCCAGAGTCAGGCTCTCCTGGAGCAAGTGGTGAGCTCAGAAGAGATTCCGACCAGGCTCAATGAGCACTGCGCCGTGGAGATCCAGGGGATCCCTGTCCATCTGGCTTGTGGCACGGGTCTTGCCCAGCCGGGGTTTACCCTCTGGGGCACCATTGACCAGAAAGTCGCTCTTGAAGAATGCTTGCTCCAAGCCGGAGCCAAGCTGGCCCCACCTGAGCTGTGGGAAGTCCTCCGCCTAGAAGCGGGTCGCCCCGCCGCCGACCGAGAGCTGACCTCAGACTACAACCCCCTAGAAGCCGGCCTGTGGCGAGCTGTTTCCCTTGACAAAGGTTGCTACGTTGGCCAGGAAGTCTTGGCCAAGCAGGTAACCTACCGGCGCATTCGGCAAACTTTGTGGGGGATCCGCCTTCAAGGAGAGGCTCAGCCCGGCACAGAGATTTTGCGGCAGGGGGAAAAGATTGGTTTACTGACCAGCGCGGGCTTGACTTCGCAAGGGTACCTGGGATTGGGATACGTGCGCACTAAATTCAATCCTGCCGAGGGGCTGGAAGTTGAAGTCGGCTCAGCGCCGGGAGTCCTGACCCGAATGCCGTTTTCCAGCTTCCCGCCTATTGTCTAGCATTATTTTTGCGGCAGAAAGCTCTCCTGCTTTGTAGAGAGAAAATGGGCAAAGGATTAAGAACTTACCAGTCAAAGTGACGGCGAAAGCGGGGATCCCGTCGATCCTTTTTGCGTCGGTTACAGGTTTTGCACAACGTTTGCAGATTGCTGATGTCGTTGCTGCCCCCTTGGGCAATGGGGATGATGTGATCGATCTGAAGCTGAACCTCTGGGGGCGACTTTCCGCAACCGCGACAACGGAAGCCGTCTCTTTGGAAAACATACTCCCGCACGGCTGCTGGAATTAGAATCCTTTCGCCGGATTTTCTTTCTTTCATCGTTATTCATCCATACTGCGAAGATCGTCCAGTGGAGACTTTTCATCTAGAGGTTCTAATATCTCTTGGTCGGGTTCTTTTATCAGAAATTCAGGATTGTCAGGATAAAAGTCAATCGTAACTTCTACTCTTACTTTTACTCTACCGGTCTGCCAACCGTTAGTTTTAGGAGAAAGAATCGAGCATGGAACTCCTTTATGGAAAAAATGAACCTGATCTTCATAGGGAATACCTGTTTGTATCTGTATCTCAAACGAACTCAAGTAACTGTCTAGTTCTCTTCCCATTTGGTCAAACCTCAGGAAATAAGAATTGATAGAATCGCAAAGCTTGGAAATCATGTAGACTTCCTGCTTATTGTTCTCGTTGATAAAAGTGATAACTCCGTCTCGCAGTTGGCTAAGATTAATGGATGTTTTTGTCATCTTATCGACCTCAAGACATAGAGACAACTTGAACAGCCCGTAAATCATCCAGTATAGAATCCTCTAGTTTTCTGGGAGCGCTATCTCCAGAATCTCTATATGGGTCATCAGGAACAAACTCGAGATAAACTTTGACTGATATCTTGCCAGAGATCCACGACTTTCTGGGCTGTAAGACTCTAGATTCTATTCCATCCACGAGCATTCTAATGTCCGCATAAACCTTTCTTGATTGAAGGTAACCGTTTGTCCGGAAAGTATCTGAAAGAAGGTAATTAATAATTGCACTATGCAAGCTACTTGGAAGGTAGACTTGATCACCAATTTCAACGACAGTTTCCCTATCATCTGACCTAAAAACTATCGGATCGGCCACAGCATTGTCTCCTATTGCTCACAGACTTTACTGACTGACATCTCCCCGAATGTCATCCAAAGGCGATCTACTGCTCCCTGATCCCGTTTCTTCTGGCTCAAACTCAACCACTAGTCTCATCCTAACTCTACCAGCAATCCACGGTGAGCCAGGACGTAAGAGTTTAGCAGGAATTCCTTTCACGTTAGTTATTCCGTTCAAGTTGCTCCATAGAATCGAGACTCCCTTTTCGCTAAGTTTGCTGGATAAGTAGGATCTGATACTCTCATAAACAATCTCTGAGTACACCTGAGCAAACTCTTGCGAGTAGATTAGGCGTCCTCCTATATCAATGACAGTATTTTGGAAAATATCTAGCTCAACAAAGCACTCCTGAGATTGATCATTACTTGACACTTGCCCAACCCCCTCTATGTCTCTCTGGCTTAGGCTAGCTCTCACTTTCGCGAAGGTCATCCAGAGGGGATCCACTGCCGCCCTCTGAGACTGTATCCTCTGGCTCAAACTCTACAATGATCCGCAATCTGACCCTGCCTTTTTCCCAATCTTTCTTGCCCGGCACCAAGAGTTGACAAGCAAGTCCCTGCCCAAACCACTTCGCTTCTTGCAACAATTTTTCTTCTGGCTTGGGAGCAAGAAGGCTACTGGCAATGTTGAGCAAGTCTTCCGGCGGCAGGATCCCTGAGGATCTCAAGGCCGCAATGAACAAGCGATGCAGCTCTTCTTTCTTGGTCAAGTCCTCTTGGGCTGCTTTGACCAAGTTGGCAACCTTGAAAGTTTTCTCCCTTACAGAGAGGATCCCTTCTGGGTGCTGCTGTAGAGGTATCGATTTGGATCCCATGACTTTATCTGGATCAAGTGAAAGGCCAAAAACAAAGACAAGCCGCTCTATCTCAAATCATCGAGGATGCTATCCAACTCTGAAAAACTCTCGTCTATGGGTGTAGAACGACCAAGAGCGACTGCTTCGCTTGCATTGCTGTCACCTACTTGCTGTTCAGGAAGACTTGCCAAAATTTGAACTGACTCACCAACAGAGGAAGGTTCAGGACGAGTAATCAAGGGCAGCATCTCACGATTGAGGCCCAAAGCTTGCAAGCAGAGGTTGATCCCAGAAACAGCTTGGTTATACTTGTCTATGCTTGCCTCCAGTTCTTTTAGCCGCTGTTGGTTAAGCGCAATTTTCTCTTCAGCCTCTTTTCTGAGAGTTGCTTCCATGAACTGCTTTGCTTCTGGGTACTTTTGCAAAATCTCATCGGCTACTTGCTTGGCAACCGGCAATAGTTGAGTTTTTAGAGTGTTGTTGGTCTCTTGTCGGAAGCTAGAACGCACTGTCTGGTTAATTTTCGGCTCGAAGTCAAGCTTAAGTAATTGTCGGATTCCAGGCTCTGCGTCGCGAATAGCAGAGATGTCATAAGATTGGCTGGTTTGCTTTAGGACTTCTCGAAACTGGTAGATCGAGAATGTTCCTTCGTCGTAGAAGCGGGGACTTTCTCTGAGGTAGCGGTCGCACTCTTTTCGGGCACCATTGACAAGAGAACTCAAAGTTACCTCCTTAACCAAAAGAAGCTTTTTCTCCAAGTC
This sequence comes from Synechococcus sp. 60AY4M2, assembly GCF_002760375.1. Classification (NCBI taxonomy): domain Bacteria; kingdom Bacillati; phylum Cyanobacteriota; class Cyanophyceae; order Synechococcales; family Synechococcaceae; genus Synechococcus; species Synechococcus sp. 60AY4M2. The sequence goes on from NZ_AUMZ01000001.1 coordinate 570,618, forward strand.
CCCATCGGATCCCAGTAGGCGAAACAACTGCCTGTAGTAGCTCGAGCTGCGAACTTCATCAACAAGGCGACGAAAGAAGTTCTCTACAAGCGTGCTGGCTGATTCTACCAGGATGTCCTCTAGATGGTTGGACAAATAATAAAAGGCTTCGACCAATACAGCTAAGAATGGAGCTGTGGAGTTGCGGGGACGAATGCGAACGGCTTGACTGTAAACATTGTCCAACGAAAAAGTATCCAAAAGCTCATCTAGCCTCCGTACCATCCTAGCCTGCAATTTACGGAAATCGTTCTCAAATTCTTTGTTTTCTCCGTTAATAACTTTATTGACTACTGTCTGGATATGCTCGTCAAACTCTCGGCCAATACTGGCTAGCTGCTGATTGATCAGCGTCAGCTCATAGGAAATCATGCTGTCAATCTCTTTGGGCTGGCTATCAATGTCTCGGTAGAGATCTAGATAGGACTTCCTCATCTCGATGCAGAGAGGTTGCAAATCATCGGCCAGCGCGGAAAATAGCTGTGGCCGCTTTTCTTCCGTTAAATAACGAGTGATCCCAGCCCGAAAGTCTTCAATACCGCTATCTTTAATCATATACTCAATCAAAGGTTTTCCCCACTCCCTCAGAATCCGAACGTAGTTATTTATGGGTGTGTCGTACCCATGTACAGAAGGGCGGAACGGGGATCCAACTAGCCTACCCGACGTGCAGTACTTATTAAACTCGCTGACAAACTGGGGCGTTTCTTCCTCACCACCCAATTCTTTGATGCTTTCTGAAAAAATCGTATCCAGTCCAAATCGATCCTCGGGGGTAGTTGCCTTGATCTGGGAACCATAGAAGCCGAGAAGGCCGCTTGTCTTAAATACGCGGAGTTGACGAAACTGCTGGTCGATAATGTTTTCTAGTCTCTGCTTTAGTTGTGCGTTGTACCAAGTCTCGTCAATCCGGTTAAATACATAGAAGACCCGATCCCTGATGCTATCATTACTTTGAATATGCTCAATAAGCTCTGTCTCTTCCTTGGTCAGCTCACCCGTTGCAGCACACTTGAGAACGCAAACAACTGCGGACGTATCCGGATCGGCAATTTTTCGATAAGTACGCTCTGCATCCGCTTTGACTGGAGCATCGATCCCAGGAGTATCGACAATAACGTTTCCATCTTCCAGCAAGGGGTGGTGGCAATAGTATTCCACCTTTCGCAAAACTGCGCTATTGGCGCCGCGCCGGGCAAAACCCGCAGCTTCTCTTAGGTTGCCGAAGTTGAGCTGCTCCATCGAGAAGACTTTGTTCTCGGTAGGGTGAATTTTGTCCCGGTTCTGCTGGAAACCTGTAATCAACAAGCGGAGGGCATCCGCCTGCTTTGCCCGCTCTGACTTGCTTTTACCTCCCTCCTGTTGAATAATAGCCTCAGCACGCTCCTTCAGGGGATTCAGTGCAGTGTCTTCCAGCCTGCTGAGTGACGGAGCCAAGTTTAGGAAAGCGCAGAAGGCGGTCATCTGTTCTTGCACTTCCTGCTCGCTGAGAAAAGTGAGCACCACTCTCTCAGCATTTGGCTCTGCGTAGCCAATGTAGCACTCTGTCCCTGTGGCGTGTCCTTCGGCGCTGTAGAGAAGCTCCCTTTCTAGCAAAGCGTTGATCAACATCGACTTGCCGGCGCTAAAAGCACCGGCGAAGACAATCTCAAAGGTTGGGGAAATAGCCTTGCTCAGCGAAGCTTGAATTCGGGTTGTATCTTGCTTTCCTGAAAGGGTGGGATCCTGCTGCCAGAGGTTTAGAATCGTTTCAACGTGCTCCCGTAAGTTTTCGCACTGAGGCAAGAGTTGCACAGCCATCTCAGGGATCTCCGCTAGGGCTGGGGAGATTATAACGCCCTCAGCCCTAAGGGGAAGGTTCTCATGCTACTTTTCTTCAGATAAGGCACCCTTTGATGGCTAACAGCACAGAACCTAGCTTGCCAGGGCAAAGAGGTCGCTCCACTCGCGGTTGGGAACGCCGGGCTTGGCGATGATCTCGAAGATGCGGTTTTTCGCTGCCGGTTGAAACAAGCTTTCGACAGCTACCTGGGCAACTTTGATGCGAGGGACGCTGCCCTCAAAGAGGGTATCGGCCTTGGAGAGGACAATGCCATCTTCGTTGTCCTGGTTTTTCAGGCCCCCTGGCCGAATGATGGTGTAGGTGAGGCCGCTTTTTTGCAAGTATTCTTCGGCTTGCTTTTTCCACACCAAGATCAGCCAAAACAAGTTGAGAGGATGGAACAACTGAGACACGCACAGAGAAGAAATCAAAACAAAGTGTTGGATCCCTTTGGCCTTGGCTACATCCACTAAGTTCTTGGTGCCTTGGTAGTCCACTCGGTAGGGCAGAAAGGGATCCCAACTGGGCCTAGCGCCAGTAGCGCAGAGCACCACCGTGCATCCTTCCATGCCGGCTTCCAGCGTGGCCGGATCCAGCACATCTCCCACCACCACTTCTGCTTCGGGGGGCAGAACCCGAGCGGCCAACTCGCGGCTGCGCACCAGCGCTCGTACCGGGATGCCGCGGCCCACCAACTCTTGGACAATGCGCCGCCCTGTTTCTCCTGTAGCCCCTGCAACAAAAGCCTTCATCTTCTCCCCCTGCCAAACTGCTTAATGTGACGGTGGCGGTTCCAGGTTCCATGCTGGCCTTGCTAAGACCATTATCTTCCCAAAATCCGCCCAGGCAGGGATCCTGTCCATGCGACAGGGGTAGTCGCGGCAACCGCGGGCGCCAGCTTCGATCCCGGCAGCCGGCCAGCTCCAAAACATCCTCCGCTCCACCGCCGGGTAGACCTGCGGTTCAAAGGGAAGGGATCTTGAAAGTCTTGAAGCTTTATTGAATAGGTTTGGCCACATCCCCCACCTTAAAGCCAGAGCTGCTGAGAATGCGGCCCACACTGGATCCCTGATCCACCTCTGTCAGTTGGATCTGGCCAGCGGGCTCAGTCAATTTGCGCAGGACTGCCCCCGTGGCTGGATCTTTAACCTCGCGAACGACGCGCTCCACAGACAGGATCAATCCCACGCGGTAGCCGTCGCTGCTGCCCTTGTTCAAGTCAAGATCACCTGGTTACCATAGACATCCGCCACCAAGGCATCGACGGTCGGCAAAGAGCGGGGCTGGGCCGCTAAGCGACTGGCAAAACCGGCCAACTGCTGGGCAATTTGCTCCACCGCCTGTTGGCTGGCCAAAACCAGCAGCTTTTCTTCGTTGCTGGTGGCCGATCCCCCGCCAAAGTCGGCAACCGTGACGGTGCTATCCGACTGGCTGACGTTGCCCCGGCCCTCGACCACGGCCAAGATCTCCGCCGTGCTGGTGCTCACCAGGCGGGCATTGAGCTGCACGTTGGCATCAGCATCCACCACCTCGGCCCCCACCGCCAGCGGGAAGCTGCCGAAGGGGGTCAAGACCCGCGCCTCACCCCCAGAACGGCGCACCGACACATCGAACTGGGTAACACTGCCGAGGATCACAGCATCGACCCCGAGGATCCGGCCCACCTGAGCGGCGGTGTTGGCATCTAAGCGCCCCGATAGCCCCAAGTTCTGCTCGGCCAAGATCGCGTCCAGCCGCGAGGGCTCGATAACCGAAAAGGTGCCATCTCTCACCAGCCGATCCACCAGCAGATCGCTCACCCCCCGGGATGCCTCGCGCAGGCTTTAGGAATTGCTGAGGCTGCTGAAATCAAAATCCAAAACCGCAACGCGCGGGCGAGTGGTGGGTTGAGGCGCTTGTCCTACCTGGCTGGGGGCAGAGAGATTGCAGCGAAGGTCTTGGGGAAACTTCTGGCACAGCTCCGGATTGGTGGATTGGGCAGCCACCGGGATCCCCATCCAACCCAAGCTCAGCAGCGGGATCCCGAACAGCAGAATGGAAGAGAGGCTGCGCATGGTTGAGCGATCTCCTAGATCGAAATCGAAGAGGTGGCCACAGTCCATTCTCAGCTTGCACCCAAAAGCGGGGCGGTGACCGGCATCACCTGGGCGCCTGTTCCCAGAAGATGTCCTATACTCTACCGATTCCAAGGCCATTGGGAGAAGGGATTGAGAAGGTTGGCACAGAGGAGTTGACAGATCTCAACAGTTAAGACTGAGCAGAGATGCTCGCCCTTTGTGAGTTGCCGGAAAAAGCTTGACCCGCTTTATTGGGCCGGGTTTAGATTGGGATCGAGCGTGCAAACTCAGTGTTAGCCTAGTAAAGCTGTGTTTTTGTACAAGCTATGCCTGTTCCTAAGAAGAAAACCTCCAAAGCCCGCAGTCGCAGGCGGTATGCGGTTTGGCTGGGCAAAGCCAAGCTTCAGGCCCAGCGGGCGATGACCATTGGGCGCGCCATCCTCAGCGGTCGCAACACCGGCTTCTACTACCCCAAAGCCAAGTCGGAAGAAGAGGAGGGAGAAGAATAGGGATCCCCATAGCCGGAAGAGTGGTTTACATTGGGGTCAGGCTCTCTTGAGAGCTGTTCTGCTACCTCCCAGTCTTGGCTGTTCAGCGACTTGCATGCGCTCGTTGACCTCTCTTACCTACTACCAGCGGCTGGGCTTGTCTCCAGGGGCCTCTCCTGAGGACATTCGGCGGGCCTACCGGCAGTTGAGCAAACGCTACCATCCCGACACTTCTCCTCTGGCGCCAGAGGTGGCGATTCGTTGCTTCCAAGAACTCCAGGAAGCCTACCTTGTCCTCAGCAACCCGGCAAAACGGGCCATCTACGATGCCAGCCTGCGGGCGGTGACGGCCAACATGGGATCCCCCGGTGCTGATTCTCTGGAGCTGCGCATGGAAACCCGGCCTCTCTCGGCGGGCGAGCTCTGCGCCCTGCTGCTGATGGGCTCCACCTTCGTGGCGTGTTTGGTGTTGGCGGTTGCTTTGGCCTGGCTACGGGAGGGTGGGGTGGGCTGACCAACTCCGGTTGCTTGTGGATGAGGTTAAGACAAAGCGCTCAGGGCTTCCCATTGATAAGGTGCTTGAATGGAATAGGTTGTTAACTTTTGTTTTGTTCGACGGCTTCTCTGCGCGCCATCTCGCCATGCCTTTGCCTCCTGCAACTACGCCTCTCTACAATCACCCGCTCCACGCCATCGAACGCTGGCTGGAGGATCAGGGCTGCACCCGTGACCCGCAGGATGTGGAGCAGTGGTTTTGCGAGCGGCCCGGCTGGAAAGCCTGCCTGCGCCTGGAGGAGACCAGCATTTGGGTGCGCTATACCTATCCTGATGGCAACACCAAAACTCTGTCTTTTCCCTATTCGCTAAGCCGCCAGGATGTAGAGCAGGCCATTTTTGAGGACTAGCCGGCTATGCGCATTCTGCAACTGCCTGCCCTGCGCGACAACTACATCTATCTGCTGCACGATCCCGAGACGGCCACGGCAGCGGTGGTGGATCCGACAGTGGCCGAGCCGGTGCTGGATAAACTGGCTGAGCTAGGGGCGGAGCTGGTGGCCATCTTCAACACCCACCACCACCACGACCATGTGGGGGGCAACCTGCAACTTTTGGCCCGCTACCCCCGTGCCGTCGTCTACGGCAGCCAGGCGGATCGGGGACGGATCCCGGGCCAGACGGTGGAGCTGCAGGCGGGAGAGACGGTGGCATTTGCGGGCCGGCAGGCGAAGGTGCTGTTTGTGCCCGGCCATACGCGGGGACATGTTGCCTACTACTTTCCCGAAAGCGGGGATCTCTTCTGCGGCGATACCCTGTTTGCCGGGGGATGCGGGCGCCTCTTTGAGGGCACCCCGGAGCAGATGCTGGGATCCCTGGATCAACTGCGGCAGTTGCCGGAAGCCACGCGGGTCTGGTGTGCCCACGAATACACCTTGAACAATCTCAAGTTTGCCCTGACGGTGGATGGGGACAACCCCGACTTGCAGGCGCGCTACCAACAGGTGGTGGCCCTGCGCCAGGCGGGATCCCCAACTGTCCCCAGCACCATCGGCGAAGAGCGCCGCACCAATCCTTTTTTGCGCTGGGATCAGCCGGCTTTGCGGGCGGCTACGGGCGCTCAAGATCCGGTGCGGGTTTTTGCCCGGCTGCGGGGTATGAAGGATCAATTCTAAGGCTGGCCGGAACGCGAACGGGGCCGAGTTGTGATTGGGATCCTGTCCTGACGCTGGGGATTCCCAGTTTGCTTTCCGTAAGATTGGCTTCTTTTTTCGGGAAGGCGGGACATACTGCTAAGTAAGATAGGTAACCTCGGTGGGCCTGCATGGCTACTCCCTAAGCCCCCATGTCTTGTCTTGACTGCCCAGCTCTGCCCACCTTTTTGCAGGAGGCAGGGCGTTTGTTTCTCTGGCTGCCCACTCCTCATACCCACCGGAAAATCTGGCAGGCCCTGGAGGCCAAGACAGAGGTTCCCGTTCAACTTTTGGAAGACCTTGGCCTAGTTGTTGCCATTGCCCAGGGGGCCCTCAAGAAGACCCTGGAGACAATGGCCGAGGTTCTCTCCCAAGAAGAGATGCAGGCCAGCCGCGCCTTGTTTTTGCCTGGGGATAGGGATCCCTGCTGGCAAGATTGCGCCCGGGTGGAGTCGTTGCTGCAGTTGTTCCACCGCACCCAAGCCGAGCTGTTGTTGGAATTGTTGAAGGAAAACCGCCTCACCACCTATTTCCAGCCCATTGTCCGGGCGCGGGATCCCGCTTGGGTGGTGGGCCACGAAGCGCTGGTGCGGGGGTTGGACAGAGAGGGCAAGGTCATTGGCCCGGACTTGCTTTTTGCCACGGCCCGCGAAGCCGGGTTGCTCTATCACCTGGACTTGGCTGCCCGCCGCACGGCCATTGCTGCCGCCACCCAGCACCGCCTCGAGGGGGATCTGTTCATCAACTTCAGCCCCACGGCCATTTACGACCCAGCCTTTTGCCTGCGCTCTACTGTCTGGGCCATCAGCCGCGCCGGGATCCCGCCAGAACGGGTGGTGTTTGAGGTCAATGAATCCGACCGCAGCCCCGATTTGGATCATTTGCAGCGGATTTTGCGGTTTTACCGGCAGGCGGGCTTTCGGGTGGCGCTGGATGACCTGGGCGCCGGCTACGGATCCCTAAACCTGTTGCACCGGTTGCAGCCAGATGTCATCAAGCTGGATAGGGAGCTCATTCGCGGCGTAGATGGGGATCCCTACAAGGCGGTGATTGCCCAAAAGGTGCTGGAGCTGGCCCAAGAGCTGGGGATCGTCACCCTGGCCGAAGGGATCGAGACGGCAGAGGAGCTGCAGTGGGTGCGCGACCACGGGGTGGACCTGGTGCAGGGCTTTTTCATCGCCCGGCCCCAGCCTGTTCCCCCAGGATTAGGATCCATAGGATAGCTGCCCCCACGGCTTGAGCGGCTACTGAGAAGATGACCAAAGCTGGGAGGAAGAGATCGTAGAGCACCCCCATCAGGGCGCTGCCCAAAAACCAGGCCAGGCCGTAGAGGCTGGTAAACAGCCCAAAGGCAAAGCCCCTCGCCTGGGGAGCCACCATGCCGGCTACTGCCGCCTTCATGACCGATTCCTGAGCCCCCAAGCCAATCCCCCAGAGCACTATGCCCACCACCGCCAGCCCGTAGCTGCCGGAAAAGGCCAGCGGCGCAAAACCGGCAGACAGGACCACCGCCCCCAGCAGGCTCCCCAGCCGGATGCGGTCAAACAGCCAGCCACAGCCCAAGGCCGCCAAGGCATCCACCCCCATGGCCAGGGCGTAGAGCAAGGGGATCCCTGCCTCCTCGCTCCCCGACTGTCGTTGCAGATGGAAAGCAATGAGGGGAAAGTCGGCAAACCCCACGGCCACACAGGCCGCTGCTATGAGATAGAGCCAAAAGACCCTGGAAAAGCCTTGTGCTGGAGCGGTTTCCGGCTCCGGCTCAAAGTCGCGCGGGGTGGGATAGAGCCATCGGGCCAGCCCCAGCACCCCCAGCCCCAGGGCCGCCGGGATCCCCAAGGCCAAGAATCCACCCCGGAACCCGTAGCCGGCGGCAACCATCCCTGCCACCAGCAGCGGCCCCCCCACCGCCCCGATTTGATCCAAGGTCTCGTGCAGGCCAAACCCAATGCCCTGGCCCACCTGCAGAGCCGCATGGGAGAGCAACACATCCCGCGGCGGGGTGCGGATCCCTTTGCCCAGGCGCTCGGCCAGCAAAAGCAAAGCGGCCCAAGGCCAACTGTCCACCCAGGCCAAAGCGGGGATCGCCGCCGTGTTGACAACATAGCCCAGGGTGGTGAGCTGCCAGTGCCCTCGACTGGGCCGAGAGGGATCCCTACTGAGCCGGTCGCTCCAGTAGCCCACGCCCAGGCGCAGCCCATAGGCCAACAATTCTCCCCCGCCGGCCACCAGCCCCACCACCGTGCCGCTGGCCCCCAGGGATCCCAAAAAAGCTCCGGAGATGCTGCGGGCCCCCTCGTAGGTGGCGTCAGCGCAGAGGCTGACGATCCCGAGGAGGAAGATAAAGCGCCAAGCAGAATCGGACATAGCCAGCTCCTGAGGACGGGCAATCCAACTGGGGATCGGGACTATGGCTGGGGCTGAGGAGCGTGATGGAATACTTGGACGCTGTGGCAAGTAACTAGACCGTCGCGCACCAGGTTTTTGACATCCGGCAGAAAGGCCTTGATTTTCTCCGGCGTGTCGATAAACGTTACCAAAATGGGCAGATCTGTGTAAAGCTCGAGAAGGTTGCTGCTGCGAATGTGACTGTTGTGGCCAAAGCTGGCAATGGCTCTCACCATGGTACCGCCCGCCATGCCCCGCCGACGGGCCAGCTCCAGCAGAGCCAGGTAGAGAAGCTTATTTTGTCAGTGATCCGACTCGCCAATGTAGATACAGCCTTTTAATTTAAAATAGGGTACAGGTATTCAAGAGGAAGGAGAGAAAGGAATGCCGACTCATTCTTTGGATTTGCGGCAAAGAGTTGTAGCAGCCTATCAGGCAGGTAACACCTCCATCCGCCAGGTAGCTAAACGCTTCATGGTGACCAAAAGAACAGTACACCGCTGGGTGCGACAGTACCAACAAACTCAAGATTTAGCCCCTAAGAAAGCAGGCACCAAGCGAGTGGGCATTTTGGAACAACATCGGCAGGAAGTGATGGCAATTATTACAGAACACCCAGACTTCTACCTGTGGCAGTATCAAGAACTGTTGCGCGAGCGCTTAGGAATCAATGTAAGCATCGTC
>NZ_AUMZ01000001.1:587260-601583 GCF_002760375.1 Synechococcus sp. 60AY4M2
ATAATTGCCATCACTTCCTGCCGATGTTGTTCCAAAATGCCCACTCGCTTGGTGCCTGCTTTCTTAGGGGCTAAATCTTGAGTTTGTTGGTACTGTCGCACCCAGCGGTGTACTGTTCTTTTGGTCACCATGAAGCGTTTAGCTACCTGGCGGATGGAGGTGTTACCTGCCTGGTAGGCTGCTACAACTCTTTGCCGCAAATCCAAAGAATGAGTCGGCATTCCTTTCTCTCCTTCCTCTTGAATACCTGTACCCTATTTTAAATTAAAAGGCTGTAACCAAAACTTTGTTTTCATTCCAACAGGTCGGTTCAAGGAGCGTATTGCGCAATTATGTCGGCATTATGGCATGGAGTTTATTGAGGTAGAGGAGGCGTACAGCTCGCAGGCAAGCTTCCTAGATGGAGATGAGCTACCTAATTCCTAATTATGGTGAAAAACCCGACGGGTGGAGACCCTCTGGGCTGAGGCGAATGCTGCCGCCAACCTGCTTAAGAAAGTCAGCAGAACCTTGGGGCTTTGCGTTAAGGAACTGTCTAGAGGCGCTTTGACAACGCCGTTGCGGGTTCTTTTGTGGACTGCGTAAGAATCCCCCGCCTTTAGGCGGTGGGAGTGTCAAGGTAGCTGTTCGCCGAGAGTGTCGGCAGACGGCTTCTCAGATGCGGAAACTTCTGGTCAGGTTTCACCAAGACAGGGTGGGGGGTGAATCTGAGGAGGAAGTATCTGCTGAGGCAGTTTGAGATTCCTTCACGTCAGCGGGCCGTAGGCCCTGTAGCGGGGGTTGTGGCGTCCCCCCCCAGGGCTAGGGCGGCAGGGCAAGCAACCTGCGCCTCAATCGAGGATAAATACCTAGGGATCCTCCGCACAGGGAACGGCAACCTCAGAGGGCGCAGCTTGTCCTAGGCTATCCAAAAAATGCTGCAAGAGCTGAAAGCGAGGTGGGTTGAGGCTGTAGTAGATCTAGCGCCCCTGCTGGCGAGCGTTGACCAACTGCGCATCTCGCAAGGTCTTTAAGTGAAACGAGAGCTTGGATTGGCTTACCTGCAGCTTTTCGCAGAGATCGCAAACGCACAGCTCCCGCCCACGCAACAGTTGCAGCGCGCGCAGGCGAATCGGATCGGAGAGAGCGTGAAATCCCTCCCGTACCTGCTCACACAGCAAATCCTCCTCTACCTTGGCCAACCACGAAACCATCCTTCGACTAGGGTAGCAAGAGCTTTGCGCTCCCGTCGGCAAGCACTCCCCCCACCCCAGTTGCTCCTGGACTGGGAAGGCCGCCATTGCTTTGCAGCACCAGCGCAACCCTAGGCTCGCGCTGCCTCTGATCAGGTCAACCCCGGCAGCAGTTGGTAATGCAACACCTGCGGTGGCCGAGCAAAGTAGGGCTCGAGGAGGGCGCGCCAGCGGACAAAGTTTTCCGATTGGCGGAAGTTAACCAAATGGGCCTCCAGGGATCCCCAGTGTACCAGCAACAGGTATTGCTGAGGGTGCTCTAAACAGCGCTGCAGTTGGTGCTGCCGATAGCCATCGGTCTGTTGTAGGTAGACAAAGGCTTGCGCGATGGCAGCCTCAAAAGCGGCTTCAGAGCCGGGGCTGACTTCAAACTGAGCCACCTCTAGGACAGGCGAAGGGTTCATAGGCTAGGTGTGCAGGCCGCACTCGGTTTTGGCTGTGCCCTTCCAGCGGCCAGAGCGGGGATCCGCTCCCGGCTCCACCGGCGCCGTGCAGTGGATGCAGCCGATGCTGGGATAGTTGCGGTCGTGGAGGGGGTTGTAAGGGATCCCGTGGTCGAGGATGTACTTCCAGACTTGGCCGTTTGTCCAGTCGGCGAGCGGGTTGAGCTTGAGGCGGTTGCGCTTGCCATCCCACTGCACCTTGCCGATATCGGCGCGGGTGGGGGATTGCTCGCGGCGCATCCCCGTAATCCAGGTGGTGCAGTTGGCCAGGGCGCGATTCAGGGGCTCTACCTTGCGGAGGCTGCAGCAGAGGTCAGGGTTGGTGCGGTACAGCTCCGGCTCATATTGCGCCGCCTGCTCTTCGGGGGTGAGCAGCGGTTTGAAGATCTCCAGCTGCAAATGGGGGTAACGGGCCAACACCTGCTGCTGCAGTTGCAGGGTTTCCGGGAAGTGAAAATCGGTATCCAGGAAAAAGGCGCGCACCTGGGGGCGAATGGCCGTGAGCAGATCGATGAGAACCAGATCTTCCGGTCCAAAGCTGCAGGCCAGCACCAGCCCGTCCCCAAACTCCGCAACGGCCCAGGCCAGCAGGTCGCTCGCCGACAAAGGCTCAAATCGCTCGCTCAGAGAAGCTACCTGCGGCTGATACTGCTCTCGTAACGCCTGAGCCGCCAGCTCCCAGTGGCCGGAGGAAGAAAGGGTTGCAGTCATAGGGGGAAGACATCGAATCCAAGGCTCTTTGCCTTTTTAATCTACACTAATTCGGTCAAGGTTTAGGATTTTTGGCTACTGGGCAACGGCGGGCAGGGATCGAGATCCTTTGGCCCGCAGGGGGATTTGTCCCCAGCGATCCCGCCGAACTCCCATGACCAGGCCATGCCAGAGAGGTCTGGGATCCGGCTCCGGCAGGTGAACCCAGTGGTAGCGCAACACCCCTCGCCGTGGGTTGACGTCCAACTCAAACACGCGCAGAGCGGAGACCGGCCCCACCAGAGGCGGCGCTGTCAGGTAGGGGATTCCGTCCTGCACATAGACCTTCGGCACGTGCAGATGTCCACTCAACACTGCCACCACCCGCCCGTGGTCGGCCAAGAGGGTATGCAGAGCTACAGCTTGCTCGCTGCGAAGCCGGTACTTGCGGAACAAAACCGCATCCATTTGGGTGGGGGAGATAAAGGGAGGCTGATGGATGAGCAGGATCAGCCATTCCTCCGGCACCGCTTGTAGATGTTCGCCTAGCCAGCGCAGTTGCGCGGGGCGCAGCACGCCCTGGGGCAGAGGGAACTGGCCCAGGCTGGCATCGAGGGCAATCAAGCGGATCCCAGGCAGGGGGGAAAGGCTGTAATCGACATAGCCTGTGGGGGCAAGGGGCAACGGAAATTGACGTTGGCACCAGCGGATAAATTGCTCCCGGTTGAAGCGCCCCTCCCTCCCCAAGGTGTCGATATCGTGGTTGCCGAGGCTGAGGTAGTAGGGCACCCGCAGTTGGGCGAGGATCTCCTGGAACACCTCAAAGCTCTCCGGATCGGCTTGATCCACCAAATCGCCGGTGAACACCACAAAGTCCAGATCCGGCACTTGGTTGAGATGGGCAACGGCAGCTTCCAACTGGCGGCGGGGGGAATCGGACATCCACCAGCAGCGGCACCCTGTCTCCGGCATTAGGTGAACATCTGAGACTTGGGCAAAGCAAATCCTTTGGGTGGCCATCACCTAGGTACTTATTCACACCTCACGCCCGCATCATAGTCAATAACCGGCTAGAGGGCTATGGGCTTCTCTTAACCTCAGCCAGGATACCCTCACCCCCAGCCCCTCTCCCTTTGGGAGAGGGGAGTTGTGGTTGCTGCGATTTGGAATCGTCACAAATGAGTCTGATTCTTGTTCCGGCGCCGCTGCCGAGCAACTGCTAGGGTATAGCAACACGGATCTTCGACAAGAGGATCCCTCAGTTCAAGCAAGGAGAAAAAATCATGTCTGCTACCACCCTTGTTCGTTGCGCCTGTGACCACTGCAACTGCAGCTTCGAAAGCAGCCAAGGCTATCGCTACGAAGGCCAACTCTACTGCAGCCAAGCCTGTGCCACCCATGACCACGCCCACCCCTCCCCTTGCTGCGTGGCCTCTCACTGCTGTCAATAGCAGGTTGGCAGGGATCGCTCACCCCGGCTTTTGCTTTCCGGGATCCCAAGCTGCTTTTCTCCCTGAGCAGTTTTTGATAGGCTCCCAGGGAGTTTTATTCCTGTCGAGCTTGCATGGAATACCGCTGGGAGCTGCTGCCCACCCCGCCTCAATTTGATCCGGAGCTGAGCCGAGAGTACGGCAAGTATGCGGCCAAGGTGCTGGCTCTGCGGGGGTTGCACAGCCGAGAACAGGCGCGGGCTTTTGTCGATCCTAATCAGTATTCTCCCACGCCAGCGGGATCCCTGCCGGATCTGGAGCGGGCGGTGGCGCGGCTGTTGCAGGCAAGAAAAAGAGGAGAAACCCTCTGCATTTGGGGAGACTTCGACTGCGATGGCGTTACCGCCACCAGCCTCTTGCTCTCGGCGCTACAAACCTTGGGCTTCCGAGTCCAGTTCACTCTACCGCTGCGCAGCACCGAAGGGCATGGCTTGAACCCTCAGCGGCTGCAGCAGGTGCTGGATCAAGGCTGCCAGGTGCTCCTGACGGTGGATTGCGGCATAGGCAATGCTGCCGAGATTGCTCTGGCCCAAGCCCAAGGGGTGGACGTGATCGTGACGGATCACCACGCCCTGCCGGATCCCTTGCCCCCTGCCTATGCGGTGGTCAACCCGCTGCGCCTGCCAGAGGAACACCCGCTGCGCTTTCTGCCGGGGGTGGGGGTGGCCTACAAGCTGGCGGAGGCCCTCTACCAAGCGCTGGGGATCCCTGGTGTAGAAGAGTACCTGGATCTGGTGGCGGTGGGGATCGTGGCCGATGTGGCGGTGTTGCAGCGGGAGTGCCGCTACCTGGTGCAGCGGGGCCTGCCCGTGCTGGCCAACACCCAGCGTCCGGGGCTGCGGGCTCTTTTGGATTGGGTGAGCAACAGCCAATCCTCAGGAACGCCGACAGCCCAGGACATCGCCTTTCGCCTTGCCCCCAAGCTGAACGCCATTGGTCGCTGGGACGATGCCAGCCTAGCGGTGGAGCTGTTGACCACCTCGGATCCGCAGCGGGCCCAGACGCTGGTGGAGCATTTCGTTGCCCTCAATGAGGAGTGTCGGCAACTCACCCAACAGGTTCTGCAAGAGGCCAGCCAACAGGTGGAGAGCTTGGATCTGGCGCGGGAGCGGGCAATTGTTTTGGCCGGAAGCGGCTGGAATCCGGGGGTTTTGGGGATCGCCGCGGCGCGCTTGGCGGAGCAGTACGGTTGCCCGACGGTGTTGATTGCCAAAGACGAGAGGACGGGACGGGGCTATGGTTCGGGCCGCTCGATTCCGGGGGTGAACCTGGTGGAGGCCATCGAGGCTGTGCGTCCCCTCTTGCTGGGGGGAGGCGGCCACCCCATGGCCGCTGGGATCCAAGTGGATCTGTCCTGCCTGGCCGCCGTACAACTGGCTTTGCGGCGGGAGCTGGCCGCGCGGGTCGGCCCGGATCGCCAAGCTCGCGCCTTGGCGGTGGAGATTGTTATCGATTGGGAGCGGTTGGCCTCTCAGGGCCGGGATGGGGTGGCAGAGCTGGACGAGGTGTATCGGCAGTTGCAGCTTCTGCAGCCCTTTGGCCACGGCAACCCCAACCCTGTCGTAGCCTTGATGAACGTTCGCCGCGGCAGCGTCAGGCTGAGGGCTTCCCAGAATGGCCGCCACCTGAAGTTTGAGCTGGGATCCCGTGCCCTCTGGTTTTGGGAAGCCGGCGAAGAGCTGGAGCGGTGGCAAGCATGCCAGGCCTTGGACATCGCCCTGCAGTTGGAAGCCGAGCAGCCCTGGCAGGGCAAAGTGCTGGCGGTGCGCCCCTCTGGCGACTGGCAGGCGCCCACCGTTTCCGCCCCCAGCCTTCGGATCCAGGATTACCGGCAACGCCCCCTGCCGGATTCCCTCCAAGAAGTCTTCCGCTACGATGGGCAGGCCCTTCCTCTCGAGCAAGACTTCCTCCCGTCGGCAAAAACAGCTCTGCTGCTGGCCCGCTGGCCCTGGCTGCCGGCAAATCTAGCCCAACTGCTGCAGCAGGTGCAGCCGCAAACGCTGATCCTGGCCGCTTCTGGTCATCACTGGAAGCGCCTCCCCCACCAAATCGCCCGACTCCAGGAATTGGGGCGGACGGGACAATGGGATCCCCATGTCCTGGCGGCGACAACCGGCTTGCCCTGGCAGTGGCTGGCGGAATTGGAGGGGCCGGAGCAGATCCCAACACGGCTGCTGGGCCGCATTCAAGAATCCCAAGCTTTTCACCGCTGGCTGGACGAAGCCAGCCCCACCCAGATCGCCCAGCTCTGTCAGCGGCTGCTGCGACCGGATCCCCTGCCGGCAGTTGTTTCTCCGAAGTAGAAGACGCCCCCCGGCACCACCATCAGCCAACTTTGGGATTGCGCACTACGCTTAGCCCTGCCGGCTGGAGTTGTGCCTCTTCGGCTCTGTCGGGCAGCGGGCGCAAGGGAGGGCCAAAGCGGCCAACGGCTATGGTGTTGTGCAAAGCCGGGATCCGGCGGATGGATCCCTGGCGTAGGCAGCGGTGCAGGCGGCGCAGCAGGAAGAGGTCAGCCTCGGAGCAATCCTCTTGGAAGACTTTGACGTTAAGTTCGTGTTCCTGAGCAGCGGTAAGCAGACCGGTCATCATGGCAGTTTGAATAATTTGCTGCACAATCGTGCTTTTGATCTCGCTCATGGTGGGGATGCTCTTGGATTGAGACTTTTCGCTGGTTTCATTCTCGGCAAGACCCTCTGAAATGGACTCCGCCGAATGGCGGATTGGATATACGCACTTTGCCGGCTTTTTCGCTGCCCAAGATCCCGGGCCTTTCACGGGTTTATAAGCTTCGACTTTGCTCAGATCCCATGCGGAGAGAAACCTAGGATCGGCGATGCGTTAGACTTTCACGTCTAACTCGAAGCCGGAGCAGCAATTGGATACTTAGGGATCCCATTGATGGGGCAGTGCAAAATTAAACTTGCAAATGGCTTGTCTGAACTTGCTTAACTTGGCCGACATCCTATTTTTTCGAGCCACTGTCTGTAGTAATACGGAAACGAAGAGGCCTTGCAACTACCGACAAATGGCGTAGGCCTGTCCAGACTTTACTTTCTGCAATCCCTGCCAAGGGAGAGCTGGCTCCCCCCTCAGGGGGCAGCGCAGCCGTTCTGTGTTAGTTTGGGGGCGTCCTACTTCTGCGATTGGCTGTGTCGGAAAGCCCCCAAAAAGTCGGCTGTGCCGCCCCTTTGGGCTGCTGTGGATGCGGCTGTCTGGGCCTGCTGGCGGTGCTGGGCTTGGGGCTGGCGGGGGCAGGGATCCTGGTCTGGAATGGGATCCGGGCTTCAGGCGCCTATCGCACCTACCAGTTGGCGGTGGAGCGGCTCGAACAGACTGCGGTGGTGGTGGAGCGGCTGGGGGATCCCCTGCGTCCGGGCTGGCCCTCGCGGCTGCGCTTTCAAGAGGATGAGCAAGCCGGCTGGGCCTGTCTGTCCTTTTTGATCACGGGATCCCGGCGCACCGGCGAGGTGGCTGTGGAGTCGGAGCGGGGGGTGGCCGGCTCAGCCTGGCAGTTGCGCCATCTGCAGGTGAAAGTGGATGGGGATCCACAGGCCATACAGATCCTGAAAGGGGAGGGGGGATCCCGCTGTGAACAAGAGGAGCCGGCTGCAGGGGCAGTGCTGCCGACAGGCGAGATCTGAGTAGTTGGACATGCTTAGCCGCGGGTAAAGTCAAAAGGACTCCGTCCCGCTGACGCGAACGGTTGTGGCCCTGGATCCCTATGCGAACAGTTCCCTATCTGCGCTTGCTGCTGCTGTTGGCGCTGTTGGCCTCGTTCGCGGGCCTGATCGTCTGGCTGATCCAATCGTTTTTGGATCTGTACTACGCCACCCGCTACCACCCGATTTTGGGGGGGCTGTTGATCGGGGTGCTGGTGTTGCTGCTGCTGGTGTTTTTGGCCGCTTCCATCTACTACTTGTTTCTGTTCCGCCCCGCCCCTAAAACCGAGAGGCTTCCCAGGCCAGCTCCCCCGGCAACTCCTGCCGAGAAGTGGGAGGCAGCCCGGCGCAACCTGGCGCAACTAGAAGCTCAGATGGCGCAGATCCAGGATCAGGTGGCGCGGGCGGCGCTGGCGGAACGGTCGGCCCGGCTGGCCCAACAGTTGGCCCAGCCGCAACTGAAGGTGGTGGTTTTCGGCACCGGATCGGCGGGCAAAACCTCGCTGGTGAACGCGCTGCTGGGGCGGCGGGTGGGGGCGGTGGGGGCAACGCTGGGCACCACGCAGGCGGTGGCGGTTTACGATTGGGACCTGCCCGGGATCCCCCACCCGGTGCAGATCGTGGACTGTCCGGGCATTTTGGAGATCGGGCCGGCAGGGGCGATGCGGGAAGAGGAGGCGCAGGCCCAGGCCCAAGCTGCCGATCTGCTGCTGGTGGTGGTGGACGGGGATCTGCGCCGGTCGGAGGTGGATCCCTTGCGTCGGTTGATCGCCCTGGGCAAGCGGGCTCTGCTGGTGCTCAACAAAATCGACCGTTACACCCCCGAAGAACGGCGGCTCCTGCTGCAACGGCTGCGGGAACGGGTTTACCCCTTGATCCAACCGGAAGATGTGCTGCCGGCCGCCGCTGCTCCAGCCCCTGTACAGGTGGGATCCCAAACCTGGCAGCCGGAACCGGAGGTGGCGGTGGTGCGGGATCGCGTCCAGGCGGTGCTCTACGCCGAGGGGGGATCCCTGGCGTTGGACAATGCCCTGCTGCAATCCCAGCAACTGGGCGAAGAGGCCAAGCGGATCATCCAGGCGCAGTTGCGCCGCCAGGCGGAGGAGGTGATCGACCGCTTTCAGTGGATCGTGACCGGCGTGGTCTTTGCCAACCCCATCCCGGCGCTGGATCTGCTGGCCATTGCCGCCATCAACGCCCAGATGGTGGTGGAGCTGGGATCCCTCTACGGCTGCAAGATGAACCTGCAGCAGGGGCGGGAGCTGGCCCTGTCGCTGGCCAAGACCCTGGCCGGCCTGGGGCTGGTGGAGGGGGCGCTCCAACTGACCACCGGGCTCCTGGCCACCGTGGCTGAGGTGAGCGTGGTTGGCTTTTTGGCGACAGCCCCCATCCAGGCGGCCAGCGCCGGCTATCTCACCCGCATTGCCGGCAAAAGCTTCATCGAGTATTTCCAGCGCAACCAAAGCTGGGGGGAAGGGGGGATGCAGGCAGTGGTCAAGGCCCAGGTGGAGAGCGCCCAAAAATCGGGCTGGCTCAAGGAGTTTGTCCGCCAGGCCTCAGAACGGGTTTTTCGCCTGCGCTAGTCCTTGTTGGTGGCCTCGACAGCAATGTCCGTCGGCATGAAGGCCAGCTCCATCTGCGCCACGTAGTCGGCGTAGCTGAGGGCGGGCACATCGTCCCATTCCGCCAGGCCGTGCATCCGCTTCGACCACTCGATAAAGGGGGCAGGGTAGGCGTAGGTCAAGCTGGGATCCGCCAGCACCTCTTTGGGCAGCGGCGGAACCGACTTGAGCACGGCCAGCAACGCCGGCGGTCTGTAAATGACCACGCGGGCGGCTTCGATCTGCTCCGGGGAAACCTTGAACTTGGCAGCGATGAACGAAATTACTTTGGAAAGGGCCATCCCCCACCCTCAACTTGGCCTGTACAGCTAGATCGCCGCAAGGGCAAGCAGTCGACCACGGGAATCCCACCGGGGATCCCTTGCTGCAGATTGTTGTTGCCCGCTATCCTAGTAAAGCCGAAAAATTGGGGAAACAGGTGAGCCGTGGCTAAAAAAAGCATGATCGAGCGGGAGAAAAAGCGCCAACGCTTGGTCGAAAAATACCGGGAGAAGCGCCAACAACTCAAGGCGGCCATGGCCGATCCCAACATCGACCAGGCCACCCGCATGGAGCTGCACGCCCAACTGCAAAAACTCCCTCGGGCCAGCTCGCCCACCCGCCTGCGCAACCGCTGCTGGAAAACCGGGCGTCCCCGGGGTTACTTCCGCGATTTCGGCCTGTGCCGCAACAGCCTGCGGGAAATGGCCCACAGAGGCTTATTGCCAGGTGTGGTCAAGTCTAGCTGGTAGCTACCCGACCTTCGCCGCTTGGTTGAACGGCCAAAACATCCTTTTGAGAGATCGTGAGTGGGCCTGCAACCTTTCCAGCTCTGTGACGAAGATCTCACCCCTGCAGTGGCAAAAGCCCTGGCCGGGGAACCCCACTTGGCCGTGGATACGGAGACGATGGGGTTGATCCCGCAGCGGGACAGGCTCTGCGTGGTGCAAATCGCCAACCCTGCCGGCGAGGTGGTGTTGTTGCGGTTGAGCCGTGGAGTAAAGCAGGCTCCCCTTCTGGCGGGGCTGCTGACGGATCCCAACATTGAAAAGATTTTCCACTACGCCCGCTTTGACCTGGCGATGCTGCGCTATCACCTGGGGATCCGGGCGTGGCCCGTCTTTTGCACCAAAATTGCCAGCAAACTGGCCCGCACCTACACCAGCAAACACAGCCTCAAAGATGTGGTGAGCGAGCTGTGCGGGGTGGAGCTGAATAAAACTGCCCAGAGCTCCGACTGGGGAAACGTCCAGGCCCTCTCGCCGGAGCAGTTGGAGTACGCGGCCAACGATGTTCGTTACTTGATCCCGGTGCGCCACAAGTTGGCGGAGATGTTACGGCGGGAAGAACGCTGGGAGTTGGCGCAGCAGTGTTTCCAACATTTGCCTACTTTGGTAGAGCTGGATCTGTTGGGCTTCAGTAACGTCTTCGAACATCAGTAGGCGGGGCTTTACTTGATAGACAGTCACTGTCTTCGATGACCGGGCCCTCGGGGATCCCACATCTCCTGAAGCTGAACATGGGGGGACCTCACCGGCCCACAAAGTATCTGGCAACACAGCTGGCTGCCCCTCTCTCTGATGTAGTGGGGATGGGGTTGGCCATACCAATCGAGATAAACCGGCCTGCAACCCTCATTGCTCCCGCCATCATCTGTCTGGATCAGGGGGATCAGCCCTCACTTGGGCCACTATGAAAATCATTGGAGTTGAGTCAATGTTGGAGTCGCAGAGGGTAGTTCAAAGTGGGTTATCTTCCCCCGCTGTTTCGGGCAAGCCCGTTCTGGAGTTGCGCCACGTCTCGCTGCAGTACCCCACCAAGGGATCCCCAATCACGATCATCCGCGACGTCAGCTTTTCTGTTGCCCACTCGGAGTTTGTCTCCATTGTTGGGCCGAGCGGCTGTGGCAAGACTTCTCTTTTGAAGATGATGGCCGGCCTGAACACTGACCATGGCGGCACCCTCTACTTTCAGTTGCAGCCCATCGCCGGCCCCCTGAAGAGTGTGGGCATGGCCTTTCAAAACCCGGTGCTGCTGCCCTGGCGCACAACCCTGGAGAACGTGTTGCTGCCGTTGGAGGTGGTAGAGCCCTACAAGCGCACCTTCAAGCAAAACCTGGCCCAGCACGAGAAGTCGGCGCTGGAGCTGCTGGCCACCGTGGGCTTGGAGGGTTTTCAGAAAGCCTATCCTTGGCAGCTTTCTGGGGGAATGCGGCAGCGGGCTTCCCTGTGCCGCGCTTTGATCCATCAGCCGGAGCTGTTGTTGTTGGACGAACCTTTTGCCGCTTTGGATGCCTTTACCCGCGAGGATATGTGGGAAATGTTGCAGCGGCTGTGGCTGCGCACCGGCTGCACCGCCATTTTGATCACTCACGATTTGCGGGAGGCGGTTTTCCTCTCCGATACCATTTATGTGATGGGGCCACGACCGAGCGAGATCATCTTTTCCCTCAAAGTGGATCTGCCCCGTCCACGCCCGCTGGAGATCTGCCTGACGGACGAGTTTCACCGCTTGGTCTCGGAAGTGCGCCAGCACATTCGGCGCAGATATTAGGCCAAAGAGCCCTTGATCCAAAAAATCTGGAAAGGTTTGCTGGACAGGTTACCGCGCATTTCTGCCGAGGGATCCCATGAAAAAATCATTTGACCGATTTTTGCAGACCCAAACGGCTTCTGTGGTCTTGCCCGCTGTCACCATCGTTTTGACCCTTGTGCTCTGGCAGGTGGGGGTGGGGCTGTTCAACGTTCCTCGCTTCATTCTGCCGGCGCCCACCCAGATCCTCGCAGCCATGAACCAGTGGAGCCCGGTGATTCTGCGTCACTCCCTAACCACCCTCACTTCGACGCTGCTGGCCTTTGCGCTGGCTTTGGTGGGGGGGATATTGCTGGGATCGATCATCGGCAGCTCCCGCCTGGCCCATCTGTGTTTGTACCCGCTGCTGGTGGGGTTTAACACCATCCCAAAGGTGGCTTTGGTGCCACTGCTGGCGATTTGGTTTGGCTTGGGCACGATCCCGGCGGTGATCACGGCCTTTTTGCTGGCCTTTTTCCCCATTGCAGTCAATGTGGCGGTGGGGCTGGAGACGGTGGAAGCCGAGATGCGAGATGTGCTGCGCTCGCTGGGGGCCAGCTCTTGGGAGATCTTCACCAAGGTGGGGCTACCCCACAGCATGCCCTACCTGTTTGCCTCGTTGAAAGTGGCCATCTCCTTTGCTTTTGTCGGCTCGGTGATCTCGGAGACGGTGGCTTCCAACCAGGGGCTGGGCTACCTGATCGTGTCGGCCAGTTCTTCTTTTGATGTGCCTTTGGCCTTTGCGGGTTTGGTTGCCCTCGGCATTATGGGCATTTTGCTCTACACCTTTTTTGCGGCTCTGGAGCGCTATGTCCTGTCCTGGCGACAGTAGCATCTCTCCCCAGGGAGCCAACCCCTGCCTGAGCTAGCCCAGGTCTGGAAAGGTGGCTCGCACCGCCGGGTGGATGAGCTTGCCTGCCCTGACGTTTAGCCCTTTGGCCAAGGCTGGGTCTTGTTCCAAAGCAGCGGCCAGGCCAAGGTTGGCCAGCTTGAGGATGTAGGGGAGAGTGGCGTTGACCAGCGCTTGGGTCGAAGTCCAGGGGACAGCCCCCGGCATGTTGGGAACGCCGTAGTGCAACACCCCGTGGGCTTCGTAAACCGGCTGGGCATGGGTGGTAACCCGCGTGGTGGCGATGCACCCCCCCTGATCCACCGCCACATCCACAATGAGGGAGCGAGGACGCATTTGGGCCACCAACTCTTCTCCCACCAAGACCGGCGCCCGCCTTCCCGGCACCAGCACTGCCCCCACCAGCAGGTCGGCCTCGCGAACACACTCTTCCACGCTTTGGGCCGTGCTGTAGAGCAGCTCTACCCGCGAGCCAAAAATCAGCTCCAGCTCGTTCAGCCGCTGCAGGTTAATGTCCAAAATCTGCACCCGTGCCCCCAAGCCTACGGCCATTTTGGCCGCCTCAGTGCCCACGGTTCCCCCGCCCAGGATCACCACCCGCCCCGGCGGCACCCCCGGGATCCCGCCCAGCAGCACGCCTCGCCCCCCCTGCTGGCGAGTCAGGTAGTGGGCGCCCAATTGCACCGACAGCCGCCCGGCAATCATGCTCATGGGCATCAAGAGGGGCAGGGATCCATCTGCCAATTCCACCGTTTCATAGGCAAGGCAGGTGGCCCCCGACTGCAACAGCGCCTGGGTCAGCTCGCGGCTGGCGGCCAAGTGCAAATAGGTGAACAGAATAAGGTCGGGATGGAGCAGAGAATACTCAGCCGGCAGGGGCTCCTTGACCTTCACCACCAACTGCTGCTGGTAGATCTCCTCAGGGGTGGCGGCCAGTTTGGCCCCCGCTTTTTGGTAGTCCTCGTCGCTAAATCCCGCCCCCTGGCCTGCTTGGGTTTCCACCCACACCTGGTGCCCCTGCTCCGTCAGAGCCCGCACCGCCGCCGGCGTCAGGCCAACGCGAAACTCCTGCTCCTTGATCTCTTTGGGCACACCAATGCGCATAGGGATCCCCATAGGGCTGTCTTCCAGTCTAGACAGACCAGCGCTGGGATGGGATCCCTGGCCGACGGGGGGCGGCAGGAATTGTAAAGTTTTGTGCGCAATCTGTCGGGGCGAGCCGTTGTTAGCTTTCCCCTGGCAACACCAGGCTTTAAGAGGAATCTAGAACTGCTTGCCCAAATTGACCCAAAAACGTGACATAATGCCCTCAAAACAGCGAATTTCCCGACTTGCGCTTATCCGGCGAAGCAGTGTTAATATCTGTTTCGGGAAGTCTCCGTACTCCCTCGCAAACGCACCTTGAAAACCTTATGGATTCAGCCTTTTCCGGGGGTAGGATTGATCCCTACCTTTTCCCCGCAAGGGGACGGAAACCAGTGGGCTTCACCCCAAATTCTTTGAGCTGCCGCCGCAACGCAGCGTTGATCCCTACCTTTTCCCCGCAAGGGGACGGAAACTCTCTCAACTCGTGTTCTACTGTCAGTAACTCAAGTAATGTTGATCCCTACCTTTTCCCCGCAAGGGGACGGAAACACCCAATCTGGGTGGGCCTCGATGAAGTGGTCAGAAGTTGATCCCTACCTTTTCCCCGCAAGGGGACGGAAACGACGCCATCCAAATGGACATGGCGTCGGATTTATCGGCAGTTGATCCCTACCTTTTCCCCGCAAGGGGACGGAAAC
>NZ_AUMZ01000001.1:601795-624296 GCF_002760375.1 Synechococcus sp. 60AY4M2
CGCCATCCAAATGGACATGGCGTCGGATTTATCGGCAGTTGATCCCTACCTTTTCCCCGCAAGGGGACGGAAACTATAGGGATCCGGTGGATCCCTGGTTAGGTCGGGGGTTGCTCTGCCCAGAAGGGATCCCTAGCGCAGGAAGCGGGCCAACAGCAGCAGGCCGAGGCCGCCGAAGAGGATGTTGAAGCTCCAGGCTGCCGCCCAGGGGGGAAGGGCTCCTGCTTCGCCCAGGCTGCGAGACACACTCAGCACCACGTAGTAGGCAAACACCAACAGGATCCCGAAGACGACACCCCCATAGCGGCCCACCCGCCGCGCAGTGGTGGATCCCAGGGGAAGGGAGATCAAGACGGCAAAAAAGCTGGCCAAGGGCAGGGAAAAGCGCATGTGGAACTCGGTGCGCAGGGGCTGGGTATTGAGGTTGGAGCGGGCCAGGCGGGAGATGCGCTCCGCCAGCTCCGGCAGGCTCAGCTCGTTGGGCGGAACCGGCGGCTGCATCAGGGCGGCCAGATCTTGGGAGACCTCTAGCGGCTTGCGGTCGAAGGGCTCTTCGGCCAGGCTGAGGCCGTCAGGGCCGTAGCGGTGGGTCACCCCTTCGCTGAGGGTCCAGTCCAGGCCATTCCACACCGCCTGGGCCGCCAGGGTCACCTCTGCCAACTGGTACTTGCCCCCCGGCAAGGGATCCACCTGCAAGATGGTGACATCCTGCATGGTGTTCAGCCGCGGATCCACCTGGCGGATGAAAAACCAGAGGTTGTCTTCCGTCCCGCCAACCCGGGCGGTTCTGAAAAAGACGTCGTATTGCACCGGGGTGGTGGCCCGGGCCAGGAGCGCCTGCTGGTCGATCTGGCGGATTTCTCGTTTGCTGGCCGGCAGGAGCACGTTGCTGATCCAAAAAGCGCTCAGGCTCATGAGCAGCCCCACCAGCAACAGGGGACGAAAAATGCGCGTAAACGGGATCCCGGCTGCCCGCATGGCGGTAATCTCGCTGTTGCCGCTCAGCTTGCCCAAGGTGAGCATGGTGGCAAAAAAAGCGGCGATGGGCATGCCCAGCAGCACCATCTCCGGCAGATCCAAAATGAGAAGGCGCAACACCGTCAGGGGCGGCACGGATCCCTCGACCAGCCGCTCGGCCAAGGTAAAGAGCCGGCCTGCCAAAAGCAGCAGGGTTCCCCCAGCTATACCGGCCAGCACCGGCGTGAGCATCTGCCCAAACAGGTAGCGCTCCAGCAGCCAGAACTTGGTGAGCAAGCGGGCCATGTCCAACAATTGAGGGATTGGGGCTATTTCAGGCTAGCTTGAACGGTTCTCCGGCAGGCCCTCACCCCCAGCCCCTCTCCCAGAGGGAGAGGGGAGCTGGGATCAACTCACAAGCTGTTTCATGGCTGTTTGCCATGACCATGGCAGCGCTGGCGTTGAACCCAGGTTTGCCGGCCATTGGCTCTGGATCAAGGCCTCCGGGAGGCCGGCGGCTCGGCAGGAGGGGGTAAGGGCTCGGTTTCGCCGCCGGGATCCAAACGGCTGGCCGAGGAGTTGAGGGGAAGCGGGGGCTCAGGATCCAGCTTGGCTCCCCAGGCGGCCAGGTAGGCTCTTTGTTCGGGGGAAAGGCGACGCACCCGGCGAAAGTCCGCGCCGGCCACGATGGCGCCGGCGTAGGCCCCGCTTTTAAAATCGGGCTTTTTTCCTGGCTGAGCCGGAGAAGCCGTCTGCAGGGATCCCACAAACAAGAGGGCGCGGTAGAGATCGGCGCCGCGCAGGTCGGCATTGCGCAGGTTGGCCCCGCAGAGGTTGGTGTGGCTGAGGTCGCAATCCCGCAGGTTGGCTCTTTCCAGGCTGGCCTCGCTGAAGTCCACCCCCCGCAGCAGGGTGCCATGCAGGTCGGCCCCTTCCAGCATGGTGCCCAGATTCACCACCCGGATCCCGTTGAGGCGATCCCGCTGGTAGCCGCCTTTGCCGTCCAGGATGGGCCGGCCCAGGTGTTCGTCGCGGCGCAGGGGGCTAAGCAAGTTAGCGGTGGAGAGGAAGCGCAGGATCTTGGCTTTGCCAAAGCGATCCACGCCGTTGAGGAGCGCCGCCGTGCGCCCGGCCGCAATGGCCCGCTCCAGGGGCCAGTCGTCCAACTGCCCGTCAGGGGAGAGAACCAGGTTGGAGATGCCCTCGAAGTAGGCGTCGATGGTCTGCTGCTGGGTGATGATGTTCTGCTGGATGGTGAGGTCGCGGGAGATGACGTACTGCCGCCAGGCGATGTAGGCGGCCAGGAGGGCGATCAGGATCTGACCTGTAGCCCCGAACACCTCGCCCAAAGCCCCGATGGCCTCCCAGCTCAGGGATCCCAGGGCCGAGGAGGCTCCACTCCAGACCAATCCTCCCATCACCGCCAAGCCGAGAGCTGCTGCCGCCCACCCCAGGCTGGGCCAGGTGGTCAGCCACTGCCAGAGGTCGCGCCCGATCTGCACCCAGAGCGGCTGCCCCCACCAGCCGGCCAGGCCCAGCCAAGCCAGCACCGCCCCCCAGCCCAGGGCCGGCTGCCCTGCCCACTGGCCCAGCAGCAGCAGCAGGGCTGGGATCCCCAACAACAGCAGGTTGAGCAGGGGGCGCCCAGACGAGAGGGAAGCCAGCGGCAACTCTTGGGAGGAGCCTTCGCGGGCAAGGGCTTCGTCGGTCATGGCAAGGGTATACTCTAGGGGTAGCGTTGGATCTACAAAAAGAAGCCTGCATCAGTCCGTATTTGGAGTTGGGGAAGAGGGCAGGATCCTGCCTGTCAGGTTTGGTAGGATAGCCTCGACCCTCCTTCTTTCTCTGGCCCAGCCTGGTGTGGGGATGACTCCTATGATCTCTTCCTTATCGTTCATCCGTCTGCAGAAATCCGGCGAACACCAATTTACAGCAGTCCTGCCTGACTTGCGGTTGCAGCGTCACGGCTCCGCGACGCTGACGCGACTGGCCACCTCTTTGCTGTTGAGCACCAGCTTACTGCTGGCGGCAGGAAGGGATCCCAGTTGGGCGCAAACTTCCCTGGACACCGGCCTTTTGGAGAAGCAGGCCCTGCCCCAAGCGCCGCCGCTGCCGGACGACCGCCCCGCCATTTTTGTGGATGCCGCCAATGGCAGCGATACCCAAGGGGATGGATCCCGCAACAACCCCTTCAAGACCATCACCCATGCCATCAGCCGGGCGCCAGCCGGCAGCATCATCCAGCTTCTGCCGGGGGTGTACAGCGCAGAAAGCGGCGAAGTCTTCCCCATCCGCCTCAAGGCCGGCCTTATCTTGCGCGGGGACGAGTCCACCTTGGGAGAGGGCTACCTGA
The DNA here is from genome assembly GCF_002760375.1 of Synechococcus sp. 60AY4M2. Classification (NCBI taxonomy): domain Bacteria; kingdom Bacillati; phylum Cyanobacteriota; class Cyanophyceae; order Synechococcales; family Synechococcaceae; genus Synechococcus; species Synechococcus sp. 60AY4M2. The sequence continues at coordinate 605,106 of NZ_AUMZ01000001.1, forward strand.
TCGATGGCGGCGGCACCTACATGAGCCCGACCTTGGCCCGGCAAAACGTTGCCCTGCTGGCAGAGACCGGCTCAGAGGTGCGGGGGGTTACCCTGCGCAACCAGGGTCGGCGCGGCTACGCCCTCTGGGTAGAATCGGCTTCCCCGCGCATTCTCAACAACAGCTTTGTGGGCAGCATCCACGACGGCATTTTCATCGCCGGCGCCTCCAACCCCTGGATAGAAGGCAACCGCTTCTACAAAAACGGGGCCAACGGCATCTCCGTCTTGGGCACCTCCCAGCCCACCATTGTCAACAACCTCTTCCAAGAGACCGGCTTTGGCCTCACCATCGACCAGCGCTCGGCGCCGATTGTGCGCAACAACCGCATCCTGCAAAACCGCACCGGCATTGTGGTCGGCGGCAGCGCCCGTCCCATCCTGCGCAACAATCTCATTGCCCGCAACCTGGAGACTGGCCTGACAGCTATCACCACCGCCCAGCCAGATTTGGGCACGGCTTCGGATCCCGGCAACAACATCTTTGAGGGGAACGGCCAGTACGACATCCACAACGCCACCCGCGGCCTGCGCCTCAACGCCAATGGCAACCAACTGGCCGGCAAAACCAAAGGGGAGCTGGATCTGGCCGGCCAGACCACGGTGGCTGCGCTGCCCAGCAACGCCCCGCCACCCATTGCGGCAGGCGGCTTGACGCTGCCCACAACTCCGCAGGCCGAGCCTCCGGCTCCCAGCAGGGATCCCCAGCCGGCGGCGGCCTCTCCCACCTTGCCGGTGGTGACGGTGCCCCAATCGACTGCCCCCGTTCCCCCTCCTGCAGCGGGATCGGGAGGGCGCATTTTGCCCAGTGCCCCCCCTCAGCCGGCAGGCGCTCAACCCCAGGAGTTTGTTGCCGTCCCCTTCACCCCCGATGGCTCCACCACGCCTGCCCAACCGGTTGAGCCTGCTCCTGCCACTCCCGTCCGCCAGCAATCTGTGGCTCCTCTCACGGATATTACTACCCTCCTGCCACCCCCGGCTCGCCGACAAGCGGGCAGCAGCCCAACAACCCCCCCTGTTCCCGTTGCCGCGGCTCCAGAACCGGCGGTAGCCCCAGCAGAGTCGGCCACCCGCTTTCGTGTGCTGGTGACCCCCAAGGGCAGCGACGATTTGCAGCGGCTGCGGCAGCTCGTCCCCGAAGCGGTGGAGACCGTGTTCAACGGCAGGAGGGTGCTGCAGGCCGGCCTCTACGACAGCCGCAGCCAGGCCCAGTCAGTCTTGGATCGGCTGTTGGACGCCGGCTTTGACGCGGTGGCGGAGATGATCTTCCGTTGACCTCACTGCCCAGGGATCCCCCCCGGCAGGATAGGAACTCCCCAGCAGGGAATGTATGATGCCTAGCACGGCTTTTTCCAGAGCAATGGGGAGGAAAGCCGTGCCGTCAGGTTGTCCTGGGGATCAGCCAGGGCAAGCAATGGGGAAAGTCCGGTGCAAATCCGGCGCTGTGCCGCAACTGTGATGGGCTGAGGCCCTCAGTCAGGATGCCCGCCTGCGGCTTTGGCTCAAAGCTTAGCCCTTCCGCGTCGCACGGAAGCAGGAGCAACCGGATGAAAGTAACTGTATGTCTCAGCCTTGGGCTGGGGATCTTGAGTTTGGGGATCCCGGCCTGGGGGCAGGCAATCTTGGATACCGGCCTCAGCGCCGAGATTTTGAATCAACCCGTCACCACCCCGTTTCGCCGTCCCGGCCTGCTGCGAGAGTCTTCCCGCCCAGTCTACGTCATCACCCGCCAGCAGATGCGCCAGCAAGGGGCAAGGACGGTGCAGGAAGCCCTGCGCTACTTGCCCGGGATCCTCAGCAATGGCACAGCGGGAACTCAGTTGGGAGCTCTTAGCTCTCAATTCATGCGAGGGGCGCGAACGGCGCAGGTATTGGTGCTCTTGGATGGCCGCCCTCTCAACGATCTGGGTTTTTTCGGGGGGTTTGACCTCTCCCAAATCACCACCGATGTCGTCGAGCGAATTGAAGTCTCCCCCGGCGGCGGCTCTACCCTGTACGGCTCAGACGCCGTTGGCGGCGTGATCAACATCGTCACGGTGGAGCCGCAGCCAGAAACGGAGACGGTGCTGGAAGCGGCGGTCGGCAGCTACGGTCTCAATGAGCAAGGGATCCAAAGTCGCGGCCAAGCCCAGGATCTGGGCTGGGTGCTCAGCTATCGCCGTCTGCAAAGTAACAACGACTTTCCCTTTGCCATTGAGCGGCTGGGCAAGTCAGGCAGGCGGGAAAACTCGGCGGTGGAGTACCACAACTTGCAGGCCAAGCTCACCTGGCAACTGGCCGAAGATCAAGTCCTAACAGCCAACGCCCTCTACCTCAACAAAGCCTTTCGCGTGCCCGGCAGTGTAGAGTTTCCCTCTCCCGACGCAGAGCAAAACACCAACGATCTGCTGCTGGATCTCAGTTGGCTGTGGACTCAGGAAACAGGATCCCTGCAGGCAAGAGTCTTTTTGGACGATCTCAACTACCGCTTCAGCGCTCCGCAAAGCCAGGGATCCCGCGACGTCATCTTGCGCAATGGCTGGGGATCCCAGCTTCAATATGCTTGGCAGGCCGGCGAAAACCTAGAGGGAGTTTTGGGGGCAGATTATCGCTCTATCTCAGCCCGCAATACGACTTTTTCTTTTGCCAGGGGTTCTGCCAATATCAACTACGACGATACGGTTAACCAGGGGGCCCTGTTTGCCCGCCTGGACTACAGCCCGGATCCCCAGTTCCACCTCGACCTGGGCATCCGTCAGGACTTCAGCAGTTTGGCCAACGGCTCGGCCACCTCGCCGGCTGTGGGGATCCGGTGGGCAGTTGCCGAGGGAACTACCTTGAGGGCCAGCTACGCCGGCAGCTTTCGCACCCCCTTGATCTCGGAATTGTTCTTTCGGCTGCGCGGCTTTTTTGAAGTGGATGGCAACCCCAATCTCCGCCCAGAGCGAGGGGAGAGCTTGGACATCGGCCTGGATCAAACCTTGGGAGATTTTGGCCTGCTGCGCTTAACTTTTGCCCACAACCGCATCCGCGATGGCATCACCTTTGTCAGCCTTGGGCCGCGCCGGGGAACCTATGAAAATATCGGGCTGGTCGAATATACCGGCCTGGAAGCGGCTTTAGATTTGCGTTTGGGGGAAAACTGGACGCTTTTTGCCAACTATACCCTCAATGATCCCATCATCCGCGCTGCCCTTAACCCGGCCACAGTTGGCAAAGAGCTAGCCTTTGTAGGAGCCGATAGCTTCAATCTAGGCCTAAGCTACCGCCACGAGCAGGGCTGGTACGGCTCGATTTTGGTCCATCACATTGGGAGCTTTTTTACCAACAATGCCAATACGGAATCCCTGCCAGGCTACACCACCGTGGCTCTGCGCGGCGGGATCCCGTTGGCTGAGGCCCTGAGCCTAGAGTTGGGGATCGACAACCTGCTGGATGAGCAGTATGAAGTTTTCCCCGGCTATCCCGGAGTTGGCCGCACGCTGAGGGTGAACTTGCGGGGGCAATTTTAGCGATATCCCAGGCTGTTTTTAACTCTCCGGCTGACCACTTTTAGCGAGAACTTTCCAAGTTGATTGTCTGCTTTACGGTTTAGTTTGGATGCAACTTATGGCGATCTCAACCAACTCTCTATCTCCTAACTTTTCTCCATCGACAACTTCGGCTCAAGCTGAGGCCGAACATTACCTCTGGATCTGCACCACCTGCGGATCTCGCTGGGTGAACGGCCAAAAAGAAGGGACTAGCAAAGGAGAAATGCTCCTGGCCGCCTTGCAATCGCAAGTGCTCAATTCCCAATTGCACCTGAAGCCAGTTGCCTGTATGAGCGGCTGCAGCCATGCCTGCGTGATTGCCCTAGCAGCCCCGGGGAAGATGACCTATGTCTTTGGCGATCTCGATCCAAAAGATGTAGAGCCAATCTTACAAACGGCGGAGCTGTATTTGACAAAGCCCGATGGGATCCTGCCCTGGGCAGAGCGCCCCATCAAAAAGGGGGTGATTGCCCGCATTCCGCCAATCCAATAGGAGCAACCTATGGCCGCTTTCAGTCCCTGGATCACGCCCTTAAACCAGACTTGGCAAGAGGTTTTCCCCACCGGCTGGACAACCGTTTACGAAGGGATCCCGGCTCACATCGACTGTCTTGGGCCATTGCTCTATGAGCTCTTTCAGGAGCGCTGGGCCGAGATCCAAGTGGGCCAGGTGGTGGAGGGAGGAGTGCTGGAGGCGGCCTTCAAGGATCCCCCTGCTCTCTGTGTGCTCTACGACGGCTATTTGACCGTGGCCACCGAAACTTGGCATTTGCACCTGTGTCTAGAAGAGCACCAGGGCGGCCCCTACAGCAGAACTCCACCTGAGCTGCGCCGCAAAAGATTGGTCGGCCGCGCCGCCCTCTATCGCCGCCTCAATCCGCAGGGCCAGCCTCGCCAATGGGGGATCCAATTTTGGAACGGAGCAGAGGAATCGCTGCTGCAGATCTTTTTGCCCAGTCCCTTTTTGGGGCCAGGAGAAGACTACCTGCCCGAAGGCAAAGCCGACTATCAGAAGCTCTCCCTTTATGAACGCCTGCGGGCCATTTACGTCGAGGGAAAAGAGCGGATCCCGTATGAAGATAACCCCCTCAAGCGGCCCTATTTGGCGGTTTGCCGTTCCAGCCGCTGCTATCCTTCTCGCCACTATCAGCCCGTTGTGGAAGCTCTGCAATCGGCCCTGCGGGAAGCCAATTTGGATATTCAGGTCATTACTTCCGGATGCCTAGAAGTCTGTCAACAAGGGCCGGTGGTTTTTTACTCCGGAGATCGCACCTGGTACAAGCGGGTTACCCCCCAAGTAGCGCGGCAAATTGTCCAGGAGCATCTGCTAAAGAACTGCCCCTTGAAAGCTCACCTTTTTCCTGGAGATTAGCCTATGGTTAGCCTACAAGCTCTTGTCCAGTCCATCCCCAAGCCTCGCCGCGGGATCCCAGAAGTAATTTGGATCCAAGCCAGCCGAGATCTAGCCCAAGGTCGATTTTGGCCCAGCCTATTTACCACCATCGGCTGCCTGAGCAACATTGCCTATACCTGCACGCTTCCTTTTGTAACTGTTGGCATCATCGCGGGCACCACGTTAACTCGCCAAAGGGCAATTATTAGCGCTTCGATGATTTGGCTGGCCAACCAAATCTTTGGCTACACCTGGCACAACTATCCCCGTACACCTGATTCTTTTGCTTGGGGGTTGGTCTTGGGGATCGGCACGGTGGGGGTCGCTTTTGCTGCCGGCTACCGACCTCTGTTTTCTCAGTCCAAACCTATTAGGCCAAGGCAATTGCTGCTGAACTATCTTTGGATCCCAGCCATGCTGATCCTAGGGTTCCTTGCTTTTGAAGGGCTGATCTTGGCAGCCGGCCTGGTTCTGGGCGGAACGGAGGGCTTGACCCTGCCCATCTTGGCCAAGATCTGGCTGGACAACTGGCTGTGGACGGGATTTTGGCTTGGGATCCACGCGCTGCTGGCGTGGGACAGAGGACGCCGGTTGTGGTGGGAGAGGGGAAACTTCGCTGATCTGGAGCATCCCTAAGGGAGATCCAGGCCACAATGGGGGTGACCTGTGCCAGAAGGGATCCCTTTGCAGCCTGCTCAACTCGATTGTGGCGGGAGCGCTTTCCGCCTGTCTCTCCTTTCTCCTTGCCAGCGTCTGCTGCTGTTTAGCGGCAAGGGGGGCGTAGGCAAAACCACCCTCACCTGTGCCCTGGCCCGTCACCTGGCCCAGGCGCAACCAGAGCGCCGTCTGCTGCTCCTGTCCACCGATCCGGCCCACTCCCTGGGGGATGTGCTGGGGATCCCGGTGGCCGACGTTCCCCAGCCCCTGCCGGATTGGCCCAACTTGCAGGTGCGGGCTCTCCAGGCCGAGGTGTTGCTGCAGGATTTCAAGCAGACCTACGGCCCGGCTCTGGAGCTGATTGCCGAGCGGGGCAGTTGGCTGGCCAAGGAAGATCTCCTGCCCCTTTGGGATCTGGACTGGCCGGGGGTGGACGAGCTGATGGCCATCTTAGAGGTCAACCGGCTGCTGGCGGGCCAAGAGGTGGATACAGTTATCCTGGATACCGCCCCCACCGGCCACACCCTGCGGCTGTTGGAACTGCCCGACTTTCTCGACAATTTGCTGGCGGTGTTTGCCACCTTCCAGGCCAAGCACCGCGAGGTTGTCCAATCCCTCACGGGCGCCTATCGACCGGATGAAGCCGACGCCTTCCTGGCCCGCTTGCAGAGCGAGCTGGAGGGGGGCAAAGCCCGCCTCACCGACCCGGAGAGCACTGCCGCCTGGCTGGTGCTGATCCCGGAGCCGTTGAGCGTGGCGGAGACGCGCCGCTTTTGTCAACAACTGCAAAGCCGCCGGGTGCCCATTGGCGGCCTGTTGGTCAACCAGGTGTTGTTGGGAGCCAGCGGGAGAGCGTCGTCTGGGATCCCGCCGTCCCCCCTCTACCTGGCCCGCCAGCAGGAACAGCGGCGCTGGCTAAAAGCGCTCCAAGAGGAGCTGCCTGGCTATCCCATCTGGGTTTGTCCCTATCAACTGGAGGAGCCCATTGGGCCGGCGGCCCTGGACAAGCTGGTGCAGCAGCTTCGTCCCTTGCCAGAGGTGCTGCTGCAGTTGGAAGAGATTCCCGCTAGCCCAGGGGAGCCTGTCGGCGGGATCCCCTCCCCCCCAAGGGTGGCCCTGCCAGATTTTTTGGCCCAAGGGATCCGCCTGCTGCTGGTGGGAGGCAAAGGCGGGGTAGGCAAGACCACGGTGGCCGGGGCGCTGGCCTGGAACTTGGCCCAACGCCATCCCGACCGGCAGCTCTTGCTGGTCTCCATCGACCCGGCCCACTCGCTGGGGGATCTGTTCGGGGTGAAATTGGGGCAAGATCCGCTGCCGCTGCTGCCCAATTTGCTGGGGCAGGAGATCGAGGCGGCGGCAGTGCTGGAGCGCTTCCGGCAGGAGTACCTGGAAGAGGTGGCGGCCATCTTGGCCGGCGAAGGGACGGCGGGGGTGGAGGTTCAGTACGACCCGCAGGCCTGGCGGCAGCTTTTGCAGATGGCTCCACCGGGCCTGGACGAGGTGATGGCCCTGCTGACGGTGCTGGAGCAGGAGGCCAGCGGCCAGTTCAACCTGGTGGTGGTGGATACAGCCCCCACCGGCCATCTCCTGCGCTTTTTGCAGATGCCGCAGGCCCTGGAAGGTTGGGTCAGCCTGGCCCTGAAGCTGTGGCTAAAGTACCGCGACGTGGTGGGCCGGCCAGAATGGGCGCAGCGGCTGCGGGATCTCTTAGGCCAGGTGCGGCAGCTCCGGCAGCGGCTGCGGGATCCCCAGTTTGTTAGCTTTATCCCCGTCTTCAACCCGGAGCAGGCGGTTCTGGCGGAAACCGAGCGCCTTCTGGCGGAACTGGATGCCCTGGGGATCCCTCATCCCTACGCCGTTCTCAATCGGGTTTGGCTGGAGGAGGCCACCCCCTTTGGTGCAGCGCTGCGGCGCCGCCACCAGGCCATCTTGGCCCAGTTGCCCCAGCGATTCTCCCAGCAGGCCATTGTCACCGTCCCTTTTCTGCACCCGCCCAGCTTGCAGGCCGTTGGCGCCTACTTGCTGACTCCTGAGGACCCTGCCTTGCCGGTGCCAGAAGTCTCAACCTAGGGCCTGGGAGAGCCGCTAGTCTGGAAAAGGGGCTAGTGCAGCCCCTTCCTTCTGCTGCTTTTGCCTATGTTGTTCAACCTCCCCCTGCAAGCCATTCCCCTGTTCTCCATCGCAGCGGCCATCCTGTTGGTGTACCTGCCCATGGGCGTGGTGGGCTATGCCCGCGCCCGCGTCGGTTATGACCCGCATGCGCCGCGGGCGATGTTCGACCGGCTGCCTCCCTACGGCCAGCGGGCCACCTGGGCCCATGCCAACGGCTTTGAGGCCCTGGGCACCTTTGCGCCGTCAGCCCTGATAGCCTACGTCACCGGCCCCCACCCGGATCCCTGGCTGTTTGGGCTCAGCGGCGACGAAGGGGTGGCCCTGCTCTGCGGCGTTTTCTTGCTGGCGCGGCTGCTCTACAACTTCTTCTACATTGGCGACATTCCTATCGGGCGCTCCCTCTCCTTCTTGGTCGGGTCGCTGGCCACGCTGGGCCTGCTGCTCATTGGCCTGTTGCCGTTTCTGGGCCAGAACCTGGCCTAGCCGGGCAGTTGCAGGGAAGACAGGGCCACCCCAGCCCGGTGGGCCACCACCACGCCAATGGCCTCTAGGTAGGAGCTAACGGCCACATGGGGGATCCCCAACTGGCGGGGGTGGACCTGCATCACCGTGGCGTTCTCTTCGACGGCGATAAACAAGGGCGGGCGGGGGCGGCTGGCGAGGTAGAGCAGGCCGGGGCCGCCAAAGGCAGTGGCCGGGGCAATGACGCTGTCCACCTGCTCCGCGGTCAGGTCGCCCGGCTGGGGAGGATCCCCCCTCTTGACAAACTGGGGGGCATAGCTCAGCCCCGCCAAAACGGAGGGCAGGAAGGTAAACCCCACCTCTTCGGCGGCGGCGCGGGGGTGGACCGGCTTAGGGGCGGGATCGGGGTAGAAGGCGGGGGCGTGGGCACAGGGGATCCCCAGCTCTCGCACCACCAGGTGGCTGAGGATGGCCTCGGCCCCAGCCAGGGGATCGACCCCCTGCCCCTGCTCGTACCGGCTGAAGTCCAGATCGTCGGGGAAGCGGGCCACCACGGCAAGGGCCTCGGCTCCCAAGCGGACGAGCTCTTGGGCAGTTTCCAAAAGCGCATCCGGCTGGGCCAGGGATCCCTGGCTGGCCCCGGCAGGGGAAAAGCTGACGGAAACGCCTAAGGGTCGAGGGGTCAAGCGCCAGGGGCCAATGTCCAGCCCCAGGGTGGCCTGGGCGGCCTGCAAAACCTGCAGGTGGCGTTGGCGGAGATCCTCCGGGATCCCGGCATCCAGGATGACGCCAACGCGGTTTTGCCGCACTGGCCTGAGGTGCCACTCCCCAGCGCAGAAGCGATCCAGGCCGTACCCTTCCACGTAGAGGACGTTCTTCAGGGGCCAAAACAGGGTGGCGCCGTTAAGCACATTGGGATGGGTGACGAGGCAGTCGACAGCAGCCGCCAAAGCGCGGGCCACCGGCAGGGCATCGCCGGCAAAGCCACCCACGCGGGCCCCAATGCCCGTGGGAACCAAAAGCAGCGCCGTGTAGGGGCGACCCATTGGCCACTTGGGAGGACTAGACCTGGGAGAACAGCTGCTGCGCCAGCGCCTCGGCCCGCCGCACGCAATCGCCCAGGGCCACGCCATCCAGGTAGTTGGCACACACCCAGATCCCCGGCGTCTGGGAGGCCAGGTGGGCCTGCACCTGGGCTATGCGTTGCCGGTGGCCAAGGGTGTACTGGGGGATGGCGCGGGGCCAGAGACGTTCGCCCAGGTAGACGGGCTCGGCGCGGCGGGTGAGCAGAACCTGGCTAAGCTCGGCGTGGGCAATTTGCGCTCGCTCCTCAGGAGACAGCGCAGGGATGGGTGGGATCCCTTGCTGGCGGGCCAAGGCCGCATCGGTGGCGCCGCCCAGGAAGCTGAGGAAGCTGTGGTAGCCCTGGGGAGCCCGCTCTGGAAAAAGGCAGGAGGCCCAGATCGTGCCCAGGGTGCGCAGGCCCTGGGAACGGGGGATGAGGTGGCCAAAGCCCCGCAGCGGCTGGGGCAGGGCCTCTTGGGGATAGGCCAGAGCCACCACCGCCACCGGCGGATAGAGGATCTCGGCCAAGAGCTGGCTGGCCGGGGGGTTGAGCTCCTGTAGCAGCGCGGCAGCCTCGTAGGCGGGGAGGGCCAGCACCACCTGGCGAGCAGCCACCCAGCGGGATCCCTCTGGCGTCTCAAAGCCCACCCAATAGAGCTCTCCCGCCCGCTTCAGCTGCAGCGCTCGCCAGCCCAGCCGCAGGCTGTCGCCCAGCTTTTGGGCTAGGGCCTCTGGCAACTGCTGCAGCCCCTGCCTCAGATTGCCCAGTTGGCCCCGTTTGGGCGGGGGTTGGATGGCCGCAGGAGAAGGCTGGGGTCGTTGGCGCAGAGCCTGCAGGGCGCCGGCAAAGAGGCTGCCATAGCGCTCCTCCAGGCCCGCCACGCGAGGGAAAGCCGCCACGGCGCTGAGTTGATCTGGGTCGCCGGCATAGACTCCTGAGGTGAAGGGCTCCACCAGGCGCTCGGCCACTTCGGATCCCAGTTGTCGCCGGAAAAACTGCCGCACCGTTTCCTCGCGTCCTGGCGGCGGCGGGACAAACCCCAACAAGCCCTGCAGAGCCCGCAGCTTGCCGCCCACGCTGAGCAGCCGTGATCCCAGGGCTGCCGCGGGGCTCAGAGGCACCGGCAACAGCGCTCCTTCCCAGTAGATGTAGCGGGGCAGCTTGGCATCGGCCAGCACCAGTTGGTCGGCCAGGCCCACCTCAGCAATGAGGTTGAGCAGGGCAGGGGTGGGGGTAAAGCTATTGGGGCCTTCCTCCCAGCGGTAGCCGTCTTTGGACTGGGTGGAAATGCAGCCGCCGACGCGGGAGCTGGCCTCCGCCAGGAGCACCGCTTGAGGGGATCCCCCCCTAGCCGATAAACCCTGCTGCAGGCGCCAGGCCAGCGTCAGGCCGCTGATGCCCGCCCCAATGACCACCACCTCCGCGTTAAGGGGTTCAGGGGTTGCAGGATTCACTGCCGCTTCCAAGGTGTTTTTCCTCCATCACGTCCGGGGGGCCAATCTTCGTTAGCGCAGTACGCGAAATAGGCTGGGGATCTCGGCCACCTGGGGAAGCTGCTGGATCTCGGCCAGCGCCTGGCGGCAGTCGGCCTCGCGCACGCTGTGGGTGAGGATCACAATCTCCGCCAACTCCTGGTGGCACTCCTTTTGGGTGATGCTCTCCAGGCTCACCCCGTGCCGGCCAAAGCAGGTGCCGATGGCCCCCATCACCCCCGGCCGATCCTGGGCCAGCACTCGCACGTAAAACTCCGACTGCGCCTCTGCCAGCGGCAGCAAGGAGGCAACAGGAGGGGAGGCGGCAAAGCCCCACAGGGGATTGGGCAACTGAGCCCCCGTCTGCAGGTGGGCAAGTAGGATAAGCAGATCCCCGACCACCGCGCTGGCGGTTGGCCCCCGGCCCGCCCCTGGCCCTGAGAGCACCACTTGCCCCAAGGGATCCCCTTGCACCCAGACGGCGTTGTCCACCCCGTGGATGTTGGCCAGCGGGTGGGTAACCGGCAGCAGGGCGGGGTGGACGCGAATATCCAGGGTTGGTTCACCTCCCTGCCCCTCGGCCCTTTGGGCGATGGCCAAAAGCTTAAAAGTATAGCCCCACTCGCGGGCGTAGCGGATGTCGGTGGAGCTGATGCTGCCGATCCCTTCGCAGGGGATGGCCTGTCGCGGTACCGACACCCCAAAAGCCAGGCTGGCCAGAATGGCGATCTTGTCCGCCGCATCCCATCCTTCCACATCGGCGCTGGGATCCGCCTCGGCGTAGCCGCGGGCCTGGGCCTGGGCCAGCGCTTCGGCAAAGGAGCTGCCCTCCTGGGTCATCTGGCTGAGGATGAAATTGGTGGTGCCGTTGACGATGCCCCAGACCGCCTGGATGTGGCTAGCCCGCAGCGACTGTTGCAAAGCCTGGATGATGGGGATCCCACCCCCCACCGCTGCCTCCAGCAACACCGCCACCCTGGCCTGGGCGGCAGCCTGGAAAATCTCCTCGCCATAGCGGGCAATGACCGCCTTGTTGGCTGTGATCACCGGCTTGCCGTGGTCGATGGCCTTTAGGATCAGGCTGCGGGCCGGCTCCAAGCCGCCCATGAGCTCAATCACCGCGTCAATTTCGGGATCCGACACAATCCCCTCTAGGTTCGTGGTCAGGCGCTCGGGCGGGATCGCCACCTGCCGCGGCTTGTCCAGGGAGCGCACCCCCACCGCCGCAATCTCAACTGCCTGCAAGAGGGGGTGAGGAGGGCGCTGTAGAATCTCGACCACGCCCGTGCCGACCGTACCCAGCCCCAATAGCCCAACCCGATAGACCACAGCCGCTCCCTCGGGCCCAAAGACTTTCTTACCTTTACCAGGTTGACACACTCTTGGCCCCCTAGGGCGAGATTTTGGCCATCCATCCCCAAGGGCTTCAGGAGGAAGGCGCGCCGAGCCAGGCGCAGGGATCCCTCGCCGCAGGGGCAGTGCTGGTTTGGAGTTTATGCTGAAGGAGGGATCCCTTTCTCTCATAGCCCTCATGTCCAGAACCTGTACCATCTACCGCCGCGCCCACTTTGCCGCCAGCCACCGCTACTGGCTGCCGGAGCTCTCCGAAGCTGAGAACCTGGCCCGCTTCGGCTCCCACGCCCGCTTTCCCGGCCACGGCCACAACTACGGGCTGGAGGTGGGCTTGACGGGGGAGGTGGATGAGTACGGCATGGTGCTCAACCTCTCCCAGGTCAAGCAGGTAATTCGGGAGCGGGTGATTCAAGAACTGAACTTCGCCTACCTCAACCAAGTCTGGCCAGAGTTTGCCCAAACCCTGCCCACCACCGAGTTCATTGCCTACACCATCTGGCAGCGCCTAGCCGACGCGCTGCCGCTCAGCAGTGTGCGCCTCTACGAAGATCCCCAGCTTTGGGCCGAATACCGAGGAGAAGCCATGCAAGCCTATTTGACCGTTGCCACCCACTTTAGCGCCGCCCACCGCTTGGCCCTCGATCACCTCAGCCTGGAAGAGAACACTGCCATCTACGGCCTCTGCGCTCGCCCCCACGGCCACGGCCACAACTACGGCCTGGAGATTACCGTCAAGGGATCCATCGACCCGCGCACAGGGATGATCGTGGATTTGGCAGCTCTGCAGCGGGTGATTGAGGAGCAGGTGGTGAAGCCCCTGGATCACACTTTCTTGAACAAAGACGTCCCCTACTTTGCCCAGGTGGTGCCCACCGCCGAAAACATCGCCCTCTACGTCCAGCGGCTGCTGACTTTGCCCCTGCGCGAGCTGGGGGTGCAACTGCATCGGGTTCGCCTGCAAGAGAGCCCCAACAACAGCAGCGAAGTCTACGGGGAGTTTCCGCTAGAGGAGCTGGGCGCAGCTACCGCTGCCACCACATACCCCGCGAGCGAGGGCAAGAGGGATCCCTCCGAAGTGGAGCCCCTGGCCGCCGGCAGGGCTGAGCCAGCCGCCTATGCTGGATCTGGTTAAGCTGAGCGGGCAGATTCCCGCCTTTGCCCGCCACCTGCAGCAGGAGTCGAAGGCCAACCAAGAGCGTCTGCGCCTGGCCTTGCAGGAGTTTGCCCGCCTGCAGCGAGAACCCCAAACCTGGCAGTCGCGCTGGGCGGAGTGGAGCTCCCATCTCGCCTTTACCTGCGCCAGCCCCGCCGAGCCGCCGGAAACCTGGGGATCCCTGCCCAAAGTCGAGCCCTTGCAGGGGCCGCACACGGTGGTGGCCACCGACGGCTCCCAGATCCTGCCCAGCCACCACGAGATTGCCTACTGCTCGCTCATCAACATCGGGCGGGTGGCTCTCCACTACGGCACGCAAGAGTGGCCGCTGCTGGACAGCCAGCCCCTGCTGATCTACGGGCAGGAGCCCTTTGCTCAACCTGAGCGATCCAACTCTCTTCCAGGAACAGCCCTCCACCCTCTTCGCCACCGACCCAGCCGATCGCGTAGGCAGGCCGTAGGCCTTGGGGAAGAAGATCGCGGGGAGGGGGGGGAGATTGCGTTGGATGCCGAAGCGGTGCTGGCTTTGCGGCGGGCTCAGGCAGAGCTGGAGGAGCTGGCCCAATTGGCCCTGCCGCTGCCTAGGAGTCGCCCCGTGCTAGCGCTGCTGGATGGATCCCTCATCCCCTGGGGGCTGGAGCCGCTGCCCAAGCCAGCCCAGCGTCCCTGGCTGGATCCCATCCTGGCAACTCTGGAGCAGTTGCGGGCAGCTCGCATCCCCCTGGTGGGCTACATCAGCGCTTCCCGCAGCAGCGAAACCCTCAACTATCTGCGCCTGGGGTTGTGTCCCTACCTGGGCTGCGACTGCTATCGCTACTGCGCCGGCGAGAAAACTCCCCCCTGCCAGCCCTTTGCCCCCCTAGCAGATCGCGTTTTTTGGGGATCCCTGCTGCAGCCGGGAGAGCGCAGCCCCCTCTGGCGCAGTGGCGCCAGCGTCTTGGAGACTTTTGGGGAACACCACATCCACTGCTGTTACTTGAATGTCGGCGCAAACCCTGGGGAGGGATCCCTGCCGGAGATCGCCCGGCTAGAGTTTCCCGCCTGGGTGGCTCAAGACGCCGAGTTGCTGCAGCGGGCCCTGGCCGGAGTGCTAAGCCAGGTGCAAAAGGGCTTTGGCTACCCCATCGCCCTGGCGGAAGCCCACCATCTGGCCGTGGTGCGCAGCGGGGATCGGCAGCGCTTCTTCGCCTTGATCGAGCAGGAGCTGATCCGCGCCGGCCTGCGCCATGTAGCCGTCTCCCGTAAGGAAGCCCAAAAGCGAACCGGCATCGCCTAATTGGTGCCAGTGCTGCAAAACCCTTCCTCCCTACCTCCCCTCTCCCTCAGGGAGAGGGGCTGGGGGTGAGGGCTCCCCCTGGGAGAGGGGCTGGCGGTGAGGGGTTAAAATCACCCTGTCAGACCCAAAACCGCATCGCCTACCGGGATCCCTGGCACCCCAGAAAAGGCTGCAGCCTATTGAGGGGATCCCTGTTCAACGGTTAGGGTTGCCAAGGTGTCCAAATCCTGTCTCTGTTGCCGATATGATGAGCCAAGCCCCTCTGCGCAGCCTCGTCTCTCCCTTAACCTACAACCCCCTCTGGTACAAAGACGCGATCATCTACGAGCTACCGGTGCGCGCCTTTTTCGACAGTGATGGCGATGGCGTGGGCGACTTCCAGGGTTTGACCGAAAAGCTGGACTATTTGCAGGATCTGGGCATCACGGCCATCTGGCTGCTGCCCTTTTTCCCTTCCCCGCTGCGGGATGATGGCTATGATGTTTCTGATTTTACCAACGTTAACCCCGCGCTGGGCACCCTAGAGGACTTTAAAATCTTTCTAGATGCCGCCCACCAACGCGGGATCCGCGTCATCATCGAGCTGATCCTCAACCACACCTCCGATCAGCATCCCTGGTTTCAGCGGGCTCGGCGCGCCGCCCCCGGCACCCCTGAGCGGGACTTCTACGTCTGGAGCGACACCCCGGAAAAGTACAAAGAGGCCCGCATCATCTTTCAAGACTTTGAAACCTCCAACTGGGCCTGGGATCCGGTGGCCAAGGCCTACTACTGGCATCGCTTCTACTCCCACCAGCCGGATCTCAACTACGACAACCCCGCCGTGCAGAAGGCCATCTTCGAGGTGGTGGACTTTTGGTTGAGCATGGGGGTGGACGGCCTGCGGCTGGACGCCGTGCCCTACCTATACGAGCGGGAGGGAACCAACTGCGAGAACCTGCCGGAAACCCACGCCTTCCTCAAGGCCCTACGCAAATACATTGACGAAAGATATCCCAACCGCATGCTGCTGGCAGAAGCCAACCAGTGGCCGGAAGATGCTGTGGCCTACTTCGGCGACGGGGACGAGTGCCACATGGACTTTCACTTCCCCCTGATGCCGCGGCTGTTCATGGCCATCCAGATGGAGGATCGCTTCCCCATCATCGACATCCTGCAGCAGACTCCCCCCATTCCCGAAACCTGCCAGTGGGCCATCTTCCTGCGCAACCACGACGAGCTCACCCTGGAGATGGTCACTGACGAGGAGCGCGACTACATGTACCAGGTGTACGCCAAGGATCCCAACGCGCGGGTCAATCTGGGCATCCGCCGCCGCTTGGCGCCCCTGCTGGGCAACAGCCGCCGCCGCATCGAGCTGATGAACAGCCTGCTGTTTTCTCTGCCCGGCACGCCGGTCATCTACTACGGCGACGAGATCGGCATGGGGGACAACATCTACTTAGGGGATCGCAACAGCGTGCGCACGCCGATGCAGTGGAGCGCCGACCGCAACGCCGGCTTCTCTCGGGCTAACCCGCAGAAGCTCTACCTGCCCATCGTCATCGACGCCGAGTACCACTACGAAACCGTCAACGTGGAAGCGCAGCGGAACAACCCCTATTCCCTGTGGTGGACGATGAAACGGATGATCGCGGTGCGCAAGCGCTTCCAAGCCTTTGGCCGGGGCTCTTTTGAGCTGCTGCACCCGGAAAACCGCAAGGTGCTGGCCTTTATGCGGGCCTACGGCGACGAGCGCATCCTGGTGGTGGCCAACCTCTCCCGCTACGCGCAGTTTGTGGAGCTGGACTTGGCCCACTGGGAGGGGCTGATCCCGGTGGAGATCTTCGGGCGCACGCCGTTTCCTCCCATCGGCCAACTGCCCTATTTCCTGACCCTGGGCCCCCACTCCTTCTACTGGTTTTCCCTCGAGCCGCAGCGACAAACGGAGCGGATCCACCCCAGCCACAGCAAGCCAGAAGAGTTGGATCGCCTGCCCACCCTGCTGGTTCAAAACGGCAGTTGGGAAAGCCTCTTCCAGGGGGAAAGCCAAAAGCAGGTGGAGGCGGTGCTGGGCGACTACCTCTACCGCTGCCGTTGGTTCGGCTCCAAAGCCCGCCAGATCCAGTCGGCCCAGATCTTGGATGCCATTCCCTGTAACCGGGAAGGGGATCCCCCCTTTCGGGGCCAGATTTTGCTTTTGCAGGTCGAGTTTACCGAGGGGGAGGCAGAACTCTACTCTTTACCCGTGGGCTATGCCATCCAGGAGGCGGCCATGCACCTGCGCGTAGAGGCGCCCCAGGCGGCGATTGTCCCTGTGCAAGTGGCTGGGGAGCCGCCGGGCGTGCTGTTCGACGCCCTGGCCGATAAAAGCTTTTTGTCGTTGCCGCTGCAGATCATCGCCCAGCAGGGCCGTCTGCGCCACTCCTCAGGGGAGCTGTGGGCCACCACCTTTGCCCCTTTTGAGTACCACCTCGGCCTGGAACCCCGCATCCTCAAGGCGGAGCAGAGCAACACCTCGGTGGTCTACGGCAGCCAGTACATCCTCAAGTTCTACCGCAAGGTGGCCGAGGGGGTAAATCCAGAGCTGGAGATCGGCCGCTATCTGCTGGAGCACCATCCCCAGGTGCGGGTGCCGCGGCTGTTGGGATCCCTGGAGTATCGCCGCCGCCGTGGGGCGCGGGGCTTTGATCCCGGCGATCAGCCCATCACGTTGGCCATCTTGCAGGAGTACATCCCCAACGAGGGGGATGCCTGGCACTACACGCTGGACAGCCTGGGGCAGTTTTTCGAGACGGTGCTGGTTCATCACGCAGAGGCGGAAGCGGTGCCCGTGCCGCGGGGATCCTTTCTGGAACTCTCGCACCTTCCCTTGCCGGAGCTGGCCTACGCCACCATCGGCAGCTACCTGGAGTCGGTGCGGATCTTGGCCAAGCGCACCGCCGAGCTGCACCTTGCCTTGGCCGCCGACACCGAGAACAAGGACTTTGCCCCCGAGCCCTTCTCCAGTCTCTACCAGCGCTCCATCTATCAATCGATGCGCAATTTGGTGGGGCAGGTGTTTCCGCTGCTCAACAAGCAGATCCCCAAGCTGCCCGAACTGGAGGCTAAGTTGGCCCGCACCGTTCGCGACCAAGAAGGGGGGATCATGAGCCGCTTCCGCCTCATCCTGGAGCGGAAGATCACGGCTTTGCGCACCCGCTGCCATGGGGATTACCACCTGGGCCAGGTGCTGTTTACCGGCAAGGACTTTGTCATCATCGACTTTGAAGGGGAGCCGGCCCGGTCGCTAGGAGAGCGCCGCCTCAAACGCTGCCCCCTGCGGGATGTGGCGGGAATGCTGCGCTCTTTCCACTACGCCGTCCACACCGGCTTGCGCCAGCAATTGGAAAGCGGGCTGGTTTGCGGGGACAAGTGCCCTGACATGATGCGCTGGGCCCAGTTTTGGCACCGCTGGGTCTGCGCCGCCTTCTTGGCCGAATATCTGCAGGTGGCTTCTCAAGGGGCTTTTCTGCCCCGCAGCCCGCAGGAGCTGGAAGTGCTGCTCGAGGCCTACCTGCTGGAGAAGGCCATCTACGAGCTGGGCTACGAGCTCAACCACCGCCCCGAGTGGGTGGAGATCCCGCTGCGGGGGATCCTGCAGTTGCTGGGCATTTCCACCAAGGTCTGAGGGATCCCAGATGTGCGGACGGTTTAGCTTGGCAGTTGCCCCCGAACGGCTGCAGCAGCATTTTCCAATCGAGAGGGGGGCAGTTGGGGCGCTCCAGCCCCGCGACAACATCGCCCCTTCTCAGCCGGTGCTGGCGGTGGTGGCGGGATCCCTGCAGCGTCAGGCAGTCCATTTCCGCTGGGGCTTGATCCCCAGGTGGAGCCAAGCTCCCCAGGCTGGGTGGATCAATGCCCGCGCCGAGACGGTGGCCGAAAAACCCTCTTTCCGCCAGGCCTTTTGCCGCCGCCGCCTCCTGATCCCGGCAGATGGCTTCTATGAGTGGGTCGGCCGGGGCAAGCAGGGGAGGCAACCCTACTGGTTTTACCTAGTGGAGCGACTGTTGACACTCCCACCCAGGGGATTCTTACGCAGCCCACAAAAGAACCCGTAACGGCGTTGTCAAAGCGCCTCTAGACAGTTCCTTCACGCAAAGCCCCAAGGTTCTGCTGACTTTCTTAAGCAGATTGGCGGCAGCATTTGCCTCAGCCTTGACCAACCACCCCTTTGCCGTTTGGTACAGGCCCCGCTTGACACGCTTTCCAGAGGGTCTCCACCCGTCGGGTTTTTCACCATAATTAGGTAGCTCATCTCCATCTAGGAAGCTTGCCTGCGATCTTTACGCCTCCTCTACCTCAATAAACTCAACGCCATAATGCTGACATAATTGCGCAATACGCTCCTTGAACCGACCTGTTGGGACGAAAACAAAGTTTTGGTTAAAACCGCATTCTTGTTTTTGTTCTTTGTTCCAACCGAAGAGGATTCTCCCAATTGAGTGGTGCAAACAGAAGTCAATGACCTTGCGCGCAGCTTTGTGGACCGCATTCTCCGGTTTCCGTAATTCGGTCAAGCTTTTGCAACCAAAACCCCTGTGGCTTGTGAGTCTTGAGCCTAGCCAGCTCCTTGTTGTGCCACTGGTTAAAGGACTTGACTTTGCGGCCATCAATGATGAAGCTATGTCCTAAGTTGCTAACGCACGTGAGCCAGTTGTTGACTCCGTGGTCAATTG
>NZ_AUMZ01000001.1:624306-629306 GCF_002760375.1 Synechococcus sp. 60AY4M2
TGAAGCTATGTCCTAAGTTGCTAACGCACGTGAGCCAGTTGTTGACTCCGTGGTCAATTGCTAGAGCTTTTCTCGGATCCAGCGATTTGGGCTGGACAGGCTTGGCATAGACCCACTCCAGCTACAGACTTACACGTCTGTTGTGCGGCGGAAACATACATTGCGATAAAGTGCTTGCTTTGGGTTCTCCCCATCTCAGCGCAAAGCGCACCATAGCTTGCCCATCGCTTCGTTTTGAAATAGACTTGTCTCGCATAGTACAGGGCACAGTTGTACACCTTATTAGACTGTTGACACAAGTACTCTAATAGGGGGACTAGCTCCCTGTCCCTGACTCGAACCTGCTGACAGCCGTACTTCATCATTGTTGGCAAGCGGCATGACAACCGCAGTCTGACATGGGCAAGCGATAGTGCGAGAGGAAAGTCAACGGTACAATCACTACAACCATGGTGTGGGGCTAGCGGTTGTTCATCTCATTTTTTGGCCAAAGAGAAGGAAAAAGGTGTTGGTGGGAGAAGTCAGGAACAGGTTGTTTAAGCTATGAAACTATATCAACGACCCCCATCATGGGTAAGCGACTAAAGTGGCTAGCGGGCTTTTCCGGCGCGCACTCAAGTGCGGGGCTACCAAGCTATCCTTTTGTGTCGGGAAGCAACCTGATCTTTTTTGGAGCGGCCATGAACGCGCGTCAACTGGCCCTCTTGGCTCTGCAGAAGATCGAGCGGCACAACGCCTATGCCGACGTGGTGCTAGAACACTTGTTGGCCCATAGCCGCCTGATCCCTGCCGACTGCCACCTGGTCAGCGAGTTGGTGTATGGGATTACCCGCCGTCGCCGCACCCTTGATGCCCTGATCGACTGCTTTGCCCGGCGCCCCGCCCACCAGCAACCGCTCGATTTGCGGCTGATTCTCTACCTTGGCTTCTACCAACTGGCTTTTCTGGATCACATCCCGCCCAGGGCCGCCATTCACACCAGCGTGGAGCTGGCCCGCCAGGTGGGCCTGGGATCCCTGACGGGGGTAGTCAACGGCATCTTGCGCGCCTACCAGCGGCAAGCGTTGGATGGGGCGGAAAAGGATCCCCTCAAGTCCTTGCAGGACACTCTGCCCACTGACCCGATTCAGGCCTTGGGGATCCGGCATAGCTTTCCCGATTGGCTGGTGCGCCTCTGGTGGGAGCGCCTGGGACCAGCCGAGACCGAGCAGTTGTGCGCCTGGTTCAACCAGCCGCCCCACCTGGATCTGCGGGTCAACCCGCTGCGGGCGGATGTGGACAAAGTCATCCAAGCCTTGGCAGAAGCGGGGATCCCTGCCTCACCCATCCCTGAGGTGCCGGGCGCCCTGCGCCTGGGACAACATGCCGGCGACATCACGGCCCTGCCCGGCTTTGCCCAAGGCTGGTGGAGCGTTCAGGATGCCAGCGCCCAGCAGGTGGTGCACTATCTGGATCCCCAGCCGGGAGAGCGAGTCATCGACTGCTGCGCCGCTCCGGGCGGCAAGACCACGCATATGGCCGAGCAGATGCAGGATCGCGGCGAGATCTGGGCCCTGGACCGCCATCCCCACCGCCTGCGCCGCCTAGAGGAAAATGTGCAGCGCTTGGGCTTGAGCTCGATCCGTCCCCTGGCCATCGACCTGCTCTCCCTGGACGCCGCTGCCGAACCTCCTGCACCCCTGCCCCCGTGGCAGAGCGCCGACCGAGTGTTGTTGGATGCCCCCTGCTCCGGCTTGGGCACCCTGCACCGCCACGCCGACGCCCGCTGGCGGCAAACCCCCGCCCAGATTCAAGAGCTGGCCCATCTGCAAGCTCAGCTTCTGCAGGTGGCAGCCCGGTGGCTCAAGCCGGGCGGACTGTTGGTGTACGCCACCTGCACCCTGCATCCTGCCGAAAACGAGGCAGTCATCCAGTCTTTTCTGAACCGGCATCCCCACTGGGCTGCCGAAGGGGATCCCCTGCTCATCTGGCCTCATCGCCAGGATCGGGATGGATTTTTTATCCAACGGTTGCGTCGCCGCGATTAAGCCTTCCCCGCCCCATCTCTCCTCTTCCTCCGCATGGCTTCTGAGCTGCTCACCAGCCCCAAAAACCCTTGGATCCGACAGTTGCGGCAGTTGCACCGCAGCAAAGGCCGGCGAGAACAGGGCGCCTTCCTGGTCGAGGGATCCCACCTCCTCGAAGAGGCGCTGGGGGTCGGCTGGCCTCTGCGAGGTGTCTGCTACACCTTCGACTGGGCTGAGCGTCACCCCCGCTTGTTGGCCAGCCTGCCCAAGCATCTGCGGCGGCAGGCCGTCAGCTTGGAAGTGATGGCGGCCCTCTCTACGACCGAGTCTCCGGAAGGGGTTGTAGCTGTGGCCGTTAGCCGGCAAATCGCCTCCCCTCCCCCAGAGGCGCTGCGCCTGGGCTTGGTGGTCGAAACGCTGCAAGATCCAGGTAATTTGGGATCCCTGATCCGCGTCGTGGCGGCCACCGGAGCCGATGGCCTCTGGCTAAGCGCAGACAGCGTCGATCCGGAAAACCCCAAAGTCCTGCGGGCCTCCGCCGGCCAGTGGTTTCGCCGCCCGCCTCAGGTTCTCTCTGACTTGCCCGCCTGGATCCAGTCCTGTCGTCGCCAAGGGATCCAAGTTTTGGCCGCCACCCTCGCCCCTCTGGCCACCTGTTACTGGGATCACGACCTCACTCGGCCAACCCTTTTTCTCTTGGGCAACGAAGGGGCTGGCCTGCAGGAATCGACGATCCAACTGGCCGATGCCCAGGTGCGGATCCCGATGGCTGCTGGCGTCGAGTCCCTCAACGTGGCCATGACCGGGGGATTGCTGCTCTACGAAGCTTTGCGCCAGCAGCGAGCCCAGTTGAGAGGCACAGCTTGAAGAGCCGCCCTCGTTTCAAAACTCCTCATCTGCAAAGATGGGGGCCTCAACCTCTTCCTGCTCTCCCTCCTCTATCCCCCCCGGTCGGCTGGCAGAAACCGTTACCCCTGCAGAAAGTTTTTCCCGCACAGCCGCTTCCACCTCCGCCAGGATCTCCGGCTTTTCTTTCAGGTAAACGACCAGATTGTCTCTCCCTTGGGCCACATTTTCCTCTTTGTAGCTGTACCAGGAACCGCGTCGTTTGAGAATGCCCATCTCCTCGGCCAGATCGACAATGCAGCCGATGTTGGAGATGCCCTGGCCGAAGATGATGTCGAATTCTGCCCGCCGGAATGGGGGAGCAACTTTGTTTTTCACCACCTTGACCCGCGCCCGGATCCCGTATTCTTCAGCACCTTTCTTCAGAGTTTGCACGCGGCGAATATCCAGCCGCACCGACGCATAGAACTTGAGGGCATTGCCGCCAGTGGTGGTTTCCTGGGGGCCGTAGCCGATGCCGCCGATTTTGGAGCGCAACTGGTTGAGGAACAGAACAATTGACCCGGTTTTGCTGACGTTGCCGGCAATCTTGCGCAGCGCTTGGCTCATCAGGCGGGCCTGTAACCCCACATGGGCGTCTCCCATATCCCCCTCGATCTCGGCGCGGGGAACCAACGCTGCCACCGAGTCCACCACCACAATGTCCACAGCAGCAGAGCGCACCAGTTGATCGACAATCTCCAGGGCGGCCTCCCCCGTGTCCGGCTGGGAGATGAGCAGATTCTGGATATCTACCCCCAAAGCCGCCGCGTAGGCGGGATCCAGCGCGTGCTCAGCATCCACAAAAGCAGCCGTTCCCCCTCGTTTTTGCACCTCAGCGATGGCGTGCAGAGCAACCGAGGTTTTCCCAGAAGATTCCGGCCCGAAGACTTCGATGATTCGCCCCTTGGGGTAGCCACCGCCCATGGCCAAGTCGAGGGTGATAGCGCCGCTGGGTATGGTCTCCACCCGCATCTGGGCCGCATCTCCCAGGCGCATGATCGCCCCTTTGCCAAAATTGCGCTCGATCTGGCCCAACACCTGATCCAGAGCTTTGCGTTTCTCCGACTTCAACTTGTCCAAGTCGTCGCCGTTGTTCACGTCGGCAGCTTTGCGGGCCATAACCAGCACCCTCCCCCAGGAGTCGCGGTGGAAAATCAAGCCTGCATTCTAACATTGTCGCCTTGTTGCCCCCAGCGGATCCCTTGATCTCCCTCCAATTGCAGTCAGCTCGTACCTTGCCTCGGTTCCAAGCTCCCCTCTCCCTGAGGGAGAGGGGCTGGGGGTGAGGGTCGCAGAACAGGTAGAGTGAGCTAGAAAGACCGGTTTAGGAATACTGCCGTGTTCACGACCCTGGTGTTGCGATCCCCCGGTCCAATTGTGTTTAGCTGGGGGCCATTCAGCCTACGCTGGTATGGCCTGCTGATCGGCTTAGCAACCGTTTTGGGCCTGTTTCTAGCTCGCCACCTGGCGGCACGGCGCGGTCTTCCCCCCAATTCCATGTCCGATCTGCTGCCGTGGCTGGTGGTGGGATCCCTGCCCCTTGCCCGTTTTTACTACGTGGCTTTTGAGTGGGAGCGATATCGAGATGGCCCTTGGTGGAAAGTCCTGGCCCTCTGGCAGGGGGGAATGGCCATCCATGGCGCTTTGCTCGGGGGCACTGCAGCGCTTTACCTGTTTGCCCACCGGCATCGGCTCAACTTCTGGCTGCTGGCCGATTGCATCGTTCCTTCCCTCAGCCTTGGCCAGAGCATCGGTCGCTGGGGCAACTTCTTCAACAACGAGGCCTATGGAAAGGCTTTGTCTCCGGCTAGTTCTCTGTGGATCCAACTGCAGCTCCCCGACGGATCCCGCGTGCATCCCACTTTTTTGTACGAATCCCTCTGGAACCTCGGCCTCTTCGGGATCCTGCTCTTTTTGAACTATCGGCGCCAGCCTCCGCCCGGTAGCCTCCTGGGCCTCTACCTGCTGGGGTATAGTCTTGGACGCTTCTGGATCGAGGGGCTGCGCGCCGACAGCCTCATGCTGGGGCCCCTGCGGGTGGCCCAGGGGGTGAGCCTACTGCTCATCGGAGCTGGCCTGGCCCTGATGCTGACCGCTCAAAGACGT
>NZ_AUMZ01000001.1:634306-677317 GCF_002760375.1 Synechococcus sp. 60AY4M2
CTGTAGCCTGGAATTGGGTTCGGGCCTTGCTTGCGCAGGATAGGTGGGAGACTGGGAAGTACCCCTTGCGGGGGGTATGGAGTCGCCGGTGAGATACCACTCTGGCAGGGCTAGAATTCTAACTTTCCGCCCGGAAGCGGGGGAAAAGACAGTTTCAGGTGGGCAGTTTGACTGGGGCGGTCGCCTCCTAAAAGGTAACGGAGGCGCGCAAAGGTTCCCTCAGACTGGTTGGAAATCAGTCGTAGAGTGCAAAGGCATAAGGGAGCTTGACTGCAAGACCTACAAGTCGAGCAGGGACGAAAGTCGGCCTTAGTGATCCGACGGCGCTGAGTGGAAGGGCCGTCGCTCAACGGATAAAAGTTACTCTAGGGATAACAGGCTGATCTCCCCCAAGAGTTCACATCGACGGGGAGGTTTGGCACCTCGATGTCGGCTCATCGCAACCTGGGGCGGAAGTACGTCCCAAGGGTTGGGCTGTTCGCCCATTAAAGCGGTACGTGAGCTGGGTTCAGAACGTCGTGAGACAGTTCGGTCCATATCCGGTGCAGGCGCGAGAGGATTGAGAGGAGCTCTCCCTAGTACGAGAGGACCGGGAGGGACGCACCGCTGGTGTACCAGTTATCGTGCCAACGGTAGACGCTGGGTAGCCATGTGCGGAGTGGATAACCGCTGAAAGCATCTAAGTGGGAAGCCCACCTCAAGATGAGTCCTCTGTTAAGGTCCCGGGAAGACGACCCGGTAATAGGCTCTAGGTGGAAGTGCAGCAATGCATGCAGCCGAGGAGTCCTAATAGACCGTCTGCTTGACCCAACTGCAGGGGTGTTCTGCCTTCTCTTGCTGTGCAGCTTTCAAGGTGTTTTTCCCTTTGCCTGGTGCCTATGGCGATGTGGAACCACGCCGACCCCATCCCGAACTCGGACGTGAAACGCATCAGCGGCGAACCTACTTGAGGGGTGACCCTCCGGTAACCTAGCTCGGTGCCAGGCTCATCTCTCCACACCAACCCCCCAATCCAAGGGGGGTTGTTGCGTATCTCAAGGGGTAACTCTGCAGTCTCTATGGGTGTAGAGGGTGTACGGAATTCCTTCTCCGGGACTATTGGGGTGCTTTCACAGGAGCGGGTGATGGGTTGTTGCGCAAAAAGGGTTGTACAGCTACGAAGCCCAATCCAAAAGAGGCGACTACCAAAAGAACTGCAGCGGCCATCCAAAGCAAAACGGATCCTTGGGATCCGTGATGTTGATCGCGCACCCGTTGGTAGACACTGGTGGCATGAACCTCGCCACCCATATTCTGCATCAACTCTTCCAAGGAGGGAATCTGATAGCCGGCACGGGGGTAAGGAGGCTCAGCAGGAGTGTCTTGACGGGGACGGGGGGGTAGAGTGGAGGGCTGAGATCGGGGCTCAAGGGGGGGGGTGGCAAAGTCAGAGTAAGAGGGAGTTGGATAGACGTCGCCAGGGAAGGGTGAAACCTCGCTGCGAGCTTGGCGTCGCTTGAGGCGATTCAAAAAATCATAGGAGGGAGAGGCTTGGTCATGTTCTGAGGTCAGGCCATCCCCTCGAAAAGGGGCTGCAGCAGCCTCTCTTTCAAGAGCAGCGGCTTGGCTTGTGTCAGCAAGCCGTAGGCTGATTTGCTGTAGGCGCTTCAAGGCCTGGCCCAATTGCCCCTGAAATTCTTGCGCGATGGCAGTAATTTCTCCAGACAATTGTTGATGCAGAGCGCGCAGGCGCTGGTTTTCGGAGGAGAGGCGGCTCACCTGCTGACGGGCAGATTCCAGCTCTTCAGCCACTTGTTGATATACCTGGATTGGCACTGTCCCCGGCCCGGTCTCTAGTGAGGCAGGGGCGCGAAAGCTGCTGTTGCCGGGCAAGCCATTGGGGTTGCCGTTGCGAGCTTCAGAGGGGCTAGAACCGCGAAAGTCGTACTGCATAAGTTGAATCAATCCGTCAGAAAGGATGAAAAGCTGAGGAAGGTGGGCAGGCGGGGATCCCGAACAGACAAGGCCGCAAGGATCACCCAGGGGTAGCGCTGAACACCGACCGGCCGAGGATGCCTAGCGCTATGCTTAGTGTAAGCGGCAATTGCTAACCCAAGCATACCGCTAAGCTTTTTGGATGGGAGCCCCTTTCTAGCAGTTTTTCTCGCCCGCAAGCGTTATTTCGGGATCTCCGAGAGATTGCTCGAGGTGTCGTTTTGATCGAGGAGTTGGGGAATACCCCCCACCCAGTCTGGAGAAGCTGTGGATTCCGACTCTGAAGGGGGAGAGTTCCGCAACGGCCGCTCCAGATCTCGTCGTAGGTGGGTTTCCAACCGTTCCAACTGTTCCAGTTCGGTAACAAAGTCTTTTATACCCTGGAACTTGCGGTACACGGAGGCAAAGCGCACATAGGCAACTTCGCTCAGGCGCTGTAGGCGCTCCAGTACCATCTCGCCAATGCGTAGGGTAGTTACCTCTTGAACGTCTTCCAGTTGCAGTTTTTCTTCGATTTCGTTGACCAACTCCTCCATCTGCTTGACGCTAACCTGGGTTTTTTGGCAAGCGCGCATCACCCCCTGCAAGATCTTGTTGCGGTTAAAACTCTCTCGGGATCCATCCCGTTTAATGACCATGATGGGCATGAATTCGATGCGCTCATAGGTGGTGAAGCGATAGCCACAGGACATGCACTCCCGCCGCCGCCGCACGCTTTGGCCACCTTCTGCCGAACGGGACTCTAAAACACGAATTTCTTGCTTGCCGCAGCGGGGACATTTCATGACGTGGGCTCCTTGAACCAAGTAACACGTGAAGAGAGGGTGCTCCAATTCTAGTGAATACTAGACAGCTAGGCATTGGGGGTGGACTCCCACCAAGCAGCGGCTTGCGCTTGGATTTGGGCCCTCTGCTCTGGCTGGAGGCGATCCAGGTGGGCCAGTACCCCTTTCATTCTTCCCAAGGGAAGCAAAAGGGGCCGGTGGCGCAACAGGAAATCCCAGTAGAAGGTATTGAAGGGACAGGCCCGTTCGCCCACCTTTTCGCTGGGATTGTAGCGGCAATGGCGGCAGTAGTCACTCATTTTGCGGATGTACTGGGCGGAAGCGGCGTAGGGTTTGGTGGAAAGCATGCCCCCGTCGGCAAAGAGGCCCATGCCGATGACGTTGGGCTGCATCACCCAGTCGTAGCTGTCGATGAACACGTCGTGAAACCACGCTTCTACGGCTTGAGGTTGGATACCGCTGATGAGCGCGAAATTGCTGAGCACCATTAGGCGCTGGATGTGGTGGGCATAGCCATGGCGGCGAATTTGCCTCAGGGTGTGCCGCAGGCAGGCCATGTCCGTTTCGCCTGTCCAAAAAAAGTCGGGCAGGGGGCGGTAGTGGCCAAAAAAGTTGGTCTGGGCATAGCCCTGGGGCATTTGGTATTCGTAGAAGCCGCGCATGTATTCCCGCCAGCCCAGGATCTGGCGGATGAAGCCTTCGGCAGAGGGGAGAGGGATCCCGCCGCGATGGTAGGCCTGCTCGGCAGCGGTGATGACTTCTTGGGGGGTGAGGAGCCCTAGGTTGAGGTAAGGGGAAAGGAGGGAGTGGTAGAGGAAGTCTTCTTCGACTTGCATAGCGTCCTGCCAGGGGCCGAAGTGGGGCAGGCGGTGCTGGATGAAGTCCTCAAGCACCTGCAGGGCTTGGGCACGGGTGACGGCCCAGCCAAAGCCTTCCAGGGATCCAAAGTGGTGGCCGTAATGGCGCCGCACTTTCTCCATCACCGCCTGCGTGATGGCGTCGGGGGGAAACGTCAGAGGCGGCGGGTAGCGCCGGCCAGGTTGGGGAGGCTGCCGGTTTTCCCGGTCGTAGTTCCAGCGCCCGCCGAGGGGCTGGGAGCCGTCCATGAGGATGCGGAAGCGTTTGCGCCCTTGGCGATAGAAGTCCTCTAGGAGGAGGCGCTTGCGGCCTGAGGCCCAGTCGATAAATTGGCGGGCTGTCCAGAGAAAGTGGTTATTTTCCAAGACCAGGAGGGGGCAGGGGAGGGCAGACCTCAGCTTTTCCACCTCATCCCGGACGGGAATATCGGTGGGCTGCATGAGGCGGATCTGTTGCAATCGATGTTGCCTAGCCCAGGCTTGCAGGGGTTCGGCATAGTCTTCGGCTTCCGCATAGGTGACGGGGTGGCCGCGCTGTTGCAATTCTTGGGCAAAGTGGCGCATGGCCGACCAGACCAGGACCAGCTTTTGCTGGTGATGGTTGCGGGAGCTGGCCCAGGCGTGGGACTCGACAAGGAGAACGGGAACGCGGTGGGGGGGGAGGGCTGAGAGGGAGGCCAGGGCAGATTGCTGCGGATGCAGTTGATCCGAAAGGATCCAAACTCCTTCTGAACCCGTGGTCGAGACGGTCATGGGGAATTCTGGATAGCTTAGATAGCTGGATCCAGGTTGAGTTTAGCTCTGGGGCAGAACGCTAAAGGGAGGGGATCCAGCCGGCTATGGGCGAGGTAGCCAGAAGGAAGGTCCAAAAGGGGCAAGGGATCCCCTTTCTCCAGGTCTGGGCCGGGCTGGGGATGGTGGAGCTGCTGCTGCTGCTGGTTTGGAACTGGAGCGATCCCCTGCCGCCGGCCTGGGATGAGGCGCAGCACCTGTTGCAGGCGCAGGCGTTTGGGGATCACCTGAGCCGGTTTCGCTGGGAAGGGCTGTGGTGGCAGCAGTTTTTGCACTTGAACCAGCGCTACCCGCCTCTGGCCTATTGGTTGGGGATCCCGTTGGCAGCGCTGCATCCGTTTGGCCGGGCCGATGGGCAGTTGCTCAATTTGATGTTGCTGGGGATCCTGACCCTGGCCACCCAGCGGCTGGGGTGGCGGGCCTATCGCTCTTGGGAAGTGGGCTGGCTGGCGGCAGTGTTGGTGCTTCTCTATCCGGGGATCACGGCTTTGGCTCATGTCTACATGCTGGAGCTGCCGCTGCTGGTGGCGGTGACGCTGGCTTTTTGGGCGCTGTGGGCCTACGCGGAGGAGCCGTCCTGGCGGGGGGCGGTGGGGGTGGGGGCGGGGCTGGCGGCGGTGCTGCTGACCAAGTGGACGGGGGTGCTGTTTTTGCTGCCGCCGCTGCTGGCTGTTCCGCTGGGGGTGAGGATCCCTTGGCCGCTGCGGCTGGCCCACCTGGCCCTGGGAATGGGGGTGACGCTGCTCTTGTGCTGGCCCTGGTATGGAGCTAACTGGCTGTTTGTGCTCAGCAATGGGTGGGCCTATGCCGACACCGCCCACTACTACGTCACCTGTGCGGCGGGATCCCTGTGCTGGTGGACGGCCTACTTGCGCTGGTTGCCCCTGCAGATGGGCCCTTGGCTATGCCCCTTGCCACTGCTGAGCTTGTGGGGATCCCCAAGCCGGCGGGAGGCTCTCCTCTGGGGTCTCTACGGAGGGGGCTACCTTCTCTACACCCTGGTAGCCATTAAGGATGTGCGCTTTACTTTGCCGCTGTTGCCCCTGCTGGCCATCCTCTCGGCAGGAGGGCTGGCCAAGCTTTGGCGCTACTTGGGCGAGCGCTGGGGGGAAAGGGCGCTGCGCCGGGGAGTGGGCATGAGCCTAGCCCTGGGAGCTCTGGCCCTCTTGAACCTGGGGCAGCCCCTCGCTCCCGGCGTGGCTCCGCTCTGGAAAGGGATCCAGATGCGCTGGCAGGGGCAGCACCCTCAACAGGAGCTGACGCGGTGGATTGGATCCCGGGTGCAGCCAGGTTTGACCGCCACCCTAGGCGTTCTTCCCAACACCGAGCTGATCTCGTCGGAAACTCTCAGCTACTTGGCGGCCCTACAGCGCTGGCCCATCACCTTCCGCGGCGCCGGCCAAACCCCCTGGCCAGAGGTGGAGCTGGCGCTTCTGGATGGGTTTGTGGATGCGCCAGGGGAGCAAGGAATTGTCGGCCCCTACGGTCCAGCTAAGGAGCAAATTCGGCAACTCCTAGACAAAAGTCCTGACTGGCAGCAAGAGCATTTTGATCTGCCGGCGGTGGGCCGGCTGTCCACCTACTTCCCCAGCAAGCCCAGGGTTGTGCTGCAAGAGTTGCCCGCTGCGGCAGAGGCGGTGGAGCTGCTAGAGCTCCAGGTCTTGCCAGAGGAAGGGATCCCAGCCTGGCACTTGCGCTGGCAGGGGCCAGCCCAGGACTTGGCGCAAACCCTCGTCTGGGCGCGACTGGAAGATCCCCAGGGGCAGGTCTTGGCCAAGCGGGCCTGGGTGGTGGGACAGAACCGCCTGTTGCCCTACGCCGCCGGCAGTTGGCAGGTGGAGGAGATCTTGGCCTGGCCAGAGCTGGCAACCAAAGAAGGAATCCTCCACCTGGAGTGGCAACCTCCCCAGGGAAGGCGTCGGTCGTTCAGTCAGCCCTGGGAGGGATCCCGCAGCGGGAAAGGGGGATCCCTTATCTCCCCTGGAGATCCCCTCTTTCTCCTACAACAGGCAGCTAGGGCGGCTGCGATTGGGGATCTGGAGGCGCTCTCCCTCTACCTCAACGCCTGGACGACGTTGCAATATCCAACTTTCCTCACCGATCCGGATCGGGTTTTGATCCGGCAACTGCTGGAGGGAGAAGAGCAATGGGCAGCCGCCCAGAGCTGGCGGGAACGGCAGATCCAAAGCCACTACGAGCTGGCGTTGCTGGAGGTGGCCCTGCTGCGGCCGCAAGCAGCCCAGCGGCATTTTCAGCGGATTGTCGAGCTGGATCCCGAAGACAATTGGGCACGGGCCTATTTGGCATTTTTACGGGTCTTTTTTACCCATGATTTTCGGAGCCTCCAGGGGTTGCAGCAAGAGCTGGCGGCTGCAATTTATCCCCTTTGCCAGAAAGCCAATCCGGATTGGGACTTGAGTTGGCTCTGCGCGGCTCTTTAGGAGGAAGATCCAGATCTATTTGAGAAACTTGAGAAAGCAGGAAATCGGCAAAAGCTTTGGCTACCACCGAGAGGCGCTTGGAGCGCAAATAGACCAAATGCCAAAATCCACGGATGGGAAACTCTTCCACATCCAAAATGGTCAAATGGTTTTGCCAATCTCCCAGAGCCAACACATGCTGAGACAAAACCGAAATGCCCAGCCCGCCGATAATGCCCTGGCGAATGGCTTCGCCACTGCCTATCTCCATGCGGATGTTGAGCTTGAGGTTATGTTTGTCGAAGAGCCGCTCCACCGCCATGCGGGTGCCGGAGCCGGGCTCGCGGGCCAAGAAGGGCTCTTGAGCAATACGGGCCAGGGGGATCCGCTTCTGGCCCGCCAAAGGATGGTGAATAGGAGCCATCACCACCAAGGGATTTTCTAGAAAAGGTTGCGCCACCACGTCCAAATCTTCCGGGGGCATCCCCATCACATAGAGATCGTCCATGTTGTGGCTGAGTCGCTCCAAAACCTGCTGCCGGTTCAGCACCTTGAGGGATACATCGATGCCGGGATACCGCTGACAAAACGTGCCCAGCAGGCGGGGAATAAAGTATTTGGCCGTAGTGACCACACCAATGCTCAGTCGCCCTTGTTTTAACCCCTTCAGGTCGGCGAGGGTCATCTCAAATTCGTTCAACTGCTCAAAGATTTTTTGACAAGTTTGGTACAAAGCTTGCCCCGCCTCTGTGAGATAGAGCCGCTTGCCCACCTGCTCAAACAGCGGCAGCCCCACCGATTTGCTCAATTGCTTGATCTGCATGGAAATCGTGGGCTGGGTCAGGTAAAGCTCCTCAGCGGCACGGGTGAAGCTGAGATGACGGGCAGCAACCTCGAAGATTTGCAACTGGTGCAGCGTAATGGCCTTCATGGAGAATCAAGGATCACTAAAGGTTTACTCTTAAATCATAAAACTCAATCTATGACCCTTGGCGAGATTTCCCTGAGAGCTCGCCGGCTCGAGCGGGTCTCCGCGGGCTCTTCTTCTGGAGGACGGAGAGGGACTGGCGAGCCGTTTAGCTACTGTGAGAATGTCGAAGGCCAGGTGCTACCACCCCTTTTTGGGCAGATCTGGAGGAGAAGGGTAAATTAGGATAGGAAGACACGGTTGTGCGGTGTGGAGCAGCGCCTGGTTTTTTCCCGGAGCAGCGCAGATGGCAGTTTACGAAGGCAATTTTGTTCAGACGGGGGATCTGCGTCTGGCCATTGTTATCAGTCGGTTTAACGATTTGATTGCCGGCAAATTGTTGGAGGGGTGCCAAGATGCCCTGAAGCGGCATGGCATCGATGTCAGCTCGGAGAGCCAGCAGGTGGACTATTACTGGGTGCCCGGCAGCTTTGAGGTGCCTATGTTGGCCTGCCAACTGGCGCAGTCCCGCCGTTACGATGCCATCATCTGCCTGGGAGCGGTCATTCGGGGCCAAACCCCCCATTTCGACTATGTGGCAGCAGAGGTGGCCAAGGGGATCGCGGCAGCCAGTTTTCGCACCGGCGTGCCGGTCATCTTCGGGATCCTCACCGCCGATACCCTACAGCAGGCGCTGGAGCGGGCTGGGATCAAGAACAACAAAGGCTGGGAATACGCCATGAGCGCTCTGGAGATGGCCACCCTGATGCGCCAAGTAGCTCCCCTCTTGCAAGGGAGCGACAGGGCTGCCAGCAATGGGGCGGCCTCCCGCCCCTCTCTGCCCGGTGGAGCGGAAGCCCTGCAGCCGGGGGTAACTCTGGAGGGTGCCGCCTACTGACGGCGGGTTAAACGGGTGAGCACCTCGTTGGAACGCTGCACAAAGGCCCGTGCGGCTGCCGGGTCAAAGCTTTTCTGGGTAATCAGCGCCAGATCGTAGATGTGGTTGCAGATGAGGTTGACCAGCTCCGGATCCCGCCCCTCCTCGGCCAGAGCCTGCAGGTTTTGGATCAAGGGGTGGGCGGTGTTGAGCACCAGCGTGTGCTCTTCCAAAAACTCCATTGGCTTCTGTTGCAGGATGGCATTAAGCTCCTGCAGGCGCCGCAGCGCCTCCGGCAGCAGGATCATAGCCGGAACCGACTCCGACTTGAGGGCCTCGGCTTTGATCTGCAGCTTCTCTTTGCCCAAAGCCTGACGAAAGAGATCCACCAGCTTTTCGCTGCGGGTTTTTTGTGTTAC
Organism: Synechococcus sp. 60AY4M2; assembly: GCF_002760375.1. Lineage (NCBI taxonomy): Bacteria > Bacillati > Cyanobacteriota > Cyanophyceae > Synechococcales > Synechococcaceae > Synechococcus > Synechococcus sp. 60AY4M2. The sequence continues at coordinate 643,338 of NZ_AUMZ01000001.1, forward strand.
CGGGTCGACGAGCTCGGCAGCTTTGTCTTTTTGGATCAGCGTCTCGTCCAGCTCGGAATCCACCCGCTTAAATTGGATCCCTTCTTCCCGATACTCCCGCTCCAGGAAGCTGCTGAAGTGGCTGTCGATCCAGCTATCCAGCATAATGACTTCTAGTCCTTGGGAGCGGTGCAGGTCGATATAGGCGCTCTGGGCTGCCTCGTCGGTGGCGTAGTAAACCCGCTTATTCTGTTTCTCCCGCGTGCGCTCCAGGTACTCTTTGAGGGTCACGTACTCAGGTTTATCGGCAGGGGATCCGGCCAATCGGAAGATGAGAATGTCTTTAATCTGGGCGAAGAACTTGTCGTTGTTCATCGCCCCAAATTTCATGAAGAGGCTGATATCCGGCCAGACCTTGACATATTTTTCGTAGTCTTCTTTGTAGAGCTCGTTGAGGCGATCCGCCACCTTTTTGGCCACGTGATCCCCAATGCGCCTGACGGTACGGTCATTTTGTAAAAAACTGCGGGAGACGTTGAGGGGAATGTCTGGGCTGTCGATGGCGCCGCGCAGAGGCAGGAGGAATTTGGGAATGACTTCTTCGCAGTTATCCTGGACAAAAACTTGGTTGCAATACAGCTTGACCTGACCCTTAGTGGGATCGATATCAGGCCGCAGCTTGGGGAAGTAGAGGATCCCTTGCACGATGAAGGGGTAATCTGTGTTGATGTGTACCCAGAAGTGGGGATCCTCTTGGAAGGGATAGAGGTAGCGGTAAAACTCTAGGTAATCCTCATCCTTGAGCTCAGAGGGAGGAATCTTCCAGAGGGGCTTTTGCCGGTTAATGACTTCTCCGTTGAGTTTAATGGGGACGGGAATGAAGTCGCAGTATTTGCGCACCAATTCGCGGATGCGGCCCGGCTCCAGGTACTCCTCGCTATCCGGGCTGAGGTAAAGGGTAACCGTGGTGCCGATGGCGGAGCGCTGGGAATCGGAAAGGGTAAAAGTTGGGCTGCCGTCGCAAGACCATTTCACAGGGGTGCTGCCCGGCTGATAGGAAAGGGTGTCGATCTCCACCCGCTGCGCCACCATAAAAGAGGAATAGAACCCCAGGCCAAAGTGGCCGATGATCGCCTGTTCTGCGTCTTTGCCTTTGTACTTTTGAAGGAACTCCTCAGCGCTGGAAAAGGCCACTTGGTTGATGTATTTTTTCACCTCTTCGGCAGTCATGCCGATGCCAGTGTCGCTGACCGAGAGGGTCTTGGCCTCTTTGTTGAGCGCAATCGTGATTTCTGGCTCCGGGGGATCCGCCACTTCGCCAGCCAGTTTGGCCATCTTCAGCTTGGCAATGGCATCGGCGGCGTTGGAGATCAGCTCTCGCAAAAAGATCTCCCGATCCGAATAGAGAGACTGCTTGATGATGGGGAAGATGTTCTCGGTGTGGATGGTGATGGATCCCTGTTCCAGCACAGTCATAGATGGCTCAGCACGCAAACAAGCTAGTGCCAATCTACAGAGGCAACAGAGGCCCCGACAAGCCGAACTGTTTCCAGAAATCCGCACTCGCCACCGAACCGGCCCTAGAGCTGAGCCCCTCTGGCCGGACTCTGCGCCTGGTCAATATCGAGGGTAAGCTGCTGGGCCCAATCTTGGCCGATGCGAATGGTGATGTCGGAGTTGAGCACGCCGGTGGATTCCACCCGCAGCTCTCCTAGCCCAAGGGCGGCCCGCACCTGCTTGGCTCCCTCGCGATCCCCGCTTTGGGCGAGGATCTCTGTTTGCGGCAACACCTGGGGGCTGTCTTCGACGGCAAAAACCTGGGTATAACCCTGTCTAACCAGTTCTTGCACCATGCGGCGGGCCATTCCCGGCTTGCCGGTAGCATTTTGCACGGCTATGCGCAGGCGTTGCGGCGGAATGCGGGCTACCTCTGCCTCTAGGCCAAAGTGGGAGACAGCCACCCGTCGGATCGCGGCTGGATCCGGCAGCCAATAGCTGGTGGAAAATTCTCCTGGCTGACTGAAGCGGCCCGGCAACAGCACCAGGTCGATGCGATCGCCCCCAGAGGTGAGGACAAACTTGGCCAAGCTCAGAACCTCTTCCCAGGTGAGGTTGGTATCCAGGTGGGTGCGGACGACCTGCAAAACCTTCGGGATCCGAGGCCAAACGGCGGGGGAGAGCAGTTCTCGACTCAGGGCCCGCAGCAGTTCCTGTTGCCGTTGCACCCGACCAATATCCCCCAACCCCAGGTGATCGCGGCGAAAGCGGGCAAAGTGGTGGGCTTGTTCGCCGTTGAGGCGTTGCCAGCCGGGCTCCAGGTTGATGAATAGCCGCTGCGTGTGATCTACGTAGTGCATCGGCTCCGGCACGTAGACTTCCACACCGCCCACCGCATCGATCAGCTCTTCCAGGGCATCGGTATTGAGGCGAACGTAGCGGTCAATCGGGATCCCGCCCAGCAAGGTGCTGACCACCTGGGCCGTTAGAGCTGGTCCACCCACCAGGTTGGCTGCATTGATCTTGGTGACACCAAAGCTGGGCAAGCGCACGCGGGTATCGCGGGGGATGGATAGGATGGTAATCCGCCGCGCTTGGGGATCGAAGCGGGCCAAGAGAATGGTGTCGGTGCGGGTGTTGAGACGCTCCCGTTCTCTGGACAAGGGCAGGGCGGGATCCGGGTTGTCGGTGCCGAGAATGAGAATATGCAACGAGCGATCCAGAGCTGCCGCCCGCAAAGCATCCGGACGGAAGGCTTCTTGTTCGCCGGGAGTGAGGGAAGTGGGGATCACCGGACGGGGCAACATCACAGCCAAGAAGGCGCCGGCGGAGCCCGCCAACACAGCCGTGAATCCCAACAACAGCCAAAGGATCCCCTGGCGAATGGCCTGCTGACGAGCGGCGCGGACACGGTCTGGGCGGGGTGGATAGTGGAAAGAGGACATCAGGTCAAACCGGGCCTCGCGAGCGCCTGCAGGGAGGGGTGTACTGTCTAGGTGGTGTTGCCAACCCCACCAATTCAAGGTCATGTTACCGCATCCTTATTCTCTAGGACTGTCCATACCCAACTTCGGCGAGATGGCAGCTTCCCCGGCGGGATCCCTGCAACTGTTGCTGGCGAAGTCGGAGGTGCACTTGTGGCTCCAAGTCTTGCCGCCGCTGGCGGAGTTGCTCTCTCAGCTTGATCTTCTTTCTCAGGAGGAACGGCAGCGCGCGGAGCGTTTACAGCGGCTGGAGGCTCGGCGTCGCTTTCTGGGTGGTCGTTTGCTATTGCGAACCCTGCTTGGCCGCTACAGCGGCCTCCCTCCCCACGCGATCCCCCTCGGCTACACCACTGCCGGCAAGCCCTATTGGCCGGATCCACCCCTACCGCTGCAGTTCAACCTCAGCCACTCCCACGAGTGGATCCTGGTTGGCTTGACGTTGCAGCGTCGAATTGGCGTGGACCTAGAGCGGATCCGGCCCGTGCCCCGCTGGCAGCGCATTGCCCAGCGCTATTTTTCCGCCGCCGACCAGGCCCGCCTATGGATCTGTCCACCAGCAGAGCGGGAGAGGGTTTTCTTGGAGCTGTGGACGCAGAAAGAAGCTCTCCTGAAAGCCATGGGCGTGGGGCTGGCTGGAGCCAGGATCGGGGCCGGGGATCCCTGTTGGCTGACCCTGCCTCTGCCGGTTGCCGAGGGCTATGTTGCCGCTGTGGCGATGGAACAGCGGGAAGCCGGCGAGGCAGCTCCGACTGTGCGGCTCTATGAAAGTGCCGCTCCCCTGACCCCCACTTGAGCTGCTATCTTGGGTTTCCAAGCTAAGTTTTCAGGGTGTCGCCATGTGGAGTGGGCTGCGTCACTTCCTCATTTTGGGCCTCTGTCTGTGGATTGGGTTCGTCGGGATCCCGCATCCGGCATGGGCGCGAGATCTGTCGCGGCAAACGCCCCAGGACAAAGCTGTCGAGTTAGGTACTGCCGACAACCAGTTGGTCTTTGTGCCCAAAGAGCTCTTTTTTCGCAACGGCAACCTCTATCGTTTGCACTTGAGCAACCCCAGCCAGTTGAAGCACTATTTCAGTGCCAAAGATTTTGCCGATGCCGTTTGGACTCGCAAGTTGGAAGTGGCCGGTGTGGAAATCAAGGGCCAGATCCGAGAACTGGAGCTGAAGCCAGGCGCGGCGGTGGAGTGGCAATTTATTCCTTTGAAATCTGGGGTTTACTCTCTGGTTTGCACCATTCCCGGCCATGCCGAAGCGGGTATGATCGGGCAGATCACGATTGGCGACTAGGCTATCTCCTGGGCTAGGGGAGCAAAAGGGGATAGAAAAGAGAAGAACGCTGCCAGGCAAATCCTTCTATGAGAAACCCCCTCACGTCCCCAGTGCAGCGCTGGAGCCGGCGACCTCAGGCAGCCTCTTCTCGAAAAGCCCAGCCCCCCCTTTCCGAGCGGGTTGTCGGCTACGCCCTAGCGCTTCTCTCCCTCACTGCCGTCCACGGGATCCGCTACTACAACGAGCCGCAACTGACCGTTGGCAGCCGCTCCCCGCAAACGTTTCTCGCCCCTGCAGCGGCAGAGATCGAGGACGTGGAGGCCACCCAGGCCCGGCAAGCCGAGGCGCGACGGCGGGTGGTACAGGCCCTCAAAATCAACAGCGCCGCCAACGAGAGCATGCGGCAAAATCTGGAGGCCCTCCTGGCCGCAGTGGAGGCGATTCGGCAAGAGGCCGGCCCTCTGCCCTACGTTTCCGTTCAGTTGCTCTCCCTGCCTACTCAGATCTATCTGCGCCAACTGCCACCCGAAGAATGGGAGGCCTTACAGGCGGCAGTGCGGGAAACGGCCATCGGCACCCCCTCGACCGCTCCGCCTTTTCCGGCACAAAGGCGTCCGGAGCAGCTTCCCCCCGACCAGCGGGCCAGGCAAGAGCTGGTCCAGGTTTGGCAGCGGGCCTGGTTGGATGGAGCGGCCACTCAGACGGCGGCGACGGATCCCTATACCCAGCTAATTGCCCAGGTGGAGGCGGCACAGCAGCGCTACCAAGGGGCTTTGCCGTCTCTGGAACAGCTCACCCCCCCTGTCCCGGCCACGGTTCTCAACTTGACGGAGGCCGACTGGCAACATTTGCAAAACTTGAGCCGGCGGGTCTTGGAGCGCCTGCAGAAGATAGGCATTGTGGATGGCCTGCCCCGCGAGGTGCGCGCCGAAGGGATCCAAGCCCAACTGGACGATCTGGCCTTTCCGGGCAGTGCCGCCCAGCGGCGGGAGCTGCAGGGGCTGGTCTATCAGTGGCTGCAGCAGGTGCTGATCCCCAATCTGGAGGTGGATCCGCAGCGCACCGAGCAGCGCATTCGCGCCGAGCTGGAAAAAGTTGAGCCCGTCCTGATCTCGGTTGCCGAGAACCAGGTAATTGTGCGAGTGGATCAGGTCATCACCCCCGAGATCTTTTTGATTTTGGATCACTTTGGTTTTACCCAGCGCCGGATCAACATCTGGGGCCTGGTGGGGGTAGCTGGCGTCATGGGCTTGGGCCTGGCTGTCTTCGTGCCTTTGCAGCAACGCTTGCAGCCGGGATTGCGCCGCCGGGATCGGGTGTTGATCCTGATGGTTTCCCTGACTGCTCCCCTGTTGGCGGCCTTGTTCAAGCTGGAGTTCAGCTCTTTGCCGGCGGTGGGGCTGTTGCTGGGCAGTTTTTACGGGGCTGGGCTGGGCCTGGTGGTAGTGGTGGGCCAGGCGTTGTTTTTGCCCTTGGTCTCTGCTGCCAACCTACTCACCTTTGTGCCCTTACTTTCCGGCAGTGTGGTGGCCTGCGCCCTGGCCGGGCGCTCGCGTTCCCGCGAAGAGCTGGCCCTGCTGGGAGGAGGGGCGGCGGCAGTGCAGATGCTCACCTATGCGGCTGCTAGCTTGACCACAACGGGCGGCATCGACCTATTGGCGATGGCCTTGGGGGGAGGGATCACGCTGGGGTGGAGCATTGTGGCCCTGGGGGCCAGCCCCTACCTGGAGCGCCTGTTCGACCTGGCCACCCCCATTCGCCTCATCGAGTTGAGCAACCCCAACCGCACCTTGCTGCGGCGGCTGGCGGCAGAGGCCCCTGGCACCTTTCAGCACACCCTGTTTGTGGCCACTTTGGCGGAACGGGCCGCCCAGAAGTTAAACCTCAACGTGGAGCTGGTGCGCACCGGCACCCTCTACCACGACATCGGCAAGATGTTGCAGGCCCGCTACTTCATCGAGAACCAAATGGGCGGCCTCAACCCCCATACGCAACTGGACGATCCCTACCGCAGCGCCCAGATCATCAAAGCGCACGTCAGCGATGGGCTGCGCCTGGCCAAGCAATACAATCTGCCCACCGCCGTCCAAGCTTTTATCCCTGAGCACCAGGGGACGATCCTGATTGCTTACTTTTACCATCAAGCCCAGATGAAAGCCGGAGATCAACCGGTGCCCGAGGAGCCGTTCCGCTACGATGGCCCCATCCCCCAGAGCAAGGAGACAGGGGTGGTGATGCTGGCCGATGCCTGTGAGGCGGCCCTGCGCAGCATGACCCTGAGCGACGGCTTCGGCCCTGAGGTGGTTGAGCGGGCTAAGGCCGTTGTCCGCAAAATCGCCCAGGCCCGTTGGCAAGATGGCCAACTGGTCGATAGCGGTCTGACGCTGCGGGATTTGGAGGTGGTGGCAGACGCTTTTGTGGAGGTGTGGCGGGAATCCAACCACGAGCGCATTCCCTACCCCAGTCCTGCCCCTGCCCTGCCCTCGCCTGAGTCCGACGCTGCCCAGGCCCAGATGCCCGTGCTGATGACTCCTTCAACGGGATCTCCCTAGCCTCGGCGAGCTGAGTAGGTCGAGAAAAGTCTAGTCCCAGAGCTCATCCATCGGTACGATAAGGGATCATTTGCGCCGGTGGCGCGTGGCGCTGTTGCGAAGCGACACAGCTCCAAGTTTGACCTGCACTCAAGCTCTCCGCTTAGGATCCGTTACCCTCGTTTTTGGATGGCCTGCTGAATGCCTCATGTAGCTCCTGCTTCGTCCACCCATCTGCAAGCTTCGGCAGTCCCTATTCAGATCCCGCCGCTCTCTCAACCCAGCTCTGTCCAACTTTCGCTGGTCGTTCCCACCTATAACGAGGCCTCCAGCATTTGCAGCCTGATCCGGCAGTTGTGCGCCCACCTCGACACGATTCTACCGGGAGCCTACGAGCTGATTGTGGTGGACGACAACAGCCCGGATTACACCGCCAAGTTGGCCCAGGAACTGCAAGAGGAGCTTCCCCAACTCAAAGTTATCTGCCGCCAGCGGGAACGGGGCCTGGCCACGGCTGTGTTGCGCGGATGGCAAGCGGCCCGCGGCGAGGTGCTGGGGGTGATGGACGGGGATCTGCAGCATCCGCCGGAGATCATTCTCAAACTATGGCCTGCCATCCAAGAGGGAGCAGACCTAGTGGTGGGCAGCCGCTACGTGGGGTCGGGGGGGGTGAGCCACTGGAACCTGGGCCGGCGCCTCGTCTCTCGGGGAGCTCAAGCCATCGGGCTGGTTTTGCTGCCAGGGGTTTTTAGGCGGGTGTCGGATCCGCTCAGCGGGTTATTTCTGGTCAGACGCCAGGCCATTGCCGGGATCCCGCTCAGCCCCAAGGGTTACAAGCTGCTGATCGAGGTGCTGGCACGGGGCCGGGTGACAACCATTGCTGAAGTCGGCTACATCTTTCAGGAGCGCCAAAACGGCGAGAGCAAAATTCAACTGCAAACCTGTCTTCAGTATCTCCACCATCTCATTCACCTGCGCTTCTCGCTAGGGCAGGTGGGAGCCTTTTTGCGCTTCAGCACAGTCGGCCTGTCAGGCACGGTGGTGGACATGGTTTTGCTCTATTTGTTACACGACCCGGCCAACTTAGGATGGGATCTCATCACGAGTAAGCTGATCGCTTCGGAAATGGCCATTCTCAATAACTTCCTGTGGAACGATCTGTGGACGTTTCGCCATGTTACCCGATTGCAGCCGGGCCTCTCGAACCGCCTGAAGCGGCTGGCCAAGTTTAATATGATCTGTTTGATCGGCCTGTTTCTTAACTCTTCGCTGGTGATTTTGCTGAGCGAGCGCTTGGGCATTCACTATCTGTTGGCCAACTTAATTGCGATCGGTATTGTTGTATTCTGGAACTTCTACCTCAACTCCAAGCTGAGCTGGAAAAGTGCAGAGGCTAAGCTGGATCCCGGGGGCGACAAGTCTTGAGCGTCTGGTTATTTCAGACCCAATTAAGACACTCCTGAAGCGCTCTGCTCCAGTGCCCTCATCCTCAACTCCTCTCCCAAGGAGTTAAGGATCGGCTTCTCGATCGGTTCCATTGCCATTGGATAGAGATCAGGCCATGTCAAGGGGAATTGGGACGGATCCCCTCTAGGGTGATGATCTCCTGGATAACCGAGCGAACCACAGGAGCTGCCGTTGTCGATCCGAAGGCATCTTCTCCCCGCGGCTCGTCGATCACGGCCAAGATCACGTACTGGGGGCGAAGGGCGGGGAAATAGGCCACAAAACTGGTGATGCGCTTGCCAGGCAGATAGCCTCCCCGCGGCCCTGCCTTTTGGGCCGTGCCCGTCTTGCCGCCGATTTCATATCCCTCGATCTTGGCCGATTGCCCGGTGCCAAAATCCACCGCATCTCGCATTTGGATGCGCACCGCCAGGGTAGCCTGCTCCGACAGCACCCGCACCGGCTGGGGTTGCGGGGATCCCCAAACCAAGGTGTCTGTATCCTTTTCGACCAGACCGCGCACCACGTGGGGCCGCACTTTCAGCCCGCCGTTGGCGATGATGCAGTGCAAGGTGGCTAACTGCAAAGGCGTGAGGGCCAATCCCTGGCCAAAGGCGACGGTGGCCCGCTCCACCGGTACAGTTACAAATTGCCGCAGGGGCTTCAGGCGGCTGGGCGGCTCAAAGGGCAGATCGACACCGCTGCGCTCGTTCAATCCCAGCCGCAGGAGGGCATGGTAGTACTGGCGGGGATCCAGCTTTTGCATCAGGTGCACCATGCCTACGTTGCTAGACAGGCGCAGAACCTCGGTAACGCTCAGCCAGCCATGGGCACCCCGCTGGCGGTAGTCGTGGTTTTGGATGGGCCAGCGACCAATCCAGATCTGCCCCGCGTCGTAGACCCGTTCGTTGGCCGTGAAGGCGCCGGCATCGAGCCCAATGGCGATGTTGATGGGCTTGAAGGTGGATCCCGGCTCGTACAAATCCGTAACAGCCCAGTTGCGAAAAAGGGCAGGGTCATACTCGAAGTAGCGGTTGGGATCGTAGGTGGGCTCGCTCACCAGGGCCAGGATCTCTCCCGTGTGAGGTTGCAGGACGATCACCGTGCCCCGTAGGGCTTGAAACCGTTCCAGTTGCGTTTTCAGGGCGGCGCGAGCAGCCCTTTGCAGCCGCATATCCAGGGTGAGTTGCAGCACCGTCTCGTGGGATTGCAACAGTCCTTCCGGCACTTCGGCCGCCAACAACTGGCCGTAGCCGTCGCGGGGAAGGGTAAGGTGCTGAACCGTCCGCTCCAGCAAGACCTGTTGAGAGTACTCCAGCCCCGCTTGGCCGCGGTGATCCAGATCCACATAGCCCACCACTTCGGCGGCCATTTCCTTCTGGGGATAGACCCGCTGCCGCTCGCTCACCAGCTCCAGGCCGTCCAGATACAAGGCCTGAATTTGAGTCGCCACTTCCGGCGACAGCCAGCGCTCCAGCCGTACCGCGTGAGTGGCCGACAACTGCTGGGTCAGTTGCTCAACTGGCCGCCGCAGCAGAGGGGCCAGAGCAGTGGCAATCTCCTGGGGGGTACGCTTGCCGAAGAGGCGGGGATGGGCCCAAAGGGTATAGGCAGGGCGATCTACAGCCAACAGCTCCGCCTGCTGCCGAGCTAAGGAGTGGCGGTCCACAATCGAGCGGCGGGGGATGAAGGGCCGGAGCTGGGCCCGCTGCTGGGCCTCGGCCCGCTTTTGTAAGAGCGGGCCCTGGTGATGTTGTAAATAGACCAAACGTGCCCCCACCCCCACCAGGGCGACAGCCAGAACCAGGCCCACCGCCGCGATGCGAAAGTTTAGTTGTCGGACTGTCGGGATCCGCTCCCCCAAAAGCCACGCCAGCCGGGATCCCTGGGGCCGGTGGCTGGGCGGCCAAGGGGGCCAAGCAGGTCTGCCCCGCTGCCGTTGGGCAAGTTGCCGGCTTCTCTGTCTGGTCTGCAAAGGTTGCTGGCCCAAACCGGCTCCAGACCTGTCTTCCACTGCCACTCCTGTGTAGATACCACCGTTAGTTTGCCGCCCATCGCCTTGTCCGGCCAGCTTTCGCCTCATTGGGTGGAAAATCCCTGTTGACGCAACGCTTCAAAGAGGGCGATCGCCACCGCATTGCTGAGATTGAGGCTGCGCACCGGCCCGCTCAGGGGGATGCGCACACTGGGATAGGTTTCCAAGAACATAGGATCCAGGCCACGGCTTTCGCTGCCGAACACCAGCCAGTCTCCTGGCTGATAGGCCACCTCGGTGTAGAGGGCCTTGCCGCGCACGCTAAAGCACCAGAACCGCGCCTCGGGGTGGGCTTGCACCAGAGCAGACCAAGAGGGATAGCGATGCAGTTGGACGTGCTCCCAGTAGTCCAGCCCCGCCCGCCTGAGGTAGCGATCCGAGAGGCGAAACCCCAAGGGATCCACCAGGTGGAGGGGCGTGCGGGTAGCTGCACAGGTGCGGGCGATGTTCCCCGTGTTGGCCGGGATCTCCGGAGCTACCAAAACAACATGGAAGGGCATGAGCCGCTCTCAATGGCTGCCAAACCCGCGGCTACCGCCTCCCTTTTTGCCCCCACCTTTGCCCGGCTTGCGGCTGGGCTGCTGTCGCGGCGGCGCTGCAGAACGTCCTCGCCACTGGGGGCCGCCCACCGGCAGTGGGCCTCGTCCACCCGGCATCCCTGCAAGGCCGCCCAGGCTCATGCTGCGCATCATGTCGCGCATGCGCTGAAAATCGCTCACCAGCCGGCTGACATCCTCCAGCTTGTGGCCAGAGCCCAGGGCCACCCGCCGCTTGCGGCTGACGCTGCGGGCCAAGAGATCCGGGTTGCGGCGCTCTTCGGGGGTCATGGAGTTGATCATGGCCTCGGCGCGGGCCAGTTGGTCTTGTCCTTTTTGCAATTGTTCCTCGCTGATTTTGCCCATCCCCGGCATCAGCCGCAGCAGCCCCGCCAGGGATCCCATGCGCTTGATCAGGCGCATTTGTTTGAGGAAATCGGTGAAATCGAACTGGGCGGTCATCATCTTTTCCGCCATCCGGGCGGCATCTCCCAGGTCGATTTCCTCCTGGGCTTTTTCCACCAGGCTGAGGATGTCTCCCATGCCCAAAATGCGCGAGGCCATGCGATCCGGGTAAAAGGGATCCAAGGCCTCCACCTTTTCGCCGACGCCGACGAACTTGATGGGCTGGCCGGACACCTGGCGAATGGAGAGGGCGGCTCCACCGCGGGTGTCCCCATCCAGCTTGGTGAGGATGGTGCCGGTAAGACCCAGCCGCTCGTGGAAGGCCTGGGTGAGGTTGGCGGCCTCCTGCCCGATCATGGCGTCCACCACCAGCAGGATCTCGTGGGGCTGCACCGCCGCCTTGATCCGCTCCAGCTCCGCCATCATCTCCAGGTCGATCTGCAAGCGACCGGCGGTATCCAAGATAACGTAGTCGTAGCCCTGTTCCCGCGCGGCTGCCACTCCCTGGCGGGCGATCTCGACGGGATCCGTCTTGCCCAGGTCGAAGACAGGGATCTGAATCTGCTGGCCCAGGGTCTTGAGCTGGTCGATGGCCGCCGGACGATAGATGTCGCCGGCCACCAGGAGCGGCCTTTTGCCCTGCTTGCGCAAATACAAAGCCAGCTTGGCACAGGTGGTGGTTTTGCCGGATCCCTGCAGGCCGACCATGAGCACAATGGTGGGGGGCTGTTCCGCCTGGGCAATGGGCACATTCGCCTCCCCCATTACCTTCACCAGCTCGTCGTGGACGATCTTGATAAACTGCTGGTCTGGCGTCACCCCCAGGATGACCTCAGCTCCCAGAGCGGCCTGCCGCACGTCCTCGATAAACTGCTTCACCACCTGGAGGTTGACGTCGGCGTCCAACAGGGCGCGCCGCACCTCCCGCAGGGCTTCTTGGATGTTGGTTTCGGTGATCTTGTCCTGGCCGCGCAGTTTTCTCCAGGCCAGTTCCAACTTCTCGGAGAGGGCATCAAACATGAGCGCTGTTCATCCTGTCAAGGGCTGCTAGGGCATTTCCTACCATAGTTCAATTGGGGCAGCTCCATCTTGGGGATCCCGGCCCCAGCCGCTACCTGGGCCGAGAAAGGCTGGCTACTTTACGAAAGTTTAAGCAACAATAGAAGGCGTCGCTTGCAGACTGGCCATGGTCAGCGTCGCTTCCCGCTCCTACAGCACCACCGACTGGCAGTTGGGCTATCGCTCTTTACGCCAGGAGTATGACTATTGGGCGACGGAAATCGAGGGGCGGATCCCCGAAAGGCTGCAGGGAACCCTCTTTCGCAACGGGCCTGGCAAGCTGGAGGCGGGATCCCAGCGCTACGGCCATCCCTTCGACGGCGACGGCATGGTGTGTGCCATCACCTTTATTGACGGGCGGGTGCATTTCCGCAACCGGTTTGTGCGCACTCCCGAGTTTGAGGCCGAGGAGAAGGCGGGACGGGTGCTCTACCGCGGCGTATTCGGCACCCAGAAGCCGGGAGGCTGGTGGGCCAATTTCCTCGATCTGCGCTTCAAAAACCCCGCCAACACCAACGTTATCTACCAAGGCGGCAAGCTCCTGGCGCTTTGGGAGGCCAGCGCTCCCTATCGGCTCAACCCCGCCACCTTGGCCACCGAAGGGAGCGAGACCTTTGCCGGTGCCCTTGCCCCCAACCAGCCGTTTACGGCGCATCCCCGCCGGGATCCAGCCACGGGGGATCTCATGGCCTTTGGGGTGCAGACAGGACCTTCCTCCACGCTGCTGTTTTACCGCGTCGACGCCCAAGGAAGGCTGGTGGAAAAGCGGGACTACCGCCTGCCGGGTTTTGCCTTTCTGCACGACTTTGTCTGGACGCCCCGCTACTGGATCTTTTTCCAGAATCCGGTGGCCTTCAACCCCTTGCCCTATATGCTGGGCCTGCAGCCGGCGGGCACCTGCTTGACCCTAAAAAAAGGAGAGCCCACCCGCATTTGGCTATTTCCCCAACAGGGCGAGCCGCTGCAACTGCAAACGGAGCCGGGGTTTGTTTTCCACTTTGTCAACGGCTACGAGGTTGGGGATCAGGTGGTGGTGGATGCCGTTCTCTACGAAGCCTACCCTGCCCTGGAGCCAGGGGCTGACTACTTGCAAATTGACTTTGCCCAGGTGCCAGCCGGCAAGCTGTGGCGCTTTGAGCTGGATCCCAAGGCGGGCAAGGTTAAGCGGGAGCTACTGCTGGATCGCTCGGTGGAGTTTCCGGCTATCCATCCGGCCCGTATGGGGGGATCCCATCGCTACATCTACATTGGGGCTACCCATGCTCCCGGCCCCAACGCCCCCCTGCAGGCCATTCTCAAGTTGGACACGACAACAGGCCGCAGCGAGCAGTACAGCTTTGCCCCCCGCGGCTTTGTGGGAGAGCCGGTATTCATCCCCGATCCTGAGGACGCTGCAGAGGAAGCCGGCTGGATTGTAACAGTGGTCTTTGATGCCGCCAGTCAGCGCTCGCAGGTGGTGATCCTGGATGCCTCAGACCTGGCTGCCGGCCCGGTGGCGCGGATCCCCTTGCGGCATCACATTCCCTACGGCCTCCACGGCAGTTTCACCCCTCAGACATGGGTAGAGGCCAGATAGGGAAGGGATCTTGGCATGGCTGGGTTAGTCCCGGGCCGCCGGGCGCGAGCTGAGGAAAAGGTGCGGCTCTGTAGCTCAACATTCTGCAACCTGGGCCGGAGCAGTTGCTACTATCGGCTAGACTTCAGCTACAGTGTTGACAACCGCTGAACCGCGACTTGTTGGGCGCAGGCCTTGGGCGGGTCTGCTAAGCTGACGGGAGGAAAAGAGGAAGGCTGGTAAAGCTCGGTGGTGTGTTGAGCGGGTCTTGGGTCAAGGGCAGAGGTAAGCCCTGTTTTGGCAACGGCAGATGTCTTGCACTGCCTCCCAGCGTCGTCGCCCACCGCTGGGCATTCTGGTAAACATCCTGGATTGACTGCAGCGGAACCGTTACGATGTCCTCAGATCTGAGACCTCCCCTTCGAATTGTACGGCCCCCCAGGCCCACCTCAACCAGCGAGCCCAGGGGATCAGCTCAAGATGTCGGGTCAGCTGCTGGTGGGGGCCAGCCTGTTGTCGCCGCCGCCGCTACGCTAGAGCAGAAGAAAGCGATGGGGAGAGAGCGACCTTGCCTGGAGCCCATCCCGCCGCCCGGGGAGAAGATGCAGTACCGGGCGATTGGCCTCATCGAGGGGCGTTACATTCCCTCGCCCAACCACTTCACTCGCGGGATTTTGCGCACCTCGGATGGTTTAGATCTCAATGCGGTACTGCTAGGCCGGGTGATGAGCCTGGTGCGCAAGTACCTGAAGCCGGAACGCAACTATTTGTGGGTGGTCTATCCCCGCACCCGCGACAAGAGCCAGGATCTGCACGTGCAGTTGATGGGGGTGTGGGCCCCAGAAGAAATGGGGCAAACTCTGCCAGAGGGATCCCGTCCGACGGTGGTGCCGGACTGGTTTTCCATTCGCGGCGAGGTCGTTTTCCAATCGCAGGAAAAAGGGTTCATTATCGTCAAAATCCGTCAATCCGGCAAAAAGAACTCCGCCGGCTCTTCCCCTCAGCGGGCCCAGACGGCCAAGGGCGCCGCATCGCCTGCGGCAACAGCTCCCAAGCCTCAGGCTTTTAAACTGCGCCTGATCGGATCCTTGCCGGGCAAAGGAGTGGGCATCTTCTGGGATCTGCAGGTGCGCCGCCGCGGATCCCTGCTCTACGTGGAGGCAGGAACTCCCATCGGTCCTGTGCTCAAGGCGCCGCCACGCCCGAAGCGTTCCACTCCCCGCCCCAAACTCAAGAAACACTCTCCCCCCTCCACTCGCGGGCAACAGCTAAGCTCAGCTCAACCTTATTCGCCCTCGGATCCTGCCAAAGCACCCAAGCCAGCTAAGCCGATCAAGAAAAAACGTCTGTAGCCTCCATTCCTGGATACGAAGTTGTCTCTACTGCACTTCTGATATTGACCTCGTTGTAATAAACCTTTCACCGTGGTTGCGACATGGCAGAGTCAAACCCCCCTCCCAACAAAGATGAATTTATTTCCCCTCGCTATCCCTACTGGGGTGAGATAAAGCCGCAGAACTTAATTTTCGATGCCAATCTCCAAGAATTTAGCAATAAGGTGTCGCTGATTTGTAGCTTAGAAACGGGGGGCAAGATCACGCCGGAAGAGGCCTATCGCCAAATTAAAGAGCTGTGGAAACAGCTCAAACAGACCAAAAAAGCCATCCTTGACGATCCCAGGTGGAATGAACCTCCTCCCGAGTTACCGGAGGAAGAGTAGCGGGCCGGATCCTCCAGTTCGAAGCGCTCCTAGCTTAACCGCAAACAGTGTACACTGGGGGCGGATGCCAGGCCCATTCAGGGGACATGCGGACTTTTCCTTCTCCGGAGGTGCTCCGTCGGCTGCCGGCTGGGGCTGCCGATGGGGCCATCATTTTGGGTACGTTGGTTCTCCTGGGCTTGGTGGCGCAGGTGGGGGCAGGGACTTTTGAGCGGTTTCAGCCGCCGGCGGTGGTACCTCATATCGACTTGGATCCGCGCAACCTGCCCTACTACGCCGCCCGCTCCACCTTGCGCATGTTCATCGCCCTCGCCTTTTCCACCCTTTTTACCCTGATCTACGGGTATATCGCCGCCAAAAGCCGCTGGGCGGAGCGAATTTTGATCCCTTTGCTGGACATCCTGCAATCGGTGCCGGTGTTGGGGTTTCTCTCCATCACCGTTACCGGCTTTATCGCGCTTTTTCCCGGCAGCCTGCTGGGGCTGGAGGCAGCTTCTATCTTCGCCATCTTCACCAGCCAGGTCTGGAACATGACTTTTTCTTTTTACCAATCCTTGCGCACCCTGCCGCAGGAGCTGGTGGAAGCGGTCACCCTCTACCGCCTATCCGGCTGGCAGCGCTTCGTCCAGTTGGAAGTGCCTGCGGCGATGGTGGGCCTCATCTGGAACGCCATGATGAGTTTTGGCGGGGGGTGGTTCTTTGTGGCCGCCAGCGAGGCCATCAGCGTGCTCAACCAGGAATATACGCTGCCGGGGTTGGGATCCTATGTGGAAGCTGCCGTCCAGGCGGAAGATCTGCCCAAGTTGGGTTGGGCGCTTTTGACCATGGCGGTGGTGATTCTGCTGGTGGATCAGCTCTTTTGGCGGCCTCTGGTGGCCTGGTCGGATAAGTTTCGCCTGGAGCAGAGCGCCGGCGCGGCTGCCCCGGAGTCGTGGCTGTACGATCTGCTAACCACGGCGCGGATCCCACGGCTGATTGGCAATTGGCTAGCTCCCTCCAGAGAATTGGCGGATCGGCTGTTGTCCCATTTAACTCGCCTGCGCTGGGGGGATCCACCCAATCCAGAGGCGGAGCGACGCCGCGAGCGGCTGTTGACTCAGCTCTCTTGGGCTGCCATTGCCGGGATCGGGATTTGGATTGTTTATTTTGTAACCACCACCGTGGGCTTTGGGGAGGTGCTGCTGACCTTTGGGCTGGGGATCCTCACCCTGCTGCGGGTCAGCGTGCTGTTGGTTTTCGCCACCGTGATCTGGACGCCGATTGGGGTGGCCATCGGCTTTAATCCAGGCCTGGCGAAGCTGCTGCAGCCGGTGGTGCAATTTCTGGCAGCTTTTCCGGCCAATTTCCTCTTTCCGTTTGCCACCTTGTTTTTTATCCGCACCCAGATCAGCATTGAGTGGGGCAGCATTTTGCTCATGTCGCTCGGTGCGCAGTGGTACATTCTTTTCAATTCCATTGCCGGCGCCCAGAGCATCCCCACCGATTTGCGCGAAATGGCCGTGGATGTGGGCTTGCGGGGATGGCAGCGCTGGCAAAAGCTGATTATTCCGGGGATCTTTTCCGCCTGGGTTACCGGGGGGATCACGGCCAGCGGCGGGGCTTGGAACGCTAGCATTGTCTCGGAGATCGTGGCCTGGGGATCCACCACTCTTAAGGCTACAGGATTGGGCACCTATATTGCGGAAGCAACGGCGGTGGGAGATTGGCCCCGCATCACTTTGGGCATTGGCATGATGAGCTTGTTTGTGGTGGGCATCAATCGCCTTTTCTGGCGGCGGTTGTATCAATTGGCGGAAGAAAAATATCACCTTTAATCTTTGAGGCCATCTGATATGAGCTCTGCGGCTTCTCCGGTTCTGATCGAGGTTGAGAAGGTCTACAAGCGCTTTCCTTTGCCGGAGGGCAAGGGCGAGTTTACAGTTTTAAGCCAGATCGATTTGCAAGTGCGGGCGGGGGAAGTTTTGGCTTTGTTGGGCCGCAGCGGCAGCGGCAAAAGCACCCTGCTGCGCATCATGGCGGGCCTGATCCCGCCTAGCGAAGGGCGGGTGTTGAGCAATGGCCGACCCCTGCGGGGCCCCAACCCGGATGTGGCCATGGTGTTTCAGAGTTTTGCTCTCTTGCCCTGGCTGACGGTGCAAGAAAATGTGGAGCTGGGGCTGCAGGCTCAAGGGATCCCGCGCCAGATCCGGCGGCAAAGGGCCCTCAAGGCCATCGACCTGGTGGGCCTGGATGGGTTTGAGAACGCCTACCCCAAGGAACTCTCGGGGGGCATGAAGCAGCGGGTGGGCTTTGCCCGCGCCTTTGTCTTGGAACCCAAGGTGCTGTTTATGGATGAGCCCTTCAGCGCCCTGGACGTGCTGACGGCGGAGAACCTGCGGGGGGAGATCGACGAGCTGTGGAACACCCAGGCTTTCCCTTCCCAGAGCATTCTCATCGTTACCCACAACATCGAAGAGGCCGTGTTTTTGGCGGATCGGGTGGTGATCCTGGGATCCAACCCGGGGCGGATCCGGGGAGAGGTGAAAATCGACCTGCCGCGGCCCCACGAACGTACGGATCCCCGCTTCAAGTCCTTGGTGGACTACATCTACGAGATCATGACCAATCCGGAGATCCCGGTCACCGGCGAGGTGGCTGTCCCCAGCCGGGTGGGCAGCAGGGCACCCTCTCCCTACGCGCTGCCCCTGCCTCATGCGCGGGTGGGCGGCATCAGCGGTTTGCTGGAGCTGATTGTGGAATGGCCCCAGGGACGGGTGGAGATTGCCGAGCTGGCCGAGCGGCTGCAACTGGCAGTGGACGATCTGCTGCCGATTTTGGATGCGGCGGTGCTGTTGGGCTTTGCCGAGGTAACCGGCAGGGTGGTACAACTGACCGAGATCGGCCAGGACTTTGCCAACACCACCATCTTGCGCAGCAAGGATCTCTTCCGACAGCAGCTTTTGGCACGGGTGCCGGTCTTCAAGAGCATCCTGCAGACTCTGGAAGAAAAAAACAGCCGCTCCATGCGGGCGGACTTCTTCTTGGATCTCTGGGACGAACATTTTCCCCACGAGGAAGCTGAACGGCAGTTTGCTACAGCCGTTGACTGGGGCCGCTACGCGGAGCTCTTTGAGTACGATGCTTCGGAAGAGCGGCTGTATCTCCCGGATCCCAGCGAAAGCTCCGCCGCTTCTGAGCCCGTCGGCCTCGATTCCCGTTCTGGCTAGGGCCGGCTTGGCTCTGCCTTTTCCAGAGCTGTGTTGTAGGGCAGAGGTACGATGCCTGTCTCAGAAAGCCCAAAGATTTATAGCCGTTTCAAACAAAATACATAAGACACCACCCAAGCACCCCGCGCCGCTACCTTCACCCCCAGCTCCTCCCCCTGTGGGAGAGGGGAGCCCCGGAGCGCTGCACAGTTTTCATCTCTAGCTTCTGTTCGAAGGGAGAAGAGAGCTAGGGATCGACGCGACGAACCATTTTGCTGCCGCCCTACTCATAAATCCAGCTTTGGGTGGCGGGCGTCCAATTTACCAGCTCAGATTCCTGAAACCAAAGGGCGATCTCCCGTTGGGCGGTCTCAGGGCCATCGGAGCCGTGGACGAGGTTGCGGCCTATGTCGATGCCGAAATCGCCGCGGATGGTGCCCGGCTCGGCGTCCAAAGGGTTGGTCTTGCCGATGAGCTTGCGGGCGGCGGCAATCACCCCTTTGCCCTGCCAGACCATGGCCACCACCGGCCCCGAGGTGATGAACTTCACCAATCCGGGGAAGAAGGGGCGCTCCCTGTGCTCGGCATAGTGGGCTTCCGCCAGCTCTTGGCTCACCTGCACCAGTTTCAGGCCCACCAACTGGTAGCCTCGGCTTTCCAGGCGCTGGATGATGCTGCCCACCAGCCCCCGCTGCACGCCGTCTGGCTTAATGGCGATAAAGGTGCGCTCCATGGGATCTCCCCTTGTTGTTACTAATCTTCACCGTTATCCTTGTACCGGATTGGGGATCCCCAGTGCAAGGGTGTCTAGGATCCCACCACGGCCAAGGCCAGGAAGCCACTCCCCACCACCGCGATGGCCCAGCCGGCCCAGCGCAGCAAGCCCGGGATCCGCGACCCCCAGGTTTCAGCCGCCCAGAGGGCAAAAAGTGCCACTCCGTACTGAACCAAGCTCAAGCCCAGCAAATAGCCCAGCCAAGGCATGGGTTCGGCGCCGATGATCGCCTCGGCATAGGCATAGCCATGGAATAGCCCCGCCAGGGATCCCCACAGGAGCAAAAGCCAACTTGGGATCTGCCGCGATTGGGCCAGCAGCAGGCCAAAGAGCACCACCGAGCTGGCGATGACCAACTCCGTCAGCCCCAGGGGATCCCAGCCGGCCAGGTGGATCCCGGTGCCCAGCAGGCTGGCCAGCACAAAGCCCAGCGGGATCCCGTAGCGCCAGGGCTGCCCCGCCGCCACAAGACCGATGGCCACGACGAAGGCCAGGTGATCCAAGCCAATGACAGGGTGAGCCAGCCCGGAGAGAAATCCCTCCCAGGCTGTTGCCGGCAGTCTCCCCCCCAGGGCGTGGTGGGCAAAAGCTGGCGAAAAAAACCCCGTAACTGCCAGTGCACCCCCAGCAGCGGCAAAGCTGGGGATCCCTTCCTTCCGCCACCGCCTAAGCGGCGATGGGACTTGCTGCCACAGCCAAGACATGCTTTTGGACCTCCCTGAGTTCTCTCAATAGCTGCCCAGATCTCCCAGTCTAGGGGCGCTCTCTGTACCCCTGCAGGTTCTCCGGCTCAAACTGGCGCAAAATCCGCGTGGCCTCGCGGAGGCGGGTTTCATTCTCTTCCTCCACAATGAGTACGTACTTACCCGCATCGAGGCGGTTGCGGTAGGCCAAGGCATCGCCGGAGCCACTGGTCAGGCCCACCCCGCCCCCCACAAAAAAGCTGCCCATGGCCCCGCCCAGCGCACCCAACAGGCCGCCGATCAGGTGGTTGCCTATAGGTCCCGCCCAGGCAAAGGTATCCAAACCACTCAAAACGCTGAACCCCACCCCGGCCAAAAAGCCAAAGGGCACCAACCAAATGGCCAGGCGCCGCATCTGACGGCGGGCGGCTCGGGCCGGATCGATCAGCCCAAACTCGTCGGCGGTTTTGTAGCCCCGCCCCAGCAGATGCAATCGCTCCAGGGAAAAGCCGGCTTGTTCCAGGGCGCTGTAGGCCGCCTCAGCGGCTATGCGATCCGGCAGTACCGCGATTAAATAGCTCATGGACCCGGGGATCCAATCCGTTCCACATCTTATTGTCTGCCAAGTTTGAGCGAGGATCCCTGTGACCCAGTCTGGCTCCACTAGCGCTCCATCTACTAGCCTCTACCAGCGCTTTTACGAAGTGGTGCGGCGGATCCCGCCGGGCCGAGTGGCCACCTATGGGCAGGTGGCGCGGGTTGCCGGTTACCCCGGCTATGCTCGCCAGGTGGGCTATGCTTTGTTTCGCCTGCAAGGCCAAAACACCGACATCCCTTGGCACCGGGTGATCAACGCCCAAGGGCGCATCTCCTACTCCCCTTTTCGCCTCGGCTACGACGAGCTGCAAAAAGTTCTACTCCAAGCCGAAGGGATCCCCTTCGACGCCGAGGGCCGGGTGGACTTGCAGCAATTTGGCTGGGATCCGCGGCAAACTTAACCTGGGCTTGACCCAATCTTAAACAGGCCATAGCGAAATCCCCCTCCCAGCCCTGGTAACGTAAACGCGGATGCGTCTTGTCTTGTGGATGGAGTGAAGGAATTGTCATGAAACCAGCTTGTCGCGCTCGAGGGTCTGCCCCTGCCAAGAGATGGCTTCCGGCTTGGCTGAACCCTCTGGCCAAGTCCCTGTGGGTTGGGCTGTGCTGCCTGGTGCTGAGCCTGGCCAGCGCCTGCGGTACCAGCAGCAGCTCAGTTCCCCCGTCCGGCGGCGGGGCAGGGTTTATCGCCTCGGATCCCAACGTCACCCTCTCCACTCAGCCGCCCGCTTTTACGCTGCAGATTTTGCACGCCAGCGACTTGGAAGCTTCCATTGCCGCCGTTCAGGATGCCCCCCGCTTCTCCGCCGTGGTCAACGCGCTGCGGCCCGCATTTCCCAACACGGTGGTGCTCTCCAGCGGCGACAACTACATCCCCAGCCCCTTCTACAACGCCAGCACGGATCCCTCGCTGCGGGGCCGGTATGACCGCACTCCTGGCAAAGCCGACATTGAAATCATCAACGCCATCGGCTTCGAGGCGGCTGCCTTTGGCAACCATGAATTTGACCAAGGCACACGCCAAATTCGCGACTTGATCCGACCCGACACCAGC
This sequence comes from Synechococcus sp. 60AY4M2, assembly GCF_002760375.1. Classification (NCBI taxonomy): domain Bacteria; kingdom Bacillati; phylum Cyanobacteriota; class Cyanophyceae; order Synechococcales; family Synechococcaceae; genus Synechococcus; species Synechococcus sp. 60AY4M2. The sequence continues at coordinate 665,147 of NZ_AUMZ01000001.1, forward strand.
CGCGGCTACGCGGGCGCCCGCTTTCCCTACTTGAGCGCCAACCTCAGCTTCAGCGGCACTGGCGAATTGACCAGCTCTGACTTTGCTGCCGATGGCCAAGAGGCCAGCTCCATCCGCGGCAAGATCGTCAAGACGGCGGTGATTACGGTGGGAGGGCAGCGGATCGGCCTGGTGGGTGCCACCACTACGCGCCTGGCCGCCATCTCTAGCCCTGGCCCTGAGGTGAGGGTGGAAGGCAAAGTGGACGACACCGACCAGGTGAATGCCGCCCTCATCCAGAACTTCGTCAACCAGCTCACCGGCCAGGGCATTAACAAGATCATCCTCCTGGCCCACCTGCAGCAGCTCCAAAACGAGGTAACCCTAGCCAGCCAACTGCGGGATGTGGACATCATCATCGCCGGCGGCTCCCACCGGGTGATCGCCAAGCCCACCGACCGCCTGCGCCCTGAAGATGTGCGCACAGGTGACTACCCCATCCTGCGCTCCTCGGCCAGCGGCCAACCCGTGGCAGTGGTGAACACCGGCGCCAACTACCGCTACGTGGGCCGCTTGGTGGTCGGTTTCGACGCCAACGGGGTGATTGCCCGCATCGATCCGGTGAGCGGCGCCTATGCCACCGACGACCAAGGGGTAGCAGCCGTGCGCGGCACCCCCAACCCCGACGTGGTGCGGATCGCCAACGAGATCGGCAACATCATCCGCACCAAGGATGGCCGCACCTTTGGCTCTACCACCCAATTCCTCAACGGCCTGCGGGCCGAGGTGCGCACCGAGGAAACCAACCTGGGCAACCTCACGGCGGATGCCAATTTGGCCTATGCCAGAACGGTTGACCCCACCACGGTCATCTCCCTCAAAAACGGCGGCGGCATTCGCGCTCCCATTGGGGCTACCACCGGCGGTGGCGGCGGCGAGCCGGTGCGGCGGATCCCTCCGCTGGCCAACCCCGATGCCGGCAAGCAGGCGGGCCAAGTTTCGCAACTGGATATCGAAACTTCCCTTGCCTTTAACAACGGCCTGTCGCTGGTGACGGTTACCGCTGAGGAGCTGAAGCAACTGATGGAACATGGGGTGGCGCAAAGCCAGCCGGGGGCCACGCCGGGCCGTTTCCCGCAGATCGGCGGCTTTGCCTTCAGCTTTGATCCCTCGCGGCCACCGGGATCCCGCGTGGTCTCCTTGCGGGTGGACACGCCCACCGGCCGGGATGTGGTGGTGCGCAACGGCCAGTTGCAAGGGGATCCCCGCCGTACCTTCCGCCTGGTGACGTTGGGCTTTTTGGCCGACGGCGGGGATGACTATCCCTTTCCGCGCCTGTCTAACCCCAACCGGGTGAACTTGGCTCCCAGCTCCGGCAACAGCTTCGATACCCCCGGCAGCGAGCAGGATGCCCTGGCCCGCTACTTGCGGCAGATCGGCGTGTTTACCCAAGCCGACACTCCGGCTGCCCAAGATACCCGCATCCAGAACCTGTCGGTGCGCCAAGATACGGTGCTGCAGGGCTTGTAGGCTGGGCTACTCTCAACCGGTGGATGAAGCCAACCGCCCCTCTCCTCTCTGGGGAGAGGGGATGGTTTTAATGAGGAGCCATTCAGCATTCTCGACCCAATAGAATATGCCACCATAGTGCTGCGGGTAGCGCTAGACACGCCAACGCCCCATGAGCCTGTCAAACCCATCTTCTCTGGCCGCCCCCCCGCTCGCTTCTTGGAGAGTGCAGCCGGATCCCGTCCTCATCCTTGGAGCCGGTCTAATGGGGCGCCTGTTGGCTGCGACCCTGGTCGAGGTCGGGCATTCTGTGCGCATTGTGGAGGCAGCTTCTCCCACTGCCCCTGAGAGCAGCGCGGCCCATCTGGCTGCTGCTATGCTGGCTCCTCTGGCGGAGTCTGCCGTCGCCGAGGCCAGCGTAGTAGCGCAGGGGTACTATGCCCTCTCCCGCTGGCCCGCCCTTCTGGCCAGCCTGCCAGAGCCGGTTTTCTTTCAGCAGGAGGGCACTGTGATCCTTTGGCACCGCCAAGATGCCGGGGAAGCCAAGCGTTTCTCGGCCCTACTGGCTGCTGTAGGGGAACGCCTTCCCCATCTCCCCAAGCCTCAGCAACTAGATGCCCAGGCGCTGGCCGAGCTGGAGCCCTCGCTGGCCGGGCGATTTGGGCAGGGCCTGTATCTTCCCCAGGAGGGCCAACTGGACAACCGCCAACTGCTGGCTGCTTTGCTGGCCAAATTGCGCCAGCACGGGGTGGAGGTGGAGTGGGGCCGCCCCTGGGATCTGGAGCAGGCGCGAGCTTGGCAGGAGCAAACCGGCGGGTGGGTTTTGGACTGCCGCGGCCTGGGATCCCGAAAAGAATGGGGCGGACAGGCACCGCTGCGGGGAGTTAGGGGCGAAGTGGTACGTCTGTATGCCCCGGAAGTATCTTTGCGGCGCCCGACCCGGCTGTTGCACCCCCGCTACCCGATCTACATCGCTCCCAAGCCGGGGCACTTGTTTGTGGTGGGAGCTACCGAAATCGAATCTGAAGATCGCTCGCCGGTGAGTGTCCGCTCGGCTCTGGAGCTGCTCAGCGCCGCCTACGCCGTGCATCCTGCCTTTGCCGAAGCGCGTATCCTGGAGTTAGGCAGCCAATGTCGCCCCACCTTGGCAGATCATCTCCCCGCAGTGGTGGAGCGCTCCCCGCGGCTGTTGCAGATCAACGGCCTCTACCGCCATGGTTTCCTCATCTCCCCCGCCATTCACGATGCCGTTTTGGAGTACCTCCACCACGGCAGTTGCCGCTTGGCGCAGCAGCTTGGGATCCCCTTTCAGGTGCAGGCTGCCCCTCTTGCCGGTGAATCCCTATCGCCATGCGTGTCTTGATCAACCAAAAGCCTTACGATCTGCCGGAGGGCACCACGTTGGCCGAGGCGATAGCCCAGGTGGGGGCCAGCGGCCCTTTTGCGGTGGCGGTTAACTTGGAGTTTGTGCCACGCGACCGCTACGAGCAAACCCGTTTGCAAGAAGGCGACCGGGTGGAGATCGTCGTGCCGGTTGCCGGCGGCTAGTGCCCGATTGCCTCCCCTCAAATCCCGCATTGTTGCCCCTCAGCGATGTCCACTCTTCTTCCTGTCTCCCCTTCAACTCGGGCCGATGAGGATCCCTTGGTGCTCTACGGCCAAGCGCTGCCCAGCCGCCTGCTGCTGGGGACAGCCCGCTATCCTTCGCCGGCTATTTTGGAGCAGGCGGTGGCGCGGGCCCAGCCCTGTTTGTTGACCGTTTCCCTGCGGCGCCAGGGGGCGCTGGGGCCGGAAGCTTCCCAGGGGTTCTGGGCCTTGCTGCAGAAGCTAGGGATCCCGGTTCTGCCCAACACCGCCGGCTGCCACAGCGTGCAGGAGGTAGTCACGACGGCGGAGATGGCGCGGGAGGTGTTCGGCACCGACTGGATCAAGCTAGAGCTGATTGGCGATGACTACACCTTGCAACCGGATCCGGTGCAACTGCCCGCTGCCGCCGCCGAGCTGGTTCGGCGGGGGTTTAAGGTCTTGCCCTACAGCACCGACGACCTGGTGCTGTGCCAGCGGCTCTTGGATGCCGGCTGTGAGGTGGTCATGCCCTGGGCCGCCCCCATCGGCACTGGCAAAGGCCCCCTCAACCCCTACAACTTGCGCCTGCTGCGGGAGCGGATCGAGGCGCCGCTAATTGTGGATGCTGGACTGGGCCTGCCCTCCCACGCCTGCCAGGTGATGGAGTGGGGCTTCGATGGGGTGCTGTTGAATACAGCGGTGGCCCTGGCCCGGGATCCGGTGGCGATGGCCGAGGCCTTTGCGGAAGCGGTGCGCTCAGGCCGCCGGGCCTACTTGGCCGGCGCGATGACGCCTCAAGAAGCAGCTCAGCCCAGCACGCCAGTTCTCGGCACCCCCTTCTGGCACCAGGGTTAACTGCCCTATAACTCAAGCAACAGGCTTTTGCGCCTGGACGACCTGCAGGGCTCCTCCAGCGTGCAGGGTCTGCCGGACGGCTTGCCAGCCCTGCTGCTGCAGGTACTGGGGCAAGTCCAGCTTGAGGAAGTGCCAAGCAGTCTCGGTCTCAAACAGGGCTAGAAACAAAACCAGTCCAGGCCAAAGTAGGGGCTGCCGGGGCGCGTGCAAATCGAGAATTAAAAGCCCTCCCCCCGGTTTGAGCACCCGCCACCCTTCGCGCAGCACCTGTTCCAGATCGGGGAGGGGCAGCTCGTGCAGGGCCAGGCTGGTGTGTACCCAATCAAAGCTGTCGGTGGGGAAGGGCAGATCCTGGGCAAAGGCTTCCACAAATTCGACGTGGGGGAGGCGCTGGCGGGCTGCCGCCAGGGCCTTGGGGGAAGCATCCAGCCCAACGACGTTTTGGCTCAGCTCGGCCAAGATCGGGGTTACCTCAGCGGGGCCACAGCAGAGATCCAACACCCGCTCCTGGGGATGAATCTGGATCCCTTGTAGGGGCAATCGCCGCAATCGCTCGCGGCCCCCCACCGCCAGGGCCGCCGCGCGGCTGATGCTGCGGTAAAGCCAGGGAAAGCGGTAGCTCCAGTCGCGCAGGAAGGTGGCCATAAGCAGGGATCCCTGGGGGGCTTCTTCAACCTACCTGTGAGACGGCTCCCCTGTCTCCTTGCTGCCCCTCACCCCAACCTCTCTCTCGGAGGGAGAGGGGAGTTGGCCTGGCTATTTTTGCCTGAGGTGGAACTTTCTTCTGCTGGCAATCGTCTAGACCAGCAGGTCATCTTGGGCCTTTTCCCCACCCACCTGCTGGTATGACTCAGTTTGAGCTGCCTCCTTCCCCTTCCGCAAGGCCTGGCCGGCACAGCGTGGTTTGGCTGGTGGCTGCTGCCGGGCTGACGGTCTTGCTCTGGCAGTTTCCCTGGGGCAATTACCTCCTCTACCCCTTTACCCTGTTAGCCACCTGGTTTCACGAGATGGGCCATGGCCTGATGGCGCTGCTGTTGGGGGGAGAGTTTCATCGTCTCGAGATCTATCCCGACGGCTCGGGGCTGGCCATCCACAGTGGCCAGCTATTTTTGGGGCGGGTGGGGCGGGCCTTGGTAGCCGCTGCCGGGCCGATGGGGCCGCCGCTAGCCGGGGCCCTGTTCATCCTCACCTCCCGCCGCCGCGGCACAGCTCGGCTGGGGCTGGTGTTTTTGGGATCCCTGTTGTTGCTCTCGACGCTGCTCTGGGTGCGCTCTCCCTTTGGCCTGTTGTTCCTCCCGGCCATGGGTTTGGGCATCCTGGCAGTAGCTCGCTGGGCTTCTCCTTGGCTGCGGGGCTTTGCCTTGCAGTTTTTGGGGGTGCAAGCCTGTGTGAGCACCTACCACCAACTCGACTACCTGTTTGTGGAGTCTGCGGTGATTAACGGGCGGCTGGTCCTCTCGGATTCCAGCCAGATTGCCCAAAACCTGTTTTTGCCCTACTGGTTTTGGGGAGGGGTGATGGCGGTGTTCTCTTTGGTCTTGCTGATCACCAGCTTGCAACTGGCCTTTCGCGACTAGGGGGCAAAACCGCAATTTTGGAAGTGATTCCTGTCACCTAAAAATCCGTCGCCCATCACTGCCCAGCCGCAAAAACCGCCGCTACAGTAGGGGGCATGAGGAGTGAGGAGTGTGGGAGCGGATTATGTGGCGAGATGTTATCGGACTGGCCCTGGCGGCCACGCTGTTGTTGATTAGCAAAACGGCGGCTGATACCCTCGGCCAGAACCAAGAGCCAACTCATTCTGTTCCGCTGCAAGACAAGCTGCTGGAATAAAGTTGTGCCGCTGCTGTCCCAAGCCGTTATCTCGTTGCCGTTTTGTGCAACACTCATCCTCAGAGAATCTTTAGAGTCTTTTCATTAGGCTTGGGATCCCAATGCGCATAGCCCTGTTTACGGAGACGTTTCTGCCCAAGGTGGATGGCATCGTCACGCGGCTTTGCCACACAGTGCGCCATCTAACGGCTCGCGGCAACTCGGTGCTTATCGTCGCGCCTCAGGGAGCCCCCAGGCGGTTTGCGCGGGCACGGGTCTACGGGATCCCGGGCTTCCCCTTGCCTTTGTACCCGGAGTTGAAGCTGGCTGCCCCTGGCCCGGCCATCGGCAAGCTGCTCAACCGTTTTCGACCGGATGTGATCCACGTGGTCAACCCGGCAGTTTTGGGGTTGGGGGGCCTCTACTACAGCCAGACGATGGGGATCCCGCTGGTGGCCTCCTACCACACCCATTTGCCAAAGTACCTCAAGCACTACGGGCTGGGTTTCCTAGAGGGGGTGTTGTGGAGCCTCCTCAAGCTGGGACACAATTTGGCGCGGCTCAACCTCTGCACCTCGACGGCCATGATGCAGGAGTTGAGCGCCCACGGCATCGAGCGGGTACACCTGTGGCAGCGGGGGGTGGATACGGAGCTGTTTCACCCGCAGGCTGCTAGCCCAGAGATGCGGGCCCGCCTCACGGCAGGGCAGCCGGAGCGACCCCTGTTGCTCTACGTGGGGCGGCTCTCAGCAGAAAAAGAGGTGGGGCGGATCCGGGTGTTGCTGGAGCAGATCCCGCAAGCGCGGCTGGCCATTGTGGGCGACGGGCCGGAGCGGGGATCCCTGGAGCAACATTTTGCCGGCTACGATGTGGTGTTTACGGGCTACTTGCAGGGGCAAGACCTGGCAGCGGCCTTTGCTTCCGCGGATCTGTTCGTGTTCCCCTCCCGTACCGAGACGCTGGGGCTGGTCTTGTTGGAGGCCATGGCTGCCGGCTGTCCGGTGATCGCCCCCCGCTGCGGCGGCATTACCGATGTGGTGGACAGCGGCCGCAACGGCTTTCTCTTCGAGCCGGACTCCGACAGCGACTTTGTTCGGGCCACGCGGCAGCTGTTGGACAGCGCCGGGCAGCGGCAGCTCTTCCGGCAGCAGGCCCGCCAAGAGGCTGAGCGCTGGAGTTGGTCGGCAGCCACGCAGCAGTTGGAGGAGTACTACCGCGCCGTCATCGCCGAGTCGGGATCCAGGCTGCGGAAATGACGTTCCAGGACACCTAGGGTGGAGTCCACTTAGGCAGAGACGGGCCGATCCCCTTCAATAGCCCGCACCTGGTCGACGAAGAATTCTTCCAAAGATTGCCGCTGCAGATGCAAATCGGTCACCACCGCCCCCGCCTGGCTTAGAAGCGTTAGCAGCTCCGGCAGGGATCCGCCCCATTCCCCCGACCAGTGGGATCCCTGGATGGAGAAGTGCTCGAGGCGGTCGCGGAACTGGTCGATGGCGCCGCCGTGCCCTTGCACGTGGTAGCTTTTGCTTTGGCCCAGCAGCTCGTCCAACGTCCCCTGCTGCACCAATTTGCCGCCGACCATGAGGCCGACGCGGTTGCAGATCACCTCCACATCTCCCAAGATGTGGCTGTTGAAGAACACCGTTTTGCCCTGTTGCTTGAGGGACAAGATGATCTCGCGCATCTGGTAGCGGCCCATGGGATCCAGCCCCGACATCGGCTCGTCTAGGAACACCAGCTCCGGGTCGTTGATCAGGGCTTGGGCCATGCCGGTGCGCTGCAGCATGCCCTTGGAGTAGGTGCGCAGTTGCTTTTTGCGGGCCGTATCGATAGAAAGCCCCACCAGCTCCAGCAGTTGCGGGATCCGCTCCTTGAGGAGGCTATCGGACAGGCGAAAGACCTTGCCGGCAAAATAGAGAAACTCCCATGCCGTCAGGTAATCGTAAAAATAGGGGTTCTCCGGCAGATATCCCACCCGCTGCTTAATGGAGCGATCCCCCAGAGGCTTGCCCAGGAGCGTGCCCCTGCCGCTGGTGGGCTCCACAATCCCTAGCAGGCATTTGATCGTGGTGGTTTTGCCGGCCCCATTCGGCCCCAACAGCCCAAAAGTTTCGCCGCGGGCTACCGTTAGAGAAAAATCCTTCAGGGGGCTGACCACCTTGTTTAGCCAAAAGCCGGTGCGATAGGTTTTGGTCAGGCCGGAGATGGCAATGGCCGGTTCGGGATGGAGGTCAGTCGCTTCAGGGGAGGGGGCAACCGTCTCGCTCATAGAGAGAAAGCCGGGGCTGAGAAAAGAACCAGGGCGAACCCTGGGGGATGCTGGGCCGCTATCCAGTTTACCCTGTCCCAGCTACTGGTTTGGTTGCAGTTTCCTAGAAGGGCCTCTTGACCTTGGGTTGTTTAACCTTCAGCTCGCGAATCCGTTTCAACATCTTTTGGAAATACTCAGCCAGGTAGTCTTCAAGGGAGGTCAGGGAAGCCAGTTCAATGCCCAAGGCTTCGCACACAGGCGTCATGTCGGCATACATCGGCTCTTTGGCGGCAATTACCTCCACAAACGCCAGCCGGTCGGCAATGTTCCAGCTCCACTGAAAAAACTGGGCCACCCTGCGCGCTCCCCGCAAGACCCCCAGTGGTATGGTTCGAACCTTGGCCTTTTTGCCGGAAAGCTGCTCACAGAGAGCGATGACCTCTTGGGAAGTCCAGGCCTTGGGTCCCACCAAGGGAAAGACCTGCTGCTTGGCGGCTTCGACGCTGAGGGCTCGCACGGCAAATCGAGCTGCATCTAGGGTGTCGAGGTAGGCCGTGGGGATGCTCTCGCTGGCTACCCAAACAATTTGCTCTTCCAAAATCGGGATGGCGTACTGGCCGATCAATCCCTGCATAAAGCCCGCCGGACGAAAGATGGTGTAGGGCATCTGGGATCCGATCAAGTATTTCTCGATGTGGTGCTTGAAATTCATCAGGGGCACATTAGGGTACTCGTGCTGAGCACCCATGATGGAGAAAAAGATAAAATGCCCCACTTGGGCAGCCCGTGCCGCATTGATCAGAGCAACTTTGCCATCCCAATCCACCTGGCGGGCGCTGAGGGTGTCGGTTACTCGCACCGTGGCACAGTCGATCACCGCCTCGATGCCTTCCATCGCCGCTCGGAGCGTGCTGGGCTGCAGTAGGTTCCCCACCTTGAGGTGAGCCCCCCACTCGCTCAAGAAAGCAGCCTTGGCTGGGTTCCGCACCAGACAGGTAACCTGATGCCCCTCTTCGATGGCCCGCCGCACCACCTGACGGCCCAGCGTTCCCGTTGCCCCCACAACCAGCACGTTCATAAAATTATCATTTCTTAACCTTAGGCTTAGTCTATCAGACCAGCGCAACTCCCGACACAACCTTAGAGGCAGCAACAAACCAATGGGGATCCTCTGCCAAGCCGGCTTTGAGGGATCCCCAAAGTTGGGTACTGAAGCGTCTAGCTGGCCAGCTCGTTCATGCGTTGCGCCAGGGTAAAGTCCAGTTCTGTAATGCCCCCGGCATCGTGGGTGGTAAGATGCACCCGCACGCGGTTGTAGACATTGGTCCATTCGGGATGGTGCCCCATGCTCTCGGCCACCAAGGCCACACTGCTCATCCAGCCAAAGGCTTCGACAAAGGAGCGAAACTGAAATTGACGATGCAGCTTCCCATCCTGCAAAGACCAGCCCGGCAGATTTTCCAGCTTGGCTTGGACCTCAGCTTCACTGAGTTTGACAGGTCTGGACATGGGCTTTCCCTCCGGTCGATGCCATCGTTTTCATCACGCTTTCATCAAAGGAGCAACTGAGAGCGGATCCCAGCTTATTTACAAAACTTCATAACCTTTTGGTTCTGCCACGCCAGCAGCGCCGAGGGGTTTGTACAGCCAGTAGCCTTGCACGGAGAAATGGGCCCGCTTGTAGAAATTGAGGGCAGCCTGGTTATGGCGATAAACCTGCAGGGTGATGGCCGCCAGCTGCTGCTGGGATCCCCAGCGTTCCACCTGTTGCATCAAAGCTCTGCCCAGGCCCTGCCGACGATGGGCGGGATCCACCCAGAGCAAAAAGACGTAGGCCACCCGCCGATGGGTGGCTTGATCTGTGGAGATGCCGGCCCAAACACAGCCCACCGGCTCTGCAGTTTCTTCTTTCAAGATCCACCAGCAGGGGGTGCGGGGGGGGTCGAAGAGGCGATCCAGCGTCTCTTCTAGGTGATCCCAGTTGCTTTGTTCTGGAAAAGATTCCTGCAACGTGGCCTGCAATCCTCGTCGCACCCAGGGCCGATCCCAGGCTGAACCGATGCGCCAACGATAACCCACAGGCAGAGGGATCCCTTGTTCAGCCATCCTCAGGCATTTGCAGAAAGGGCCACAGGCGTCGCTTCTTCTAGAGGGGCAGGCTGGGCCATATCCTCCGGCAGAAACGAGCGAATGCTCACCACCACCAGGGTAAACAGAAACACCAGCAGGATGAGGGCAGGAAAGATATATTGCCGCAGGATGCTCATAATTTCTACATAACCTTGGTCTCTACAGCATAGCGTGCAGAGGGGAATCCCTAGGCAGCTTTTCGGAAATCTCCTCGGTTTTTCTTCTCCTGGTCTCCATCTTAATCCCTATCAACTGACCCTGGGGGATCCCATGCGTCAATAAGGTGAGAAAGTGTAGCCTACGATTCCAAAGTGAGGTTGGCTGTGCATTAAGGTCGAGCGTAGTTGTGGGTCATCCGCCCCACCTGATCCCACTGCTGCGCGACGCGAGCGGAGAATCCATGAGCACTCCCAATCGCCCCTTGAAGACCCTTGGGATCCCTCCCAATGCCTGGGCCGTGAATGCCGAAATGGCCGACCTCACCCGTCCGCCCTTGGATCCCCGGCCCATCCTGCTACCCACCTCCAGCAAAACCCTGCGCTTGGATCTGGCCAAGGCGGCGTTGTTGGTGATCGACATGCAAAACGACTTTTGTCATCCCGACGGTTGGCTGGCCAGCATTGGCGTCGATGTTACACCTGCACGGGCTCCCATCGGCCCTCTAAAAGCCCTGCTGCCCCGCCTGCGACAAGCTCAAGTGCCGATTGTGTGGGTGAACTGGGGCAATCGCCCTGACTTGCTCAACATCAGCGCCGGCTTGCGACATGTGTACAACCCCACCGGAGAGGGAGTAGGGCTGGGGGATCCCTTGCCTAAGAACGGGTCTTTGGTCCTCACGCGGGGCAGTTGGGGCGCTGCTGTGGTGGAGGAACTGGAGGTCAAGCCCGAGGATATCTGGGTGGATAAGTTCCGCATGAGCGGCTTTTGGGATACCCCTCTCGATAGCATTCTCAGAAACCTGGGGCGCACCACCCTCTTTTTTGCCGGTGTGAACATCGACCAGTGCGTCATGACCACGCTGCAAGATGCCAATTTCCTCGGCTACGACTGCATTTTGCTGGAAGACTGCGCCGCCACCACCTCTCCTGAATACTGTTTGCTAGCTACCCTCTACAACGTCAAGCAGTGCTTTGGCTTTGTCGCCTCCTCCTCAGATTTGCTCGCGGCTCTCCCCTGTTAGCACTTGCCCACTATTCACCCCTCATCTCTTGAGCGGAGGATCCGGATGCAAACGCTTTCCCGCTGTGTGATCCCAATTGTTAAAACCCCTGCCGATTATCAGGCTTTTCGCATCAGCCCCCACGATACCAATCGCCTGGCCATCGTGTTCGATCCTTCTCATGCTCAGATTTCTCTAACCTTTTGTGTGGAGATCTTCGATGAGGGAGGCAAAACCCCTCCAAATCGCCATCAAATGGCTGTGGAAATGTTTTTTGTTCTCAAGGGGGAAGGCCTGGCCATTTGCGATGGAAAAGCGGCCCCCATCAAAACCGGGGATAGCATTCTGGTACCGCCGACCGGTGTACATGAAATCCACAATACCGGCCCAGGCCGCCTCTACGCCCTCTGCTTCATGGTGCCCAACGAAGATTTTGCCGAGCTCATCCGCTCCGGCACTCCTGCGGACTTGGATGAGGAGGATTTGCAGGTGCTGTCGGGGGGCTGGAGAAGGGCATTTGCTGAGGCTTAGGCCTCAATGGCTCTGGGAGCTGTAGAGGTTGGAAGTCAGGGGTACTGATACATTCACGCTGAACTCTCCTGAACATGGTTCAGGAAAGAAGCGATCGCATCCTGCCTATCTCTGAGCAGGAAGGCGGTATCCCGCAAAGCCCTGAGGAATACCCCCCGAGCGCTTTCCCCCTTCACTTCCCGGCAACCGTTGCGGTGGACTCAAGGATCAGGGGGAAACTTGGTCTACTATATCCCTCTCAATGACTTTTGCCAAACCGCCTAAAGCTCAGTAAATTCAGCAAAGTTCAGGGTTTTGGGGGTTAGAGGCATGCTCCGACAAATCTTTTCCCAGGGTCTCTGTTTCCATAAATCCATAAAAGCCATAAAAGAGGGGT
>NZ_AUMZ01000001.1:680855-685998 GCF_002760375.1 Synechococcus sp. 60AY4M2
CCTGAGGAATACCCCCCGAGCGCTTTCCCCCTTCACTTCCCGGCAACCGTTGCGGTGGACTCAAGGATCAGGGGGAAACTTGGTCTACTATATCCCTCTCAATGACTTTTGCCAAACCGCCTAAAGCTCAGTAAATTCAGCAAAGTTCAGGGTTTTGGGGGTTAGAGGCATGCTCCGACAAATCTTTTCCCAGGGTCTCTGTTTCCATAAATCCATAAAAGCCATAAAAGAGGGGTCTGGAGGGGGCTGCGTTTGCGCCAGCAGGCCGGAGATCAAGGGCAATACCAGGGAAGGGGCTCAAACTCTGGTGGGAGTTTCTCCCTGATACATTTACGCTGAACACTGCTGAACATCACTGTTCAACTATGCAGCGATAGCATTCTGTTTGTTTCCAACCAGAATGGCGGTATCCCGCAAAGCTTTGAGTAGAATACCCAAAGCGCAGTTTCCGTGTCGTCTTACTACCAATTTTCTGCTTTGCTTTGGCTACCATGTTGGCAGACTCGAAAGTAAACAGAAAGATCAACTGGTAGTAATCCGTACTGAACATATTATACATTATTTTCAGCATAGTTGAGCTTATTATTGACTAGAGTCATGCTCTCATAAGGGCTTCTGTTTTATCTTAGGAAGAATCCACCCAGGGATCCCTTAGGTTGTCCTTGGTTGGTATCCCTTTGGCAAGATCCGCTAGCCCAACCCAGGCCATGTTGCCCGTTCGCCCCCGCGAAACTGTTTCCATGTTCACCCGCGACGGGATCCAACTGGACGCAGATGTCTATCGCCCGCAAGGGGAGGGGAGCTACCCGGTTTTGCTGATGCGGCAGCCCTATGGGCGGGCCATTGCCTCGACGGTGGTGTATGCCCATCCCAGGTGGTATGCGGCCCAGGGGTACATTGTGGTCATCCAGGATGTGCGCGGACGGGGAACCTCCAAGGGATCCTTCTACCCTTTCCGCCATGAGGTGGAAGACGGGTTCGACGCCGTCAACTGGGCGGCCGCTTTGCCGGGGAGCAACGGTGTGGTGGGTATGTACGGCTTTTCTTACCAAGGCATGACCCAACTGTATGCCGCCTCCACCCGTCCCAGCGCCCTGAAGGCCATCTGCCCAGCCATGCTGCCCTACGATCTCTACGCCGATGCCGCCTATCCGGGGGGAGCCTTCGCTTTCTACAACAACCTCAGTTGGGCCCTGCAACTGGAAGCTGAGGGGGCGCGCCTGCGCGGCGATGCCAACGCTTACCAGGCCCTTTTCAAGGCCTCCCGCAACCTGCCCCTTTACGATCCCATCCCCCTCAAGCCAGGCGTGCTGCAGCAATATGCGCCCCAGTCCTATTACTTTGACTGGCTGGAGCACAGCGAGCCCGACGACTACTGGCGCCAGCTCTCCCCCCGTCTAGAGGCGGTGGATCTGCCGATGTTGCACATTGGCGGCTGGTTCGACAGCTACCTAACCGGCAGCCTGCGCCTTTACAAGGAAATAAGCGCCCGCAGCCAAAACCCTCAGTACCTGGTTGTCGGGCCCTGGGCCCACCTGCCTTGGGGGCGCAAAGTGGGGGCGCTGGACTTTGGCCCCGAGGCCGTCAGCCCCATCGATCGGCTGCAGGTGCGCTGGTTCGACCAGTTCCTCAAAGGCAAAGACACAGGGATCCTCCAAGAGCCGCCGGTACGCCTGTTCGAGATGGGATCCAACCGCTGGCGCAGCTTTGAGGCCTGGCCCACGCCGGAGCCGAAGGTTTTCTACCTGCACAGCAGCGGCCTGGCCGCCCTTTCTGAAGCAGAGGGATCCCTTCGCCCAGAGCCCCCACCAAAGCAGCAGTCGGATACTTTTGTTCACGATCCCTGGCGACCCGTGCCGGCCCTAGGAGGCCACCTCATCCATCCCGCCGGGCCGCAGGAGCGCTCTGCCCTCGACTGCCGCGCCGATGTTCTCACCTACACCACCTCTCCCCTGGCAACCGACCTCGTCCTGGCAGGGGACATTCTCGTGGAAGTGTATGTGGAAGCCGACAGCCCCAGTTTCGATCTCTGCGCCGTGCTCTCGGTGGTGAGGCCGGAGGGCCAGGTGTATAACTTTTCCCAGGGCTACCGCCGGCTGCGGGATCCCCAGCCCAAGGCCCCCATTGGGATCCCTTGCCAGCCCACCTGCATCCGCATTCCCCGCGGCCACGCCCTGCGCCTCAGCCTTAGCGCGGCCTGTTTCCCGGCCTACCCCGTTAACACAGGCACGGGGATGCGAGAAGAGCGGCTCATCGAGGCCCGCATTCTCACCCTCGCTCTTCACAGCGGCAGCGACACCCCCTCGCGGCTGCATCTGCCCATTGTCGAGGGGAGTTAGGGGGAGTGACAGTTTAAGACAACACAGCTTCTCATCCCTTCGCAACTCCTCCTCACAAACAGACATCAAACGTTAGGATAGAAGCAAGCAGGGCAAGGGAACCCCATGTTGCAAGACCCGAAGTTGATCCGGCACTATCAGGCTTTGACCGACGCGCTGGTGGACAGTTGGCATCGCGGCTATCGGCGCACTGACGAGCTGCGCCTGCTGGTGGATGGCTACCTGCTGGCCCTGCGAACTGGCAAGCAATTGCAGCCTTTTGAGATCTACCGCCTTGAAGACGAGGTCAACCGCTTCCTCTACGACCCCTCCAACTTCGTGGAGCCGGAACTGGAGCGGGAGACCGAGGCGATGCGGGGCTATTGATATTGCTTATTGATATTGCATAGAGAGGGGCCGGGGGTGAGGGATCGAACACCGGCAGAGGCCTGGTAGGCTGGGGTCAGTGCTGTTCCTCACTCCAGTCCTATGGCGGTTTGGGATACGCTGGCAACTTCTCGGCGTCCGGCCCTGCTGGGATCCGGCTTGGGCTTGGGGATAGCCTTGACCCTTGGGTATGGGCTGTTCGGCTACCACGTCTTGCAGGTTGGCATCTGGTTGTTGAGCATCCTGTTGGTGGGGTTGTACGTGGCCCAGTTTCCCCCAGCTCAGCCCCCTTGGGATCCGACGCGGCTGCGCTGGCGCCAGGAGTTGCTGCACCTGGGGCTATTGGCGTTGGTTTTTGCTCCCATCTACCTCTACGACCTGGCCAACATCCCCTTTCAGATCAACACCGACGAGATTGTCATCACCTCCATGGCCCGGCGGGCTTCAGCGGTACGCTACCCCGATATCTTTGGGCTGATGCCAGAGTACTTCTATTTTCCCCGCTTTATGTTCAGCCTCTTTGGCGGCCTGACGCGGCTGATGGGGGGAGTCACGCTGGTGAATGTGCGCACGGTGCATGCCACCTTCGGGGTTGTCACCATTCTGGTGGCCTACGGGTTTTTTCGGTCGTTCTGGAACCCCCGGCTGGCCTTGGCGGCGGCGGCCCTCCTGGGATCCAACCACGCTCTGCTGGGCATCAGCCGCATGGCGATGCGGGAGAACCTGATTGTGCTGGTGGAGTGTGCGGCCCTGGCCTTGATCTTAAAGGGCGTGCGGGAAAAGAATCCCCTGCTTTTGTATTTGGGGGGAGGGGCAGCGGGTTTCTCCCTCTACGGCTATCTGCCGGGGCGGGTGGTGATCTTGCTGGGGTTGCTGTTTGGCGGCCTCTACCTGCTCCTGGGCCGGGAGGATCTGCAAGGAGAAAACAAGCAGGCCAACCCCTTCTGGACTTTGGCCAAGCTGACGGTGCCGGCGGCGCTGGGGTTTTTCCTGGTGGCTGCGCCCATTCTGGTGGCCACTGCCACTGCTCCGCCAGTGAGCGCCGAGTATGCCCGCCAGCAATTTCTCTTTTTCCCAGAAGGGCGGGCGCTGCAGCAGATGTGGGTGAATGCCGCTACGCCAGCCGAGGCGGTGTGGCGCAACATCCGCAACGGCCTAAGTATGTTCAACGACCCCAGCCAGCACGACCGGGGCTATATCTATCCCAACTACGGCCATGCCTTTGTAGATCCCCTGACAGGGGTCTTGATCTGGCTGGGGCTGGGATCCGGGCTCTACCGCCTTCTCAAAGGGCGCAGCCAACCCCACGACTGGCTCTGCCTGGGCAGCTTCCTGTTTCTCTACCTGCTCTTTAGCTTGGCCATCACCAAAGCCCCCAACTACACTCGCCTGCTGGTGATCCTGCCCTTTGTAGCCTACCTAACCCTGGAAGGGATCCAGGCGCTGGCTGCTCTCCTGGGACGTTGGGGATCCCGGGCAAGAGGTTGGCTGCCGGCAGCGGCGATGGCGGGGGCGGTCCTGTTGATCGGGGGATGGAACTTGGCCATTTTTGGGGATTTTGTCCACAAGGGCTGGACCCAGGGCAACGATGTGGGAGCCACCGGGCGCTACGTGGCGGCTCGACAAGGGGATCCCGACCACCGCTTCTACCTGGCGGCCAGCACCGCCTACCCCTATTTCAGTTGGGGAGAACCCCCCTACTGGCAGAGTTGGATCCAGTTTTTTGCCGGGCCGGAGCAGGAGGTGCAGGTTTTTTCCCCGGAGGCCTTGCCGACCCAAGACCTACAGCCGCCGTTTACCCTGTTCCTGAACGAGGGGGTATGGGATCAACAGGGGGCGGCGCTGCAGCGGCGCTTTCCCCAGGGGCAGTTGCACCGCATCCCGGCTGAGCGGGGGCTGTGGGCTTTTGAGGTGGGGGATCCCTAAAACGGCATCGCCAGCAACCAGCCATCGCTGGGAAAGCCACGGGTTTGGGTCAAGTACCCCCAGCTTTAGCTGGAAAAGGGCAAGGAAAGACTAGCCTGCCCAGGCAACCTACTCCGGTAGGTTCAACTGGAGCTAGCCGTCCAAAGGCCACCTATGTTGTTGTACCTGGAGTGGGTCTATGCCAAGCCTGCTCGACCCCAATCGCTGGATCCGAGAAAAGCTCTAGCAATTGACCACGGAGTCAACAACTGGCTTACGTGCGTTAGTAACTTAGGACATAGCTTCATCATTGATGGCCGCAAAGTCAAGTCCTTCAACCAGTGGCACAACAAGGAGCTGGCTAGGCTCAAGACTCACAAGCCGCAGAGGTTTTGGTTGCAAAAGCTTGACCGAATTACGGAAAAAAGAAACCGGCGGATGCGGTCCACAAAGCTGCGCGCAAGGTCATTGACTTCTGTTTGCACCACTCAATTGGGAGAATCCTCTTCGGTTGGAACAAAGAACAAAAACAA
>NZ_AUMZ01000001.1:688615-716703 GCF_002760375.1 Synechococcus sp. 60AY4M2
AGGTAGAGGAAGCGTACAGCTCTCAGGCAAGCTTCCTAGATGGAGATGAGCTACCTAGTGATGGTGAAAAACCCGACGGGTGGAGACCCTCTGGAAAGCGTATCAAGCGGGGCCTGTACCAAACGGCAAAGGGGTGGTTGGTCAACGCTGAGGCAAATGCTGCCGCCAACCTGCTTAAGAAAGTCAGCAGAACCTTGGGGCTTTGCGTGAAGGAACTGTCTAGAGGCGCTTTGACAACGCCGTTACGGGTTCTTTTGTGGACTGCGTAAGAATCCCCTGGGTGGGAGTGTCAACTCCCTCACCATCCAAGCTGATGCCCTCGACCAACACCGGCCAAGGCGCCGTGCTAGGCGATATCGCAAAACGCCCTGTCCTCAACCGGAGCCAGCCGCACGAGGGGGAGTATTAAGCGCAGGCAGCCCTGTTTAGGTGGAAGTGCTCCCTTCTGCCATCTCTTGTTCAGGTGTCCTAAGCCAGGGCCTCCAACGCAGCAGCCGTCGCAGCTCTACCAGCAGCACACCAGCTACACCGGTCAGGATCCAGCCCAGCCACTCGGCTGCCGTGCCCAGGTAGCGCACTTCCACGCGATGCTCTCCCGGGGGAATCCGTACCTGCAACAGCCCCCACCCGTCGTGTTCGGCAGCCCTAAACTGTCCATCAATTTGAACTTCCCAAGCGGGATAGTAAAACGTGCGCAAGACTACGGGCTGCTCTTGAGTCGTGGGATTGATGGCGCGAAAGCGGCGATAGCCATAGCGCCACTCTTCCACCTGTAGCTGTGCGGCCGGATCCTCCAGCTCGCCTTGCCACTGGAGCAGCGGATCCACCTGCGGGGGCGGCATGGGCAGCGTGGCCTTGCGGGGCCGGTATTCCTGCACATCCACCAGCGCCAGCCCATCGGGAAAGCGCCAGTGCAGGTGCATGAAGAAAGCAATGCCGGGCCTCTCTTGGGGCTCCTTGGGAAACTGCTTAGCTGTAGCCAGCTCTTGAAAAGTTTGAACAAGCTGCGGATCAAAGCCGGCCTTGGACAAGAGTTGAAAGCCCTGCCAAGTTTGCACCCCCATAGCTAGTCCGATCCCCACCAGCAAGAGAAGCCGCAGGCGCCTTTGCCCCCATCCCCAACCCGCTAGAGACCCCAAAAGCCAGGGCACGGTTACCGCCGTCACTGCCATCCAGCGCCAGGAAAATTGAATGCGTTGCAGGGGCAGAAACCACTCGTAGAGCCAAGCCAGCAGATCCGTCGTCATCAGCAGCGCCACCAGGCTAGCCCCAAAGCTGTAGAGCAAGGTAGCTCTGGCAAGGGATCCAGCCGCATCAAAACTCTTCCCCGGCCGGCGGACCAGCCATTCTAGACAAACTAAGATCCCAACGCCCACCACAACCGCTGCCATCCAGACCCAGTACCCCACCAGGTTGCTCTCAAACCAGTGCTCTGTCCAGCGCGGCTGAAGCTGAGTTAGCCCGCTCAGCATTAAGCGATGCTGGGGCATGTATTCCTCGGCAAAGTTGACAAAATCCACCTGGACATGGCGCTGATCCCAGAAAGCCGGCAGCAAATAAAAAGCCGCCCACCCCAGTCCCAGACCAAATCCCAGGTAGCAGCGTCCCACTCTGGGCCATAAGGGATCCCTTCCCCCCACCACCCACGGCAGGGGCAGCCAAACCAGAGTAAAAATCAGCAAAGTGGGCAAATGGGACAGGGCCAGTAGGCCATAGCTCAGAGCCAAAGCCCCGATCGGCCAAAGGGACTGAGGCCGGCAAATCACCTGTAGCGAGGCCCAGAAAACCCAGGGGGAGACGGCAATGGCCCAAACTTCTCCAATTGCACCCCGTTGGTAGATATCCATCAACCAATAGGGGCCGGCCATGCTCAGCAGGGCCAAGACCAGCGCCAAAGCCCAAGGAAGCACCTGCCGCAGCAGAACGTATAGCCCCAGCCCAAAGACCGCCATCGCTAGACCCATGCTGGCCACCAGGGATCCAGGCAGGTCCAGCCCCAGGGCGCGAAAGGGCAGGGTGGCTACCATACACAAAGGCGGGTAGAAGGCAAAGGTGGGATTGCCGTAGCCGAAGTTGGAGTACTCCAGCCAGCGGGGGTAAAACTGCCCGCCGAAAAACTGGCGCTGATACTGAAAGGCCCAACTGAGGTTGTAGTGGGTGGAGTGAGTAATGGGATAGCCTTGCTGCAGCATCGGCCAGAGCAGGGCCAGCACTCCAGTTAGCAGCGCAAGCCCGACCAGCAGCTTCGGTTGGCGTAACGCTTTCATCCTCACTTCTGGACTAGGCATTGCCTACCTCCCTCTTTGCCAGGAATTAATAGCGAATCCAGGCATAGGCGGCATCGGAGAGCACCGGCACCTCGGCATAGTGGCCGCGAACGTTCTGCACCCAAGCGTAGACGGTGATGGCGATCACGCCCAGAAGTGCGGTGGTGGCCAAAATGCTGACAAGTGCTGCCAGGCCGAGGTTGCCAAAGAGCATAGCAAACACCTGCATCAACACTTGCACCAAGAACAGGGCAATGTTGAGCAACAGCGCCTGCATGGTGTTGAAGCGAACAAAGTGGGCGACACGGCTGTTGCGGACTAAAAATAGCAGGGCGAGAAATATCCCCACCCCCAACCAGCCTGTGGCCAGGGGCAGCAAGCGCAGCAGTGGACTAAAAATGGGGATCAAACCTGGCAGAGATTGAAACAAACCCGAGGGCACAAAGCCGAAGGGCAGGGCCGATACCAAAGGCAGAAGGTAGGGAAGGGATCCCCACAGCCGTTCGCGCCAGCGGGCCGGAGGCCTTTCGCTGGGAGTGATGTTGCCGCGCCAGGTCATGTCCTCGAGTCCCTCAGCTCACTGCAGTGGTCGCTAGAGTCTGCTTGTTTGGGCAATGCCGCTCCCTTGCCAGAGGAAAAGGGCAGACAAGCCTTGGGCCCATTGTAGTCGTTCGCGCAGCGGGACGGAGTCCTTTGGGTTTGGGGGGCTCCACGGGCTGGCTCGAAAGCCAGCTTCCCTTTTTTTGCGGCAAGACGTTCAGGGCGAGCATTCCAGCCGTTCGCGCAGCGGGACGGAGTCCTTTCTGGACTGGTATAATCGACGCCAACTCTCGGCTGTGCAGAGATCTATGAAAATCTCATCCTCTCCCCCTACTCGCCTCGTCGCCGCCTTGCTCTGGAAGGCCTGGTCTGGGCTCATCGGCTTTCTCAACGACCGTCTGTTGCCGGAGCGCTGCCACGTTCGGCCCGAAGCTCTGCCGGAGTGGATGGCTCAGGTGTGGGCCGGCTATCTGCGCTATCGCAAAGCCTCTCGTCCGGGAGCGATTCAGTTTCGCGGCTTGACGGTGGATCCCGGCCAAGAGGGATCCTCAGCTCACCTTGTTGGGGCTGGCCCGCTCCGCTACCGTGGCTGCCCTCTGGAGACAGTTGCCCGGGATGCCGTCCAACCCTTTGGCAAAACCCCTTTTGTGCCCCCCTACCAGCGGCTGCTCAATACGCTGCGCTTGAAGTTGAGCCTGGCCGATGTCGATAGCTATTCGGTCACGCCGGCCCTACAGCGGGTTTACCGCGGCCAAGAGTTGTAAACTACCCGGCTCCGACTGCCCCCCGTATACGGGGGGCAGGGGGATGTAGGGTGGCCGGTTTACAGCAGCCCCCAATAATGCAATGACATAGGCGCTACGCTTCGCTGACGCTAATGCTGCGTTGTAGTCTGCATCCCCTTCCCAACTGCAAGCCGGGTTGACACAACGGAAGCGTTTCCCTTCCCGTTGCCCGATCCACAGGCACTGGTGGCAAATCTGCGAGGTATAGGCAGGCGGCACCACCACAACCGTGACCCCGGCCCGCAGCGCCTTGTAGTGCACAAACTGCCTCAGCTGGTAGAACGCCCAACTATTCGACCGCCGACGCTCCGTTTTGCTCCGTGGCGGTTGGTTGACACGCTCTCCGATTCCAGTTAGGTCTTCCAAGGCAATCGTGCTATTGGTCGCCTTTGCCCTGGAAACAATAGCCTTGCAGATGCAGGGATTGACCCAGGTTTGCAAGCGTCTCTCCTGACCAGACAGCTGTTGCAAGAGTTGGCGGCATCTACGCCGACTAGACCTTGTGCCCTGACTAGCTTTGCATGGGAGCACCGCTCGCAACCAGGATCAACGGCTGTCCATTCCAGGGATCTCCCTCTGAGGTATGGGCAATATCTCTCCTCCCCAAGTCCACCCCAATCGCCTTAGCCGCGGTTTGCAGCTCCGGCGGTTGCGTTTCCACACAAATCGTAGTAAGAACCCTCTTTGCGTTTGACAAGGTGGCCGATTGGGGATTGGTGCCGGCCAGCATCCCTCGTTGATAGTTGCCGATGGACAGCTCCAACCGTTCCCGCCCCTCAACGGTGGTGAGCGATACTGTCCAGTCTTTCGCTCGGAAGGAGAAGATGCGGGCAGCGTAGGTCACGAAGCCCGCCTTGAAGGCTTTGACCGGACGGTTTTTTCTGGCTGGCAGTCTTGCGGGCAGATACCACCCGTCTGCATACCTGTTGTGCCAGGTTGCTGGATAGGCCAAAGCGGGCACGGATGTCGCGGTAACCCAGAGATTGGAGCTTAAGGGCGTTGAGGATCTTCTCCGGCGTGTTTTGGTTGACCCAGTTCAAGGCCTGCACAAAGGCGTCCAGCGTCGCATCTAACTTGGCGGCTTGCGACTCCGATAGGACTCCGTCCCGCTAGCGCGAACAGTTCGCAGGAAATAGTCAAGACTTGGGTCATGCTGTCACTATACATCAACAGACCGCATTCCTCCCGACGCTCGGCTGCGCCAGAGCGCGGGGCTCCTGCGGTTTCTAGCTGACACCGGGCGGAGCAGTAGGGGAGGAGGGGGGATCCCTGGCTAAGGATGGGGGCCGAGAGAAAGCTGAGAAAGGTTGCAAGAAAACTTAATGCCCCTTCCCCGCTGGGGGGCAAGACCTCCTACAGTGGATAAGGAAGGTCATTGGGTTTGTCATGTCCAAAAGCGGCGTGCTCCTGCTGAACTTGGGGGGGCCAGAGACCCAGGCTGATGTGCAGCCCTTTCTCTACAACCTCTTTGCCGATCCCGAGCTGATCCGCCTGCCCTTTCCCTTTTTGCAGAGGGCTTTTGCCTGGGCCATCTCCACGCTGCGGGCGCCCAAATCCCGGCGCAACTACGCGGCCATCGGGGGGGGATCCCCTTTGCGGCGCATCACCGCCGCCCAGGCACAAGCGTTGCAGGCTCAACTGGTGGCGGCGGGCTACGACGTGCCGGTGTATGTGGCCATGCGCTATTGGCACCCGCTGATCGAGTCGGTGGTGCAGCAGATCAAGTCGGATGGGATCACCCGCCTGGTGGTGCTGCCGCTCTACCCGCAGTACTCCATCAGCACCACCGGCTCCAGCTTCAAACTCCTGGATCGCCTCTGGGCCGAAGACCCGGAGCTGGCCCGCATCGAGCGCCGCCAGATCTGCTCTTGGTACGACCAGCCCCAGTATGTCCAGGCCATGGCTAGGGCCATCCGGGAGCAGTTGGATGCCTTCGAGGATCCGGCAGGGGTGCATGTGCTCTTTAGCGCCCACGGCATTCCCGAAAGCTATGTCACCCAGGCCGGGGATCCCTACCAGCAGGAGATGGAGGCCTGCGTCCAGCTCATCTGGCGGGAAGTTGGGCGCCCCAATCGCCACACCCTCTCCTATCAGAGCCGGGTGGGCTCGGTGCGCTGGCTGCAGCCCTATACCGAGACGGTGATCCCAGAGCTGGGAGCGTGCGGGGTCAGGCAACTGCTGGTGGTGCCGATTAGCTTTGTGTCGGAGCACATCGAAACCCTGCAGGAGATCGACATCGAGTATCGGGAGCTGGCCCACCAGGCTGGGATCCGCGAGTTTCGCCGCGTGCCCGCGTTGAATGCCGACCCGCTGTTTATTGCCGGGCTGGTGGCGCTGGTGCGGCCCCATCTGCTCACTTCAGCACCTGCTTTTGTACCGGCGGCGGTGGGCGGCTCGCTGCTGGAGCGATAGCTAAAAGGGATCCAGGCCGCGAGCGGGCCTGGGCAAGCGAGGGTCAAATCCCCAAAAGCAATCGCTTGTTTTTGCGCAGCGGTCAGGTGAGGGTACGGCCTGTCTGGTTGCTTGCGCTCTGGGGATCCTAGCCCTTTAGATCATCGAAGTCTCCCCCCTGTGCACATCGATGAGCGAAGCCCTGCTGAGCAAGTGGCTGCTGACCTATTTCCGCCAACGGCTGCCCTTTCCCAAAGAGTGGCTGCCCCAGGGGAGCTACTGGGTGGGGGGATCCCTGCGGGATGCCTATCTGGCTTGGCTGCGGGGCCAGGCTGGAGACTCCAAGGGGCCGGTGGATCTGGATTTAATGTGTCCGGCGGATCCCGTGGGGTGGGCGGCGGGGGTGGCGCGGCGGCTGAAGGCCGGCTTTGTGGTGCTGGATGCGGAGCGACAGATTGCCCGCATCGTGCTGGGCCAAGGAGGGGCTTCCACCCCCACAGCGGCGACGGTGGACGCGGCCCTGCAGGTGGGCCCCACCCCGGAGGCAGATCTGCGGCAGCGGGACTTCACCTGCAATGCCCTGGCTCTGGAACTGCAGGAGGGGCACCTGTTGGATCCCACGGGGGGGCGGGCGGACATTCAGCAGGGGTGTCTGCGCATGGTTCACCCCGACAACCTCAGTGCCGATCCGGTGCGGCTGTTGCGGGCCTATCGCCAGGCAGCTCAACTGGGGTTTGCGCTGGATCCGGCCACGGCAGAGGCGATTCGTCAGCGGGCCCCCCTTTTGGCCAGGGTGGCGGCAGAGCGGGTGCGGGCCGAGGTGGTGACCTTGTTGGAGACGGGGATCCCCGGCTTGGCCCACCTGCAGGCAGCGGTGGCGGCAGGTCTGCTAGCGGCTTGGCTGCCCCGCCTAGCGCCCCAGAGCCCCGGCTTTGCCCAGGCCCAAGCGGTGTGGCAATGGGCCGAGATCTGGCAGCTTCAGTATCCCCGCACTCTGGCGGAGCTGGCCCAGCCTTTGGCGGATCGGCGCGGCGGCCTGTTGGCAACGGTGTTGGCAGCCCTGCTGTGGGATCCGGCGGGCACCCCTGCCGAGACGGTGGAAGCCGAGCTGGAACGGCTGCGCTTTAGCCGCGCCGAGATGCGGGCCATCCAGAAGCTGCACCAGCTTCTACCCCTGTTGCAAACGCTTCTGACCCATTCCCCCACTCCCGGACAACAGTGGCGGCTCTATCACCAGGCGGGATCCCTCTTCGGCGGCCTGGCCCTGCTGGCAGCAGCCACCGGCAGCAGCCCCCAAGAGATAGAATCCTGGCTCCGGCGCTACGAAGATCCCCAGGATCCCCTGGCCCATTTGGTGCCCCTGCTGGATGGGAACGACCTGCTGCACAGCTTGGGTGCTAAACCCGGACCCTGGGTGGGCCAGTTGCTGCAGGCTCTACAGGAGGCGCAGGCCGCGGGGCAGATCCAAACCCGCGCCGAAGCCCTCTCTTTTGCCCGCCGCTGGCGTGAGAGGAGTTCCCAACCCTAGCCAAAGCGATAGCCGAAGCCGCGCACCGTCACCAAATACTCTGGGTTGCTGGGATCCAGCTCCAACTTTTCCCGCAGCCAGCGGATGTGGACGTCCACCGTTTTGCTGTCGCCCATGAAGTCGGATCCCCAGATGCGCTCCAAGAGCTGTTCCCGCGTCCAGACGCGGCGAGGGTTGGACATAAACAGCTCCAGCAGGCGGAACTCCTTAGGCGAGAAACTCACCTCCACTCCCCGCACCAAGACGCGACACTCTTGGGTAAACATGCAAATATCCCCGTAGCGGAGCACCGTGGCCTCGCTGGCGTGGGACTGCTGCCGACGGCGCAACACGGAGCGACAGCGGGCGATCAGCTCCCGCATGCCGAAGGGCTTGGTCAGGTAGTCGTCGGCTCCCAGCTCCAGGCCCACCACCCGGTCGGTCTCGCTGCTTTTGGCCGTCAGCATCAGGATGGGGATGGTGTTGCCCTCCCGGCGCAACAGCCGGCACAGATCCAAGCCGTTCAAGCCGGGCAGCATCAAATCCAAGATCATCAAATCCAGCCGTTCGGCCGTGTGAACCAGCTCCAGCGCTTGTCGACCATCGGCGGCCTGCAAAACTTGGTATCCCTGTTCTTCGAGAGCAACGGCAACGGTTTCTCGGATTGCATCCTCATCGTCCACCACCAGCAGAGTCTCCAGAAGGGGAGGAGCTTCCTTGACTTGAACTTCGGGAAGTTGACTGGTCATGGAAAGGGTTGCTTGCATGGCAGACTCCGTCTCGCTTGCGCGAACGGCCTCACAGGGGAAAAGCAGCAAAGTTCATCACCCTCAACAGCAGCCCCCCGCTAGGATATCAAACTTCTCAGGCTGGCCAATAGTGGGAAAAGAGGAGCCAAATGCTGGCCAAAAAGTAGAGACGGCGAGGGGGACGACAAGGGTTCCAGGGCGGGCCAGTTTAGGATGATTTAAGATCGGTGCGGAGCTCCATTCCTCTCGGCAACTGGCCCTCTTTCGACCTGGCTATGTCTGCCTCTCCTTCTGCACTCTGGGCCACTGGCGGAGCGATTTTACGGCTGTTGCGCTGGCATAAGCCGGCAGGGCGGCTGATCCTGATGATCCCGGCTTTGTGGGGGGCTTTTCTGGCCGGACGGGGAACGCCGCCTTGGCCGCTGGTGGGGATCCTGATTTTGGGCAGCTTGGCCACCAGCGGGGCGGGCTGTGTGATCAACGACCTCTGGGATCGGGATTTGGATCCCTTGGTGGAGCGCACCCGCAACCGCCCCTTGGCCAGCCGCGAACTGACCGTTGCCGTCGGCATCGTGATGGCGCTGCTGACCTTGGCCTGTGCGGCGGGGCTGGCGCTTTTTCTCAACCCGGTCAGCTTTGCCCTCTGCGTGGCGGCAGTGCCGGTGATCCTGCTCTATCCGGGGGCTAAGCGGGTGTTTCCCGTGCCCCAACTGGTGCTAGCCCTGGCCTGGGGATTTGCCGTGCTCATCAGTTGGACAGCGGTGAGCGGCCAAGATCCCCACACACCCCTGTGGGAGGAGGGGCTGGGCTGGCTGTGGCTGGCCACGGTGTTGTGGACGTTGGGGTTCGATACGGTCTATACTCTATCGGATCGAGAGGACGACGAACGGGCCGGGATCCACTCCAGCGCCCGCTTTTTTGGGAGACAAACCCCAACGGCGGTGGGGCTGTTTTTCTTGGGCGCCGCCCTTGCCCTCTTGGGGGTGGGGATCAGCCTGCAGTTGCACGCGGTCTATTTCCTTAGCCTGGCAGTTGCCGCCGCTCTCTGGGGCCGGCAAACCTGGCAGCTTCACCAGGTCAATCCCCCTCCCACTCTCTACATGGCCATCTTCGGCCAAAACGTCCTCCAGGGCTTCATTCTCTTGGCAGGGATGATCGCCGGATCCCTGCTGGCCTGAGGAACCCTGGCTGGAGCTAGTTGGGATAGATGCGCAGGCGGCGGTTGGGCTCTTCGCCGAAGCTCTGGGCCCGCAGGTGATAGTGCTCCACTAGCTGGTGCTGCAGCTTGCGGATCAGAGGGGAGCGGGGCAGCAATTCCACCGGCTGGGACTTGGGAATGACGATCTGCTCTACCGCCAGCCGGGCCTCCTCCAAGGCTTCCGTTTCGTCGCCCGAGCTGGCCCGAATGAACAGCTCTAGGTCGGAATCGGAGCCGTCCTCGCTTTCGATGTTGAGGATGTGACGCAGGGCGCGGGCAAGGGCGATCAGGGTATTGGCCTTGACGGTGTGAATCGGGATTTGGCGGGCGTGGGCCAGTTGCTGGATCTTGGAGCGGCTGCGCACCTGGGATCGCAAAGCCAAAACAATATCTGCCTCATCCAGATCTTTGGTGACATCCGCCGACAGCTTCAAAGTCTGGATCACCTGCTCCAGATGGAAGCGGCTAACCCCGTAGGGATAGATCCTCAGCGGCCCATCCAGATCCCATTGCCGTTCTGCCAGGGCAGCCGCAGCAGGTTCCTCCCAGTCGGCATCCTCTTCCGCCTCAGCCCTGGACTCTGCCTTGGGGCTGGCCATAACTTGAGGCTCAGCACGGGATCCCGCTGCTGCTGGCGGGACAGATTCCTCCCCCTTGGCCGAAGGCGAGCCAGATTCGCCGGGCTGGCGCAGACGAGTTTCACTTGGTTCTAGGGGCAGAGCTTCCATCCGCCCAGAACGGCGCCATCCCCCCCGCTCCCGTGTTGGGGACAGGGTGCTGCCGGCAGGGGGGGGCCACTGGGGCCCAGACAGGGTGGGGCGCTCGATCACCACTTGGCCGCGTTCGTCCAGGCTGCGCAGTTGCACCAGCGGCTCGCGGTTGCGCAGGAGGCGATCCACAGTGGCCGCCACATCTTCGTGGATGACCCAGCGATCCCGCTCCAGCATCTCCACCGCAATCTCAAACGTGGGGGGGGCCTTCCGCTCCAAGACGCTCTTCTGGCAGCCCCGCCGCCGCGCCTCTTCGTCTCCGAGCGTGACCGACTGGATCCCGCCAATTAGGTCGGAGAGGGTGGGGTTTTTGATCAGGTTGTCGATGCGGTTGCCGTGGGCAGTGGCCACCAGTTGCACCCCCCGTTCGGCGATGGTGCGGGAGGCCAGAGCCTCCAACTCGGTGCCGATCTCGTCGATCACCACCACTTCCGGCATGTGATTTTCCACCGCCTCGATCATCACCTTGTGCTGCAGCTCCGGGCTGGCCACCTGCATGCGCCTGGCCCGGCCAATCCCTGGGTGGGGCACGTCGCCATCGCCGGCAATTTCGTTGGAGGTATCGATGATGATGACCCGTTTGTGCAGCTCGTCCGCCAGCACGCGGGCAATTTCCCGTAGGGCGGTGGTTTTGCCCACCCCTGGGCGGCCCAGCAACAGCATCGAGCGGCCCTGCTCCACCAAATCGCGGATCATGCTGATGACGCCGATAACGCAACGCCCTACCCGACAGGTGAGGCCGATGATCGTGCCCTGGCGGTTGCGAATGGCGCTGATCCGGTGCAGAGTTGAGGCAATGCCGGCGCGGTTGTCGCCGCTAAACTCTCCCACTTGGCTGATGACCAGATCCAGGTCGGCGCGGGTGACCACCTCCTCCGAGAGGTAATCGGCAAAGCCGGGGAAGCGGGCTTCCGGGCGGCGGCCCAAATCCAGCACCACCTCTACCAGCCGATCCAACTGGGGATGCTGCTCCAGGCGCTGGCGGATGGAGGCGGGCAGAACGTCCAGCAGCTTGCCCAAATCGTCGTTGTAGAGGACTTGCCCGGGAAAAGAGGTGCGTTCGCTGGAGCGGTGCGGAGCACCTTCCCGATCCGCCGACGGGTTGAAGGGCTGTACTAAGAAACTCATGGTCGGGCAACGTTGTTAAACACTGGAAAAACAGGTTTGTCTGGGGGCCACCGCTCGTTGCTTCACTTGCTGCACCAACTGCTTGGCCACTGGGATCCCACCTGCCAATCCAGGCCCCCCCTCCAAGTAGGTGGCCACCAACTGTCGCGCATAGCTGCCGAAGGCCACCCCCGCCACCGGCCAACGGGGATCCAGCAGCAACACCGTTTGCCCATTGGTTCCTCCTGCCAACTGCACATAGCCGGGCAACCCCATGCTCAACACCTTTCGGGCCAACTTCAGAGTGGCCTTGCCGGCGCCAGCTCCAAGATCCCCGCTCATAGGCCGACCGTCCACCTGCCAGATCAACACCTCCGGCAAGGGATCCATCAAGGCCAGCAAATCCCGCAAATAGACCTCGAGGCCGGGACCATCGTTAAAGCTGATCGAGACGGCCCGCAGCCACCGCAGCCAGGGCTTTAGGGATCCCCACAATTGCGCGAATTGGCTCTGTCGACCGATACGGGTGTGGATTTCCACCGCCTCAACCCCCAGCTCTAGCAAGGACGGCAGGATCTCCGCCGCCGCAACCTGATAGCCTTGGGTGGCGATGCGTTGGTGGGGACACACCGGCTCACAGCGGCCACAGCCGTAACAGAGCTCTGCCCGGATGTGAACCTGGGTGGAAGTGCCTGCCCGGATCAGGGCGTGGGGCGGACAAACGGCTAGGCAGGGCTGCGGACAGTCGGCAGGACAGACGGGATCCGTCAGCACCGCCTTGCGAAAATGCACATCTTCGCCGTCGTTGACGCTGACCATCAACCAGGGGGACCCCACCTGGGGATCTTCTGCCTGGGCCCGCCGGATCCCTTCTTGGGCAGCTTGCACAATGGCTGGGTCAGCGGCGACGTCAATGCAATCGGCACCGGCAAGCGTGTAGAGGAAAGCTAACTCCCGAATCGACGGCAAGTGGTGGAAACTTGCGCCGCAGATCAGCTTAAACCAAGTACCCTGTTGCAGCGAGACGTTCGGCAAGGTCACAGGCACGGAAGGCCACCGGCAAGATGAGAGTCTGGGCTGCAGGCCGCCTACTTGAGATGGTAGCAAAGAATTTTCGAGGAATCTGAACAGATCCTCAGGCACTCTGCAGAGGTTGCCACCGAATTGACCGCTCTCGACCCAGCTCCACCACAAATTTCACGCCCTTATCTTCTTGGCTCAGCTTCACCAGGTAGGAGAGCTCTTGCCGGCTGAGCACATGCCCCTCGTAAAACCAAAACACCAATCCCTTGGCCTTTGGGGGCAAGGTGGCGCGGTACTGCTCGATCAACGAGGGGTAGAAATAGGTGCGCCGCTGCGATTTGCCCAGCGTGGCAGGCCGCACCCCATGGCTGGACGTCAGATAACTGGCCAGATCCCCAATCCCCTTGCTGGAAAGGGTGACTACCTCGTAGCCAGCTCCGCGCAGCCGCCGCAGGTAGTGCCCTTCCGATCCCCCTTCTGGGGTAACAAAGATGGCCAGAGCCCCACACTGCTCGAGCTGCTGCACAAACTT
Source organism: Synechococcus sp. 60AY4M2 (assembly GCF_002760375.1). NCBI lineage: Bacteria > Bacillati > Cyanobacteriota > Cyanophyceae > Synechococcales > Synechococcaceae > Synechococcus > Synechococcus sp. 60AY4M2. Next base: position 701,485 of record NZ_AUMZ01000001.1, read on the forward strand.
GGCGCCTGAGCCGACCAGCAACATGGCAATAACTCCGTCGTTTTCAGGGTTAGCAAAAGAATCCCCAGGCCAGCCCGCCTAGGCCGAACGGATCCCTTGCCTGTGCTCATTGTAGCGGGAGTATGTCCCCAGCCAGGGATAGAAGCTACAGATAGAACTCATAGAGAAGCTCGCCGACTCTTTGCCGCGCGGAAACTGCCGGCTTTGGCTGAGGGGTAGCCGACCAATGGTGAAGATACCCGTACCTTCGCCTTTGTGGGGAAGAAGACGTGAAGAAGAGTTAAGATACATACAAGCATCTGCTTGCAAGTCTCAGAAACAGCCGGACAGGGCAACTGGAGAGTCCGGCGGCGATGGCTTCACCCATGTCAGGACGGACAAACCGCTTATGCGACGAGGCAAGCTTTTGACTTGACAGTGGCCGGGTTCGTTACGGCACCCCTCAGCTTGACAGGAGAGCAACAGGCGATGGCTCAAGAAATCTATCCCGTTACCAAAACCGACGCTGAGTGGCGACAACTGCTCACCGAAGAGCAGTACTATGTGCTGCGCCAAGAGGGAACCGAGCCCCCCTTCCGCAACGCCTACTACGACAACAAAGCTCCAGGGATCTATGTCTGCGCTGGCTGTGGGCAGGAGCTCTTTTCCTCGGCAGCCAAATACGACAGTGGCACTGGTTGGCCCAGTTTTTGGGAGCCGATTGCTCCTCATGTGATCGGCACCAAGACGGATTGGAAGTTGCTTGTGCCTCGCACCGAGGTTCACTGCTCCAACTGTGGTGGTCACTTAGGGCACGTGTTTCGGGACGGTCCCCCACCAACGGGTCTGCGCTACTGCATCAACTCTGCTGCTCTGAAGTTCATCCCCGCCACCACCTGAGCCTCTCCTCAGGCAACGCTAGAATTGAGCCACCTGCCTGGGTGAACCTATGTCGGACTACACCTTTTTGGATGCTGCCTCGATTTTGCTGCGGGAGGGTCTGGAGGCGCTTTTGGTGCTGGTGGCTTTGCTGGCCCTTCTGCGCAAAAGTGGGCAGTCGGCCCCGCAGCGCTGGGTGTGGCTGGGGGGATCCATGGGTCTGCTGGCAGCGGTGATGCTCGCCTTGCTGGTGAAGTTGTTTTTCCAGCAGTTGCTGACCCACACCCGCCAAGAGGTACTGGAGGGGATGACTGGGCTGGTGGCAGCAGGTTTGCTGTTTTCGGTCAGCCTCTGGCTGCACCGGCGGGCCGCCCTTGCTTCCTGGCAGACCTTTGTGCAAGAACAAGCCCAGGCAGCGCTCGCCACAGGCCAGGTTTTTTCCCTAGCTTTCCTGGCCTTTGCAGCGGTGTTTCGCGAGGGGGCAGAAACGGTGTTGTTTTACGTGGGATTGGCCCCTTCCCTGGCGGCAAAAGATCTCTGGCTGGGGATCGGTCTGGGATCCCTGCTGCTGGTGGGGATGGCGGTCTTGCTGCTGCAGGTGGGGCTGAAGCTGCCCTTGGGGGCTTTTTTCCGGGGTTTAAGCCTGCTGATTTTTTACTTGGGCTTTAAGTTCCTGGGCAGCGGCCTCCATGCTTTGCAAGTGGCGGGCTGGCTTCCGATCACCCCCTTATCCGGGATCCCGAAGCTGCGCTGGTTGGGTTTGTATCCCACTTGGCAGACGCTGATCCCACAAATGGTGCTGCTGGGAACAGCCTTTGTCTTGTGGATGAGGCAATGGCGGCGGGCTGACTCTGCTCAAAAGCTTTCTCCGTGAGAAACTTTCTTTGCGAGCAGGGTGCCTCCCACAACCCTCAAGTTCGAGGGGCTGCGGTTTCGAGGGTTGTTGCTCGAAGTAGCCGGCGATCCTCCCTCTTCCTGGGGTGAGCAAAGTGTCCCGGCTGGACTCAATTCTCGGTGCCCAGCTACGCATTCCGGCCCAGAAAGACGAAGCCCGCCAGCAGGGAGCTGGCAGGCCGCTGGATCTTGTCGGGGATCCCACTTGCGATCGCTGTCGATAAACCGAGACCGATCTGCAGGGTTACCAGAAATCAGGTGTCGTAAACACGGCACTCGACGGCGTCGGGGTTTTCAGCACAGTGCTGCTCAAGGCTGCTGGGAGCTTTGGGCTGGTGGCTGCGGGCTGCCAGCACTTCCTCAACAGCATCCCAAGCTGCACGGCAGTGAGGATCCCCTTCGCCGTACTCAGAGCAGACTTTGCGCGCGTTCTCCAGCTCTTTGGCAATGACTTCAGACAGTCCCATATTCTCAAGCTCCTTTCAACGAGATGGGGCCAGGGGCCCACGGGTATAATCTGCTGACGCAGATCCGCAGGGATCTAGCGCACTCGCGGATCAACAGGCAGAAACCTGCCGCTCCGCAGGGTAGATAAGTCCAGGATGATGCCTTGCTGCCAACCTATCGATCGCTGTGGATACATTACCATTCTAAGCAGCGACCGCCGGGGGTTGCAGCCACCCTTTTGCGATCTCTTCGGGATCAGCGGGGCTAAGACCTGAAGGCGCCAAACAGTTGTCCAAGCTGTTGCCGCACCTGCTCTGGGGATCCCTGATGGCGCACCTGTCCTTCGGAGAGGAAAATTGCTCCATCCGCCCATTCCAGCTCTGCCAGCCGATGGGTTACCCAGAGAGCGGTGATCCCCTCTTGATCCACCAGGCGGCGGATGCACCGCAGCAACTCCGCCTGGCTCTCGGGATCCAGCAGGGCTGTTGGCTCGTCCAAAAGCAGAACCTCGCTGCGCCGGGCCAGCGCCCCGGCGACTGCCACCCGTTGCTTCTGTCCACCGCTGAGGCCGTGGATGGGCCGGCGGATCAAGTGCCGCAAGCCCACCTGCTCCAAGGCCATTTCCACCCGCTCGGCAATCTCTTCCAACGTGAGGGGTTCTGCCCCCAAACCAAAGGCGACGTCTGCCCCTACCGTCGGCATGAACAGTTGGTGATCCGGGTTTTGAAACACGTGGCCCAGCCGCCCGCGCACCTCCAGGTGGCCCGCTAGGGGCTGAGGATGGGTGAGGGATCCGGACAACAGTTGCAATAGGGTAGACTTGCCGCTGCCGTTAGGCCCCAGCAGCATCCACAACTGGCCTTTGGGAATGACAAAGCTGCACTCCCGCAGAACCGGGGGACGCTCCGGCCAGGCAAAGGTCAGGCCCTCCACCCGAATGGCCGGCGGGGACTCCCTCTTGCCGCCGCGCAAGGACTCTGTCCCCCTCTCCGACATGAGAATCCCTCGCGAAGACCCGAAGAGCTGCTCTCAACCCTGCAACTGCGCCAAAAAGCCGGGACGAGTTCCTGGGGCACCAGGGCCACCCGACTTGGTGGTCATTTGCACGCCACACAGCTCGCCGGTGAGCAGGAACACCTTTTTGCCGGTGCGGTCACAGGTCAGCTCCAAGCTTTGGGGGGATCCGCTCTGGAGAGCGTTGACCACGCTTTGGTAGGCGCGGTTGGCCGCTTCCTCCTCTTTTTGGTGGACGACGATGGGGGCGGGATTCCCTTTCAAAAGCAATTCTAGGATATACATGGCTGACCGTTCGCGTAGTGGGCTGTGGACACCTGATCCCAGTATCGCAGGTCGGCGGAAGACCTGGAGGCCGGCAAACCCAGATCCCAGCGCTAGGGGCAGGGGCGGGCGGAGGTGGGATCCCCTGGATTGAGACCGGCAAACCAGCTCGACAGGGCCGCCGGCAGGCAGAGGCCAGGGTTGCCCTCGATGTGGAGCCGTTCCAGCCGCGGCAGTTCTGCCAAAAAGCTGGGCAGCTCGCCCGTGAGCCGGTTACGGGCCAAGCGCAGATCCCGCAATTGCTTGAGTTGGGCCAGCTCCGGAGGCAGGGATCCGCTGAGGCGGTTGTCTGACAAGTAGAGGTTTTCCAGGTTGTGCAGTTGCCCCAGTTGGGGCGGAATGGGCCCAGAGAGCTGGTTGCGATCCAAAAACAGCCCCTTGAGGGAGCGCATCTGGCCCAGTTGGGCGGGAATGGCGCCGCTGAGCTGGTTGTTTTGCAAGCTGAGGTTTTCTAGGCGGCTGAGCCGGCCTAGCTCTGGGGGGATGGGGCCGGAGAGCTGGTTGTGATCCAAAAACAGTCCCCGCAGGTTGCGCAGTTGCCCTAGCTCCGGCGGAACGGGGCCGGAGAACTGGTTGTAGTCGAGAAAAAGCTGTTCCAACTCCCTCAACTGCCCCAGCTCGGCGGGGATAGGGCCGGAAAGTTGGTTGTAGCTTAGGGACAGAGCCCGCAGCCGGCGAAACTGGCCGATCTCCGGCGGCAGGGATCCCCTTAGCCCGCGGCGATCCAACACCAACTGGACAAGGCACTGATCTCTATCAAACAGAGCTACTTCCTCCACCACCACCTCAGGCCGGCCCATTGCGGCCAAGATTTGCCGGAGGAAGAGAGGATCCTGGCAGGAGGCAGCAGGCCAGGCCATCCTCCCCCAGCTCAGCCAAGCCCAAATCACCACTAGACCCAACACCCACCACCGCTGCTGAGCTTTTCCTAGCCCCTGCCCCATTGCCCTGCTCCCGAGGATCCCTGCTCGAGCTTGCCCGAGTTGCCTTAAGGGAGCATAGCTCCAGAGGCCTCCCAACTGCCAGGCAGCCTCAGGAATTGGCAGCAGCAAGTTGCCAGGGAATAGAAGAGCAATGAGAAGATTGCCGCGACAGCCAACAGCGGCAAAACTGCTAAGATGAGAGCCTAGAGCTTAACTGCCTGGGAGCGCTGGATCACCTCAGCTTCGCTTAGAGGGGTGGGGGCGTGAAAAGACAGGCACCAGGGAGTTTGGATTTTGCAGGGCGGGTGAAGCTGCTGCGAGGAGAGATAAAACTGTCCCACCTTTAAGACAGCCACATCTTCTCCGCTTCCTCCCCGCTGGGCAATTTGCTCCCGCACTACCTCGATGGCTGCCGGAGACGTGACCCGGCCAAAAAACTGGGTGGAGCAGTTGGCGATGACGTTGTGGTCGATGCTCTTGGGTGCTTGGGTAGCAAAAATGAGACCCAAGCCGTATTTGCGCGCTTGGGCGGCCAGGCGCAGCAGGCTCTGCTTGCAGGGGGTAGTCCCCTGGGAGGGCACAAAGTCTTTGGCCTCGTCGATGACCAGCAGCCCGCGCACTGGCGCTTCCGGCGGGGCGGGGTTTTTCTTGATCCAGGTAAACAGCGCCATGGCCAGTTGATTGAGAAATTGCTGCTGTTCCCCCAGGGTGGGAAGGCCCACCAAGTTGACAACCGACACCCGGGTTTTGCCGTAGTCTGAGCCCAGCCCCAACAAGATGGCCGGATCCAACGCCATCCCCTGTTGATGGAGCAACTTGTTGTTAACCATGGCAGCCTTGAGGAGATTAGCCATCTGCAGCGCCAGTTGCGGCGCCTTGCTGATACCAGCTCCTGCTTCCGGAGGCAGGTCCGCAAGGAACTCGGCAAAGTCAGCTAGAGATCCCGGCTGGTGGGTGGCAAAGTATTTCAAAGCTGCCTTAAGAACCCCCCGCTTCAGCTCGTCGCTGACGGTCTTGCCGGGGGCCACGATCTCCTGGAGGGCGCCCCAGGCCATGTCGACGGCTTGCTCCAGCTCTTCGGGATCACCGGCCAGCGCAGCAAAGTCCGGCAGGGGGGCAAGGGTGAGGGGGTTGCCCGCCGCCAGCCCAGGGGTCCAAACCACCACCTCGGTTTGGGCAAAGTAGCGCTCTGCCTTGGCTTGATCCTCCTCTGTCCAGCCCTCGGGAGCGGCAGGCCAGGGATCCCCCAGCCGGGCCAAGTCGTTGGCTGCATCGATGACGATGGAAGGGATCCCCTGCAAGGCTGCCTCTTCCACCATTCGCCTCAAGAGCACCGTTTTCCCCGAGCCGCTGCCAGCCAAAATCACAGTGTGCCGCACCAGCTCCTCGATGGGCAGAAAAACTGGCTCACCCTCCCGGTTGGCTATCCAGCGTCGTCCGACAAACAAACCCGTTAGGTGCAGATCCTGCTTGGCTTGAGGGGCCTTGCCGTTCTCTACCCTAGAAAGTGAGAAATCCCCTTTTTTGGCAGGCTCAACTTTTGGAGTTTCCTGCGCAGGGATCCCTTCCTTCAGCCAGGCGAGGAGCTTGGCCAGACCCGAATCCGGCTCGGCGGCTGCCAGTTGGGCAAGGGGCTGCCGCTCGGCCAGCCAGTCCGTAAAACCGGGTCTGGATTGGAGCTGCTCCAGGGCCAGCAGAACCCTGATTTCCCTTTCACTGGGCCGCCAGTGGATCCCACCCTCCTCAAGGAACTTTTGCCACAGTTTCTGAGTACGTTCGCCTCCTGGTAGGGAGGTAGTGCGCACCACTACCAACTTGCGAAATCGCAGGGCCGCGTCGATCCCGGCTGCCGTTCTAGCAGCTACTAAGCGAGTTTGGAAAGATCTAGGATTAGTTGATTGAATAGCTGTAAAACAAAGGTGCCTTTCCCGCTCGTTTGCCTCGTAGAAGATTAGCCGCAAGCGAGAATGCAGAGGCGAGAAACCTCTGGATCCAGGGAAGTCAGTTTCCACTTGGCTGCCAATACTAGCCGGCAACTTTTCCTGCGAGACGAGAAATTTGCACAGAGAAGCTAGGGGCTCTTTCCATATCTCGTTCTCGTTTTCCTGTAAATACGGGGAAATATCAACCTTTTGCTTGGCCTCCTCAAAGATTCGATCTAGTTCCTTCAGTGGAGGGGGACTTGGAGTGATAGGAGCAGAACTTGGGACACCTAACTCGGTAACTCTCCCTTCCCGTAGGCATTGCTCCCTGTGCTCATGACATTTCTGGAGGAGCTGCCGAGGATAGATACTCTGCTGGAAGAACTCCGGCTTAAACGGGTAGGAAGGATAGGGAGGGATAAAGCCCACCTTGTGGTAGGCAGCCTGCAGGCGAGGAACAACAACTCCCTCAGCGACAGCGACACTGTCCCGAGGAAGAGGCCTCAAAGTTAAAGGCGGCTCAAAGCGTCCTGTAAAGGTTTGAACAGCTGTTTTCGTTAGAATTTCCCAAGACTGGTTTAGGCAAGAGATGATGACAAGGGATCGGGAGAGGCAGTCCCGTAGCCCAATGAGGCCACCTGCGATGTTATGAGTGATGTTTTGGGAAGCTTCTCTTTCTGTCTCTGGCGAGAGCTCCTGCAAGGATGACGAAGGACTAGGACTTGTTTGAGATTGCACAAGAATGGGATCTAACTGATCCAAAGCAACTACAGTGAGTCCCCTTAGGCTCATCAGCCAAGAAAGCCCTGCAACAACTTGACTAGGATTTAAGCTGGCGTTGGTAAAACCGAATTGTCGGGCAACCTCTGATTCCACACCTAGGCCCTGTATCCAGCTAGTACCTATTGACGCCAGTGAAAAATCATTCGAATTAGCTAGAATGGCAGCTCGTACACAATCTTGGTACTTGATGGTGTGCTTGCGATCTTGAGTGAATAGCCATTGCAGAGTTTGTCTAATGACGTCGAGCAAAGATTCGTGGGAAAAACTGGCGATCTCCTTCGCCTGCTTGGGAGTAGAGAGAGCTCTCAGAAAGACCAGATCGAGAATTTTTTGGAGCTGGCTAGTGCCATCAGGCTCTTCCTGAAGCAGAGAGGTGAGGTAGCCCTGGATTACGGTTTCCCAAAAGTCTTTCACATCGGTCATGTCCACTAGGACAAATCCCACCCCTTTTTCAAAGCAGCGCTGTCTTAAGACCCTGAGAAGGTGGGTTTTGCCAGAGCCACCATCGCCAAGCACAGGGATTCCAAAGGGTGTCTCCATCTGGGGAGATTGGATTAACTTCTCCAGCCGGCTGAATAGCTGCTCCCTGACATCCCAGTTAAGCTCAGGAACGTCAAAATCCGGAGGTTGCCAGATTTTTCTAAGATGAACTGTCCAATCAAAATCAACCTCCTTGAGGGCTTCTAGAGCTTTTTGTTGGTTGATTGAGAAAGAGGTACTTTCCTTGGAAGTCATGGCTAGTTCCTAACACGAAGAACGTGCTTGTCGTAGCCGTACAGGTTAATAGCGGCGGCTTTGATTTCAGGAGTAATGGACAGAGGATCGTCCAGGTTCATCAGCACTATCTTGGCTTGGTCGTGCAAAGTCAGGAGCGCCTGATCCAATAGCCAGGAGGGAACATCGGGAAATCTTTTGCGCAAGTCGGATAAGTAGACTAGGTAGTAGCGCCCTCCCATCTCCTCGCAGGTGCGAAAGACCTTCTCGAGGAAGTTAGGATCAACCTCCCCTTCGCTAACTTCCCAGGGCTGCGTTTGCCCAGTAGGAACAGGGGCTGCTCCACCGAGAGAGGGTCTGTTCGCGCTACTCGGCCGTAGGCCTAGAATCCGCGCCAAGGGAACGTTCTCCCGCTGTGCGTAATCCACTAGGGTTGCCAACGCCTTTTGCAAAACGGCTGCTGCCTCTGGCGACTTGGAACGGGCAATGGCCGTTGGAGGTGTGGTAGAAGCCCAGTCCCAGGCCTTGTCAGTCAGCACAAGCCGGGTTATCCTCCTTCCCTTTTCGACTACAGTCTTGCATTCAATGAGGCCCTTTTCCTCCAACAGCTTGAGCTCTTTGGCCCTATGCTTTGGCTTCACTTGCGACTTGGTCGGTTCTTCCCCTGTTAGCAGGAGCTTCCAGAGCAAGATTTCGCTTTTGGGCAACAAATCGCTCATTTCCCCAACCTCCAGCCCTGCCTCAAAGCCGGCTCTGTTGCAATTGAACCACCTTGCGGATCATCTCCACCGCCCGCTCGCAGTCGGACATCACCAGCTCATTGGGAATCCGCAACACCAAGTAGCCGGAGATGAGCAACTCGTAGTCCCGCAGGCGATCCTGGTAGTAGTGGTTTGGCTCGCGGTGCTCTGGCCCATCCACTTCCACTACCACCTTACCCTCCCGCCAAAGCAGATCCGCTCGGAAAGCGCGTCCGTTAACACTCTGTACAGTTTGGTTGAATTCCAGCAAATTCTTTAACTGCGCATCTGCTGCCACCCGGTCGGCCAGCTTTCTCTCAGCGGGACTGAAGGGGTGAGGGGATCCCTTGTAACCCACCACCACCTGCACCGAGCTGTCGAACTCCTTTAGCCTCTCAGGAAGCGGCAGTCGAATGGCACCGTAGCTCACGGAGGCCAATTCGGGGTGATCAGTCAAAGCGCTCGGCACCACCAGCACCAGCCGTGCCTGACTGTTGTCAGCCAACCAGATAGCTGCCTTGGCCAAGCCGAGTAAGTAGCTGGGCGCCGGCTCTGTCTCGTCGGTTGCCAAAGCCAAGGTCAGCTCGCGAGGGGCAATGGCCTTGGCCAGTTGCTGCACCTGGATCGCCCGCTGGATCCCTGGCAGCAGAGGCAGGCGTTGCTGTTGGCACAAGTGCATGGCCGCCTTGAGCCAGGCGTTGGCAATGGTGGGATCCTGTTTTGCTGGTAGCTCTTGGGCGCGGAGACGATTGTGAGCCTGAGCCTCTGCCGTTGTGCCCGGCTCAAACTTTTCCCCATACCAATAAGGCCAGAGGGATAGGGCTACCCTCGCCAGCACTTGCAGACACTCATCGAGGATGGCATCCTGGGCAGGAATTCGGTGCCAAAGCTTGGAGACAAAGACCGTCTCTCGAGTTTTAGCCTCCTCCGCCAGGCTCGCTAGCGCCTCCTCCACGCACGGCGCCAGTAATAGCTTGACCTCCCCCTCTTTGCCTAGGTCTTGCCACGTAAGAACGGCCACCTCGCCTTTCCCACCTGCCTCCTGGAATCCTAGCCTAGGCCAGGCCGGGGGGAGAGGGTATCGCAAGCTGGGTCGGCAGGGATTCGAACCCTGGGCCAATCGGTTAAAAGCCGAGTGCTCTACCGCTGAGCTACCGACCCGAGTTTACACTTTCGTTATGATAGCAGGACTTTTGTCACATTCGCAAAGACTCTAGCCGGATCCCCGAGAGTTTTGCTAGTCTAGATGTAAGCTAACCCCGGGGCTGTAACGGTTTCGACGGGGTGGCGAACAAGGGTTCATGATGCAGGTCGGGCTTGAGCTTATCCCGTTACCACTAGGCTCAACAAAGTAGGTGCGAACAACGTCGTACCTTTTGCTCGTAAAGCAGCTGCTCTGGCTGCCTAAGGCTCAGTAAGAGAAGTCTGAGCTCGAGGATCCTCCCACGACCCCGTTAAGTGGGCGGGTCACAACCCCAACGGGTGCAGCTCTCTTCTCCGGCTCCGTCGAGGGAGAGCCGAAGCTTAGGCGGAGAACTCCCATCGCCGGGATCTAAACGGCGATCCCTGCCTTGAGGGTCAGAGAGGCTAAGCCTGTGAAGGAGTGAACCCCCAGTACCCATCTCGGACACGGGTTCGACTCCCGTCAGCTCCACTTCTTTGCCAGTTGGCTGCCACTGGTTACCTAGCGGTGAGCGCGCGGGTGGCTGCACTTGGCCGATGACCATGTTTCCCAGTTAGGAGAGCACCCTACAATAAAGCAGGGTGTTGGAAGAGAAGTGGCCATGCGGCTCATCGATGAACGGGGGCGTCTGCTGGGGAAGGTCAGCCTTCTGGATCTGGGGGCGCTGGCCATTGTAGTAGCGGCGATTGTGGCTGTCCTGTTTTTCCCCGGGCGGCAGGTGGGCAGCGTCGTCCAGGTGGGGGGTGGCCCCACGCTGCCGGTGGAAGTGGATATGATTGTGCGGGGAGTCAGCAGCCGATCCCTGGAACCTTTTCAAGTAGGTCAGAAGGCTGACTTGATCATCCGCAACCAACCCTACGGCCAGGTGGAGGTGGTGCGGGTGGAAAATGTCAGCCGCACTGTGCCGGTGGTTTTTCCCGATGGACGGGTTGAGAACTTGCCTGACCCAGAGCCCTACCGCTTTGATCTGGTGTTTACCTTGCGGGGACGGGGCCAGCGGACAGAAAATGGCGTTGTCCTAGGCAACAACCGCGTCAAAGTCGGCGTTCCCCTGGAGCTCGAGACCTTTAGCTACAACTTGCGTGGAACCGTGATGGATGTGCGGCTGCTGCAATCGTAGAGGATCTCAAGCCCAATGCAGCTACAGGAGATCGCCCAAAAATTGGGATGCCCCTACGAGGGAGATCCCAACCTAGAAATTCACGGCGTGGCTAGCCTCGCAGAGGCGCGCCCAGGAGAGCTGAGTTTTCTCAGTGAAGCCCGCTACCTACCCTTGCTGGAGCAGACCCAAGCCAGCGCCGTCATTGTGGAGGAATCGCTGGTTCTGCCCCGCCCCATTGCTTGCCTGCGAGGGAAGGATCCCCGTCTGCTCTTTGCCCAGGCCATCGAGCTGTTTTACCAGCCCTATCGCTTGCCTGTTGGGATCCATCCCACCGCCGTGATTGATCCCAGCGTGGAGTTGGGGGAGGGGGTAGCCATTGGGCCCCATGTGGTGGTGATGGAAGGGGTGAAAATTGGCGACTACACCCAAATCCACCCCAACGTAACCATCTACCCCCACGTGCGGATTGGATCCCGGTGTCAGCTTTTCGCCAACTGCGTCATTCACGAGCGCACCGAAATTGGCGACGACTGCCTCATCCACAGCGGCGCGGTCATTGGCGACGACGGCTTTGGCCACATTCCCCTCCCCGATGGCTCCTGGCGGCGCATGCTGCAGGCAGGCCGGGTGGTGCTGGAAGACGGCGTAGAGGTGGGCAGCAACACCACCATCGACCGGGCCGCTGTTGGCGAGACCCGCATTGGCCGGGGCACCAAGATTGACAACCTAGTGCAGATTGGCCACGGCGTGAAGACGGGATCCCACTGCTTGATCGTGGCTCAGGTGGGCATTGCCGGCAGCACCCAATTGGGCCACCACGTCATCTTGGCTGGGCAATGTGGCTTGGCTGGGCATCTTCACATCGGCGATGGCGTGCGTGTAGCCGCCCAAACAGGCGTCACCAGCGATATCCCTGCTGGTCAAACGGTGGCCGGCTACCCCCATCAGCCTATTGCCGAATGGCGCAAGAGCATGGCCGTCCAGCGGCACTTGCCCGAGCTGCAACGTACCTTGCGCAAGCTGGAAGCTCGTGTGGCCAAGCTGGAGCAGAGCAGTGGGACATAGATGGGGATCCCTGCCGATGGCTAATTCACTTGCTTGCCCCCAACGCAAAGATGCTAGGCCCAAGAGAAACTGCAGGAAATCACTCCCCTCACCCGCGAGCAACTGGCAGAGCTCATGCCTTCGGCCCAGGGGCTGCTCAGCGATGAGCCCGAAATGGAACACTCTCTCCACGCCTTGCAGCTTCTAATTCTGGTGAGCTGCCTCACCCGCATCTGGCAGGATCGCAACGACTACTTCCTGTCTTGGAACCTTACCGTTTACTACAGCCGCGACCAACTCAAAACCAAAGACTGCCACGGCCCAGATCTGTTTTTGGTCAAAGGGGTAGAAAACCGCCCCCGCCCTTCTTGGGTGGTGTGGGAAGAAGGGGGGAAATATCCAGACTTGATTGTTGAGCTGCTCTCCGAGTCCACAGCCAAAGTGGATCGAGAGGAGAAGCGGGAGCTGTACCAGAGGATTTTCAGAACTCCAGAGTACTTCTATTTTTCTCCTGAGACCCTGGAGTTCATGGGTTTGCGGCTAAGGGGGGAGAAATACGAGGAGATTCCGCTCACAAAGGAGGGGTGGCGGTGGAGCGGGGTGCTGGGATTGTACCTGGGGATTCACAACCAGCAGCTTCGGTACTTCTTCCCCAATGGTGAGCTGGTGCCTACTCCTGAGGAAGCAGAGAAAATCGAACGCCAACGGGCTGAGCAAGAGCGGCAGCGGGCAGAGCGCCTGGCCCAGAAGCTGCGGGAGCTGGGGGTGGATCCCGATACCTTGTAAGGGTAAAGAGAGGAGAACTGGCAATGACTAACCCGAACCCAATTACTGAGGTGCTGGATCCGGTTTATCTACCCGAGTTGCCCCCCACCCAAGACGAGCTCCCCTACGACGACAGCGAACCTATGGAAAGCTGGCGGCACAGGTGCCAGATGGACTTGCTCATCTCCACTACCCAAACCTGGCTGCAGCAGCGCCCTGATGGCTTTGTCGGTGGCAATATGTTTCTCTACTACAGCTTGGAGCAGACCCGCGGCCGCAATTTCAAAGGGCCGGATTATTTTGTGGTGTTGGGCGTGCCTAAAGGCGAGCGCAAAAGCTGGGTGATTTGGGAGCAGGGCAAAGGGCCGGACGTGGTGATTGAGCTTCTTTCTCCCAGCACTGCCCAGGAGGACAAGACAAGCAAAAAGCAACTTTATGAGCAGATTATCCGGGTGCCGGAGTACTTTTGGTTTGACCCGTTTGAGCCAGAGGACTGGGCGGGGTTTCGGCTAAGGGGCGGCCGCTATGAGCCAATTCAAGAGGATGCAGAGGGTTGCTTGCCGAGCGAGGTTTTGGGATTGTACCTAGTAAAGTGGGAGGGCAAGTTTCGGGACATCGAGGCCACCTGGATTCGCTGGGCCACTGCTGCTGGGGAACTGGTACCCACTGAGGCCGAACTGGAGCGGCAAAGGGCTGAGCAGGCCGAACAACGGGCAGGGCGCCTGGCCCGGAAGCTACGAGAGCTAGGGGTAGATCCAGACGCCCTGTAGACAGCCAAGTAACTCAAGACAACAGATGGCTCCCTAGGAGGCCAACAGCAACACAGGTAGCTTTTGAATAGCAGGCCGTAATCCCTTGGGAAAGCGCTCCCGCTTCAAGGGATAGCGATAGTTGAGTTGGGGAATGAGTCTCTCCCATTGATAGGGGTTCAAGCCAGCTACCACTGAACAGAACGGCTCTCTACTGAGCTCTAACCCCTCTTCCATGAGCCTGAGAGCTATGTTGCCTGCAGCTATCTCCAGAGTTTGATTGGCCAGTTGCGGATCCGGATCCCCTAGGAAGATCAGAGCATAGTCTTCTGGCTGAGGACTGCGCAGAATTGGCTCCAGCAAGCCCTCCAGTTCTTGGATAAGCTGCTCTGTCTCCATTTCCCAGTAGGGGAAAAGGCCCACGTTGATCTTGCTCAGGCGGATCCCTTCTGGTTTGAAGGTTTGTATCAAACCATCTGTAATTACCAGCCAGTTCTCAGAGGGACTTAACCATACAGCACTAGGCCAACCCTGAACCTCTAGGCTATCTGGCTTCCAGCCATATGGCTCAGCTACACTGTGTAGCCGGAAGAAAACTCCAAGCTCCTGCTCAAAGTCATGGACAGCCTTTGCACACCCTTGCCAGTCTTGGTAGTCATCAACTTGGATAAACCCCCTGGGGTTAACTTGATGGTAGAGATGACGGAAAATATCCATCGTCGACTGATACCAGTCTGCATCTGCATGCAGCAAGGCAATCTCGCTCACCTGCTCTCGATAAACAGGCAAGGTGTCAGCAAAAAGCCCTGGCACAGGGACAATGAGATCCCAGACCCCCAGTTCCCTGGCAATGACCTCCAGGTTCTCTGAAACTGGTGCTGCCAAAGTGCTTGCTCCAAAGCCCGCTTCGTTGGCAGCAACCCCTCGGTAATCTGTATCTACTGTTGGCTCAGGCATCCCTGAGAAGGTATCAAAGACATACAGCTTGCGGGGCCGGCGGCTGTAGTTCTTAATCACCCAGGCCAGCAAAGCTGAGCTTCCGCCTCTACAAACACCGCACTCAACAAAGTTCCCAGGAATATCTTCTTCGCAAACTCGCTTTGCTAGCAAATAGAGGTTCCAAAGACGCTCGAAGCTCATCAAGGTAAAAGGCTTAACTTTCTCTAGAACCTTAGACAGCTCAAGATTACAGACTGGGTAGTCTTTGAGGTGCTCTGGCAGAGTCCAATTGACAGCAGGGTCTGGAATGTGCTCAACAGGCTTAACATTGCCTCGCCAAGCCACTCCCATGATTTGCATGGTCTGGTAAATCATCGTGTTCCAGCCTTTGTCTCTCAAATAATTCAGACCTTCGGCTACATCTGGCGAGGCCAGATCATGGAACAGGATTAAGGCATCCTCGGCAGCATATCGCTCCGCTACCTGAGCATCTTGCAAGGGGGCTGGTGAGGTGTGGTCTCCATCGATGAAAATCAGAGACCAGCGGCGATTCTCTGTCTTGGCGATCTCCTCTACCTTTGCTGGGCTATAGCCAGGGTAGAGGCTGACGTTGGAGCGGACTCCAGCTGAGCGGAGAGACTGATCAACGCTTGCATAGACTTGAGGATCAGCCAGAGCAGGATCCACCACATCAAGGGCAACTCCTCCTGCTGCCAAGTGAGCGGTTGACCAGCCTAGCCAGCAGCCAATTTCTAGGGCGTTTTTTCCTTTGAACTCAAGTGCAGTGTTGTACAAGATGTGCGCCTCGTCCCGAGTGA
>NZ_AUMZ01000001.1:724757-764425 GCF_002760375.1 Synechococcus sp. 60AY4M2
TATAGCATGGAGCAGATAGTGAAGACTTCTTTACTACTGATCAATCCATCCTCCTTCCGAAGTTGGTTTGCTAAGTGCTGCTATTGTACCCCTTGAGCCCTTAACAGGCTGTACTTCCGCGAGGTCACTTTATTTAAGAGAAACCCTGCTATTTTGGATCCCGGATTCTATACCCAGTTTCAGAAGATCTCTAGTAAGAGTCAATACTTTTTGGCTTACCAGAATGGAAAGTCAGCAGCTCGGATCTATCCCTCTCTTCTGCCTAACAGCGTACATAGCTTTGATATTCCAGGGGATCATACTCTAGTAACGTCGTCTCCCTCTATTTTGCACTACTTGAACTGCGGATTCCAGAACTACTATAAAAAATACGCCCAACTGGGAAACTTTCCCGACTACTGGTGGCGCTCAAAGTCAAATCCCATTCGAGTTCCCTTTCACTTGGCCTCAAGGGATGCCTACTGCTCAGGAGATATCAATCAAATGGTGGCTCTTTACCAAAAGTTCATACTCTACAGCAACTCCATGATTAACCAGAGCTTGATAGAAGAGGGTATCCTCACCCGCATCTGCCATCCTTCCCAGTTACTAGCGACTGTACTTACCCCGTGAGAATCTCAGGTTGCCCCAAAGCACTAAAAAAGCTCCCCGAAGGGAGCCAAACAAACAGTGGAACCAGCAGAAATTAGTCAAACACGTTACAGCTCTTGCCTACGAAGGTGGAGAGAGTGGCTACGGACTTCTCTTTGGATCCCAGGCCAATGGTGCATTCAATTTGGCTGCCGGAAGCGGTAAGGTAGCGGCTTGCACCTGTGACAGCAGTGGTGTCCCAGCGCATCCCTTGAGGTGAAGTACTAACAACCTCACTGGCCACTGGCGTCTGGTAGTTGGGAGCGCTCCACGGGTCGTTCATGAATTTATCACCCCTGGCGCCGCAGGAATCAGCCCCACTAGTGGTAGGACATCCGAACTCAATTCTGGTGTAGCTGTCCGGGTACACGCCAACATCTAGGCGATAGACTTCAGAACCACGACCCACTGCCGTGAGAGCTGCTTGAGCTTCAGCAGTGCGGGAGCGGCGCACCTGGTTCAGGAACTGCGGGATCGCCACCGCAGACAGCACACCCACAATTACAATCACCACCAACAGCTCAATCAGGGTGAAGCCCTTAGACGCAGAGAGGATATGCTGAGCCAGCTTGGCCCGCAACAGAGACTGACGAGACTTCGCGCTCATGATACTCGATCCTTTGACAACTTAGAGAGTTAACCGTGCAGGTTACCTGCCGCTATTAACTTACCCCGCTGGCGGGCAGTTCATAACAGTCCCCTCCCACGGAGTGCGATTGCGGATCTCTGCTAGGGGCAGCTCAAAAACCGGTGGTCTAGCTGAGCTGGCTGCAGCGGGGCAAACTAGGACTAGTGATCTCCTTCCCACCCATGAACCCTACGCTGCAAGCCCGGATTCTGGAAGCTAGGCAACTGCTTCAGCAGGCTCCCAATGCCTTTGCAGAGTGGCTGGTGGCTTTCTACCGAGAGCAAGACGCAAAGGGTTGGCGGGAGTTTTTGCGGGGCTTCTGTGACCTCCCCTCATCTTCATTGGCTGATGAGTCGGCTTCTCCCTCTGAGCCAGAGGCAATCACCCTATCGGCGCTGGAGCAGGCCTTGGTTGCCAACCGGCTGAACCTTGCCTACCAGCTCTACACGCCACTGGTGAGAGCAGGGATCCTGTCCCAGGAGAAAGTCCTGGATTTGTTGCTATCCCTTGCTGCTCGTCTGGAAACCAGTCCCACACAGGAGCCACAGCAGCGTCTCCAGGTTTGTCTGAAGCTGCGGGAGATGGCCTTTGAGCTGGATCCAAGCCGGCGGGACAATGCCCAAGTTTTGCTGATGCGGGCTCTGCAGGCCCAGGACGAGCTGGCAGTGAGCTTCTATGGACAAGCCTTACTGGATAGCCTAGGAGGCGAAGAGAGCCTAGACATTACTCAAGAGCCACTCCTTACTGAATTGCTCGCGCGGCTATGGGATGACGGCTACCTGGATTTGTTTTTCGAGGTAGCCACAGCTTTACAAGCCCTTCTTCTGGAGGAACAAAAATCTGGATTTGCTGCTTTCCTAGCCCAGCTAGCCAATGCGGTGGATCCCGAGCAGGCGAAACGCTATGAAGGTTTGTGGACGATAGAGGACTTAATTGGTGACTTTTTTCAGAGGGCAGCTCGCGCCTTCTTCCAGAACTCCACTAGCGACGGATATTCCATCCTGGGAGAAGCTCTTCTTGCAGCCGCGGAGAGCTCACAGGCGCAAGAGAGCTTTGCTCTCCGCTTATCCCTTCTCTCAGAATCCATGGAAAAGCTGATTCATGCTGCCCAGCCAGAACGAGTAAACTTTGTTATCCAGGAAATTATAAGCTTAATTTCTTCAAGGAAAGTTGACCTAGAGTCCCTGAAAGTCAATGATGAGAACTTATATGAGTGTCTAACAATTGCCAAAGCCATTCTATTCCGAGTTTGCTTTTGCTGGAGCTATCTAACGGATGATCGCTCTTTGATCCGACGTTACCAGCAAATTGGTGGTAGGATCTTCAACGATTGCCTGAGCCTAATGGCGTCTCAGAGAGATTTTCTTTGGTCAGAGTGTTGGCAAAAGAACCAGCAGAATTACTGCGGATCTGGTAGAGCTAACCGCAAGCTCAGGGTAGGCTTTCTGGGTAGCTGCTTCCAGCGACACTCGGTTGGCTTCCTCAGCGAGGCTACTCTAAGAAATCTACCCCGCTCTTTGGTAGACGTGATTTATTACTACTACCAAGGCTGGAAAAGCGAAGAGATGGCTAGCCGTGACAACATGTATCAAAAGTTTCGCTCTCATGAAAATCTTCATTTTCGCTTTTTCCCCGAAGGAACTAAGCCAGCTCAAGTGGCTGCTCAAGCTCGTGAGGATCGTATTGATATTATGATCTTTATGGACTCGATTACCAGCCATGACGCCAATATTGTAGCAGCCTTGCGGTCTGCTCCCATCCAAACCGGTTGGCTTGGCGGAGACGCTGTCGGTTTGCCAGAATTTGACTACTTCTTTGCCGATCCCTATATCCTTCCTGAGGATGCCCAAGCCGACTACCATGAAAGAATTATTCGTTTGCCCAGCTACTGTGCCGTTGATCATCTGGACGTTGTTGCTGCCAATGAGGTAGACTTTAAAACCAGTCTGAGGATAGAACCGAAAAACGTTGTTTTTCTAACTGCGGCCAGCGCTTACAAGCGTACTCCTAAATGTATCGACGCTCACCTGCAAATCTTAAAGGCCGTTCCCAACGGAGTTTTGATTGTCAAAGGATCAGGAGAAATTGCTACGGTTATTAGACACTACCAGGAAAGAGCCAAAGAGCTGGGCGTTCTCGATCGCGTCCGATTTCTTGCTCAAGCCAGCAGTGTGGAAGAGCATCGTGGCCAACTAGCCTTAGTGGATCTCGTTCTGGACACCTTCCCCTACACAGGTGCAACCCACACCATGGAAGCTCTCTATATGGGTGTGCCAGTCCTTACCCTAGTGGGCAGGCATTACTATGGCCGAATGAGTTACAGCCTGCTGAAAAATGTTGGCCTCGAGGATTGCATCACCTGGTCGGTGGAGGAGTTTATTGAGCGTGGGATCCAGCTAGGCAATAATCCAGAACGCTTGGCTAAAGCTAAGCAAACTATTCGAGATTCATATCACAGATCAATAGTATGGGATCCAAAGCGGTTGGCTAAAGCCATGGAGAGAGTTTTCTTCGAGCTAGCTTATGAGCATCAACTTATTCAATCTATTCCTCCTCTAGAAGATTGCCAAGCTGAGCCCAAGCCTGCTGAGTCTATTCGTCTTCATATTGGAGGTAAGCAGCCTCATCCAGACTGGAAGATTCTAGATCGTCAGGTAGGAGACCATGTGGATTATGTTGGAAGCGCCATTGATCTCAGTCAATTTGAAGATAACTCTATAGAAGCCATCTACGCTCCCTATATTCTGCAGCGCTTTAACTACACACGTGAACTACCTACTGCTCTCAAAGAGTGGCACCGGGTTTTGCGCTTTGGGGGCCAGTTGATGATCAGTGTCCCAGATATGCCTACTCTCTGCCGTCTTTATCTGAAGGATGAAGTTTCTTTAGAGCAGAGGTTTCGCATTATGCGTATGATGTTTGGTGACCAAGTAGATGAGCAAAACTACTATAAAGTTGGCTTCTCGTGGGAATACTTATTTGCTTTACTTGCTCAGGTAGGTTTCAGGGTTATTCGAAAGGTGGACAGATTTGGGCTGTTCAATGATTGCAGCGATATGGTCTTTCTCGGGGAACCAGTTAGCCTAAATGTAGTTGCAACTAAGTAGGGGTGCAACTTCAGCAACCGGAATACGGTGTATTGAGCTGCTTGTCGATCTAAAAGCTTACTCAGGAGTTAGATTTGCAGTTTAACCCAAAGAGCGCAGGGACTCCATTAGCTGCTTGGGTGTCATCTGCTCGTAGGGTTCGAAGGGCTGGTGAATCCAAGGGTTATCGGGCAAATAGTCCACATAGTAATCCGGTTGATAGATGGAGGCTGCTTTGTACCAGAGTACACCGGTGCGGATTTCCTCGATGTAGAAGCCGTAGTGGTGTTTGAGCCAGTGGACGGCCCGCTTCAGGGTCATGCCGGAGTCGACTAAGTCGTCCACCAACAACACGTGGCTGCCCAGGTTGGCGGTGGTCATGGCCAAATCCCGCGAGAAAATTAGCTGCCCTCGCTGGCGATTGCCAGGGCCGGAGTAGGAAGAAGCGGCAAGAATTGCTAGAGGGAGATCGAATAGGCGGGCCAGAGTGTCGCCAATGCGCAGCCCCCCTTTGGCGATGCAGACAATTTGGTTAAACTCCCAGCCGCTTTCGTAAACCTTGACGGCCAGCTCTTCGATTTTGCGGTGGTAGTCGGCCCAGGTGATGGAAATCTCGTGCAAGGGATCCCTCTCTACCCATCTAGAGTGCTCAGTTTAATAATGACGCTTCTCCCCTCGACTAGGGACTAGCTTTCTTTCAGAGGGATCACCTTCACCCAATGGGCATAGACGGGATCCCGATTTTCGGTAATTGCCGTCAGCTTCTGCCGCAACTGCTCGGTGATGGGGCGGGAGGGGGGCAGGACGTACTGCTCGATCTGGCGAATGGGGGTGATCTTGGCAGCAGTGCCGGTTAAAAAGGCCTCGTCAGCAATCAATAGCTCCGATTTGTCAACGGGCCGTTCTTGGGTAGGGATCCCCAGATCACGGGCCAGGGTGAGGACGCTGTCGCGGGTGATCCCTTCTAGGATGTCCTGGTCGAAGCTGGGGGTAATCAGCACGCCGTTGCGCACGATGAAGATGTTCATGCCCGAGGCTTCGCTCACTTTGCCCTGGGAGCTGATTAAGATAGCTTCGTCGAAGCCAGACTGTACTGCCTCGGTCTTGGCCAGGGAGGAGGTAATGTAGGCACCAGTGATCTTGCCCCGCAGCGGTAGGCTGCGATCCTCCTGGCGGGCCCATGAGCTGATGCGGCAACTTACCCCTTCCGGCGAGAGGTAGTCTCCCAATTCCAACCCGTACACGAAGAAGTCTTTCTCGATGTTGTGCAGCCGCGGTGAGATGCCCAGGTCGGAGGTATACACCAAGGGGCGGATGTAGAAAGAGGTGGAAGGGCGGTTTTTCCGGATCAGCTCCACAATGACCTGCTCGATCTTCTCCGCAGGCAAATCGAAGCAGAGTAGGCGAGCACTTTGGCTTAGCCGTCGGCAGTGGCGATCCAGGCGAAACACCAGCACTTGATCCGGATTTTGCGGATCGGGGATCCCGCGCAGGCCGCCAAACGCTGCCGTCCCGTAGTGCAGAGCATGGGTGGCAATGGAGATCTTCGCCTCGGCAAAGGGGACGATCTGGCCCTGAAAGTAGGCGTAGGGCAGAAAATCGGGCATGGTCGGCACCTACTGCGGTGGGAAAAGATGTAAGAGTAGGAATATTATCACCGATGGAGGCAGCGCCGGCAGCACTCGGGAAGATATATGCACCGCAGGGTTTTTTAGCCAGTCCATTTCTGCGAGGGCTGCGGCGGCAAATAGCTTCTAATCTACGAGGGGCTGACGAACTACACCCTATGACGCAAGGAGCCCACTCCCCTTGCGAAGGCAACAATGCTCTTTTTGGCAAGGCTTCTTTCACCCCGAGGGTGGTAGGGTAAGAATGTGGTTACTCAAACAGTTGGAAATGAAGCTTTCAAAACCTTCTGTTGCTTCCTTGCTTTTGCTGGGCGTTTTGCCCCTCAGCAGCCCGATGCTAGGGGTAGGCGAAAGCACAGAGGCAGCTTTTGCTCAATCTCCTGCTCCAGCCGTCCGCATTGAAGAAGCGATTCAGATTGCTCGATCTGCTGTTCCCAATGCTGTGATCAAAGAAGTTGAGTTGGAGCGCGAAGATGGGCGCTTAGTTTGGGAAGTAAAATTCACCAACGATGTTGAAGTCAAGATCGACGCCACTAGCGGCGATGTTGTCGATATCGATGACTGCACGAACTGGGGTAAGCGTTGCCGGAAAAAGCGGTAGTTGCCACTGCTTGATGAATGCTTGATGAAAAAGTAGCAATCTTGAGAACTGCAAAAGCTGGGGATCCCGTTCATTTGGGCAGGGGGAAGGTGTTCGCATAATAGCCGCCCGATGGCTGAGGCCAGTTTAACTGCTGGCCAGGGGCAGGTGGTCGAGTCGGTCTGGGCTAAAATGCTCTCTATCCGTCTTGCTGCTCCCCCTGATGGACGACCCTCCTTTAGCCTCGGCCCCCAGCCCTGAGTTCTCTTGGGGAGAGGCGTCTCTCAGTCTCCTCTGGGTTATCGCCCTTCTCCTCATCAACGCTTTTTTTGTGGCGGTGGAGTTTTCCTTGGTGTCGGCGCGGCGCTCCCGCATGGTGCAGCTGGCCAGCGAAGGGAACCGCCAGGCGGGGATTGTGCAAAAGGCCCAGGAACAGTTGGAGTATGCCCTCTCCACCGCCCAATTGGGCATCACCCTAGCCAGCGTCCTGTTGGGCTGGATCGGGGCCACCCAGGTTGCGCCGACGCTGTTTTTGGCCTTGAGGCAGTTGGCTTGGCTTCAGAATGTGGATCCCGCCCTTATCCGGGGAGTGGCAGTGGTGGTGGTGTTTTCGCTGCTCACCTATTTCCAAATTGTGGTGGGAGAGCTGATCCCGAAAACTCTGGCCATTCTCTACTCGGAGCCGATTGCGCTGCAACTGGCCTGGCTTAACCGCTTGGTGAGCCGCTTTTTGCACCCTTTCGTGGAGCTGCTCCGGTTCTCCTCCCGCTGCTTGTTGCAGCTTTTTGGCGTCCGCATCCCGGAGGCCACTTCTTTTTACAGCACGATGACGGTGGAGGAGCTACAACTGCTGATTGCCTCGTCGGTGGAGTCGGGCAACATCGAGGCGGAGGAGCGGGAGCTGTTGAGCAACATCTTTGAGTTTGGCGAGACAGTGGCCAGCGAGGCGATGATCCCGCGCACCAGCATCGACGCCGTGCCCGAAACCGCCACAGTCCAGGAGGTGCTGGCGGAGGTGGCCGAATCAGGGCATTCCCGCTACCCGGTCTACGGCGAGTCTTTGGACGACATCCGGGGGCTGATTCACGTCAAGGAGCTCATTGGCGAGCTGGCCAAGGGATCCCTGGATTTGCATAGCCCTATCACCCCCTTTATCCGCGAGGCCCACTTTGAGCCGGAGAACAAGCCGATTGCCGAACTGTTGCCGGAGATGCGGCAGCACCACTGGCCGATGGTGGTGGTGGTGGATGAGTTCGGTGGCACGGCGGGCCTGATCACCATCCAAGACCTGGTGGAGGAGATCGTCGGCAAGCTCTCCGATGGCCCAGATCCCAAGGCGAAGGAGCCGGATATTCAGGAGCTGGACGAAAATACCCTCCTCATCCAGGCCCAGTTGGACATTGAAGAGGTCAACGAGCGCTGCCACCTCAACTTGCCCCTCCACGAGGACTACCAGACCCTGGGGGGCTTTTTGATCTACCACCTGCAGAAGATCCCGCGCGTGGGGGAAAAGTTTACCTACCAAGACATGGAGTTCCAGGTGGCGCGCATGGAAGGGCCGCGGGTGGATCGGGTGAAGGTCGTCCGCCACCGCCGCAGCTCTCCCAACCCCCTGCCTTCCCTGCCCCCTGCTCAGACGGCGCAGCCGGGCACTTGAGGAGCTAGGTTTTGACGACCTTGAGGGTCTGCAGCCGCACATCTTCGGGGCCGTTGATGAAGCCGCCCGCCTCGTGCACCAGCAGCAGATAGTCCACTGCCTCTTGGGTCACCTCTTCGCCAGGCACCAAAATGGGGATCCCAGGCGGGTAGGGGGAAATGATTTCGGCACAGATGCGGCCCACAGCTTCTTGAAAAGGGATCCGCTCGATGGGGGCAAAAAAGGCCTGCCGCGGCGAGAGCCGTTGGGGCGGGAGGGGGGGGCGTTTCAATTCGGCCAGGCGCCGCAGTTTCTCGGCCATTGCCAGGGAAGGCGGGGATCCCTGGGCATACTTCGACAAAGCCGCAAAGCTCTCCACCAGCCGGTCGATATCCCGCTGGGTGTTGCCGAGGCTAACAATAAAGACCACGTTGTGCAGGGTGGACATCTCCGGCTGCACGTGGAAGTGATCGTTGACCCAGTCATGGGCGTCGAAGCCAAAAAGGCCCAGCCCCGACACCGTCACGGTCAAGCGGGTGCGATCCAAATCGAAAAAGCCGGGAGTGGAGCCAATGCGTTCCGGGCCAAAACAGAAGATCCCGGAAATACGGTTGAGGCGGGCGCGGGCCTGATCCGCCAAAGCCAGGGCTTGGCCCAGGAGAACTTCCCCTTCCAGGGCCATCTGCCGCCGCGCCACGTCCAGCGACATCATGAGCACGTAGTTAGGGCTGGTGGACTGCAGCAGCTGCAGGATGTTGCGGACTCGGTTGGGATCGACTCGGGATCCCTTGAGGTGCAGCATCGAGGCCTGGGTCATGCCGGAGATCACCTTGTGGGTGGACTGCACCACCAGATCGGCGCCGGCTTCCAAGGCCGAAATGGGCAATTGCGGATGAAACCCAAAGTGGGGCCCGTGGGCCTCATCCACCAGCAGCGGCAGGCCGTGGGCGTGGGCAATGGCCGCCAGGGCTTCTAGGTCGCAGCAAACCCCGTAGTAGGTGGGGTTGACCGCCAACACACCTTTGGCGTCGGGGTGCTCGGCCAGGGCCTGCTCCAGACCGGCAGGAGTGATGCCGTGGGCAATGCCCAGCTCCGAGTCAAAATCCGGCTCAATGTAGACGGGCACGGCCCCAGAGAGGATCACGCCGGCAATGGCCGACTTGTGACAGTTGCGCGGCAGCAGAATCTTGTCCCCTGGGTCGCACACCGCCATCACCAGCGTTTCCACGCCGCAGGTGGAACCGTTGACCAAAAACCAACTGCGATCCGCTCCATAAGCTGCTGCAGCCAGCTCCTGGGCCTCTCGGATCACGCCATCGGGGTCGTGGAGGTTGTCCACCTCTGGCAGCTCGGTCAGATCTGCCCGGAAGACGTTCTCTCCCAAAAAGGTCCGCAAGTCGGCAGGGATCCCGCGCCCCTGTTTGTGGCCTGGCGTATGAAAAGGAGCTTTGTCCAAGCTGCAATAGTGGCGGATGGCCTCAAAAAGAGGTGCTCGCTCTTGGGCTTTGCGATCCAGCGAGCGCAAGCAACGAGAGGTTTTGGACAGATTGGACAGAACCACAGACCACTCCTCAACACACCAGGTGGGCATTTTGTGATTATCCATCCCAATGGAGGCTAAGTCCACCGCTGGCGCTTTTCCTGCTAGCCTGGGTTTTCAGGTGGCCTTTCTTCCTCTCCTGTATGTTTGAAAAACTGCCCTTCCCCCTGAGCACTCTCGTGTTGCTGGCCGGCGTTGCCGCCACGGCTTGGGGCTTTGCCCACTACAACGATCCCACCCTCAATCTCATCGGCCTGTTTGCCGGGATCCCCTTGCTGTTGGGAGGGATAACCATGAAGGTAGTGGAACTCAAGCCGGTACCTGCCCTGGCCGCCCCTTCTCTCGAGGTGATCCAAGCCCGCGCCCAGCAGGCCACGGAAATTCAAAAGCAAGTCCGCGCCGATATCACCAAATATAGCTACGGGGCTAATGCCCACCTGGAAGATGCCCTGGAGTTTCTGGGTCTGCGCGGCCCTCTGGAAGCAGATCTGCCCAAGGTGAGAGGGTACAGAGAAGAGCTGCGAGATGGCCGGTATACCTTGGTGCTTCTGTTCGATTCCCCCAAGGTTCCCTTCCAACAATGGCAGGAAAGCTACCAGAAAAAAATGCAAGGCTTCTTTGGCCGAGATGTGGAGGTGCAACTGGGGCAGCCCCAAGAAAATCAGGTGGAATTGGCGCTTGTTGCCCGAGGTGGATCCCAGGCCACTTGAAGAAGCCATTAGCTGCTGAATGCAACTCAACGGATCCCGAAGCTAATGCAGCCAGTAACTCAGGACTGTCGAGAGTTAACTCATGAGGGGTGTGGGGAGCTATGGGTCCTGCGCTGTGCCTGTAGTATCAGTGTTGGGAGGATATCACGAAACTTGGCAGTTCGGCATAACCCTATTTTACGGATTGGGAATTTTACGGATTGGGAGGAAGACCAAAAGCAACATTATCATCCATAATGTAGGGCGTTAGCATGAAGACCACCTCATTGCGCTCGTTATTCACACTCTGAGATCGGAACAAAGCACCCAAAAGAGGCAAGTCGCCTAGGAAAGGCACTTTTTGAACGTCAACAGTGTCTCTGTCTTGAATGAGGCCAGCAATAATAAAGGTTTGCCCATCTCTTAACCTGAGCTGAGATGCTTCCAGCCGCCTTCTGTCGATGTTAAAAAGTTGAATGCCTGCAAAGTCTCCGCCTTCCAATACTTGAATGGGTACAGGAATAGAAATTTCCGGCTGAATGGTCAGGGTAACAAACCCATTGTCATCTATCCTAACTTCTGAGACGTCAAGGATAACCCCAGCATCCTCTCGCTGCAAACGCTGAGTAACAACTGGAGGCTGGTTTTCGCCCTGGGGTATGGTGATGGTTTCAACGTTAACAGGCACGCTGGTTGCAATGCTAATTCGACTGGATCCGCCATCTGCCACCACAACTTTGGGGTCAGTTAGAATTTTTCCAGTTCCATTTTGTATTGCAGACTGCACTCTTAGAGCCAAAGACTGCTGCAGCCGGTTGAGAGTGTTAAATATTCCCGTGATGGATCCTGATGGGCCTGCAGGGCCGATAGAGCTTACCGAGGATCCCGCAGGTTGATTGAGCGGTTGACCACCAAAATTGGCGTCTCCCAAGGTTCCAAGGGCAAAGTTGCCAGATGCCCCTCCCAAGTTAACTGATAAGCTTTCGTTTTTGTTCAAGCGAATATCAACTGCTCTCAGGGAAATCAAAACCTGTCGCCGACGCACATCCAATTGGGCAATCTGAGCAGCCGCGATGTCCTGCTGCCGCGAGTTGCCGATCACCGTAATGGAGTTGGTGCGCTCGTCCACAACGAATTGGGCACCGGGAGCAACGGCGTTCAAAACTTCTTCCAGCCGACTGGCCAAATCGGTGGCGACTGCCTGATTCACGCGGTAATTGCGCACCAGGATCTCAGTCACCCCTGGCAGGTTTTGTCCAACAAATACGGTTTGGCCCCTTCGCTGGGCCTGCAACTGTTTTAGCCGCAAGATAAAGTTGAATGTCTCCTGTAAGGGCGAGTCTTGCACGTCCAGAGAGATGGTTAGATCGGGTGGGACGTCGTTGAGCACCACATTCAACCCTGCTCGCCGCACCAACAAGCTCAGCACATCGCCCACAGGAGCATCTTTCAAGGTCAAGCTAATCCTGGCATTGGATCCGAGATCCACTGTAGGTGGATCAGGCAGGATTGTGCCAACGGCAATATCGCCAGCAGGAGGAGCCACAGCTCTCCCCTGGAAGGGGGATCCAGTGGGCAAGCTTCCTGGCGGCAATTGCGGTTGGTTAAGCTGGCCCACGGAGGGCACCTGAGAAATGACCGGCCTAGGAGAAGCTGGCTGAGGAGTAGGAGCTGTCTGAGCTGGCGGGGAAGAGGGGGAGTTTTGGGCAAGAGGCTGAGGAGTAGCAGCTGCCACGCGGGGAGAAGGAGAGTTTTGAGCAGCCGGAGAAGAGGCAGGGGTTGCCGGTGGGGCACCAGGCTGAGCTCGAGTTGGCGAGGCTGGTTGATTGGGCACTACTTCTTGGCTGGGCGCTGCAGCTACAGGAGCTGGCAGGGCAGAGGGCAAGCCCTCAAACTCGAAGACCAACTGCGTTGGGCTACGCTGGGCCAGCAAGCCCTGGGGAGCTGCCGCAACGCCGGCAATTTCTATCCGCACGCTGTCATTGCCCATTTGCTTGGCCTCGATGAAGCGCACTCCCGGCAGGGGAGACTCCTGACGATAGCGACCTTGACCTCCATCCAGTTGGGCATTGGTGATATCCCCAATCCAAGATTGGCCCTGCTGGGTAAAGAACACCTGTGGACGGGCGCCCCCTGCGGTGTTGATCTCCAGCTTCATGCGGTTGCCGTGGGGCACCAGGCGGATATCGGTAATGCGGCTGAGGCTTTGTGGATTGGCGGAGGTCAACTGCTGGGCGGCGGCTTCATCGAGCTGGCTTTCCACAGCCAACAGGGGCAGTGAAAGGATCAAGCTCAATGCACATCCCCAGGCGACTCGACGGTTCATCATCCTCACACCTCACTCCGTTAGCCAAGCGTGTTTCTGCTTTACTTCAGCACGGGTTCACCCAGTGCTTCCCTAATCAAAGCCGAAATTTTCGGCTTTGCCACTACCTGCAGCCGCTTTAGGGGAAATTTTTCGATAGGCAACACTATCTGTGCTTTTCCCCAATGGTTCCCATTTCCCGCCCGTCCCCTCCAATCCCAGTAGCGAGTCTCTTCAGGTGGGATCCCGTGGGGAAGCGACACTCAAACGCAGTGTATAGATTGGCTACAGATTGGCCTTGCCAAGCCGGGCTACTGGCTGGGTGTTGGCTGTCCTCCCTCAGGAGGTGTTTGCCCTTCAGGTGCAGGAGCAGTGCCGAGAGGAACGCCTTTGTTGTAGTAGTAAGCAACCAGATCGAAAGCGGCGTCTAGGTTCTCTGTGCCTTGGCCAGGGTTGAGAGAGATGTTGCTCACCCGGAACAGAGCGCGAAAACGCTCGATGTCTCTCATGAGGTTGATGATGTCGGTGTAGGGACCCCGCAGGGTGACGCGGGTTGTCTGCAGTTGGATGGCTGGGGCGATGATGGCAGGCACTTCTGGGTTGTTCGAGGAAGCTGGCGTCAGAGGGGAAGGGCTGAAACTGAGCAACTGAGCATTGGGTTGTCCCCGCACCAGTCGGTTGAGATCGATCAGTTGCGTGTCGGCATTCTCGGGGGTGGCGAGCAAGGCGCTGATCTGTTGCTGCTGCACGCGAGCCCTCTCGATTTGGTTGGGCAGATCCTGTAAGCCGGCAATCTGGCCCTGTACCTCCTGCAACTGGCTGGTTTTTTGGGCTACCTCTCTTTCTAAGGCTTGCACCTCTCTAATCAGAGGACGGAGTTGGGTGAAGGCCAAAAAGCTCGCCGCGCCCAGGCCCAGGATCCCGATCAACAGGCCAATGCGAATAGGGGTCAGCTCGACCCCCAACAATACCGGCGGCCCTGCCGGAGGTGCCACCAGTTGTTCGTCGTGAAAACTTTCCACCGAGCCGGTCATCAGTTCCCCTCCACTTGACGCAAAATGCGGATCTTTTCCACCAAGCCTATCGCTCCCCGCTGCTCCAGCTCGCGGGTCAACTCCGGGTCGGGATCCCCTATGGTTCGAATAGTAACCGTTAGGCCGTAGGTGACGCTGGGTTCAGTTTCAGGGGTGCCCTCCACTCGAGAGGCACTGTTGAGAACGGCACTGGTTACGAAGTTGGAATCCAGCAGAGTGAGCAAAAAGTCGTTCACCAAGGGAAAATCCAGCGCCCCGCCTTGGATGTTCACAGTATCGCCAGAGGCGCTGATGTTGGTTATCCATACCCCTTGCCCAGGGATCCTGCGCCGCAGTTCTTCTAGAATGGCCGACCAGGGCTGGACGGATCCGAGAAAAGAGCGAAACCCTTCCGTCTGGGTGCGAATGGTTTGCAGTTCTTGGCTGAGGCCCTGGAGTCGGGTCAACTCGGCATTGGCTGTGCTGAGTTCACCGTCGAGGCGGGTTCGCTCTGCCCTCAGAGTATTCCGCTGACGGGAAAAGCTGTCTTGGAAATACAAGAAAGCCCCCATGGCCACAGCAGCCACGGCAACCCCCAGACCAATGGCCAAAGCCCAGCTCTCAGCTCCGGCGGCAGTTTCCGGGCCAGCCACCACTCCCCCTGTCTGAACTGTGGTGGGAACCTCCGGTCTTTCTTTCAGAAAGTTGATCTCTGGTGTGTACATCTCACCGCCTCGCTCATGGTTGGGTATTGCGCTTAGGGGATCCTCTTGGGCGGATCCCGAAGACTACTTGCTGGCTTCCCGCATGGCCAGCCCCAGGGCCACTCCCATCGCCGGTCGCTCCTCCAAGGGCACCTCGATTGAATCCGGTATCAGGATGCTGCCGAAGGGATCCGCTAACTCTACGGCCAGGCTCAGCGACTGCGACAAGAAACCATCCATTTGGCCAATAGCCGCCCCCGGCCCAGCCAACAATACCTTCACCACAGGGGAGTTACTCTCTGCGCTGGTAAAGAAATCAATGGAGCGCCTCAGCTCGTCCGCCAAATCGGAAACGACCCGCGCCACGGCTGCCACGCCCGGGTTACTGGGAACCGGTTGCTCTCCCGTGGCCAAAACATCGGCGGGGTTGATCAAGGGTAACCTTAGAGTTCGCAACAGGTCGCCGGTGCGGCTAACCGGCAAATTCAGGGCCTGGGCTAGCACCTGCCGCATGTGAATGGTGCCGATGTTGACGGTGCGGGTAAACTGCGGGATGCCGTTGACCAAGATGCTGATCTCGCTGCTGTCGTAGCCGATGGAGCTGAGCAACACCGCCTCTTGGGGGCTGTACTGGATGAGTTGGTCACGGATGGTGCGAATGAAGGAGAAGCTGGCCAGCTCCACACAGCGCGCCTTCAAGTTGGCCGCCTGCAGCACGGCCAGGTAATTGTCCACCACCTCTTTGGGGATGGCTGCTAGCAGCACCTCGATGCGCTCAATGCCATCCTGGGAAAGGTCTAGGCCCAGGGGCTGGTAGTCCACATCCGCCTGATCCCGGGGGTAGGGGATGTAGAGCTCCGCCTCCTGTTCTAGAACCACCCGCCGCAACTCATCGGCAGGCAGGTCAGCAGGCAGGCGAATGAGACGGACGATCGCCTCTCGCACCGGCACCGCGGTCGCCACTGGCAAGCTGGTGGGCACCTTGTATTCGTTTAGTAAGTTGGCCAATGTCAAGCCAACTGTGCTCGGATCAAGAATGCGCCCCTCGATCACTGCCCCCTCTGGCATTTCCACGCTGTGGTAGTGAACCAGACGATAGCGACCATTGCCCTGCTTCTTGACTTGGGCAACAGCAAGGCGCTCGGGATTGATATCTACCCCAAGCATGGTTTGAGTTTTGGAGCCACCAAGAAAGCCGAACACGCCCTGCCCTCTGCGCCACTGCTAGACGCATACTACCCAATTTGTCTGGGGGTTACCACCATTTGCAGTTGACTGCTGGCAAAGATTTGTGCTAGCTGACCCTCCCCTGCCAGGGATCCCAACCCGTTCCAAGCAAGCGAGGCTTGCCTGTAGCTACACCCTAGATGGGAAAGGCAGAACTTGCGGCTAGAATCGTAGTCTGTATCTATATATGGACACTGGGCTGACCCTATCGCCCCTCTTTGAAATGCTGAGAACTTGTGAATTCGACCTGGCCATTCCGGCCCCAGGCCGGCTATACCGCGGCAGCGGCATCCTCGAGGCTGTCCCCCTGACAGCTCTGGGATCCCGCGTGTTGGTGATCGGGGGGGAGCGCTCCCTGGCCGTGGCCGAGCTGCCCCTGAAGCGCAATCTGGGGCGGGATCCCGCCGTTCAGGTTTACTGGAGCACCTATGGTGTCGACTGCAGCGAGTCGGAGCTGGCTCGCCTACAGGCCCTGGCCACGGCAGAGTCCGTAACCGGCATTGTAGGGGTGGGGGGCGGCAAGGCCCTAGACACGGCCAAGTTGGTGGCCCATCGCTTGGGGATCCCGGTGGCGACGGTGCCCACCTCCGCCGCCACCTGTGCCGCCTGGAGCGCCCTGTCCAACATCTACTCTGACACAGGTGCCTTTCAGCGGGATGTGGCTTTGGATCGGGCACCTGCCGCTTTGATTCTGGACT
This sequence comes from Synechococcus sp. 60AY4M2, assembly GCF_002760375.1. Classification (NCBI taxonomy): domain Bacteria; kingdom Bacillati; phylum Cyanobacteriota; class Cyanophyceae; order Synechococcales; family Synechococcaceae; genus Synechococcus; species Synechococcus sp. 60AY4M2. The sequence continues at coordinate 741,122 of NZ_AUMZ01000001.1, forward strand.
ATGAGCTCATCCTGCAGGCCCCGGCGCGCACCCTGGTGGCCGGGATTGGAGATGCCTTGGCCAAGTGGTACGAGTCTTCTGTCAGCAGCGGCGCCTCGGAAGATGCCCTGGTGATCGGAGCTGTGCAGCAGGCCCGCGTTTTGCGGGATTTGCTCTTGCAACAATCGGTGGCGGCCTTGAGGGAGCCGGGTGGCACGGCTTGGAAGCAGGTGGTGGATGCCTGCATTTGCCTGGCGGGGATCGTCGGCGGCATGGGAGGGGCCAAGTGTCGCACCGTGGCCGCCCACGCCGTTCACAACGGCCTAACCCATTTGCCGGGACACCGGGCCACCCTGCACGGGGAGAAAGTGGCCTTTGGCATTTTGGCCCAGCTCCGCCTAGAGGAGATCCTGCAGGGAAGCCAGTTGGCGCTGGCCGCCCGCACCCAGTTGCTGGCGTTCTACCGCCAGGTGGGGCTGCCCCTCAACTTGCGGGATCTCCACCTCGACCACCTGGGATCCGCCGAGCTGCTGCAAGCAGCCCAGGTGGCCTGCCAGCCAGGCTCCGATATCCACCACCTGCCCTTCCCCGTCAGCCCGGAAGCCCTGCTGGTGGCTCTTACCACCACCGACCTGACCAGCTCCAGCCCCGCCTTGCTGCGGCTTTAGGCCCGCCAGCCTCTGCCACCTTAAACTTTGCCGGTACGGGCCTGAGTTTTCCTCACCCGCCGCCGCGCCTCGCCGTAGGCCCCGGAGGTGGCGCCTGCCAAGATCAGGGCTCCGCCCAGCCAGGTCCACCCATCTGGGAGCTCGGCAAATGCCCAGAAACCGATTAGACTGGCCCAGAGCAAGCGGGAAAAATCCAGAGGCAGCAGCATCGTCACCTCAGCCAGCTTGTAGGCTTGGGTGAGGGCCACCTGGCCCAGGCTGCCCAACAGCCCCATCGCTGCCATCCACAGCCACTGCTCCGGCGAAGGCCAGGTCCAAACCCAAACAGCAGCCAAGAAGGAAAGGGGGGTCTGCAACAGGCCCATGTAGGCCGTGATCGTGAGGCTGGACTCGGTGCGGGCGAGGATCTTGAGCACAATGGTTACCCAGGCAAAGAGCGCTGCCGCCGCCAAGGCCAGCCCCGTTCCCAAAGAGAACTCCCGCAAGCCCGGCCTCAACACCACCAAAGCCCCGACAAACCCCAGGCCCAACCCCAGCCAGCGGGAGGGGCGCATCTGTTCGCCCAATACCCAGACCGCCATCATGCCGGCAAACAAAAGCTGGACAAAGCTCAGCGCCGTGGCCTCTGCCAAAGGCAAGAGGCTGGCCGCCCAGAAGGAAAGCAGCATCCCCACCGTGCTGATTGCCGAGCGCAGGAGGTAGAAGCTCATCTTGGCGGTGCGCAGCGAGTGGATCCCTGCTCGCAAAAGCAGCGGTACCAGGGCAAGAAACCCGAATAGGTTGCGCGAAAACACAATCTCAAAAGGGTGCAGGGCAGGCGTGTTGAGGCGGATGATCGCCCCCAGGCAGGCAAAGCAGAAGGTGGCCAGCAGCTTCAGGGCAACCCCTTGCCAAGCCCTCTTGTTTCTCCGCTCGGCAAGGTGATCCACCTGGTGGCGATACCCCGTCCCCAAAGTCACAGCTCACACCCAAATGGTTTAGGCACAGAGTTTTCAGCCTCGGGCTCTCAGCTTAACCAGGCTCCTAGGGATCCGGCTGCGCTTCTGGGCACTCCCTGCCGTCCACTGGCCCATCTGATCGGCGGGGCGGGGATCCCTGGGAGCTATGGCCATCTCAAATAGCCATGAACAAGTTGTTCCCTCGCTCCACAGCTCCCCTCTCCCAGAGGGAGAGGGGCTGGGGGTGAGGGGAGAGACGGGCTGGAAGGTCTAGGTCTTCTTCAGGATCTGTCGGAGGTAGGCAATCACTGTCTCTGGCTTGAGGTGGGCCATGCAGGGGTGGCCTTCCACCAGGCAGGCTTCGTTTTTGAACTTGTTTTCTGCGCAGATCCGGCATTTATAGGAAGTCTGGGTAACGTAAACATGGGGCAGGCGTGGAGCCCACAGCCGCACGGGGCTAGCTCCATCGCCATCGGCGTCGTTGCCAAACAGGGCAATGGTGGGGCAGCCCACGGCCGCCGCAATGTGCATCGGCCCCGCGTCCACGGAAATACAAACCCGCGCCCGCTTCAGGGCCCCGGCCAACTCGAGGAGGCCGGTCTTGCCCCGCAGGTCGATCATCCCCGTCTGGATCAGGAGTTGGTCTTCGCCGTCGCCGTGGTAGAGGGATCGCTGTAGCTCGGGGGCGCTGCCAATGAGCCCCACCTGCAAGCCCTGCCCCTGGCACCATTCGATCACCTGGCGCCAGTACTGCAAGGGCCACATCTTGGCACGGCGGGTGGTGGTGATGTGCACCAAGACTTCCGGTACTGCAAAGTCGGGATCCCGGCTGGGCAGCTCCAGGCGGAAAAAGTCGGTCTCTACGTAAGCCAGGCGGCAGAAGATCTCGGCGATGTAGTTGCTAGTGAGGATATCTTTGTAGCGCTGCAAAAACGCCAGGCTGTTCCAGTCGTCGTCCTGGAGCATGCGCTGCACCGGGTCGGAGCCGGGATCCAACTTGCGGCGAAAATCCAGGGTCAAGCCGGCCCCGGCAATGTACCGGGGTCGCAGGGCCGTCACCGCCACCAGGTTGAGCTCGCTGAACTCGTCGCAGTTGATGGCCAGATCGTAGGGCCCGGCCTGGGCCACCCGATCCCGCACTGCCGCCGTCAGGGCCTCGAGGTAATCGGGGCGGCGGCTGTAGAGGGGGAAGCTGAAGTCGATATAGGGACAGTGGAGCTCAAAGTCGCGGGTGGTCTCGCTGCCGAAAAAATCCAGGACACAGCCGGGGTATTTCTCCTTGAGGCCGCGCAAGAGGGGGACGGTGACCACGAAGTTGCCCACCTTGCTGGAAGAAAATACCGCTAGGTGGGGCCGTTCCCGCAGAGGCTGGTTGGCAAACCGTTGCATAAGGCTGGGATCCCCAGGAAGATATCAACCCCGCTGGAGGTGGTGCGGGTGGTGCAGACAGAGCACTTTTGCTAGGCTAGCATTCCTCTGTCCTGTGCTTTGATGGCCATGCTGGGATCCCTGGGCCTCAGGGGAGACTGGCTTGGCTGCCATCCCAGATGACCACCACGGCAAAGCGATCCAGAAAGCCGCTGCTGGCGTTCATCTGGCGCAGGTTGAAGGCGTCTTCGGCGGAGATCACCAGGTCGTAACCCAGCGTGCGCATGGCGCGAAGGCGGTGGGGCCGTTCTCCAATCCGGTTGACCAGCGAGCGGGCCTGCTCTTCCGAGGTGGTGTAGGCGGCGGTGCCCTCGCTGCCCACAAAGGCGGCGTTGAGGTCTTGGCCAAGGTTGATAGGCGGGTAAACTGGGTTGCCGTCGGGATCCAAAAGGCGCATCGACTGGCTGGGCAAAAAGTCCAGGCCCCGCGCATCGACAATTAACCCAGTTACCTGGGGCTCTCGCCGCCGGGATCCCGCCTCTAGGCCAGTTCCACCCCCTGGGCCCATCCCTGAGCCAGGGCTGGAGCCGCGCACCCCGCTCTGGCCGCTGCCGGGCCCGATCACGTCTCCCTGTCCAGAGCCAGAGCCGCCGCCGGGGCTGGTGCCCAACTGCCGCAACAAGTCCAGATCGAAAATCGGCCCTTCCGACCCTGCGTCCTCGACAGGAAACGCCGACTCTACGTTTTCTACCTGGTCGGGAGTGACCGGACGCCAAGGCGTTTCTTCCGGGAGGGGTTGTTTCTCAACCGCTGGGGCAGGGGATCCCCCCTGGAGGCGGTAGAGGGGAGGAAACAGGGTTTGCGCTTCAACAGCTTCCCCCGGCCAGACCAGAATCCCCAGCGCTGCCCAGATCGCTCGCATCCCTGCACCGTGAGTCCTATCTTTCCACCACCTCATGCCCACACCTCTTGGCCTGATAACCTGCGGCTCACCCTTCCCCCATGCTACCCAGGCAAAGCCGGTGCGGCAGGGGATCCCGCGCAGTCCTCTTTTGGACTGGAGAGCAGCGGCTGATGCTTGGCCGCCCATCCGCCGGCAAGGGCGGGCCGCAAGCCCATTTTGGGGATCCCTGACTCGAGATGGCGGGGAAAACGAGGCTTTGATCCCCAGCGATCCCCAAGCTCTTGACCAATAGGCAAAAATACGTGAACATAAGTTCATCATTCCTTTGATCCCCGTTGATCCCGACCTATGGTCATCAGCGGTTGGAAAACGCCAAGCAGGCTGTTACCCCAGTGGGCCAGGGGTTGCCCTTAGCCACAAGCTGGGATCGGCCTTTGGGTTAGCCAGTGGAGTGTGCGCACAAGCCCGATCTGTTGAGGACAGGAGACCCCGACCATGCCACAAGAGCGGATCCCGTTGGAAGAGATGACCATCCGGCAGTTGCGAGAAGAAGCTGCCCGCTACCAGATCCCCAAGTACAGCCGCATGACCAAGGATCAGCTCATCCAGGCTGTCCGGGAGGCCCAGGCCAAAGCTGGCCGCCCCGCCGATACAATGCCGGAGCCGAGCGGCCAAGAAGCGGTGACTGGCACCAAGTTTGTCGGCCCAGGGCGTAGCAATCCCGATCTGGTCGATGTGGACAAGCCGCTGGGGGATTTGCCGGATGGCTATGGCGAAAGCCGCATCGTTTTGCTGCCGCGGGATCCCCAGTGGGCCTACGCCTATTGGGATGTGCCCAACGAGGCCAAAGAAAGCAAGCGCCGCGAGGGAGGGCAGCAGTTGGCGCTGCGCCTCTACGACGTAACCGATATCGATTTCGAACGCCAGCCGGCCCACAGCATGCAGGAGTACCCCTGTGACGAGCTGGCCCGCGAGTGGTACTTGCCGATCCCGGTGAGCGACCGCTCCTATTTGGTGGAGATCGGCTACCGGACCGCAGATGGCCGCTGGCTGATGTTGGCCCGCTCGGCGGCGGTGATGGTGCCGCCGGTCTTCCCCTCCGACTGGTTTGAAGAGCACTTCCTGACGGTGCCCTTTGACATGCCCCTCCAGGGCCGCACCCTCTACCAGCTCACCGAGCCCTACAAGCGCAGCGCCACCGGCATGGGCGTGGTGGCCTACAAAGGCGACGAGCCGCAGCGGCAGAGGACGGCGGATCCCTTCCTGGAGATGGTGGGCGGCTTCGAGGCGATGCGGGTGGCGGGATCCCTGTTTGGCAGCCACCAGATGGGCAGCCGTCAACTGGTGCCCGAGCAGGCCATCAGCTCGTTTATTATCCCGTCGGGCGTGGGCATGATGGGAATGGCTATGGCCATGGCCGAAGTGCCTGCTGCTCCCTGGATGGCTTCCGGGTCGGGACTAGGGCTGTTCTCCGGCGCTTCCGAAGTCCTGCCGCGGCGCTCCCGCAAGTTCTGGCTGGTGGCCGATGCCGAGCTGATTGTCTATGGGGCCACGGAGCCCGATGCCACCGTCACCATCGGCGGGCGCAAGATCCAGCTCAACCCCGATGGCACCTTCCGCTTCCACATGGCTTTCCCGGATGGCAACATCGACTTCCCCATCTTTGCTGTGGCTGCCGACGGCGAGCAAAACCGGGAGATCCACATGACCTTCGACCGCCGCACCCTCTCCCGCCGCACCAACACCAAGGAGGAGGCCATCGAAGAGTTGTTGCCCTGAAGGATCCAACCTTTCCCTTCTTGCCCCCTGGAGCTGGCCGGGGGGCTTTCTTTCCTGGGCTGGAGAGCTTGACTCCAGCCATCAAAACAGGGGATCCCAGCCCTAGGAGAGGTCAATCACCTGGATCAGTTGTTTCAGCTTCTCCATCACCCGTCCAGAGCGAAGCAGGTCTTCCGCCTGTTGGATCCCTTCTGGCAAGGATGGGGCGTGGCCGAGGAGCCACAGATAGCTGCCCCCATTCCAGAGAACGGCTGGAGTGAGTTCACAGGGATCCCCGCTGAGCACCTGCTGCATCTGCCGGAGCAGCTCTTTCTCGCCGGAGAAGGGGATCTCCGGGCCTGCCAAGTGGCAATCTCTGGCCTTCAAGAGCAGCCGTTTCCCGCCCTGGTTGAGAATGGCCGCCCGTTCCCGCGGCAGGTCGCAACTGCCTTCCAGACCTTTGACGGTGGTAAATTGCCGGATCTCCCGCAGGGCAAACAGCTCCAGCATCGTGGCCTCGGTGGGCGGATGCACGTACCCGGCCACCAGGTGAAAGGGGCCTTGGTAGGGTGTCCAGACCAGCTCCAAGGTGGCCAAGGGGGGGCGCTTGCCGATTTGATCCCGGTAGTCCATCAGGGCCTGAGCCTGGGGAAAACAGGTGGGCAAATACAAAAATCCCAGCCCGGTTTGTTCCAGCAGTTGCCCCACCCGCTCCAGGGATAGCCCTCGCCAATCCACCCCCAAGCTCCGCCACACCGCTTCCAAGGGCAGCCCATACTTGGTGGGACAGAAGCCAGAGCCATGCAGCAAAACGGCTGACCCTGCCGCCGCCAGCAGCAAAGCCACCAGCACCCCCAGCGGCGCAGTCCGCGAGCGGCCATCGTAGGGATGGCCAAAGATGATCAAGGGATGGGGCAAATCCCGTTGGGGCAGAAGAGGGCCGTCTTCTGCGTAGGCATCCAACATACCGGCCAGCTCTTCGGCAGTGGGGCGCTTGATGCGGTGGGCAATTAAAAAAGCCCCGATCTGGGCGGGAGTGGCCTCCCCCCGCAGGAGCATTCGAGCAGCGCTGGCGGCCTCTGCCCGGCTGAGATCCTGGTGGGTGTGGGTGCCGCTGCCGATTTTTTTCAACAGCTCGCGAAACTCTTGGCTCATAGCATCGGCGGTCGGGAGCGCTGGGCTACCCAAGTAGGGGGAGATAACGGCGGAACACTTGCAACTACCGATACAGGTATTTGACAACTTACAGAAATTTCTACAAAAAATCCCTACAGAACTGACAACAGCCCGGCAGAGGGCTGAGGGAAATGGGGATCTGTACCGGAAGCAGGCTCAACCTCAGACTGCCTGATAAGCTGGGCGGCCAACTGCAAAAACCGGCGAATGGGAGGGATCCGATAGCGATCGCTGGTGGTAACCATAACCACCTGTCGCCTCAATAGGGGGGGCTCGGTGGGTCGCACCTGCAAATCCGGATCGGCGCAGCAGTCCACCAGGGCCGACTCCGGCAGGAGGGCAATCAACTGCCCCTGTCGCACCACCCCCCGAAAGGCATCCAAGGTGTTCAGTTCCAGGGCTGCTTTCAGGGGAAGCCCCTGTCGGGCCAGATGGGATCCCACCAAGGAGCGCATGGCATAGCCATCCTTGAACACAGCCTGGGGATACTCCGCCAGCACCTTCCAGGGGATCCGCTCGTAGCGGCTGAGGGGATGGGTGGCGGGCATCAATACTTGAATTGGCTCCGAGTACAGTGGCTCCACCACCAGTTCTGCCCCCCGGGTCATCAGGGGATTCTCCATTACCAGGGCCACGTCCACCAGCCCATCCCTGAGCACCTTCAAGGCGCGGTCGCTGCCCAGAGCGGTAACCCGCAACTGCACCTCTGGGTACTCCCGGCAAAACTGTTGCAGCACCGGCGGCAGTTGATGGGCGATCAGGGAATGGATCCCGGCAATGCAGAGCTCGGTTTGCTGGCCCTGCAGCCATTCTCGAATGCTTTCCTGAGCCCGCTGCCATTCTTGACAGATGCGACGGGCATGGGGCAAAAGCCGTTCCCCGGCCACAGTTAGGGCCACCGGGCTTTTGCGATGCAACAGCGGAGCCCCCACCGCTTCTTCCAGGGCCTGGATCTGGCGGCTAATAGCCGATTGGGTCAGACCGCTGAGGCGAGCAGCGGCCAAAAAGCTGCCCGTTTCCACCACGTTCAAAAAGGCTTGCAACAACTCCAGCCGCACTCGGGATCCCTTGATGATGTAGCCTGCCGTGGTGGCATCCTAGCTGGGGAAGCGGTAGGCTTTTGTAAACACCGTTACAAGTTGTTTGTTGGACTGGGGATCCCCAAGCCAGGAGGAGAAGCAGATGGGCTGGGATCCGACCTTGCTGGAGGGGCTGCTCAACTCCGCCATTCCCCACCTTTTCCCCGCTGCCCAGGTGGTCATCCGCCACAAGGGAAGGTGTATCTACTCAAGGGCGGCAGGCCATCTCGACCCTGAGACCCGGCGCCAACCGACAACCTCGGCCACCCGTTTTGACCTGGCCTCGCTGACCAAGCTGTACACCGCCACCGCCTGCATGGCCCTGGTGGAAGCCGGAGCGTTGCTGCTGGATCAACCGGTGAGTCTCCTGTTGCCGGAGTTTCAGGGATCCCGCCCCATTGCCCCCTATGAAGATCCTCTGCAGCCGGGGAAATGGATTGCTGTGGAACCGGAATCCTTAGGCCAGCTTGTTGCAACAGAACAGGTGACGGTGCGGCAGTTGCTGGCCCACACCGCCGGTTTGCCCGCCTGGCGGCCCCTGTTTCGACAGCCCGATGCCGAATCGGCCCGGCACATGGCCCTGCACACCTTTTTGGCCTACAGGCCGGGATCCCGCAGAGTCTACAGCGATCTTGGATTGATCCTGCTGGGGCTGGCTTTGGAACGTCTGAGCGGAACCCCTCTGGATCAGATCTTGCATGCCCGGATCTTGCAGCCTCTGGGCCTGAGCCAAACTCAGTTTTATCCAGGGGATCCTTTCGACCCACCCCCTGTCTCTGTCTCTTGTGCCCCCACCGAGCTGTGTCCTTGGCGAAAGCGCCGCCTACAGGGGCAGGTTCACGACGAAAATGCCGCCCGCCTGGGCGGGATCGCCGGCCATGCCGGACTATTCGCCACGGCAGAGGAAGTAGCCGCTTTCGGAGAGAGTTTTTTGACGGGATCCCTGTTGCAGCCGCAGACGGTGAGGGAAATGACCCGCGAGCAGTTGCCTCAGCAAGGGGATGCCCACCGCTGTCACGAGCGCCGGGGTTTGGGGTTTGCCTTGCGCTCCCCGGATCCCTTGGCCAGCAGCTACCCGTTCAGCCCCAGCGCCTTCGGCCACACCGGCTTCACCGGAACCTCCCTGTGGATCGATCCAGAGCGGGAGCTGGTGGTGACGCTGCTCACCAACGCCGTCTACCACGGTCGGCAGGAGAACGGATTCCAGGCTTTCCGGGTTGCCTTCCATCAGGCCATCCTAGAGGGGCTTTCTTGATCATTGAGTCCCTGACCGTTCCCGCTAGGGTGCCGTAGGCATAACCGAGGCTGAGGTGGACGAGACCTTTTACCGACAGTTGGCAGACATGCTGATACATTTACGCTGAACACTGCTGAACATCACTGTTCAACTATGCAGCGATAGCATTCTGTTTGTTTCCATTCGCGTTAGCGGGACGGAGTCCAAACAGAATGGCGGTATCCCGCAAAGCTTTGAGTAGAATACCCAAAGCGCAGTTTCCGTGTCGTCTTACTACCAATTTTCTGCTTTGCTTTGGCTACCATGTTGGCAGACTCGAAAGTAAACAGAAAGATCAACTGGTAGTAATCCGTACTGAACATATTATACATTATTTTCAGTATAGTTGAGCTTATTATTGACTAGAGTCATGCTCTCCCGCGGGCCGCTGGTGGTAGCCACCGTGATCCGCACCCAGGGATCTGTGCCTCGCCAGGCGGGGGCGAAACTGGCTGTGGGATCCGATGGCACCCTGTTGGGCACTGTTGGCGGTGGGGCTGCCGAAGCGGAAGTCATTGCCCGAGCGCAAACCCTTTTGCAGACCGCTGTTCCCGTTGGCGATGGCGATGGGGAGTCCTCGCCGGCTGGGATGCCGGTTTCCCTCGATCTCAACAGCCCTCCCTTGGGCGTTTGCGGGGGACGGATGCACATTTGGCTACAGCGATGGCAGGGATCCCTTGCCCAAACGTTGGTGGCCCAGATCCTCCAGGCTCTGACCCAAGGGCAAAGGGCTTGGCTGATCACTCCCCTCCATCCTCAGGGGTTCCCCTACCTCAGCCTTAGCGACAGCGGTGCGGAGCACTTTGCCCCCCTGCCATCCCGCCCACAGCTCCTCGCGGGATCCTGGGTCGAGCCCCTCCTCCCTTCCCCCACCCTGCTGATCGTCGGAGCGGGCCACTGCGGCCTGTCCCTGGCCCAGGAAGGGATCCCGGAGACCGCCTTCAGCTAGAAATCGCAGGAGCCCCGCACTGTACCCGTAGGGTCAGTGTCGGGAGGAATGCGGAAGTTATGATAGAACCATGACCCAAGTCCTGACCGTCTCCTGCAAGCTCAAGGTGTCCCAGTCGCAAGCCGCAAAGTTGGATGCGACAATGGATGCCTTTGTGCAGGCGTTGAACTGGGTCAACCAAAACACACCAGAAAAAGTAGTCAACGCAGTCAAACTCCAGTCCCTTTGCTATTACCAGATTCGCGCTCGGTTTGGCTTGTCCAGTAACTTGGCTCAGCAAGTCTGCAGACGGCTGGCCGGTGCCCGTAAAGTTGCCCAACAGAAAAACCGCCCCGTCAAAGCGTTCAAGAGAGGCTTTGCGACCTACGATGCCCGTATCTTTTCGTTGCGCGAGAAAGACTGGACGGTGTCGCTGACCACGGTGGAGGGTCGGGAGCGCTTTGAGCTGGCGATTGGCCGCTACCAGAGAGAACGGCTGGCAGGCTCCAATCCCAAATCTGCCACTCTGGTCAAGCGTAAAGACGGTTCCTACTCCATTCAAATCTGTGTGGAAGCGGAGCCATCCCCACCGCAACGCACGGATAGAGTGCTGGGCGTGGATTTGGGAAGGACGGATATTGCTCATACATCGGAAGGAGATAACTGGAATGGACAGCAGTTGAACCGAATCCGAGACCACTACTCCAAGCTGAGGGCGGTACTTCAACGCAAAGCCAGTAAGGGCACCCGCAGTTCGCGGCGCAGATGCAGAGAACTGTTGCAACGGCTGTCTGGCAAGGAGAGGCGCTTTCAGGCGTGGGTCAATCATCGCATCTCCAAAGCTATTGTCTCTAGGGCAAAGGCGACAAACAGCGCTCTTGCCCTGGAAGACTTGACAGGGATTCGGGAAAGGGTCAATCAACAGCCACGCAGCAAGACAGAGCGTAGGCGGGCAAATAGTTGGGCGTTTTATCAACTCCGTCAATTTTTGGAGTACAAGGCTCTGCGTGCGGGGGTTGCTCTGATTCTTGTTCCGCCTGCCTACACCTCGCAGACCTGCCACCGGTGTTTGCACATTCATCCCGACCCTGCGCAATCCTACCGCAGTGGGAAGCAGTTTAAGTGTGGACACTGTGGATGGGAAGGGGATGCGGATTTGAATGGTGCGAATGTGATTGCGCTTTTGGGGGCTGTCGTAAACCAGCCTAGAGGTTCGGGCCTGTTTTGTTCTCTGGTAGAGCAGAGCAGGCTCAGGGCTACTGAAAGCCCGCTCCGTACCGCTTTAGCGGTCGGAGTCGGGTAGTTTACTCGGCTCTTTGCCCCCATCGGTCTGGAGATCCACGCCGAAACCCCCGCCGAGATTGCCATCAGCATCACCGCCTAGCTCATCCAGGTGCGACGGGGATCCTCGAAGACAATACCCACACAAAAGGGCGAAACTTAGGCGTAGGCTTGCCGGTTAGCCGGAGGACAAGCTAGGCTAGAAAAGCGCCGCGGGGTAGAGCAGCCTGGTAGCTCGTCGGGCTCATAACCCGAAGGTCACTGGTTCAAATCCAGTCCCCGCTATAGGAACTCAACATCTGCAGGCATTGGGAGAGCTTCTCTAAGTTGTCTTGAGCCGAAGCTAGGAAGACGGTGCATGGATCCGCGGGAAATCGAGGCGTTGATACAGGCTGCCCTGCCCGGAGCCAAGGTGCAGGTAGAAGATACAGTTGGCGATGGCAACCATTTTCAGGCTGTCGTCGTAGCTGAGCAATTCCAAGGCCTCCCCCTCATCAAACAGCACCGGCTGGTGAACGAGGCCTTGAAGCCCTACCTTCAGGATGGCCGTCTCCACGCCCTAGCCCTCCGTACCTTTACCCCTAGCCAGTGGGAGCAGCTTCGGAGAGCAGCCCCCGGCTCAGCTTGAGCGGGCTTGCACTAGCCAAAGCTAATACGGAGCAGAGAAAAATCATCCTCAAGATCGGCCTTGCCGCGGAAAGACTGAATGTGCTGCAGAACGTGATCGAGGCCAACGCAGGCATGCTTGCTTAGGAAGGACTTCCAGTTCTCTATCCCCCAGATCCCTTCCGAGCTGGACACTTCGTAAACCCCGTCGCTGAACACGTAGAGACAACTGTTGGCCGGGATCCGGACTTCGTCCCTAGCAAAGTCCTGATCGGGCAAAATGCCAATGGGCAAATTGGGGGTCTTCAGCTCTAGGGGGATGGGGTCTGATTGCGCAACCAACAGAGCGGGGGGGTGGCCAGCGCTGGCAAAAGAAAGCAAGCGAGATCCCGGCTGATAGACCCCATACCAAAGGGTGAAGTACATTTCATGGTGGGATCCCATTGGGAAGGATTGGTTGAGGGCGCGCAACACCGCATCCGGCTGCCGCAGGTCTGTATCGGGCAGGCTCTGGGAACGCAACTGGTTCATCACCGACACCGACAACAACGCGGATCCCACCCCGTGCCCTGACACATCTAGCAGGTAGATGGCCAGGTGATCCTCGTCTAGCCAGTGGTAGTTAAACGAATCCCCCCCCAGCTCCTGGGAGGGCAAAAAGCACCACTCAATCGCTATTTGGTGAGGTGGGAAGTCGGCCGGCTTGGGCAAAAGCGAACGCACATAGCTGGCTGCTTCGGCCAACTCCGCCCGCAGTCGGGCCGTTTGCTGCTGCAGGTCATAGCTGAGCTGGTGCAAGCGCAGCCCAGCCCGCACCCGCGCCCGCAATTCATTGGGATCGATGGGCTTGCTGAGGAACTCATCTGCCCCGGCATCCAGGCCCTGGATGCGGTCTTCGACTTCGGTGCGAGCGGTAAGCAAAATAAAGAAGGTGGTGGAAAACTTGGGATCCGCCTTGATGCGCCGGCAGACCTCCAGCCCATCCATATCCGGCATCATCCAGTCACAGATAATCAGCCCCGGGGTTAGGAGATGAGCTTTCTCCAGCCCTTCCAAGCCACCGCTGGCCATCTCGACGGTGTAGCCCTGCCGCTCCAGGGATCGCTTCAACACCAGCCGAATCGTGGGATCGTCGTCCACAATCAAAATGGCCGTCATGACCACTGCACCTCAATCCCGAATCAACCCGAATTAAAACGCAACTCTAGCCCGTACTGGTAGGCAGACCGTTTATCCTAGCCCAGGAGTTGCGGCAGAAAAACCGGCTTGGAGGGCGGTTAGCGGAAAAGCCTCAGCAACCTCATCCCCCAGAGCTAAAGTTGCGTATCCCTTAGTGGATCCCTAAAACCGTGGTTGCACGCTACCCAAAAGCTGACCGTTTCAAGATACTGGTGGGAATAGATAACAGCGGGGGGGTTTTTGGGCAGATTCTGCTTTAGAGACTTCCATTGGACAAAGAGATACGGATCACATCTTATCCATCCTTTGCCGGTCTAGAGTGAACTTTGAGGTTAAACGGCCTTGGCTGCATGAGCGCGTCTCCTCTACCGTTATCTCCTCCGTCCGTTCGGGATTCGCAGGCGGCTTCAGCCGCGGCACCCCGCCAAGCTCCCAGGGGAGAAATCCGGCTGGAGGATCTGGACGAGAAGCAATTGCTGGCCGGCCTGTCGTCGGTGGTGCTCAACCCGGCAGCTTGGAGTTGCTTTAGCATCAGTGAAACCAGCCGCTTGCTACGCCCCCTGCAAATTTGCCCCGACTTGACCGGAACTCCCGTTCTCTCCCCAGGCGCCACTGCTGAAGTTGTCTATAAGTTCCTGCTGAGCGACGGTCGGATTGGAACCATGAAGGGGCTGATCTCGATCGAAGACTTTCGCAGCAAGCGGCTGCATTCTATTTACGAGGAACTGCGTATTGAAAAAATCATACCGGTTTTTAACGAAGCGGTTGTCGAGCAGATCATCGATCAGTTGAAGCCGATTTTTGCCCGCGACCTGGACGAGCTGCTTTGGCAAGAAAGTTTTTACTTCACCCCTCAAGATCTACGCCAGCCGGAATTCTTGTTGCGCGGCCTGCGGCCCGAGGCGATCCCACGCCGCTTTCGGCCGCACCTGCAAAGGGTGTACTCCCACATCATAGGGGTGTGTCGCAGCTTGCCCAACATCGCTTTCCAACTGTGTCTGCGGGCCTACCTGGAGTACAACGAGGTCAAAAACAAGCATCTGTTGGCAATTCTGCTCAGCAAGTATTTTTACACGCTCTATCGCATCGGTGGACTGGACGGTTGGAAAAGTCGGGATCCGGTGGAAGTGGGATCCCTCTACTCTTCCAATCGACGGGCTCGGCTGCAGGCTCTTTCTCACCTGCTGACGCTGGACAACGACAGCGACGAACCGCTGGCAAGCCTTGGGGATCCAGGGCCGCGCGGCAGCTATTTCAGTGGAGAGGGGGAGCCTGCTGCTGGCGAGGTGCCGAGCGCAGAAGAGATCGAAAAGCTGCGGCAAGATGTGGAGGCAGCGCGCAGCCAGGCCGCCGAGGCCCAGCAGCTGGTAGCCCAATATCAAGAAGAGAAAAAACAAGAGCTGCTCAACCGCCTGCAGGATCCCAATAAGTTTCTCCTTTTCAGCCTCCATCAATTTTTCGACACTCTCCTCACATCCCTGCCGGTGGAGGTGAAAAGCGAGTACGGAGCCGTCTGGGTGCCCCGCACTTCCCACTTGGACGAAAAAGAGCGGGACAAGCTGACCGAACATTTGCACCAGATTACCAGCGAGGCCTATTTGCTGAGCATCCCCTTTGCCGAGGCGACGATCATTGGCTATTGGCGGGTTTTGGCCGATTCGTTCTACAACCAATGGGTTTTGAATCAGTACAAGCAGTTGCAAAGCTACGGAGTGGATCTAGAGCAGCAGGGCATCCAAATCCTGGAGCGCGAACGATTTTTAGATGAAGTGCAACTGCGCTTTGCTGGCCGCCACCGCGAGATCGTGACTCAAAATGTGGAGAAGATCAGCCAAATTGTGGTAGACAGCCTGGCCAAGCGGGTGGCCCTCAACACCAGCCAACAGAGCTTTCAAGCCATGCGAGCCAAATTGGCCACCGTTTTGGATATGGAGATCTCCCGCAAGGACATGGCGCAGGTACGGCGGCTGATCGACTACTTCACGGATGTGTTTTTGGGCAAGCGGGAGGAGCTGCGCTCGCCCTATCCGGTGGGCACCATCTTGCAAGTAAGGGCAGCCATCGAGCTGCGTCCCCCCGACAGTCGCACCCGCATTGGCCTGGAAATCCTAAACCAGATCTACCGCGAGTACATGCCTGTGCTGCAGCAAGAGTAGGGGCAGGGATCCCAGGGGCTGGCAAGTTTTGGGCACAATGGGGACTGGTGTGCTGTTTAGGGTTGGAGACGGCAAGTTCCCATGCGCTACCGCCAGCTTGGCCACAGTCCTCTGCAGGTTTCGGAGATCTGCCTCGGCACTATGACGTTTGGTGAGCAGAATACCCAGACTGAGGCTTGGGAACAGCTCGATTACGCAGTAGAACACGGGATCAACTTCATCGATACGGCTGAGATGTACCCGGTGCCGGCGCGGGCGGAAACCCAGGGAGCCACAGAACGCTACATCGGCGAGTGGTTGCAGCACCAGCCGCGGGAGCGCCTTGTCATCGCCACCAAGATCACCGGCCCGGGGCGGCCCTGGCACTGGATCCGCGGCGGGTCTCTCTCGATTAGCCGCAACAACCTCAAACAGGCGGTGGCCGGCAGCCTCAAGCGCCTGAAAACCGACTACATCGACCTCTACCAAATCCACTGGCCGGATCGCTATGTGCCCCTGTTTGGGGGCGTGGCCTACGATCCCTCTCAAGAGCGGCCCACGGTTCCCATTGCCGAGCAACTGCAGGGTCTGGCGGAACTGGTGCAGGAGGGCCTGGTGCGCTACATCGGCCTGAGCAACGAAACCCCTTGGGGAGTCTGCGAGTTCTGCCACGTGGCCGAGCAGTTGGGCTTGCCCAGGGTAGTCTCGATTCAAAACGCCTATAGCCTCCTCAACCGCACCTTTGAGATGGGGCTGGCGGAGGTCTGTCGCCACGAACAGGTAGGGCTGCTGGCCTACAGCCCCCTGGCCTTTGGGCTGCTGACGGGCAAATACCTGGGGGGCGCCAAGCCGCCGGGATCCCGTTTGGCCCTGTTCGAGGGCTTTGGCCAGCGCTACCGCAAGCCCAATGTGGAAGAGGCCGTGGCTGCCTACGTGCGCATTGCCCGCCAGCACGGCCTGAGCCCTGCCCAGTTGGCTTTGGCCTTTGTGCGCAGCCGTTGGTTTGTCACCAGCACCATCATCGGGGCCACCAACCTGGCCCAGCTCAAGGAAAACCTCAGTTGCCTCGAGGTGGAGCTGTCGCCTGCGATCCTGGCAGAAATTGAGGCGGTGCACCAGCGCTACCCCAATCCCGCCCCGTGAAACTTCGGAAACCGATAGAACTTTTCAGGAGATTTTTTCGTCTAGGGTTACGGAGTGGGTAACTCCATCCGGCTCTTCTTCGATTGTTGATTGTTTGGGCCGATGTCTTTTCTTAGAGCCTTTCTAGCAGGTAGCGAGGAGTTGTAGGGGATGCGTGAGTTTTCTCTTTGGCAAAGTTGGAAGGCGGCAGCCGTGATAGCGAGCTGGGGCAGTTTGTTGCTGGTTGCGGATCCCGTTTGGGCGCAACTTTCCGATATCAGCACCTACTGGGGCGCCCAGTACATCGCCGGGCTCAATGAGCGGCAGATCATCGGCGGCTTCCCAGACGGCACCTTTCGCCCCAACGAGTCGATTACGCGGGCCCAGTTTGCCGTTATCGTCACCAAAGCTTTTGGGCTAGATACCAACGTCCCTGTGCGCCCCTTTGCCGATCCCATTCCCAGTTGGGCAGCTCCCTCCATCGGCGCGGCGGCAGCAGCGGGGTTGGTTTCCGGCTTTCCCGACGGCACCTTCCGTCCCAACGATGTCCTCACCCGCGCCCAGGCCATCACCGTTCTGACCCGCGCCGCCACCAACGGCAGGCTCCTCGAGGATCCCGGTCAAATTGAAGCCATTCTGTCCGGCTTTACCGATGCCAATTTGGTTCCCAATTTTGCCCGCGCCCCCATCGCGACAGCAGTTCAAGAAGGTCTGTTGGTGCTCTACCCTGATCCCACCCGACTGAATGCCCAGGCGGTGGCCACGCGGGGGGAAGTGGCGGCTCTCACCTACCAAGCGCTGGCCAAGGTGGGCCGGGTGCCCAGCCTAGACCCGCCTGTGGGAGCTGCCATCCCCGAGCCAGGGATCCGCACCGAGCTTCTGGCTCAGGTCCCCCCCACGCCTGAGCCCCTGGCCACGCCGGATATCCCCGTGGAGCCGCTGGTGGAAACGCTGCCCGCCGCCCCAGAGGTGAGAACTTTCTTTGCCCGCGAGGAGCTGGGATCCGTCAAGCCGGGAGATACCTTGACGGTGTATTTGCTGGGATCGCCAGGGGCGCAGGCGTCTTTCTCCATTCCCGGCATTGCCTACAACCTGCCCCTGCAGGAAACCCGCCCCGGCCAATACGAGGGCAGCTACACCTTCCGCAGCCAAGACCGGGCCTCGGAAGCGCCAGTATTTGCCCGTCTGGAGCGGAATGGGCTGGTGACCCTGGTGCGATTGCCGGACAAAACCATCAGCATCGGTCGGGTGACCGACACCACCTTCCCCACCATCAGCGACCTGGCGCCGCCCAACGGAGCGGTGACCGACAACCCGCGCCCATCCATCTCCGCTCGCTTTCAAGATGACCAGGGAATCGACCTCAATAGCTTTACCCTGCTGGTGAACAACGTGGACGTTACCGCCCAAGCTCAGCTCAGCCGCACCGGCTTCGCCTACACCCCAGCCGAGCCGCTGCCCACCGATCGACCGACCTTGATTGCCGTCCAAATTGCCGATACCAGCGGCAACACCGCCATCCAGCAGTGGTCTTTCCAGGTGCAGGCCGCCCAGCCCACACCCACTCCAACGCCCACCCCTACTCCAACACCCACCCCTACTCCAACACCCACCCCTACTCCAACACCCACGCCCACACCGGAAGCGACTCCGACCGCAACAGCAACGCCTACCCCCACCCCAGAGCCTGTAGTGGAGCCTTTGCCTTCTCCCTCTCCCAGCCCTTCTTAGGCAAGAGGGATCCCATGAACAGGCTTTAGTGGTGTTTTAAAGGCCAATGGGTTGCCCCTAGATACTACATCTAGTGGGCACGAGCTGGTCAGGATGCTAAGCTACTGCCAGTTGTGACTGGACGGGATCCATGAGCTCAGCGTTGCAGCCGTTTTTGCCGTCGTGGCAAAGGGTTGGCTTTGGGTGGCTGGTGAGTGGGGTGTTGTGGGCTGCGGCGGTCGCTCCCATCACTGCCCAGCAGTTCGAGTTCACGCCCCAAGCCCCTCAGCCAAATCCCGTCCCTACCCTGCCTCTGCTCAGCAACCCGCCCGGCTCCACGGCTCCGCAAGCCCTGCCGCCTGTGCCTCAGGTGCCGCAAATGCCCCTCACGGGGGATCCCCTCCCCCCACCGGGGGATCCGAGCCCGGCCCCAATTCCGGTGGTGCCCGTTCAAGCGGCCCCAGGTGGACCAGCTCCGCCAGGCGAAGCCTACTCCTATCAACGGCGGCCCGACCTCAGCCCAGGGGGGAACCTGGCTGGGGCCGCGCGGGGCGAGCTGCCTGCCGGCACCCGTATTCCTCTTACGGTCTACCGACCCATCACCTTCCAGCCCTACCAGGCCATCAGCGCCAACCTGGAAGTCTCCGAGCCAGTGCTGGATCGCTTTGGCCAGGTGGTGATCCCGCCAGGGAGTGTGGTGTGGGGCACCTTTGAGCCGGTTTACAGGCCCAGGGATCCCCTCAGTCGTGGCGAAGACAATGCCGACCTGCGGAAACAGATCCTCGGCAACCGCTTTGTGGCCAACCGCCTCACCATCGGCCCTTCTACCTATCTCATTAGAGGCCAGTCTGCACTGCTCCCGGTTGGGTTGGATCGCAACGCCGATGTGGGCACCACCGTCGCCCGTGGGGCGGGCTATGGGGCGGCGGGCGGGTTGGCCTTGGGGGTGCTCACAGGGGGATGGGGCTTTTTGCCCATCCTGGCCGGCGGCCTGGCGGGTGCTGCTGCAGGTAGTACCAACATCGACCGGGTGGTGACGCTGCAGCCCAACACCCTGGTGGAACTGGAACTGAGCGAGAGCCTGATCATCCAATAGCCTTGACAAGAAGCGAGCAGGAGCGGGTCGGTAGAGTAGAGAAGATCCCCCCAAGTTTGCTCCATGGCCCTTTGGATCTACGTCGTGCCCCCCCTGGCCGGGCTGGTGATCGGCTATTTCACCAACGACATCGCCATCAAGATGCTCTTCCGGCCCTACCGGGCCTATCGGATTTTCGGCTGGCGCATCCCCTTCACGCCCGGCCTGATCCCGCAGAACCAGCCCCGCCTGGCCAAGCAGATTGCCAAGACCATCATGGGATCCCTGCTCACGCCAGAGGAGCTGCACAATCTGGCCCGCAAGCTGCTGCGAACTGAGCGCATGCAGGCAGGGATCCGCTGGCTGCTGGGGGTGGCGCTGGATCGGCTGCAAAACCCCGAGCAACAGCAGCAAACCGCTCAGGTGCTGGCGCGCATCTTGGCCGATCTGTTCAACGAGTCGTTGCCCCGCCTGGTGAAGGTGCTCGCCCGCCAGGAGACTTTTTTGGAGGGGCCGATTAACCAACTGTTCGACCAGGTGCTGCTAGAGCTGCGCCTCAACGCCGAGCAAGCCCGGCAGCTTTCGGAGTGGATCCTGAAGCAGGCGCTGCCCCCCAAGGTGTTGCGGCAGAACCTGGTGGATTTTCTCACCGATCGCAACATCGAAGCTTTGGATGAAGAATTTCGCGAGCGGGCCACCGGCTCCTACTGGCTGGTGGCCAACTTGTTTGGCCTCAAAAACGCCCTGCTGCGCCTGCGCACCTATTGCCTGGAGGAGCCGGAAGGGGCAGAGGCCATCTTGGAAGATCTGCTCAAAGACATCAACGCCCCCCGCCGCCTGACCGAGATCCTGCAGAACCTCTCCCTGCAAAACCTGCCGGTTTCCGCCGTACGTCAGTTGCGCCGTGCCCTGCGCGATGGGATCCAAGATTACCTGCGCAGCCAAGGGCCAGAGGTTATCAAGGGGCTGGGGGAGAGCATCGATTGGGAAAAAGTGGCCAGCCTGGTGTTGGGTCGCCTGCGCAACTCCAAGGCGCTGATCGCCTCCATCGATCAGATCAGCGCCGACCTGGCTTTGATCCTGGAGCGCTACCTAGAGCGGGATCTGGAATCGCTGATGATGCAGGTGATCCCCGTGTTGAACTTAGATCAGGTGATTGCCGACAAAGTCAACGCCACCTCCCCTGCTGAGCTGGAGCAGGCCATTCAGCAAATTGTGCGCCAGGAACTGCAGGCCATCGTCAACTTGGGGGGGCTGTTGGGTTTTTTGGTGGGCTGCGTGCAGGTGCTGTTTTTGCTGAGGTGACGGCCCCCTTCCCCAGAAAACGGGAGCTTGGATTGCGGCTTTTGCTTCAGTTATGATATTGGAATGCGGTTAACAATTCTCCACACTTCCGATCTCCACGCCAACCTGCATCCCTGGAACTACTTTGCCGGGATCCCTGCAGAACATGGCTTGGCCAAGCTGGCCACCCTGATCAAGCGTGTGCGAGCAGCCAGCGAGGATCCAGTGTTGCTCATCGACAGCGGCGACACGATCCAGGGATCCCCCTTGGGCACCTACTATGCCCAGGTGGAGCGGGTCTCCCCCCATCCCATGGCCCACGCCCTCAACGCCCTCGGCTACGACGCCTTTACCCCCGGCAACCACGACTTTAACTTTGGGCTGCAGGTGCTGCAGGATTTCACCGCCGATCTCCGCTGTCCCACCCTGTGCGCCAATATTCTCCGCCACAACGGGGATCCGCTGTTTCGCCCTTACCTCATCCGAGAAGAGGCCGGGATCCGCGTCGGCCTGCTGGGGCTGACCACCCCCCGCATCGACACCTGGGAGCGGCCCGACTACATTGCGGGGCTGCGCTTTGCCCCCTTGCTGGAAACTGCCCAGCACTACCTGTCGCTGCTACGGCCCCAGGTGGACGTGTTGGTGCTGATCCTGCACAGCGGTTCCAGCCAACTGCCTCCCCTGCGCAGCCCTGAGGGCTGGCGCAGCCCGGATCGCCGCGGCTGGGCCAGCAACAAAAGCTTGGTGGGGGAAAACGAGCTGCTGGCCCTGGCCGAGCTCGAGGGCATCGACGTCATCCTCTCCGGCCACACCCATCAGACCATTGCCGGCCTGGGGGGGGCCAAGGCCCTGGTGGTGCAGCCCGGCTACTGGGGCAGCCACCTTTCCCACGTGTCTTTGGAGCTGGAGCGCCACGGCGGACGCTGGCAAGTTATCGGGAAAACTGCCCAGTTGCTGGCTGCGGAAGGGATCCCTGCCGATCCCGAACTCCTGGCCCTGACAGAGCCCTACCACCAGGCCACCTTGCGCTACATCCGCCAGCCCATTGGGCAGGCCCGTTGTGCCTATCGCGGCGGGCTGGCAGCCCGTTTCGGGGCCAACCCCCTAGCAGAGCTGCTCCATCAGGCCCAACTGCAGGCGGTACGGGAGGCCGGCCTTTCGGCGGAGCTCTCCCTGGTCAACATCTGCAGCAGTGCCGGCCTGGCAGCGGGCCCCATCTTTCTGCAAGACGCCTACAGCCTCACCGTTTACGACAACACCCTCTGCGTCTTGGAGATCACCGGCGACATCTTGCGACGCGCCCTCGAGCAGACCGCTGGCTATTTTCGCCAGTTGGATCCCGAGCATCTCCCGGCAGATCCCGCCTCTGTCGTCGCCCCCGAAGCCCGCGGCTACACCTTCGACCTCTACCACGGCATCGACTACTGCTTCGATCTCACCCGCCCTGTAGGCGAGCGCTTGGTGACCCTACAATTTCGCGGCCAGCCGGTGCAGCCGGATCAGACCTTTCGCCTGGCCATCAACCACTACCGCGCCGGCGGTGGGGGGGGCTACAGTATGTTCCAAGAAGCCCAAACCCTCTGGATCTCCGCCGACAGCATCCGCGACTTTCTCGCCCGCCACATTCACACCCATTCCCCCATCCAGCCCATCTACCGCCACAACTGGCACCTCATTCCCAACTTGGCCGAGATCTACTTTCCCCAGAGCTTGGGCCAGCTCCAGGACAGCCTGCTGGTAGGCTAGAACAACTAGGGATCTCAACTGGCTGGCAGAGGAGTCGGTAGAATACGATCAGCACAGAGCCCAGTTTGGCTGATTGCGACGCTGGTTTTGAGACTGCCAAACTGTCGGCACCCGACGTTACTGCTCCTTAATCACGCTTGTCGACATAACCCATGACTGCTGAAGAAAAGCAACCGATGCCCACAGAAGATGCCTATCCTGAACTCCAGGAAGAGGAAATCGACGTAGAAGCAGAGCTGGAGAAGCTGATTTTGGAAGACCGTGAAGCGGAAGCCAGCACCTCCTCTGGCGAAGCCAGCGCTGAGGCTTCTCAGGATCTCAGCGAAACCTTAAAGCAGCTCCAGCAGGAGTTGGAAATAACGCGCCAGCAACTGAAAGAGAAGGAAGAGTCCTACATCCGCCTCTATGCCGATTTTGAGAACTACCGACGGCGTACCCAGCGGGAAAAAGAGGAGTTCAGCCAAAAAGAACGGCAGAAATTTGTGCTGGAGATCCTGCCTGTGGTGGATAGCTTTGAGCGGGCGCAGCAGCAGTTAAAGCTGGAGACCGACCGCGAGCGGGAGGTGCACAACAGCTACCAAAGCGTCTATCGCTTGCTGGTGGAATGCTTGAAAAAGATGGGCGTATCCCGCATGAAATCGGTAGGCCAGCCCTTCGATCCTAACCTGCACGAGGCCATAGCCCGCCAGCCCAGCAGCGAGTACCCCGAAGATGTGGTGGCCGTCGAATATCAACCGGGCTACAAGCTGGGGGACTTGGTGATTCGCCACGCCATGGTGGCTGTCTCGTCGGGCAGCCCAACCTCTGAACCGTCTCCCTCAGACCCAGCCACCCCCAAACCCGAGCCGGAAAGCACGCCTGCCTCTCCCCAAAACCCCCAACATTCGTGACGTACTCCCGCACTCATGCTGACGCATAGAGTGCGGGCTTCCCAGTGACTCCTGCCCGATAGCAGGACATTTCCTGAGCTTGAAGAACGGGACGCCCCACCGCTCTAGATTTGATGACCCTCGCCGAGCTGTGATCCCTGCCAATCCTCAACCCACAGTGCGGACAATCGTGCCACCGCTCATGCAGCTCTTTGGGCACCTC
>NZ_AUMZ01000001.1:765142-811277 GCF_002760375.1 Synechococcus sp. 60AY4M2
CGCAAGCGGTACTGGTAAGCGGTTCTCATGATGAATGCATTGTACCTGTTGAACGCTCCCGCCTCTCATCCTGACTCTGGCCGGCCCGCCCCCCTACATCCCTCCGTATACGGGGGGACTGGGGGACTGGGGGGCTGGGATATAGGGGGGTACAGAGCGGGGCTTCCAGGACTACGTCCCGCTAGCGCGAACGGCGGATTAGCTAAAACCACTATACTGATAGGCTCTTGAAGGTTTCAGGAAAAGCCATGAAAGCCGTGCGCCTGGCGGTGATCGACTATGATGCCGGCAACCTGCATTCAGCTTGCAAAGGGCTGGAGCGGGCCGGGGCCGAGGTGCAGCTAGTCACAGAGCCGGCTGGGCTAGCGGCTTTTGATGGCCTTGTCCTGCCCGGCGATGGGGCCTTTGACCCAGCCATGCAGCAGTTGCGGGCGCGCGGCTTTGGGGAGGCAATCCGACAAGCCATCGAGCGGCAGCAGCCTTTCTTGGGCATTTGTATTGGTTTGCAAGTTTTGTTCGAAGACAGCGAAGAGGGGACAGAGCCGGGGCTGGGCATCGTGCCGGGGCGGGTGCAGCGCTTTCGACCGGAGCCGGGCCTGCGCATCCCCCACATGGGCTGGAACCAGTTGCACCTTACCCAGCCCGACTCTCCCCTTTGGGCAGGGATCCCCGAGCAAAGCTGGGTTTACTTTGTCCACTCCTACCACGCGGTGCCCAAGGATCCAAGCTGGGTGGTCGCCACCACCCAGCACGGCAGCCAAACCTGTGTGGCCGCCATTGCCCGCGGCACCTTGTTTGCCACCCAATTTCACCCCGAAAAGTCCGGCCCTGTAGGCTTGAAGATATTGCAAAACTTTGTCGAGTTTGTTGCCCGTCGCTTGCCTGCTGCCGGCGCCTAGCGTTTCATGAACTACTGGCTGATGAAATCGGAGCCCAGCGTCTACAGCATCTGGGATCTGCAGCGGGAGGGCCAAACTCTCTGGGACGGCGTGCGCAACTACCAAGCCCGCAACTACTTGAAGGCCATGCAGGTTGGGGATCGCGCCTTTTTCTACCACTCCAACGCCAACCCTCCCGGCATAGCCGGCTTAATGGAGATCGTGGAAACCCAGGTGGTGGATCCCAGCCAGTTTGATCCCACCAGCCCCTACTACGATCCCAAGGCAACCCCTGCAGCTCCCCGCTGGTACACGGTGCGGGTGCAATTCGTTGCCGCCTTTGGGCGCTTGATCCCTTTGGCCCAGTTAAGGGCCACTTTTACCCCTGCGGAGTTAGAAGTGGTGCGGCGAGGCACGCGACTGTCGGTGATGCCTGTTCCCCAGGCTGTGGCAGAACGGCTGCTGGCCTTGGCAGCCGTTCCCCTCTAGGGTTTCCCCTGGCTGCGATCCCGGCCAAGCCTGCTTGCCCTAGGCCATTTTTGCTTTCAAAAGCCAAAGGCTGAGAGGCCCCAGCGCTGCAAGCTCTCGAAAGCGGCGTAGGCCGTTAAATCCGGCTGCAGGGGCGTAATCGACACATACCCCTCGGCAACCGCCCGCACATCGGAACAGGGATCCACCTCCTCTTCCACCACCTCTCCTGCCAGCCAGTAGTAGGCCTTGCCGCGGGGATCTACCCGTTTCTCGTAGAGATCCGTGTACTTGCGCCAGGCCAGGCGGGCCAAGACCATGCCGCGTATTTCAGCCAACCCTAGCGGGGGGACATTGACGTTCAACAGCATCGGCTTCTCTAAAGGCTTCAGGCTCAGCTTCTCCAGCAGCATCAGCACCACCTGGGCCGCCGGCTGAAAATCCTGGTGGGTAAAGCTGGCCAGGCTCACGGCTAGGCTGGGGATCCCTTCCAGCAGCCCTTCCATGGCTGCCGAGACGGTGCCGGAATAGAGCACATCAGTGCCCAGATTGGCTCCCTGGTTGATGCCGGCAATGACCCAGTCAGGGGGCTGCTGCAGCAGACCGTCCAGGCCCAACTTGACGCAGTCCGAGGGCGTGCCCGAACAGGCCCAAGCTTGCACCTCTGGCGGAAACCCCTCCCGCACCGGATCCACTCGCAGCGGCTTGTGCAACGTCAAGGCGTGGCCGGTAGCCGAGCGCTCCCGATCCGGACAGACCACCGTGATCTGATGTCCACCCACCTGAGCCAGCGCAGCGGCCAGACATCGCACCCCCGCCGCCTGGATGCCATCGTCGTTGCTGATAAGGATATTCATCGCAGCCACCCCACACCTGTACTCAGACATCCACCAGTCTGACCCCATTCTGCGCCACCCCCTAGCTGGCTGAGTTCGGCGACAAGCTCTGAAAATTTACGGCTTCTTGAGGTTATTATTGGACGTAGCCTTTTGAACAATATCAGTAGAAACCCGATGTCGCCCCATAGGGTTCAGTGCCATTATGAAGCTAAGGTAAAGTAAGCCTGTAGGTTCTCTCCTCTTTGTTTTGCCCCCTTGCGGTTTCCCCATCCTCTCACGACTCCGTTCCGCGGACGCGAAGGCGAAAGCGTTGTGTTGCAACAGTAGCCAGGTAAAGCTGGGGAGTC
Organism: Synechococcus sp. 60AY4M2; assembly: GCF_002760375.1. NCBI lineage: Bacteria > Bacillati > Cyanobacteriota > Cyanophyceae > Synechococcales > Synechococcaceae > Synechococcus > Synechococcus sp. 60AY4M2. The sequence goes on from NZ_AUMZ01000001.1 coordinate 767,675, forward strand.
TGTAAAACCCATCAGGTTGCTCGAGCGACAGGAAGTTGATCCCATGACACTTGTTTCCATCACATCGGCAGCAGAGGCTCAGGAATGGCGGGAACTCCGCCAGTGGGCCGAAGAGCACTACCGCTCTCGTACGTTTCCTAAAGATGTGCGCATTCCAACTCGTCCGGGATTGGTGTACATCCCCCAAGAGGGCGTGGTGCGCCTGGTCAGCCAAACGCCGGAGCGGCGGGAGGTTTTTGTCGGGTTTATCACGCCCGGGGTGCCCTTTGAGCTGAGCAACCCGGAGCGCTTTGAGCTAAAAGCCTGCACCCATGTCGATCGCACGACGGTGATGTGGTTTTACTGGCAGGATTTGGAGCAGTGGCCCTATCTGCACCAGAAAATTCAAGAAAGCTTCCGCCAGCAACTGCAACGCAAGTTGCTCTGGCTGGGCAACTTGGGCCAGCGTCGCGCCATCGACCGCCTGAAGGGCTTTTTGACCTTGTTAATCGACGAGTATGGGCAGCCCTGTGAGCAGGGGATGTACCTCCCCTGGCCCCTCACCCACGCCCAGATCGGGGATGCCATTGGTGCCACCCGCGTGACGGTTACTCGCCTGCTGGGATCCCTGCGCTCGAAGGGGTTTGTGCAGGTGCTGGATCAAAACTTAATCTGCATCCCCAACGGGGTGAAGCTGCAGCCGACGCCAAAAAAGGCGGCCAGCGCCTGACCCTGCGATTTCAGTGCAATTTCAAAGTGCTCTGGTAAGCCGATGGGCCTACAGCTCCACTGTCGTGTTTGGGGAGAAGGGATCCCTTCGCTGCCCATCCTGCTGCTCCACGGCCATCCGGGCAATGCCGACTGCATGGAAGTTTTTGCCGAGGCGGTGGCGGGGATGCACCCCTGTGTGGCGCCGGATCTGCGCGGCTACGGGCGTTCGCAGGTGCGGGATCCCTTTGAGATGTCGGCCCACCTGGAGGATTTGCAGGAGCTGCTGGATCGCCTGGGCTGGCGGGAGTGCCTGCTGCTGGGCTGGTCGCTGGGCGGGATCCTGGCCCTGGAGCTGGCCTTGCGGCTGCCGGGACGGGTCAAAGGCTTGGTCTTGGTGGCCAGCGCCGCCTGTCCCCGTAGCAACCATCCCCCCACCGATTTTTGGGATCAGCTCAACACCGGCATTGCTTCGCTGCTCAACTGGCTTTGGCCCGGCTGGAGTTGGAACATCAACACCTTTGGCCGCCGCTCTCTCTACCGCTACCTAATCCAGAGACATACCCCGAGAACCTATCGCTACCTGGCCCAGGCAGCTTTGCCGGCTTACCTGCATACCTCTCCTCAGGCTCGCCAAGCCCTACGCGCTGCCCTTCGACAGGGCTACAACCGCGAGGGAGAGCTGCACCGCCTGCACCTACCGGTTTTGATTCTGGCTGCGGAGCTGGATGGCCACATCACTGTTGCCAGCAGCCTAGCCACGGCCCGCCTTCTCCCTCAGTGCACCTGCATTGTCTATCCCAACGTGGCCCACCTCTTTCCCTGGGAGATCCCTGACCAGGTAGGACGGGATCTGCGGCGCTGGCTTAGCGCTCAAGACTGGGACAAGGGGGACTCTCCCAACCCACCCTCAGCGGAAGAAGCCGCAGCCTGAACCTGGGCCAGCTTGCGCAGCCGGGCAAAGGCCTCTTCGTCCAGGTGGATTTGCTGCTGCTGCTGTTCCTCCGGGGTGCGCAGGCGTTTTCCCAGCGGCTGTTGCAGCGTGCCCAAAAGCAAGGGCTCGGAAACCCCCGGCTCGGGGTGGATGACAGTGCGGGCTTGCAGGGTAAACACTGGCGAGCCGGTAGAGAAGCGACCTGGGGAGGCCAGATCGCTAGCTGCCTGCTTCAGCGTAAGGATCAGTTGCTCCGGGGTGATATCTGGGCTAACGGCAATGACCGCCCGCTCCGCCCCTTGGTCGTAAACCGTGGTGTAGGGAGCAGCCCCGGGGATGCGGGAGCGGAAAATGGGCCCTAGGCTCAGAGCAAAACAGCCTGCCGTTAGGACCAAGGTAAAGGCCGTGTAGCCCACCAGCGAAAACTTCCAAGGCCAGTTGCGGATCCAGGCCAGCAGAGTAACCAAAGCCAGCAGACCCGCCACCCCCAGCCCCACCTGGCTGGCAGAGGCGAAGAAAGATTGCAAAGAGCCATCCATCATTCGCAAACTACCTCTTGTTGACCCCAGAACTGCCGGCGGCTATGTGCATTTTAGAGCCATTTCTTTATGCTACTAAATCAGCATTGCTGGCAAGAAGGACGCTGAAAAAATGCGAAGAAAACGAACCACGGCACTAGCGAAAGGACTATGATGCCGGCGAAGCGGCTTGAGAGCTGTCGGCATGTCATCTTAACTCTATCTGAAGGAGCGCATCACAGGCTTGATTCTACGGATCCCTCGGTAGCCCTGCGGATCGCAGGAGAGTCACTGTTCACCCTTGGCAACCTCACTGCCGGGATCCTCAGCGAATACCACGACGTCATTAGCAGCTCTGTGCTGCTGGAAAAGCTGCAGGCCTTTCGGGTTGTCTACGAAGAGGCTGTTGCCCGCCTACAGAAGCCCTCCTTCCAGATTGCCACCATTGGCACCACCTCTTCGGGTAAATCCACTATTGTGAACGCCCTCATTGGCCGGAAAATCGCGCCTATTGAGGCCCAGGAGATGAGTGCCGGGATCCTGCGGATTAGGCACAGCGAGCGGAGCAGGCTAGTTATCCACAATACCGAAGGAGCTACCTGGGAATGCGGCACGTGGGAAGACCAGAGGGACGAAGAAATCTACAGCCGGCTCAAGCTGACGATGGAGGCCTACCACCAAGAGCGGCGAAAGAAGAGGAAGAAGAGGGATGAAGCGGAGGTGGGCATCCCTCAGGTAGACGTTGAGTGTCCGCTGCTGCCGGTCAGAAATCCTTTTCTGTTAGGCCTGCCTGAGGGCTTACAGGTCGAGATTTATGACTTGCCTGGCCTAAACTCAATTCAAGATAAACAAGCCTTAGGATTATCCAAGAGCATGTCAGCAAGTGCTTTAGCTTTGTTGCACTGGATTACTCTCAGACAGATTGGCAAGGACGGGAAACTCTCTTGAGAGAGCTAAAGGATGTCGTAGAGTTTCTCAGAGGTCAAACCAGTTTGATGGTCTTCTTGCTCAACAGGGTTGACATGCGGAATCAAACCGACAACCCTCTAGAGCAAAGGATCGAGGAGCTGAGGGAGGAAATTCAGGAGATTCTGGCTCTTCCAGAGCCGCCTTGCATCGTTCCTCTTTCTGCTATTGCACTCTTTTATGCTCAATGTGCCTGGGGAGCTAACTCTTCTGAAGCGTCGGATGTAGATCCCAGTACCAGGCGGTGAATGGTCAGCTCTCTTTATTAAAGACTGCTATAACTTCATTAAAGCCTCTACGAGAGGTGATAAGGAGCTGAGGTCGTGGCTACTTAACCTCGAGAACAGCATCGAGGGAGGACAGGAAATATCCGAATTTTTTCTCTGACCCAGCCCATCAGATCTCTGTTGAGCGCCAGGCCCACTGCCTATTGCTCAGCGATATTGCTCTCAAGGGTTGGGCAGTTTCCCTAGCGGCGGAATCCCAGCTTCTGCTTAAACATGGTTACCTTCAAGATGCTGTTGATGTCCTAAACTTCGAGGTCCCTCGTTTCCGGGAACTGAGCGAAAGGTGGTGTGCAGCTCTCTTGCCAGCGGATCGGCCTCAGCTCCGGACGGCCTACACGTACAAAGCTCCCGGCTTTGCTGGCCGCATCTCTAGCGAGCGCATCCAGCGCATTGCTCGTCTTTCTCCCTTCGACCGAGCCCTTACGCCGGAGCAGCGCTTCCTCAGAGAAAAGAACCTCTCCGTCGAGTTCCAGATGACCTATTTCCAAGAGCTGGACAAATCTTGGTATCTTGCCCAAGCTGCCCTGGCCGAATACTTGGATATCCTCAGCGAGCTCACGGAGCGCCTCGAAGGTCTCCAGTCTTTTGCTCACCTCTGTCGAGAGTTTAACCAGGCGGATCCCTACCGATTGATCCCCTCTGAACCCCCAAGTCCTTATCTACTGGCTGCCGAGTGAGAAGCTTACAGGCCTTAGCCCACCTCGCGGGCGGCCCGGACCAACAGCCCCGCCATGATCAGCCCCGCCAGGATCGAGCTGCCGCCGTAGCTAAACAGGGGCAAGGGCACCCCTGTAGTCGGCAGTAGGCCGCTGACCACGCCGATATTCAGCAGTGCCTGCCCTACCAAAAACATCAGACAGCCGCAGACCACCAGCCGGGCAGGCAGGTCGAGACAGCGCCGCATAACCCGCAAGCTGACCCAGGTGTAGGCGCTCAATAGCCCCAGGAAGAAAAGGGATCCCACCAGGCCAAACTCTTCTGCATACACAGCAAAGATGAAGTCCGTGTACTGGATGGGCAGGTAGAACAGCTTTTGTAGGGAAAGACCATAGCCTTTGCCCCACCAGCCACCTGAGCCAATAGCCAAAAGGCTCTGCACCAACTGGTAGCCGTCCCCCTGAGCATTCCCCCAGGGATCCAAAAAGGCTAAGATGCGCCGCCGCTGGTAGTCTTTGCTGAGAATGCTCACCCCAGCCGCCAAGATCCCCAGTCCCGCGGTAGCCAAGAGGGTAAAAAGGGGGAGCCCAGCCGTCCAGGCCATGACCCAGAGGGTAAGGCCGCAGATGGCGGTGGTACCCAAGTTGGGCTGGATGAGGATCCCCAGCAGCGCCAAAGCAAAGAGCCCGACCCAGACGCCGCGAAACAAGAGGGGATGGTAAAACCAACGGCCAAACACCCAGGATCCCTGCAGCACCAACAGGGGCTTGAGCAATTCCGCAGGCTGAATAATCGGGATCACCTTTAGATCCAGCCAGCGGCTGGCATCCAGGCGGGAAACCCCCAGCCCTGGCACGTGGGTGGCCCAGACCAAGCCAATGCCCAGCAGGCAGAGGATCCCCGCCCAGGGGAACCAGCGCTGCAAGGGGATGCGCACTAGGATGGTGAAGCAGACCAGCCCCAGCCCTGACCAGAGCACCTGGCGCTTAAAGAAATAGAGGCCATCGCCGGTAGTCTGCTGCGCCACCGGGTAGGAGGCGGAAAACAGCATCGCTAGTCCCATCCCCAACCAGACCAGCGTCAGCCAGCGCAGCCAGCGGGCTTCAGCATTCCAGGGATCCCACAAGGGCTTGGCAGCAGGCGCGGAAGTGGTGGCCACGGTGCTCAAAGCTGGAGTACTGGTCAAAGCTGGCACAAGCAGGCGAGAGCAAGACGGTGATGGGCTGGGCCAGATTGTCCAGGGCTTGCGCTAGGGAGCAAGCAGCTACAAAAGCCCTTTCCACCGCCACATCTAGCGTTGGCAGGATCTCGAGGTCAGTATAGCGGATCTCCTGGAGGGCCTGGGCCAGGGCAGGGGCAGCCTCCCCAATGAGCAACACGCGGGCCACCTTAGCCTGAATAAGCCGCAGCCAGGCTGAGGGGTCCCCCTGTTTGGCCCTTCCACCGGCAATGAGGATAATGGGCGGGGAGAGGGCGTTGAGCGCGACCCAGCCGGCCTCGTAGTTGGTGGCTTTGCTGTCGTTGACAAAGCGGATGGGGGTGGATCCCACCTGGATTTGGGCTACCCGCTCCAGGCGATGGGGCATGCCGGCAAAAGAGCGGATGGCTCCTTGAATGGCAGTGTTGGGGATCCCGGCCAGATGAGCAGCCGCTGCCGCTAGGAGCAGGTTCTGCAAGTTGTGCGAGCCAGGGCAGCGCTCGGCAAAATCCTCCAGCTCGGCTACCGCTTCTCCCTGGATGTAAAGAGTGCTCCCCCGCAGGAAAACATCCGCTTGCGGATCTTGCAGCGAAACCCAGTAGGTGTTTTCCCAGTCCTGCCGGCGGCGAAAGAGGTAGGGATCCTCGCCGTTGACCACCCGCCACTGGGCCCGCTGCAGCAGCCGCGCCTTAAAGCCGGCGTAGCGCTCCAGGGTGCCGTGCCGCTCTAGGTGATCGGGGGTGAAAGTTGTCCACACCCCAATGCGGGGCGGGCTGCCGGGGGAGCTCTGCATCAGGTGGCGGCTGGCTTCTAGTTGGTAGCTGCTCAGCTCTGCCACGATCCAAGCCGGCTGCCGCCGCCCTTGCCAGGTTTCTAGAGCCACTTGCGACAGAGGTAAGCCGATGTTGCCGCAGGGGATCCCTTCGAGCCCTGCCGCCTTGAACATCTCCGCCACCAGGGCCGTGGTGGTGCTTTTGCCGTTGGTGCCCGTGATCCCCACCCAAGGCAGGTGCTCAAGAAACGGCCAGGCCAGCTCCGCCTCTCCCACCACCTCGATCCCTTGCCGCCGCGCCTCTTGCAGCAGCGGGTGATCCCAGGCAATGCCGGGGCTAACCACCACTTGCTCCACCCCTGGCAGCAGTTGAAAAGGCTGGCCCAAGTGGACAGGGATCCCTTCCCGTTCCAGCTCCGCCTGCCGTTGCCGCAAGAGCTCCGAATCCTGCTCGTCCCAGACCCACACCTCTTTTCCCTGGGCCCGCAGCAGCCGTGCAGCCGACCAACCCGCGATCCCCAGTCCCAAAACCTGATGGCCCACGTCTATCCTCTTGGAACTTTGGCTTGCAGATCTGCATCTTACGGCTTTGGCCGCTCTCTAGAGCGCAGCGCGGGGCCTAGGGATCGGAGCGACAGAGAAAGGAGAGAACCTCGCCCATTAGACGGTTTATGGCTTGGTACTTCTCAGGGGAGGCTGAGAGGATCTCTGCTTCCGACTGCACATAGGTAGATGGCAACAGTTCGTTGCGGCAGTGGGAGACAAGCCCTTGCACCAATTCTGGCGTGGTTTCCAAGTGAAACTGGAGGCCGATCACTGAGCGTCCAAGCTGAAAGGCCTGATTCTCACAGCCTTCGCTTTTGGCAAGGTGAATTGCACCAGGGGGCAGCTCGAAGGTTTCCCCGTGCCAGTGAAAAACCTCAATCGAGGGCGGGAAGCGAAAGGTTAGCTCATCAGGGGGCTGTACCCCTCGTACCGGCCACCAGCCTATTTCCTTAACACGATTTGGAAACACTCGGCTACCCATTGCGCTGGCAATCAGTTGCGCCCCCAGACAGATGCCCAAAATGGACTTGCCGGCCTCGATGGCATTGCGGATAAACTCCTTCTCCTGACCTAGCCAAGGAAATGCACTTTCGTCATTGGCACTCATGGGGCCACCCATGACGATGAGCATGTCAAATTCATCTAGGCTCGGCAATCTCGTCGATTCAAAAAACCTTGTGCCCGTTACAGGGTATTCCTTGGCTTTGAGCCAGGACTCTATATAGCCCAGACCTTCAAAGGGCACATGTTGTAAGTAATGGACACGCATGCTGATTTCGATGACTAACACCCCAGCATAGCATAGCTCCTGTAACTTCCCTGCTGATCGTAGCATTCCTAAGATATTCATGATAGGAAAATCAAAATTCTGTTCCGTTGTATAAGGAACAAAAAGAATGCACCTGACTGGCCACTCCTCTTCTCTTAACCTCTGGCTCACTTCTTCTAAATACGCCCTAACCTATTTACAGCAACGATAGTCCGCCCCATCCCAAAAAATCGCTATCCTTTGTTCTTTTTTCTCAAGTCTTAAGTACTCTATAAACGCTCTCATGCTTTGAGAATCTGCCTTATTATATACTTGCAACAGAAACTCTCTCTTGTCATAATCTAATGCCCCAAAGTAACTTCGCCTCCCCCTGATATTCTTAATATCGGCCGCAATCTGTTCTCCTTTACCCCCCACCTCTATCCACAAAGGTAACCTCATAGCGGGTGACGCTCATCTACCATAAACACTGTTAGCTCCCCCTTGTCCATCAGGAGCTTCTACTCTTTTGCCTTATGCCGTATCTCTTTTTTTGAGCAACTGCTTCCTCATTCTTCTGGGACTGCCTCTTCTAAACTTTCCTTCAGCTCATCGCAATAGCAGCAGCTTTTTATTCGGGAGAGAGATAGGGCTTTGAGCCTCGATAAGCTAGAGCAAGTCCAGCAGCTCCTTGGTTTGGGAGTATAAGTTCCGGTTGCTGATAAAGCTTGATGACACTTGCAACACGTCACAGACCTAGGGGTGAGTATGGCCTTGGAGTGTTGTTTTGACAGCTAAGGCTTGCCCCAGCTCTCGGAGATCGGGGTTGCTGTCTACGAAATCCACGAGCCCCTGCATTAAATCCATCTTGCCCCCGATCACTAATCTGTATTAAGGTTGCTATGTGCTTCTGCAACAGCAGATGAAAACCACTGCTACTGGACTCCGGAGATCGGCTGGTTCTTGAGGGTGTGGCACCGACAAAAAGTAGAAACCACAGCCACCTACTTGCAGTGGTGGACTGCCGACGGGAATTTGCTTCTGGGGGAATTGAACAAGTAGGGCAGGAGCGGCAGTAGCAGCCCTCGCCCAAGTCCGTCAGGAACAGCAGCGCCTAGCCGCAAAGCTTCGGGAGTTGGGTGGCGATGGGAGAGCGCAGGGGTGGTGAAAACAAACGAAGCTGATTGTCTGTGAGGAGTTTTCTCTATGTCAGGAAAAAGAACAGCGCCTAAAAGTGGTGACGAATTAAAGCAGCGAGTTGTTGCTCTGGCACAATCTCTTGGATTGAAGACCAGCACGAAGGCTGTGGGGGCAACAGCGGTATATTGATGTGGTCATTAGCGATGAAAAAAGCGGCAAGCGACTGGGAGTGGAGTGTAAGTTTCAGGCGACGTCAGGCACAGCGGAAGAGAAGATCCCTGCAACCATTCAAGATATGGAGCACTGGCCTATTCCAGGGATCGAGGTAATTGACGGCGAAGGGTTTTCAAAGAACATGCAAGGATAACTGATGTCTACTGAGAAAGTGGTTTGGTTCAGCGATTTAGAAGATTGGTTACGTTTGTATTTTGGATTGTAACATGAGCGATTTGCTTCTTCCGCGACCTTTTCTAAAATGGGCCGGTGGCAAGACACAACTGACAGACGCCCTATTAGAGCGGATGCCGGTCTATTTCAGAACTTACCACGAGCCTTTTGTTGGGAGTGGCGCGCTTTTCTTTCGCCTGTATAGAGAATGCAAAATCAAACAGGCGATCCTTTCCGATATCAACGCTGAGCTGATAGATACTTACCTGGCTATTCGCGATCATGTTTGGGAAGTTATTCAACTACTCTCCGAATTTCCACACAATGAAAGTTTTTATTACCAGATTCGAGAGAAAGATCCTTGGTCAATGGGTCTTGTAGGACGAGCAGCGCGCATGATTTACCTGAACAAGACAGGCTATAATGGTTTGTATCGCGTCAATCGGCAAGGAAAGTTCAATGTTCCTTTTGGGCGATATAAAGCTCCAAAGTATCTAGACAAGGACAATCTTTTAGCTGCATCCCTTGCTCTACAAAATGTTGAAATTTTGTGCGTGCCATTTGATACGGTTGTTGAGAGGGCCAAGCCAGGCGACTGGGTGTATTTCGACCCGCCTTACGTTCCTGTCTCGCAAACATCAAACTTTACCTCCTATCATGCCAGTGGCTTCGGCCTAGAGGATCAAGAGCGATTACGAGACATTTGCATTGACTTAAGCAAGAATAAGGTGTACATCATGCTTTCTAATTCTGACACCGCAATCATTCGCTCTTTGTACGCTATGCCCTTCTTTGCTATTGATGAAGTTCAAGCAAACCGGGCTATCAACTGCAAGGGGACAAAACGAGGCAAAATCACGGAGCTAGTGATCACAAACTACCCTGTTGAAAGAGCGGTGCAGCTAGGCTTACTCGATCAGGGGTTGCCTTATTTGAGGGCCACCCAACACTCGCTTGCGCCTGCTGTCACTCCGCTGCGCTTCGCGGGGCAGGTGAGATCCTGAGGCAGTCGACTAGTAGGTGCGCCCGCGCCAAGAGCGGGGGCGGCTGAGGGCTGACAAGATCACCCGCAGGACAGCCAAGGGATCCGCCAGCGGCGAAGCCCAAAACGTCCAGGGGGGATCCTGATAAGAGCCGCGAATGCCCATCAGCACCCCCAGTCGCAGGGCCAGCAAGCCCAGGTTGAGCCCCAACAACACTTGCTCTGTTAGGGAAAAGGGGAACCCCAGCCCGGCCTTGATCCCCAGCCCCCCCACTGCCAAGAGTGGGATCCCTTGGGTAAGCACCAGCAGGGCCATATCCCCCCACAGTTGGGCCCTGGGGGTGGCGTCTTTCAAATCCAGGGATCGGCCCCACTCCCGCCAAGTTTCGGCCAAAGAGGTGTACATGCGCACCTTGAGCAGGTGCCGACCGTCACAAAAAGCTACTTTAAAGCCGGCTGCCGCGATCTGCCGCACCAGGGTGACATCGTCGCAAAAGGAGGCCCGCGCCAGGGTATAGCCGTTCATGGCTTCCAGCACCGAGCGGCGCACCAACATACACTGCCCATTGGCCATCGTCCGCTCCGGCAAGTGGGGAGTCTCCCCTGCCGCCCCATAGCGGTAGATCAGGGTTGTCAAAAGAGCTGGCTGCAGCCAGCCTTCCCCCCAGTGCTGCAGGATAAACTGCGGCGCCAGGGTGATGAGATCCAGCTTTTTGGCCTGGGCAGTTTCCAGCAGCCGCTCCACCAGGCCCGGCTGGGGGCGGGTGTCGGCATCAATGCCCAAGATCCACTCAGAGGCGGGATCCGACTGGAGAAATCCATAGTGCAACGCCCAAGGGCGACCGACCCAGCCGCTGGGCAGGGGATCGTCGGTAACGAGGCGAAAGCGGGGATCCCGCGCGGCCATTTGCAGCACTTTTTCGCGGGTGCCATCCTGGGAGCGGCTATCCACCACCAGAACTTCGCGCACAACCGCTCCCTGGCGGTGCAGCCCTTCCAGACAGGGATCCAGGCGCTCGGCCTCGTTGAGGGTGGGCAGCAAGACGCTGACCAGGCCCGTCGGGAAGGGGATCCCCGCTTGGCCAGGGGGCAGAGGGGAAGGGCGCCACAAAGAGGGCAGCAGCCGCGCCAGCAACACCGCCGCCATCGGCATCTGCAGGGCCAACAAACCCAGGGCAGCCGCATCCCCCAACCAATCCGGGATCCCGTGCGTATCCATTAGAGCTACCTTCCCACATCTCAAATAAAAGTTGCCCGGCGGAACCCAACCCGGCGGCTTTGGTTCAGAATCAATGTGGCTCCCGCCCTTGACTTTCTCAGCCTTTTGTGAATGTTTCCACCCGGCTCAGCCCCAAGGGATCCCTTGTTACCCTCGTCAAGCTTCCGCCAGGAAAGCTGGATCCGGTTCTGGTGCGCCAAAGCTGGGCACGGTTCTCGCCGAGAAACCAAGACATCTCTTGCTGGATCTAAGTCAGGTTCCGCTGATCGACAGTAGGGGGGTGTCGGCTTTGGTGTGGGCAAGACGCCTCTGTTCCGCTGCCGGCTGTCCTCTCAAGCTCTGCAGCCTGGGAGAACAAGCGAAGCTGGTTCTCAAGGTTACCCACCTAGATTCCCTCTTCGAGATCTATCCCTCGGTGGAAGCGGCCCTCAAGGAGGTCTCCGAGTCTTGAGGGGGACGACTCTCCTCAGGGAGCAGTCTCCTGGCTCTCAACAGCCTGAGGCTGGTTTCTTTGGGCAGAGAGCTCGGCCTCTTGCCGGATCTGCTCCCGCAGCTTGGGTGGGGCCAGGCGGGCTGCTTGCTCAAATAGCTCCGGGGCTTTTGCCCGTAGGTTTTCATCGGTGGCGGAGCTAAGGGCTATTGCTTTGCCCAACACGGGCGCAAAGTCGCTGGGATCCGCCGCAATCATCTCGTCGTAGAGGGCGACAGCCTTTTCCGTCTGGTTATTGCGGACGTAGATAAAGGCCAAGCGCAGACGGACATCGTTATCTTCCGGGACTTCCTTCAGATAGTTCTCCAGTAGTTCAATGGCTTGAGAAGGGTGGCCCAGCGCTAGTTGAACGTCGGCCAGCTCCTGCAGGACTTGGCTATCTTTGGGATCCTTCTCGTGAAGGATCTGGAGCTGCTCTAATGCCCCTTCCAGATCCCCTGTATCTTGCTGAATCTGGGCCAAAAAAGCTCGCAGTTGCCGATTTTCCGGCTCCAGTTCCACCAGCTTCTTCAGCGGCTCGATGGCCCCTTGCGGCTCGTTGAGCTGCAGTTGCGTGTCGATCAACCCCCGCAGGGCGATGGGGTTATCCGGCTCCCGTTCCAGCACAGCCCGGTAGCCGTCCGCCTGGGCCCGCAGTTGCTCAGTAACCAAGTTGGCGGTGTCTTGCGAGTCCGAAGGCCCCAGCGCCTGGAGGATGGGGCCAAAGGAGAAGCTTAGGAACATCGCTGCGCCGACCACCAGCACCAGCGCTTTGAAGACCTTGCGGACGAAAGGTTCGTCAGGTTTGGACTGAGGCATGAAGGGGCTCGCACAAAACCTCTTTGTACTCTATCATTCGCTCCCCTGGAAGCCTAGCAGCCTCCTGAACCAGTGACCCACTTTGCCCTCAGTGAGGAAGGGAGGGGCAGTCCCCTTAGCTTTGAACCTGCTGGAGCCGCTGCACCTGGGCCTGTAGGTAGGGGATCCCCACCCGGTGGCAGTAGTCGCCAAAGCGCTCTTGGGGGTGGCGCTCCTGTTTGTAGAGCTGCAGGAGAATCCTCATCAAAGGCACAATTTGGCTGATGTGCACCCGATCCTGAAACGGCTGAGCCAGGCGATCCCCTTGCGGGCTGGCCCCCAGCCAAATCTGGTAGTGATCGGGAGCGGATCCCACCAGTCCCAGCTCTGCCAAGTAGGGGCGGGCACAGCCATTGGGACAGCCGGTCATGCGCACCAAAAAGGGCGAATCCTGCAGATCTAGCTCCCGCAACACCTGATCCAACTGGCGGATCAGGGTGGGCAGGGCCCGCTCCGACTCGGTAATGGCCAAGCCACAGGTGGGCAGCGCCGGACAGGCCATGGAAAGCCGCACCAGCTCCGGGATCTCCTCTTTGGAGAGCACCCCGTGGGACTTGAGGATCTGGTTAATGGCCTCTCGCTGGCCCTCCTCGATGTCGATGAAGATCACGTCCTGCGTGGGGGTAAGCCGCAGGTGCAGGGAAAATTCCTCCACAATCTTGCGCAGGGCCGTTTTCAGCTGCCGCTCCGGCGTATCCTGGATGCGGCCATTTTCAATGGAGAGGCCCAAAAACCAACGGCCATCCCCCTGCTCGTGCCAGCCCAGGTAGTCGTCGCTATTGGGGACAAACTTGGGCATCCGTCGGAAGGGCAATAGCTTTTCCCCCAGGTACTGCTCGACCACGCGGCGAAACTTGCGGATCCCCCAGTCGCGCACCAGATACTTCAGCCGCGCCTGCTTGCGGTCGTAGCGGTTGCCGTGATCCCGCTGCACCGCCAAAACCGCCTGGCAAATCCGGTACACCGCTTCCGGCGGGGCAAAGCAGAGTTTCTGGGCCAAAAGGGGTTGGGTCTCCTCCTTGCCGTGGGTGCGCCCCATGCCGCCGCCCACCACGATGTTGAAGCCCTTGAGGTTGCCCTTGCGGTCGGTGAGCACGATCAAACCCAGGTCTTGGGAGTACACATCGACGGTGTTCTCCCCAGCTACGGCGATGGCCGTCTTGAACTTGCGGGGCAAATAGACCGGGCCATACAGAGGTTCTGGCCCCTCCAGCCTCACCCCGTTGCCGACAAACTGCTCCGCTTCCCGGACTTCCGCATCCACCGGCGGGATGGGAACCGCCTCCCCATCCACCCACAGCTCGTAGTAGGCAGAAGTCTTCGGAGCCAAGAGATCCGCCAGCTTGCGGGCATACTCCTGGGCATAGCGGTAGGCAGGCCGGTTTTTGTGGGGGGCGACCGGCGCCATGACGTTGCGGTTGACGTCTCCACAGGCGGCCAGGGTGGATCCCATCTGCCGGATGATGCTGCCAATGGTGGCCTTGAGGTTTTGCTTCAAGATCCCGTGTAATTGAAAGGTCTGCCGGGTGGTGGCCCGCAAAGTGCCGTTGCCGTACTCCTCCGCCAGCCGATCCAGGGTCAAGTAAAGCTGTGGCGGCACATGCCCCCCTGGAATGCGGGTGCGCAACATCATCTGGTAGGCCCGCTCCAGACCTTCCTGCTTCCGCTGCTGCCGCAGATCCCGGTCGTCTTGCTGATAGGCGCCGTGAAACTTGAGCACCTGCACCGCCGCCTCGCTGAAGTGGGTGGTGTCCTGGGCCAGCTCCTGCCGCAAGGGATCCCGCAGGAAGTGGCTATCTGCTTTGATCTGCTCCACCTTGGAGCGCTTGGCCTCAGAGGCGGCAAAGGGAGTCATCTGATTCTCCAGTAATCCGGTCGGAATACCTGTGAAACAGGGTAGCATCTCCCCTGGGTCGCGTCCAGTTCTGTGGGTTGGGGTTAGAACAGCCTGCCCCCCTCTCCCAGAGGGAGAGGGGATGGGGGTGAGGGGTGCCGCCGCAGATTGAGAGCTGCGGCAGCATCTCTAGCCGGCCAGCGCCAGGCGGGCGCCGTAGTCTGCCGCCGACCAGAGCTTCCAAGCAGCGTTGCCCTGCAGCTCCAAGACCAGATCGTGGTAGGCCAGGAGAGTGGGTCGGTGGCCGACACTGACGTAGGTGGTGTTGAGGTGCTGCAGTTGCAGGTAGAGCAGCTTTTCGTTGGCCACATCCAGGGCGCTGGTGGCCTCGTCCAAAATGGCGTAGCGGGGCTGAGTAATCAAAATGCGGGCAAAGGCCAAGCGCTGCTGTTCGCCCAAAGAGAGGGTGCTAGCCCAATCTTTCTCCACGTCGAAGCCGCCCACCCGCTCCGGCAAATCGGCCAGGTTCACCTGGGCCAAAACCCGGAGGAGATCTGCGTCGCTAAGATCCCGGCGGCGGCCCGGGTAGAGCAGTTGATCCCGCAGGGATCCCAGCAGCATGTAGGGCTTTTGCGGCAGGAAGAGCATCTCGGTGGTATCGGGGCGGGCAATGGATCCCTGGCCGTTGTTCCACAGGCCGGCAATGGCCCGCAGGAGGGAGCTCTTGCCGCTGCCGCTGGCTCCCACAATCAGCAGCCGTTGGCCCGCCTCTAAAGTCAAGGACAAATCCCGCACCAGGGTTCGTTCCGAATTAGGCGTTAGCAAAGTCACCTGCTGCAGGGCCAGTTGGGGAGCAATGCGGGTTTGGATGGTACTTTCTCGAGGGCGCAGCTGGCGCAGGGCAGGATTCTCCAAAGCTTCGTAAAAGGATCCCAGGCGGTTGATCCCGGCGGCAAAGCTGGAGATGCTCTGGATCTGGTTGGCCACAATCGAAAGGGCGCTCAGCACCTGGCTAAAGGCGATGGTAGCCTGGGTAATGGTGCCGAAATCGCGCACGCCGCTAAAGTAAAGGGGGGCCACAATTACGTAGGGCACAATGCGAGTGAAATAGTTATAGGCGTACTGAAAAATGTCGATAATGGCCTGCCAGATGATCAGCAAATTAAAGTTGCGCAAGGCGGCAGCAAAGCGGTTCAAGATCTGTCTCAGCTCCAGGTCTTCCCCTTGGTAAAAAGCAATGGACTCGGCGTTGTCCCGCACGTGGACTAGGCTGTAGCGGAAGTCGGCCTCGTAGCGCAGTTGATCGAAGTTAATTTTAATCAGCTTGCGGCCGGCCAAAATGGCGATCCCGGTGCCGATGGTAGCATAGATAACCAGCCCCACCGCTAGGGGGCGGGAAATGCTGTAGAGAATCCCAGTAAAGGCGTAGAGGGTGAGGATGGAGTCAAGAATATCCAACAAAAAAGAAAGAGTGGTGCCGGTAAACGAGCGTACATCTTCCGAGATGCGCTGGTCAGGGTTATCGATCTCTGTGTTAGCGGCGTTGGAATCCAGCTCGTAGTAGGCCCGCCGATCAAAGTAGCGATCCAGAAAGTAGTCGGTCAGCCATTCCCGCCAAAACAGGGCCAGCTTTAGCCGTGTATATCGGTAAATAACCAAAATGGGGATGGCGGAGATGATCAGCACGCCATAGATGATCAAAAATTGCCAGAAGGTGCTCTCTTCTTTTTGCTGCAGAGCCGTGTCGATAAACCGGAAGATAAAGCTGATCATCACGTTCAGCCGGTTTACCGTTAGCGACAGGAACAGCAAAAAGGTCAGCAGCACCCATTGCAGCCAACGGCGGCAAATCTGGCGCCACACCAGCCCAAAGGCCAGGCTGCTCAGGGCCAAACTGGCTGCGGCCACCCATAGCACCGGCGAGGCTAAATTCCTCTCTG
The DNA here is from genome assembly GCF_002760375.1 of Synechococcus sp. 60AY4M2. Taxonomy (NCBI): domain Bacteria; kingdom Bacillati; phylum Cyanobacteriota; class Cyanophyceae; order Synechococcales; family Synechococcaceae; genus Synechococcus; species Synechococcus sp. 60AY4M2. Next base: position 783,817 of record NZ_AUMZ01000001.1, read on the forward strand.
TTTGCTCGACCAAGCCTGCTGCTAGGGTGCGGAAGAACTCTGGAAAAAGAGCCTGTCCAACCAGGGTTACCCCAATCTCGACAAAAAACATGAGGGCAACCACAAACACCATGGATGCTGCTAGCAAGCCGAAGAAGATCCAGCCCCCGTAGCGCACCCGCGGGTAGAAGTAGGGTTGCGCTACGCTGATAAAGCGATCCCAGAGTTGGCGGTCGAAGTTAAATTGGGCGGCTTGGGATTCCATGGTTGCGGTTGTCGGCAAGAGCGCGGGGTATTGATATTTTTCAGGCTAGCAGGTCAGGGATCCGCATCTCTGTCCAACAGGAGCCAATCCATCGGGAATCTGAGGAAGAGCCCCGTTGCCTACTCTGGAACATTTCCGATCTGGCTCCATAAATCCTTATATCCAGCCAGATCTTATGCACGAGCATGCGCTTGTCCAAGGCCCAACCTTCTTAGGCGGGATCCCCCTGCAGCCGCTTTTGCCAGGCCGCTTGGGCTGCCAGCCACACCGTCTGGACCGGCACGCGGAACTCTTGGGCGCGGGCCACACAGTCGCGAAACTCCGGCTGGGCGTTGACGATGTGGCCGTGGCGGCAGGCCACCTTGATGTCCACCAGGCCGTAGGGGGTTTCCACCCGCTCGATCCTTCGCTCCAGGACGGTGCGCTGCTGCTGGGAGTGGCGGATGCCCAGGGTGGTGGTTTCCCGGAAGATGAGATCTTGGCACTCCGGCACCCGCTCCGGCGGGCAGATCACCGTCAGTAACACTCCCGGCCGCCCTTGCTTCATGGTGATGGGCTGGGTAAACACGTCCCAGGCACCTAGGGCCAGCAACTGCTCGCAGGTATAGGCAATCACTTGAGGGTTGAGATCGTCAATCTGAGTTTGCAACACCGAGACGATCTCGGTCGGCTCTTCCCCCTGGGACTGGCCAATCCAGAGACGAAAGATGTTGGGAATGGGCAGCTCGCGGCTGCCGGCCCCACGCCCCACTTTTTCCAACCGCAGCGGCGGACAGGGCCCAAACGCTTCTGCCAGCGCCACCGCCAAGGCCGCGCCGGTGGGGGTGACCAGCTCGGCTTCTACGCCATTGCTAAACACTGGCACCCGTCCCATTTCCCACAGCTCAATCACCGCCGGCACCGGCACGGCCAGCTTGCCGTGCTCAGTGTCCACCCAGCCGCCGCCAATGGGGTGGGGAGAGGAGATCACCCGCTCCACCTGTAGCCACTCCAGGCCAACACAGGTGCCGACGATATCCACCAGGGCATCGACGGCCCCCACCTCGTGGAAATGCACTTTTTCCAGGGGCACCTGGTGAACCTTTGCCTCCGCCTGGGCCAGCTTCTCAAAGACCTTGAGGCTGCGGGCCTTGACTGCGGGGGCCAAGTGGGATCCGGCAATCAAAGCCTGGATCTCCAACCAGGAACGGGGGGGCGGGGATCCGTCCAGCACCTCCACCACCGCCTGCAGGGCAGGCTGCCCACAGCGCTGCACGCGACTCACCTGCAGGCTGTATTCTCCCCCGATGCCCAAGGCCTGGAGCTGCTGGTTGAGATACTCCAGGGGCACCCCGCAATCCAGCAGCGCCCCCAGGCACATGTCGCCGGCAATGCCCGCTGCGCAGTCAAAGTAAGCTACTTTCATACCAAAGCATGTTGACTTGACATACTCCCCTCGCCTAAAGGCGAGAGATTCTTGACGCTTCACAGACTGCTGCTGGCTAGCCAGTCTTACGCAGTCTCCACGTCCGTTTTAGAGTCGGGCGATGCCCCATCCCGACTTGCTTTAGGTTGTTGGCGGCATTCACATCCCTGTCATGCACTGCCCCGCAACCGTCACAGACCACCACACGGGTAGCCAAATCCAACTTGCCCCAGTGCCAGCCACAAGCCGAACAGTACTGGCTTGTAGCCTCCCACCGGTCGATGAGGCGCACTTCCCTCTGGTACTTCTCACCTTTGCCCTCACAGAGAGCCCGAAAGGTATGCCACCCCTGCTGACTAATCGCCTTGGACAACCGACGGTTTTTCAACATCCCGCTAACGTTGAGGTCTTCCAAGCACACGACTTGGTTTTCGACCGTGAGCTGGGTTGACAACTTGTGCAGGAAGTCGAGCCGCATGTCGGCAATGCGGTTGTGCAGCTTGGCAATCCTCAGCCGGGTTCGCTCCCACCGATGGGATCCCTTCACCCGCCTGGCAAGCTGCTTTTGCAGCTGGGCAATACGGTTGTACAGAGGCCTATAGTTGGGACTGGGGAACTTGGCCCCATCGCTTGTGGCGGCGAAGGTCTTAATCCCCAAATCCACTCCAATACTGGGTGAGCGAGCAGGGATGCTAACAGGTTCCGTCTCCACCACAAAGCTGACAAAGTAACGCTCGGCAGTGTCTTTAATTACAGTGACGGAACTAGGGGTACTCGGCAAAGGTCGGCTCCAAATAGGCTTAATGGCTCCCACCTTGGCCAAGTAAACCCGCTTACCGTTGATAGAAAAAGCTCCCCTAGTTAGCGTTGCTGACTGCTTGGCTGCTTTCTTTTTGAGCTGCGGCGCACCTCCTTCCTGGGCAAAGAAACGCTGGTAAGCTTTGTCCAAATGTCTGAGAGATTGCTGTAAAGCAACACTTGAAACTTCGCCCAACCACGGAATCGATTGCTTGAGCTCGGTTAGGCGCTTGGCCAAAGCGTTGTACCCTGGATACTTCCCAACGGCTTGGCAGTGGGCTAAGGCTTCATTCCAGACGTACCTGACACAGCCAAACAACTTGGCAAGCTTCTGCCGCTGTTGGTCTGTGGGGTAGAACCTATACCTGTATCGAGCTTTCATGGGCTAGAGTCAAGTTGGCATTTCCAAGATAGCACATGAAATTAAGGAGAGACCGCAACAGTGTTTCTAGCCTGCAGGCCCATTTGGTGTTTGTCACAAATCCAGGCGAAAGATATTCACTCAAGAGAGTTTGAACTTGATTGCGGAGGCGTTTAAGAGTGTTGCCCGAAAGATGGACTTTGAGGTCTTGGAGTTTAACGGCGAGGCAGACCACGTCCGCCTTCTAATTGCCTACCCGCCCAAGTGGTCTATCTCTCAAATGGTGAATGTGCTTAAGGGAGTTTCGAGTCGCAAGTACGGGCAAGCTAAACTACCTAAACCTTGCGGCAAGAATGCCTTGTGGAGTCCCAGCTACTTGGCTTCTAGTGTTGGGGGTGCTCCTCTGCAACTCTTAGTGGCCTACATCCAAAACCAAGAAAAGCTGCCCTAGAGGGCAGGGTTTTAGACCTAGATTTTCTGATAAGAACTTGCGGAAGGAGTTGAGCCCTTTGAAGCGTCCTGAGGTACTAAAGGGGGGATCCCAGATGCCGTCAACACTTTGCATCCTTCTAGGGATCCTGCTGGGGGCAACGCTGCTGCTGTGGGGCCTGTGGGGATCCCCGGCGGGTGGCCAGACCCGTCTCAACTTCAGCAACGCCGATCTGCAGGGGCAGGATCTGTCGGGTCAGGACTGGCGGGGCAGTAGCTTTGTCAGCGCCAACCTGCAGGGTGCCGACTTGCAGGGGGCCAACCTGGCCGGCGTGGCCTTCACCAAAGCCAACCTGGCAGGAGCCAAGCTGGCGGGGGCAGATCTCAGCAACAGCCTGCTGGATCTGGCCAACCTAGCGGGCGCCGATCTCAGGGGGGCCAACCTCAGGGGGGCAATCGCCGCGCGGGCCGTTTGGGATGGGGCGCAGATTGCCGGCGCCGACTTTAGCGACGCCTACGTGGATAGGGCAGCCCTGCGGCAACTGTGCCAGCGAGCAGAGGGATCCCATCCCATAACCGGGGTTTCCACCCGCGCGAGTCTGGGCTGTCCTTGAAAGCCGGCAAAAAAAGGTGAAGAAAACAGGATCCCTGAACCCTCTTGGCCGGATCGCCCCTTAGATTGGGGGAGGTGTTACCCTGCCCCACCATGAGCAAGCCCAGCTTCGCGGTCATTGGCCTAGCGGTAATGGGGGAAAACCTGGCCCTCAACGTCGAGCGCAATGGCTTTCCGGTTGTCGTCTACAACCGAACTCGCGCCAAAACCGAGCAGTTTATCCAAGGGAGGGCCCAAGGCAAGCAGATTACCCCCGCCTACAGCTTGCCGGAATTGGTGCAACTGATGGAGCGGCCCCGCAAAATCTTGATCATGGTTAAGGCAGGCCCGCCGGTGGATGCCATCATCGACGAGCTTAAGCCCCTGCTGGAGCCAGGCGACATCCTCATCGATGGCGGCAACTCCCTCTACAGGGACACCGACCGGCGCGCCGAGGTCCTAGAAGCCAGCGGGATCCACTTTGTCGGCATGGGGGTGAGCGGCGGGGAAGAAGGTGCCCTCAACGGCCCCAGCCTCATGCCCGGCGGCAGCTTGGAAGCCTATCGGCAACTGGAGCCCATCCTCACCAAAATTGCCGCTCAAGTGCCCGATGGCCCCTGCGTCACCTACCTGGGGCCTAAAGGGGGTGGGCACTACGTGAAGATGGTGCACAACGGCATCGAATACGGCGACATGCAACTGATTGCCGAGGCCTACGACCTCATGCGCAGGGGGCTGAAGCTGTCAGCCCCCCAGATGCAGGAGATCTTCCAGGCCTGGAACGAGACGGAGCTGGAGTCGTTTTTGATTGAGATTACCGCCAAGATCTTGGGGACGCTGGATCCGGAGACGGGCAAGCCGCTGGTGGATCTCATTTTGGACAAGGCGGGGCAGAAGGGCACGGGCCTGTGGACGGTCAAGGACGCCCTGGATCTTGGGGTGCCGGTGCCCACCATTGAGGCGGCAGTGCAGGCTCGCATCCTCTCGTCGATGAAAGAGGAACGGGTGGCCGCCTCCCAGCAGTTGCCAGGGCCAGGAACAACCTTGGAAGGGGATCCCGACAGCTTCCTTCAGGATCTGCGCGCCGCTCTCTATTGTTCCAAGATCTGCTCCTATGCCCAGGGGATGGCCCTGCTCAGGCAAGCCACCGTTGCCCACGGCTATGTGTACACCTTCAGCGAGATCCCTCGCATTTGGAAGGGGGGCTGTATCATCCGCGCCCGCCTCCTGGGCAAAATCCAGTCGGCCTACCAAAGGGATCCGGAGCTAGTCAACCTCCTTTTGGATGAGGAGTTTAAGCGGGCCATCCAGGAACGGCAGGGATCCTGGCGGCGAGTGGTGGCCACTGCAGCAGCCTTGGGGATCCCGATCCCGGCCATCAGCGCCTCCCTGGCCTACTACGACAGCTACCGCACCGCCGAGCTGCCCCAGAACCTCACCCAGGCCCAGCGGGATTTCTTCGGCGCCCACACCTTCGAGCGCATCGACAGGCCGGGCGTCTTTCACCATGAGTGGAGCACCTGTTCCCGTTAGCAACGGGTAGCATGAGGAGGTCTTGGGATCCCTCTCTGGCCGGGGATCTGGAGGCGAAGGAGAATCTGTTTGAGTTTGATTTGATATGGACATTAAATTGGCCGTGAATGGCACCCTGATGCGGGGGCTACCCCTCAATGAGAACCTACTGCAAATTGGGGGTCGCTTTGTGCGGGAAGCCCAAACAGCCGCTTGTTATCGGCTTTGGTCCATCGACGGTCTTTATCCAGGCATGGTACGGGTTTGCCAGGGCGGTTCTGCAATTGCTCTGGAGATTTGGGAAATCCCTGCCCATGGGTTGGGTCAACTCCTTTTGCAAGAGCCGCCAGGCTTGTCAGTGGGCCGCATTCTTTTGGCAGAAGGGGAGGAAGTGCTGGGGATCCTAGCCGAACCCTACCTGTGTGAGGGGCAATTGGACATCACCGCTTGGGGGGGGTGGCGAGCCTACATCGCTTCCAGAAATAGACAGGAATAATCGCATTTCACCAGCTTTTCCCAGTCGCAGCTTCGACATCAGTTGACCCGCTGGGGATCCCGCCACAGTACCTGGCCCTGCCGCATCGTCAGCACCACATCTGCCGGGGTAACCCGAGTGAGAATCGACGCAATTAGATGACGACTGGCCCGCAAATGAGGACGGGTGAAGTCCAGCACCACCAAATCGGCGGGCAGCCCCACATCCAAATAGCCGTACACATCGGATCCCAGTAGAGGCCGTAAATGTCGGATGTTGCTGGTCACCATCTTCAAAATCTCGACTGGATCAGGGCGCACCGCATCTCCAAACTGGCTTTTGGCCACTTTGTAGGTGAAATCCAGCTCTGCCAAAAGGTTCGGGCTATTCAAAAGTCCGTTGTCGGTGCCTAGCAAGAGATTGGCCTCACTCTCCAGCAGGCGGGCAATCGGCGGGAGAGGCAGTCCCAAGTTGGCATTGGCCCGTGGGTTCAAAACGACATTCACCCGATGCCGGGAGAGCAATTGAATTTCCGCTGCGTTGGCCACCGTTGCGTGAATCACCAAATGGGGACGGTAAAAATCAAGAGCACGCTCCAAATCTCCCCGTCCGGCGATGGCCAGACTGACCTCTCGATACCCCTCATTTTCCAGACAGTGGATGGCCCGCAGCTTGCCCATTTTCTCGGTCAGGTCGTGGATCTGCCGCCAGGCGGGTTCCGTCAAATCGTTCAGGGTGCTCTCGGAAAATCCATCTGCTACTGCCAGAATCTCTTGCAATTCTTGATAGGCTTGGGGGTTTAAGGGATCCCGATTTTGCCGCAATTGCTCCTCACTGAAAGGGAGGCTCTCAAACTGGCCCAAGATCACTGAGTGGATCCCGGTTTGGGCTGCAGCTTCCCGCAACAGTTGGCAGCCGTAGACCCCCTGCTCGCGAAAATCGATGTGTCGGATGGTGCCCGTTGCCGCCATGTAGCGCAGGTGAGCGGCGATGTGTTCCAGGTGCTGTTGCGGCGACTGTTTGGCTAACTCTCGATATTTGTAGCCGTCAGGTCGGAAGAACCCCTCTTCCAAAGTCAGGCCTGTCGCCCCATCCGGCAGACAGCTATCCCCTATGTGGGTGTGGCTGTTGGTGAAAGCCGGCAAAATCACCCAGGATCCCTGTCCCAACCCAACAATGGGATCCCCCAGTTCCATGCAGGTAACGGTGTCTTGTTCTACCCCGAAGCGGGAGCAGCGATGGGGAACCAGATCCGGGCCGGCCAGAACAACAACCTCTTGCCATTGAAAACCCATAAAACCCACTCGCAAAACTCATCAGACTTGAGAATGTTATCAGTGCCAAAAACGGGCTAACCGAACTTTGGGTGAGCGGGAAGGACTTTTGCCAGCATAAAGTGAAGCATCAAAGAATCGAGAAAACTGTAATTTAGACTACCAAAACTTCTCGATAGAGGCTATATAAATCCAGTAGTTGCTGCCAGGGGTTCAGCAGAGGTTCAGAACCTCACCGAGTCTGCTGGGTCTCGTCTTTCCAGAAAGCTTATTCACGAATAGGATTCTCAACATGAGCCGGCCATTGTTTCGTCATCTGTACACTCGTAGGCAGCTCCTTCGCTCTGGTGCTGCCGCCGCTGCCATCACCTTGACCTCACAGTTGTGGCGTGCCCAGGCCCAGAACAAGAAAGAGATCACCATCGGCTTTATTTACGTTGGCCCCAAAGATGACTTTGGCTGGAACCAGGCCCATGCAGAGGGAAAAGTTGGCTTGTCCAGCCTACCTTGGGTGAAAACCGTTGAAGAAGAAAATGTGCCGGAAACGGTGGCCGTGGAAGAAACCATGCGGGCCATGATCGAGCAAGATGGGGCAACGGTACTCTTTCCCACTTCTTTTGGCTACTACGATCCCCATATCCTGCGGGTAGCCAAGGAATATCCAGAGGTACAATTCTTTCACGCCGGTGGACTTTACATTGAGGGAGTGCATCCGAAAAACGTCGGTAGCTACTTCGGCTACTTGGATGAAGGCCACTACATCAACGGGGTGCTGGCCGGTTCCATGACCAAAAGCAACCGCCTTGGGTTTATCGCCGCCAAACCCATTCCCATTGTGTTGCGCAACATCAACAGCTTTACCTTAGGAGCCAAGAGTGTCAACCCCAACATCACCACTCAGGTGATCTTTACGGGAGATTGGGCTCTACCTGTCAAAGAGGCAGAAGCTGCCAACAGCATGGCCGACCAAGGCATCGATGTGCTCACCTGCCATGTGGACAGTCCCAAAATCGTTATCGAAACAGCAGAGCGGCGAGGTCTGATGAGCTGTGGTCACAACACCAGCCAAGCGGCGCTGGCTCCCAAGGGCTATTTGACGGGCGCTGAATACAACTGGACAAGCGTCTATACCCAGCTTGCCGAAGCCATCCAGGCGGGCAAAACCCTGATGAACGGTGGGATCCCCCACCTCATTCGGGGGGGTATCAAAGAGAAATTCATTAAAACTTCTCCCTGGGGACCGGCAGCCAGCGATGAGGCCAAAAAAGCTGGAGAAGCGGCCCTTGCCCAGTTGCAAGCTGGCTCGTTGGTCATTTACAAAGGCCCTCTCAAAGACAATACCGGCAAAGAGGTGATCCCTGCCGGAGTGGAATACGGCCAGCGGGCAATCGAGCTGGAATCCATGGACTACCTGGTGGAAGGCGTGATCGGGAGTATCTCTAGCTGATGGCTACCACCTCTTCTGCTGTTTCCCGCTCGGTTCCGCTGCGGTGGCGCTCCAGCCTTGAGCCGATCCTACTGCCCTTTGGGGCTTTGTTGGCCTCGCTGTTGATCTTCGGCTTGTTTTGTGCCATGGCCGGCGCAAATCCCTTCGCCGTCTATGGCTCCATCTATAGAGCTGCCTTCGGCAGTTGGTTCTCTTGGCAAAATACTCTGCAACGGGCGGCTCCCCTGATGCTCACCTCCCTGTGTACCATCCTGCCGGCCCGCATGGGGCTGGTGATCATCGGCAATGAAGGAGCTCTGGTGATGGGGGGGGTGGCAGCTGTGGCGATGGGGCTGTGGGCGGGATCCCTGGCTCCACCCGTGGTCGTTTTCCTGATGGCCTTGGCGGGCATGGTGGCCGGTGGCCTGTGGATCATGGTGGTGGGGGCACTGCGCCACTACCGGGGTGTGAATGAAACCATCAGCAGCCTGTTGATGAACTACATTGCCATTGCCCTGATGAACCATTGGGTGGGGGGGCCGCTGCGGGATCCCAGTTTCTTGAGCAAGCCCTCCAGCTTTGCCATTGACGAGGTCAACATGTTGGGTCGGCTATGGGGCACCCGCATCCACTTCGGCTTGGTCTATGGCATCGTTGCCTGCCTGGTTGCCTATGTGTTGATTCAACACACCACGTTGGGTTTTTCGGTGCGCATAATAGGGGGTAACCCAAAGGTGGCCCGAATGGTGGGGATTGCTGTCGGTAAACTCACACTGTTAATCACCTTTCTGGCCGGCTCCTGTGCCGGCTTGGCGGGCATGGTAGAGGTGGCTGCCGTACACGGGCGGGTCAATGAGTCCTTGACTGTGGGCTATGGCTACAGCGGCGTTCTGGTGGCCTTTGTCGCTCGACAAAACCCAGCCGCAGCAGTGGCGATGGCTATCCTCCTGGGAGGGATCCTGGCCAGCGGCAGCATTTTGCAGCGCTCCCACAATTTGCCGGATGCTACTGTGTTGGTGTTTCAGGGCATTGTCTTTTTGCTGATTCTCTACAGCGAATCCCTCTACGGGCGCTTCGACTTTTTTCGGGATCGAGAACCCTCAGAACCAGCCTAGATAACTGGCCCCCGAAGTAGCAATGATTTGGTCAAGTAACCAATTCAGTGGTCAGGAGAAAAACTCAGATGGAAACAGAAGCCCTAGGATGGTGGGGGATCCCCTTGGCGGTGATCGCCGGAACCTTGCGGGGAAGTGCGCCTTTTTTGTTCGTCAGCTTGGGGGAGTGTCTGACGGAAAAAAGCGGCAAAATCAACCTCGGCCTAGAGGGATCCCTGTTGATGGGGGCAATGAGCGCCTACGCCATCTCCTTCCTCACCCAAAACACGGCAGGCAGTGTGGTCGCGCCTTGGTTAGGGGTATTGGTGGCCGGGTTTGCCGGTTTAGCCTTGGGAGGGATCCACGCCTTTTTGGCCCAACAACCTCGGGTTAACGATGTTGCGGTGGGCATTGCTATGATCATCTTTGGCAGTGGAATGGCCTTTTACCTGGGCAAACCCTTCATTCAGCCCGCAGCCCCCCGGCTACCTGCCTTTGAGTTGGGAAATTGGAGCAGCAGTCCTGCCATTCAAGCTGCCCTAAAACTGAGCCCACTTCTGCTGCTGGGGATCCTCCTGGCCTTTGTCATGCACTGGTTCTTTCGCTCCACTCGTTGGGGCCTATTCGTGCGGGCTGTGGGCGACAACCCCGATGCAGCACGGGCCATGGGGATCTCGGTGCCCAAGGTAAGGGCTCTGTGCATCATGGCAGGCAGCTTCTTGGCAGCCGTGGGAGGAGCTTACCTGTCCCTATACTACCCCGGCAGTTGGACAGAACGCATTTCCAGCGGACAAGGCTTGATGGCCGTGGCCCTGGTGATCTTTGCCAAGTGGAACCCGTTGCAGTGTTTATTGGCTGCTTTTTTGTTCGGCGGAGCTCAGGCGATTGGGCCAGCCTTGCAGTCGGTGGGTGTGCAGTCCAACTACTACCTGTGGAATGCCGCTCCCTACGTGCTGACCTTGGGGATCATGATCCTGACCAGTTCTCCGCGGCGAACCCTGGCAGGCATGCCTGGGGCCTTGGGCACCGGGAAGTAGCCGACTGGCTATAGTCGAAGTGAACCCGATTTAGGGATCCCTGGTTATGACCGCTGTACAAACCCGACCTGCCAATACCCTGACTCTGAGAGAGGTTCACGAGCTCTTAGGGCTGTGTCGGGGAGATTCTTTAGAGTTCGAGGAAAAACTGGACTTACCCCCTTTGACTGAACGGGAGATTGAGGAGCTGACCCAACTCCAGGAATTGTATTTTAGCTATCTGGCCGATGACACTCTGAATGAAGGGCAAGTCAAATTTCTGTTTGTTTCTCCACTTCTCAAACTGGCAGGCTTTCTATCGAGCGACATCAAAATTAATCTAGAAGAAAATATTGCCGATATTATCGTTGAGGAGGAAGAAGGCCAAGTTGCCATCAAAGGTCGTGTAGACTTACTCGCCATTAGAAGAGGAGCAAGAGAGAGCTTTTGGATCCTCGTGATAGAAACCAAGGGAGGAACAGTAGCTACAAGCCTGGCCATCCCCCAATTATTGACCTATGCTTACAAAGGAATAAAAAATCAAGAATTTGTTTGGGGATTAGCTACAAATGGAGAAGACTACCAATTTATCTTGTTACAGCAAGGTTCACCCATTACCTACCATTATCTACCTAAGCTGGGATTGCTAGATAGCAAATCGATACATCGGCTTTTACAAGTTCTTAAATCCATTCGACTAACTCTCTAACCCATTCCATCTTCATCAGCAAAGGATTTGATCATGAGTGGACTCGGTGGCCTGAATAAAACTCCCAACGGTGTTGTATTGGGACTGGTGCAACTGCAGCTACCCAATGTGGTTACTCCCGATGATCTGGCGGCGCAAACCCAAAAGATAGTCAGTATGGTGGGGAAGGCTCGCCGCAGCATGCCCAGCATGGATTTGGTGGTCTTTCCGGAGTACTCTCTGCACGGCCTGTCGATGGACACTAATCCGGAGATCATGTGCCGACTGGATGGACCAGAGGTAGCTGCCTTCAGTGCCGCCTGCTGAGAGAACGATATTTGGGGCTGCTTCTCAATCATGGAATACAACCCGCAGGGTAATCCCTATAACAGCGGCATTATTCTCGACAATCGAGGGAACCTACAACTGTACTATCGCAAGCTGCATCCTTGGGTTCCCGTCGAACCTTGGGAGCCGGGAAATTTAGGGATCCCTGTCTGTGATGGCCCGAATGGCTCAAAGATTGCCCTGATCATTTGTCATGATGGCATGTTTCCAGAAATGGCCCGCGAGTGTGCCTACAAAGGGGCCGAGATTATGTTGCGCACTGCCGGATATACTGCCCCCATTCGCCACAGTTGGCAAATTACCAATCAGGCCAATGCCTTTTGCAATTTGATGGTGACGGCCTCGGTGTGTATGTGTGGGTCGGATGGCACGTTTGATTCTATGGGGGAGGGCATGATCTGCAACTTTGATGGCACCCCCCTGGTCATGGGATCCCATCGCCCTGATGAAATCATTACTGGCGAAGTGCGCCCAGATTTGGTGCGGGAAGCTCGCATCCATTGGGGTGTGGAAAACAACATTTATCAATTCGGACACCGTGGCTATGTGGCCGTCAAAGGCGGAGCCCAAGATTGCCCCTACACCTACATGCAGGATTTTACATGCAGGATTTGGTGAATGGGGCCTATCGCCTGCCCTGGGAAGAGAAAGTGATCCACAAAGATGGCAGCGCCTGTGGATTTCCTCCTGCCACCCGCCTTTACCAGGAATCCTCCCTCACCGAGGCAGCTTATACTGGCTCTACTTGAAGATTTCGTCGATACTAGAAACACTACACCCGCGTAGACTGGGCAGATGAGGAGTTTAAGCAGGCCCTCCAGGAACGGCAGGGATCCTGGCGGCGGGTGGTGTCCACAGCGGCTGCCTTGGGAATCCCGTTCGCGTCAGTGGTGCGGAGCACTTTCCCGGCCATCAGCGCTTCTTTGGCCTACTACGACAGCTACCGTACCGCCAACCTGCCCCAGAACCTCACCCAAGCCCAGCGGGACTTCTTCGGGGCCCACACCTTCGAGCGCATCGACAGGCCGGGCGTCTTTCACCATGAGTGGAATGCCTGTTGCCGTTAGCAATGCGTAGCATCAAGAGGTCTCCGGAAAAAAGTTGAACCGCGCACCTCCGTATGGAAAGGCTCCCCTTCCTGAGGAAAATCCTCGCGGAAATGGGCCCCGCGGCTTTCCTCCCGCAGCAGCGCCCCCTGAGCTACCAGACGGGCCAGCAAAAGCAGACTGCCTGCCTCGGCCTCTTCCCGGGTGGCCCAAGGCTTTTCCTGCAGGGGAAGTGCCTTGACAAAGGTCAGAAAAGCCCGCAGCCGTGTTCCCTCCCGCACAACGCCCAAAGCTTCCCCAACTCGATGCCTGAGAGCCGGCAGGATGTCGGGAGACGTCGCCAGAACGGGTAGCCTCTGCAGCTGTCGGGGAAAGCTCACCTCTCCCAAATCTTGCAAGGCAGCCAAGGCGGCCCGCTTGCCCATGACCAGCCCTTCCAAGAGGCTGTTGGAAGCCAAGCGATTGGCCCCGTGCAGGCCCGTGGAAGCCACCTCTCCAGCAGCATAAAGGCCCGGCAGGCCGGTGAAGCCGAAAGTGTCCGTTCGGATCCCACCCATCACGTAGTGAGCCGCGGGAACAACTGAGAGCAGATCCTTCGTGGGATCCAGCCCCAAGGCGCGGGCAGAGGCAACAACGGTGGGAAAGCGCTCCTCCAGATGTTCGACGACCCGCAGATCCAGGTAGGTTCCCCCTGTCTGCTGCCGCTCCCAGAAAACGGCCCGAGCTACCACATCCCGCGGCGCCAGCTCTCCCAGCTCCGCATAGCGAGGCATAAAACGCTCCCCCAAGGCGTTGAGGAGAACAGCCCCTTCTCCTCTTACTGCCTCGCTCACCAGCGCTCCATTGGGCAAGGCCGTGGGGTGAAATTGCACAAACTCCAGATCCCTGAGAGTGGCCCCTGCCCGCCAGGCCAGCACCATTCCGTCGCCGGTGGCCCCCGGGGGAGCTGTCGAGACGGGGAAAAGGCTGCCAAATCCTCCCGTAGCCAGGAGAACTGCCCCGGCCCTCACCTCCACCGGCCCTTCAGGGCCAAGCAGCAAGGCCCCCCCTACCCTGTCCCCCGCCAGCAAAAGGCTTAGGGCTGTGTAGCCCTGCAAAGGCAGCCTGTTGAGGCGAGCCAGCAAACCTCTCAGAAGCCACAGTCCGCTCCGATCCCCCCCCAGATGGCGTACCCGCGCTTGGGAGTGGCCCCCTTCCCGGACAGGTTGGGGATGGAAAGGAAGGCCCCAGCGCAAAAGTCTCTCCAGGTGCAAGGGTGCTTCCTCCACAATGGAGCGAGCCACCTTTTCTTCCACCAGGCCGCGGCCCGCTTGCAAGGTGTCTTGGATATGGGCTTCTACGTCCGCCTCATCCACAGGAAAAGCCACCCCACCCTGCGCCCAAGGGGTAGAGCCAGAGGGAAGGGGATCCTTGCTTACCACCAGAGTTGTCGCCCTCTGGGCTTCGGCCCACAGGGCTGCGTACACCCCCGCCACCCCTGCTCCCAGGATCAACAGGTCTGTTTCTAACAAGGGCGGCGCCCCGTTCTTCCCCTCCACCTCTAGGCTCCGGCGGGCACTGACAGCATGGCCAGGATGGACTTGCGGGCTTTTTCGGCCACCGCCTCCGGCACCTGGATCACGTAGCGCATCTCCACTAGGGAGCGGTAGATCTTCTCCAGGGTAATTTTTTTCATATACTCGCAGACGGCGTCCGCCTTGACGGGGATAAAGGTCTTATCGGGGGCCTCTTTTTGCAGCCGGTGGAGAATGCCCACTTCGGTGGCGACCACAAACTCGCGGCTGGCCGAAGTTCTGGCATAACGCACCATCCCCTCGGTAGAAAGGAGCTTGGCGTCCGGCTTGAGAAATAGACAACTGGAGCCGCAACTGCACTCGGGGTGGATGAGGAACTCCGCCTCCGGGTGCTTCTCTGCCATTGCCTTGAGGTGCTCCTCGCGAATGCCCACATGGACGTGGCACTCGCCGGGGAACAGATCCAACTCCCTCCCCGTTGTCTGGGCTACATAGGCCCCCAGGAACATATCCGGCACAAAGAAGATGGGGCGATCCGGCGGCAGGCTGGCCACCACCTGCACAGCGTTGGCGCTGGTAACGCAGACATCGGCCATGGCTTTAATCTCGGCGGCCGTGTTGACATAGGCCACCACCAGCCCCTCGGGGTTGGCCTCCTTCCAGCGCAGAACGTCCTCTGGGCGGATGCTGTCGGCCAGAGAGCAGCCCGCCTCCAGATCCGGCAGCAGCACCGTCTTTTCCGGGTTGAGGATAGCCGCTGTCTCGGCCATGAAGTGGACGCCAGCAAAGACAATGACCTGGGCATCTGTCTTTTGGGCCTCGCGGGCCAGGCCCAGGGAGTCTCCCACAAAGTCCGCCACTTCCTGCACCTCGGGGAGTTGGTAGGAGTGGGCTAGGATAACGGCCTGCCTTTCCTGCTTGAGTCGAGCAATTTCCTGGACAAGGGTTTCTTGGGTCATGGTGAACCTTCTGTTTTGGCTGGGCCGGCCACGGGTGCAGAGCTGGACTGGTGCGGGGCTAAGGAGAAGTTGCCAGCAGGCAGCAACTGGCCTTCCTGCTTTAGGCGGGATCGTTACCTAGCCTAGCATTAGAAACAGCGCTCCCTGGGGCAAACCTCAGGGCCGCACCACGAGCAAGGAGAGATCCAGGGCCTTGGCCGAGTGAGTCAGGGCCCCCACACTGATGTAGTCAACGCCTGCCTCCGCCGCTTTCCGGGCGCGCTCTAGGTTCATGTTGCCGCTGGCTTCTAGGGGAACTTTCCCCCCTACCCGTTGAACGGCAGCCCGGATCTGCTCCAAGGGGAAGTTATCGAGAAGGATGAGATCGGCGCCTGCCGCCAAAGCCTCCTCCAGCTCCTGGAGGTTGCGCACCTCAACCTCGACCTTGAGGTGGTGGGGGGCACCTGCTTTGGCCCGCTGGACGGCTGCCAAGATGCCGCCGGCACCGCGAATGTGGTTTTCCTTAATCAAGATGCCGTCGAAGAGGCCAAAGCGGTGGTTTTTGCCGCCCCCTACCCGCACGGCGTATTTCTCCAGGGCGCGCAAGCCGGGGGTAGTTTTGCGGGTGTCCAGAAGCTGGGTTGAGGTTCCCCGCAGCGCCTCTACGTAGGTGCGGGTGAGGGTGGCAATGCCGGAAAGCCTTTGGAGAAGGTTCAGCGCCAGCCGTTCTGCCGCCAGAATGCCCCGCAGGGATCCCTTGATCTGGACTACCTCCTGGCCAGCGACAACAGAGGCTCCCTCCTCTACCTGGGAGGCGAACGCTAGCTGGGGATCCACCAGCCGGAAAACCCGCCTGGCAATTTCCAGGCCAGCTAGGATCCCTGGCTCCTTGGCCAGGATCACCGCCTCCCCCTCAACGCTGGGGGGCAGGGTCAGCTCGCTGGTGAGATCGCCGTGGCCGAGATCTTCTTGTAGCCAGGCACACAGGGTCTCCTCCGGGATGTATAATACTTGCGTCATCTTTCGCTTTAGTTACCTATGGCCTCGGTTGGATCCTCTAGACCCAAGGGCGGCACCTTCAGCCGTCGTCAGCTGCTCAAAGCAGGAGCTGCCGCTCTTGGAGGCAGTTGGCTGGCCGCAGCAGGGGCTCAGGCTCAACGACGGGCTTCCCCCACTCTGATAGTGGCCCAGAGATCCAAGCTCGAGCGAGTTTCCTATGCTACCAACTGGTATGCCCAGGCCGAGCATGGCGGCTTTTATCAGGCGGTGGCCACAGGCATTTACCGCGAGTATGGGCTAGACGTCACCATCAAAATGGGTGGCCCTGGCGTCAACATCACCCAGATTTTGGCTGGCCGAGCCGCCGACTTTGCCATGGGGGGAAGCGCAGGGGTCATCAACGCTGTGCGGGAAGGGATCCCGCTTATCTGCGTGGCGGCTATTTTCCAAAAAGACCCCCAGGTTCTCCTCGCCCATCCCGGCACCCAGCGCCTGGAGGAGCTCAAGGGCCGACCCATTTTCGTATCCAAGGGGGCCTTTACCACCTACTGGCCCTTCCTGAAAGCCAAGTACGGCTTTACTGACGACCAAACCCGCCCCTACAACTTCAACCCTGGCCCCTTCTTGGCCGATCCCAGCTCGGCCCAGCAGGGGTATCTCACCTCTGAGCCTTTTGCCATTGAAAAACAAGGAGGCTTTAAGCCAGTGGTCTTCCTCCTGGCCGACTACGGCTACAACCCCTATGCCACCACCATCGAGACGCGGCGCCAACTGGTGGAAAGCAAGCCTGACTTGGTGCAGCGGTTTGTGGATGCTTCTATCAAGGGCTGGTACAGCTTTTTGGAGGATCCCCGCCCCGCCTACCGCCTCATCAAGCAGGATAACCCGGAGATGACTGATGAGCAGTTGGCCTACAGCTTTGGGAAGCTGAAGGAGTACGGCATCATTTTGTCTGGCGATGCCCTGGAAAAGGGCATTGGCGCCATGACCCACGAGCGTTGGCAAAGCTTCTTCGAGAGCATGACAGTGGCGGGTGTCTTTGAGCCAACCATTAACTACCAAGCCGCCTACACGTTGGACTTTGTCAATAAAGGCACTGCCTATTACAAAAGCTAGGTCAGGTTGCAAAAAAGGGAAGGGGGAGGGGATTGCATCGGTTTGGAGGGGGCTGCCGACCGTTCCGCTCTGCCAAAGGCCCTCACCCCCAGACCCTCTCCCTTTGGGAGAGGGGGACTAGGCATCTCACTGCTCCACTGCTACTTGTCAATGAATGGCTGTAACTAACCTTCGGGTATCCTGCCGACCGCTGGCCAAAGCTACTGCTCGGCAATGGTGACGTTGAAGCCCTTGTTCTTCAAAGTTTCAGCGTGGTAGCGGGCATATTCCAGTTGTTCAAATGCTGCCAACTGCACGAACTTCTGGCCGTTCACATCTCTTACAAAAGCGTCATTGGCAACTTGCCGAGCTCGCGCCAAGCTTTCCTCTCCGGAGTAGGTGGTCAGCACCAAAAAAGTTCCTTCGCCGCGGTTAGGCCCCAAGGAATCGAGATCGTTGCTGTGCAGGGGCACCGTGAGCAAAGATTCTGAAACAGTGGCCACTTTGGGCTGGGAGGGGCGCTCCAGGCTGGCTGCCACTTTCTCCACTGTTTTCGGGCGGGAAGGAGCAGGTTTCTGTGCAGCCGCGGCCAAGTTGGTTTGTAGGCTGTCCAACAAGTTGGCGACATCCTGAAGGGGATCGACCCGCAGCTCCTCCAGATTGGGAGTGTTGGCCAACCCTAGCGCCAACTGACTGGGATCCAGCCCACCTGAATAGAACTCTTCCCCTACCTGTCCTGGCAGCGGCTCCAGGGGAAGCAAGGGCAACCGGGCCAAATCCACCTGGGCAGGGATCCCTTTTTCCGTCTTGTGGGCCAGGACAGCGGTTTGGGGAAGCGACAGCTCTTCCGGCCAGATCAGCCAGCGCACCCCAAAGCCGATCCCCGCGCAGGAGAGGGCCCACACCAGCAAGACCCAAAGAGGGGAGAGCACCCCCGCCGGCCGTGGCGTTTCTTCCTCCTCCAAGTCTTCCACGACTTCTTGCATCAGCACAGGTGAAGAGCGCTCCACGGGGATATCGCTTCCAAGGGGATCTGCCCACGGCAAGGGGACAGATGGCCTGCGCTGCAAACGTTGCCAGAGGCGAAATCGCTCCAATTCCTTGAGCTCATCCAGATGCAAGCAGCTCAGCGCTTCCTGAAGCGTCAGTTGAGGAGTCGGCTGGGCTTGCGGGGCCCTCGGTAGGGGTCGAGTAGCATCTGAGGGAAGTGGAGAAAAACTCATAGGCAACTCACCCTCGCTAGACTAAGAGCTAGGAAGCCAGCAGAACCGATCCGGTGCTGAACCCGAGAACCGCTTAACCACAGAGCCAACCCCAGGGACAAAGGCAAGCCATCACTACCATGCCACAAGCCGAAGGCCTTCTTCTAGGGATTGGCCGCAAGATAGAGGGCGCGCACATCTGCCGGCAGATGCTGAAGCAGGAGCTGGCGAGCGGAGGCAACAATGGCATCCACCTCCTCTGGGGCGAGGTAGTACCTGTCAGCTTTGAGCTGGGCAGCGATGCGCTCCGGCGACCAACCAAACCGATCCCGTAGCAGCAGAATAAAGCGCATATCTCCCGGCAAGTTGTCCAGAGCCGCGCTCAGGTAACAGGCCAATGCCGGCGAAAGAGGGGGCTTCGCTGCACCAGCGCTCGCAGTTTGAGGAGGGGCAGCCTCACCCTCAGCAGCGCCGTCAGACCGCCCCGCAAAAGGCCAGATCAGCTCGCGGATTTGCGCCGCCAGCCAGGGTGCCAGCACCGGATCCCCGCCCCCCTCGCTCTGGAGCGTGCGGACATCGAGATGCTGAAGGCGCGCATACAGGCGCAGCCAAACCTCCTCTCGCCAAGCAGCCCGCTGCTCCGGGGGCAGATGCTCGGCCAGGATCCCATCCACCCAGGCGCAGTAGCGGCAAAACAGGGCGATGAAGTAGCGCGCCGCCTGCGGCTGCCGTTGAAAGGCTCGCAGCAGTTCCAGATCGCTGTGGTGGGCCACCCCCTTCACGATAGAGGCCTCGCACTCCCGCCAAAGGGGAGTCACCACCTCAACCATAATCCCTCTCGCCAGAAAGAAGCTCTCTAGCTATTTTCCAAGATCTCTCGACAGGCCGATAGCAACTGCTCCTGCTCCGGCAGGGTTCTTAGGCCAATGCGCAGATAGCGATCCCCCAGCTCTGGAAAGCTCAGGCAATCCCGCACCAGGATGCGGTGCTGCCGCAACAGCTTTTCTTGAATCTGCGTAGCGGAGCCAGGGCAGCGCACCAGCACAAAGTTGGCTTGGCCGGGCCAGGGATCCCAGCCGGGTAGCCCCTGTAGACCTCTCAGCAAATGCTCCCGCGCCGTAGGCAGCCAGGCCAGGGTGCGCCGGCGAAAGTCTTCATCTGCCAGAGCCGCCGCCGCCGCCACCGCCGCCAATCCGTTGACGCTCCAGGGATCCCGCCACTGCCGCCAGCGCCGCCAGTGATCCGGATGCCCCACAGCAAAGCCGATGCGCAAGCCGGGCAAGGTAAAGAACTTGGTCAGCGAACGGATGACGATGGTGTTGGGGTGGGCCTCCAGGTGAGGGATCAAAGTCTGGCTGCGGGGCAGCTCTCCCACCTCTGAGCTGGCGTCCAGAGGGGGCAGCTCCTGCGGGGCGTCTCCTGGCAAAAAGTCCATAAAAGCCTCATCCACCACCACCTGCTCGAACTGGGGCAGAAGGGGCAAGATGTCTTGCCGGAGGAAAAGCCGGCCCGTCGGGTTGTGAGGATTGTTTAGCCAGAGCACCCGGCCTGTCTTGTCCGCCCGGATCTCTTTCTGCAGCAAGGCCAAGGGGGGGGATCCCTGAGAGGGCAAAAGATCCAAACCCCTGAGGGTTACACCCGCCGCCCGCAGGGCCCGCTCATAGTCCCCAAAAGCCGGCCGGGGCAGCCAAACCTCCCGTCCCTGGGCATCGCGGGCCGCCCAGGTGAGCAATTCCGCCGCCCCGTTGCCCACGAAGATCCACTCCGGATCGACCGCCCAGCGCTGCGCCAAACAGGCCCGCAGCTCGCGGTAGTCGGGATCCGGATAGCGGCTAATCGCAACTGGATCCGACGCCGACAGGGCCCGAGCCAGAGCTTGCAAAACCGACTGCGGCGGACCCAGGGGGTTGAGGCTGGCCGAAAAATCCAAAATAGCCTCGGCAGGGCAGCCGGCAATGGCTGCCCCCCAAGCGCGATTGCCACCATGCTGAGGCCGTTGCACGCCTGTCCATCCCAAAGCCCAGGTTCGCTGAGAGAACTCCGCCTGAGGAGCGCGAACGGCTGGGATCCCGTCAAACTCCCGAAGACTTGTGGCCACCTGCCACCGCATCGCGGAAAGTTTTGCCTGCAGTGAAAGTCGGGACAATGCTGGCTGGGATCACCATCTTCTCGTTGGTCTTCGGGTTGCGACCTTCCCGTTGTTTGCGCTTGCGGGCCTCAAAGGAGCCGAAGCCCACCAGGGTCACCTTTCCTTTGGGTTCACCGTTTTCATCGCGGGATGCGACCTCTTCGACAATGATCTCCAGCGCCGCCGTCAGGACAGCTTCAGCTTCTTTTTTGGTTACGTTGGCGCGATGAGCGACGGCATCCACAAGCTCTGCCTTGTTCATCCTGATCTCCTCGTGAGTTAGGCAATAGGGTTAAAACAGACTCTGGCCGCGTACTTGCGAGGTGCTGCGAAGCAACCACGGCCCAGAGTGTTCTCAGTTTTTAGGAGCGGGGCTTGCCCTGCACTGCGCCAAGGCGCCGCTGGCGCGAATGGCAGGATTGTGGCAGTTTGGCTCCAAATCACTGACATATTCTACAGCCAAGTTAGGGCAGAAGCCGGTTGGAGAAGGGATTTTAGGGGGGCTGAGTGGAATTTTTTGGGAACAAAGAGAGATCAACCGATAATCCTAATATCCACTCCCCTCGAATGCCGGGGCAAGTCGCGCCCAGGGCCTCACGAGTCACGTTGGAAGTAGGCCCGCATCACCTCGCGGAAGATCGGGGCGGCCCGGGATCCACCCCCGCCGCCACTGTTTTCCAGAAAGACCACGACTACCAATTCGGGCCGGTCGTAGGGGGCATAGCCGACAAACCAGGCGTGGGAGCGCCGCGGCGGATCCTCGGCGGTGCCGGTTTTGCCGGCGGTGGGGGGAAAGCCCGGCCCCAGGTTGGCGTTGCCGCCGGTGCCGTAGACCACCACATCCCGCAACCCCTGCTGCAGGATCTCCAGCGTGGCGGGGGAAAGACCCACCTTCTGCCGCAGGGGCACGGGGCTTTCCGGGATCACCTGCTGCGAGAGCAAGGGGCGAACCCGCCAGCCGCCGTTGGCCACCGCTGCTGTTACCACCGCCATCTGCAGCGGCGTGGCGGTGATAAATCCCTGGCCGATGGACATGTTGACCGTATCGCCCATGTACCAGGGCTCGCGCCAGTGGCGCTGTTTCCACTCGGCGTCGGGCACCAGCCCAGCAGCTTCCCCTTTGAGGCCGATCCCGGTCAATTGCCCCAGCCCGAAGCGGCGCGACCATTCTTGCAGGGGGGCGGCCTTGGTGCCCAGGGCAATTTGGTAGAAGAAGGTGTCGCTGCTGTAGGCCATCGCCTGGCGGTAGTTCAGCCGCCCGAAACCGGCCCGGTTCCAGTCCCAGAACCTCCACCCGCCCACCTGGATGTAGGGGCCGGTCTGCAGCACCGTATCCGGGGGAAAGGCTCCCGACTCGATCCCGGCGGCGGTGGTGATGATTTTGTAGGTGCTGGCGGGGGGATAGGGCCGCAGGGCGCGGTTGAGGAAGGGGAAGTCCCGCTGTTGCAGGCTCTCCCACTGGGCTTGGGTGATGCGGCTGGAAAAGAGGTTGGGATCAAAGGTGGGATAGCTGGCCATGGCCAGGATCGAGCCGTCGCGGGGATCCATGGCGACCACTGCTCCTTTCTGCTGGCCCAGGGCCTGCTCCGCTGCCTGCTGCAGGCGTACATCCAAAGTCAGCTGCAGGGTGTTGCCCGGTCGAGGCGCTTGCTCTCCCAGCACCCGCAGCACTTCTCCCATGGCGTCTACCTCCACCTGGCGCCCGCCCCATTGGCCGCGCAGATGGCTCTCGAACAATTCCTCCACGCCCATCAGGCCGACGATATCCCCCAGGCGATAGCTGGGATCGGCCCGCAGTTGTTCCTGCGAGATCTCGCCGGTATAGCCCAGCAGGTGGGCGGCCAGGTCGCCATGGGGATAAAACCGCACCGTCTCTGCCTCCACCATCACCCCCGGCAGCTCGCGGCTCATCTCTTCCAGTTGAGTGACCACCTGGGGGCTGGCGTTGCGCAGGATGCGCACCGGAAACGGGGAGCGATAGCCCGCCCGCTCCAGTTTTTGGGCAATCTCTTCGGGAGCCATGTTCAAGGACCGGGCCAGCTTGGGGATCGTCTCCTGCCAGCCCTGCCGCGATTGCACCAGCGGCCACAGGAAGACCGAGTGGGAGAGCTGGCTGCCCGCCAACAACACGCCGTTGCGATCCACAATGCGCCCCCGTTCCGGCGGCTGGGGCAAGAGACGAATGCGGTTGGTATCGGCCAACTGGCGGTAATACTGGGTGCGCACCAGTTGCAGGTAGGCCAGGCGGGATCCCAGCCCTCCAAACAGCAACACGCTGGCCAGCAGGAGCAAGACAACAGCTCGGTAGCCCTGGCCCACCGCTTTGGCTGGCGGGGATCCCAGCCAGCGAGGGCTCCTGGGCGGCGGGGGAAGGACGCGGCGCGGGTCGGGGGGCCTGGAGTGGAGAGAAAACAGGGTCTTCGGATCCCGTCCCGCCGATGAGGCGGGGCCGCCAACAGGGTAAAGTTTGGCCATGAAGAATTGCTGCAAAAGTTGCAACTCATCCACCCAGCGCACAACGTCACACGTCTGGGCGGGCCGTCTCGGCCTCCCTCCAGTATCCCCGGCTGCGGCAAGCTTCGTCCAGGAGGGCCGCGTGGATAGGGCAGGGCAACGACAACGGCTGCGCCAGGCTGCCTGGCTGATGGTGGGCAATGGCCTGCGCCTGGGGTTGTCCGGGGCCTATTTCATCCTGCTGGCGCGGCTGTTGGGGCCGGAAGCTTTTGGAGTGTTCTCCGCGATTTTGGCCTGCAGCAACCTAGCTGCCCCCTTTGGCTACTGGGGCCAATCGGAATTGCTGATCCAGCGCCTAAGCAACCGGAGATCTGTCGCGGCTGCCCCGGAGATCAGTCCCAGCCTGTGGCTGGCCGGACTGGGCTGCGGCGGGATGGCGCTGCTGTTGGCGCCCCTCCTGAGCCTCTGGCTGGCGGAGACTTCTCCCCTGCTGGTAGGGATCCTGCTGGCCAGCGACCTGCTGTTTATCGCCATTCCTGAGGTGTACCGAGGGATCCTGATTGGGCAAGAGCAAGTTGCCGGCGTGGCCCTCATCGACACCGGCATGGCGCTGGGGCGATTGGGGGCTGTGCTGCTGGCGGTGGCCTTGGGCTGGGGATCCCTAACCCAATGGGCCATTCTCTACGGGCTGATGGTGCTGGCGGTGCTGCTGCTGATGGCGCGGGGGATGGGACGGTGGAGCAAGCCTTCTCCCCCCCTGGCCTGGAGAGATCTGGGGGAACGGCTGGTGGCGGGCTGGGACTTTGCCGTGGGGCTGGCGGCGGCCAAAACCTTCACCGACCTGGACAAGCTGCTTTTGCCCCGCCTGGCCTCGGCAGCAGCGGGGGGGCTCTACAGCGCTGCCTACCGGGTGATCAACTTTTCGCAAACGCCGATGATCGCTCTGCTCACCAGCCACTTTGCCGAGCTGTGCCGCCAAGGACAGAAAAGCCTGCCGCAGGGCTGCCGCTACGCCTGGCACCTTTCCCCTTGGGTGGCGGGCTACGGCAGTTTGGCCGCCTTGGGGGTGGCATTGGGCTCTTACGGGATCCCTTGGGTGCTGGGGTCGGCTTACCAAGAGACGGCCCTCATCCTGCGCTGGCTTAGCCCGGTGATCTTGCTGGAGGGGATCCACCTGCTGCTGTCTCACCTGCTCACCGGGTCAGGGTTGCAAAAGCCCCGCAGCCGCCTGCAACTGCTGGCTCTGGGGCTCAACGGGCTTTTGAATGCGGTTTGGATCCCGAGGTGGGGTTGGCGAGGGGCGGCTTCGGCCACCTTGCTCTCAGAAGTGGCGCTGGTGCTGGCCTTGCTGCTGCTAATTCGACAGCAATTGCGCTTTCCAGAGGGAGGCCAACCCAGCTCGAACTAGGAGGTCTTGACGATGTAGGTGGCCTTGGCGTCCGGACCAAAGCTGATGACATCCCCCGACTTAAGTTGGTGGGTAGAAATTTTCTGGCCGTTGATCAGCAGGCCGTTGGTGCTGGGCCTACCCTCCAGATCGCCATCGAGAATGCGGTAGTAGTACTCTCCCTCCTTCTCAGCAGGAACGCGCAGCAGCATGGCGTGGTAGCGGGAGGCGTACTGGGAGTTAAGGCAGATGTCGTTGGCCAGGTCGCGACCAATGAAGTATTTCGCAGAGGTCAGCACCTGGCTGCGGCGGCCATCTCGATCCTCCACGACCAAGATGTGCTGCTGAGCACTCGGAGGAGAAGGCGCAGAATCAACCATAATCCCTTCCGCTGCAACTGCCCGAATCTAACCTTAGCACCATACTATAGAATAGAAGCTCGACTCCAGAATTGGCAGAGCTGCAGAATCGCCTAAGATGACCTGCCAAATCTCAAGGTCGGCCAGCGGCCCTTTGCAGCAGCGGGCCCACCAGCTCTGGGAAAAGGGCATAGGCTCCTACTGCCCATTGGGCCATGCCCACCACCACCTCCGACTTGGACTGGCGAGCGGCGTCCCAAATGGCTGCGGCCACTTCTTCTGGCCGGCTGGCCCAAAAACTCTCCAGCGCCTGTTGCATTTGCTCGCGGGCTTTCCCACCTGAGGCTTGCGATTGGCCATCGGGAGAGGACTCCGGCCCCCCCTCATCCAAAAAAATGGCTCGCTTGAGAAAATTGCTGCTGACAATGCCCGGATGGACGCCGATCACCTGGATCCCGTGGGGTTGCAGTTCCAGCCGCAGCGCCTCCGTCAGCCCACTGACCGCGTACTTGCTGGCACAATAGGCGCTCATTTGGGGCAGGGGCATCTTGCCGCCGACCGATCCCACGTTGATGATCTGACCTTTTTTGCGCTTCAGCATATCGGGGAGCACGGCCCGGATGGTGTACAGGTAGCCCCAAAAATTGACCGCCATCAGCGCCTGCCAGTGTTCCAGGGTGGTTTGCAAAAAAGGGCCCTTCAGGCAGATGCCGGCGTTGTTGATCAGGCAATCGATGCGGCCATAGCGTTCTAGGGTTCTCTCCACCAGGTTTTGCACCTGTTCTGGCTGCGTGACATCGGTGGGAACGGCCAAGACCTCGGCGTTTAGGCTTTGCTCCAGCTCGATGGCGGTTTGTCTCAGGGTTTCGGCGGTACGGGCAGCCAGCGCCAAGCGGTAGCCGCCACGGGCAAAGGTAAAGGCCGTGGCCCTGCCGATGCCTTCGGAAGCGCCTGTAATTAAAACAACATCGGCCATCCTGCTTCTCCGCAAATCTGGACTGGGATCCCTTTACCTGTTGTAGCTTCTTTGGGGGTTGGGGATCCCTGCTTGGCCTGAGGGCTTAAGATACGGAGCGGTAGCGAAGATACAGTTTATGGCCTCTACCTACTCATTCGATATCGTCAGCGACTTCGACCGGCAGGAACTGGTGAATGCCGTGGATCAAGCCCGGCGGGAGATCAAACAGCGCTATGACCTCAAGGATACTCAGACAGAAATCGAGCTGGAGGAGGGATCCCTGACCATCACCACCGCCAGCGAGATGGCTCTCAACTCCATTCGCGATCTCCTCCTCACCAAGGCGGCCAAGCGGGGCCTCTCCCTAAAGATCTTCGACTTTCAACCTCCGGAGAGTGCCGGCGGCAACCGGGTGCGCCAGGTGGTTCGGCTGAAAAAGGGCATCGATGCGGCGCTGGCCAAGCAGATTGCCCAACAAATCCGCGACAACTTCAAAAAAGTGCAGCCCTCCATTCAAGGGGATCTGGTGCGGGTTTCCGGCAAAGACAAAGATGAGCTGCAGGCGGTCATTCAAATGCTCAAGCAGCAGGATTACCCGGTGGCGCTCCAATTTGTCAATTACCGATAGAGAGCCGATACAAAGTCGGGGGGATCCCTGGTTGATGATAAGGATTGGTGCAGAGCGATCCCGGCTCTCGCCATCCCATCGCCACAGCCTCTCTTGGAACCAGTCTGCAGAAAAAGCTAGGATCCCTTACTATGGGGATGATCTCCATCTCCAGCCGCGACTCTGCCGTGCCAGTATGTACACTATCTCTGAGTTCGATCGCCTGATCCAGTTTCTCCCGGTGGAGATCCGCCCCGAGGTGCAGATCGAGATCGGCACCCCTGACCAATCTCGGGTTGTGCAGCCGCTCTGGCGCTTCCCCTGGCAGAAGTACACCCGCTTCGCCATTGACCTCAGCCGCTGGCAGAAGCTGAGCCCTGACCAACAAAAGATCTACTTTTTGCGGGAAGCGGTGATGGCCACCGAGCTGGCCTTGGGGGATAACTGGTCGGCCCTGTTGCTGTATCCCGCGCTGATCGGGGCCGGCAGCATGGGCATTTTGGTGGAGTTGCAGATGGGGGATAACCTGGGCGTGGGCTTGGCAGCCGGCTTGGCGGCGTCGGCGGTGTTTCTTTTGCGCAAAGCAGAGAAAGGCCAGAAGGCCCAGGTGGCAGCCGACGAGTTTGCCGTGCGCTACGCCTCCCAAAATGGCTACACCTCCGAACAGGCGGCTGCCATTTTGCTGAGCGCGTTGCAGCAGGTGGCCATCCTGGAAGATCGCGTCAAGAACGACTACGACACCACCATGCGCCGCCGCAACCTGGAGTTTCTGGCGCAGCGGGGCCTGGGATCCGGCACCTTGACCATCAATCCCAAGTACCGCAACAAGGGCCAGAACCCCAACCCCTACCAAAATCCCTTTCAGCGTTGAGCAGTTCCTGCAAACTAGGTGGGGGATGACTCCCGACCCTCAAACATGGGTGACGCCACGCTGCGCGAACCGATAGCGTACCGGCTTCACGCTTCACTGACTTGTCTCAGCATGCTGCCACCGTGCAACCCACGGCGGAAACCAGTCAGGGAAGCTGATACATTTACGCTGAACACTGCTGAGCATTACTGCTCAGCGGTGAAGCGATAGCATTCTGTCCGTTTCCGTTGTCACTACGCGA
>NZ_AUMZ01000001.1:818427-869817 GCF_002760375.1 Synechococcus sp. 60AY4M2
TTTACATACCTAGCCATACCAAGCAGCCATACTGAACATACTGGGCATTATTTTCAGTATAGTCCAGCATATCATTGACTAGAGTCATGCTCTCCAGAGATTTAACTCAATCTCTTCAACTGAAGCACGAACGGCTTTCATCCCGACACTGATTGGCTCTTGAGTCAACACAATTCACCCATACAGTGCGGGGCTTCCCGCCGATTAAGCTAAACTCAGAAAACTTTGAGGAGCACCTAGGCTTGCTTAAGCTTCCTCTTCCAGTTCTTGGATCTCTTCCGTAGGGGTGTGTCCAGTCGCTTTGTCTTCCTCAATCTGAACTGTACCAGTGGGGTTGTAGTACCGGCGCACATCCCACTCAGTAATCCAACGGCGAATAATTGACCGCACGGTAGTTGTGCCGTAAAGAGGAGGGAGCTCAGACAGTGATGGCCGTACCCAATCAGGGTAGGCCTTCTGGTAGAGATCCGCCACCTTGTGCAACATCGCTTGAATGGCCTCCTGAGCTTCCGAACAGGAACGGAGGGGGATAGCTTGCTGAATGGCCTCCATGCCCGCTTTTACAGCTTCTTCAGAAATATGCTTCTGGCGCGCCATCTCAGGTGCCTTCTCCCGATCCCCTTTTTCCTGCAAGATAGACTGCTCAAAGTCGCGGGTTACTGCTCCCGCTAGAATTAGCGGAGCTGCTTTTAGTTCTTCAGGTAAAGTTTCCTTGCCAAACAAGTGGCCAAGAACGCGGTAGGACTTGACCCGCTGCAGGATGCTGTACTGTGCAATCAGCTCGATCTCATCCACCAAAACCACCAAGCCCCTGAGCCCTATGGCCCGACATAGCTGAGCAGAGAAAGCCAGGCGCTGCCAGTGCAGACTTTCCGCAGGAGGTAGCTTGCTGACGGAGTAAGCCCCTGCCAGGCCGTGATCCCGAAGTCTCTGCCGCACCTCTGACAGCCTCAAGGTAGGTTCACCAGCCCAAAAGCGGACAATAGCGTCTAACTTCTCGTCGTCACCCTCTAGCCTTTGGTGTAAAGCTAGAGTAGCCGGCCACCAGCCCTCTCCAAATCGCCATTGGTTAACCGAAAGCTGGAACTCCTGGAAAGAAGGCTGTTTGTACTGCAGACGAGCTGCAATGCCTTGAAGCCCGCGCTCAGCCATGTCAGGGAGTTCGATTTCGGCAAGAATGCGGGGAATTAGGCGACTAGGATTGCCAAGAGGCAGCTCTTTAGAGATGACAACCAGCGAGGTGGCAAAACCCTGCTTCTTTGCTTTTTCCTGCAGAGTTAGTAGAAGATGAGACTTACCAGTTCCGAAGTCCCCCTTCACGAGCATCCCCCCAGGCTCTAAGCTGGGGGCGTTGCATAATTCCCAAAACTTCTCTTCGACCTCTTGTTGCCAGGAGCCAAGTTCTGCAACTGCAAATGGATTGGGAACACCGTTTCGCAGCGCTTCAATCGCTCGTCGGGCTACAAGTGATGCGCTCATTGAAGTTGAACCATAGTTGTACAAGGATTGGGATACTTGGAGGAATATACCTCGTTCTGGATTCGAGTTTGCAAGGCTCGGTACTTATGGTAGGACAAAAGTTCTGATTCAATGAACTCTGGAGGGGCCATGAAGATTATGGCTGTTTTCTCAAGCTTACTCTCTGCATCGATAAACTCTCGCAAGGTTTCATAGAGATCGATGATTTGCCTACGGGTAAAGATTGGACGTCCACTTTCTCTTCGCTCGTAGTAATGAAACAGACTGACAAGGATTGCCGTAGAACCGAACTGGCGTGTAAAAAGTCTCAGAAAAGAAAGTAGGATCTCTCTGGAGTTTGTCCTATCAATCCTTCGAAAAATAGCTGCTCCACGCACTTGACTAATAGATTTCAGCGTGCCTTTGAGCCACTCCTGAACCGCAAGGCACAAACCTTCTAGAGTGCCTGGACTTTGGAGAGGCTCGTAGATAAGACGGGAAATAGCCTTGCGAAAGTCGAGAGCCAGAGAGTAGTCCTGAAAAATCAGCCTCTTGATTTCTCGCTGGAACTGTATGTTAATCTCGCGGGCCTCGACTTGGTAAAACTCTGCCAGTTCCTCTAAAGTACAGTCCTGAGGTTCTGAGCTGAGGGGATATCCAACTTTTTTGAGAATGCTATAGCGCAGTTCTCTGGCAAAAGATTCCCAGTCTACCCTCTGAGCAAGGGCAAACCAAAAATTCTCAATTGAATGTAGATTGATGCACTCTTCGGTTAGATCAAAAAGCTGAAAAGAAGGAGGGGATAGCTTTTCCCGAAGAGATTTGTAGAGGCGGGAGTAGGAATCTCTTGGGACGACAGCTAGCTTGACGGTTGCACCGCCCTCAGGTATGAAGGATCTCAGGTAGTCTTTCTCAAGACAACGCAGCCATAAATCAAGCTGTAGACAACTATGGGTTTCCCCACTCATAGACGCTCAAACTCCAAAAGATAGTAAATATGTTCCTCACCGCGTTCATCGCGAATGCGATAGCAGCGACCTGAGCGAGTGCCTGTAGATGCAGAGAAGATCAAGCGATAGCCATCCACATTGTTGATTGGGCTTCGATCTAGAAGGTAAAGATGTCGGGTAAATTCTACTTCTGTGTAGTCTGAGTTATTGAGGTGGAGAACCTCAAAGACATCTCGCGCAGCTACGCTTATGGAGTTAGGTAGCTGCTCCACACACTTTCTCAGGTAGCCTGCCGCAATTCTTGCCGCCTTCCAAATGAGCTGAAGGACAGCCTGGGGATCAGTCTCTTTGCTCTTGCCGCCTCTTGCTCGCTTGATTGCTTCAGCAATAGCACTGGGCCGCTGGGATCGGAAAATCTTGCGGTCAATACGTATCCGCTCTCTGGCAAAGTGCACTGAGACAGGAAAGGCCACAAAAATGTTGGGATTCTCGGTAGGAAGCCAGGGCTGGCCTACCCGTTCCCCCACTTCGCGGGCCAGGTCTTCGAGGGAGGGGGTGGACAAAACTTGCTGGGCTTGTTCAAGAGCTCGCCTCACCAGCTCCGCTTGGGAGAGAGCTGTGTTCAAGGCAGAGCCGCAGCTTTCCACCTGGCGGTTTACTGCTTGGAGATCTCCCCTTCTGCTAGCAGCTTGAGCGCTGCCTACCGCTTTCGTCACTTTCTTAGTTAGCTCAACCAAGCTGGCCAGCTCGCCGTCGAGAGCTTTGAAAGCCTCCTCAATCATTGCTCTTCCAGTTTTTCGACAAAGTAACACTGCCAGGGAATGAGATGCAAGACTCAGCCCCCGTTGGGTTGCTCAAGGCATGCGCAGCTCCCCTTCCACCTCCAGGCGGGTGTAGGGGCCGACGGCGAGGAAGCGTTCCCCCAGCATCTCGGCGGCAGCCGGTTGGATCCAGCCCATGCGCTGCAGCAGGTGCAGGGCCAGGGCATATTTGGCCCGCGCGGCCCCGTCTTGTACCTTGATGGCCAGGCCCATCCCCTCTCCGACGCGCCCGATGCACTGGATCCCTTCGGCGCCGGACTTGCTGACCAACTCTCCCTGGGTGGCCCGCATCAATTCGGTGTCGAAACATCCCTCACCAGCCACCATTTCGGGGTGGTGGGTCATGGCGCGGGCGATGGCCTCCAAGTCCGGCCGCTCGCCGGCGGTCAGTTGGGCATATAGGGAAGCCAGGTGGTTGAGTTGTAGCTGGTAGGTGGGCACGCCACAGTCGTCACGAGCAAACAAAAACTCTTCTGAGGGCATTTGCAACAAGTCGGCCAACTTGGCCCGCACCAGGGCCTGGACGGGGTGTTGCCGCTGGGCGTAGTCCTGCAGAGTCCAGTTCTGAGCGCGGCTGGCCAGGAGCATGCCGGCATGTTTGCCGGAGCAGTTGTGGCAGAGGGGGCTGGGCTTGCCGGGTGGGGTGGGGCAGACCAGCAAATCGGGAGACAGATCGGCCCGCCAGAGCATGCTGAACACCTGCCGCGCATGGGCCGTGGTGCCCTGATGGGAGGCGCACATAATGGCGATGTCTTTCTCGCTGAGGCGATAGCGCTCGCGGATGCCGGTGGAGAGCATGGCCAGCGCTTGGAAGGGTTTGAGCGCAGAACGGGCAAAAACAGGGGTGGTGCTCTTGCCGGCCATGGCCAGGGATCGCCCGCGGCTATCGGCCACGACCGCTTGGCAATGATGGATGGATTCGGTCAACCCCTCCCGCAAGACATGGATCAACAGTTCGGGGGTGGTAGAACGATTCTCAAATGACATGAAATCCTGGGAAAGGGCCGACGAGTCTGAAAAGGAGGTGTGTACTTTATCAAATCATACGCGCAGATGCGGCGCGAGACGTTGCCGGAACCTTTCCAAGTAGCAAAATAGAACAGTTGCGTCTGGATCCCTGACTGCTGCCATGTCCTCAGCCCCGCTGGTGTTTTTGGTTTGTCACGGCAGCCGGGATCCCGAATACCAGCAAGCGGCGGCGGATTTGCTGGCCCGGGTGCGGCAGCGGCTGGCTCCTCAACCGGTGGAGCTGGCCCAGTTGGAAGGTCAGCCTCTGAGCCTGGCGGAGCAGATTCACAGACACCTGACAGCCCGCCTGGAGGGGCCGGTGGTGCTGCTGTCGCTGTTTATGGG
This sequence comes from Synechococcus sp. 60AY4M2, assembly GCF_002760375.1. NCBI lineage: Bacteria > Bacillati > Cyanobacteriota > Cyanophyceae > Synechococcales > Synechococcaceae > Synechococcus > Synechococcus sp. 60AY4M2. Next base: position 823,010 of record NZ_AUMZ01000001.1, read on the forward strand.
CGGGGGATCCCATGTGGAGGAGGACTTGCCGGCTGCCCTGGAGCAGGTTCAAGCTCGCTGGCCGCACCTGAAGCTGCTGTTGACACCGCCGATTGGCCAGCATCCAGCCCTGCTTGATCTGGTGGCAGCGCGGGTGGCAGCGGCGCAGCGGTTGGGGGAACTGACCCACGGCTGGATCCTGTTTGGCCATGGCAGCCGCCTGCCGGGATTTGCCGCCCAGCTCCAGGCCGGGATCCAAGCTCTGGAACAGCGCTTGCCCGGAATCCGCTTGCATGTGGCTTTTGCCGCCCAGCCCCCCACACTGGAAGCGGCCGTAATCCATTGCCTGCGCCTCGGCCAGTATCGCCTGCGGGTGCTGCCGTTTTTTCTCTTTCCGGGCGGTCTGCTGCGCGCTTTACAGGAACAGGCTCAGCGGCTGCAGCGAGAATGGCCCTTGTTGCAGATCACGGTGGAGCCGCCCCTCTGGCGGGATCCCCAACTGGTGCAGGCCATTCAGGAGACCCTGCAGACGGCCTGTCTGACCTGGAAGTAGAGTTGGTTGGTCAAAACTGTCCTGTTCCAGCAGAATAGATATCTCCGGAAAACCATTGGGACTCGAGATGGGCAAAGTGTATCTGGTGGGGGCAGGACCTGGGGATCCGGGACTGCTGACGGTGAAGGGCAAGGCCCTGCTCGCCCATGCGGACGTGGTCATCTACGATGCCCTGGTGGGCTCCCCCATTTTGGATTTGATCCCGCCCACAGCAGAGCGGATCTACGCCGGCAAACACTGCGGCGCCCACACCCTTCCTCAGGAACAGATCACCGCCTTGCTGATCGAGAAAGCCCAGACGGCAGCCGTGGTGGTGCGCCTCAAGGGCGGGGATCCCTTCATGTTTGGGCGGGGGGGAGAGGAGATGCTGGCCCTGGTGCAGGCCGGGATCCCGGTGGAGGTGGTGCCGGGAATTACAGCGGGCATGGCCGCCAGCGCCTATGCCGGGATCCCCCTCACCCATCGCGACCTCAGCTCCTCGGTTGCTTTTGTTACTGGCCACGAGGCGGCAGGCAAATACCGCCCCCAGGTCAATTGGCGTGCCCTAGCCGAGGCCGTAGAAACCTTGGTGATCTACATGGGCATGCACAACCTCGGCTACATCGCTGCCGAATTGTTAGCGGGAGGAAAAGATCCCGCTACCCCAGTCGCCTTGATCCGCTGGGGCACCACCCCGGAGCAAGAGATTCATCTGCTCCGTTTGGAGTCTCTGGCCGGTCAGCCCTCGCCTGCGGCGCCGCCCGCCATTGTCGTGGTGGGGGCGGTGGTCAATTTGGCCAGCCTGTTGCCCACCTTGTACCCCCTTGCCCCTTCAGAACCTCAATGAACGCCTTTTTTCGCAAGCTGAGCGCGCTCTTTGCCGCCTACTACGCCTACATGCTGGAGTACCGGGCGGAGCTGCTCCTGTGGGCCTTGGCCGGATCCCTGCCCTTGATCATGATGGGGCTCTGGAGCGAGGCGGCCCGTTCAGGAGATTTCTCGCTGTCTTCCCTAGAGTTCATCCGCTATTTCCTGGCCGTGTTCCTGGTGCGCCAGTTCAGCATCATCTGGGTAATCTGGGACTTTGAGCGGGAGGTGGTGGAGGGAAGACTCTCGCCCCTTCTGTTGCAGCCTCTGGATCCCGCTTGGCACCATGTGGCCAGCCACCTGATGGAACGCCTGGCCCGCCTCCCCTTTACCGTGGCTTTGATTGCCCTCTTTTTCCTGCTCTACCCCCGCGCTTTTTGGATCCCGTCTTGGCAACAAGTGGCGCTGGGATCCCTGGCCATTTTGTTGGCGTTTGCCCTGCGCTTTCTCATGCAGTACACCCTGGCGCTGCTGGCCTTTTGGGTGGAGCGAATATCGGCCTTGGAGCAATTCCACTTTTTGGTGTACCTATTTCTCTCAGGGGTGATCGCCCCTCTGGAGGTGTTTCCGCCGGCGGTGCGTCAGGCCTTGGCCTGGACGCCCTTTCCCTACTTGGTGCATTTTCCCGCCAGCCTCTGGGTGGGGATCCCGCAAGATATCCCGCGCGGTTTTGCCATGGGCCTGGCCTGGCTGGTTCTGTTTTGGCTGGTCAACCGCTGGCTGTGGCGCAAGGGTTTGCAACACTACTCCGGGATGGGAGCTTAGGCCCAGTCCGCCTGAGCCGGCAGCCAGACCGCTTCCGAAACTATCATGGGGCAAGGATCTATCTATAGTTGACTGCCAGTATCCCTGTCTAAACTTCAATCTTGCGGCAAGGGTTGAACACTGCCCTCAAGTCATCCCTCTGTTACGCCTCAACCATTCCTCAACAGCCTCTCCCCGGTCATCATGAAGCGCGTATTGGTCGTAGATGACGATCCCCTCTCCTTAAAGGTGCTGAGCCGCCACCTCACCCAGCACGGCTATCGGGTTTGTACAGGCGCTTCGGGTGTAGAAGGGTTGCGCCTGTTTGCCCAAGAGCAGCCGGATGTGGTGGTATCGGATGTGGTGATGCCGGAAATGGATGGCTTCGAGTTTTGCCGCCAACTGCGCCAACAGCGGGGCGGCGAACTCGTTCCTTTCATCTTCCTCTCCTCTCGCAGCGAGCTGGATGACCGCGTTCAGGGCTACGAGTGGGGAGCCGACGACTACATCATCAAGCCCTTCGAGCCGCTGGAGCTGGTGGCCAAGATCGAGGCGCAAATCGAACGAGCCCGCCGCACCCAGTTGGAGATTCTGCGCCTAATCCAGCAGCAGACCCAGGCCAAAGCTGAAGCTGCCCCCCGTCCCACCTTGGCAGATCTCCCCCTCACCCCTGCCGAAGAGCGGGTGTTCCGGGAAGTGATCCGCGGCCTCACCAACAAGCAAATTGGCGAGAAGCTGTTCATCAGTCCGCGTACCGTGCAGACCCACTTGACCAACATTCTCAGCAAGCTCTCTCTGGAAAATCGCTCCCAACTGGTGCGCTTTGCCTACGAACGGGGCTACATCCCCCGGGAAGAGTCGAGCGACAAAAAATAGGTTGGGAGAGAGGGATCCCTTCTAGGCTAGGTGGAGTCTTAAGACGGCAGGCGTTGCCTTGCGCACCCGGCAAGGAATCCGCTCCCTACCCAAGCGGACAAATGCCTCGTAGCGGTGGCAGCCCGAGAACCCGTAGTACTCTCCCTCCACTTCCAAAACCTCGATCGGCTCCTGCAGCCCGATTGCTTCGATGGAAGCCATCAGTGCCCGCACCTTCTCCGGATCCGTCTGCCGCGGCAAGGGGCGACGAATTTGGGCCAAGGGAATCTCGCGAATTTGCGCCATGGTGAATTCTCTCCCTAGGTAAGCTCCTTAATCATACTCGTTATGACTTTGCTCTAGCAAGGCTTGCAGAGGGGGTGGATTCTCAGGTCAGAGCATGGCAGGATAGCACCATCCCTCGCTGCCCTTTCGCTCAGGAGCCAACTTAGCCATGTGGCAACTCCTCCAGGCTTTATGGGGAAAGATCGCCGGCAAGGCTCCTCCCGTACCCCCTGCCGTCAGGACAGGCAAGGCCCCACAAACCTCCCCTGGCAAGAGGCCGCCGCAGTCATCTTTCACGTGCCCAGCAGAAGCCTCTCAGCCCACGCTGGAACCTTCCACTCCAGCGGTAGCCCGGCAGGGTGGGGAAGCGGCGGTGTTGATCGCTTCCCAGGAGAAATCCCCCGACTCTGAGACAGTAGAATCTCCCCTGGGCACCTCTACGGCCAAAAGCATCGGCAGCTTCTGGGCCATGGCCGATACAGGATCCCGGATTTCCCGCATTGCTTCCGCCACCGACAGTGGCCGCGCGGTCAGTTCTATTTCAAGAAAACGCGCGGGATTCCCCATCGTCTATACGGTGGGGAGGGATAGCGCCTAATATAACCTGCATGACCCAAGTCCTGACTGTCTTCTGCAAGCTCAAGGTATCTGCCTCGCAAGCCACAAAGCTGGATGCAACTTTGGATGCCTTTGCCCAGGCCTGTCAACCAAAACACGCCAGAGAAGATAACCAACGCTCTTCAGCTTCAGTCTCTGAGCGACCGCGAAATCCATGCACGGTTTGGGCTGTCCAGCAACTTGGCTGTGCAGGTATGTAGGTCCATCCCCCCGTATACGGGGGGTGTGGGGGCGGGGGATCCAGAAGCGTGTCAACCAACAGCGGCGCAACCAGACAGATCCGAAGCAAGCAGAACTTTGAGGTTATGCCTCAAAAGACTGTCTGGGGGCGTCTTGACAGCGCCTTTACGAGTTCATTTTGGGCTGCGTAAGAATCCCCTGGGTGGGAGTGTCAAACAAAAGCTCGGTAAGCAAATGCTCAAGCTTGCTTCCGGGGCAGCAGTAGAGACCTTTGGGCCCTGCCCGTCCAAGACCCTGTCTTAGGAGGCACTTGTGGCGGCCAGGGATCGTTGCACGATCCGAGACAAACGCGCCTTCCGACGGGCGGCTGTGTTTTTGTGGAGAACCCCTGTTTTGGCCGCTTTGTCGATGCGGCTAAAGGCAGCGCTCATCGCCGCTTGAATCTCCTGCAGGGTTTCCGGTTGGGGGTTGGCGGCGTAAGCAGAGGAGAGAGAAATGACTTTTTTCATCAGCGCGCGCACCATGGCTTTGGTAGCTTTGTTGCGCAGGCGATTTCGCTCCGCAATCTTGACGCGCTTGATGGCAGATTTGATGCGTGGCATGGTTGAAAGGGAAGCGACAGCGAGGATCTAGCATACCATTAGAGTCTGGAGCCCCACCAGTTCCTGCCTCTCCTACGACGGGATCCCCATGTTCCAAGATTGCAGCTCCCTCATCCAGTTCAACCCGCCTGCTTTTTCCTATGGAGTTGCCATTTGCGATGTGGATCGGGACGGGGCTTTTGAGCTGTTTGTGTGCGGCTTCCGCGGCCCGAATCGGGTTTTGAAGTGGAACGGCCAGGCGCTGGTGGATTTGGTGGACGATACTCTGGCCGATGCAGGGCGGATGGCCATTGGGGTGGCTGCCGGCGACTTCGACGGCGACGGGCAAGAAGAACTCTACGTCTTGAATACTGATACCTTCGGCGGGCGCAAGCGCTTTGGGGATCGCCTCTTCGACTGGCAGGGATCCCGTTGGGTGGATCTGTTCTCTCTGCCCCACAACCAAGATGCCCTCAACTTGACGGCAGGTCGCTCGGTGGCCTGCGTGGATCGCTTTGGCCAGGGGCGGTACGGGTTTTTCGTGGCCAACTATGGCGGCCCCATGCGCCTTTACGAGCTGTCCGCCGGCCAGATGATCGCCGATGTGGCGCCAGAGGCGGGGGTAAACCGGGTAACGGGAGGGCGGGGGCTGGTGGCCGTGCCCCTGGTTTCCCAGCGGATGGACATTTTTGCCGTCAACGAGCAGGGGCCCAACTTTTTGTTTCGCAACCGCGGGGATGGCACCTTTGAGGAAATTGCCGCCGAGGTGGGGTTGGCGGATCCCGGCGAGCACGGACGGGGGGTGGCAGCGGTGGATCTGGATGGGGACGGGCGGTTGGATCTGGTGTACGGCAACTGGGAAGGGCCGCATCGCCTCTGGATCCAAACTTCCAGCGGCGTCTTCAAAAATGTGGCCCCTCCCGAGCTGGCCAGGCCCTCCCGCATCCGCACGGTGATCGCTGCCGACTTCGACAACGACGGTTACCCAGAGCTGTTTTTTAACAACATCGGCGAGCCCAACCGGCTGTTTGGCTGGCGCTCCGGCTGCTGGCAGGCTATCGACATGGGAGATGCTGTCGAGCCGCAGGGACTGGGGACGGGAGCGGCGGTGGCGGATGTGGATGGGGACGGTTGCCTAGAGCTGCTCGTTGCCCACGGAGAATCGGGCGCCCAGCCCCTGAGCTTCTACCGTCCGCTGGCCCCTGGCAACAACTGGCTGAGAGTTCTGCCCCTCACCCGCCAGGGATCCCCAGCCCGCGGCGCCTTGGTACGCCTGGTTACCTCTACCCGCACGCAGATCCGACCCATCGACGCCGGCAGCGGCTACCTCTGCCAGATGGAGCCGGTGGCCCATTTTGGCCTGGGATCCGAGTCGGCAGTAGAAGCCATCCAGATCCAGTGGCCGGACGGCAAACAGGTGCAGGTGGCTCACCCACCGGTCAACCAGCTCCTGCGGATCCCCTATCCTGGTTAGCTCCCCTGAGAGGGGTTTTGTCTCTATCTACTCAGCCGAGCCCGAGATCCCTGCCCATTCCGGCTGTACAGGGCGCTGCCAGTGCTCCCACCAGGCGGTCGCAGGCTCGGGTGGGCCGCTGTCGCGGCTGCCGTTGGCATGGCCGAGGAGCGGCGGGGATGGGGGCTGCGCCGGCCAACTCACGGGGGTGGGGATCAGACAACTGGGGTAAGGAGGGCGCAAATCGCGGTAGTGGCTGCTGCGGATGGCCAGAATCTCCTGCTGGATGACCTCCAGGGGCTCGTCCAGCTTCAGCAGCACATGGCTGCACAAGCCCAGGCTGGCCTCAAATTCCGGGTGGACGACTTCCCTGGCCCCCAACTGATAGAGCTGTTCGATGTCCTCTTCATGGGTGGCCCGCACCACCACATCCAGGTGGGGCGCCAGTTCCAGCGCCCGTTTCAGGCAAAGGCGCATGCTCAGGCGATCCGGCAGGGCGATCACCAGGGCGCGGGCGCGGGGCAGGCCAGCTTTCTCCAGCACCGGGGCGCTGGCGGCATTGCCGTAGAGATAGGGGATCCCACGGGAGCGCAGGTGTTGGATGACCCGTTCCGACTGGTCGATCACCAAGACGGGATGGCGACGGGCTTCCAGGATGCGCACGATGTCCTGCCCCACCTGTCCATAGCCGCACACCACCACGTGATCCTGTTGGGGAGCGTCGGGGGACAGGGCGCGGGGCCGCTCGCTCGCTTCCAGCCAACGGGCAAAGAAAGGGATCCCTTGTAATTTTGCCAGCAGCCGCGGCGCGCCCCTGAGCAGAAGGGGAGTGACCAGCAGGGTAACGGCGGTGGTGCTGACGACGAGCAAATACAGTTGCCGCGACACCAGCCCCAGCGCTTGCCCTTCGCTGGCCAGGACAAAGGAGAACTCGCCGATCTGCGAGAGGCCCAGCCCCACCAACACCGCTGAGGGGAGCGGGTAGCCGAACAGACCGGCCAAAGGGGCCACCAGGCAAAACTTGCCCACCATCACCAGCCCCACTAACCCTAAGATTAAGGGCAGGTGGGCAGCGATAAAGCTGGGATCGATGAGCATGCCGATGGCGGCAAAAAAGAGGGCGGCAAACACATCCCGCAGCGGCTCCACATAGGCCAGGGTCTGGTCGGCGTATTCCACTTCTGAGATCATCAGCCCGGCCAGGAAGGCCCCGATCTCGCTGGAAATGCCCAGCCGCTCTGTCAACAGGGCAATCCCCACGCAGAGGCTGATCACCCCCAACAAAAACACCTCCTTGCTCTCCTGCTGCGCCAAAAGGCGCAGGAAAGCGGGCACCAGCCACATCCCGCCCACCACCGCCCCCAGCCCCACCAGGCCAATCTCCGCCAGCGCCTTGGCCAGGGATCCCGCCAGCTCCGGCAAAGGACAATCCAAAGCCGGCAACACCGCTAGCATCAGCCCCACCGCCAGATCCTGCACAATCAAGATCCCCAGCATGGCGTGAGCCTGGGGCGTGCCCATCTGGTTGGTCTCGGTGAGGCTTTTGAGCACCACCGCTGTGGAAGACAAAGAGAGCACTGCCCCCAGGAAGATCCCCTGCACCGGCGTCAGCCAGCCGCTGGCCACTGCCAGCGCCGCCGTGATCGCGATGGTCAGGCCGATCTGCAAAGCGCCGCCGCCAATGGCGATCCCCCGCACCTGGCGCAACTCTTTGAGGGAAAACTCCACTCCCAGGCTGAACAGCAAAAAGGTCACCCCAAACTGGGCCAGGGTTTCCACCTGCACCAACTCCTTGATCCACCCCAGCCCCGTTGGTCCCACCAGGATCCCTGCCAGCAGGTACCCAAGCAACACCGGCTGCCTCAGCAGCGCTGCTAGAAAACCACCCGCCGCCGCTGCCGCCAACACTGTCACGATGTCCAGAATCAGGCGAAAGTCTTCCTGCACAGAGACACCCCACCAGGAGTATGAACTTTTGTAGCCAATCCTGAGGATTCTTCCACGATAATGCTTTCTTCGGCCCTGCGGACAGAGTGGAAGGCTGGGCCCAACCCAAAGCGCTGCAAACCGGCTCCCGCAGGGGATCCCGCCTCATTCAGGCTGGGTTCTTGGCCAGCCAAAGGGAGGATCAGTGGAAATTTTCGTTAAAAGTTGGTGGCAATACCTCAAAACCGTAGCTTATAATACAAAATGTAGAAAGAAATCGTTCATCCTCTCGCCTGCTGTTTGGCTTATCGTGGAGCAAGACGGCAGCCGGAGGACGGAAGTAGGGAGCTATCCCGAAGGAACGCGCCTTAACCCTTGGGACTGTCCACGGGACATCTCGGGTCACTCCTCAGGAAGTGAAGTGGATACAGACCATATACGTTTGGAGGCGAAGATCATGGAACTCTCTTACCGTGGCGTTGGTTACACCCACTCGCCGGCGACGGTGACTGTTTCTCCGGGCAAAGTGGGGGGTCGCTATCGGGGGCTGGACTGGCGATTTCGCCACCTGAGCAAGCCGGTGGTTTTGCCCACCAAGCTTGACCTGCTCTATCGGGGCGCGGCCTATCGTTCCGAAGCTGCTGCAGCGCCGGCTCAAACCGTTCAGACAGCCGAGGCACCTGCTCCTGGCCGTTCTCACGTTCTGGATGAGCTGGCTCGCCGCCTGATGATGGGCCACCAACGGGCGATTCGGGTTCGTCAGCAAGCCATGTTGGTGCGTGGCACGGAGCGGGTTGGCCTGCAGGCCAATGTGCGCAACTTCTGGAACCGCATCCAAGGAAAGGTGCATCCCACCTTCCGTCTCACCTATGACCGCAGCCGGGTCAGCATGAGCTAGTTTGCTTTGCCCACCCCAGTTCATCTTCTGGTATGGCGGGAGAGGGATCCCTTTGGATCTGGATGGGGGGTCAGGGGAGGGGAAAAGGCGCGGCTACTTCATCGAATTCAGGTGACGGAGGGCGAGTGCCGAGAGAGCGCCGAGAGCAATTGACACTCCCTCCGCCGGAAGGCGGGGGATGCTTAACGTAGTTCACAAACGGGCTCGTAAAGGCGCTGCCAAAGCGCCTCTAGCTAGACAGTTCCTTGAGGCAAGGCCCCAAGGTTCTGCTGACTTTTCTGATCGCGTCAGGGGGCAGAGTCCTTGCAGGTTGGCTGAGACGTTGGCATCTCCCAGACGCTGGCCACCGGTCGAGTTTTTCATCGTGATGAGGTGCTTGCCTGGGAACGGCACGCCTCGGTAACAACGATACCATTATGAGCAACTCAAGTTGCCTACGGGCTTTTCCGCCCCGCCCTAAAGTACGAGGCTACCGAGCTATCCTTTTGTGTTTGCAGGTTGGCCAGCGGTTGCGGGGTCACTCTTGCACGTGGGCGGGAAGGGGATGCGAGCTCCAACGCTGCCCCCCGCGTTAGTGGGCCGTAGGCCTATGTTATTTGAGGCTGCCCTTATCAACCAGCCCAGGGATCCGCGGCTGGCTTGCCGGCTACAGGATTTCCCAAAGCCCCCGGCTACCGCTTCGCGGAAGCAAGCTATAGCCATGGGGTAGTTTACTGTATTGGATGGGTTGGTTCTGTATGCGTTCATTTTGGGCTATTGTCGTTGCGGAGGAAGCCTGGCCATGAGTCAGCATTTGCCGGAACCCACTGCCCCGGAGGAGGATCCCAGCCTGTTGATGGGCCGGCTGCAGCGCAAAGAGGGGGGGTGGCTGGATTGGGCAAAGGCCTGCCAAAGCTTGCAACGACAGAAAATGACTCCCCAGGCCATCTTCGAGGCGACCGGGTTTGAGCCCGCCCACCAAAACCAGATCGTTGTCGCCGCCCAGGTTTACGAAGGAATGGCGAAAGCAGGAGCCAGCTCAGCCGTTTTGGAGCACTTTGCCCACAAAGGCAGCGATATTCTCTACGAGTTGCGCATCCTCTCGCCTCAGGATCGCGTCCGGGTGGCGGAGCTGGTTGTCAGCCGCAACCTGGGTGCCGATGAGGCCCACGAGATCGCCCGGGCTGTGAAAAACTATGCCCAACTGCGGCAGCTCCCGGAAGGGTTCACGGATCACCCCGGCGATGCGGTGGCTTACCAAGCCTGGAAAACTGCCCAGGAAACCCGCGATCTCCAGGAGCGAACCCGGGCCATTGGCCGCGCCTTTCAGTATGCCCACAGCGAAACAGCCCGCCAACAGGTTGAGCGGCTCTTGTCGACGTTGGCTCCCGGCTCCCAACCCCAGCGCAAGCCGTTGCCCAGGCTTTCGGTGTTTCGCCCGGAAGAGGATCTGCCCCGTCTGCTGCCGGTGGCCGGATCCCTGCCTCTTTCTACCGCCACCTGGGAGCAGATCCCTGCCGTTGAGCCTCAAGGCCTTTTTGGTTGGGTCACCAGCGTGGCTGGGCAGACGTGGATGGCCTTGCCCGCTTGGCCGGCCATTCAAAGGGCCGCCGACCCAGTCGCCCTGCAGGTGGACAATGGTTTGCTGGGATCCCTGTTGGGCTGGCCGGTGGCCCCTGAAGAAGAACAGGATCCGATTTTGCTGGTGGCGGATCGCGCCGTTCGCACCTGGGAAGGGAGGGCAGGGGTTTTCCTGGTGGATCGAGGGGGAGCTGTGGCGGTGGAGTGGATAGAGGATTCGCCCCCCTCTCCCCTGCTGGGCCAAGTGCTGATGGCGGTGCGTCCCCCCCGCATCTTCGACGAGGAGTTGGCGCAGGATCCCTGGCAAATAGAGGAGTAACTCCGGCCAGCCAGACGCACCGCCGCAAGCCCCCGGCCAGGAGCAGGTGGCAAAGCGGCTTCTGGCTTTGCTTCCCAACTGCTCTCTTATGCCGGCATAAGGGTTGGGGGCGGGAGAACCAATCCTCACAGTTGTGGAGGCCGTCTCTCAAGAACCGGTGTAGAGCCACAGGGGCAGGCCTGAGGTGCTTACCTCAAATTGCAGACGCGCCAATGCCTCTGCCGCCGGTAGCAAGCGGGCCCAACCCCTGCGCCGTGGGAGCAGATCGCAGAACTTCGCATCGGGCGGCAACCCTGACAGCTCCGCGGCCCAGAGGCGGGCATCCTCTTCTGTGCCCAGGCGATCCACCACGCCCAGGTGCAGAGCTTGTTCGCCGCTGAAAATGCGGCCATCGGCAAAGGTTTTGACCACATTCACGCTTAGCCGGCGAGCGGCAGCAACGGTTTGCACAAATTGGCCGTAGGTGATGTCGATCAACTCTTGGAGGATGTTGCGCTCTTCTGGGGTCAGCTCGCGGTCAAAGGAAAGGATATCCTTGTAGGGGCCGGACTTGATGACCTTAAAGGAAATCCCTATCTTGTCCAGCAGCCGTTCGAGATTGTTGCCGCGGATAATGACGCCGATGCTGCCGGTGATGGTGCCGGGGTTGCTGACAATTTTCTCGGCTCCCATGGCAATGTAAACCCCTCCAGAGGCAGCGATGTTGCCAAAGCTGGCCACAATGCGCGTGCCCTTGCGTTCCCGCAGACGCGAGAGGGCATTGTAGATTTCCTGGGAGTCTGCCACTGTCCCACCGGGGCTGTCGATGCGCAACACCAGGGCAGGGATCTGTCTTTCTTCCACCTCTTGCAAGGCTTTGAGAACCCGCTCTCGGGTTCTGCCATCGATCACCCCTGTTACCTCAATGCGGCCAATTTGCTGACGCCAGCCCCCCAAGAACCATCGCTTCAGCATAGGAAAACGGCACGAAAATAAGCCTCTACCCTCGTATCATGAAGGCCGTCTGGGGGCGCGGTCAACCAAGCAGCTCAGACATTGCCGTACACCGGGATCGCCGCCCCTCTCAGATCCCGCGCCGCTTCCGAGACCAAAAAGGCGATCACCTGCCCGATCGACTCGGGCTTTACCCACAGCTCCGCCTGCTCGGAGCCCATGGCAGCCCGGTTGGCCGGCGTGTCGATGATGCTGGGCAGGATGACGTTGGCGGTGATGTCGGTGCCTTTGGTTTCGGCGGCAATGGTGCGGGTCAGGGCCACCACCCCCGCTTTGGAAGCACAGTAGGCGGCCAGTTGGGATCCCGGCTCTACCGCCCCTCGGGAGGCCACCGTCACGATCCGTCCATAACCCTGTTGCCACATCTTGCGCAGGCTGTGCTTACAGGCCAGGAAGGTGGTGGTGAGGTTGAGGTCAAAATCGCGCCGCCAATCTTCTAGGCTGTACTCGTGAGTGGGGCCCATGGCAAAGCCGCCCACCAGGTGCACCAAACCATCGACGCGGGGCAGATCGTCGATGAGCCGTGCCACAGCGGCTTCGTTCAGCAAATCCACCTGCACAAAGCGCACCTGATCCAGGCTATTGGCCGGCAGGCGCTGCCGCAAAACAGCCAACTCCTCCTCTTGGCGGTAGGTCAAGGTCAACTCTGCCCCTGTGTCCAGGAGCACGGGGGTTACTCCCAACCCGAGCCCACCGGTACCGCCAGTTACAAGGATCTGTCTGCCTTGGTTGTTGAGCATAGGTTGTTTTGGGGTCTGGTGAAAAACCCTTGAGGACTTCCTCTCACCCTACCGCGGTTTTCCCTCGCCGGAAACGGCAGCCATCCTAGGTGTCTGCTCCAGCAGCAGATCGCTCAGGGCCAGCCAATCGGGCAGATCCAGCTCTTCGGCACGGGCCGTGGGGCTGAGGCGGAGCTGAGCCAGAGCGGCGGCCACGGTCTGGCGATCCACGAGGCCTCCCAGAGCATTGACAAGTTGCTTGCGGCGGGCGGAGAAGCCCTGGCAAACCAGTTGGGAGAACCAGCGGGGATCGCGGGCGGGGGTGGGGGCGGGGCGGGGAGTGAGGCGAACCACTGCCGATTCCACTTGGGGAGGAGGCCGGAAGGCGCTGGGGGGCACGCGGCAGATGAGCTCGCACTCGGCCAAGTAGCGCACCCGTACACTCAGAGCGCCGTAGGCTTTGCTGCCAGGGCCGGCCTGCAGGCGCTCGGCCAGCTCTTTTTGCACCATCAAGACGATGCGCTCAAACTGCCTCACCGGCTGGGCCGGGGATCCCAACACTTTCTCCAAAATTGGGCCAGTGAGGTTATAGGGGATATTGGCCACCAGCAGGCGGGGCTGAGGCGGCAGCGGCAGGCGAAGAAAATCTCCTTCCACCAAGTGAAAGCGGGGTTGGTCGGCGAAGCGCTTTTGCAGCAGCCGACACAGATCCCGATCGATCTCTACCGCCACCACATGTACGCCCTGGGCCAGCAACCGCTGCGTCAACTGCCCGGTGCCGGGGCCGATCTCCAGAACCCACGCAGGATCCCTCTGAGGAGGCGGCAACTGGGCGGCCCGCACAATCGCCTCATGAACCGCGGGATCCTTAAGCCAATGCTGGCCAAACCGTTTGCGGGGATAGGGCATCGGTGGATCAGCACTGGGCCGGATAGGGCATTAGGTTGGGATTCGTAGCCTCTGGGGGGCCTTCTTGAGCTGGGCTCGCCTCCCCCCCTGGGAGCGGCTGGCGGTAGAGGGGCACGGTAAAAGTGACGGTGGATCCCAGCCCTTCGCCCAGGCTATAGAAGTTGATCTCTCCCCCCATTGCCTCCACCAGCCGTTGGCTGATGGCTAGGCCCAAGCCGGTGCCGCCGTACTGGCGGGTGGTGGAGCCATCCACCTGGGTGAAGGCCTGAAACAGCTTCTGCTGCTTTTCCAGCGACACGCCGATCCCGGTATCGATGACGCGGATGCGGGCCATCCCCGGGTCGCCGGGAAGGAGGTCGGCTCGTACCGTCACCGAGCCTTTGGGGGTGAACTTGATGGCATTGCCCACCAGATTGAGCATCACCTGCAGCAGGCGTTGGTAATCTCCGTACAGCCAAATCCGATCCGGCGTGGGGGGCAGGTGGAAGCTAAGTTGCAATCCCTTCTGTTTGGCCTGCAGGCCGGTTTTGGCCTCCACATCCTTGAACAAGGCGCGCAGGTCGCAGGGCTCAAACTGCAACTGCATTTTGCCCGCCTCGATCTTGGCGATGTCCAGCACGTCGTTGATCAAGGCCAACAGGTGCAGGGCCGAGCGGTAGGCCTCCTGCAAAAAGTCCAGCTCCTCTTCTCGGCTTTCGGCCATCCCGTCCAGCACCAGCCTAATAAAGCCGATGATCCCGTTGAGAGGGGTGCGCAGCTCATGGGAAGTATTCGCCAAGAATTGACTTTTCAGTTGGTTGGCCGATTCTGCTTGGGCGCGGGCCTGCTCCAGCTCTTTGTTTTTCTGGCGCAGTGTCTGGTTGGCCAACTGCAGGCGAGTGGCCAGTTGGCGACTTTGATCCAGCAAAATGGCGTGGGCAATGGCGGTGCCCAGGTAGGTGGCGATGCTCTGCAGCACCTGAAGGTGGCCGGCCTGCCAGAGGGGGGCTTCGTTGGGGGGCAACACTTCCAGCCAGAGCAGGCTGTTGGCATAGCCCCGGTAAGACATGGCGATGGCCAGATGGCGTCCCATCACCACCGGCTCTTCTTGACGAAGGGCTTGCAGCAGAGGCGGGTGATCCGCCAGACGCAAGGTCTGGTTCAACAGCGAGGGATCCCCCGGGTTGCGGCGGTACTCAGCATTGACTGTGAGGGAGTCCTGCCCCATTTCGTAGAGGGCCAGCAGGCAGCGATCCGCCCCGAACAACTGGCCCAACTGCTCCACCGTCTGCTGGCACAGCTCGCGGATGCCGAGGGAGTGGCCGATGTTGCGCAGCAACTGCGCCGTGATCCCCGGCACCGGCTCGGTCAGGAGGGGATGGCGCTGGGCAGGGGGGCTGCCGGCTCCGCCGGCCAAGTTGAAAGGCGTCGCCCCCAACACCTTGCCCACTACCGACACGGCCACCACCTCCCCCTCCATGTCCCGCACCGGGTTGAGGCAAAGATGCAAGTGCAACTTGTAGCGGGGAGAAATCACCTGACACTGATGCTGCAAGGGATCCCCGCTCGCAAACACCTGCCTGAGCTTGGCTTCGTACTCCTCCGCATTGGCCACCTCCCAGCTTTGCTGTCCGCTCAGGATCTGCTGCGGGTAGATGGCGTAGTTCTCAGCACCCTCCCAATAAAAACTCCAGAAACGCTGCTGGCGATCCTGGGTGTAGAAAATCAGATCCGGTTGGAGGACGCCCATTGGGGGAGAGGCCATCATTGCGTCGGGAAAACAAAGCTCTTCGGCCTGAAGCCTCAGGTTTTCGCAGAGGAAGCTGGGCTGGAGTCCTTGTTGAGGCGGGCGAAGAGCATCCGGCCCGCCGAGGTTTGAATGGCGCTGGTCACCACAACCGAGCGAGTCTTGCCCAGAGAGCGCTGTCCCTCTTCCACCACCACCATCGTGCCATCCTCCAGATAGCCAACCCCCTGGCCCGGCTCCTTCCCTTCGCGGGTGATCTTGATATCGAAGCTGTCGCCGGCAATGTAGATGGGCCGCAAGGCTTCGGCCAGCTCGTTCACGTTGAGCACCTTGATCCCCTGCAGTGTGGCCACCTTCTTCAGGTTGTAATCGGTGGTCACCAGCGTTCCCCCCACATTCTGGGCCAGGCGCACCAGCTTCTCGTCCACGGTGGCCAGATCCGGGTAGTTGGCTTCGTGAATCACAAAGCGGTCGGGATAGGCCTGGCGCAGGGCTTGCAGCGTATCCAACCCTCTGCGGCCTCGCTCCCGTTTTTGCGGATCGGCTTTGTCGGCGATGGTTTGCAGCTCCGCGATAACAAAGCGAGGGATCACCAGCGTTCCCTCCAAAAAGCCTGTCTCGATCAACTGGGCCACGCGCCCGTCGATGATGGAGCTGGTGTCCAAAACCTTGGGGCTGGCCGCCACCACACTGCCCTCTGCGGCCGCCTGCAGGGCGTAGTTGGGGTTGAACAGGCGCAAGAGCGCAGGGCCATGGGTATCGGCCAAACTCACCCCCAAGTAGGCAAAGGACAAGCTAAAAAAGACGGAGGCCAGCGGCTCGATAAAGCTATTGAGCTGCTGAGGCAGGGGCAACAAATAGACAGGAGCCATGGCCAAGTTGGCAATCACCAGGCCGATCACCAACCCCACCGAGCGGCTGATCAACACATCCGGCGGCAGCGAGCGTACATTGGCCTCGAAGCGGCGGTAGCCCCAGCGCACCAAGGATCCAAAAGCCAAACCCGCTAGGACACCAAAGCCGCTGGTAACCACGCGCGCCCCCTCCACATTGGCCCCCTGAATGGCGGCAGGAGGGAGCAGATCCAGGCCGTAGAATCCAAGACCCGCCCCGGCCAACATGAAGATCACAATCAGTAAGACATCTAACATGGCGAAGAAAGCGCCCCTGCTCAGAATAGGCTTGGGTCTGCTGCTCGCAACAGGCAAATCTGAGTCCTATTCTAGTCTTCTGGCTGAAGAGAGGGATCTCATCCCCCACCCCGAAAGAAGGAGACTATGCTGAAGAAGGGCGATCCCTCCCTGGCTTGAGGGGTCTGGCGAGAAATCGCTACAATCAACATCTCGACATCCCAGGCAAGGTCTCAGCAGAGCTGGAAGCAACTATGGCACAAGCACTGGAACTAACGGCCGAAAATGTGGAAAAAGTCCTCAACGAGCTGCGCCCCTACCTGCAAGCCGATGGCGGCAACGTAGAGCTGGTGGAAATCGACGGCCCGGTGGTGAAGCTGCGCCTACAGGGGGCCTGTGGCGCCTGCCCCAGCTCCACCCTGACCTTAAAAATGGGCATCGAGCGCAAGTTGCGGGAGAGCATTCCCGACATCCTGGAAGTAGAACAAGTGTTCTGAGGGCTCTGCCGCTTCTGGTCTGTTATCTTGGTTCCTTAAGGCGGCAGGTGCAGCCGTCGCTGTGGCTCTCTGCCTCTTGCTCTTTTTTTCCTTCTCTCCTTCAAGCCAGCCCATGCCTGTTCTCCTCTCCATCGCCATTCTCGCCCTGCTGATCCTGGTGCATGAGGCGGGACACTTCGCCGCAGCCAAACTCCAAGGGATCCACGTCAACCGCTTTTCGCTGGGATTTGGCCCGGTGCTGTGGCGCTACCAGGGCAAGGAGACGGAGTACGCCATTCGCGCCCTGCCGTTGGGGGGCTACGTGGGCTTTCCCGACGATGACGAGCGCTCTCCCTACCCGCCCGACGACCCGGATCTGCTGAAGAATCGCCCTGTCGCGGATCGCCTGGTGGTGATGAGCGCGGGGGTGATGGCCAACCTGGCCTTCGCCTATCTGGTGCTGGTGCTGATGTTTGCCACGCTGGGGATCCCATCGGTGACGCGCATCCATCCCGGCATTCTCATCGCCCAGGTGATGCCGGATAGCCCGGCGGAGCGGGCCGGCTTGCAGGCGGAAGATGTGGTGTTGCGGGCAGCCGACCACGATTACAGCACGGTTGCCGACGAGGCCTCGGCCTTGGCAGCTCTCAATGATTTTCAGGCGTTGATCCGCCGCAGCCAAAACCGGCCCGTCCCCCTGCAGGTGCAGCGAGGGGAGGGGGATCCCATTCTGGAGATCACGGTGACTCCCGAGATGCGGGGAGAGGTGGTGGCCATTGGGGTCAACCTGGCCCCCAACCAAGAGGTGACACTGCGCCCGGCTCAGAGCCCGGCAGAGATCTTTGCCGAAGCCGGGAACGCCTACCAGCGCTTGGTGATGATGAACCTCAGTGGCCTGCAGCAGCTCCTGCAGAACTTCCAAAACACCGCCACCCAGGTATCCGGGCCGGTGGGGATTGTCAAGCTCGGCGCGGATCTGGCGCGGGACGATGCTGCCAGCTTGTTTAATTTCACCGCCTTGATCAGCATCAACCTGGCTATTCTCAACCTGTTGCCCCTGCCCGCCTTGGATGGGGGACACATCGCCTTTTTGATCTTGGAAGCGATCCGCGGCAAGCGGCTGCCCAAAGAACTGGAGGAACGGGTGATGCAGACGGGCTTGGTGCTGCTGCTGGGGCTGGGGGTAGTGCTGATCTTCAAGGACACCCTTGCCATCGTCACCGGGTCGGGCTAGTTGCAGATGAGCGGCAAGCGGGCTTTGCGCCAGCGGGCTTTGGAGATCCTGATCCGGCTGAAGCGCCATTACCCCAACTCTACCTGTGCCCTCCACTACGAAACGCCGCTGCAACTGCTGGTGGCCACCATTTTGTCTGCACAGTGCACCGACGAGCGAGTCAACCAAGTTACGCCGGAGCTGTTTTGCCGCTTTCCCGATGCCCAGGCGCTGGCGGCGGCGCCGCGGGAGGAGATCGAGGCCCTGATCCGTCCCACCGGCTTCTACCGCAACAAGGCTAAACACATCCAAGAGGCCTGCCGCAAGATCGTGACGGACTTCGGCGGCCAGGTGCCCCGCACCATGCCGGAGCTGCTCACTCTGCCGGGGGTGGCCCGCAAGACGGCCAATGTGGTCCTGGCCCATGCCTTTGGCATCAACGCTGGCGTGACTGTCGATACCCACGTCAAGCGCCTCAGCCGTCGCCTCGGCCTCACCGAGCACGAGGATCCCGTGCGCATCGAGCGGGATCTGATGCAGTTGTTGCCGCAAGCCGACTGGGAAAATTGGTCCATTCGCCTGATCGAGCATGGGCGGGCCATTTGCACCGCCCGCAAGCCCCTTTGCGAACAGTGTTTTCTGGCCGATCTCTGCCCCAGCGCCCCCCTCCCGGGGCCGGCGGAGAAAACGGACAGAGAAGCCGCAACAGCCTCCCAGACTTGAGCGCCTGGCATCCGGTTTTTCGGCTCCCCCTCGCCCTAGAATAGGCTGCATGGACGATCAAGCGACTAGACCGACCGCCGCGACCTCGCCTGTTCTCGTTATTGCCGGGCTGACGGGATCCGGGAAAACCCTGGCCATCCAGCAATTGGAACAACTGGGCTACACCGGCTTGGAAGGGATCCCGCCTGACCAGGCCGTTTATTTAATCGAGGCAATCCGGCCTCGCCACCCTGCTCTAGCGGTGAGCCTAAACCTCCACACCCCGGAATATCGGGAGCAGTTCCTTGCCTTTGACCGCTGGCGGCAAGCGCAAGGGATCCCTTTCCTCTTTCTGGAGGCTCGTCCCCTGGTATTGCTCAACCGTCTCAGCGCCCACCGCCGCCCCCACCCTTACCGCCCTGGCCTTGGCCTGTTGGAGGCCATTGAGCAGGAAGTGCGCGATCTGGCCCCCGTGCGGGAGCGCTGCACCCACCTCCTGGATACGTCTGAGCTGAACAGCCAGCAACTGCGGCAGCAATTACAAGCCCTGGTCCACGGGATCCCACAGCCGCTCAACCTGAGGCTGGTCAGCTTCGGCTTCAAGTACGGTGCCCCCCCCGATGCCAACTTGCTGTTCGACGTGCGCTTTTTGCCCAATCCCTTCTTTCAGCCCCATCTGCGCCACTTGACCGGCCAGGATCCGCCTCTGCAGGAGTTCCTCTTTGCGGATCCAGTTACCCAATCCACCTACCGGCAGATCTTTTCTCTGGTGCAGGCGTTCTGGCCCCACTACCGAGCAGAACGACGGCCTCACCTGACCGTGGCCATCGGCTGCACCGGCGGGCAACACCGCTCTGTGGCTCTGGTGGAGCGCCTGGCTGAAGATCTGCGGCCCTGGGCTGTCCCCACCGACAACCCTGCCCTGACTGCCCTGAACATCCAGGTGCAGCACCGCCATTTGCTGGATTCGCAGCGGGAGCTGGAGGCCCGCTTTGGCCCGCCACCCCCTGCCGCTGGCGTAGAACAGCAACAGGTTAGGATCCCTTTGGCCGGCGTTCCTGCACCTCCCCATGACTAAGCCCGCGCCCAGCAACAAGTCCACTGTGTGGGGGCCTCGCCGTCGCCAGGCCACTTGGCCGGGAAATGGCTGGAAATGGCTCTTCCCTGGTCTGGCGGTCAAGCGCTGGCTCACCCTAGCCGTGGGGGGCGTGCTGCTGATGGTGCTGGGCATCGCCATCTGGACAGAGCTGACCCCCATCTTTCGCCTCAAGCGATTAATCGACATCACCCTGCGCCTGATCACCACCTGGATCCCCAACAACATCAGCGGCCCCTTGGTGACCGGGATCGGCTTGGTGATGGTGGTGCTGGGCTTTCGCAGCGCCATGCGCTCCATCGAAGATGTGCTGATCCCAGAAGGAGACGAGGCGCTGGTGGATAAGCTCCTGTCGCGGCGACGTCTGAGTCGTGGCCCTCGCATCGTGGTGCTGGGGGGCGGCACCGGCCTTTCCAACCTGCTGCGGGGGTTGAAGCACTACAGCTCCAACATCACCGCCATTGTCACCGTGGCCGATGACGGCGGCTCCTCAGGGCGCTTGCGGCGGGAGATCGGCGTGTTGCCCCCTGGAGATATCCGCAACTGTCTCACCGCCTTGGCCAACGAAGAAAAGCTGCTCACGGAGCTGTTTCAATACCGCTTCCAGGCTGGGGAAGGTCTGAGCGGGCACAGCTTCGGCAACCTGTTCATCACCGCCCTCACCGCCGTAACCGGGGGCGACCTGATTCGGGCCATCACCGCCACCTCGCAGGTCTTGGCCATTCAGGGACGGGTGCTGCCGGCCACCCTGGCGGACGTCACCCTCTGGGCGGAGTTGAGCGATGGCCGCCGCGTGGTGGGCGAGTCCAACATCGCTAAAGCCAGGGGGCGCATTTGCCGCATTGGCTGCGACCCGCCCAACCCTCCTGCCTTGCCCGAGGCGATCGAGGCCATCGAGGCGGCAGAGTTTGTGGTGCTGGGGCCGGGTAGCCTCTACACCAGCATCATCCCTAACCTGTTGATCCCGGAGATTGTGGAAGCTCTGGCCAAGAACATGGCGCCCCACATCTACGTGTGCAACATTATGACCGAGCCAGGGGAAACCGACGGCTACACCGTTGGGGATCACGTCATGGCCCTGGATCGGGTGGCGGGCGTGCGCTTGTTCGATGGTGTCCTGGTACAGCGGGAGCCCCCTTCTCTCCGCGCCTTGGAGCATTACCGCCGCAATGGCTCTGAGTTTGTGGTGCTGGATCCGGATAAGCTGGCCTACCTAGGTTGCCGGGCAGTTCTGGCCAACGTCATGCAAGAGGATCCTGAGACCGGCTTGGTGCGTCACAACCCTGAGCGCCTAGCGGCGATGCTGATGCGCTGGTTTGACAGACACCGCTAAACCACCCCACGGCCCCACCTTGCTAAGGGCTAGCTGTAGCCGGTAGATCCTTGCGGCTAAGTCGTGCACAAGAGGAGTTTCCATCCCCTTGCGGGAAGGGGTAGGGGAAAAAGCCTGATTAAAGCTGGAAGTCTTTTGGAAAGTAGGCCAGGATCGAGTTGAGGGATCCCAAGGGACGGCGCAGCGTTCCCGGAAAATCCCGGCAAGCTGTTAGCTTTGGAGGTTGTGCGCCAATGGTAAAGTTGTTCTCGTCTCTTTTTAAGAGGACTTCTGACTCCTTGGCTGGGATCCCGGCTGCCGAGTTGGGCGCTCCTCAGTCCTGTGCCGGCGATAGTGGCATGGATCCCTGGGCTGGCCAACGGGAGCGGATGGTGAGGGAGCAGATCTTGCAGCGAGGGATCCGCGATCCCCGGGTGCTGGAGGCAATGCGCAAGGTGCCGCGCCACCTTTTCGTTCCCCCGGAGCTGCGGGAGCGCGCCTACAGGGATTGCCCGCTGCCCATTGGCTACGGCCAGACGATTTCTCAGCCCTATATTGTCGCCTTTATGACTGAGGCGGCCCGCCTCACCCCTGAGTCGGTGGTGCTGGAAATCGGCACCGGATCCGGCTATCAGGCGGCCATTTTGGCCGAGCTGGCCCGGCAAGTATATAGCCTGGAGCGGCTGGCTCCCTTGGCCGCCCGCGCTCAGCAAACCCTGGCCTCCTTGGGCTACCGCAACGTGGAGGTGCGCCAGGGAGATGGCTATCAGGGTTGGCCGGAACACGCCCCCTACGACGCCATCGTGGTGACGGCAGCCCCCCCAACCCTGCCGACGCTGCTGCTGGATCAACTGGCGGTGGGAGGTACCCTGGTGGTGCCGGTGGGCGAAAGCCAGGGATTCCAATCCTTGCTGATCCTCCACAAAACCCCGGAGGGGGTGGTGCAAAAGGGGGCCTTCCCAGTGCAATTTGTGCCCATGGTTTAGTCTTCTGCGGCCAGCCAGAGCTGGCGGCGAATTTGCAGCGCCAACTGAGGGTGGTCGGTGATCAGCCCCCGCACCGGCGGCTCCTCCCCAGACGGGCGCAAACAGAAGGCCATGATCTCCGGATCGTTGACCGTCCAGACGTAGAGCGGGATCCTGGCTTGGGCCGCCGCCGCCAAAAACGGCAGGTCCAGCCAAGAGTAATGGGGGGCGAGAAAATCCGCTCCCACCTCGCGGCAGTAGGTCAAGAGGGATCCCTTCTCTCCCTCCGGCTGCGCCTCCACCAACAGGCCAACCTGGGGGGCAGCCCCTCCCAGAAGGGCTTTCACCCGTTGCGCCACCTGGGGCAAAAAAGAGGTGATCACACACTCTGCAGGGGTCAAGAGCTTGCCGATGAGGGCGAGGATCTGTTCTTCGTAGCCCGCCTCTTTCAGCTCGATATCGAGGGCAATCCTGCCCCTGACGTGGAGCAGCGCTTCTTCCAAGCTGGGGATCGTGGGCTTGCGGGCGCGGATCTCCGCCCAAGTGAGCGCCGCCAGCGGCTGCCCCTCCAGCTCGGCATCGTGAAAAACCAGCGGGATCCCGTCGCGGCTGCGGCGCACGTCCAGCTCGATCCCGTCGGCCCCGCCTTCGATGGCCGCCGCAAAAGCGGCCAGGGTATTCTCCTCGGCGTGGGTGTGATCCCCGCGGTGGGCGACAATCCGGGTGGGAAAGCGATAGTCTGGAGGAGTTGAAATAATCTCTCTAGCCATGGACACAGCTGCAATTGCCGCCTTCAAAGAGCGCATCAAGCGCATTCGCGAGCGCCGGCCCACCTTGGTCAAGCTTTTGGAAAAGCCAGACCTGGGCAGCTTGCGGGTCGATGTCAATCAAGCCTTGGAGGAGATCGACGAGCTGCTGCAGGAGTTCGAGCAGACCTTTGGCCCCCAGGACTAGCCAGCCTGGGCGAGCTCTTGCAGTTGGGCCAAGACCTCGGCACTGTGCCGAGAGGGGTTGACAATCGGGTCGATGGCCCGCAGGATCCCCTCAGGATCGATCAAAAAAGTGTTGCGCAGGGCCATCTCCCCCGTCCAGGAGCCGTAGGCGCGGCTAACCGTGCCCTCAGGATCCGAAAGCAGAGGAAATTGCAGCCCCTCTGCCGAGCAAAACCGTCGGTGCGAGTCCACCGAGTCGGCGCTCACGCCCACAATCTCCGCTCCCAGCCTCCGAAACTTGGGCAGATCCTGCTGGAAGCGGCGCGCCTCGATGGTACACCCGGCAGTGAAGTCGCGGGGATAGAAGTAGAGCACCACCCACTTGCCGCGAAAATCCGCCAGCCGCCGCACCTGGCCCGACTGATCCGGCAGCTCAAATTCCGGCGCCGGCGCCCCGATCTGCGGCAGGGGGGTGGTGCCCCACTGGGCCAAAGCGGGCTGAACCCCTGCCCAGCTCACCAGCAAAGCCGTAAACAACCCCACAAGGCCCAACCAGCGCCAGCTCCTGCCCCCTTCCTCGATAACCACTGCAACACCTCTCCAGCTTTCTAGCTCTAGTTTACATAACTTCACGGCAGCCACTTGCAGAGCAAAAGCTGGGGTGGGATCCCCAGCCAATGCCAAAGTTGAGAGGTGCGCTGGATGGGAGTGTAGCGCAGTTGGGCGTAGAGCTGCCGGGCGGCCAGATTGTCTTCCACCACGTGCAGATACAACTGGTGATAGCCCCAACCTTGCACCACTCCTTCGGCGCTGAGCAAAAGCTGCCGCGCGATCCCGCGCCGCCGCCAAGGGGGCAACACCGCCAAGTTGGCCAGATAGGGATACTTCCCATGGGCCATCGCCCGCAAGGAGATCTCGGCAGTGGCCACCACCTCGCATCCCACCGCAGCCGCCAGGCAGCAGTAGTGCGGATCCCTGGCCGCCAGCTTGAGGCGCAAATCCTCGCGGATGCCCAACTTGTGAATCGGGTGGAGCCAGCGCTGCAGACCCAAGGGCGGGTAAAAGACCTGGGCAAGAACCTCGGCCACGGGCTCCAAATCACCTAGCGTGACGGGATAGACCACGAGGGAGGGCAACACAGAGGAAAACAGGGCGTTCAAGCATCTGTTGCAAGCGTCCTTGCTATTTTCGCAGAGAAGCGGCAAGCAGCTCGCAGCCAACAAGAAGTGGCGGCAACCCCACCGGCACCGCCACTGAACCGACAAAACTTGAGTGGAGGGGAAACCACCCACCCCCATGCACGTCACCTGCATCCAAACTTAGCTGTCTCTTCACTTATTCGATTGTTCTGAGCTCACCCCCCTCTGCTCAATTGACGGGGAGAGTAGAACAGCCACCTGACGAACCAACTTTTGAAGCTCTGCTCCCGAGGGTTGAAGTGCCAAAACCTGACCCGCTCTCGCACTGTGCCCTACAGCTCCCCAGCATAGCGAGCTGAGCCTTTGGCGCGATAGACATCATCGGTAATGGGCTGGTAACCTACTTCAACCAGATCAGACTTGGCAGGCGTGAACACGCGGATAACTGCTCTAGCAATTTTCGAGAGAAAGGCAAGCATAAAAACCTCCTCCAAGCGAGCGTGAAACTATGAACTGGGCGAACCCAAAATTGCTAAAGCCCGCAGCCCTTACTCTACTGAGCAGAGTCCTGATTCGCCAGAGTCTGCAGGGGGGAGCACCTGAACCCGACCGAGCATCGGTTTTCCACCTCTTCCTTGATCCTAAACGGAGACTCGAAATAGCAGGCCGGCATCCCTTAAACGGGTAAGACCGCTCGCCATCTTGCCATCTCACCAGAGGTAAACGACCCCTTATCGTTGCAGCGGCTGACCTCAACAGACCCGACCGCTATTTGATTTAGCTCCCATGTCCCTTCTTCGGAAGAAAACCTGTCGTAGGTGCCAGGTGCTCCTCTGGGCAAGACAACCGCTTGCTATAGAAACCTGCCGGCGCAACGGATCGGAAGTTTGCACGAGATTGGATCAAAACGTTGACCGACAGGAAGCTTTGAGCTTGGGCAGATTGCAGGCTGGTGTCTCGCCTTTGAGATGAAGCTGAGATATTATCCTCCTTGCTTGAATCACTACATTTCTAATCTAGCTTGGGTCAAATCCCTCTACAATGGCTGGCAACTGTTCTTAACAGTCTAGGTCATTTCTTTAATCGTTCTTCCCATATTTCTTCAACATAGGTCTCCAGTAGATCTTGCAGTCGGATCCTCTGCCCTTTTCCAGAAGAAAGGTCTACTTTTTAGAAACTTTCCAGAAAGCAGGGGGGCTGGATCCCCAGCTCAGCCGAGGATTTGACCGAGACCACTCGACCCGGCCTCGGTGGGCCTCCCCCTTCAGGCGGGTGTCGGGGAGAACTTCAATTCCGGGGCCGAGAGCGCAGGATCAGCAGGGAAAAGTAGGGGGGGCGATAGTCGGCCAATCCTTCTAGGGTGGGGAAGAGAGCTTGCTGGGGCCAACCGGCCCAAACCACCAAGCTGGCCTGCTGTAGCCAACCTCTTGCCGCTAGCCACTGCCAAACCTGAGGATAGACGGGGGCCACTTTCATCAGCACAACCACGTCGGCCCAGGTGCAGGCCTTCTCCAGCTCCGTCAGGGCAAAAAGAGCAGGCAAAATCGCCAATTTCTCGGAGCCGAGCGCCAAAGGGGATCCCAGAGCGGCAGCGGCGGCAAGAGGAGAGCACACCCCCGGTATGGCCTGGATGGGCAAGTCGGGGATCCGCTGCCGCAGGGCTTGGGACAGGTAGGCAAAGGTGCTGTAGAGGCCCACATCCCCTTCGCAGACAAAGGCCACATCTTCTCCTCGCTCCAGAGGCGGGGCCAGTTGCTCGGCAGCCGCTTGCCAGGCCGCCTGCAGCAGCTCGACTTGGGTAACAAAGGGCAGATGCAGCGGCAACAGGGTTTGTTCCGGTCGCAGCCAAGGGCGCACGATTTGGTAAGCTAGGCCCGGCTGGCCGGCGGCGTTCTGGGGGCAGGCCACCCACCTGACGGCGCCGAGGATGCGGGCTGCTTTGAGGGTGAGCCACTCGGGATCCCCGGCCCCGGCGCTAATGCCCCAAAAAGTCCCCAGGCCCATGGTGGAGCTTGTCCGCCAGCTCAGGAAGCTTGGCCGTCTGGCCCCTCAGGCCTTGCCTCGGCGGCGTCGGGGCGAGTGTCAGGCTCTGGACGTCCCCCACCTTCTGCGGCCAGATGATCGAGGGCCTCTTGGAGCGAGTTGCGCAAGGACAAAAACTTCTCTAGCCGCACCAGTTTCACCGTTTGGGTGATGCGGGGGTTGCTCACCACCTGAAAGATGCCCCCACGGCTCTGGGCCAGCTTGGCCAATTGCACCAGGGCACCGACGCCAGAGCTATCGATGAAGTCGATCCCCGTCAAATCCAGGATGAGATTGGGGGATCCCTCTTCTAGGTATTTGGTGACCACCTTAACGAAGACCGGCTCAGAAAAGGCATCCAGAAGGCCCGTCAGGTAAAAGACCTGGCAGTTCTCCAGCGCTTCGTGGCTGCCGCGCAAGCTGACCGTCAGAGACAGAGGTTCCGGAATGGCTTTTCTCCTTTTATCTATCTCGACAGAGGGTTGAGGCCCGATCTCGGGCGTGGAGATAGCTTAGCATCCCTACTCCCTTGGCGAGACGGTATTTTTCCGCGGGCAGGGGATTGCGGCTGGGGGCAGGGATCCCTGCTTTTTGGCCCCTCGTGGCAAGGCGGGAGTCCTTGGGTAGGATGGGGGCAGTTTTTGATGTTCCCCAAGGAGGCCGGCCTGCGGGCCAGACAGGGCTTCTCAAGTGGGGTGGTTGGGATCCCTGAGGGGCGAGCGTTGGGAGAGGATCGGCAGGAGCAAGAGGGGCAGCGGCGACGCTTTTCCCTTCCCCCCGGCACCTGGATGGGGGCGGGGCTGGGTTTGGGCTTGACGGCTGCCGCTTTTGGGGCTGCCTGGGGAATCGGGGCCTACTTTCAAGATCGGGTGCTGCCCCAGGTGGAAGCTACCCTCTCGCAGGCGATGCGCCGGCAGGTGGAATTGGGGGAGGTAAGGTTTGTAGCCCCTTGGCAGGTGAGGCTAGGGGAAAGCCACATCGAACATCTGGCCAGCATCGGCTCCATCGACCTCAGCCCCGACTTCTGGACCTGGCTGCAGACGGGGGAGTGGGTGCTCAATATTACCCTGAATCAGCCGCAACTGCTGCTGATGGAGACGCTGGATCGCGGCTGGGCAGACGTGCAGTTTCAACTGCCAGAAGGCGAGGGATCCCTGCCCTTGCAGGGGCTGAACATCCGTTTGCAGGGGGGATCCCTGACGGCTATTCCCTTAGTGGGAGAGCGGCGCCGGTTTGAGCAGTTGCAGGGCCAGGCGCAGGTGTGGCTGAGTGCCCCGCCGGGGGAGGAGGGAGGGGGTCGGGCCAGTTTCCAGCTCTCGGCGGCGCTGCGCTCTCTGGAGGGGGAAGGGGGCTACCCCCTGCAGCTCCGGGGGGTGGCGGATTTCGCCCAGGCTTCTGGCTCGGTGACGCTGGCCGCTCGGCGCCTGCCTTTGGAGCTGCTGCCCAGCGTCTTGCCGGCGGCGCCCTTGACTGAGGTGGAAGGGGAAGCCAGTCTGGATCTGCAAGTCCTCTGGGGAGGAGAACGCCCTTGGGAGTTGACGGGGCAAGCCCAGGTTCAGCAGGCGCGGCTGGGGCTGGAGAGGTTGCCCCATCCTTTTGAAGAGGTGAAGGGCTCCGTTCGCTTTACCCTAGAGGAGCTGGAACTGCAGGGGGTGAGCGGTCGTTTTGGCCAGCTTGCTTTTGAAGATCTCAACGGCTCCATTGTCTTCGGCGACAAGGAGGGATTGGATCTGCAAGCCGCTATTGCCCCGGCCAGCCTGCAGCAGATCCAGGAGACTTTCAACGTTGAGCTGCCGGCGGAAGGGGTGGTGGCGGGATCCCTGAGGGTCACCGGGCCGCTGAATGGGCCGCAGATCCAAGGGCAGTTGCGAGGGATCTCGCCGGGGCGGGTGGATCGCCTGCCGGTGCCGGAATATGCTTTTGGCTTCCGCTTG
This sequence comes from Synechococcus sp. 60AY4M2, assembly GCF_002760375.1. Taxonomy (NCBI): domain Bacteria; kingdom Bacillati; phylum Cyanobacteriota; class Cyanophyceae; order Synechococcales; family Synechococcaceae; genus Synechococcus; species Synechococcus sp. 60AY4M2. The sequence goes on from NZ_AUMZ01000001.1 coordinate 851,075, forward strand.
GCCGATCAAACCTTGGCCTTTGAGGAAATCGACCTGAAGGCCGCCGGCGGGCGGATCCAGGGATCCGGACAACTGCAATGGGCTGCCGGCTTAGCAGGCCGGTTCGATCTCCAGGTCACCGGGGCCGATGTAGAGCAGGTGCTGGCTCTCTACGACCTCAACCTGCCGCGGCGGGGCGAGCTGGGGCCGGTAAGTGCCCAGGTGCAGGTGGCGCTGGCGGGATCCCGGCCCCAGGTGGAGGCCACCTGGACAACCCAAGGAGGAGAGATTGCCGGCAGAGGACAGCTGCAGATCTTGCCCGAGGCCGAGGGGTGGGCGGTACAGGTGCCGCAGGCGGTGTTGGAGCTGGGCGGGGGCCGGGCCCAGGTGGCGGGGCGGTGGGCGGGAGGGCAAGTCCAAGCCCAAGTGGCTCCCCAGGATCTGCCGCTGGCCTTTTTTAACCCGCAGTGGCCGGGATCCCTCTCTGGTGAGCTGATGGCGCAGGTGGACACAGGGGAGGCGGCGGAGGTGGGTTTCCTGGCGGCGTTGCGGGCGCAAGGGTCGCTAGCCCTGTCCCAGCCTTTGGGAGAGAGGGGAGTGCAATGGGTTGACGGCATCCGCGGCCAGGTAGCTTGGGAAGGATCTGGCTTGCGTATCCAGCAGGCAGAGATCTTGGCCGACACCGCCCGCTTGGCCAGAGTAGAGGGAGAGATCCCGGTGGATCCCCAGACGCTGCAGGTGGGATCCCTGGACCTGAGCTTTGCCGCTGACGGGATCCCCCTGGCGGAAGTGCCCGGCCTGCCGCCACTGCTGCAGGGGGTGCTGCAGGGATCCGGGCAGATCCGCGGCTCTCCGGACAACCTGCAGGTGGCTGGCGAGGCGCAGTTGCGCGGCTTGCAGGTGGGGGAGGTGGCCTTTGCCGACTTGGCCGGGCCCTTTAGCTGGTCTGCCCAGGGGACGGCGGTGGAGCTAGTGGGGGCGCGGGAGCGGCTGGCGCTGCAGTTGGATCCCCAGTTTCGGCCTGTGCAATTCCAGGTGCGGCGGGGCGAGGCGGAAGTGCGCGGCCAACGCCAGCAAGATGAACTGCAGGTGACGGCAAGCCAGTTGCCGCTGGCTTTGCTGGGAGGGTTGGCTGCCGGGCCCTGGGCTGGCCTGGGCGGAACCCTCAATGGGGAGGTGGCGCTTGACCTGGCCAGTGGCGCCGCTCGAGGTCGAGCTGCGGTCGAGGGGCTGCGGCTAGGCGATCTCGCGGTGCAGGGCCTCTCAGTGGATTTCGATTATCGCCCCAGCGACGACTCCCGCCCCGCTCGCCTGACCCTTGCCCAAGCCCAACTGGAGCTGTTCGAGAGCCTCTACACCGCCAGCGGCACTTTGGAGCTGCCGGCAACCTCTCTCCAGGCTGCTTTGGATCCCACCTCGGAAGTCCCCATTCCCCAAATCGACCTGCAGATCAGCACCCGTCAAGGCCGCTTGGAAGATATCGTCTCTACTTTCAAGTGGCGGGAGTGGAGCGATATCACCAGCCGCGGTTTTCGGCTGCCACCTTTGGGCCCTGCCGCTGTGTTAGAGACAGAGCCGGTCGGCCTGCCCGGCTATCCGCTGCTGCAACAACTGGAGTACTACGCCCAGATCCTGGCCGCCCACCTGGGGGCCCTGACCAGCCGTATGGATCCCCGCATCCCGCCGCCCACCAGCCTGCAGGGGGAATTTCAGGCCAGCGTCAGCCTGGTCGGCAACCTCAACCGGCCCAGCGTCAGCTTTCAGCTCGAGGGCCAGAATTGGCAGGCCCAGGAGTTCAGCATCGAGAGCCTCACCGCCAGCGGCAGCCTGGTCGAAGGGGCGGTGGTGCTGCAGCCGCTGCTGTTGCGCAGTGGCGAACGCCAGGCCCTGTTCTCTGGCAAGGTGGGCCTGGAGGAACAGTCGGGATCCCTGCAAATCCAAGCATTTCCTCTGGCTTTGCTGGATCGCTTCCTGCCGGACGAGCTGGAGCTGCAGGGAGATCTCAACCTGGATGTGGAACTGGCAGGCAACCTGCGGGATCCCCGGGCCCGCGGCTCCCTGACGGTGGTCAACGCCCAGATCAACCAGGTGCCGCTGCGGGAGGTGGGGGGACAATTTGACTACAACCAGGGTCAACTGCGCCTGGAGGGCGCCCTGCTGGCCAACGGCGACGAGCCGATCCGCCTTTCCGGCCTGGTGCCCTACACCCTGCCCTTTGCGGAGGTGCGGGCCGCATCGGATCAGATCGACCTCACCCTGCAAGCCGAGAATGGCGGCCTGCGCCTGATCAACCTCCTCACCGACCAGGTGCGCTGGGAAGGGGGCCAAAGCCAACTGGAGCTGGCCATCCGCGGCAGCTTGCGAGAGCCCAGCCTGCAGGGGAACCTCAGCCTTAGCTCCGGGATCCTCAAGTTGGCCGCCCTGCCGGAGCCCATCACCGACCTGACCGGCCAAATTTTCTTTAACCTCAACCAATTGGAGGTGCGGGAGCTGCAGGGCCAGTTGGGGGGCGGATCCCTCTTGGCCAACGGCTTTTTGCCCGTCAACTCCCGCGGCGCCCTGCAGATGGACGAGACCTCGCCACCCCTAACGCTGCAACTGCAAGGGATCCAGCTCACCCTGCCCAACCTCTACACAGGCCGCCTGCAGGGGGAGGTGGTGGTGGGCGGCCTGCTGCTGCGGCCTTTGCTCGAGGGGCGCCTGGAGGTCTCCCAAGGGATCGTAGATGCCAGCCCCCGCCCTGAAAAAGGGGAAGCGGCGGCAGCTCCCGCAGACTCGACTCAGGCGGATCCCTTTTGGCAGCCGCGGCTCAACGGCCTGGAGCTGGTTTTGGGGCCCGGGATCCGCGTGCAGCGGCCCAACCTGTTTGAATTCCACGCCAGCGGCAGCTTGCGCCTGTTCGGCACTCCCCAAGACCTGCGTCCGGCGGGCACCATCGCCCTGGAGCGAGGCCGCGTCAGCCTGCCCATTGCCAACTTTCGCCTGGATCGCTCCCGCCCCAACACCGCCACCTTTGACCTGGACAACCCCTTCGATCCTTTCTTAAACCTGCGCCTGGTGACCCAAGCCTTCGAGGTCTATCGCTTTCCCCAGGATCTGTCCCCCTTCGACACCAACCGCAACCTGCCGGGATCGCAGCAGAGCATCGAGATCTTTGCCAACGTCAACGGGCGGGCCAGCCAGCTTGCGGCTGCGGATCCCCGCAACGGCGTTCTGACCCTTTCCAGCAGCCCCAGCCGCTCCCCCCAAGAGATCGTCGCCCTGTTGGGGGGAACAGCTTTGGCCCAACTCAACCCCGAAGCAGGGGTGGCCGGGCTGGCGGGAACGGCTTTGCTTAACGATGTGTTGGAGACGCTGCGGGACACCCTCGGCTTGGATGAGGTTCGCCTCAGCCCCGTTCCCCAGGTCGATACCCGTGCCCCCAGACGCTCCTCAGTCGGCCTGGCGCTGGAGGTGGCCCGCGATCTGGGGCCGGCTACTTCCATCTCGGTGCAGCGCAACCTGACGGATCCCTTTCAGCCCACCCGCTACAGCGCCCGCTACCGCCTCAACGACCAAACCCTCACCCGTGCCACCACCGACCTCGAGGGCAACAACGTCCTTTCCCTGGAGTTCGAGACCCGCTTCTGACGGGATCCGCTCTGGCCAGACTACGGTTTGTTACATCGTTATTGCTACGCAACGCTGTCGCGAATGCGTCGGCGGCGCAGAGCGCTTGGGTAGTGGCGAGGATCCCTTGGAGAGTGTCTTATATCTGGTTTAAAGTGGCCATAGTTTCTCAACGGCTTTTGGACGGCCAGGGATCCCTTGAACCCGACTTCCTAAAGATAGCTAGAATAAACACCTGCCTGTGTGAGCCTGGAAGATCAAAACAAGCGGCCAACCTGTGTTCCCACTTGGAGAGTTGACAAGTGAATGATCCAATCTGACCAGCCATGAGGAAACAACAAGTATTGCAATTGCTCGGCGAGCAATTTGCCGAGATTCAAAAGCAATTTGGTGTGCGGCGACTGGCCCTGTTTGGCTCAACTGCTCGTGGCGAGGATCAAGCCGGCAGCGACATCGATATCCTAGTTGAATTTATTGGTAAAGCCGACTCCAAGCGTTACTTCGGTCTGCTCTTCTACTTGGAAGACAAACTTGGATGCCCCCTAGACCTTGTGACCGACAAGGCTCTACGCCCCGAACTTCGTCCATTGATAGAAAAAGAAGCAATCTATGTCCCGTGAATGGCGTTTCTACCTAGATGATATGATTGAATTTGCCAAGCGAGTCCTTGAATACACAGAGGGGTACACTCAAGAAGACTTTGAACGGGATCGCCGAACCTATGATGCGACCTTGAGAAACATCGAGTTGATTGGTGAGGCAGCCACTCACATTCCTGCAGAAGTCCGTAACCAGAACGAAAATATTCCTTGGCGACAACTCATTGCCACTCGTAACCGTATCATTCATGCTTATCTTGCTCTAGACAACGACGTTTTGTGGAGTATCATCCAAAGTGACATGCCCCAACTGCTTGACAATTTACAGAAACTAAAGCGTAGTCTCTCCGATTCTCCCTGCTAACCCTAACTTCAGGAGCAACGCCGCCGTTTTCATCCAGTTGGAAACCCCCTCTGACGGGATCCACTCTGGCCAGACTACGGCTTGTTACATCGTTATTGCTACGCAACACTGTCGCGAACGCGCCGGCGGCGCAGAGCGCTTGGGTAGTGGCGAGGATCCCTTGGAGAGTGTCTTATATCTGGTTTAAAGTGGCCATAGTTTCTCAACGGCTTTTGGACGGCCAGGGATCCCTTGAACCCGACTTCCTAAAGATAGCTAGAATAAACACCCGCCGTGTGCGGTGACTGGCCCTGTTTGGCTCAACTGCTCGTGGCGAGGATCAAGCCGGCAGCGACATCGATATCCTAGTTAAATTCATTGGTAAAGTCGACTCCAAGCGTTACTTCAATCTGCTCTTCTACTTGGAAGACAAACTTGGATGCCCCCTAGACCTTGTGACCGACAAGGCTCTACGCCCCAAACTCCGTCCACTGATGAAAAAAGAAGCAATCTATGTTCCGTGAATACATGTGGAGTATCATCCAAACCGAAAGTCGATCTAGAGGTAGCGGCTGATGTCTTCTCCCTGTTCTGCCAAAAACGACAAAGCCCGGAAGCGCAGCCCTACTACTTGATCGTAGAAGGGGTTGAGCTTGCACATCGGTGGAATGTGCATCAGTTTGTGGCCAAACAACACCACATCTCGCTCGAAAGGACAGCGGGCCGGGATCCACCGACACAAAAAGTGGGCCAAGCGGGGATCCTGAACTTCAATGCTGTCAATTGCCGCTCGAATCGGTTGCAAGGGCGCCTGCAGCCAGTTGCGCAGGCAAGCCGCAGACTTAAGATATGTGACAGTCATGGAATCCATCTGCTCCTGAGGGGCTTTGCGATCACGTTGCCAAGAAATCGTGGTAGAGCCCATGGCCTTTCACCTCAACACCTCAAAGGGTGTTCGCTTTCTCCAGCAGCCACGCCCTTCTGCCCGGGTCTTTGCCCAGGTTTGTATCCAGGGAAACAGAAGAGCCTCTCTCCAGACTCAGTCTGCCTTGGCTGGCCAAAAACTTGCCTGGGTAACCCAAAATCTCTGCTCAAGTTTGTAGAGGTACACATTTTGTATTCAAAAGTTAATCTGTAACGAAAGCTACGGAAATTGGGTTCTTCGCCGGCAAGCTGCCAAGCGGAGTCCAGGGCTGCTGCCCCTATTTCCAGCATGGAACAGGCCTTGAAGTCAGGGTAGAGGGATCCCCGTAATTGTCGCTGTCTTGAAAGGGCCGTTTTGCTTTTGATCGATGATGTTTACAATCGCCGTGGCCGGGAGTTACGGAGGATAACGGCCAAGGGATCCCGGCTGCCGGGCGTTCTACAATGCCAGAAGAGATTTGCAGCGGGTGAGAAGTCGGCGGCGGATTGGGATCCCGGCTCTTGCCTCGGTTTTCATTTGAGAGGCTGTCCATGAAATTGGCCTATTGGATGTACGCTGGCCCCGCCCACATCGGCACGCTGCGGGTGGCCAGTTCTTTCAAAAACGTTCACAGCATCATGCACGCTCCCCTGGGGGACGACTATTTCAACGTGATGCGTTCCATGCTAGAGCGGGAGCGGGACTTTACCCCGGTAACCACCAGCGTCGTTGATCGGCAGGTGTTGGCGCGGGGATCGGACGAGAAGGTGATTCGCAACATCGTCCGCAAAGACGGCGAGGAGCAGCCTGATCTCATTGTGGTTACCCCCACCTGCACCTCCAGCATTTTGCAGGAGGATCTGCATCACTTTGTGCGGCAGGCGCAGTTGTCCAGCCGCTGTGACGTGCTGCTGGCCGATGTCAACCACTATCGGGTCAACGAGTTGCAGGCCGCCGAGCGCACCCTGCACCAGATTGTGGAGTTCTATATCAACAAAGCCCGCAAAAGTGGGGAGTTGAGCGGCCCGCCCCGGAGGACGGAGCGTCCTTCCTACAACATCCTCGGCATCTCCAGCCTGGGCTTTCACCATGCCCACGATCTGCGGGAGTTGAAAAAGCTGCTCCAGGATCTGGGGATCGAGCTCAATTTGGTGATCCCGCAGGGGGCCAGCGTCCACGATCTCAAGCACCTGGGGCGGGCCTGGTTTAACGTGGTGCCCTACCGGGAACTGGGGCCGATGACGGCTCGCTACCTGCAGGAGCAGTTTGGCACACCTTATGTGGAGATCACCCCCATGGGGGTGGTGGAAACAGCCCGCTTCATCCGCCAGATCCAGCAGGTTCTCAACGAGCAAGGGATCCCGGTGGACTACGAGCCCTACATCCAGGAGCAGACCCTCTACGTTTCCCAGGCGGCTTGGTTCTCCCGCTCCATCGATTGCCAAAATCTGACCGGCAAAAAAGCCGTGGTCTTTGGGGATTGCACCCATGCGGCAGCCATCACCAAGATCCTGGCCCGCGAGATGGGGGTTCATGTGGTCTGGGCGGGCAGCTATTGCACCTACGATGGCGAGTGGTTCCAGGCAGAGGTGGGCGGGTATTGCGATCAGGTGCTGCTGACCGAAGATCACACCCGCGTAGCCGATGCCATTGCCCAGGTGGAGCCTGCCGCCATCTTCGGCACCCAGATGGAGCGGCATGTGGGCAAGCGGCTGCGGATCCCTTGTGGGGTAATCTCGGCGCCCATGCACGTGCAAGATTTTCCCATCGGCTACCGGCCCTTTTTGGGGTATGAGGGCGCCAACCAAATTGTGGACCTAATCTACAACTCCTTTACCCTGGGCATGGAGGATCACCTGCTGGAGGTCTTCGGCGGCCACGACACCAAAGAAGTGATCCACAAGAGCCTGAGCGCCGATTCCGATCTCATCTGGACGCGAGAAGCCCAGGCGGAGCTGAACAAAGTGCCCGGCTTTGTGCGCGGCAAGGTGAAACGCAACACCGAAAAATTTGCCCGCGAGCGTGGCCTGACCGAGATCACCCTAGAGGTTATGTATGCGGCCAAGGAGGCTCTCGGGGCTTGACGGGATCCATCCCAGGGGATGGCAGGTCTGGCCAGCCGATCCACAAATGGAACTCCTGTACAACGCCGCGCACCTGCCAGGATCCCCAGGGATCCACCTGCCAGGTTAGCCGAGCTTGGCCGGGCCGCCACTCCAAAAAAGGCTGGGATCCCCCGCCGTGCAGGCTGATCAGGGCGACTTCTTCGGGGCGGGTGAGCACCTGCCGCTCGGCTCCGGCGCAGGTGAGGCTGAGGCCGGAATGGTTGGGAAAGGCGTTGCACTGGATCCAAAACCAGCGGCGAGGGAAGCTTTGTCCCCAGTTTTTTTCGGCGTAGGCGGGGGCCTGCTCGAATTCGAAGCGCCTGCCCCGCCACTCCACCCAGCCGCTGGCCAGGCCGTGGCTCATCAGGATCTGCCAGCCCGGCTCGAAGATGGGCAGATAAGACCAGGCTCCCATGGTGGCCCGCGGCGGGATCCCGTAGGCAGAGCAGAGTTGAATGCGATAGAGCCAGCGGATGGCCTCGCCTCTGACAGGATCTGGCAGGATCCCCTGGTTGAGGTGGGCGGTGTATTGGTAGCCGCTGGCGGTGCGCTGGAAGAAGGTGAAGGGATCCTGAAGGCCGCGACAGCCGGGGCCTGGGATCCCTGAGTGCCCCAAGGCCAGATGGGTTGAGCTGGCCCAAAAGCGGCGGGGATTGGGGAAGGTGCGCCAATGCAACTCCTCCTCCGGCCCCAACACCTGAGCCATGCCCCCTCGCTTGGGATCGATGGCGTACATGAAGGCAAAGCTGATGGGCGGATCCCCGGGCAAGGTGACGCGGCTGTACCAGCCCTCGAAAAACGGCTCGGCACAGCCATCCCAGTGATAGCCGGCATGGGGCAGGGATCCCCAATCTGTTGAGTTGTTTTGCCCAGAGCAAGCCGCCGTTAGAGGAAACGCCATTGAGACCTAAGCCATCGCAACAATGATAAACGGAAGTCTATGCTTACCAAAATAATAATTGTATTGTTTCTATATTTATTTGCCCTTAGGATATCAACCAAGCTGAGATTTAAGGATTTCTTGAGATTTCACGAAGGAAATCCATGGGTCAGGCGACTTGAACTGGAAAGCTTCCTTCTTGCCTTCACATATCCTTTCGATGAGGTGAGCATGACGTCACGTCGTAACTTTTTGCTGTCTGCGGGTGCGGCCACCGTGGGTGGACTCGTGAGTGGCAGCTTAGCACGGGCCAGCACAGGCTACTGGGTTGCCCAGGCCAGCGGCCCAGAAACCCCCAATCTCAGGTTAGGCTTTATACCGATTGTGGAGTCTGCCCCCCTGATCATCGCCAAGGAAAAGGGCTTTTTCGACAAGCATGGCATGACCGGTGTAGAGGTTTTGAAGCAGGCCAGTTGGCCGGCAGCCCGTGACAATGTGGTCATCGGCTCAGCGGGTGGGGGAATCGACGGTGGCCAGTGGCAGATGCCGATGCCTCACATGATCCACATTGGCGCCATCACCAACAATCAGCCGGTGCGCATGGCAGTTCTGTGTCAGTTGATCACCCAAGGCAACGGGATTGCCATTGCCGGAATGCATGCTGGCAAGGGTTTGGGGCTGGATATCTCGGGAGCCGCGGATTACATCAAAAACTTCAGCGCCAGCAACAAACGCAAATTCAAGGCCGCTCATACCTTCCCCAACGTCAATCAAGATTTTTGGATCCGTTACTGGTTTGCTGCTGGGGGGGTAGATCCGGATCAAGACATCGACCTGTTGGCGGTTCCCTCTGCCGAAACGGTGCAGGGAATGCGCAATGGCACCATGGATGCTTTTAGCACCGGGGATCCCTGGCCCTACCGGATTGTGGCCGATGGGATCGGCTTTATGGCGGCCCTCACCCAGCAGATCTGGCCTTTTCACCCCGAAGAATACTTGGCCATTCGCGCCGACTGGGTGGAGCAAAACCCCAGAGCCACACAAGCAGTTTTGATGGCTGTGATGGAAGCGCAGCAATGGTGCGACGATCCGGCCAACCGTGAAGAGCTGGCGCGCATCCTTTCGGGGCGCGCTTATCTGAATGTGCCGGTCGAGGTTCTCACGCCTCCCTTCCAGGGCAAGTACGAATTGGGAGATGGCAAGCCGGCTGTTCAAGATTTCAACGCCGGGCCTCTGTACTGGGAAGATGGGCGGGGCAGCGTCTCTTATCCCTACAAGAGCCATGACCTGTGGTTCTTGACCGAATCGCTGCGTTGGGGCTTCCACGCTCGCTTCCTCAAGGATTTGGATACTGCCCGCCGTCTGGTGGATGAGGTGAACCGCGAAGATCTCTGGCGGGAGGCTGCCCAAGCGCTGGGAGTGAAGAATATTCCCAACAACACTTCGCGGGGAACGGAGCGTTTCTTCGATGGTGTGGTGTTTGACCCCCAGGATCCCCAGGCCTACTTGAACAGCCTGAAAATCAAGAGGGCCTAGTCTCGGCTCAGGTCAACACAGACGTGTTTCTTGTGTAGCAGAAATCCTGCCCATTCGCGGGATCCCATCGAGTTAAAAAAGGCTGGGCCGAGCTTTCTGCTCACATCGGGTTGATAGAGACTGTCAGCCTTGCGCCTTTTGAATGGTTCTGAACACTATGTTGAGGATCGGCCATGTTAGCTCTGCTGCACGTTCCGCGAGAACACTCCAGGGATCCCTGCTTCGAGAGACCAGCCAAGCTTTACTGGGACAGGCTCATCCTTTCAATGGCAATGGGGGCGCTGATTTTGCTGATTGCTGTGAGAGTTTTGTCGAGTTTGCAGTCCCTGTGCTTCCCCGTCCAAGGAAAAGGCAAAGCTGATCCAAGTTCATGCTCTGATTCCAGAACTTTGTAGAACCCCTCAGTCGGGGTGTTTCGAAGGCGCAGAAACAGAGAACTTTGTAAAACTCTATCCTCTCTAGGAGCCATGACGACGACACTTTCTTCTCCGGCAAAGCCCTCGACAACCAAGTTCGACTTTGCCAAGTATCGAGATCAGATCCTCCCTCTCGTGGTTGGCATTGTGGGATTTTTGTTGATTTGGCAACTTTTGTCCGGCGCCAACCTGATTCGGCTGCCGGGGCCCTGGGATGTGTGGATGGATGAGCGCAGCCGCTACCTAATCCTGCATCCTCTGTACCGCAATAGCGACCTCGACCAAGGGCTGCTGCGCCAAACTTTGGCCAGCCTGCAAAGGGTGGTCATCGGCTACTGCAGTGCCGCTTTGGTGGGCATTGCCCTAGGGATCTTGGTGGGCAGCAGCATGTGGATCAACCGCGCTTTGGATCCCATCTTCCAGTTTTTGCGCATGGTGGCTCCCTTGGCTTGGGTGCCCATCTCCTTGGCTGCTTTGCAGCGCAATGAGCCGGCTGCTTTGTTTGTTATTTTCATCACCTCTATCTGGCCCATTTTGATCAACACGGCGGTGGGGGTGAGGCAGATCCCGGAAGACTACATCAACGTTTCTAGAGTGCTGAGGCTTTCTAAAGTTGACTTCTTTTTTAAGGTGCTGCTGCCCTCTGCTTTGCCCTACATGTTCACAGGTTTGCGGGTTGGCATTGGCCTATCCTGGCTGGCGATTATTGCTGCAGAAATTGTCATGTCCGGCGTGCCAGGGATCGGCTTTTTCATCTGGGATGCCTACCAGCAGAACTACGTGACTGAGATCATCGTTGCTGTCATCTACATTGGGGCGGTGGGCTTGCTTTTGGATCGACTGGTGGCTGCCCTGCAAAACAAAATAGCCAATCGCTAGCCTCGTTTGCAAATCTTTTCACTGCATGTCCATCCAATTGAGTTGGGATCCCTCTTACATTGTCTTTGAGTGTTAGCCCCAATCAGCTCTTCAAAAAGAGTAGAACTGAGGTCTGGGATCCGAGTTGCTGAGCAATATCTACAGGTGGGGAGGTCTTCTGTGTCTGTATTGGTCAGTGTAGAGCAAGTGGAAAAAGCGTTTGGTCTGCCTGGAGGCCAAGAATATCTAGCCCTCAAAGGGATCGATCTCCAAATTCACCGCGGGGAGTTTGTCTCCTTAATCGGCCACTCCGGCTGCGGCAAGTCCACCCTACTGAACATGGTGGCGGGGTTGTCTCTGCCTACCGGAGGGATCGTGGCTTTGGATGGACACACCATCACCGTTCCCGGCCCGGATCGCATGGTGGTGTTTCAGCATTACTCGCTTTTGCCTTGGCTAACGGTTCGACAAAACATTGCCCTGGCGGTAGACGCTGTGCTGAAAAACTACTCCCCGGCAGAGCGTCAGCAGATTGTCGAAGAACATATCGATCTGGTCGGCTTGCGGCAGGCGGCGGATAAGTTCCCGGCTCAACTGTCAGGGGGCATGAAGCAGCGGGTAGCCATCGCTCGCGCTTTGGCTGTGAGGCCCAAGGTGTTGTTGTTGGACGAGCCCTTTGGCGCTTTGGATGCCCTCACGCGCGGGAATTTGCAGGAGCAGTTGATGCGCATCTGCGAAGAACACCAGATGACCACCCTCATGGTCACCCACGATGTGGACGAAGCGGTTCTTCTGTCAGATCGTGTGGTTATGCTCACCAACGGGCCGGGATCCCGAATTGGGAACATTTTAACCATTGACATTCCTCGGCCCCGCCGTCGGCTGGAGGTGGTCAACCATCCCAGCTACTACAGCTATCGCAGCGAGATCATCTACTTTTTGAACCAGCAAAAACGGATCAAACAGTGGCGGGCCCGCCGCAGCACCGTGGTGGCCAGGCACGGTTTAGAAAAGATCAACTTGGAGATCGGCTTTGTGCCCCTGACCGCCTGCGCCCCGTTGGCGGTGGCCAAAGAAAAGGGGTTTTTTGCCAAACACGGCCTGGAAGAAGTCAATCTGGTGCGGGAAACCAGTTGGCGAGGGATCCAAGACGGCATCCAGGGAGGTTACTTGGATGCGGCCCAAATGCCCGCCGGCATGCCGGTGTGGATGTCTCTGGGCGGCGGGGACAACCCACCCCAGCCGGTGGTGACTGCCCTCACCTTGACCCGCAACGGCAATGCCATTACCCTGCACAGGCGCTTCTACGAGCAAGGGATCCACACGCTGAGCCAGTTGAAGGCTTACATCCTGGATAGCCCCAGCCGTCGGCTGACCTTTGGGGTGGTGCATCCCAGCTCCATGCACAACTTGCTGCTGCGCTATTGGCTGGCAGCCGGCGGGATCCACCCGGATCACGATGTAGTGCTGAAAACCCTGCCACCGGCCCAGATGGTGGCCAACCTAACAGCCGGCAACATCGACGGCTACTGCGTGGGAGAGCCTTGGAATCTGCGGGCCGCCCTGGAGGGCAGCGGCTTTACGGTGGCTACGGATCTGGAGATTTGGCTGGGCCATCCCGGCAAGGTGTTGGGGGTGCGTGAAGATTGGGCCAGGGCCTATCCCAACACCCACATTGCCTTGGTCAAAGCGCTGCTGGAAGCCTGTCGCTACTGCGAAGATCCGGCCCACCACGACGAGATTCGCGAGCTGCTCAGCCGCCGCGCCTACCTGAGCACCGACCCATCCTACATTCACCTGGGGGATCCCCAGCGCCTGATCTGTGACCTAGACATGCCGATGCGGGAATATGCCCACCATCAGTTCTTTCTGGGCGCCGGCAACCGCCCCAGCCGCACCGAGCATCTGTGGATGATGACGCAAATGGCCCGCTGGGGGGATCTGCCCTTCCCCCGCAACTGGGTGGAGATCGTGGAGCGGGTGTGTCAGGTGGGGGTGTTCAGTACGGCGGCCCGCGAGCTGGGGCTGGATGTGTCTTACCAACGGCAGCCCATTCAATTGTTCGACGGGATCCCTTTCAATGGCGAGGATCCCTTGGCTTACCTCAACAGTTTGGCGATTAAGCACGACATTTACATAGCCGAGGTTGCTTTGGATCGTCGTCCTGTGTTGCTCTAGAGGTTCCCTTTGCAAAAGCACGTTCCCAGTTGTGAGAAAACGATGAATTGGAGCACCCCACGATGACTGCCCTCTTGACAACCTCTACCCCAGTAGCCACAGCCGCAGAACCCTACTTAACCCTTGAGAATGTCAGCAAGACTTACCCAACTCCTAAGGGGGAGTATCCCGTCTTGCGAGATATCAATCTTAGGGTCGATGCAGGAGAATTTGTCTGCATAGTTGGACATTCCGGCTGTGGCAAAACCACGCTGCTGAATATGGTTTCTGGCTTTACCCAGCCCACCAGCGGCTCGGTGAAGCTGAAAGGCCAGCCGATTACAGCTCCTGGCCCAGATCGCATGGTGGTGTTTCAGGGATATGCCTTGTTACCCTGGCTCACGGTCTATGAAAATGTTTACCTGGCCGTCCAGTCGGTCTTCCCTCAAAAGAGCCAGTCGGAAAAGCATCAAATTGTAGAGGAACACCTGAATTTGGTGGGGCTGGGGGAAGCTGCCCAAAAATATCCCCCGCAAATTTCCGGAGGGATGAAGCAGCGGGTGGCCATTGCCCGTGCCTTGGCGATTCGACCAGAAGTCCTGATTTTGGATGAACCCTTTGGGGCTTTGGATGCCATCACCAAAGAGGAACTGCAGGAGGAGCTGTTGCGCATTTGGGATGAACATCGCTGCACGGTTTTGATGATCACCCATGATATCGATGAGGCACTGTTTCTGGCCGACCGTTTGGTGTTAATGACCAACGGCCCTGCAGCTACCATTGGGCAGGTCATTTCTATTCCCTTCCCACGTCCTCGCGACCGCGAGCGCATTCTGGAGGATCCGCAGTACTATCGCCTGCGCAACTCTGTCCTCAGCTACCTCTACGGGCATGAGGCTAACCCTGAAGCGGTTAACTAAAAATCTCATCCGGCACGCCGCCGAAAGCTCCCTGCCATTATCCTGCCGAGCCGACCAAGCCGCGCACCACCCGCACCAGCTCGGCAGGCAGCGGAGAGCCGGGATCCCAGCACAGCTCCAGTTGGTTGGGATCCCTGGGTAGATCTTCCGGGCAGGGGCCGGTGTGCAGGACGGCCACACACCGCAAGTTGCCCCGATCCCGACAAAACTCATGCCAGAGGGGGATGGCCGCCGGATCCCGGCTGACCAAGAGATAATGGGAGCAGGCTTCCAGGATCGGCTGCTTGTGGGGATCCACCTTGCCGCCCACATCCACGATCACCAGGCTTTTTTGTTGGCGCAGGGCGAGGATGGCCTGGGCGTGAAAGCTGAAAAAATCGGGGGTCAGGCGGCCCCGGTAGCGGTGCTTGAGGATTTTGGCTTCTTCCGGCGGCAGATCCAACGTCCAATTTCCTTCCCCATCCCAGTGGGCCCGCTGCAGATAAACGTTGGGAGCCTGAGGCAGCAGGGACTCGAAAAGAGCGCGGGCCAGGCGGCTTTTGCCGCTATCCGGAGGGCCCACCACCATCACTGCCGCCGCCAATTCTGTTCGCGTCAGCGGGCCGTAGGCCTTGCCTGGCCTGCCCTGCACCCAGGGAATGATCTCGCCCACCTGCACGTCTGGGCTATGGCTGGAGACCACCACTGCCCCCAAGCGTGGGTCATAGCAGGCCACCCAGCGGGTGAAGTGGCACTCGTGCACCAACCAGCCGTAGAGCCAGATGGGGGCGCGCCCGCTCAGCACCACTCCCAAGCGGGGGTCGATCCCCCCAGGCAGGCGCAGTTGGGCCAGATCTTCCGGGAAAACCAGCCGATCCGGTCGGGTCAGCTCGATTTCAATCACCTGAAACGGTAGCCCCCCAAGATGGGGTTTCTGCGGCCAATGGGCCAGATAGCCAGACCGCAACTGCAGCGCCACAGCAGACATGGAAATTGGGACAGAAAGACAACAGCCTGGCCCCAGTATGGGGAAGATTGGAAGCAAGATCTTCCAATTGTTGGCAGAGTAGGGGCGAAGGGATCCGACCTTGGTCTGTGCCTTGCCCTGGAGGGGGAGATGAACGGAGGGGAGTTGCCTTTGACGGTGGAGGTGTTGCGCTGGCTGGCAGGCGGGCAGTTGGCAGAGCGCCTGGAGCGGGCGGTGCGTCTCTGGGTGTTGCTCCAGGGTTTGTACAGCGAAAACCGTTGGCCGGATCTGCCAGAGACCTTTGGCTACACCCACATCCGCGATCGCCTCTTCTCGCCCAGCCACCCCCGGCAGGATTTGCCCCATGGGATCTCCTGCCCGGATCCCAGTTGCATTTGCCAGAAGCCTCTGAGCTTTTGGCTGGAGCATCCCGACCTGCTGGCCGCCTTAAAAGCCGAAGTTCCCCATCTGGAGACGCGGCTGGCCAGCCGGCCCTTTTTGAAGACCCACCGCACCCTGCGCAAAGAGCTGGACTACCTGGCCGCTCAGGGCTGGCTGCAGCCAATCGAGGCCAACTCCAGGCGAAGAGATAACTTTCGCTGCCGTGCCGCCGGGGATCGCCCCCCCTTGCCGACGCCCGCCTCGGCCTTGACGTTGTCGGGTAGCCAGCTTGAGCAGATCTACCACGTCCTCAGCGACGTGGCCTTTGTGCATCCCGATGTGCAGGTGTTGCTGGACGATATCTGGGGGGGGCATCAACACTCGCAGCGGCGGCTCTTTGTCTGGTTTGAGTACATCCTCTCCGACGAACAGCAGGAGCGGGTGGACGAATACCAAAACCAGCTAGAGGCTTTCTGGACAAAACCGGCAGCAGGGCTGATCCGCTTTGATTACGAAACTCGCCAGCACGGGATCCAAAAGGTCCTCACCTACCCGGTTTGCCTGTTTTATGCCCGCCGCGCCAAGTACTTGGCCGCCTTCGGCCAGCTCCCGCACGCTGCCAGATCCCTGGGCTGGCACAACTTTCGCCTGGATCGCATTCGCTCGCCTCGCCTGACGGTGGTGCCCTGGTCTGACCCTGCGGTGCCGGCGGAGCTCTTGGCCCGCCAGAGGCAGGGGAATCTGCCCACTCCTGAGGAGGTGCAAGCGGCCTGGGAAGAGGCCTGGGGATCCGATTTCTATCTGCCCAAGGCGCTCTTGATCCTGCGCTTTGCGCCGCAGTTTGCCCGCCGCTACGTGGACAACACAGTACGCCACCCCACCTTCCAGCCCATTGCCTACGAGCGGATCCCGGCTTTGGTGCGGCGGGAGATCGCCGATGCGGGGGAACGGGAAAAGATCTTGCACATTCTCCGGCAGAGGCCGGCCAGCGACCGCTACTTCTGCGCCTATGTGCGGGTGGGAGACACCAATTTCACCATGCGCCTGCGGGATTGGCGGCCCAACGGCGAGGTGATCGCTCCCCTGGCCTACCGGGAACAGATGGCTCGGGAAGCCCAGGCAGAGCTGCAGTTTTATCGCCCCGACCTGAAGCTTTCTTGACCTTCCTGCCCATGACCACCCTCTACCTAACCGAGCCGGGGACTGTGGTTCACTGCCAAAACCAAACCCTGCTCATTCGCCGCCGTGGTCAAGAGCAGCTTTGCCGCCTTGCGGAGGTGGAGCTGGTGGTGGTGTTGCCCGGGATCCAATTGACCAGCGCAGCTTTGGCCCAACTGCTGGATCGAGGCATCGAAACCATTTTTTTGCGTGCGGATGGCGGTTTTCGCGGTCGCCTGCAGGGATCCTTTTCCACCAACCCTGAGATGCGTCTGGCCCAATATCAGCGGGCCTATTCCCCTTGGGGGCTGGAGTTGGCCAAGCGCATTGTGCGGGGCAAAATTCGCAACCAGCGGGCAATTCTACAACTGCACAACCGGGCTACCCGCGGCCAAATTGCCCCCTTACAGGAGGGTATTGATGTTATCGCCGCCTACCTGCAACAGTTGGATCGCTCCACCACTCCTCCGGATCGAGAAGCGCTGATGGGCCTGGAGGGCATTTGCGCCCGCACCTACTACCAATCCCTGCAACATTGCTTTCCGCCTGAGTGGAACTTCAGAGGTCGCAACCGCCAGCCGCCGCTCGACCCGATCAACGCTCTGCTCAGTTGGGGCTACGGGGTGCTGCTGGCAAGAGTGTTCTCGGCGGCCGTGATGGCCGGCTTGGATCCCTACCTGGGCTTTTTCCACGCCAATTTGCCCTACCGCCCCAACCTGGTGCTGGATTTGATGGAGGAGTTTCGACCCTTGGTGGTGGATTGGGCTGTGCTCCAGCTTGTCAAGGCCGGCTTGCTCACCCCGGAAGACTTTGAGCCGTCGCCGGATGGAACAGGCGTATGGCTGGGATCCCTGGCCAAAAAACTGTTT
The DNA here is from genome assembly GCF_002760375.1 of Synechococcus sp. 60AY4M2. Taxonomy (NCBI): domain Bacteria; kingdom Bacillati; phylum Cyanobacteriota; class Cyanophyceae; order Synechococcales; family Synechococcaceae; genus Synechococcus; species Synechococcus sp. 60AY4M2. The sequence goes on from NZ_AUMZ01000001.1 coordinate 868,735, forward strand.
TTGGGAGAGCTGGAACGCCGCTTCCGCGAGCCATTGCTCTATCCTCCCCAATCTCGCCGCCTGCCCCTCAGTCAAATTGTGCTGGAGCAAGCCCGCCGGCTGAGCCGTTGCCTGGTGAGCGGCAACCTGGAGTACGAAGCAATGGAGCTGCGCTGATGCTGTGGTTGGTTTGCTACGACGTGGTGGACGATAAGCGCCGACACCAGTTGGCCAAACGCCTGGAGCAGTGCTGCCAGCGAGTGCAATACTCCGTTTTTGAATGCCCCCTGGACACTGCCGAGCTGGAAGAGAAGCTGGAAAAGTCGTGGCTGCCTCTGCTCAACCTCCAGGAAGATAGCCTGCGGGCCTACCCTTTGGATGCCGCGGCCAAGAAGCAGGCCAAAGTCTTCGGGGGGCCTCCCCCCTATGAGCCGCCGGACTACCTGATCTTCTGAGGCTCTCCACCGGGCCGAAATTGTAAAGTTTTGTGCGCGATCTGTCGGGGCGAGCCATCACCAGCCTGACTCTGCCGGCACAAGATTTTAAGGGAAACTTTAGATCTTTTGCCCCGATTGGCCCAAAAACGTGACATAATGGCCGTAGCAAGCTCAATTTCCCCGCTTGCGCTTGGCCGCGAGGACAATGTTAATATCTGTGTCGAGGAATCTCCGTACTCCCTCGCGAACGCACCTTGAAAACCTCATGAATTCAGGCTTTTCCGAGGGTAGGGTTGATCCCTACCTTTTCCCCGCAAGGGGACGGAAACATGACCTGCTCCTTCGTGTACTTGGCGTCTAGGTCAGTTGATCCCTACCTTTTCCCCGCAAGGGGACGGAAACTTGTGTTGAGGAGTTAGCGTAAGAACGCTGTCTCCGATAGATAGTTCTATGTCGGAATTAGTAACTGAATTGTTGATCCCTACCTTTTCCCCGCAAGGGGACGGAAACTATTTACCAACTCCGACTCACGCTCGATACGTTCCTTAATGTTGATCCCTACCTTTTCCCCGCAAGGGGACGGAAACTTACCAGGAAAGATGTAGCTGAATGCCATCAGGGCGTTGATCCCTACCTTTTCCCCGCAAGGGGACGGAAACTTGATGTC
>NZ_AUMZ01000001.1:872801-899408 GCF_002760375.1 Synechococcus sp. 60AY4M2
AGAATCTACGTTGATCCCTACCTTTTCCCCGCAAGGGGACGGAAACTAGAGAGAAGCGAGTAATGAGCAAAGAGAAGTGAGGTTGATCTCTACCTTCTCCCTGCAAGAGCATGCCTCTAACCCCCAAAACCCTGAACTTTGCTGAATTTACTGAGCTTTAGGCGGTTTGGCAAAAGTCATTGAGAGGGATATAGTAGACCAAGTTTCCCCCTGATCCTTGAGTCCACCGCAACGGTTGCCGGGAAGTGAAGGGGGAAAGCGCTCGGGGGGTATTCCTCAGGGCTTTGCGGGATACCGCCTTCCTGCTCAGAGATAGGCAGGATGCGATCGCTTCTTTCCTGAACCATGTTCAGGAGAGTTCAGCGTGAATGTATCAGGCTCAACAAAGTACCTCAAGTCATCTAGGGAAGACTGCTCGACGAGTAGTCCTGGGATCCAGACTGGAGAGAGCGGCGGGCCAGCTTGGCATAGGTCTTCACCGTCTCGTAGGGCATCTCCAAATCAGCGGCGATCTGTTGTAAGCTCTCTCCACCTTCGCGGCGGGCCAGGATCGTCGCCCACAGTTGGGCAGTTTTTTCGGCGCGGGATCCCCCTTGTCGTTGCCGCTGGCTGAGAAAGAGGGCGCTCAGCTCCTCGATGCGCCGGGCCAGTTGCTCTTCCCGGCAAAGGACGGGGGTGACGGGCAGCTCTTCGGCCAGCCAACCGAGGCGGGTTTGCCCTAGCCCAAAGGGGGTTTTGTGGCCGGTGCCGCAGTAGGGGGCGAAGTGGATCAGGGCCTGGAGCTGCTGCTGCAACAGTTCAGACGCGCGGGTGGAGACCGCCAACTGTACACAGCCAACGAAGCCCGTCACGGATCCCTGGCGGCCGGCGGTGGTTTTGACCGATTCCAGCCGGTGCCGCTGGATGACCACTTCCCCATCCACCCAATCCAGAAAAGGTTCTACCTCGATGGGCAGACCGGAAAAATCGTTCCAACGGCGCAAATAGCTGTGGAACAGGTTGCGAGGCACCGGCAGCGGCAGATGGTGGCCCCGGTGGCGAAAGCTGGTGGGCGAGATGAAAGAGAGGCTCCAGGAGCGACGGACAAGGGGCTGCTCCAGCAGTTGACGATAGGTGCGCGGGGGGGCTGAGACCTTCCATCCCAGAATCTGCAGCGGGGATCCGCGCAACTCCAGCCAGGGGGGCAGCCGTCGGCACCATTCCCGCAGCCACTCCACCACTTGGGGGTTGAGGGCGGTGATCGACCAGCGGAAGGGGATCTGGGGCGGGATCAGCAGTCGCCCCCCCTGCTCGCGGAAGGGCCCCATCAGCCGGGAGAGGGTAAAGGGTTTTTCCGATTCTCCGTCGTGCAAATAGGCAGATAGCTGCGGATCCATCTGCTGCACCTCGCCCAAAAACCAGGCGTGCAGCCCCTTAGCATAGTGGGGATCCAACAGGTAGGGCTGAGGGGCCTGCACTTCCAGGGCGATCCCCACCAGCTCGGATCCCGCCGGCCACTTGCTGTTTTCTGCTCCGGCGACGGGTGGCTCTGAAAAACTCAACTTGGTCAGCATAGGCCCATCCCATTTCTGCTCATCCCCAGTCAATAGCAGCCCCTATCCAAAATCAACCTAGAGCCACTTTTCCTTTGAGAGGATTTGAGAAGGGATCCCTTCCAATTTGCTTTACCTTTAAATCGCTGGCTGGGCCAACCGAAAAAAGTCTTGAATCTGTTGGCAATGAATCCAAATCGGCCTATACTGTCTCCCAGTCTGGAACTGCAAAATGCAACCATCAGTCACTGCCATGGCCTCTCTCTGTCGGCTGCGATTCTCTGCCCGCGTGGCTGCTATTGCCGACGCCGTCTTTTTGAAGCGCCTTTGGTTTTGATGAAGGATTTGTGAAGTTCAAGGATCGCTCCAGTCAAAAGTCAGGGCCGGATTTGCCCGCCAGCACAGCAGCTGCGTTCTATATCTTCTTTTTTGCCAGGTGTTGCCCATGACCGCTACCTCCTCTGCCTCCCCCGTGCCCATCGCCTTGGCCTGGTGCCTGGCCTGGGGAGAAGGGCGGGATCCCCAATTTCCCTTGCCGATTCTGCAGCAGATGTGCGCAGCCATCCGCACCGACGACGCAGCCGGGATCCCGGAGGCGCTGCAGCCCCTCTGGGCGCAGGTGCGCCAATTTCAGGAGAGCGTGGCGGCCACAACCTTTCCCAAAACCTTGGCAGAGTTGCAATCGCGCTATCCGGAGCTGTGGCGGCAGACCAGCCGCATCGGCTTGGTTTACGGGGGGGCTACCAAGATCAAGGGCTACGTCTTCGAGTCCGCCAAACTGCCGGAAATTCGCGGCGCCTCGGCCCTGTTGGATCGCATTAACCTGGTGGATCTGCCCGCCTTTTTTGGGGATCCCGAGCAAACCTACTTGGGGTGGAAAGCCTTGGGGAAGGAGTCTCAAGCAGAGCTGGAGGCCTACGTGAACCGGCGGGTTCGGCCCTGGCTGCAGCAGCACTACCCGGCTTTGGCGCAGGCTCTCATTCCGGAGCTCCTCATCTACTCCACCGGCGGCAACCTCTTGGCCTTCTGTCCGGCGGCCTATGTGGACGACCTCTGCGAGGCCATCGAGCGCCGCTACACCGAAGAAACCCTCACCGCCAACGCCTGTGCCGTGGGATCCGCCTTTCGGCTGCTGGAGCTGCGCTACGGCCTGCTGCGGGATCCCATCGAGCGCACCCCCTGGCTGGACTGGCTGGCCCAACACCAGGCCCACCCTCTGGTGAGGGCCTACTTTGGAGATTGCAGCGAAGCCAGCTTCCAGGCCCGCAAAAGTTTCAACGAGCTGGTGGGCCACCTGGCTGCCCGCTTCCAGCACCGCCGCAACGGCAATCCGGATCCCGGTCGTCCCAGCCGCGCCCATCCCGCCTGTTTTGAAACCCACCCCTACCTGCGCCGCGACAGCACCGACCGCCGCCCGGCCCTGGCCAAAGCCGACCTGCCAGGTCAGCCCTGGCTATCGGAGGCCACAGCCCGCAAAGCGCTGGTGGGCCGCCAGGCCAAGCGCCTGGAGACAGGCCAGCAGGGGTGGTTCCGCAAATTCCCCGCCTGGGATCCCGGCTTTGTGGAAAGCTGGGTAACGCGATTTGCCCGCTTCCTCGACTCTCCCGCCGGCGAGCCCTACCGGGAGCGCTATTTGCAGCCCTGCGCGGGATCCGGCCAGGGGATCGGCGAGGCGCAATCGCTGCGGGAAGTGGCCAACGCCAGCCAGGGCTTTGTGGCCTACCTCTACGCCGACGGCAACAACATGGGCGGCTACGTGCAGCAGATCCAAACCCCAGAGGCCTACCGGCAATTTAGCCGCGACGTTTCCGAGGCCACGGAACAAGCCGTTTACCGCGCCCTTGCCCAGCACCTGCAGGCGCACCGGCTGCGGGGCCTGCCGCCGGATCCGGAAAGCGGCAGAGACCGCAACGGCGAGTGGATCCACCCCTTCGAGATCCTGACCATCGGCGGGGACGATGTGCTGATGGTGGTGCCAGCCCACAAGGCCCTGGACATTGCCGCCACCTTTTGTGAGCAGTTCGAGCAGATCCTGCTGGCCAAATCGGCCACCTACGCCGCCCGCTCCCTCGGCCAGGTGCCGCACCGCTACCCGGCCGACAGCCCAGACCAGCTCTGTCGGCTCTCCACCTCGGCAGGCGTGCTGTTTGCCTCGGAAGACACCCCCATCTACTATGCCGAAAGGCTGACCGAACAACTGTTGAAATCTGCCAAAAGCCGCGCCAAAAAGCTGAAGCCCCGCGATCAAGACTTTTCGGTGGCCACCATCGACTTTCTCTCTTTGAAATCGGTGACTTTGATCGCCTCCAGCATCCAGGATTTTCGCCAGCAGGCCCTGGAGAATCGCCAGAACGGCCACCTCCTCAAGCTCTACGCCGGCCCCTACACCGTCCCGGAGATCCGTGGGCTGCTGAGAACGGTGCAAGCTTTGCAGGCGGCGGATTTTCCCCGCTCCCAGCTCTACCAAATCCGCGGCTTTTTGGAAAAAGGCAAGCGCACCGCCACCCTCAACTACCTCTACTTCCGCACCCGGCTGGGCCAAAAAGGGCAGCCGCTGATCGAGGCCTTTGAACGCACCTGGTGCAAGGCCAAAACCAACGACGGCCACCTTCCCCCCTGGATGTACGTGGCGGCGGAGGGGGAACCCACCTACGAGACCATCTGGCGGGATCTGGTGGATCTGTACGCTTTTGTCCAAAAACAGCCCCAGGCCGAGGGCCGGCCCGTTCCTGTGGAGGTGAAGTGATGGTTCGGCTGGCAGAGCTGCCCCAAACGAGCACCTCTATCCCTTTGAAGGCCACCCTCGCCTCGGCTCTGGCGGTGGGATCCGGCGGCTCCAGCGGCTCCCTGGCGGACAAGCCCCTGCTCAAGGATGCCTACGGCAGGCTGCTCATCCCCGGCTCCCAGTTGAAGGGAAGGCTGCGCCACGAGTGCGAAAAGCTGGCCCGCGGCCTCGGCTGGGCCATTTGCCGCTCCCCCGACCCGGAGCGCATGTGTCCCAAGCGGGAGGGGATCGACGGCCACTTCGACCGCCCCGAATACCAGGTGGAGGGCTACGCCGGATCCCATTGCCTGGTCTGCCAGATCTTCGGCAATCCGGCCCTGCCTTCCCGCCTGTGGGTGGCGGATCTCGTCTGTGAGGTGCCGCCGGCAGCGCTGGAAGCGACCCTCCGCCCAGGAGTCACCCTCAACCGCCGCCGCCGCACCGCCGAGGATCAGCGGCTCTACCTCATCGAGACCTCGCCGGCAGCCGAGCTGATCTTCTCCGGATCCCTGCAGCTTTTGCCCGACTGCCCTCCCTGGGGCAAGGCCCTGCTGCGGGTGGCCCTGCACCACATTGGGGCGCTGGGAGGCAGCAAATCTGCAGGCTTGGGTTGGTTGCACTGGGATCCCCAGTCTCTAGCTGCCCTGCAGCCGAATGACGCAGATTGGGCCTTTTTGGCCGGAGGAGGGAGCTGATGGAGGCCATTGAACTCACGCTCACTGCCGAGTCTCCCCTGGCCATCGGTCGGCAAAAGCCGGGCGGCTCCATCAGCGAGGCCCAGGACTTCATTCCCGGCAGCGTGATCCGGGGGGCCTTGGCCGACCTCCTGCTCCGCCAAAGCCGGCACCGCCCCGGCGAGGCCCTGACAGGAGATCTGGCCGCCCTGTTCACGGAGGCCCGTGCGGCGGTGTTTACCCATGCTTATCCGGGATCCGGCAGCCGGGTTTTGCCGGCCACGGCCTTTAGCTCCAAAAACAACCCCGGCTTCCGCTCAGAGGCGGGCAAAACGGGGGTGTTCGACACACTGCTGGATCGCTTCTGCTCGCAGCGGCTGGGGATCCCCTTTGATCCGGCAGAGCCGGATGGCTCCGGGGGCAGGGTGGAGCCCTTCGGCGGCTTTTACAGCCAGGAGGAGGGATCCCGCTACCGAAGGGTGGCCGTGTCCAAGCGCCTGCTCACGCGGGTGGGGATCAACCGCCGCCGCGCCACCGCCGCCGACCAGATCCTCTACAGCCTGGAGGTGATCAACGAGGGCCGGGCCGGGCGAGATGGGAGCTTGCAGCCTTCCCTCTTCAGCGGCCACATCTATCTGCAGGATCGCGAGCTGGCGGCAGCCCTCGCCGGCTACCTCAACACCCACGCCCGCCGCTTGTCCTTGGGAGGGGGGGTGTCGCGGGGGCTGGGCCGGGTCAGCCTTGCCGCTCGACACCTGAGGGCCCCGAAGCCCTCCCTGGCTGAGCGGGTGACAGCCTTTAACCAAAAGCTGCGGCAGCGCTGGCAACAATGGCAGGTGTTTGGGGATCCCTGGCAGCCCTTGCCGCCGGAGCGGCAGTACTTCTCCATCGGGCTGCAGTCGGGGGCCATCCTCAAGGAGCGCTGGCAACGCACCACGGTGCTCACGCCGCCGATGCTCCAGGAGGAGGCCAACTGCGAGGACGGATCCCTGGTCTTGGAGCTGGCCTGTAGCAGCTACGCCTATGTTTCCGGCTGGAACGCCGCCTGGGGTCTGTTCAAAGATGTAGAATTGGTAACCACGCAGGGCAGCGTCTTTCTGCTGAGCACCACGCAACTGGAGCGCTGGATCCCGATTTTGGCGGAGATGGAATACTGGGGCATCGGCGAGCGAACCGCGGAGGGATTTGGCCAAATTGAGGTCTGTAGTCTGTTCCATCATCATTTCTGGGAGAACCCGCTATGACCTTCGCCACCAGCGAGAGCAAACTGGAGCAAAAACAGGAACTTGAGATCCAGCGGCACATTCGGCTGGCCGAAGATGAGCTGGTTGCCAGAATCCAAACCGCCTTGGATAACTTTAAAGGTCTGAGCAAATTGGAAGAGGCCCAGTACCGCAACTTGTTGCATGTGGCAGCTTCCACCGAAAGCTCAGAGGTAATCAAGAACTTCTTGCGCTACCAGATGGGGCGCGGTGACAAGTGGGGGCGGGGCAAAGACTCTTTGGCAGAAGCCATCATCAAAGACATCGACAACTGGATTCATCAAAGGGCTATAGCCATCGCCAGGGAAGCCGGAATTGAAAGAGCATCCCCCAAAGTCAACGAGATCAAAATTGACTTGATTCGGCGCTACCTGGGCTATGGGGCCCGCTACCTCAAGTACAAGCGAGAGGGAGGAGGATCCTAGACCGTGACCTACAGCAGTTTTACCCTTGAGAGAGCCATTTCGACCTTTCAGCTCAGGTCAAGAATCATCCATGGCCTGTTTGCAGAGGTTCCACCGACTGAGTGCTCCGATTACTTGAAAATAACCCTAGATCGCTATCTCGGCTTGGCCACCTCGGTCAACAGCGAAAAAGCCCGCTCCGAGTTTATCATCGCCCCTGTGCTGGGAGAGGTGAAGTACCTATGTCGGGATCAAATCTCGCTGTTTTCCGGCAAGGAATTCAACGTGGATCCCGAGAGGGGGTTGGTGGGCCTATGCGACTACATCATTTGCCTATCCCCTCTCCAACTCTACATTCAAGATCCGGTGGTGATTATCGTTGAGGCCAAAAAAGAAGACTTGATCGGGGGTCTGGGCCAGTGCGTTGCCGGTATGGTGGGGGCACAGGTCTTTAACAAGAACTCCAATTCTCAAGTAGACAGTGTCTATGGAGCAGTAACCTCAGGAACCAACTGGCGATTTGCAAAACTCGAGAGTGACCAACTCTTTATCGATGACAGGGAGTACTTTATCTCAGAAATTGCTCAGATCCTAGGGATCCTCTTGAGTTTTGTTAAGGGCTCCGTCTCGCTTCGGGAATGGCAAACCTCTGCAGTACAAGCCTTAACTTGAGCAGCCATTTGAGGGAACGATGTTCGACGTTTTCAAAAACCGCTTGGAGATCACCGGCACGCTCACCACCGTGACCGCCCTGCACATCGGGGTGGGCCGCTCCACCGAGCCCATCGGCTCCGATTTGCCGGTTCTCAAGGACGCGCTGGGCCGTCCGCTCATTCCCGGCTCCAGTTTGAAGGGGGCGATGCGCTCTCGCCTGGAAAGTTTCTTGCGGGGCATCAACCCAGAGCTGGCCAGGGATCCCGGCGAATTGACCAGCAGCGAGCAATTTCAGATCATCAACCAAATTAAAAATGACTACAAAGGGGACGATGCGGCTCTGACTCAAAAGCTCATTGAGGCCACCGACTGGGTCTCGCAGGTGTTTGGATCCCCTTGGTTGGCCGGCAAGGTGCAGATCCGAGATTTGCCCGTGGTGCCGGAAGCCTGGTTTGGCCAGTACCAAGAGCGGGATGGCGTGGCCATCGATCGGGATACGGAAACGGCGGCAGATGGCAAGCTGTACGACTTGCAAGTGGTGCCTGCCAGCACCCCCTTCCGGTTTCATGCCGTCGTCGAAAATGCCGAGGAATGGGAACTGGGCCTCTTGGCCATTGGCCTGCACCAATTGGAAACGGAACAGATCCCCCTGGGAGGGGGGCGCTCCCGTGGCTTGGGGGTTGTCCGCCTGCAGATCTCGGCAATCTATTGGTTCGACTCGGAAGGGGATCCAAGACGGCTGCTGGCCTACCTTCAAGAGCTGGTGGCCGGATCCCGACAGCCGCTCAGCCCGGAGCAGGCTGCCGCTTTGCGCCAAGACTGGGTGGAAGCCCTGGTTGCCAAATTAACAACGGCCTCTCAACGGCAATCGGTCGGCCCCCGCCGCTAGCCCTATTTCATGTCAGGAGGGATCCCGATGGTCTTCATGGACTCTACAACGGTTGGCGATACGGTCAGCGTTTTCCACCCCTATCGGTTGACAAACTGGACAGACTGCTTGCCGCCCCAAGCCCCTCAACCAAAAGCTCCTGTTCTGGTGTGAAGGATCCCAGGCTATGCACAAACGCTACGTTAACCATTGCACCCTCTGCCTCACCCTCAAGCCCGATGGCCCTGTTCTCATCAAGGCGGGCAAAGAAGGGGCTGACCCGACGAAGCCGGATATGGAGTTCGTCGAAACCTATCACGGCGGCGGGCGAACGGTCTATTTTCCCGGCAGCTCCCTCAAAGGGGCAATTCGCGCCCATGCGGAGCGCATCGTCCGAACGGTGGGCAGCGACAGACGTCCTGAGGGGGGAGGCTTCAAACTCTGGGCCAGCGATCCCCTCGACCAAAAGGCCAATCAATGGCTGGAAAAAATTGAAGAGCCCCACCAGGTTTACGCCCTTTCTTCCTTTACGGATCAGATGTTCGGCAACACAGCCATCGCCAGCCGGGTCCGCATCGAAGATGCCTATCCCAAGCCGGGAACCCCTCTGCGCCTGGAGGAACGTAATGGGGTGGCCATCGACCGCGTCTTCGGCTCAGTGGCGGTGGGGCTGGGGCCGTTCAGCTATCAAGTGTGCGTAGAGGGATCCTTTCAAACCAAGATCCACCTGAAAAACTTTACCCTGGCCCAACTGGGTCTGCTGGGACTGGCGTTGCGGGATCTGGATGAAGGCTGGTTTGGCATCGGCTTTGCCAAGTCCCGCGGCATGGGCCGCGTTCGGGTGGAGTACGAGTGGGCGACGGTGGACTATCCGGGCTGCCTGGTGGATGAGGCAAACAAGCAGATTCGACTGCTGGGATCCCCCCTGACCTGGCCACAGGGATCCCTGTTGGGGGCGGGCGAATTTTTAACCCCCGAAGAGGCAGGCAAATACGGCTTCCCCAAACCCGATTGCCAAGCGGTGCCGGTGGGAGCGGAGCCAATGCCTTTGGGATTTGGAGCGCGGCTGACCTGGGATCAGACGTCTGAGGCCAAGGTGGAACATCTGCTCGCCACCGCCGTAAACAGTTGGGCCAAACTCCTGCAAGCGGAGGCCAAAGCCGTATGAAACCAGCCTACGTCACCTCCCTCAAGATTCAAGATGGGGCAGAGTCCTCGCTTTCCCAAGTGCTCTCGGCTTGTTTTTCCACTTCTGAAAAAACCTACTCCTTTCTGCGCTGGCCCCACCGCGTCAGCGGCATTCAGGCGGGGATCCCACCAGATCTGGTCTGTCAAGAGGGGCAGGTTTTCTGCCAACAACGGGAGTTGCGCTGGAAAAGCACCCCCCGCGGCTGGGATCTGCTGTATCTGGGGATCCAACCTCCTCCCGACTTCTTTGTGCCGCTGGCCGGGGAGTGGCAGTGGGAGGATCGCGAGGCCGACCTGTACGGATCCCAAAGCCTGGAAACCCGCTTTCCCCAAGGTCTTAGCTATCCGAGGCATCTCAAGCTGGGCCAGCGCTACTTTCGCGATGGACGCACCGCCCGCGTTCACTTTGTTGCTCTCATCCCGAGGTCAAGATGACTCCCCAAGGCCCCCGACCCTTGCCCGCCGGCAACCCAGCTCGGGGCAGAGGTGAGCCAGCCGTCGCTCGCAAACCCTACGAGCTGATCCCCTTTCCCCAACAGCCTCCCAAGCTGGAGCATCCCGCCGGCCACGCCAAGTTCCATCCCGACAAGTTGCACGGCACCCTCTTTCTCACCCTGACGGTGCAGACCGCCCTCCACATTTCCACCGGCCACCTGGCCTTGGGCAGCGACGTCGGCGTCAACGGGATCCCGGTGCTCAAAACCATGACCACCACCCCCGACGGGCGGCTCAAGATCCAGGGCAGCTCCCTCAAGGGGGCCATCCGGGCCATGTACGAGGCGATCACCAACAGCACCCTTGCAGTGATCACCAGCCGCTACAAAGATCGGATCCCACCAGAGCGGCAGCCCTGCCGCCAGAAGGAGCGGCTATGTCCTGCCAGCCGCGTTTTTGGCGCCCTCAACTGGCAGGGATTGGTGGAGTTCAGGGATGCCATTACCACCGGCACCGGATCGGGTGTCGGATCCCTGCCCCCGCTGTACCGTCCTCGCCCGGATCAGTGCAAAGCTTACTTTAAAAAGGAAAACGGCAAAGTCATTGGACGCAAGTTCTACTACACCCACAAAAAAGCTTTGCAGGGCAGTTCAAGGGGAACACCCACCCAGCAAGCGATGCAAAACACGGTTTTCAAAACCCAAATCCACTTCAAAAACCTCACCCCTGCCGAGCTGGGCACCTTGCTCACGGTTTTGGGGCAGGATCCCAACCATCCCATGCTGCTGAAGGTGGGGGGCGGTAAGCCCGTGGGCCTGGGATCCCTGCAGGTCACCCTCGACAAGATCGAGCGGCCCGGCAACCTAAAAGATCGCTACAGCCGCTACGATCCCCCACAAGCCGATACCCTAGAAGGAGAAGCCCTCAAAGCCTTTGTGCAAAAGCAGATCCAAGCTGCCCAGGGCTACATCTTGCCCGAACAGCTCAAGCGATTGGCCGCCATCCTAAGTCCCACTGCTCTGCGCGAGCCGCCCCCCGGCGTGTATTGAGGGTTCCCCTATGCTGTCAGACTCTGTCGATCTCAGCCCCCAATCTTGGGATCTCGCCCACGGCATCGCCATGACCTTGGCCAAAGAAAGGGTGGATGTCGACGAGTTGAGCAAGTGCATCGCCTATCTGCGCTCGGTCGCCCACCACCCCGACGCGGGATCCCGCTTTTTCCGATTCACCGGCGAGCTGGTGCGAGAAACTGGCCTCCACCGCAGCAACGAAACCCCACGCTACTACCGGCTCATCGACCAAACCTGTAAAAAGTACTTGCAATCTCTGCAGGATAGGCCGGCTGAGATGCTGCAGATCCTGGGCTGGGCCGCCCGCCTGGCCCGCTACTACAAAGATGGGGGAGTGCCGATCGGCGAGATCCCGTCCCCTCCCGATCCCAATGGCGGTCGTCCGACCCATTCCCGCGGCGGCGAGGCCAAGCCCCAGCCAGAGGCACTGCGGCCCAAAGAGCAACCTGAACAAAAGCAGGCTCAGCCCCAAGTTGAAAATGCAGCAGCTTCTACCAAGGCCCGCTTCAAAATTGGGCAACACCTCAAGGCCAGCATCACGAATATCAAGGGCAACGAAGTTACCTTCCAAATCGTGAATACGAATATCAAGCTCACCCAAAAAGAGCCGAAACGGGCCGGATCCCTGACGGTGGGGCAAGAAGTGGAGGTAGAGGTACTCGACTTAAGGGAAGATGGCAGAGTTCGCAGAGTAAGGCTGCTCTGATTGCGAGAGGGGATGGAGCCCTTAAAAACTGCGAGAAAGTTAGGGGATAACTCATGCAGACCATCATCATGACGGTGGGCACCTCTTTGCTCACCAACCCGGACAAAAACCTGCAACCACAACGCCCTTGGGTCGGCCAAAAAACCATCGGGGATCCGGAACGGGCCTTGGCCTGGATGAAAAAGACAGATTTGGAACTAATCAGCGCCGAAACCAATACCTACTACCGGCTGGATCCCACTCCCCAGGATGCCTTGATTTTGCTTTACTCCGAAACCTCTGAAGGACTGGAGTGTGCCCAGATTTTGCAGCTCTTTTTTGAAGAAGCGCTGGGCCAACAACAGGTTTCGCTGGTGCCCCTCCCCGGCGTTAACTACGAGCTAGAGGGATCCTCCCTGGAGCGGATGGCCGAGCTGTTGCGCCAGTTGGCGGAAAGCGCCAAGGGGATCGTCACCTTTGCCGCCACCGGTGGGTTCAAAGCCCAAGCCATGATCATGGCTGTGGTGGGCAGCCAATTGGGGATCCCGGTCTGCTACATCCACGAGCAATATAAATCTCTGGTGTATTTACCTTACTTACAGCCGCAAGTCCAGCCGCGGATCCCGCGGGCGGCTCTCCCCGATTCCGGTCGAGATCGCTCCCAGGTCATCCAATTGCGGAGCGACAGCAGCCATCACCGTCCTCGCAGTTGGGTCAAGGTGGAAAAGCTCCTGCGCGACCTTCCCTGGGTAGATCTGGTTCGCTACGACTCAAACGCCTACGCTGCCCCCAAAAACGGCGTCAAAGCCGCCAACCGCAGAACCGAAGATGGTCGCCACATTTTGTGGGTTCATCTCCACGAGAGCCAGGACACCCATCTTGCGGTTCGGGTGGAGACCACCGGCTATACCCCCGACCACCTGGAGCAGGCTGCCGCCGAGTTGCGGGAGCGCCTTGGCCGTCTCCTTTAGCTTTTGCTCAACTGCTGGGCCACGAGTTGTACGATGGCCTGGGCCGCACCCGGACTGCCCCCCAGACGTTGCAATTCCCTCTGCATCTGCTGACGCCGCTCGGGATTAACCAACAGGGCTCGCATCTGTTCGGCCACCTGGGCTGGGCGCAAATGGCTTCGCAGCTCCGGCACCACCTCGTGTCCGGCCCAGATGTTTGGCCAAGCCAGGTGGCCCAACCACTGCAGGGCAATTCTGTTGATGAGGCGGGCTAGCCAGGTGCCCAGGCCAGGCAAGCGGGCCAACAGGCCAGGGATCCCGTCCCAGGCGCGCATAGCTTCTAGCTTGTTGGTGGGGATCGCCACCACCATCGGCACCCCTAAGTAGGCCAGCTCGGCGGTGTTGGCCCCAACTGTGGTTAGGCAGAGGTCGCAGTTGGCCAGCACCGAATAGGCAGGGAAACGGGTCCACAGCTGTACCGCGGTGCCAAAGGGGGTGACGAAGTGGGATCCAAGATTGGTTTGCTCCAGGGTGGCGGAGGTGCCGTAGATGATGGCCATATCGGGGTTAAGCCGGGGATGGGCATAGGCCGCCAGGGATTGTGGGGTCTGTCCAGGAGCCACCGGGATCACAAAGCGGACGTTGGGCAACAGCTGGCGCAATTCATCGGCCACCGCCAGCACCAGCGGCACCCCCAAGGAGAGCTTGGCCGGCTTGGAGCCGGGGAGCAGCCCCACCTGGTAGTGGGTGCGGATGCTATCGCCAAGACGTTGCCAGCCGCGCGGCAGCAAGGCTTCGTCGGCAGAGGTGGGTTCCACCTTTTCCGGTGCCGTTCGCAGCGATCCCAGCTCCTCGATGGGATCGGGGAGGGGCTGGAGGAGGGTGGAAAAGCCTGCCGTCGATTTGGGAGCAGCGCTAGGAGTCGGCGGGGGAAGGGAGCGGCTGCTGAGCCAGCCGGGAAGAGGTATCCCCGGCAAGTAGACAGCACTGGCCACGCCATCGGCCATCAGATCCCCGACCACGTGCATCTTGGCAGCCCAGCGGTGGCCCAGGAGGCGTCCCCCGTCGTAGCGACGTTTGATCTCCTCCGTCCGCACCGCAAAAACGTCTACCCAGGGTCGCCAGCGGGGCCGATGCTCGGCATACACCACCACGCGGTAGCCGAGACGACGGGCAATCCAGACAGCAAAAAACTGATCCCCCCCCAGAAACAGCACCACCCCCCGTTTGGCCCAGTCCCAAGCTTCTTCGGTTTGGCCAGTGAGCAAAAAAGCTAGAAAAAAATCGGGATCCTGAACCCGATCGACCTGGATAAATTCCTCCGCTATCTTCATCTCTTGCCCAGAAGCGTGCGGACAAGGAGAGAGGACCAGGGAAAGACGGGCCTGGGGCAGTTGCTGGCGCAACTCGAGGACAACTGGCCGCACCCAGGTGAGCAGCTCGCCGGGGCCGTTGGAGAGGATGAGAATGTCGTAGGGAGGCTGGCCGCCGTTCACTGAGACCCTTAGGGAGAGGGGGCAAGAACTTTGCCGCTATTGTATTTGCCTTCGGGCGCCAGGAGGCAACAGCTCCCAGACCTTGCCTAGGGTTCAACTCCGAGGAGGGTCGCAGTTTTGGTCCAACTGACTTTGCAACCACCCTTGGATATCCCGCAAACTTTCTGGGGAAACCTCGTGGCCCATTGCGTACTCGCGATAAGTAAAGCTCAGGGGCAGCAAGGCAAAGTAGTCGCGGATCTGGCGGCCAAAGGCCACCGGTAAAACGGTATCGGCAGTGCCGTGAACCACCAGGATCTTCAGATGCTGCATCCGGGCTGGCTCTACCGCCTCGGCCAGGATCTCTGGCGAAAGACGACCGCTTATTGCCACCACGCCGGCTAGCTTCTCAGGCTGGGTTAGAGCCAGATATAAGCTCATGATTGCCCCTTGGCTAAACCCCAGCAAATAGACCTGGGCCGGATCCAAGGAAATGTCGGCCATTCCCTGGGACAAAGCCTGATCCAGAAAGCAGCTTAAAAGCTCCCGGCTGCGGCGGGCTTGCTCGGGATCCCCCACCAGCCCTTCCGGCGTCCAGGCCATTTCAAACCAGGCAAAGCCACCTGCCCCCCAGGGAAGCGGCGCCTTTAGGCTAATCACCGCCAAGCGGGGATCCAAGTAAGGGGCCAACTGGAGGAGATCCCCCTCATGACTGCCGATCCCGTGCAGCATCACCAACACCGGCGCCTTGCCGGGCCCGGCGTGGCGGGGGGGTTGAAAGCGGTAGGCAAGGGGCAGCGGGGAAGACACTGCAATCCTCAGAAATCGAGACCAATGCCGCCTAGACCCAATCCCGAGGCTGGCGCAGCACTTCGTAGAGCTTAGCTTCCCAGCTATCGGGCGGTGGCTCGTAGCCGTATTCCCAGCGCACCAAGGGCGGCAGCGACATCAGGATCGACTCGGTACGGCCTTGGGTCTGGAGACCAAAGACCGTGCCCCGGTCGTAGACTAGGTTGAACTCCACATAGCGGCCGCGCCGGTAGAGCTGGAACTGGCGTTCCCGCTCCCCCCATTCCATCCCCTGCCGCCGCTCTACAATCGGCACATAGGCGGGCAAGAACGCCTCGGCACAGGCTTGCACCAGCTCAAAGAGGTGTTCCCAACTGCGGGATCCCACCCGCACCTGGAGGGGCGGCGGCTCAGCGGCGAGCTGCTCGGGATCCGCTTCTGCCTCGCCCTCAGGACGGTAGAGCAGCCCAGGCCGGTCGTCTTGATAGTCAAAGAAAATGCCGCCCACGCCGCGGGCCTCGCCCCGATGGGGCAAGAAGAAGTAGCGGTCGCACCAGATCTTGAAAGCCGGGTAGTAGGCCGGATCCAGCCGGTCGCAGGCCGCCTTGGCAGTGCGGTGAAAATGGGCCGCATCCTCCTCAAACAGGTAGTAGGGGGTGAGATCCATGCCGCCGCCAAACCACCAAACCGGCCCCGCCTCAAAATAGCGGTAGTTGAGGTGAACCGTCGGCACGTAGGGGTTGCGGGGGTGCAACACCATCGAGGTGCCGGTGGCGTAGAAAGGATGCCCTGCTGCCTCTGGGCGCTGTTTGCAAATCGAAGGGGGCAGCTGGGATCCAAACACCTCGGAAAAATTGACCCCTCCTTGCTCGAACACCCCTCCCTGCTGGATAACCCGCGAGCGTCCACCCCCTCCTCCGGGACGCTCCCAACTGTCTTCCCGAAACTTGGCTTTGCCGTCCAGTGCTTCTAGGCGAGCGCAGATCTCGTCCTGGAGGTGCCGCATAAACTGGCTTACTCGTTGACGGGCATCTGTTGGCGGCGCTGTCGGGCTTGCGGTCAGCATCATCGTCTTTCCATCTCTTGAAACGGACAGAACAACCTCCCCCTGCTAAGGGCAGACCCAAGGCTCAAGCCCCGCAGGCGCGGAGAACCCTTTTTCGGCGATCTAGGCCACTCCTAGGATTTTAAGTGGGAACGACGTCCTGGGGGCGAAGCCGAGCCCACTTGTTCCGCTCCTCGCGAAAGCTCTGGCAGGCCACCACATCCCACTCCATCTCGGTGCCGCCGTTGCGGATGTTGACGTTGATCTGGGGTCCTTGCGGCTCAAAATCTGGCGTCAGGGTGAGGTGGGGCTGCTGGTGCTGCGCTTCCACAGCGTGATAGGTGGTGCAACGATCCACATAGTAGCAGTGAATACAAATGCACATGGCTGCTGCCTACCCGAAAGAGTCTGTGACCTCGACGATAGCATTCTCAGAGGCGGGGGATCCGGCTTGCTCAACCGACTCCTGAGGCATTTCTTAGGAAAGAGAGGCATCTCCCCTTCTCTCGTCTAAAATATCCACCCATGAGGCTAAGGTTTGGTTCCTAGTCAGGATCGAGTCAACCAGGCTATCCCGAGAAATTGCCATGAACACCCACACCCGCTACCGCTTTACCTGCACCCTCTCCTTTGGGGATATCTACGGCCAGATCATCGTTTGGCTAATCGTGATTTTTGCCGGCCTGGGTGCCGCCCTCTCTTTGATGAATAGCCCCCTCTACGCCTTTCTCACCATCGCGCTGATCTTGGTCATCTCCCTGCCTTTTCTGCTCTTTGCCTTCGTGACGACGCTGCTCAACCACATCGAGTTTGTGGCTGTTCCACCGGAAGAAGAGGAAGAGCGCGCTGCGGCAGCCGAGTCGCCGGTGACCGTCAGCTAGCAGCCATCTGAACCTGGCGGCCCCAGGGATCCCTGGGGGCGCGGGACAGGGGCACTTTCTCCTTAATACTTGTTTAAGCTTTGTCAAATTTTGTCTATAATCGGGGCTAGCAGCCCTGCTGGCTGGCCCCTTTGCCTTTGCGCTTCCTAGCTCAAGGAAACAGCCGGGGTTGGCTCAAGGAAGGGCTGCAGGAAAGCGTAGGAAAAGGTGTGTGCAAGGGTGATGAAGGCAATGGAAAATAGCTTGGCCCAGCTCGACTACCGAGTGTACCGGCTGGCGCGGCTGTTGAGCGAATACCTCAACTTGGGGAGTTAATTGCAGTTTCCGCCGGATCTTTGGAGGGTGAGCCGCTGGCTCCCCCTCAGTTTTCCGCCCGCTGAAGTGGATCTGGCGTCAGCGACCGGGATCCCGTAAGCTAGCTAACCTATCTCCCGTTGCATCCCCTATGCGGATCCCGTCCTGGTGGCCAAAGCTAAGTTTTCAGGTTTGGCTAATCTTTATCGGTCGGCTGCTCTCCCAAACCGGAACCGGCTTTACCCTGTTCTACGCCAGCCTCTTTTTCGTCAATCAGGTGGGGCTGACAGCTACCCAGGTGGGTTTGGGCCTGGGCTTGATGGCCTTTACTGGCGTATTTGGCCGCATCCTCGGAGGTTCGATGGCAGACGGAGCTTGGGGCCGCCGCTCCACCTTGATCCTCTCGCTGGCCATTTCCGCGCTGGGATCCTTCGGCTTTGCCCTTTCCCGTGGCTTCTGGAGCTTTGCCTTGGCCAACCTGGTGGCGGGGTTTGGGCAGGGCCTCTATTGGCCGCCGGCGGAAGCAATAGTAGCGGATCTAACCCCGCGCGAGCAGCGCAACGAAGCCTATGCCCTAAACCGCCTGGGGGATAACTTGGGCCTGAGCCTCGGCGTGGCCATGGCCAGCGCCCTGGTGGCTCTGACGAAGAACTACCGCCTCTTGTTTATTATCGACGGCCTCACGTACTTGATTTTTTTAGCCCTGCTCTGGCTTTGCATTCGGGAAACTCGGGTAGCTCCGTCGGCGGCAGAGTTCGCAGGCTGGAAAGCCGCCCTGAGGGATCGCCCCCTATTGGTGTTTGCCGCGGCCAACATTTTCTTCACCACCTACATTGCCCAACTCAGCAGCAGCTTGCCCCTTTACTTGCGCAAGGGGGCTGGGATGCCTGAGGTACAGATTGGCACGTTGTTTGCTCTGCACGGCGCCCTCGTTGCCCTGCTGCAGATGCCGGCAGCTCGTTGGCTCAATCGCTGGACGCGTGTCCGCGCCCTCCGGGGATCCGCACTGATGTGGGGGCTGGGATTTGGTTTGGTTTGGCTCAGCGGCCTGGCGGCCCAGTTGGGAGCGATGCCGGCTATAGGGATGGCGGCCTTGGCCTTGGCAGTGCTCTCGTTGGCCTTGGTGAGCTACAATCCCTCCGCTTCGGCGCTGGTGGCAGATTTGGCCCCGGATCATCTGCGGGGGGTGTATCTGTCGGTCAACTCCCTCTGTTGGGCAGCAGGCTTTGCCCTTGGGCCGCTAATTGGGGGAGTGGCTCTGGATCTGCCGCCAGCGTGGGCAGGCGGGCTGTGGTTGTTTTGGGTGGCCAGCGTTAGTCTTGTCTGGGGGATCCTTAACGTTTTGGATGGCCTTCTGCCCCTTCGCGCCAAGGAGGCTGCTCCCCTGGCCAGCAAGCTCTAGGAGGAGATGGGCAGCTTGTTAAGCTAATGTTACCTTCAGCTTTCTGAACATGCGTCGTATTTGCATCCTTGGGGGCGGCTTTGGCGGGCTGTACACAGCCCTGGAGCTTATCTGCCGACCTTGGCCGGAGCCGCCCCAGATTACCCTGGTAGATCGTCAGGAGCGCTTTGTCTTTGCTCCTTTGCTCTACGAGCTGCTCACTGGTGAGATGGAAGAGTGGGAGGTGGCCCCCCGTTTTCAGGATCTGCTGCCGGAGGGGGTAGAGTTTCGCCGCGGCGCGGTGCAGTCGGTTGACCTCCAAGACCACCGCGTCTTTTTAGCAGAAGGGCAGACCTTGGAGTACGACGCCTTGGTGCTGGCCCTGGGAGGGGAAACTCCCCTGCAGGGCGTGCCAGGAGCAACAGAGTTGGCCTTTCCCTTCCGCACCCTGGCCGATGCCCAGCGGCTGCGGGCCCACCTGCAAACTCTAGAAGCCCGGGATCCGGCTCAGGCGATCCACCTGGCTATTGTGGGGGCGGGGGCCAGCGGCGTAGAGCTAGCCTGCAAATTGGCTGACCGGCTGGGATCGCGCGGCCGGATCCGTCTTATTGAGCTGGGATCCCAGATTTTGTCGGGGTTTGCCCCCTCCAGCCGGGAGGCGGCCCAGGCGGCGCTGGCCCAACGGCGGGTGCAGGTGGAGTTGCAAACCAAGGTCTTGGGCATCGAGGCCCTGGGCGAGAACGGCGCCCCTCCCTTCCGCCTGCAACTGCAGCGGCTGGCGGCCCAAGAGATGGCCACGGATCTTGTGGATGGCGTGCTGTGGACCGTCGGAACCCGACCGGCAGCGGTGATTGCCAACTTGGATCTGCCCAAAACTGAGCGGGGACGGCTGCAGGTTTTGCCCACCCTGCAAACTCCCACCTTCCCAGAGATCTTCGCGTTGGGAGATGCGGCGGCGGTGCTGGATGCCAGTGGCCAGCCGGTGCCCGCCACTGCCCAAGCGGCTTTTCAGCAGGCCGGCTATTGTGCTTGGAACCTGTGGGCTCTGCTCACGCAGGAGCGGCCCCTGCTGCCGTTCCGTTACTTCTCTCTGGGGGAGATGCTGAGCTTGGGAGTGGATGCGGCGGTAGTCTCCACCCTCGCTGGCCTCACCCTAAGCGGCCCCTTGGGCTATTTGGCCCGACGAGCTGCCTACCTGGTGCGCCTCCCTACCCTGGAGCACCAGCTCAAGGTGGGATGGAACTGGATCGCCCGCCCGCTGTGGCAGGCGCTAGGATCCCTGTAGCTGACGGGAGCGCTCGTAGGCTGCCTGCACCGCCCGCATCAAGGCCCCCCGCACCCCCGCCTGTTCTAGGGCTTGGATCCCGGCAATGGTCGTTCCCCCTGGGCTGGTAACCTGATCCTTGAGGAGGGCGGGGTGAAGGTTCTCTTGCTGCATAAGGGCGGCAGTGCCCGCCAAGGTCTGCACCGCCAACTGAGTGGCGATGGAGCGCGGCAACCCCACCCCTACCCCGCTGTCGATCAGCGCCTCCAGGATCACCGCCAAATACCCTGGCCCCGACCCCGAAAGGGCCGTCACCGCGTCCATCTGGCTCTCCGGCACCGTCACCACCTGGCCCACGGCGCGAAATAGCTTCTCCACCTGCTCTACCTGGGCGGGCGTCACCCCCGGCCCGTAGCTGATGGCCGTTATGCCCGCCCCCACCAGCGCCGGCGTGTTGGGCATGGTGCGCACCACCTTTTGCTGGGGAAAAGCCTGCTGCAACTGCTGCAATGGGATCCCGGCCATAATCGAGATCACCAACTGCGTGGCGGACGGCTGGCCCATCTCTGCCACCACCTGCGGGAAAACCTGGGGCTTGACGGCCAAAAATAAAATCTCAGACTCTCCTGCTTGGGCAAGATCCGCCAACAGCCGAATGCCCAGCTCCTGCTGTAGGGTATTGGCCTTGTCCGGGTCGGGCTCCCGCAAAGCCACCTGAGCTGCAGGATAAACTCCCGCGGCCACCCAACGCCGCAGCAGGGCGGATCCCATGGCTCCACCCCCGATTACACTCAGCAGCGGTCGCTCCATGCCGGCTAGTGCTGCCCCACCGCCTGCAAATGTTCATAGCCGCTGGGCCAGAGAGGGGTGGGGCTTTGCAGAGGGCGCTGCAGCGGCGGCATCCCTTGGCTGCTTGGAGTAGAGACCGTCACCGTGCTGGGGGTGAACAAAAAAATGTTTTCGCCAATGCGCTCTTGGTGGCCATCGATGGCGTAGGTGCCGCCGGCAACAAAATCCACAGATCGCTGCGCCTCGGCGGGATCCATCAGGGTCAAGTTCATGATCACCGTCTTGCGCTCCCGCAGGTACTGGATGACTTGTGCCATCTCGTCAAAGCTGCGCGGCTCCAGCACCACCACTTCGCTAGTGGGTGGGTTGACGCCCGGTAATCCAATCACGTTGCTCCCCATACTGCCCCCCCCTAGGCGATCCCGATGTTGACTGCGCCGATGGCCCCGCGCCTCTTCTCGACCGACAGACCCTTCCCCGGCTTCCACTCCCCGCTGTCGGCGTCCGCGTGGAAGGGCACTGGCTTCCTGCTCTTCGGGAGCCGGTTGAGAACGGCGTCCCTCGTAGAGCAGTTGGTAATCCTCCTGCCCTTCCATCTCAGGGTACTCCTCCAGGCTGTCCACGGGATCATTTAGGCCCACAAAATCTCTTACCCTGCTCCAGATTCCATTGACGTTCATCGTCCACATCCTCACTACAGGTCATGGTTTGCGGCAAGCGCAGGATTCAGGCTCCTGATGGGATCTTGAGTAGCCCACTCCAGCCAAAGGGCATCTCCAGCCTCATATTTTTAGTTAAAGTTTTTCAAAAGGCCGAGACAGGGTTTGCTCAAGAAGCTGCCAACGCAGGTTAACAAAACCCATGGACTCGACGAGTCGAGTTTACCCAGAAGAAGTAAAGATGTCATCCCACTTGTCCGGCCATTGCTCTGGCCAGAGTCAACTCTGCTCCTCGTCCGGCTTGAACACGTGTTAACAGAGGTGACGCCAATGATTACAAACTTACCTAAAATTTGCCCTGCGAGGGAAATTTTAGGCAGGATTCCCCTGTTTTTGCCCGATCCAGGCCGAACTCCAGCCCTGAGCGTGCCTTGCAGGGCAGCTCCGGAGTTGGACGGCTTTACACAAAATTTAATCACAATTTAACGGCTTCATAGAGACTCCATCTATCTATTTCCGTTCGGCATCGGCAAACAAAGCGCGCCCCAGCCGGATCAAGTTAGAGCCTGCTGCCACCGCCAGGGGGTAATCGTCGGACATGCCCATGGAGAGGGTGTGCAACTGCAGATGCTCGTAGCCGCTGCGCTGGATGTGATCGGCCAGCTCGGCCAGCTTGCGAAACAGCTCCAGGGCTGCCTCTGAGCTCAAGCCCAAAGGCAAAATGGTCATCAGGCCCACAATTTGCACCTGCAGCAGTTGATTCAGTTGCGGCAGGCTTTGCAACAGATCGGGGATGAGCCAGCCAAATTTATGGGGATCCGGGGCCAATTTCACCTGCAGACAGAGCTTGGGGGTGAGGTGCAGCTCCCAGGCTTTTTGGTTGATCAGCTTGGCCAGGCGCAGGCTATCGACGCTGTCAATCCAGGCAAATTGTCTGAGGGCCGGTTTGACTTTGTTGGTCTGCAGGTGCCCGATCAAGTGCCAGACAATATCGGTCAGATCCTGCAGTTGCGCCTGTTTGGCGGCTGCCTCTTGCACTCGACTCTCCCCAAAATGGCGGATCCCGGCCCGATAGGCGGCGCGGATGTGGTTGACGCTGTAACCCTTGCTCACCGCCATGATTTCCACATGCTCTGGGATCTGGGCGCGGATGGCCTGAATGCGGCTGTGGATGAGCTCTTCGTCGACGGGGGGCGGCGACGGTTCAAGGGAGCTGGAAGAAGGCGGAGACATGGCTGGGGCCACCTGGGAAGCTAGCAGAAGATCTCGGCAGAGAGAGTCCAGTCCTCATTTTGTCTGGATGCTTCGAGATTGGAGCCGGTGCTCCAGCGGCCAGGTGGAAACAGGGGGAACCCGGCCATAGCCCAGTTCTTCTGGAGCTTAGCCCAAGGCCGCCGCCAGGATCTGATAGGCCAGCTTGGCGACGGTGAAGGCGCTGCGGCGATCGGTTTCCCGTTCCCCGGTGACCGCCAGCTCCACCACATCGGCGCCGATGATTTGCCGCTGCTGCCCCAGTGCCCGGATCAGTTCCACCGTCTCCCACCAGCCCAGTCCACCCGGTTCGGGGGTGCCGGTGGCCGGCACAACAGCAGGATCCAGCCCGTCCACATCCACCGTCAGGTACACCTGGGATCCCAGCGTGGCGATCACCTCGGGGATCCACTCCTGGGCGGGCTTGTGGTGCAGGCTGTGGGCGAAGAAGGTGTGCAAGCGGTGCTTGCGAATGGCCTGGCGGTCTTCGGCGCAGATGGAGCGGATCCCCACCTGGGTGAGGCGACCGCCCACTTGCTCCACCACACGGGCCATGGCGGAAGCGTGGGAATAGCGGGATCCCTCGTAGCTGTCTCTCAGGTCGCAGTGGGCATCGATCTGCAGCACGTGCAGCTCTGGGTAGTGGGGCAGGTGGGCGGCAACCAAGGGGCCAGTGATGGAGTGCTCCCCGCCGATGGAGAGCAAAAACCGCCCCGGCCTCACCCACTCGGCGGCGCGGCGCTGGATTGCGGCCATGGCCAGCTCATGAGTGTCCAGCCCCTCGAACTCCACTGGCGGCGCCGTCCAGTAGCGGGAGATCTCTGCGGCAAAGTTGGGGTGGAAAGCCGGCTGGCAGTCTCTCACCTCGTCGTAGATCTCCACGTACGCCGAAGCCTCCAGGAGTGCTTGGGGGCCTTTGGCGGTGCCTTTGCCGTAGGAGGTGGTGGCCTCGTAGGGGATGGGCAACAGAATGGCTTGGGCCATCTCCGGATCCGGCTCAGGCAGGCCCAGGAAGGGGAAAGGAGAGCGGTACATGGCAAGAGCACAAGAAGGGATCCCTATTTTATTGAAAGATCTTGCGATAGTCCGAAAGGATTGGGATGGATCCCTTGTAGGATGGCAGCAAACCCTCTAGACTGAGCAAAGGTTTCCACAGCCGATTTGCTTGCACTCCTCCTGTGTCCCGTTTCCACAAGCTGACAAGCCTATGACCACAGCCTCTCAAGCTGCCCTTTTCGACGCCCTTGCCCGGCGCCGTGCCCTCAAGATCATCAGCGGCCTGCAAAACTTCGACCTGCAGTCGGTGCTGAAAGTCACCCGCGCCGCCCAGGAGGGAGGAGCCACTTGGGTGGATATCGCCGCCAGTCCCGAATTGGTGCAGCAGGTGCGAGCCCAGATCGAGCTGCCCATCTGCGTGTCGGCGGTGGACCCGCAGCAATTGGCTGCTGCCGTGCAGGCGGGGGCCGACATGGCCGAGATCGGCAATTACGACAGCTTCTACCCTTCGGGCCGCATCTTCTCCGCTGCGGAAGTTCTAGATCTCACTCGCCAAACCCGCTCCCTGCTGCCGCGCACTCTCCTGTCGGTTACCGTTCCCCATACGCTGCCTTTGGATCAGCAGGCGGAATTGGCAGAGAAACTGGAGGATCTGGGGGCCGATCTCATCCAAACCGAGGGCGGCACCAGCGCTGAGCCCCGTCACGGCGGATCCCTGGGCCTAATCGAGAAGGCTGCCCCCACCCTGGCTGCCGCCTATGAGATTAGCCGGGTGGTCTCGCTGCCGGTCATCTGCGCCTCTGGCCTCTCAGCGGTGACGGTGCCCTTAGCCATCGCTGCCGGTGCTTCAGGAGTGGGGGTGGGCAGAGCTGTCAGTCGCCTCCAGGATGAAGTGGCCATGGTGGCCCAGGTGCGGGCGCTGAGGGAAGCTTTGTCTGAATCACGGGTGTCGGCGCTTGTTTGACATTGGATGGGAGAGTCCTTTTCCCGGTGGGGTGGCAGGGCGCGGTGTGGCTCTGGCCGAAGCGCAGTTGGAGGTGGGTACCTCCACCACCTTGCCGCCGCAGGCGGCACCGCTGGTGTTGCCTCCCCCGCCGGTGGGAGTTCGACAAATTAGAGAGGATACCGATCCTGAGCAAACCGCCGATATGCCCCTTTCCCTTCTGGCCGAACAGGTGCTGGAGGCGGTGTGCGAAGCGCAAATCGATGCTCAACGGGCCCTGGCCCTCATGCCCGACCTGAGCGAATCCCACATCCGTGCTGCCTGTCCCAAGCGGCTGATCCCCAAAAGCTGAAGGAAAACAAAGGCTGCCCCAGACCTTGGGTTGACAAGTATCCGAAAAACAAGCTAGAGTAAGCGCGCTCCAGAGGAAGGGTGCTCTAACGGCCGGATGTGGGCGCAATTTGCCCAGGGGATCCCCCGTGCGGATTCGCTCCCCACACCAATCTATCCAACTGGGCATCGCCAGGGTGCATCCTATGTGATGCAGGGTTTTACGGTTACCGACAACATTGTTTCACTAATTTGAAATTCTCTGCTTCATCGTGCAGATAAGTTCACAGGCAGCCTGTGAGTTTTGTGCAGGTTTGCACTTGGCATTGGTGATTTGAGGAGAAACCGTGCCCAGAAAAGCCACCAGCACAAAAACCAAAACAACCAGGACAACCTCAAAAGAAGGAGCTGGGCCCGACCCGCAGGTGGCGATTGCCGCAGAAATCCAGCGTCTTTCGGATACTTATGGCATTTCTAAGGAGCTCCTAGAGAATTTTGCCCGGTTTGTAGTCAGGCAGCTACAGCCACCGCCCCGGCTGTCTGTCAAAGAGCTGCAGAAAGCCATTTACAACCACTTTGGCGTTAAAAACGCAGCCGAGCTGAGAAAATCAGCCAGCTTCAGACTGGCAACCAGTGGTATGGGCAAGCTGAACTTATCCAACATAGATGATTTGGAGCGCATTTATCGTCAGCACATCGGGATCCTTCCCAACGAAGAGGGAGAAGAGGGGTATGGCTGCATCAATGGGATCAACATCTTCAAGTACGACTTGCCTTGGCGGGTTTTTGGGCTTGACCCTGATCGAGCTACCGATGAAGACATCAAAGCTGCTTTTTATCGCCTGAGCAAGATTTACCATCCCGATTCTCCGACGGGAGATGACAAAATTTTCCAGCGATTGACTCTTTTCTACAAAAGCCTTACGGAGAAGTTTGAGCAATGGCTATAGTCTATGTTTCCTCAAACAAGCTCGCCAACTTCTTGGGTATCAGCCTTGAGGAACTCAGAGAGATTGAAGCTTACTTTGACAGTATCCCCGATGATGCATGGAAACTGGTGGAAGGTAAAGACTATCGTGTTATCAACAAAAGTTCTGGGCTAAGGGAATACACGCGGTCCGGCGCTTATGCCATTTTATCCTTTTTAAGGTCTCGATCAGAGCAAGGTTGCAAATCCTCTACAGGTACAAGCATTAGGAATTGGTTCAAGGAAGAGCATCGCAAGAAGCAGAAAGCTCTGGTAGATTACAGGATCCTTCAAAACAGCTCCTCTCTGGTCAAAAGACAAGATCAGTTTTGGCTATCTCGTCGAGATGTTGTGATGATCTTTAGAACTCGAACTGACTACCTTAAGAAGGCGCTTGAGCTTGCATCGAAGCAAAGTAAGTTAATCAAAGACGTTCATTACACACGTTTTGGTAATGATGACACTGTTTACCTCTCTTTGCAAGGTATCTATGAGCTTGCCAAGGTTATGGGAGAGGTTCTCAAGCAAAACCACAGAAAAGACTGGTGTCAATATGTTAGCGAACGCATTGAACCTCAAATTCAGGTAATCGTCAAGAAAATCCAGGATCGACAAAGAGAGATAGAAAGGGCAAAAGATCTTGCAAGAAAAAGGGATAAAAATCTTTGTAGAGTTACTCGAAAAGCAGCCAGTAGCCTAACGGTTCATCATCTCTACTCTGAAGCGCACTATCCAAAGCTTGCAGCGAATCTCTCCAACCTGATTACCATAGCCGACGAAGTGCATTGCCACTTTCATCAGTGGATGGGAGGTTTCAGCAAGCCATGTACAATTGATGACTTCATTAAGTACAGCCTTTTAATTTAAAATAGAGTACAGGTATTCAAGAGGAAGGAGAGAAAGGAATGCCGACTCATTCTTTGGATTTGCGGCAAAGAGTTGTAGCAGCCTACCAGGCAGGTAACACCTCCATCCGCCAGGTAGCTAAACGCTTCATGGTTACCAAAAGAACAGTACACCGCTGGGTGCGTCAGTACCAACAAACTCAAGATTTAGC
>NZ_AUMZ01000001.1:906591-950544 GCF_002760375.1 Synechococcus sp. 60AY4M2
GCCAGCCTTGGCTCGCAGGTGCCTATGGGAAAGGAGAGAGAACATGTGCTCTACCTTCCTCTCCAGCGTGTAACTTGAAATAACCCATTCGATTGTTTTCAGGTCATTCCAAGCACCTTAGCCAGGTGTACCTGATTGATTTCTTTTTCGGGGCTGCCCTTTGGATGTCCGGCTTCCCTTTCTGTTAGCAATCTGAACCTCTCCCTACTAGTAATAGAGGCCACGGCGCAACAGGGGATCCCTAGATCAAGCCCTGATCCAAGATCGCGCGGGAATGGGCAATAGCTGCTCTCAAGTTGGCCCGCTGGGTGTAGCGCATCGTCATGGCGGCAGTCGTATGGCCCAGCAGGTGTTGGATGTGTTCGGGGGCAACGCCGCGATCCAGCAGCAAGGTGGCAAAGCTGTGGCGAAACTGGTGGGGGGTTTGGTGGCCCGGCTCGGGCTCGGTAAGCTTGAGCACAATATGACGTAGGCCATCGTAGGTGAGGGGACGGCCCCGGTAGGCCGGGCAGCGGGATTGGGAGACAAACAAGGGATCCGTCGGCGCGCACGGGCCCCGTTCTCGGCTCAGATATTGTTGCAGCAGCTCGGAGAGGGGATCCCCGACCGCCACAGCGCGGGGTTTGCTGCCCTTGCCACAGCGCACCTCCAACAGGGATCCCTCAGGGCTGATCTGAAAATCCTGCACCGTCAAGTCCAACAGCTCCTGTGCCCGCAGCCCGCACTCCAGCAGCAGGCGGATCAAGGCCGCATAGCGCAGAGAATGGCTCTGGGCCCGCTGCAGAACCCGCTGCAACAACAGCCGATCCAGGTCGCGAGGCAGACGGGCGGGCAGGCGGGCAGGCCGAATCGCCTGGGTGGGCAAGGGATCTGGAAAGTAGCCCCGTTGGCTGGCCCACTCAAAAAACTGCTGCAGCGCCAGCCGCTTGAGGTTGTAGGTGGCGGGAGAGGCGGGCGGATGAACCCACTGGCCGGAGCGGTTGCGAAATGGACGCCCCTTCAAGCTGTTTAAAAAAGACTGAACGTGGGACGGCTGCACCTGAGGCAGCGGCACCGGGCAAGTTTTGGCAAACTGTTCCAGGGCAATGCGGTAGGTGCGGCGGCTGGCCGGGGCCAGATCCCGCTGCCGCTCCTGCAAAAATTGCCCCACCAACTGGCTCAGGCTGGGCACGGGGCAGCTCGCCTGACGCTGGAGATGGGCCTGTTGAACCAAGCCGGGCCGGGGATCCCTCATCGGCACGACCAGCAACCCTCCACTCACCTTTAACTTTAGCCTCAACTTTTGGCCAGCGCCGTTCAAAGACGCTCTCTGGCAATCTCCGAAGGGATTGCTACTGGCCAGTCAGCAGGTGTTGGGCGATGAAATCCGTGTACACCTCGCCCCGCAAAAAAGCCTCGTGGCGCAGGATCTGCTGGTGGAAAGGGATCGTGGTGGGCACCCCGGTGATGGCGCATTCCCCCAGCGCCCGCTGCATGCGGCGGATGGCGGCTGCCCGGTTGGGCCCCCAGACGATCAGCTTGCCCAACAGCGAATCGTAATAGGGGGGAATGGTGTAGTCGGTGTAGATGTGGGAGTCCATGCGCACCCCCGGCCCTCCAGGAGGCAAATAGGCGCTGATGGTGCCAGCGCAAGGGCGAAACTGCTGCTTGGGATCCTCGGCGTTGATGCGGCATTCGATGGCATGGCCCCGCAGTTCCACATCCTTCTGGCGAAAGGTCAGGGGTTGACCTTGAGCGATGCGAATTTGCTCGGCAATCAAATCCAGCCCCGTCACCATCTCGGTAACCGGGTGCTCCACCTGGATGCGGGTGTTCATCTCGATGAAGTAGAACTGGCCGTTTTTATCCAGCAGAAACTCCACCGTGCCCGCCCCCACGTAGTTCACCGCTTTGGCTGCCTTCACCGCCGCTGCCCCCATGCGGGCGCGCAAGCTCGTGGTCAGAGCCGGGCTGGGGGCCTCTTCCAGCAGCTTTTGGTGGCGCCGCTGAATCGAGCAATCCCGCTCGTAGAGGTGCACCACATTGCCGTGGCTGTCGGCCAAAATCTGAAACTCCACATGGCGGGGGCGCTCGATGTATTTCTCCAGATAGATGCCCCCATCGCCAAAGGCCGCCTGGGCTTCCCCCTGGGCGGTGCGCATCATCTTCAGCAATTCTTGGGCATCTCTGGCCACCCGCATGCCCCGCCCCCCGCCGCCGGCGGTGGCTTTGATGATCACGGGATAGCCGATTTTCTCCGCCAGCCTCACCGCTTCCTCGTCAGAGGTGATCAGCCCGCGGCTGCCGGGCACGGTCGGCACGCCCACCGCCTGCATGGTCTCGCGGGCCGTGGCTTTGTCGGCCATTTTGCGCATCGCCTCTGGCGAGGGGCCGATGAAGATCAAGTTGTGGTCGGCACACATCTCGGCAAATTTGGCATTTTCCGCCAAGAACCCATAGCCCGGATGAATGGCAGTGGCCCCGCGGGTGAGGGCTGCCGAGATGATGTTGGGGATGTTGAGATAACTTTTGGCCACTGGGGCTTCCCCCACACAGACTGCTTCGTCCGCCAGTTGGACATGTAGAGAGTTCTGATCCGCAGTGGAGTAGACAGCCACGGTGCGGATCCCCATTTCCTGACAGGTGCGGATGATGCGCAGGGCGATCTCGCCTCGGTTGGCAATCAGGATCTTGGTAATGGGCGGCATGGAGAGCGTTCCAAGTCAGAAGAACCCTGGCCGCTTAAGCCGGCGGCCCGTGCAAGGTAGGGTACGTAGGTGCTGATCCTACTATGGCAAGCAGACGGAAGGATCCAGATGGGGATCCCGTATCCGATCAATCCAGTTGACACCCTAGCTGAGGCTGCAGGGATCCAGCAGAATCCCGGTGGGTCAAACTCTACATCTCCGGATACCCATCCGGACGGGATCCGAGGATTTTCAGGTAGAGGTTGATCTTGGCGCCAGCACTTGCATGGGGCGAAACTCTGGATCAGCAATAACTCTCAGCTCCCCTCAGCCTGTACAGACCTGTTCAAAACCCAGGCTTCTCCGGGAAGCTCTCCCAGCCCGATTCTGACGGCAATGGATCCCTCCATCTCTCTCTAGTTGTCGGAGCGAGGCCATGGCCCCAGCCACTCTCCGCCGCGAAAGCGCCAGCGGGGAAACAAAATCCGCATCACCACCCAGAGGTAAAGGCAAACCCAGACTACAACGGAATCGCTTCCCTTCCCGTTGGCCAATCTACAAGTACTGGTGGCAGGTCTGAGACCTGTAGGCAGGTGGCACCCACACCATCGCTACCCCTGCCCACAGCACTTCGTAGGTAATCAATTTGCCGCAACTGGTAGGACGCCCAACTACTAGCGCGACGCCGCTCCCTTCTGGAGCGTGGCTGCCGGTTACTCCCTCGGCTCGCGCCAGCGAGCTGTAGGCCTTTCTTGGTCGCCGGCTCTGGAGTTGGAGCCGGCTTGCAGACTGCGGTCAGCGCTTGCTGCCCAGTAGCAGCCTACCCGTTCCACAGTGGCGGGCAGCGCTCCTCCCCACCACTGGCGACGGCAAGCTGCAGGCCTCTAAATCAGGGAGCTGCCGCGCTGCAAGGAGTTGAGCATCCCCCGCCGGCAACCATCCTACCTCGCCAAAACCTTCCCCCTGACTGATGAGTCGGCTCTCACAGGCCAACGATCTGGGTATTTTCAAAGGAGGAGAGAATCCTGTCCAAATCCTGAGCTTGCAGGGAGTAGGTGGCAGTAGCGTCGTTGCCAAACTGGATCTCGTCTCCGTCCTCAAGATCGCGAAACTCCACCCGCTCCCCCCGGATGTAAAGGCCGTTGGTGCTGGGCGTGCCATGGATGTCTCCATCGATGATTTGGTAAGTAAACCCATCGGGAGAGGAGGGAGATTCGGTCTTCACTAAAATGGCGTGGTGGCGGGAGACGTATTGGGAGTCGATGCGGA
This sequence comes from Synechococcus sp. 60AY4M2, assembly GCF_002760375.1. Lineage (NCBI taxonomy): Bacteria > Bacillati > Cyanobacteriota > Cyanophyceae > Synechococcales > Synechococcaceae > Synechococcus > Synechococcus sp. 60AY4M2. The sequence goes on from NZ_AUMZ01000001.1 coordinate 910,527, forward strand.
TGCTGTTGCTCGGATCCCGCCCCAAGGAATAGAGCTCGGCTGTCAGCCAGTAGGCCTTTGGCCCGTGGCGATCCTTGACGATCAACACGTGGTTAAGGGTAGGTCGGCGAGGGGGCGTGGTCATAGCGGACACCCACTGGCACAACACGCGAATAGGATAGTCAAAACATAGCATGGGATCCGAGGCGTGAACCCTGGCCGGTTTGTCTGCCAGAGCCCTTGCCCTGCTGGCGAGTGAGACGACGTTCCTTGACGCTGCCAGAGAGGTGTCAAGAGAGGCCAGGTATGCCCCTGTTCAAGACCGAGTCCCAGGGGATCCCATCTCGTGGCTGTTTTTAACTCCGCAAAATCTCCCTGCCCCCTGAGTTGGCAATCGATGCTTTGAGGAAAGGTCTGAGAAAGGAAAGGAGCAGAAGGCCGAGTAGATTTTTGTAACAATTCCTCTCATAATAAGATTTGATGATGCAAATGCCTCCCAGACCATGAATGGCTCGCAACCGGATCCCGTCAACCAGCCCAAGCCCTCTAGGGTACCGAAGCTGATCGAGTTGCCGGAAGATGAAACCGATGCACAGGTTGGCGATCCCCTGCGCATGCAGCGCTATGAATGTCGCTCTTGTGGCTATGTTTACGAGCCGGCCAAGGGGGATCAGCTCAATCGGATCCCGGCAGGTGTGCCCTTTGAGGAGCTGCCCGCCGACTGGAGATGTCCGGTGTGCCGCGCCGGCAAGCGCCTGTTTCAAGCGGTGGGCGCCAAGGGCAAGCCTTCCGGTTTTCAAGAGAACTTGCGCTATGGCCTGGGGGTCAATGTGATGACCCCTGCCCAGAAAAACCTGCTCATCTTCTTGGGGTTGGCGCTGGGATTTTTGTTTTTGATGAGTTTCTATTTCGTCGAGTGATGGCCAAAATGCTTAAGCTCTGGAGACTGGTGCTGCTAGCTGCCTTCTCTCTCTTGCTGATGGCGGCGCGGATGCCGGACATGAAGGTGGTGCCCTGGCAACAAGTCGAGGTGCCCACCCAGAACATTCTGCTGGACATTGCTTTCACCGGCACCAACCCTTCTCATGGCTGGCTGGTGGGCGATAAAGCGACGCTGTTGGAGTCTCAGGATGGCGGCCTCCACTGGCAGGTGCGCAAGCTGACGGCACTGGAGCCGGAAGCCTATCTGAGCTCGATTAGCTTTGCCGGAGCAGAAGGCTGGGTGGTGGGGCAGCCGAGGATCCTCCTCCACACGCTCAACGAGGGATCCGACTGGACATCCATTCGTCTCAGCAAGCAACTGCCGGGGGAGCCGATCCTAATCCAAGCCCTGGGTCCTGGAGCGGCTGAGATGGTAACCAATGTGGGGGCCATCTACCGCACGGAAGATGGAGGACAGACCTGGCATGCCCAGGTGGAAGAGCCGATTGGGGCGATTAAAAACATTGCCCGCGGCCCAGGAGGAGAGTATCTGGCCGTGTCGTCGCGGGGCAGCTTCTACTTTCTCTACACTCCAGAAAGCCGATCCTGGAAGCCGTATCCGCGGGAAAGCTCTCGCCGCATTCAGAACATGGGCTTTGGCCCCAACGGCAGCGCCTGGAAATTGAACCAAGGCGCGGAGATCGCCTTCACGAGTGACTTCACCTCCGGCGAGTGGTCCAAGCCGTTGCGACCCGGGCGTGCCCTCAGCTTTGGCTATCTAAATGCGGCCTACCAGAACGACCACGACCTCTGGGTGGTGGGCGGCGGCGGCACTCTGATCCACAGCCCCGATGGCGGCAAAACCTGGGAGGAGGCCAAGAAATTGAGCAACATTCCCGCCAATTTCTACAGCATCGAGTTCTTTGGCCCCGACCGAGGATTTATCTTGGGGCAGCGGGGCACGCTTTTGCGCTACGTTGGCTACAGCAATTCCCCGTCCTAGTCCTAGGGTGAATGGAGACAGGAGGGATCCCACCTCACCACCACGGCTGCTGGTGGCGGCCAGCGGGACGGGGGGGCATATCTTTCCGGCGCTGGCCGTTGTCGAGCAGTTGCCCACCTGGCAGATTGAGTGGCTGGGGGTGCCGCAGCGGCTGGAGGCGAAGCTGGTGCCGGACCGCTACCCGCTGCACCGAGTGGCCATGTCCGGCTGGCAGGGATCCCCCTGGCAGAAGCTGGGATCCCTGGTTCAGTTGGCGCGGGCAACGCTGCAGGTGCGGCAGATCCTGGCTTCAGGCCAGTTTGACGTGGTGTTGACCACCGGCGGCTACATCGCCGCCCCGACCATCTTGGCAGCTCGCTCGCTGGGGGTGCCGGTGTTGCTGCACGAGTCCAACTGCCTTCCGGGCAAGGTGACCCGCTGGCTGGGAAGATTTTGCCGGCTGGTGGCCCTGGGCATGGCGGAAACGGCAGAGCATTTGCCAGGGGCAGTTACCCGGGTGGTGGGCACGCCAGTGCGGGCGGAGTTCTATCAGCCCCAGCCCTTGCCCGCGGATCTGCCGATTCCAGAGGGGGATCCTTTGATTGTGGTGATGGGGGGGAGCCAGGGGGCGCGGGGCCTGAACCGCCTGGTTGCCGCCTGTGCCCCCGCCTGGTTGGAGGCAGGGGCGTGGATTGTGCATTTGACCGGCGGCAGTGAGGTCGGGATCCCTTCCCACCCCCGCTACCGCGCTTTTCCTTTCCGCGCCGATGTGGCCGCCTTGCTGCAGCGGGCAACTTTTGCCATCAGCCGGGCTGGCGCTCTCAGCTTGGCGGAGTTGTGGGCCACCGCCACCCCGGCCATTTTGATCCCCTACCCCTTTGCCGCCGAGGATCATCAGTACCACAACGCCCTGGCTTTTGTGGGTCGCGGCGGGGGAGTGGTCATGCGAGAATCGGAAGCGAATCTGGACTTGCTGCGGCAGACGGCCCTGGCCTGGTTGGCTCAGCCCCAGGTGGTTGCCCAAATGGCCGCCAACTTGAAGGCGACAGCTCCTCCTGCTGCCAGCAAGGCAGTTGCCCGCCTGCTCCAGGAGATCTGCCGAGATTCCGCCCGTTAACTCCCCCAAGGGGCCAGCCGTGGTACAGCCGAGATTGGATCGGGATCCTCTTGCCCGCCGCCTGCCTGAGCCTGCCGCAGCCATGGAGACTTCAGCCTGGCTGGAACCTCGTCCTGGTGAGGCGAGCCCCAACGCCGTCGTGCTGGAATCACTGTTGGCGCGCCTGGAACAGTGCTTTGGCATCCCCCAACGTCCTCGCAGCCCTGATGGTCTGCCCCTCTATCCCGACCTCTTGGACGAATTGGTGGGCACGATCCTCTCCCAGAACACCACCGACCACAATAGCAGCCGCGCCTTTCGCGCCCTCAAAGCCGCTTTCCCCTCCTGGGAAGCTGTCTTAGCTGCTGATCCAACCAAGCTGGCCCAGGTGATCCGTCCCGGGGGCCTGGCCCAACTCAAAGCAGCCCGCATTCAGGAGATTCTGGCTGCCATTGTCAAGCGACAGGGATCCCTGAGCCTGGACTTTTTGCGGGATCTGGACGACGCGGACGCTCTGGCCTATCTCCTTTCCCTGAAGGGGGTAGGACTGAAGACAGCCGCCTGCGTGCTGTTGTTTGGCCTGGGCCGGGATCTCTGCCCGGTGGATACCCATGTGCATCGGGTGGCCAACCGTCTTGGCTTGGTGCGGGCCAGACACCCCGACGACACCTTTGCCCAACTGTCGCCGCGGATCCCGGCGGGCAAGGCCTATTCCCTGCACGTCAACTTGATCCGGCTGGGCAAACGCATCTGTAAGGCGCGCATGCCCGAATGTGGCCGCTGCCCTCTGCGACACGAATGCCCCTCCGCCCTGCTGCGGCAGCGCTGATCCCTAGTCTGCCGGCGCAGGGGAAGAGGGAGTGGGCTGGGCAGGGATCCCGTTTTCGACCCCACCTGGGGCAGGAACTTCCGGCTCGAGGACTTGCCGCACAGATTCGATCTCTTGGGAGAGCAACACCCGCTCCCGATCCAAGAGGCCAACCACATGCTCCGGATCCTCCCGCGAGACCACCGGCAACTGGCGCAAATCGTATTCGTACAGCGGCTCGGCGGCCACCGCCACGGCTTCGTCGGGGAAAGTGGTGAGCACAGGCGACTGGCTGACCTGCTCCACCGTCAGCTCGGCCAGTTCCCCGGCCTGCTTGTGGGCCAGGGCCCGCTCCAGGTCTTCCAGGGTGAGAATGCCCCGCAGCCGCTCTTGCCCGTCCACCACCAAAGCGCTGTGGCACTTTTGCTGCAGCAAGCGCTCCAGCGCCTCCCGCAGGGGCGTATCCTGGGGTAGCAGCAGAGAAGGGGGCACCATCACCTCTTGCACCGTCAGGCCCTTCGGCTCCTGCCTGCGACGGGCGGAGGGGTAGATGGCCGGCGGGTGCAACTGCTCCGTCAGCCAGATACTCAGGCCCACCGCCGCCATCACCGGCAAGGCGATGTGGTAGTCCCGCGTCATCTCAAACAGCAGCAGAATGGCCGTCAGGGGAGCCCGCACGCTGGCCGCCAATACCGCCCCCATACCCACCATGGCGTAGGCGGCAGGGGGAGAGAGGGCAATAGCAGGCAAAGCCTTTCCCACCACCTGGCCGTAGCCTGCCCCCAGCACCGCTCCCAAGAACAAAGCCGGGGCAAAGGTTCCCCCGACAAAGCCGCTGCCCACGCTCACCGCGCTGAGGAATACCTTGCCCAGCAACAGCAAGCTAAGCTGGCCGAGGGAAAAGGGCACCCCCTGCAAGATCGACTCAATGGTCTCGTAGCCCACCCCCAGGGCCAACGGGATCCCCAGGCCGACACAGCCCAGGATCCCACCGCCCAGAATCGGCTTGCTCCAGGCTGGCCAGGCCGCCAGGGGGCCACTGCCGAACAGGTGCTTGACCCATTCCAGTGCATAGCCGAAGGCGATGGAGACCAAGCTGGCCAAAAGGCCCAAACCCAAATAGAGGGGCACCTCCAGCAGACTGTGCAGCTCGTAGGCGGGCAAGACAAAAGCCGGCTGCGTAATGGTCGGCAGCAAAAAGGCCGGCTGCGCCCCCAGCCCCACCTGGGCAATCAGGGCCGACACCACCGCTGCCAACACCACCACACTGACGGCAGAAGTGGTGAACGTGCGGGCCAAAGCCAGCTCCAGCGCCAAAAACACCCCGGCAATCGGCGCGTTAAACCCCGCCGCCAGCCCCGCCGCCGCCCCGGCGGCCATCAACAGTTGCACCCGCTCCCGCGCAAGGCGCAGGTTTTGCCCCAGCAGGCATCCCAGTAGGGCCCCGCTTTCCACGCTGGGGGCCTCCGGCCCAAGCGCAGCTCCCGCCCCCAACGAGACGGCGGCAGCCACCAGCTTAAGTGGGATCCATTCTGGGCAAGGGGCGAGAGGCCGGTTGGCACTCACCAAACTGGAGAGGCTGAGGTTGGGGAAAGGCAGAACCACCCCCAGGGTGCCGATCAACAGACCCCCCAGCAGCGGCGCCAAAATGGTTGCCCAGGATCCCAGCAGCAACAGGCCGTGTTGTTGCACAGCCCTGACAATGCTGTCGACGAGAGTATCCTGCAAAAGATAGCGACACCAGCCGATGAGATAGCGAAACCCGATCACCAACAAACCTGTGCCCAGCCCCGCCGCTGCCGCCAGCAGCAGCAGCAGATTCTCAGAGGAAAGACGCAGGCGGGGATCGGCAACGCTAGCGCTATTCATACCTGCTCAAGGGCCGGAGGAGGGTAGGGTCAGGATCTCCACGCCGGTTTCGGTAACGGCAACCGTATGTTCAAACTGGGCGGAGAGCTTGCCGTCTGCCGTCACAGCAGTCCATCCGTCTGCAAGCACCTTCACCTCCCACGTGCCTTCGTTGATCATCGGCTCGATGGTAAACACCATGCCGGGGCGGAGTTTTTCCCCCTTCCCCCGTTCGCCGTAGTGGGGGATCTGGGGCGCCGTGTGGAACTGCCGTCCTACCCCGTGGCCGACAAAGTCCCGCACCACGCTGTAGCCCTGGGACTCGGCGTACTCTTGAATAGCAGCCCCAATATCCCCAACTCTGCCGCCTGGCCTCACGGCGGCAATGCCCCGCCGCAGGCACTCTTCCGCCACCTCCACCAGACGCCGCGCCCGCTCGGAAGGCTGCCCGACAAAGAACGTTTTGGAAGTGTCGCCGTGGTAGCCATCCAAAACGGGGGTGACATCGATATTGATAATGTCCCCTTCCCGCAGGACCTGCTTGGGGCTGGGAATGCCGTGGCAGACAACGTGGTTGACGCTGGTGCAGATGGACCTGGGAAAGCCGTGGTAGCCCAGAGGGGCGCTCCTGGCCCCGTGGGCCCGCGTCCAGCGCTCCGCCTCGTCGTTAAGCTCTTGGGTGGTGACCCCCGGCTGCACCATCGGCTCCAGGTGCTTGAGCAGATCCGCAGCCAGGCGGCAGGCCCGTCGCATCTTCTCCAGCTCCCGCGACGAGAGCAACACAATCGGCTGAGGAGCTTGGGTAAGCTGGCTCATGCCCGTCTGCAAGGCGGATCCCAACTGTTCCCCCCATCGCTGAGAGCGGCGGCTGAGATCGGTTAATAGCGATCGCATATCTTCCATCGTCAAACCCTTCTGTTCTCTGAAGTTGGATCCATCTCCGAAGTCTGAGGCGGCAGGGATCCCGGCCTAGCTCAGCTTTGGGTTGGGCCTTTTGAGCCGCCCTACATCCCTTCACAGGAGACCCGGCCCCTTCTCCGCCGCCGGCGGATCCACTCCACCAGCCACAGCCCCAGAAAGTAGCTAACGAGGGCGCCCCAAAACCCGACAAACGCACAGCCCACCAAGAGTGTGGCCGACACCTCCAGGCCCCACTGCATCCAGTTCTGAGCTACCACCAGTTCCGAAGTGGCAAAGGCTGTTCGGGATCCCAGCAGCCATTCCCCCACCCGGTAGTTAAAGGCATAGATCGGCACATAGGTGAGGGGGTTGCTCACCCAAGTTCCTGCCGCCGCCACCAGCTTGTTGCCCCGCAAAGGAACGGCCAACAGCAGGGCCACCAGGGTTTGAAAGCCGAAGATGGGAAAACAACCCGCAAAAACTCCCGCCGCCAGGCCGCGGGCAATTTCTTTGGGGGAGGATTGCATTCGCAACAGGCGCAGATACAGGTACCGCAGCCAGCGCCTCCAGCCCAGATCCCGGCGGGGCCAAGTCAGCGCAGGTTGAGACTCAAGATAAGGCCCAGCGGATCCCGGCGAACCTGCGAACCAAGAAAATGGTCTCAGCCATGAGAGGGGGCTCATGATGGGGAGCGTAGAAACTGAGAAAAGGTGTTAAGCCCTGTAAATCCATTGTATCTTTTCTGCTGCCGAAGACAAAGGGCTATCGGCAGATCCGCGCCGAGGAATCGCCTCAGGGAGTGGCTAGCTGAGCTTGTCCACCAAGGCCAGCACGAAGTTGAGGCTCAAGTAGGAAACCAGCGCCAGTAAGAACAGAAACAGCGCAATGCTCAGCGCAGCTCGCAGAGATCCCGCCTGGACTTTGGGGGCGGGCCTTTCAGGCGGAGTTTTCATCCTCAAGTCCCAGAAAAGATCCTAGAAGACTCCAATTCTAGGATCTCATCCTGGAGAGACGGGAGCGGGAAGATTGCCAAAAAGTTGCTCAGTACCCCAAGTGTAGAGTTTGGCCCCCGACCCGCTAACGGGGTTACCAGAAAGCGCCTTATATCTATATCCCCTGCCCAAAGATAGGGGCTTTACGGCGCTTTCCGGGAAATTTACTCCTGCCCAGCACCGGATTAACCTACAGGTCACCAGCGCTCCTCCTCACCTGGAAATCCAAATTGGCAACACCGGCATCATCATCCCCCCTGCAGAACAAAAGCGGGTATTTGAGAAGTTTTACCGCTTGCCCAGCTCGGATCCCCGGCGGCGGGGAGGGACAGGGTTGGGCTTGGCCCTTGTGCAACAACGGGTAAACTTGTTGCAAGGGAAAATCTACCTTAACAGCGAGGCCGACCACACTTGTTTTACCTTGCGGTTGCCCCGGCTTCTTTCTGTCTCCGGCCAACAGCAGTCAGCTCAGCCTAGGGCCTAGGCGTCGGGGTGGCTGGCTGGGGAGAAGCAGAGGATTCCCTTTCTTCGATCACTTTTTGCAAGCGGGCCCGCACTCGCTGGTTCAAAACGGGATCTTCGTTGGCCAAGGTCATCAGCTCGCGATATTCGGCCACCGTCAGCCCCTGCTTCTCGACAATGCGGCTGGCTTGGGTTTCCGTGCGCTGCATGATCTGCTCGTACTCTTCTTCGTTCTGGGTCTCTCGCAACTGAGCGCTGGCTTCCCGGATCAAAGGATCCAATTCCAACAGAATCTGCACCAACTGCTCCACCTGAGCATCGGTAACTTGCTCTGGGGTTAGAGTTGGGGAAGCTTGCGGGCTGGGAGCCCCCCCTGTAGCCGCAGAAGGAGTTGCAGCAGGACTGGGGAGCGGGGTTGCCTCCTGCGCCCAAAGCGGCGGGGATCCCAGAATCAATCCCAGACTCACCAGCAACGCGAATTTCCTCATGCCCAAAACTCCCTCGACCTAGAGTAAACTACCCGGCTCCGACCGCCTCCCTTCCCCCCCAACCCCCCGCATACCAGGGGCAGGGAGGCGGGGGGATGGAAGGGAGTACGAAGCGGGGCTCCTGCAGCTTCTACCTGAGACCGACCGGAACCCTTATGGCTCAGGTCATCCCTGAAGCCAGAGTAGCAAGAGGTCTGTCTGCCGTCTAAGGGTTTAACGCAGTACGGGAAACCTATCCTGGACATATTGTAGAAACGGAAAATTGGTTGTACAGTCGTAGTACGCTCTCCAAAGGATGCTCGCCCCGCGAGTATTCCTTTTGGTGAAGCTGCTCTAGGTTTGCGCAGTTGCAATTGGCCAACCCTAATCCCCACTAAGGGGAGTTGCCTGTACCTGGGTTTAGGTATGTGTTCTGTTGAGCGTTCCTTATTGTCGATGCTAGCTCAGAGGCCAGATCGGAAGGGAGTCTCCTGCGCTGGCAGTTGACTTTCTTCGCAGGCATCAGAGCTAATCGATACCCTATTTCTCTTTGCTCCCTTCCGGGGAGAAAGGGTTTATTTTTCAACTGAATAAGCAGTTTCCCGGCAAAGTTCTTGGAGGGGAGACAGAGGTAAGTTGCCTTCCTTTTCCGCTCGTGGAGGAGGACGTTCGTTGTCCTTTGTTATTTCTGTAAAGGATGATAACAAAAGCCGGTAGAAGTTATTGATTTTCTTAGGTATTGCTGATATATTTTTTAAGGTTGTCTTGTAATCCTTCTACAGGAGGCTGACATTGGTCAGGAGAAGAAAGCGTAAGAGCCGCCGTCGTTTGGAGGGGCGCAAAATTTTAGATTATATTCCTCAATTTAAATTAGATAGCGGCGAAGAAAAGTCTGTAACCGCCGCCCGGAGATACATACAGGAAAACTCTATTCAGCCGCCTGCGCTGATTCTGGTTCGGCGAAACGAGCACACGATAGACCGATTTTTCTGGGCGGAGAAGGGACTATTCGGCGCGCAATATGTCGAAGAAAATCACTTTCTCTTTCCCAGCTTACGGGCTTTGCTAGCGCAGGTTGCGGCTGAGAAGCCGGAGAAAAAATCTTCCAAGGCTCTGGCAACTGCCGCTCAATAGTTTCTATATCAATACCGGCCTCAGGAGCTGAAGAAACAGCCCCCCCACGGGGGGCTTGCTTTTATCCTCGGCAAGAGAACCATCCAATTAACGGGATCCCTTTCCACCTAGCATCTATCTAGCCCCTCATCGCCCATCTTCGACTTCTCGGAGAGGGGTTTGCGCGCTACCTTACAGGGGATCCCGTCGGGAGGTTCTGGATGAGCCGACTGCCGCAGACCACCGCCCATGTACAAATTACCCGCCGCTCCTGGCAGGAGGGCGCCATTGAAGGGGAAGTCAACGCCAACGGTTGGGTTTGGCGCTTTTGCTGGCGCTTTCGATCCGGGGAGCTGAAGGTGGAACCCTCTGTAGGGCGGGCCTTGATTTGCGATCCCTTGAGCCGTTTTTTGGAGAAATCGGATTACTTACTAGAGCCCGGCAGCAACTACTCATTTGTTATTCGTAGCCGCCTCTAGGGATCCCTGGGCAAACAGGGGGAGAGTTGGCCATGCTGCCGAGACAGCTCTCCTCCAAGAGTAATCTGCGCTTCCAGCGAACAGGCTCTAATATTGGGATGGTTGTTCTAGGAGCTGCCTTCATGTCCTCTTCCTCCCACCTGACGACTGCAGAGCGGGCAGTGGGTTCTGCCAACGGCCTGAAGGAGGCCCCTCCACTGGCGGAACGGGATCCCTTGGCCCGTGCCCTCGCCGTGGATGAAGCGCTCGACCGCAGGAACAACCTGTTGAATCGCCGCCTGCAAATGGTGGAAGAACTTTGGGAAGCCGTAATCCTGCAGGAGTGCGGGCAGCCTTTGGTAGATCTGTTGCAGCGGCTGCGCTCCATGTGTTCCCCTGAAGGGCAGGCCTTGGAGTACCCCATCCCGGAAGTACTACAAATTGTCGAGCATCTCAGCCTTGATGCAGCCATTCAAACGGCCCGCGCCTTCGCTTTGTTCTTTCAGTTGATCAACATTGTTGAACAGCACTACGAACGGGCAGAAGACTCAGATATGCGCATGGTGGACAGCCAGCAGCGCACCGTGCGGGAAAACGAAAAATTTGAACGTCTGTTCCCTTACCTGCGGCTTCAGGGGGTGCCGCCGGGACTGCTGCGCCGGCTGCTGGAGCGGCTGCACATCCGCCTGGTGTTCACCGCCCACCCCACCGAGATCGTCCGCCACACCATCCGCGAAAAGCAACGGGCCTTCTCCCACTTGCTCAGCCAACTGGACTGGGCAGAGCAGTCTCACCCTCTGCAGGCCCAGATGTTGAGAGAACAACTGGCGGAGGAGGTTCTGCTCTGGTGGCGCACCGACGAGTTGCATCAGTCCAAACCGACCGTTCTGAACGAAGTCGATTACACCTTGCACTATTTTGAAGAGGTTTTGTTTCAGGCTATCCCTCTGCTGCATGAGTACCTCAGCCGCAGCTTGAAAAAGTCCTTTCCCAGCGTCGAGCCACCGCCGGCAGGCTTTTGCAACTTCGGCTCGTGGGTGGGCGGGGATCGGGACGGCAACCCTTCCGTCACTGCCGACGTTACCTGGCAAACGGCCCGCTACCAGCGCAACCTGATTTTGGGCAAGTACATCGAGTCCGTGAAGGCCCTCACCAAAACCCTGAGCGTCTCTTTGCACTGGGGGGATGTGGACAGCCAGTTGCTGGATGTCCTTGAGCAGGATCGCCGCCGCATGCCCGAGGTTTACGAGTCCTTTTCGCTGCAATATCGCCAAGAGCCCTACCGGCTCAAGCTCAGCTACATCCAGCGGCGGCTGGAGTTGACGCGGGAGCGCAACCGCAATTTGGCCGACTCCGCTTGCCTGCCTGTCCCGCCCCCTCTGGACAACGCCTACGCCAATGCAGAAGAATTTCTGGCCGACTTGCAGCTTATTCAGAGCAGCTTGAAAAACAGTGGCCTCTCCTGCCGCCAGTTGGATCACCTCATTTGCCAGGTGCAGGTCTTTGGCTTCCATCTGGCCCACCTGGATATCCGCCAAGACAGCAGCTACCACGAGGCCGCTCTCACCGAGATCTTCGAGTACTTGCGGATCTTGCCGCGGCCCTACAGCGAGATGACGGAGGAGGAAAAAACAGCTTTTCTCCTGCGGGAGCTGCAAACCCGCCGGCCCCTCATCCCTCTAGAAGCTCCCTTTTCCGATAAAGCGGCGGAGCTGATTGCCACCTTTCGCACCCTGCGCCGGCTGCAGCAGGAATTTGGCATGGCCATGTGCCAAACCTACGTGATCAGCATGAGCCGCCAGTTGAGCGATCTGTTAGAGGTGCTGCTGCTGGCTAAGGAGGTGGGCCTTTACGATCCCATCAGCGGGCGCGGATCCCTGGCGGTGGTGCCGTTGTTCGAGACCGTTGAAGACCTAAAGGGGGCGCCAGAGGTGCTGCGGCAGTTGTTGGAGATCCCCTTCTATCGCCAGTACCTGGCCCAGCAGGAAAACCTACAGGAGGTGATGCTGGGCTACTCGGATAGCAACAAGGACGCTGGCTTTCTAAGCAGCAACTGGGAGATCTACAAAGCCCAGCAGCGGCTGCAGGCGGTGGCCGAGTCCTATGGGGTGAAGTTGCAGATCTTCCATGGCCGGGGTGGCTCGGTGGGGCGCGGGGGAGGGCCGGCCTACGAGGCGATCTTGGCCCAGCCGGGGCGCAGCGTGGGGGGCCGCATCAAGATTACTGAGCAGGGAGAGGTGTTGGCCTCTAAGTACTCTCTCCAGGATCTGGCCATTTTTAACCTGGAAACTGTTACCAGCGCCGTCATCCAGGCGAGCCTGCTGCGCACCTACCCCAACGACCTGCACGAGTGGTCGCGCCTGATGGAATCGCTGGCAGAGCGCTCTCGCCAGGTGTACCGCAAGCTGGTCTACGAGCAGGAAGGCTTTGTCGAGTTTTTCCACGAGGTCACCCCCATCGAAGAGATCAGCCAACTGCAGATTAGCTCCCGCCCAGCTCGCCGCAGCGGCAACTCGAAAGATATCGGATCCCTGCGGGCCATTCCCTGGGTATTCAGTTGGACACAGAGCCGTTTTCTCTTGCCCGCATGGTATGGAGTGGGCACCGCTCTAGAGGAATACGCGGCTAAAGGCGAACACAACCTCAACCACCTGCAGCATCTCTACCGCGAGTGGCCCTTCTTCCGCATGGTGATCTCCAAAGTGGAGATGACCCTGGCCAAGGCGGATCTGCAAATTGCCCGCCACTACGTGCGAGAGATGAGCTCCCCCGAGCGCCTGGAGCGGGCGATGGAGCTATTCGAGCTCATTGCCCAGGAGATGTACCGCACCCGGGAGATGGTTTTGAAAATTACAGGACACAAGGAGCTGTTGGAGAACGACCCCTATCTGAAGCGCTCGGTGCAACTGCGCAACCGTTCAATCGTGCCCCTCGGGTTTATCCAGGTCTCGCTCCTCAAGCGCCTGCGTGGCAAGCAAAAATCCCATTTCCACAACACCCAGTACAACCGCGCCGAGCTGCTGCGGGGAGCTCTGCTCACCATCAACGGCATCGCCGCCGGTATGCGCAACACAGGCTGAGCACCGACTCTTCCTGGGGATCAAGGATAGCTACGGCCCTCTCCAACCGGCCTAGGATATCTCCGGGAGCAAGGCGGTTGGGAGTTGCCTCAGCAGGAGCAGCCCTCAGGCCAGGACGGCTTGAGGGTGAGGTCAGAACAAATCATCTTCGTACTCGTCTGGCTCCGCCTCTTGCACTTCCACCGATTCCACCTCGACAACACGGCGGGAAGGACGACGAGGTTTTTCCTCAACGTAGCTCTCACCCTGGTCTTGAGGCAGACGGGGGGGACGACGGCGGGTGACTGTGCCTCGTTCTTCCTGCACATCCTCGGGATAGTCCTCGGCAGCCGAGCGGCGAGAGGGATCCGGCTCATCGTCCTCGGTGTCCCGACGGAAGCGGGTCTCTTGCTCCTCGTAATACTCCTCCGCTGCCGGGCGAGGGCGGGGGCGCACACGGGTATCGCTGGTCAGTTGGGGCCGCGGGCGACGAGCTGGCTCCTCGCTGCGTTCAGGAATGGAGCGGCTGGCGGAGGAGGTGTCGCGAATGCGGGATCCGCTAGGCCGCGTGGAAACGCTGCGCGTCTGGGCATAGCCATCGGGTGGATAGGTGCGGCTAAAGCCCCGGGGCCCCACGACCGGACGCACTCCACCCCCCTGCCGTACCTTTTCGTTCAAGAGGATCCGCAATCGGAAGGTTTCGAAGGCAAACCAGCCAGCTATCACCGCCAGCAGCACCTGGGCAAAAAACAGCAACGGGATGAGCCGCTGACCCTCCAGAAGCAAACTGATGGAATAGATCAGGCCCATCGTGGCGAAAATCACATCCGACTCTGCGGAAGCCTCTCGCTTGATGAACCGAACCGCAAAGATAGCCCCACTGGCAATTGCCACCAGCGCTGCCATCAAAAAATAGGGGCTTTGGGTGAGAAACATGCCAGGGATCCCTAAACTGCTGAAAACAGGAAGGCGTCAGGCCTTACCCATTTCGCAGCCGATCTTAACATCGATCCTCCCAGGGACAACCATCCCGGTTTTAGGGCAGGATCCCTCAAAGGAAGGGGATCGGTGCTAGGATGGCCTGTACATTCCAGTAGGCTTCATGCTGTATCTGGCGCGGGTAGACAAGAAAAGTCTTTTTGGCCAGGCGGAGCTGCAGCTCTTGGCCCAGCAAGCCGAGGGTGGGGTTTGGGCGCCGCTTCGCCAGCCAGAACGGGTTACCTCTAAGGAGGCAGCCTCCTACAACGTGGGGGTATTGCTGCTGGTTGAGCTTGCGGAAAATCGGCAGGTGCAGCGGGTGGAAGAGGCGGCGATGAAGTTGGTGGAGATGTTGCACAGCCTCTCGCAGGCCCGCAGCCTGGCCGACCTGGCGGAGATCGAAAGCTGGCGTCAATCTTTGACCCGGCAAAGTCAAGAGCTGAGCCGTCGCGAAGCGGAGATGGCCGCTCTCCAGGAGCAACTGCAACAGTGGGAGGCTCGGCTGCGCGAGAAGCTATCCTCCTAAACTGGGCTGAGATCAGGCCGTAGCTCGCGGGCACCTCGCAGATAGACGTGGTGCATCTCAGCCTGGGCCAGCGGGGTGTTCAGTTGGATCAAAACGCGGATACAACGGGGCAGAGCGCCGTTGACGTCCATTTGTTGCACGTCCAACAGAGGCACCAACTCCCAGCCGGGGCGGCGGCGGGCAAATTGGGCAGGAAAGGCCGCGTTGAGATCGGGGGTAACGGAGAAAATGACGCTCACCAACTCCGCCGGATTGATGGCGTTGCGATGTTCCAGGGCGTCCAGTAGCTCGTTCACCGCAGCGCCAATGGCCTCGGCAGTGTTTGCCGGAACGGTGATGGCCCCTCGGATTGCTCTGACCCGCCACCCCAATGGCTACACCCTCAAGCGCTTGAGCTCGTCCTGCTTCCAGAGAATTATACAGACTCGTCCCGACGGGATCCCATCCCGCTGCTGGATCTGGTTACGGGGCGGGCTGTAACAACTTCTCCAGGATCTGGTCGTGGCTGAGGCCGGAGTCCACCCAGGCCTCTCCTTCCTTGAGGCGGGCGGCAGCGGTCAAGATAAACAAGTTGCTCTTCGCTCCCAAAGCCTCGCTGGTGGTTTGCACACAGCCCAGATCCTGGCCGGTCAGCTGGCTAAACCAGGTGGCCAACAGCCCTGCCTCCAAAAAGCCCATCGGGCGCTTGAAGTGGGGGGGTGTGGCAGCGGCAAAGGGAGAGTTGCGGATCGACACCACCAGCACCCCCTGATTTTTGTAGGTCCAGTCGATGTCGATCAGCCCCCAGCCGTGGGTCTTCCAGGCTTGTTTGAGATTTTGTAAAAAGAGCCCCATCTCCAGCTCGGACAAAGGCTTCTGGTAGTAGTCGGAGAGCTCCTGGGCAAAGCGGCGGAAAAACTCTTTGCCCCACATACGGCCACAGTTGCGCAATACCAGGCGGGCGGCCTGCCCTGTCTCGTATTCCAAGCCGGTGTAGATGCCTCGTAGCAATGCTTCTGGAAGGGCCAAGAGCCGGTCGCCGTGGCGACTTTCCAGCAAACCGGACTCCAGATCGCCTTGCAGATAGGCGCTGGGCGCGTAATAGTTGGCCAAAACAGGCGTGTAGGGGTCAAAGTCGGCGAGGCTGCTGGGGATGGGGGGGGTGCTGGCCATAGGGGATCCCTGGGTTATCAGTATCGGTAAGTTACCAAAAGGCGGTGGGGAAGGTTCTAGGCGGATTTGAGGCCGTTTAAAGAGAGCAAAGCTGCCTGCACCTGGGTGATCCAGGGGCGGATGAACTCCAGTTCGCCGGGAGTTAGGTGATCCCTAAGCTCTTGCTGAAAAGTCCGATGGACTACCTCATAAACGCTCTGCAGCTCGTACAGGCGCACCTCCTCTTCCATCCACTCGATCAGCCGCTCCTTCAAGAGGTTTTCGTCCTGCAGCAACATGGCCAGGGCGCTCTGACGCAGCAACAGGAGCAGGTGCCGCCGGCACAGGTTTACCGTTTGCGGAGAAAGATTGGGCATCTCCTTTTGAAGGGTGTCTAGGGTGCGGCTCACCATCTGGCTCTCCCCTTCCCGTACGACCCGGTACACGTGCAGCCGCTTTGGCCAGCCGAGCACATAGGCTTTGAGCTGCTCCAGTTGCTCCGGCGTGAGGTAGCGGGCCTCGGCCTCAATTAGCATCTGCTCCAGTGGGCTCACCATCTCACTTCTCCAAAGTGTTGGTGGGTGCTCAGCGGGTGTCGGCGTTCAAAACAGGCTGAATAAATCGGCCAAAGTAATCGGTTCCTCTTCAGGCTGGGGCGGCAGCGCTGCCGAGAGGGATCCCAAGGAACGGGCCGCCAAAGCCAGGGGATCCCCCGTCCAGGGGATGGAGGCAAAATGCTCTCGCACCCGTACAAAAGGCATGGGCAGCGAGGGGTCTTGCAGAGGGCGGTTATCCCAATTCAGGCGAGCAAAAAAGCTCTGCACCGATTCTTCCAGAAAAACCTCTGCTGTCATGGCTTGGTCACTCCTTGACCGGAGCGCAACTTTTGGGCAATTTCGCTGGCGCTGGCCCCTTCGTTGAGCCAAAAGGCAGCCGCATCGATGCGATCTTTGCTGCCGAGCAAAAACTTACAGTAGCTTTCTCCCATGGAGTAGCACTGGATCTCGATGCAGTTGAGCTGCCGTTCCACCATGGCGCTGAAAAACCCGGCAAATAAGCCAGCGTAGAGATGGCAAACCGGCTTGCCCACATCCCCCAGGGTGCGGGCCACGGCGGAGTCAAAGAGGTTGATAAAAATAAACCCCTGCCGCCGGCTCTCGGTCTCCACCTCCCAGCGCCCCCAGCCTTGCGAGGTCAAGGGCCACCACCAGGTTTCCAAGAGGAACATCAGGTGGCTCTGCTTGGGTTTGCGCCGATACTCTTCCTCAAACCAGTGGGAGAAGTGGATTGCATCGTTGCGGCCCCACTCGCGGCCAATGGTGTACATCAAGGAGGCCGAGGCATCCCCCACTTCTTCTTCCAGGCCCTGTTGCAAACCTAGGATAAAATCCTCGCTTACCAAGACGTTGCGCGCGCCCGTCCAGTCTACTAGGGATCCCTGGGAGCGGTCGAAGCGAAAAAAATCCTCGCGGCTGTAGTGGTTATGCCGCTGGGCGACAGGTTGCAGGGCAAGCTCGATGGGGCCGGTTGACATGGCTAGAGGGGAGGAGGGTAAATTTTTTCACACTTCTTGCTGAATCATAGCCTTTTCGCCGGGGGCTTTGGCCAGAGCTGTCGATAGGTGCGCCAAAGAAACCCTTGCCGCCGGGAAGCCAGCGACGGCCAAGGGCTGCAGGGGTTTGGGTTTAGGAGGGAGGTCTGACTTTGACGAAGGCGATGGCGGAGCGCCACAGCAGCGATTCTTGTCCCTCAGCGTCGGCCAAACAAAGGCAGTCGGGATCCTGCCAGCGCAACTGGCCGACGAAGACATCGCCGGTATTGAGCTTAACCTCAACGATTTCCCGATCCCGGATCACCCGCTGCAGGCGACGCACGCTTGGGATCCCGGTGTTGAACTCGGTCACAGCAGCCCTCTTGGCCAGCGGAAGGACGGCATGTCGGCAAGCGCACTGCTCTCAGTATAGGGGATCCCTGCCGGCCCGCACCCTGACTTGAGGGCCTCTCCCCGGGACGCTCTCACCCTTTGACCCATTTTCTCTACCAGCGGGTACTATGAAGGGGGGGTGGCGCTCGGAGGAGACGGCGACTCTTGTCAGCCCGTCACGTTTTTTAAGCGAATCTACGGGTGTTCTCCCCGAAAAAAGCCAGCACAATGGGGCTGGGGTGATACAAGGGGCGGGTGTTACCCCAGGGGGCCGATCCAAGGTTAGGATCCCTTCCAACCTGCAATTTTGCCGCCGATTCGTCTTCAACCATCCAACCATCATCAGTGCAGGAGAGATCGTCATGGCAGTTGAGAAAGTGAACTCTTCTTCCAGCCTGGCCGAAGTGATCGACCGCATTTTGGACAAAGGGATCGTGGTCGATGCCTGGGTGCGGGTTTCTCTGGTGGGGATCGAGCTGTTGGCCATTGAAGCTCGCGTTGTCGTGGCTTCGGTGGAAACCTACCTGAAATACGCCGAGGCGGTGGGCCTGACGGCTACTGCTGCTGCCCCTGCCGTCTAAGTCTGGCCGTCTTCAGCCACTTGTAAAGAGGCGGCAGCTGCCTCCCGCAGCCGCTATGGCTTGGCAGTCCTGTCGAAGCAGGTGGCTAGTGAGGCAGGGACCAGGGTAGAGTCTCTGCCTCGCTTTGCTCAGTTCTGGCCAACTTTGACCGACCAACAGCCCGGCTATTCCCGCTCCCAGGTGGAGGACTTGTGCGGCCTGCCGGTTTGCATTGCCACGCAAGTGCCGAAGCCAGCTATCTGGGAGAAGGGAAAAAGGCCGTAGTGCCCCTGACCCACACAAAAGGGTAGTCAGCATTATGGCATTGAATTTATTGAGGTAGAGGAGGCGTACAGCTCGCAGGCAAGCTTCCTAGATGGAGATGGGCTACCTAGTTATGGTGAAAAACCCGACGGGTGGAGACCCTCTGGAAAGCGTGTCAAGCGGGGCCTGTACCAAACGGCAAAGGGGTGGTTGGTCAACGCTGAGGCAAATGCTGCCGCCAACCTGCTTAAGAAAGTCAGCAGAACCTTGGGGCTTTGCGTGAAGGAACTGTCTAGAGGCGCTTTGACAACGCCATTACGGGTTCTTTTGTGGACTGCGTAAGAATCCCCCGCCTTTAGGCGGTGGGAGTGTCAAAGTAAAAACCAACAGGAGAGAGGGAGCGCCATGAGTTTGCGGGAACAGTGGGCCATGGCCCACAACCAACGGGTGGCCCAGAATCAAAGTTTGTTCAGTCAATCCCGGCAGCAGCGTCTGGAGCAGCACCGAGCTCTGATAGCCGAGCTGGAGCAACGCCGCCGGGAACGACAAGAGGCAATCCGGCAACAGAGGGAGCAAACCCGTAGGCAACTGAAGAGCTTCAACCAGAGCCGGGCGGCGCAGCGGGCCTTGGACGAGCATTCTCGCATGGAGGCTGTGGCCCAGCGGGTCAAAGCGGTGGCGGAGCTTCTCTCCCGCATGGCTCAAGAGCGAGCCGCCCAATCGCAGGCCCAGCAGCAGGAGCTGCAGACTTTTCAAGCCAACTTGACAGCGACGGTGGGGAGATTGCTGAGCACCTGTGCACAGGCCCGGCAGACCATGGCCGGCCAAACTCGACAAGCTCGCCAGTCTTTTTATGCTGAGTTGCGGCAGCGGGTACAGGCTTTGCAGCAGCTCGCGCGGCAGGAGCTGGCTCAGGTCGCTCAGGATCAGCGGGCAGAGGCCCAGGCTCTGCGGCAAGCTTTGGCGGCTTTCCGCAGGGCGTTGCACGAGCAGGTCTGGGGGAATGGGATCCCAGAGGCCCAACCCATCATCCCTTCTGAGGGCTTGGAAGGTGAAAAGTCTGAGAGCTCGGCCAATGCCTCGAAAACGGTTTCGGCTGAGGTTTCCCTGCCAAAGCCTGTGGTTGCGGTCTCAGAAGAGGCGGCTCCTCCTCCCCCTCAGCCTGTGGTGACTCCGCCACCACCTGAACCTGCTCCAGTTCGGCCCGCGCCCCCGCAGGAGGCAAGTTCGGATCGCATCATGGCCTACGTCAACAACTATGTAACCAACCTGCAAGCGCAGGCTCCCGATCTAACTTTGCTGCAGGTGATCGGGGATCGGGAGCGGGTGCGGGATCTGCTGGCCCGCGGTGCGGTGGATCTGGGGGTGGATCCCTCCGAGATCCTGGCCACCTTGCGGCGTATGGTGTCAGCGACGGTTGCCATCTGATCCCGGCCTAACACCTGTGAGCGCAAGAAGACCGTTGCCGCTATAGTCGAGGCAAGAGCGTCAAGGCAATTGAGAGTTGGGTATTGCTATGGCCACGGTTCTGCAGGCGCGTCCCCGCCAGTTCGTAAACACTCCTTACATCGAGCGGATTACCCGCCGCGCTTTGCGCTATCTGCAATCGGGTTTTGCGGTGCATCTGCGGGGCCCTTCGGGCACGGGCAAGACTACCCTGGCGATGCATCTGGCTAGCCTGCTGGGCCGTCCCATCATGCTGATCTACGGCGACGATCGCTTCGATTCTTCCGACCTGATCGGGGGGCGCACCGGCTTTACCCATCGGCGGGTGGTGGACAACTTTATCCACTCGGTGGTGAAGACGGAGGAGGATGTGCAGCAGCGCTGGGTGGATGCCCGCCTCACCTTGGCCTGCCGCGAGGGGTTCACCCTCATCTACGACGAGTTCAACCGCTCCCGCCCGGAGGCCAACAACGCCCTCCTGAGCGCTTTGGAAGAGAGGCTGCTGGTGTTGCCGCCGGACAGCAACCGCTCGGAGTATCTGCGGGTGCATCCCCAGTTCCGGGCCATCTTCACCTCCAACCCAGAGGAATACACCGGAGTTCACAAGGCCCAGGATGCGCTGCTGGATCGGATGATCACCATCGATATCGGCGAGCCGGATATCGAGACCGAAAAGGAGATCCTCACCGCGCGCATCGGTCTCTCTGCCCCTGATGCGCTCAAGATCGTCCACATCGTCCGCGCTTTTCGCCGCAAATTGGATCTGACCCGCCACCCCAGCCTGCGCAGTTGTCTGATGATCGGACGCATTGTCAAGGAGCACGAGCTGGCGGTGAGCAAGGACAATGCCGATTTTCGCGCTCTGTGCGCCGACGTGCTGTTGCCCAGGGCCGGCAAGCGCTACGAGGAAGGAGCCCAGGTGCTCAACTATTTGCTGGATCAACTGCCCGGCTGATATTTGTATGCTTTCGCACACTTTGGAGGGAAATTCTCTGTGCCTATTACCTCTCAACCCCTGGCCACGGCAACGCATGGCTCCTCTCTGGCCGATGTCTTGGAGCGGGTTTTGGACAAGGGGATTGTCATCGCCGGGGATATCACCGTTTCGGTGGGCAATGTGGAGCTGCTCAATGTGCGCATTCGGCTGCTGATCGCTTCGGTGGACAAGGCCAAGGAGATTGGGATCAACTGGTGGGAATCGGATCCCTATCTCAGCAGCCAAGCCCGCGAGCTGCTGGAAACCAACCGCCAGTTACTGCAGCGGGTCAGCGAGCTGGAAAAGCAACTGGCCCAAGGCCTGCCCAAGGGAGGAAATGGTAAGGACTAACGCGCTGCCCCGCCAGCGGGGCCAGGGATCCCGGGCTAGACTGGCAGGTGGGGTGGTTTGATTGGGGTGATGCGCATGGCGGTCGGGATCGACCTTGAGCAGAAAAACAGGTGCCAGCTAAGGGGGGTAGCCTGGGCGGTGGGGGTGGCGCTGCTGCTGGCGATCCCCAGCCTGGCTTGGGGGCAAAACCCGCGTGCCCTCAGCATCAGCGCCGATGTCCAGGAGGCCAATGCCAACACGGGGGTGTTTGTAGCCACCGGCAATGTCACCCTCAGCTTTCCCGCCGAGCGCCTCACGGCCCGCGCCCAGAGAGCGGTGTACTACAGCCGGGAGCAGCGGATCGAGCTGGAGGGCCAGGTCACCATCCGCCAAGGGGAAAATCAGTTGCAAGCAGAAAAAGTCATCTATCACATCGAAAAAGGCACCATCCAGGCCGTGCCAGCAGCAGGAGGCCAGGTGGAGTCCGTTTATGTGCTACCAGAACCCACTGCGAGCCCCTAGCTAAGGCTTAGATCCAGATCCTGCTGAGAGAAGTGCTCCTTCGCTGTCTGCTTCTGGAAGAAACGCCCACGAAAGGATTCGAACCTCCGACCCCTGGGACCGGAACCCAGTGCTCTAGTCCGCTGAGCTACGTGGGCAGTACGTGGACTCTATCCTACCCTCCAATTTCGCCTGCCTGCAAGTCTCGCAGGGGGGCAAAGCTACGGCGGTGCTGGGGGCTTGGCCCCAAGCGCTGCAGCGCCAGTCGGTGCTCCTGCGTGCCATAGCCGACGTTGGTGCGCCAGCCGTAGCCGGGGTACTGGTGATCCCAGCTCTGCATCAGGGTATCCCGCCAGACTTTGGCCACGATGGAAGCGGCGGCGATGGAGAGGCTAAGCTGATCCCCTTTGACCAGGGCCGTCTGCCGGGATCCCAGCTCTGCCAACGGCAACCCATCCAGCAGGATGTGCTCCACTTCCCCCACCTGCGCCAGAGCTCGTTGCATGGCCAGCAGCGTGGCCTGGCGAATGTTGAGCTGGTCGATCTCGGCGGCAGAGGCGCTGCCAATGCCTACGGCCAGGGCTACTTGGGCAATCCGCTCCGCCCAGTGGGCGCGCTGCGGCGGGCGCAGTTGTTTGCAGTCTCTCACCCCTGACAGCGCCTCCGGATCCAGATGGGCCGGCAAAATCACCGCCGCCGCCACCACCGGCCCCGCCAGGGCCCCCCGCCCCACCTCATCCACGCCTGCC
The DNA here is from genome assembly GCF_002760375.1 of Synechococcus sp. 60AY4M2. Classification (NCBI taxonomy): domain Bacteria; kingdom Bacillati; phylum Cyanobacteriota; class Cyanophyceae; order Synechococcales; family Synechococcaceae; genus Synechococcus; species Synechococcus sp. 60AY4M2. The sequence goes on from NZ_AUMZ01000001.1 coordinate 932,997, forward strand.
ACCCGCCGCATCCCCTGTTGCCACAGGGATCCCTCCCACTTCAGGCTGGGCTGCACCACCTTGTCCACACCCCCAACTCCGGAGCCAACCATCCTCTTGACCGAGCCAACCGACCAACGGCGAGGTTTGCTCCCGGGCTCAGCGGGCCGGCTAGCTGCTGCGGGAGCGCCGTCGTCTGGAGGCCGCCGGAGATTGCTGAGACGGGTCGATGACTACCTCCTGGGGCGTCACCGTTGCCGGCGGCTCCGCCGTCGATGATACAGGCGGAGGAGTTTGCGGCTCGGAGGGTGCTGGCGGGGGAAGAGTATTTACCGGCTCCTGCTCCGGCAAAGCTGCGGCTTCAGGGGCAACCGTCTCCGCCGTGCCGTTGGCAGAAGTTGCACCGGCCTCCGCCTCTTCCGGGCTGGCCATCTTTACAGTGCCCGGCAGGGCCACCATAACCACCGTGTCGCGGCCCGAGGGCGGTGGCTGATCCAGAAGCAACAGCGGCGACAGCCCTAACTCTGAGTAGACCCGCTGTTGCAAGGGGGTCATCTCCACAGTAATGGCTTGCCGGGCTGGACGGCTTTCTGAGGACTCCACCCCACCGGCGCGAGCGGATCGCCCCGCGGTAGGCTGGTCTCTGTGGGAGCCCTGCTCTTCCCCATCTTCTCCCCGGCTGGGACGCCGGGATTCTTTGCGCTTCTGCTCCGCCCCGCCCCCTGCCGGCTGCAAGAGATCTTCCCCAGGCACCTCCAGACTGCCCCCTTCTGCCTCTCCGCTCCGGGAAACCGGGCGCTGGCCTACGCGGGGATCCACCCACTCGTCGCGGGAGCGTTTGCGCCCCACCTCAATTCGCGATTCCTCCAGATCCGGTCGCTGTTCTGGGGCAGTACGGGAGCGGCTCAGGGAGACACGGCCTTCGGTTCGCGACACCCCATTGCTCCCCAGCCGCAGGCCCGCCCGCTGCGAGTCGCCCTCCTGGAGCAGGCTTGGGCTGGAACCGTCCTCCCCCTCAGTGGGCAACGTTACCGGCAGGCCACTTTCGACCGTCAACAGCCGTCCTGGCTCAGCTCCTGGCAGGCGGGCCAGGATCCCTAGCCCCTCACAAGTAGGACAAGAGTGGCCGAAGATCTCGTAAAGGCTTTGCCCCTGCCGCTTGCGGGTGAGCTCCACCAGCCCCAATTCCGACAACTGAACCACCTGGGGGCGAGCTTTGTCGCTGGAGAGGGCCTTGTTGAAGTGCTCCAAAACCAGCAACTGGTCGCGGCGGGAATCCATGTCGATGAAATCCACCACGATCACGCCGGCAATGTTGCGCAGCCTCAGTTGACGGGCAATCTCGGTAGCCGCCTCACAGTTGGTCCACAGCACTGTCTCGCGAGAGGTGGCCGATTGGGTGAAAGAGCCAGAGTTGACATCGATCACCGTCAGGGCTTCGGTGGGCTCAATGACGATGTAGCCGCCGGAGGGGAGATCCACCCGGGGTCGCAGCGCCTGCCGGATGACTGCATTGACCCGGAAATACTCCAGGATGGGGGTGGGTTCGCGGTGGGCATCGACCACAATACCGGGCGGCATCTGGCCCTTGTTCCAACCTTGCAAATAGCTACGCACCCGCTTCGCCCCTGCCGGCGAGTCGGTAACGATGCGGTTGACGTCCTCCGAGTAGACATCCCGCAGCACTCGCTGGATAAAATCGTCATCTCGGCTGAGCAGCCCCGGACCCCGTGCCGCCTGATACTGCTGTTGAATATCCTCCCAGAGCTTTTTCAATTGCTCCAGGTCTTCGATCATCGCCTCTTCAGACACCCCCTCGGCCTCGGTGCGCACCAACAGGCCCATCTGGGGGGGTTTGATCAAAATAGCCAGCGACTTGAGGCGATTGCGTTCTTCCCGATCCTCGATGCGGCGGGACAGATGAACCCCTTTGCCGTAGGGTCGCAGCACCAAGTACCGCCCTGGAAAGGCCAGATCGCCGGTGAGGCGTGGCCCTTTGTTGCCGGTGGGCTCCTTCATAACCTGCACCAGCACCTTTTGCTGTGGCAGAACCAGCTCCGAGATGGAGGCATGGTTGCGCTTGAGGCGTAGCGGGCCTAGGTCGCTGACGTGAATAAACCCGTTGCGTTCGCCGGAGCCAATGTTGACAAAGGCAGCGTCGATGCTGGGCAGGACGTTCTCGACGATCCCGACGTAGACGTCTCCCACCTGGTAGGTGCCACTGGCAACGATCAGCTCTTGGACTTGGTCTTCGGCAAAAACAGCAGCGACGCGGTGTTGCTCATCAATTACAATCTGCCTGGGCATTAACGTTCCTCCCCGCCCCCAGGGCCTGCGGTTGTGGATTGAACCCTCCTTGCGGCGAGGCGCTGTCCTTTTGGCGGGATCCGCTCAAGTTTTTTTAGCCAGAATCGATTCATCATGAGGCTGTCCATTACCCTAAGCTCTGCTTTGACGGAGGATGACCGATTTGCTGGGCTTCCACTCCACCATTGATGAGGTGAGTCCAAGCTCATCGGATCCTTAGGATTGGGTGGGATTTGCATGGGGATTGATGGATAGGCTCAGGAGGCAAGATGACACCCCTCCGCCTCAGATATCCCAGAAGAGATTAGACGATGGTTCGTGGCAGAACCCCAATCGTGCCAGCCTAGATCCACAGAAAGACAGGGTTTGCACGCGGAAAGAAACACCTTCTCAGGAGAAAAAATATAGTGCTAGAGCCAGGCCACAGGGGCACACCTCTCTGTACCGCCTATCGACTGGGCCCTGTTGCGCCCGTTACCTGCCCTGGGTACTGAGTTAGGGTTGACACTCCCTCCGCCTGAAAGCGGGGGATTCTTACGCAGTCCACAGACGAACTCGTAAAGGCGTTGTCAAGCCGCCTCTGGACAGTTCCTTGGGGCAAAGTTCCAAGGTTCTGCTTACCTTTTCTGATCAGGTTGGTTGAGACGTTGACATCTCCTCGGCGCTTGCCACCGGTCGGGTTTTTCACCGTGATTAGGTGCTCGCCTGGAAACGGTACGCCTCATCAACAAGTATACTAACTCCCTGAGCACCATTGGCGAGCAACCGAAGTTGCTTGCGGGCTTTTCCGCACCGTACTAACTAAAGTACAGGGCCGCCAAGCTATCCTTCTGGGTCTCCATTTCAGAATCCGATCAAACTGTTGCCTGCTGCCTGCCCTGCCTTTGGCCAAGTTGATCCCGGCAAGCTCCGCAGCGGCAGAAGCCAGCAATAGACAACATAGCGCCTGTCGGATCCCCCCCTCCAGACAGGGGCAGAGCCCAGCCTTGGTCTCCTTTTTGTCCGGTCGATCCTGAGGCCGCTCCTCAGTCGGGATCGGAGGTGCCGTCTTGCCACAGCAGACGCAGCCGCCTGGCCATCTGTAGCGTCCAGCGGGGCAAGCCCAAGGACTCGGCCATTTGCACGAGTTGATTGGGCCGCAGGTAAGCGCCGTCGTTGCGGCAACTGCCGCGGTAGAGGAGGCGGGCGCTGCCGTCGGGGGCCAGGCCCTGAAACTCCAGGTAGTAGAGCAGGGGGCGAGCGTTGAAGCGACAGGGTTTGCCGGATTTGGTGGATTTTTCAATCCAAATTTCCCGCGCATCCAGGATCTGGGTAACCCAGGTCGGCCAGTCGGCTTCGGGCAACTCGCAGCTCACGCTGAGTTGATATTCGGCGGCGTAAACCGCTTCGGTAGCCGAGGGATCCCGCAGGCCGATCTCTTGAATGGCCTGGATGGGAATTTCGGGGGGCAGTTGCTCGGCCAGCAGGGCGCGCAGCTCCTCCGGGGTAAAGGGAGCCCCGGGGCGGGCCAGGAGTTCCAGATCGAGGATCTCCCCATAGCCTTCCTGGCCGATGGGCAGGGCGTTGGCGTTAGCCAGGCGGGGCATGGGGTGGTAACCGCCGCTAAAGGCCAGAGGCAGCCCCGCTCGCCGACAGGCCCGTTCCCACAGCCGCATCAGATCCAGGTGGCCCAGCCAGCGCAGATCCCCAGTTTTGCCGTAGGTGATGCGGAAGCGCTGGGCGGGCGGCTGCGGCTCCAGGGGATCTGGGGTGGGGGTGGGCCGGCTTTGCAGGGGTGGGACGGGCGGGGGCGGGATGACGATGTTGTGGCCAAAGCCGGGGCCGCAGATGCCGCAGGCGGAGCACTTCTCAAAGGAGCAGTCTTCCACCGTGATGGCTTCCAGGGCGCGGCGGTAGTCTTTCTGCAGCCATTTTTTGTCGATGCCGGTATCGATGTGATCCCAGGGCAAGGGATCCTCCAGGCCCAATTCGCGCATGGGGAGATGGGCGCAGAGGGCAACCGGATCGGCGCTGGGATCCACCGCTTCGCCGCAGTAGGCCTTGACCCAGGCGGCATAGGCGGCGTCGATGTTTTCCCACCAGGCGTCCAGGCCGGCGCCGGCCCGCCAGGCCTGCTCGATCATGCGGCCCAGGGAGCGATCCCCCTTGCCAATCAAGTCCTCCAGGATGCTAAAGCGAATATCGGTAAAGTGGGCCTTGACTCCCCGCAGCCGCCGCAGTTCCCTTTGCAGCAAGGCCTGCTTGCGCTGCACGTCGGCGTAGTCCACCCGGTGCCACTGGAAGGGGGTGTGGGGCTTGGGGACAAAGTTGGAGACCGTGAGGGTAAACTCCACCTTCTTGTGACCCAAGGCCGCACATTCTCGCTGCAGCATCTCAACCGTGCGGGCAATCCCAATGACATCGGCGTCAGTCTCTCCCGGCAGGCCGATCATGAAATAGAGCTTGATCTTGTCCCAGCCCTCCTGGACGGCGGTGCGAATGCCGCGAATGAGGTCAACATCGCTAAGACCCTTGTTGATGATGTCCCGCAGCCGTTGCGTGCCGGCTTCTGGGGCAAAGGTCAGCCCCGAGCGGCGGGATCCCTTCATGATGGCGGCAATTTGCTCATCGAAGCGATCCACCCGCTGGCTGGGCAGCGAGAGGGCGACGTGCTCCCCCAGCAGGCGGTTGTGCAGCTCGGCCCCCACCGCCGGCAGGGAGAGGTAGTCGGAGCAACTGAGGGAAGAAAGGGAAAATTCGCTGTAGCCGGTTTTGCGCAGGCCCTGCACCACCGCCTCCACCACCGCTTGCGGATCCACATCGCGAGCCGGGCGGGTGAGCATGCCGGGTTGGCAAAAGCGACAGCCGCGGGTACAGCCGCGCCGCACTTCCATGACCAGGCGGTCGTGGACGGTTGCCACCAGCGGTACTAGGCCAATGGAGTACTGCGGTTGGGGCAGGGCCACGCGGCGGCGGATGCGCTCCGGCACGCCGGGCACGATGGGGCGGGGCGGGATCCCCTCGTAAAACTGGGGCACATACACCCCCGGCACCTGGGCCAGCTCCAAGAGCACCTCGCGGCGGGGCTTGGCTAGAGATTGAGCCAGCACCTGGCCGATCTCCGGCAGCACCTCTTCCCCATCCCCGAAGACAAAGAAATCGAAAAAGTCGGCAAAGGGCTCTGGGTTGGAGGTGGCGGTGGGCCCGCCGGCAAAGATCAGGGGACACTCTTGCGGGGTAAAGGGCTGGCGCTCCCACCATTTGAGGGGGATCCCGGCCAGATCCAGCATCTCTAAGATGTTGGTGCCCCCCAGCTCGTAGGCCAGGCTGAAGCCGATGATGTGGAAAGCGCGCAAGGGGCGGCGCGATTCTACGGCAAACAGCGGGATCTGCAACTGCCGCATCCGGGCCGCCAGATCCGGTCCCGGCAGGTAGGTGCGGTCGCACAACTGGTCTGGCTGGGCGTTGAGGATGTTGTAGAGGATGAGGTGGCCCAGGTTGGAGGCCCCCACCTCGTACAGCTCCGGGTAGCTCAGCACCCACCGCACCCGCCCCGACTCCCAGGGGCGGTGGGCGGCGCCGAACTCTTTCCCCAGGTAGCGGGCTGGCCGCTGGATCTCAGGCGTGAGCAGGCGATCCAGATCGATCGGGCCTAGATGGGCTTGCGTGGCAGCCAGAGAGAGCATGAGGATCCGAGCAAGAAGTGAACGCAGCTACTGATCTGACTCTAGCCGAACTTTCCCGGCAACCCAAACCCAAGACGGGGGTGGCGAGACCGTTCCATCTCCCCTCTCCCGGAGGGAGAGGGGTTGGGGGTGAGGGCGCACATCACTCCGGCAGCCGCTGCAAGGCTAGCGCCAACTGTTCGTACTCAGCCAGGTGGTTGTAGACCTGGGCCGAGATGCGCACCCAAAGCTGCCCGGCAAAGGGAAGGATGGGAACCTCGATGCGGTGCACCTGCCAGAGGTAGTCGTGCAGGCGGCGGGCCCGCTCCGCCAAAGGCAGCTCCGGGATCCACTGTTGCCAGAAGGGTGGCAGGGGCAGGGTGGCCATAAAGCCCAGCATCCGCTCCGGGGCAGGTGGGATCCCTTCCAATTGTTCCAAGAGCACCTGCCGCGCCTGCAGCAGCAGCGTGTGGTTGTGCTGGCGCAGCCTCTCCACCCCCAGCTCCTGGATAAAGGCCAGGGCTGCCGAGATGGCCAGCCAGGCGCTGGGATCGCGGGTGCCCACCCAGTCGAACTCGGCTGTGAACCCTTGCCCGTAGCCGTGGGAGATGGCCAGGGGATGGGTTTGGGCCTGGCGGTGGGGGGCCACCCACAGGAAGGCACAGCCTTTGGGGGCAAACAGCCACTTGTGGGCGTTGCCGGTGTACCAATCGGCTCCTAAGCTTTCCAACTCCAACGGGAGAACCCCCGGCGCATGGGCCCCGTCCACCAAGACTGGGATCCCGCGCTCTCGACAGAGGCCAATCAGCTCCGCCAAGGGGTAGACCAGAGCCGTGGGCGAGGTGAGGTGATCCAGCACCGCCAGCCGAGTCTGGGGGGTGAGAATGGCCGCAAACGCCGCCAAAACCTGCTCCGGCCCCGCAATCGGAAAGGGAACCTGGGCTTCCGCCAGCACCGCCCCCCAGCGTTCACAGACATAGCGCAACGCCTGGCGGACGGCCCCATAGCTGTGGCTGGTGTAGGCGATCTGATCCCCTGGCCGAAACGACAGCGAGCGCAGCACGGCATTGACGCCGCCGGTGGCATTTTCCACAAACACAAGGTTTTCAGGCTCAGCCCCAACAAACTGGGCCAGCTCTGCCGCCGCCGCCCGCAAAGCCCGCGGCAGCTCTTCCCCCATAAACTGTACCGGCTGGGCCTCTAGGCGCTCTTGCCAGGCTCGCTGGGCCTGCAGCACCGTTTTCGGGGTCGCGCCGTAGGAGCCGTGATTCAAAAAAATAGCCTGCGGATCCAGCCCCCACAACGAGCGGTCGCAAAGCGGTTTATCGACTGCCATGGGTTTGCCTTGGAAATAAGACCTGGCAAGCATGACCCAAAAAAGAAGAAAAAGAAATTGCTGGGATCTACAAAAACGAGATTGCCAGGCAGCGAGAAGATGTCAACCCCGATCCCAGACAGCAGCAAAGCTTTGGTCAGGTAGCGGAACTTGCAGGTTCCCGGAGAAGGTTGCTCTGAGTGGCCTTAGGAGCCGTCCTTGGATTCGGGGCCAAGATCCGCGATGGGAGCAATTTTGCTCAGCTTAATTTTGGGGTTGCTGCTGATAAATTGCTGCAAGGTCCACTCGTTTTTAAAGAGGAGAACCGGCCTATCTTGAATGTCTTTGACAATGAGGGTGTTAAACAGGCTGGGGAAATTCTGGAGGACTTCCCAGCCGTTTTCTACCCAGCGGGCCAGGGTGTAGGGCAGCATCTCCAGTCGGGTTTCAACATTGTATTCGTGTTCCAGGCGGTACTGCAGCACCTCAAACTGCAACTGGCCCACTGCCGCCACGATCGGATCCCGTTTCGACTCGTCGAGGGAATACATAATCTGCACCGCCCCTTCTTCCCGCAGCTCCGCCACCCCCTTCTGGAACTGTTTAAACTTGGAGGGGTTGGGATTTTTCAGATAGGCAAATAGCTCCGGCGAAAAGCTGGGGATCCCGGCGTAGCGCAACCTCGGGCCGGTGTAGATGGTATCCCCAATCCTGAAGATGCCGGGGTTGTTGAGGCCGATGACATCGCCAGGATAGGCTTCATCGATGGAGATGCGCTCTTGGGCGAACAATTTTTGGGGATAGGAGAGACGGATGGGGCGATTGAGGCGGGCATGGTTGACCACCATGTCCTTCTCGAACTTACCGGAGCAGATGCGTACAAAAGCAATGCGATCCCGGTGGCGGGGATCCATATTGGCCTGCAGCTTAAAGACAAAGCCGGTGAACTCAGGATGTTCGGGTGGGATCAGCCCTGCCGTGCTCTCGTGGGGCATTGGCGGCAGGGAGTACTCGATAAACGCATTGAGAAACAGCTCCACCCCAAAGTTGGTCATGGCGCTGCCGAAAAAGACGGGGGTTTGCTGGCCAGCATGAACCTGTTTGAGATCCAAGCTGGGCATGAGGCCATCCAATAACTCCAGCTCTTCTTTAAATTGGTAATAGAGATCCTTTTCAATCAGTTCTTCAATTTGCGGATCCCCGAGTTTAACGACGGTATCTTTGACCCGCAGCCGCCCCCCCGAGACTCGCTCAAAGAAGTGAAACTCCTGAGTCCGCCGGTCAAACAAAGCTGTGAAGCGCTCCCCTGAGCCAATCGGCCAGGTTACAGGATAGGGCTTGAGGCCCAGCTCCGTCTCGATTTCGTCCATCAGCTCGAGGGGATCCCGGCTGGGGCGATCCATCTTGTTGATGAAGGTAAAGATCGGCAACTTCCGCAGTTGACAGACTTCAAACAGCTTGCGGGTCTGGGGTTCTAGCCCTTTGCCGGCGTCTTCTAGCATCACAGCGTTATCAGCCGCCGCCAGGGTGCGGTAGGTGTCTTCGCTGAAGTCTTGGTGGCCGGGAGTATCGAGCAAGTTGAGGCGAATGTTGCGGTAGTCAAACTGCAACACAGTCGAGGTAATGGAAATGCCCCGTTGTCTTTCCAGCTCCATCCAGTCGGAGGTAACCCGCTTTTGGGCGCGACGGGCCTTCACCGCCCCTGCTTCTTGAATCGCCCCCCCGTACAACAGCAGCTTTTCCGTAAGGGTGGTCTTCCCGGCATCGGGGTGGGAAATAATGGCGAAGGTGCGCCGTTGCTGGATAGCTTTGGCCAAGTCCACTGCTTTCATAAGAAGTAAGTGCTCCAATCAAAACCCGCTCGTCTCACAGCGCGCTGACGCTATGCGACCCTTAAAAAATAGCGATGGCACTCCCCTTGCTGCCCTGCTGCTGCTTCGCAGACGATGGAGAGCTTTAGCGAGGAGTAGAAAAGAGAGAGGCTGGGATGGCCGTCCGCTAGCGGGGGAGGGAGCACAGGTTGAAAAGCCGGGGAAGAGCACTAACCTACTCTGACCGTAGCACAGGACGTGGTTCTGCCGTTGCCTGGCACTCTAGGACAGAGATCCTTTGGAGCGGAATTCCCACCGAGCGGATCGGGATCAACGGGTCTCGTTCAACAGTTGCTTAGCAGTTGCTCAATGGTGGCGATGGTGAAGTTTTGGCTGACCACCAGCCGTTCCACGCGAATGCGGTGGGCCTGCAGCAGGCACTCTTGTTGCAATGCTTTGGGCAGTTGCTCCCAATGGTCCAGCAGGACTGCCAGCAAGATCTCGCCCGGCAAGAGGGATCCCAGCTTTTCCACACTCTCGGCAGACCATTTGAGGGTAAAGCCAGCGGGCAATTTTTTGGGAGACTTTTGGGTGGGAGCCATCTTAGCGCTCCCTCAGCATCGCCTCGAGGACTTCACGGTAGGCCTGAGCCAAGAGTCTTCTCCTGCCTCTGCCAGGCACCAGCCCCTGCTGTTGGTTTGCTGCGCCACCGTTTTGTAGAGAAGTCTCGGCCAGCCCTTGTCTTCAGCCCTCCTCCTGCCCCCTCAGAGGGAAGACAGGAAGCGGTGCAGCCGTTCCAGTCCTTTTTCAAGCGTGGCGCGGTCGGCGGCATAGGAGAGGCGGATGTAGGACTCTGCCCCGAAGGCCACCCCCGGCACGGCGGCCACGTGATGTTCTTTGAGCAGCCGTTGGCAAAACTCTACCGAACCCAAGCCGGTTTGGCCGATGTTGACAAACACATAAAATGCGCCCTCCGGCTCCGGGAAAGTCACCCCCGGCAAGGTGCGGATCCCTTGCACCATCAGATCCCGTCGCTGCCAGAATTCTTGGCGCATCTTCTCCACCGCTGCCGCCGAGAGGGGGCTGGTGAGAGCCTCCAGGGCGCCGTACTGGGCAAAGGTGCAGACGTTGGAGGTGCTGTGGCTTTGCAGGCTGATGGCCGCCTCGATGATGGGCTTAGGGCCCGCCAAGTAGCCAATCCGCCAGCCGGTCATGGCATAGGCTTTGGCGAAGCCGCTGCTGAGGATCAGTCGCGGCATCAAGTCAGGGCAAAGGGATCCCAGGCTGATGTGGCGGGCTTGGCCGTAAACCAGCTTTTCGTAGATCTCATCGCAGACCACATAGAGATGGGGAACCGAGAGGATCACCTCTGCCAAAGCTGCCAGCTCCTGCCGGTGATAGACAGCGCCGGTGGGGTTGGCCGGCGAGTTGAGGATGAGCAACTTGCTGCGGGGGGTGAGGGCCTGGCGCAGTTGGTCGGCGGTGAGCTTGAACCCCTGGCCCTCTTGCGTCTCCACCCGCACCACCTTGGCCCCGGCCAGAGCCACCATCTCGGGATAGCTAACCCAGTAGGGGACGGGCAGGATCACCTCGTCGCCGGGATCCAGGAGCACCATGGCCAGGTTAAACAGGGTTTGCTTGCCGCCGTTGCTAATCAGGATCTGGTCGGGGCTGTAGTCCAAGCCGTTTTCTCGGCGCAATTTGTCTGCCACCGCCTGGCGCAGGGTGGGGATCCCGGCAGTGGGGCCGTAGCGGGTTTTGCCCTCTTCCAGGGCGCGGATGGCGGCAGCCCGAATGTGCTCAGGGGTGTCGAAGTCCGGCTCGCCAGCGCTCAGGATACAGACATCCAGACCCTCTGCCCGCATGGCCTTGGCCAGAGCCGAAATCGACAGCGTTGCGGAAGGAGAGAGACGAGCAACCCGTTGGGACAAGCCGGCAGCAGACACCATCAGTTGGGGATCTGGGGTAGCAGGTTGGGTTAGTTTTAGGCAGTTAGGCCACCGCTGTCAAGAGGCGGCTGCCATCCACCAGCAGCAGCTTATGACCCTCCCGCTCCGCCAACAGATCCCAAAACTCGCCGGCGACGGCCCCCGGCAAGAACCCTTCCAGACGCAGCTGCAGGGGGGGGAATTGCTTGTTCCCCTGGGGCTTGCGCCGCACCGTCACCCAGATGAAGCCGTCGTGGGGCTCGACGATGCCGCGAATGTTAAAGCCCTCCTCTACATCCTCGGGGGCAGGCAGAAAGGGCTCGTCCAGATCTGGATCTTGCTCCTCCTCCGGCAAGGCCAGGATGCGGATAACGCTCAGGCCCAAAGTGCCGCCCGACCGCGGCTGCGGCTGCACGTAGTACCAGTAGGTGTGGCCGCTCTCGATGCAATAGGTGAAAGGGCGCAGCAGCTCCGCGCGGCCAGGGGTGGCCGGATACTCTACGCCATCGGCGGCAACCAGCGTCGCCTGAGCATAAGTCTGCGGGATCGATTTTAGGGATCCCTTGATCAAGCCCAGGGCGCGGAACTGGTAGGGGTAGGCAGGAGGGGGCAGTGGGTTCATCAGGAACAGGGGTAGAAGCTATGGGGGTAGGGTCTACAAGTTTATCCCATGGCGGTAGTCACCTTAGAGGTATAGGCGGCTGCTAATCCAGCAAAAATTGCACCCACTTCGGCGGCGGCGGCAGCGGACAGCGGAAATGCTCCATCACCAGAGCTGCCACCAAATGCACCGTGAAGACGTAGACCAGGGAGTTAAAGGCGATAAACCCTGCCACCACCACCTGAACCATCCAGGGTTCTGCCACCCAGTACACGCCCAGCCTGGCCAGAGACACATCCAGCAGCCAGTTGGTCAAGCCGGTGAGTTGGATGGTGACGTAAGTCCAGAGGTTTTCCCCCACCAACAGCGAGGAGAGCAGCAACTGGAAAACGAGGCCGAAAGCGCTGAGGGCAGCGCCGCTGGCCACCGAGACATACCAGGAAAGGCGCCGCCGCCATAGGCGGGCACACCAGTAGCCCAGCAGGCCGTAGGGAATGACGTAGAGAATGCTGCGCGTGGGCCCCATCAGCACCGTCAGCAACAGAGCAGAGACCGCCAGCGCCATCGCCCCGGTGCGGGGATCCCAGCGCATCACCGCCAGCGCCACCGGAATGGGGAAAAACAGACGCATAAACGGGGCCAGCGGCGTGTAGCTCAAGATCCAGATCAAAGCAGCAGTGCTGGCTAAGAAAGCTGTCTCCACCACCCTTAGAGCCGGAGAGCGGGGAGGTGGCGGGGGCAAGGGAGGAAAATCCTGCTGCACAGGAGGCTGAGGGGACGCAGGCACAGCGAGAAAAAGAAAAGAAAACTGTTCCCAGCTTAGGTCAGCGGTTGTGGAGTTGGTTGCAGTTGGGGAGCAAGGGCTCGGCTACTTGACCTTGCCGCTCCGCAAGACTTACACAACGCTAAACAAAAACGAACTTTTGTCCAGCGTCGTTGCTTCCTTTCTACTTCCACGACCCATACCTCGTTGGTTGCCCAACCCCCCCTTAGTCCCCCCGTATACGGGGGGATGTAGGGGGGCAGAGGAGTCTTCACAGGCGTAACTTCCCGTCGTTCGCGGCAGCGGGCCGTAGGCCTTGAACACAGTTGGCTGGAAGGGAAGAACCTGTTCACCACAACCAACTGACAGCTCTAGAGCTTGCACTTGTACTCTAGCTGTCGCCGAAACTCATAGAACCCACAGTCAGCAATGCTGCCTACCAACTTGTGGTTCTTGAGCATCCCTGAAACGTAAGGACGCCGTCCCGCTGACGCGAACAGTTTTTCTCAGCAAAACCCTGACTGACTAGAGGCAGACCCGACCTCCCCCTGTGGCAGAGCTCTGGATCCTCTTCCCATCCCAGCCCACCTGCCAAACTTGGCCCGCTACTGCCACCTCATCCCCCAGGCGTAACTTGCGCCCTCGCCGGGTTTCCACCTCGCCGTTGACCCGCACCTGCCCCGCCTGGATGAGCTGCTTGGCCTGCCCGCCGGTGGGCACAACTCCCGTCAGCTTGAGAAATTGATCCAGTTTGATAAGGGGATCCCCTGCTGGAGGAGCTTGGGAAGGGGGAAGAGTCTCGGCCATAACCTCACCGTTCTGGCTTGGATGTTGGCTGATCCAACTTTTTAAGATCCAACTTTTTAATTTTGACGCTGCTGCTCTGCCGGGATGGGCGATCCCCTAGGGCTACGGGCTATCGGCAGCAGCCGAAGCGGTGGGCTCGCCTTCGGCAGACCAAAACTCATAGGCAGCCTGGGAGAGTTTGGCGATTAGCTCTTCGGCTTTGGGATCGTTGGGAGTTTCCCGCTTTACCCACACTGCTGCCACGTAGCGTCGCCCGTTGGGCAAATCGAGTATGCCGGCATCTCCCACCACCGACCTGAGAGTTCCCGTCTTGTGGGCAATGCGCACCTCTTGGCCCAAGTTGGGGCGAAAATAGGAGGGCCGCTGCGTGCGCCAGAGGATGTCCAAAAAGCGGTCGCGGCTGCGGCGGCTGAGCATTCGCCCCTGCTCCACCTGGCTGAGCAGCCAGACCATGTCGCGCGGGCTGCTGGTGTTGGTGCCCTCCAAATCCGGCAGCCACCAGGAAATTTGCGTGTGCTGCAGCCCCCACTGGCGAAACTTTTGGTTGAGGGCTTCCTGACCGCCGAGGCGATCGATGATGAGGTTGGCGGCGAAGTTGTCGCTGATGGTGCTCATGAGGGTAGCTGCCTCCAGAGCAGAGACCCGGGATCCGAGGGGACGGGTCTGCAATACGCCAGCTCCCCCGCCCCTGAGGTCTTCTCTCAAAGTCAGCCTCTCGTCCAGCCGCACCTGACCCGTTTCCACTGCCTGCAAAAAAGCCAGGAGAATCGGGATCTTGATGACGCTGGCGGCAGGAAAAACCTGATCCGGCCTCACCCCGGCAAAGGCGCCGCTTTCCACCTCCCAGAACAGGGCTCCTGCTGTCAGGCCCGGCTGATCGGCCAGAGCAGCCAAGCGCTCCTGCAAAGCGGGGATTTCCTGTCCTCTTAACAGGTCTGTGGGCAAGGTGGAGGGGAGCTCCTGCATCGCATCCTGTTCTGGCCGGGCAGGAGTGGTCGATTGCAGCAGTTGCGATAGGCCAGCCATCGTCAGGCCCAACATCAGGCTGAGGCCCAGGCCTCGCAACAACACCTCCAACAGGGCCGGAGACCGCCTCAGGCGGCGAGGCTGGGCAGCTCGTTGGCGCATCCGGGCAATGGCTCTTTGGCGAGAGAGGCGCAGCGGTTGGGGGCGGGAAGCCAAGAGGGATCCCTCGGCAGCCGGAGCAGGCAGCAAGTGGCGAGAAGGGGAGGCAGCCTGAGTGAAGCGGCGCTGACGACGCACCGGATCCCGAGACCTTTCTCGAGCTAAGCTGCTGCCTTTCCCCTCCCCTGTCCTCGCCATAAGAACGACTGCCCCAACGAAGGTCTTGATGACCGATATCGCGACAATTTTACTGAACTTGCGCCGGCGAGCCCGGTTCAATTAAACCCACAGATCGGCGAACCTGGCTTGGGAAAGTTTGGCGAGGGAGAGCTTTGGAGCTTGGCCATCTCCGGCCCTCCACCCCTCCTGAGTCGGCAGTCGGGCTGCTTCGACCTCTTGGGAAGCCCCTCGAGAAGAAGATCGCGGAGAAACAGGGGCAACTCCTCAGGCAATCGCGACCTTGTTCTCCGAGGGTGAATCCGAAGCTCGGCCTGCTCCGTACTTGAGGTGGCTTGTTCTCCGACCGAGGAGCTTTTTCCATATTGTTGACGCTTTTGCTGGATTCGGCCTTGCGGCCTCGTTTTGTCTTCAAAACTTTTTGGGGCGTCTGCCTAGCTGCTGACTTGTTTCTCAGCGGCTGCGGGAGCAGCAACTCGGCGACCCCTGCGCCGGGAGCTGTAGTCTCTACGGCTACCTTGACCCTATCTCCTGCTGCCGAAGTACCGCCGGTAGCGGTGCCCAGCTCCGCCAGCGGCAGTGCTGTGGTCACTTTAAACCAAACCGCCCGTACCCTATCTGTTGAGCAGGTCTCCAGCTTCTTGGCCGGGGCCTACTACCTCAACATCCATACGCAAGCCAATCCTGCCGGCGAGTTGCGGGCCCAGGTGGTTTTCCCTCGCTAAACCTGAGAGGCGACTTCTCAGCCGCCTAGGCGGCGCGGAGCCCTGCGAGGGCACCTTTTATACCTGCTGGGCCGGGTGGACTGTCTCTTGCAGGGTCCCGCCGTCGGCAGGTTGTCTAAATAGCAGGGAAGTTGGCTGCCCAAGCCTCTGCCTGGGCGGCTCCTGTGCTCTAACTTTTGCGACCAGCGGAGGCGGTAGGGCTTGCCCGACGGGGATCCCTCTTTGGGGGGCGGCTCGGATCCGGGCCAAATTGGCTATCCTAGAGATGAGGGGGTTGGTCGATAACGGAGTTTCCCCATCGCGACACGTATCCCAAGTGAGATCCTCGACACCCCAAAGCCGAAGCTGGTGGGAGGCAACAATGGCTGACTACAACCGCGGCATTATGAGGTTCAAGGGGGCGGATAGCCCAATTGTGGTTCTGATCTCGGCCAGCATTGTGGCGGGGGTGGTCTCGGCCCTGATCTGGTGGGCGTTGCACTTCGCTTACGCGGCTTGAGATCCCAGGTTCCTTCTCGACGGACTGGAAGAGAGTCCGAGGTTGCGGTTGCTGGCGAGCAGTCGCTAGGTTGGAGCAGCGCAGTTTTGCAGCGCCTGCGGCAGTCCTTGCAGCGTTGGTACTGCCAGCAGGGTCGAGATCTGCCCTGGCGACGCACGCGGGATCCCTATGCCATTTGGGTGGCGGAGGTGATGCTGCAACAGACCCAGGTGGCAACCGTGATCCCCTACTTTCAGCGCTGGATGGAGGCTCTGCCCGGGATCCCAGAGTTGGCGACGGCTCCGCAGCAACAAGTGCTGAAACTGTGGGAAGGGCTGGGCTACTACCGGCGGGCGCTGAATCTGCACAGAGCTGCTCAAATCCTGATGCAGGAACACGGGGGCCAGTTTCCCAGGAATCTGGAGCAGGTGCTGGCGCTGCCGGGGATCGGGCGCACCACCGCTGGCGGCATTCTCAGCGCCGCCTTTGACCTGCCCCTGCCGATTTTGGAGGGCAACGTCAAGCGGGTGTTGGCCCGCCTGGTGGCTTTGCCCCAGCCGCCGGCCCGTTGTCTGCCCCTGTTGTGGCGGCTTTCGCAGCAGTTGCTGGATCCCGAGCAGCCGCGCACCTTTAACCAGGCCCTGATGGACTTGGGCGCGACCATCTGCCGGCCCCGGCAGCCTCGCTGTGGCCAATGTCCTTGGCAGGCCGATTGCGCTGCCTACAATCGAGGTCAACAGCAACACCTGCCTATGTCTGAGCCCCGTCCCTCGCGCCCTCACAAACAGATCGCGGTGGCCATCGTTTTGCGAGGGAAAGAGATCCTCATCGATCGGCGGCTGGAAAGCTCCATGCTCAGCGGCCTGTGGGAGTTCCCCGGCGGCAAAATCGAGCCGGGAGAAACCCCTGCGGAGTGTGTGGTGCGGGAGGTGAAAGAAGAAATCGGCATCGACATTGAGGTGGTGGCTCCGCTGGCCACCATCGAACATGCCTACACCCATTTCACCATCACCCTTATTGCTTTTATCTGCCGCTATTTGCGCGGAGAAGCTCAAGCCCTGCAATGCAGCGAAGTGCGCTGGGTCGAGCCGGCGGAGCTGTCGCAATTTCCCTTTCCGGCAGCCAATCAAAAGTTGTTTCCCCACTTGTATGCTTGGCTGGCAGAGCATGGCAACCCATGATGAACCCACCCAATCCGCCAAATGGCTTAGACCCTTCTGGAACGTTTACCCCAAGACATTCGATAGGATAGTAGATGTCCTGCTGCCGTGAGCTACGGATATGCTTGTCACTCTGGAAAAAGCTGGGGAGATTCTGGCTAAGGGATCCCACACAGCCATCACAACCACAGATGGCAAGATCGCGCTGGTGCCCAAGGGAAAAGAAACCCTCAAACTGACGGCCAACGAAGCCATTAACCTGATGTTTTACGTCGTCCGCTCCGCTGAACCGGCAGAGACGGTGATGGCCCAACTGGAGGAGGCAGTTGCCAAAGCTCAAGCCCCCGATCCAGCCGAGGAACGGGCCAGAAAATATCGAGAACTTCGTGGCGTCTAAAGGGGTGGCATTCGTGCCGGGTGGAGCCTTTCGCCAACTGGAGAGCATGCCTCTAACCCCCAAAACCCTGAACTTTGCTGAATTTACTGAGCTTTAGGCGGTTTGGCAAAAGTCATTGAGAGGGATATAGTAGACCAAGTTTCCCCCTGATCCTTGAGTCCACCGCAACGGTTGCCGGGAAGTGAAGGGGGAAAGCGCTCGGGGGGTATTCCTCAGGGCTTTGCGGGATACCGCCTTCCTGCTCAGAGATAGGCAGGATGGGATCGCTTCTTTCCTGAACCATGTTCAGGAGAGTTCAGCGTGAATGTATCAGAGACTCCAAAACTTAAAA
>NZ_AUMZ01000001.1:951624-978070 GCF_002760375.1 Synechococcus sp. 60AY4M2
CGTCAGCATCGCGTAGTGACAACGGAAACGGACAGAATGCTATCGCTTCACCGCTGAGCAGTAATGCTCAGCAGTGTTCAGCGTAAATGTATCAGATTCTTGCCAAAGGATCCCATACGGCGATTACGACAACAGACGGCAAGATCGCGCTGGTGCCAAAAGAAAAAGAGAACCTTAAGCTGACGGCCGCCGAAGCCATTAACTTGATGTTCTACGTCGTCCGCTCTGCCGACCCCCCAGAAGCAGTGATGGCACAACTGCAAGAGGCCGTTGCCAAGGCGCAAGCCCCTGATCCCGCCGAAGAACGCGCCAGAAGATATCGAGAAATCCGCGGAACTTAGCAGAAGCCGGTCGAGTCGGTTGCTCCAGGGCTCTCTGGACTAACTCGAGTTCCAGAATCAGAGGCTGGCAGGGCTGAGGGGAACCAATTTCCCGTCCGTAGTCAACCCCAGCAGCATCGGCTCCTGTGGCTGGATGGCCTGGCCAGTGAGGGCGCAACGCTGGGGCCGCTGAGCCGTGGCGGGGAAACTGGCCTGAATATCCTCGGCGGTGAGGGTGGCAGCCTCTTGAGAGTGGCGCAAGACATAGCCCCAGAGAATTTCGCGGATCAAGGCCTGGTAGCCCTGGCCGCCGGCCAACGCCTTCAGTCGTTGCTTCAGTTCCCGCTCCAGACGAATGCTGGTCACCTCCATCTCGGTGGTGGGAGTGCGAGGGTGGGCGTGGGCATGCATGCAGGGATCCTCTCCAAAGGCTTATACTACTCCTGTAGCACAAGGTGAGCACTGAGAGCATTCTAGGTGTAGAGATTTTGCCGCAGGTTTTATGGTTGAGCCGATCCCACCTCGTCGCCGCGCCTTAGAGCACCTGCTGAACCGGTTGGGGTTCAAGGATCCCGCCTGGCTGGAGCAACTGCGCTGGGATCTGTTGGATCAAGCTTTGATTCACCCTTCTCTGGATGGCCAGCGCAACAACGACCGGCTGGAGTTCTTAGGGGATTCTGTCCTGCGCATTTTGGCCACTGAGTTCTTGTTCCAGTCCTATCCCCACTTGTCGGTGGGAGAGCTGACCGCAGTTCGCTCGGATCTGATCAGCGATGCCCACCTGGCGGAACTGGCGGATCTGCATGGCCTAGAGCGCTACCTTGAGGTGGGATCCAGCTCCCAAAACGACCTGGCCGGACGGGAGCGGCGCTTAGCCGATGCTTTTGAGGCGGTGTTGGGATCCCTATACCTGAGCTGGGGCATGCACACCCTGGCCCGGCTGCATCCTTGGCTGGATCCCTACTTTCGCCAACGGGTGGAGCAGTGGTTCCAGGATCCCACTCGGCGCAACCCGAAAGCCGCGCTGCAGGAACTGACCCAACGCCTATGGGGCACCTTGCCGGAATATCGTCTGGTGGCTGCCCGGGAACACCCGCCGCACTTCACCATGGAAGTTTGGGGCCACGGCCAATGTTGGGGCCGCGGCGAGGGGCGCTCCAAAAAGGCGGCAGAAATGGCCGCTGCGGCCCAAGCCTACGGGCACTTGCAGTCGCAGGAAATAAGGTAGGCGCCACTACGAGGCGCTCCATGGGTGGCAACCGCTGTGGTAGCCGGCCTCTGCTTCCGGCACCGCCAGCCCGCTTCTACGGGGAGTTCTCGCCTCATCTCGCCTGCAGCTGCAAGCTGGGATCTGCATTGCCCAGCTTTTTGGGGGTTAGGCTGACAAGGGGGCAGAGCAGCGGCAGCCTGAGAGAGATGAGAGCGTTGAACCTAAGCTAGACCTAGCCAACGGTGCAACAAGAGTATGGATCCAAAATTGGAACAGCGCGCCCGCGAGCTGCGCGCTCTGCTGCAGAAGGCCAGCATTGCCTACTACGTCCACGATGCCCCCATTCTGGAAGACAGCGTTTACGACCGCCTCTACCGCGAGCTGCAGGAGCTGGAGCGGGCCTACCCCGAGCTCATCACCCCCGACAGCCCCACCCAGCGGGTAGGGGAAAAGCCCGCCGAGCAGTTCCCCACCGTTTCCCACCGCATCCCCCTCTACAGTCTGGAAAACGCCTTCAACCTGGAAGAGCTAAAGGAATGGCAAGAGCGCCTGTGGCGGGTTCTGGGGCGCACCCCTGAGGAAGGGGAGCTGGAATATGTGTGCGAGCTGAAAATTGACGGCGCTGCCCTGGCTCTTACCTATGTGGATGGGCTGCTGCAGCGGGGGGCCACCCGCGGCGATGGACAGTCAGGTGAGGACATTACCCCCAATATCCGCGCCATCCCTTCTATTCCCCTGCGCTTGGCAACCGCCGCTCCCCCGCCGGTCCTGGAGGTGCGAGGAGAGGCCTATCTCCCCATTGCTGAGTTCGAGCGCATCAACCGGGAGCGATGCTCCGCCGGGGATCCCCCCTTTGCCAACCCGCGCAACTGCGCCGCCGGCACCTTGCGCCAGTTGGATAGCCGCGTGGTTGCCGCCCGCAAGCTCAGCTTCTTTGCCTACGCTCTCCACTGGCCGGAGGGGTGGCCAAGCGGGGATCCCCCCCAAACCCAGTGGGAGTGTCTGCAGCGGCTAAAAGACCTGGGATTGCCCGTCAATCCTCTGTCCCAGGTGTGCCGGGGCCTCGAGGAGGTGGTCCAGTTCTACGAGCGGTGGCGGCAGGCCCAGCTTCCCTATGCCTGTGACGGTGTGGTAGTGAAGCTCAACTCCCTGCGGCTGCAAGAGGAGGCCGGCTTTACGCAAAAATTCCCCCGCTGGGCCATTGCCCTCAAATACCCTGCCCAGGAAGTCCCCACCCGCATTCGCGCCATCGTGGCCAGCGTAGGCCGCACCGGAGCCGTCACGCCGGTGGCGGAGCTGGAGCCGGTTCTTCTGGCGGGCACCACCGTCAGCCGCGCCAGCCTGCACAATGCCGATCGCCTGGAAGAGCTGGATGTCCACATCGGCGACACCGCCATCGTGCGCAAGGCCGGGGAGATCATCCCTGAGGTGGTGGGGATCCTCAAGGAGCTGCGCCCCCCCGATGCCGTTCCCTACCGCCTGCCCAGCCACTGTCCCGAGTGCGGCACCCTTTTGGTTCGCCCTGCCGGCGAGGCGATAACCCGCTGCCCCAACCCAGCTTGTCCGGCCAAGATCAGGGGGCAACTGCAGCACTGGGCCAGCCGCGACGCCATGGATATCGAGGGCCTGGGGGAAAAGCGGGTGGCCCAGTTAGTAGAAAAGCTGGGGGTGCGCACCGTGGCCGATCTCTACCGCCTCACCCCGGAACACTTGGAGAGCCTGGAGGGGATGGGATCCCGTTCCAGCCAGAAGCTGGTGCAGGCCATCCAGCGCTCCCGTCAACAGCCCTGGGAGCGCGTGCTCTACGGGCTGGGGATCCCCCATGTGGGGGTGGTGACCGCCCAGATTTTGGCCCAGCATTTCCCCGCCCCAGAACTCTTGGCCCAGGCCAGGGCTGAAGACATCGCCCAAATCTACGGGATAGGGGCGGAAATTGCCGAGGCGGTGGTGGCCTGGTTTGCCGATCCCGCCCACCAGAAGTTGCTGCAGGAGCTGCGGGAGCTGGGGATCCCTGCCCTGCCCCGGCAAGCGGCCCCTGCCGTCTCCCAGGTTCTGGCTGGGAAGAAGTTTGTCATCACCGGCACCCTGCCTACTCTCTCCCGCCAGCAGGCCAAGGCTTGGATTGAAAGCCGCGGCGGCAAAGTGACCGCCAGCGTCAGCCGCCAAACCGACTATGTGGTGGTAGGGTCGGATCCCGGCTCCAAACTCAAGCAGGCCCAGGCTTTGGGGATCCCTCTCCTGAGCGAGGCGGAGCTGCTGGCGTTGGATCCGAAGTGATCTCCATCCTTGACGAGAAAAAATTTGGGAAGGCCGGCTTGTCCTCGCCCTGGCGATGGTTTATCATGCGATTCTGTGAGGAGTGGACGCCAGAGGGGGAAGAGGACGAAACACGGACAGTCCCTTCCCCTTTTTGGTGCTCAAGATCTACCCTGGTTCCGCTCCAGAGGGTATCCAACCGAACCAAAAAGCCCACTTGCTTCCGACGACCGTCTCTGCCAGAGTTAGGAACATTCCACTATCATGAGAGTAGCGGAGACGCATGTTTCCGTTCACTCCTCACACCATCCGCCGCTCGACGTCGAGTCGAGCGGTTTTCTTATCAACTTTCTATCCAATCGCCGCAGAGCTATCCTCTACAGCCGGCTTAGGAAGCCCACAAGCTGGAAGGAAGTGCTAGACTAGTAGGTCAGTAAGTTCTGTCCCTTCAGTATTCCTACGCCTCTGCGGCCGCGCCCCACGTTTAAGCAGCACCAGAGCGTCCTGTCTTTCCTGGAATTCGCCGAACACAATAGCCAAGAGCAAACAGCAACGAGGATCACATGGCCAAGCATGACTCCCACCTGAGATGCTCCTTCTGTAATAAGTCCCAGGATCAAGTGCGTAAGTTGATTGCGGGGCCGGGGGTCTACATCTGCGACGAGTGTGTGGAGCTGTGCAACGAGATTTTGGAGGAGGAACTCTACGACGGCAATACCCCACCTGCCACAGCCCCTGCTGCCAGCCGTCGCGAAACCCCTAGAAAATCCTCTCGCAGCTTGCCTTCTCTGGCACAGTTGCCTAAGCCGCGCGAGATCATGCGCTACCTTGACCAGTACGTGATTGGCCAAGAGAAGGCCAAGAAGGTTCTGTCGGTGGCGGTTTACAACCACTACAAGCGGCTGGCTGCTAAGGCCAACCCCAACAGCCTCGGAGCTGCGGAGCTGGATGAGGTGGAACTGCAAAAGTCCAACATTTTGGTCATTGGCCCCACCGGCTCCGGCAAAACCCTGCTGGCCGAAACCCTGGCCCGCATGTTGGATGTGCCCTTTGCCGTTGCCGATGCCACTACCCTCACCGAAGCCGGCTACGTCGGCGAAGATGTGGAAAACATCCTGTTGCGCCTGCTGCAGGTGGCGGACATGGATGTGGAAGAAGCCCAGCGCGGCATCATCTACATCGACGAAATCGACAAAATTGCCCGCAAGAGCGAAAACCCTTCCATTACCCGCGACGTTTCCGGCGAAGGGGTGCAGCAGGCTTTGTTGAAGATGCTGGAGGGAACTATTGCCAACGTGCCTCCGCAGGGAGGGCGCAAGCACCCCTACCAAGACTGCATTCAAATCGACACTTCCAACATTCTCTTCATCTGTGGGGGCGCTTTTGTCGGCCTGGAGAAGGTGATCGAGCAGCGCATTGGCAAAAAGTCGATGGGCTTTATCAAGCCAGGGGAGCAGCTAGCAGTTACCCGTGAGCAACGCCTGGCCGATGCCCTCAAGGCGCTGGAGCCGGAGGATTTGATCAAGTACGGCATGATCCCAGAATTCATAGGGCGGCTGCCGGTGGTGGCTACCCTGGATCCCCTGGACGAGAAGGCCCTCGAGGCCATCTTGACGCAGCCTAAAAATGCCATCCTCAAGCAGGCCCAGAAGCTGTTGCGCATGGACGGGGTGGAGCTAGAGTTCGAGCCGGCTGCCATTTCTGCCATTGCCAAGGAAGCCTACC
Organism: Synechococcus sp. 60AY4M2; assembly: GCF_002760375.1. Lineage (NCBI taxonomy): Bacteria > Bacillati > Cyanobacteriota > Cyanophyceae > Synechococcales > Synechococcaceae > Synechococcus > Synechococcus sp. 60AY4M2. The sequence goes on from NZ_AUMZ01000001.1 coordinate 957,136, forward strand.
GTCGCAAAACGGGGGCGCGGGCGCTGCGGGCCATTGTGGAAGAGCTAATGCTGGACGTGATGTACGAGGTTCCCTCTCGCCGGGATATCAAATACGTGCGCATCACGGCCGAGATGGTGGAGCGCCGTTCCACGCACGAGCTGATCCCTCACCCTTCCACCCTGCCTAAACCTGAGTCTGCCTAGGGTCACAGCCCTGCTGGATCCCGCTGCGTCGGCATATGATCAGTGTTTGGTCTTGCAAGGAAGGGCAAGGGGGCGCATGGGGCGGGCGGATCGCGAGTATGCGGTGATCGGTCTGGGACGCTTCGGCACGAGCTTGGCCCTCACGCTGATGGAGCGAGGGCACAATGTTTTGGGGATCGACCGCAGCCGGGAGATTGTGCAGCGTCTGGCGGATCAGCTAACGCAGGTGGTGGCGCTGGATTCCAGCGATGAGGATGCCCTGCGGGCGGTGGATATTCTCTCCTTCGACACCGTGGTGGTGGCCATCGGCAGCGATTTCGAGAGCAATCTGTTGACGACGGTGGCCCTCAAGAGTTTGGGGGTGCGCAACGTGGTTTGCAAGGCTTCGACAGAGCGGCAACGCTCGATTCTCTTGCGGGTGGGAGCGGATCGGGTGGTGTTGCCGGAGCAGGAGGCGGGGCGACGTTTGGCTCAGGTGCTGACGGCACCAGGGATCCTAGATCAATTGGAGCTGGAGCCGGGTTACAGCATCACCGAGCTGGAGGTGCCGGAGGCGCTGGTGGGCCATACGCTGGCGGAGTCGGACTTGCGTCGCCGCTTCGGCATCACAGTTTTGGTGGTGAAGCGAAAACAATCGTTGGTGGTTTCTCCCCCGGCAGATTACCTGCTGGAGAAGGGGGATCTGCTGGTGGTGCTGGGGGCCAATACCAACATCTCGCGGCTGAACGAGATGTAACGGGGGATCCGATGAGAGAGGGCTGCGTCCCGCCGCCGCAACCCGAGGGGGCTGAGGGATGGGTGTCTCCCCGATCTTCAGGAACCCCTCGCCCGACGCTGCCTCAGTCCTCTTGGATCCCGGCCAGTCGCTTACACCGGCTCTTTTTTGGGGACAGGCGTCGCCCGCTGCCGCCGCCCCTGCGCCTGGTCGCGGGGTTGGGCCTGCTGGCGGTGGTGGGGACTTTGCTACTGATGCTGCCGGGAATTGGGCGCGGGGATCCCTTGAGCTGGAATGAGGCGCTGTTTACGGCCATGTCCGCCCTGAGCGTAACGGGTCTCTCGACGATTGTGGCGGCGGAGGATCTCACTTTGTTCGGCCAGATCGTGTTGCTGCTGTTGATCCAAATTGGCGGGGTCGGCTTCATGGTGCTGGCGGTGGTGGTCTTTCAACTGCTCGGGCGGCGCATTTCCCTGCTCAACCGCTTGGCGCTGTGCAACTCGCTGGGCCTGATCGATCCGGGGGCTATTCTCGAATTGACGCGGCGGGTGTTGATCGGGGTCACCCTGATTGAGCTGGGCGGAGCTTTGCTGCTCTGGGTGCACTGGCGGGATCTCTACGGGCCGGAGCGAGCAGTTTTTCTGGCGATTTTTCACGCGGTCTCGGCCTTTTGCAATGCGGGGTTTGATCTATTTGGCGCCGAAGGGATCCCTACGGATGGCCTGTCGCTGGCGATCTTGGCGGCTCTGATTTTTATCGGCGGCTTGGGCATCCCGGTTTTGTCGGATCTGCTAACTTGGCCCCGGGGCCACCGCCCCTCTCTGCACACCCGCATCACCCTGGTCGTGGTGGTGGTCTTGCTCTGCACGGGCGGACTGGGGATGTTCTTGGCCGAGAGCTTGCCCCAGGGATCCTTGCAGGAGGTAAGCTGGCCCCGCCGCTTGGGCCTGACATTTTTTCAATCGGTTTCGGCCCGTACCGCCGGGTTCGCCGGGATCCCCATTGAGGATTTGACCCCGGCAAGTCAGTTGTTGCTGATGGCTCTCATGTTTATCGGGGCAGCTCCGGCTTCCATGGGGGGTGGCATCACCACCGGCACCTTGGCAGTGTTGGTGTTGGCCTTGTGGGGCTATGCCCGCGGTTTGCCCAGCGCCCAGATTGCGGGGCGCAGTTTGGATCCCTCGATGGTGCGCAAGGCAGCAGCGGTGTTGACCGTCTCTCTGTTCGTGGTGCTATTGGCAACTTGGCTGATCTTAATTACCCACCACCACAGCAGGCTGGATCCGGTGCTCTTCGAGGTCATCTCCGCTTTTGCTACCTGTGGCCTCTCGACGGGGTTCACGGGGGAGCTGAATTTGTTCGGCCAACTGATTATCGTTTTGGTGATGTTCTGGGGCCGGCTGGGGGCGTTAACCATTGTCCTGGCTTTGGCCCAGCAGCAACCGCGTCAGTTGGTGATCTACCCGGAAGAGCCAATTTTAATCGGGTAATCTCCTGACCAGAGGACAAGGAAATCCAAAGGGGGAGAGCAGAGGTTGGAGGTGGTTCCCCAGCTCACAGCCCCGCCGGGAAATCTCCAGCTTCCCTCGGAGGCAGCCCCGAGGTTTCCCCCAAGCGGCCTCCGCTAGACTGAGTAACAGGTAACCTCAGCTACACCCTCGTTGTCCCTTGCGTATTGGGAGCTTTCCGTGTCCAAGTTCCTCCTAATCGGTTCTACCGAACCTTTCAGCGGCAAGTCGGCGGCTGTCTTGGGTTTGGCCAAGCATCTGCAGCAACAAGGAGTGAAAATTACTTATGGGAAGCCGCTCGGATCTTGCGCCCGGGAGGATGGATCCCCGGAAGGGATAGACCCGGATATGCGCTTTGTAGCGGAGACGCTGCAGCTGACCCAGATGCCACCCATGCTTTTCCAGCTCGACGAAGAGGCGTTGCTGACCCATATCCAGCAGTCTCCGGGGGAGCCAGATCCCGCGCGCTCTGTCGCCCCTCTGCTGAAGTTTGCCACGGGATCCGCTGCGGATTTGATCCTGCTAGAGGGCCCGGCCGATCTCTACGAGGGCGAGTTGTTCGGCCTCTCCCTGGCCAAAATGGCCCAAGCCCTGGATGCTCAGGTACTGCTGATCAGCCGCTACCATTCCCCTTTGGCGGTCGATTCTCTTCTCTTTGCCCACCGCCAACTGGGATCCCATTTGGCCGGCGTGCTGCTCAACGATGTGCCACCCGACCAGATGGAGCCGGCAAAGACCATCGTTCGACCCTTTCTGGAGGCGCAAGGGATCCCGGTTTTGGGCATTTTGCCCTCCCACCGCATTTTGCGCAGCATCAGCGTTGGGGAGCTGGCGCGGCAACTGGAGGCCGAGGTGCTCTGCTGCCCGGATCGGATGGACTTGATGGTCGAAGACATCGCGGTGGGGGCGATGAACGTCAACTCCGCCTTGAAGTACTTCCGCAAGCTGGAGCACAAGGCGGTGATCACCGGCGGCGACCGCACCGATATTCAACTGGCCGCCCTGGAAACCTCCACCCTCTGCCTAATCTTGACCGGCAAGCTGCCTCTGGATCCCCGCATCCGGGCGCGGGCCGAAGAACTGGAAGTGCCGATCCTCTCCGTGGATCTGGATACCTTCACCACCATCAATCGCATCGAGCGGGTTTTCGGCCAGATCCGCCTGCACGAGGAGGTTAAGGTTCGCTGCATCCAGGAGTTAATGTCAGCAAACTTTGACTTTTCCCGCCTTTATGCCCATCTGGGCCTGACACAATCCCTAGCGTCGGCAGCAGGTGCATAAAAAAGTTATCTAGGGCTTCTCTACATCTAGCCCTTAGTAAGGCATATGTTCAGATGAGAAACACTATCTGTAACCAAGGGGGAACAGATTTTCTCTACCGTCCTGATTTCTAGTGTCTGGCGCTTGCTCCCGTTTGCAATGATTTCTGCAAGAAAACGCAGAGATCGTTTGCCATTTGCGGCTACCCACCGGCTTCAAGAGATATCATGCAAGTATTCATCACCTCAACACACCACTCCTCCCCCAGCTTTTCTGGGGGTTTTTATTCGCGCTGTTTGGCCAAATAACTCGGCTTCTGATGCCTCTACAGGCTTATGCTGCCGGTAGCGCGAAAAGATACTTTTCCAGCCACGACGGCGCCGACAGGCCCTCCAGGGGGTAGAATGCAGTTGCCGGTGTCGGCTAGGGATCCCATCATGGCCAAGAGCTTACGTCCGGGCAACCGCCAAGTAGCACCTCCCCCACGGCTGGCCGATTGCCCTCCTAGTGGCATTTTTACCGACGGGGGCTGTTCCCCCAATCCAGGGCCAGGGGGATGGGCGGTGGTGGTGGTTGAGGATGACCAGATTGTGGATGAGTTTTACGGAGGGGATCCCGCCAGCACCAACAACCGTATGGAATTGACCGGCCTCATTCGGGCTTTGCAATATTGTCGCGACACCCAGAGCAACAGCATAGACACCATCTACAGCGATTCCCACCTTTGCGTACAGACCTACAACGATTGGATGGAGCGCTGGGCAGCGCAGGGGTGGCGGCGGCGCACGGGGCCGGTGGAAAACTTGGATCTGGTGCAGGAGCTGTATCAACTCAAGCAGCAGTGCCCGCAGGTGCGGGTGGCCTGGATCCCGGCCCATCGGGGTCTGCGCTGGAACGAATATGTGGATGAGCTGGTCGCCCGCGCCCGACCCAAGTAATTCTAATTCATCGCCTCACAGCAGAGTGCAAGACTTCCTGAACCGCTCTGGCCATGCGCTCCCAGGTAAAAGACTTGACCCACTCCAAGCCTTTGCTGATTTTTTCAGCGCGCAGCTTCGGATCCAAAACCTGAGCCATCGTATCTGCCAGGGAATCTTCTACGTAGAACGCAGCATCTCCTCCCGCTTCCACCAAGGCAGAGTTGGGATAGATGATGACAGGGGTTCCACAGGCCATGGCCTCCAATACCGGTAGCCCAAATCCTTCATAGGCACTTGGGTAAACCAGAGCTACAGCATTCTGGTAGGCATGAACCATGCCCTGTAGATCTAGGCGAGCGCTGAAGACAGGCTGAGGAGCTGCAGCTTGCCGGTAGGTCTCTGGAACAAACGACCCATCGGTGCAAAGGACAGGAAAGGGCTTGTAGGACCACTGCTGATAAGCCTCGAAGAACAACTCGTGTCGTTTGTAGGTTCCTTGCGAGCATTGAATGAGTAGCCAGTGTTTGGGGGTAGCCGAGGGATCCGGCTTGAACACACTGGTGTCAACTCCGGGGTGAGCTACCACCGCCTCTTTCCCAGTTAGGCGAAGGAGGTCACGGGCCGTGTTTTGGCTAACCGCTATGATGCGAGTGGCTACTTCAAGGGCGGCGTGCTTTTGGCGCCACATGGGATCTGCCAGATCCCAACCCAGTAGCTCTGGGATCATGTCATGGAGCAGGAGCACCTGCGGAATGTCAGAGGGCAGGTATGTATGGTAGGTGCTCATAAAAACATCAGCCCCCGACCAAGCAAAGGCTTGCCGCAACTCAGGATCATCCCAGTAGGCGTAGCTAAAGGGATGTCCCTGCATTCTCTCTACACCTTGGGGTAGCTCTCCTATGCCGCCCCGATCGTAGAAAGTAACGCGAATCCCAAAGCGGGGCAATTCTCGCAGTAGGTTGCGCCAAACCGTGGCAATACCACTTTGGGCAAATTGGAAGAACACTCCATCCACAAACAGGTGAAGACGCTCCCGCACCTCTACCACTAAGGGATCCCCGTATGCCCAGGGGAAAAAGGGCTGCAGCGAGCAGGGCTTTTCCGCTTTTTGCAGCTCTTCCCAGGCTTTTACGGCCCCTTGATAGCCGTAGTAGGACTCCTTAAACTCCACCTGCTTTCGCAACGCATAGGCATAGTGGTCAAACACTAAGCCCTCTGCTTCTGCTTGGTCTGCGGTCAAAACCTTCTTAGGAACCTGTCCATTTCGGGTTAATATGGGCGGCTCGTGAGTTTGCCACTCACACTCAGCGGGATCCCACCTCCAAACTCGCCACCGCTCCATCTGAGGGTTGTTGCCCCACTTGCCTTTGTTGTCCAACACAAGATTGGGGCCCACAAAGTAGCGACAGTAGAACTGAGCTGCCTCTAAACTGGGGTCTGCTTCAAATCGTCGATGCACCCGTCGGATTTGTTCAGCTGTCCAAATCTCATCAGCATCCAACTGCCACAGCAAGCAGGGATAATCAGGCTGAGCTGCCCTGACCATTTCGATTTGGCCATCCCAAAACTGGCCATCAGGCTTCTGAACCAGCCGAACACGGGTATCCTTGGCCGCCAAGTCTCTCAAGTATTCAACTGTGCCATCTAAGCTGTGCCCTTGAGCATACTCCTCAGGGATCCGGCCACCGTTGGCCAAACTCCACCCTGTGTCATGCCGCAAGGCAGCAACGCCCTCGACCACCACCCATTGCCAGGGGATCCCTAACCTATCCAACTGACAGAGAACAGGGTAGTGGCGCTCAATGTAGGGTTGTCCATCCAATACAATGGTGAAGAAATGAATAGGAAGGGTAGCTTTAATATCCTTAAAGATGGCAAAGCCGTTGCGGGCATTTCCCCAGCGAATGAGTCGGTAGCCACAGCTAGGAAGCTCCCTGAAAGAGCGGTTGTTCTTGAAAGCAAGGATATCATTCAAGGCAATATACTTGGGACGAGCACCCCGCTCTATGAAGGCTTGCAGGTCGTACCAGCCTGTAAACTCGCCACCGTCGATGAGAAGAAGATCGGGATTGGGAACTTGACTTGCCCCATCCGTGGGAACAGACTTGAGTAAGTCTTCATCCCCCCGACGCCACTGTAAAGCCTGCTCTCGACCATAGGGAGCCCAAATGCTAGAGCCAGATTCCAACCATTCTTCCACCTCCTCCACTGTAGCAATCCTAGGTTGGGCAGCAGCGTGAATGGGAATACAGCGGGGATCCTCGCTTACCCTCTTAGCCAGCTCCCTGTAGCGCTCAGGATGAGCTTCTATGCTGTAAATACGAGCAGATTTGGGAAGAGCATATCGCAAAACAGCTGTGGATCCTTCTCCACTACTGGCCCCTACCTCGACCACCACCCGCAGGGAGGGATCCCTGCAAATTTCTGCAAGAGCTGCTCCAAAAGGCTCATCTAGCCGGATTTCTGGTGGGATATACCACTCTGGCCAGGCGGAGTCGCCGTTCCGTTTCTGATTGACCCAGCGGCCATACGCAGCAGCAGCTTCTCGATGATAGAAGGAACTGGCTGTGGGTAAAAAGGCATCAGCCTCCTCCTGAGAGAGGTCACGAAGGTATTGAGTAACCTGAAATAGCCACAGGCGCGCCACTTCCTCGCCTGTCTGGGGATCGTAAAGAGAGTTGATAAAGGCATTTGGAGGCCAATCTTCTAGAATTTGCTTCAATACCAACCACACCCAATCCTCTTCCCCAGCTCTAGCGAAGCAGTCAAGGCTGTGCGCCAGCAGCTGAAGTCTATGGTGGTGGTGTACAGGAAGCTTTAGGGCTTCCTCCCGCATGCGTTCTGCAACAGGTTGATAGACAATCGACAGAACTTGCAAAAGTCGCTTTGTCTGTGGCCACAATAACCCTTCTAGAGATCCACCTCTGTACCTTTCTGCAAACTCAGGAGCGATGGAAAGAGCAATGGTCTCTAGGAGAATTGAGGGAATACCTTCTTGTTCGGCCTGGGCAAAAAAGGCAGAGTAGGATCCTTGCCAAAATAAAGTTCCCAGCTGTTCAAAGTTGATGGCTTGCGTCACAGCTAATGACCCCCATTGCTCTTCCTGCTAGAGAGAAGGAGTAGCTCTGCTTAAGCTCAAGCATAGCAAGGATTGCAACTTCTGGCAAAGGGAGAAGTGTCATTGCCTGGGGAAAAGCAACATGTACAGGAAAGCTTCAAGTTTGTTGCAGGAAATGTTCAACTGATAACTATTCCTGTCTTGGCTGCTATCGCCGCGGGGCAAGCATTTCGTGGACTTTGGTTCACTACAGCTCCTCCAGGCCGAGTTTGGGATCTTTGGATCTTATTACGCTACAGCCTATTAAGAGGCTACAGGATACAGCCGTAAGCCTGCCTGTTCTGGACTCATCGGAATCAAGCCTCAGAAACACGACGTTTTGTATCCCTTGATCTGTGAACAGGCCGTAGGTTTACTCACAATTTAGACTATCTTGTTAGAATATCTTGACTTGTGCTAGAGTGATCCGTTTTTTCACTTACAGAAAATTTGGGTTTGCAGGCTCATGCCTAGATGCTACGATTGGCTATATCCACTAGCTGCTTAGGTAGCCGCCATGCAACTACAGCTTCATTCTCGGCTGCGACCTCTCTCTCTGACGTTGATGGCGGTGGGGGGCTCTTGGCTCCTGGGATCCTGCCAACTTAGAGGGCCACAGGTAGAGTTGCCCGGCGATGTTCTGCCGGAAACCGCGCTGGTTCCCCAGTCGGCGCCCCTGGTGCTGACCTTTTCTACCCAACCGGAAGAATCTTTTCGCACTCACCCTGACCTTTTGGCCCAGTGGGAGAGCTGGACGGCAGAAGCTTTGGCTGAAACCGGCAAGGAGTTCTCTCGGGAAGAGATGCAAGCTTGGGCTGGCGAGCAATTCACGATGGCAGTGGTGATCCCCAATCTGGTGCCCGGAGCTGCCGAGCCGGTGCCTGGGATCCTGTTTGGAGCCAGCACCCGCAACGCTGATTTGTCTGGGCAATTCTTGGCCCAGGTGCGGCAACAGGCAGCAGCAGAAGGGGCCAACTTCGAGCAGCGCCAGGAGCAGGGGGTCACCCTCTATGTGCAAACCAACGGGGAGCCGGGCGAGCGGTGGGTGACTGCTGAGTTTGGCAACCGTTTTGTGGCGGTGGCCAACGACCCGAGGGTGATGCAGCAGGCGATTGCTGTGTATCGCGGCGAAGCAGAGCCGATTGGCCGCTCCGAAAGTTTCCGCACCGCTGTTGGCGATCTGTATAAGAGCGGCACGCTGGCCTTTGCCTACTTCAACTTCCAGGCTTTGCAGGAGGATCCCGAATCTTTCAAAGACTGGATGCAGGATCTGGATCCGGCGACGCTGGGATCCCTGCAACCCCTGCGCTCTTTGGCCATGGCTGCCCACTGGCAGGAGCAGGGCCTGCGGCTGCGCATGTTGACCCAGACCGATCGGAAAACCCAGGGGCAGGGAGGGTGGCAACCGGCTCGCGGCGAACTTATTCAGCGGCTGCCCGGCAATGCCCTGGCGGTGCTGACCACCCAACAGATCGCCCAGCGCTGGCAAGCCGTTATGCCTGAGCTGGAAAAAGATCCGCCGGTCAAGGAGTCGTTAGAGGAGCTGCGGGCTGAGTTTCGCGCCAATACCCGTTTGGACTTGGAAAAAGATCTGCTGGCTTGGATGGATGGGGAGATGGCCCTGCTGGTGGCACCGGATGCCCAGGCCCATCCCCTGTTGCAGGGCATGGGAGCAGCCTTGGTGATCGAGACCAGCCAAAAAGACAAGGCCAACGCGGCCCTGACTCAGTTGGATCGGCTGGCCCAAGAATCCGGAGCACGGGTAACGGAGGCGGGTGGGCAGGTGATCTGGGCGGATCCCTTGTTTAACCGACCGCTTTTGACCCGCGCCTGGGAAGGCAACTATTTGATCGTGACCAGCAGCACGGCGGCGCTGCAAACGCTTGCCCAACGCCAGGGCAATTTGCTTCCCCAAACCGAGCCGCTGAAAACCCTCTACGATCAGTTGCCCAAGCCCAACTACGGCTACTTTTTGCTGAATTGGCAAGGGATCCGAACAGTGCTGGAGGCCACACTACCGGGTGGTTTGGCAGGCTTGGAGCCGGAGGCCCGTGAGCTGCTGACCCGCATCGATGGGCTGGGGATTACCAGCTACCCTGCCGGGGATCACGCCTTTGGGGTGGAGCTGCTGGTCACCGTGCCGCCCAAGCCACAGCCGTAAGCTCTTTCCCCCCTCTCCCTTGGGGAGAGGGGCTGGGGGTGAGAGCTACAGCCGAATCAAGCCATAGGTGAGAGCATAGCGCACCAGCTCGGTGCGGCTGCTGGTGCCTGTCTTGTTCAGCAGGCGGGTGACGTATTTTTCCACGTTGCGCACGCTGGTTTGCAGCTGCTTGGCAATCTCCTTGTTCATCAGCCCTTCTGCCACCTTCTCCAACACCTGTTGTTCCCGCGGCGTCAGCTCTACCTTGATGGGTGGGGGCAAGGGAGTTGGGGCGGGGGGCTGAGAGGGACCGGTTGGGGGAAGAGTTCGCTCTGCCAGAAGCGCCCGAATGGAGGCCAGCTCGCGGGCGACCACTTCAGAAGGACTGGCTGCTCGGGATCGCTCAATGAGATTGGAGACGATGGCCACCAGCTCCTCCGGGTCGAATGGCTTGGGCAAATAGGCATCGACACCGGCCCGGTAACCCTGGATGCGGTCGGCGGTCATCCCCTTGGCGGTGAGGAAGACCACGGGCAGGTGGCTGTAGGGATCGAGTTTTCGCACTTGCGCCAAAAATTGGTAGCCGTCCATGCCCGGCATCATGATGTCGGAAATAATCAACTGTGGCTGCGTCGTGCTGAGCAGTTGCAGGGCTTGCTGGGCATTGGCAGCCGGGATCACCTCAAAGCCGCTGTCTTCTAGATAGGCTTGCACTGCTTCCCGCAAGCCTGGCTCGTCATCCACCAACAAGATGCGGGCCCGTGCCGAGGCAGGTTCGGATTTGGCTTGAGCGGAGGGGGCCATTGTGCAGCTCCTGGATAGCTTTCAAGATTTTGGCTGGAAGAGACATACCTGCTCCATTTAAGCCCTACTGGGCCGTGAGCAATCTGAGGCGGAAGCAGGAGCCCTGGGGGGAGCTTTCCACCTCGAGATCTCCTCCCATTTGGGCGGCCAAGTCGCGGCTGATGGCCAACCCCAGCCCCTGCCCCGGCTTGGAGGGATCGGCGCGAAAAAACGGATCGAAGATCCGCTCCAGGTTCTCAGGATGGATGCCGGGGCCGTTGTCGCAGACGGCGATCCACACCTCCTGGCAAGAGGAGGCGCTTGAGCCTCTCGCTTCCTCGGCGGGCTTGACCTCTACCCTGAGCTGGATATCGCCGGGGGGCGGGGTGTACTTGCAGGCGTTGTCGATTAAGTTATCCAACACCTGGCGCAGGGCGCGGGGATCTGCCAGTACCGGCGGCAGGAAAGGGGGAAGAACGGCCTGAAAGCGATGTCCCTGCGCTTCCGCCAGGGCCTGATAAATAGGGCTCCACTCCCGCAGCAGGTCGGCCAAGGAGAGGGGCCGAAGTTGGAGAGGAGCCGGGATCCCGTCCAAGCGCTCCAGCTCCGCCAGCAGATCCTGCAGATGCTTGCACTCCTGTTCAATGCTCAGGCCAATCCAGTGGTTGCGATCGTCGGGGGGCAGACGCTTTTGCAACAACTTGGCCAGCGTGCTCAGGGCGGTTAGAGGATTGCGCATCTCGTGGAGCAAGGTGGAGAGCTGCTGGGCAGATAGAGTGATCCCCCCGCCAGGCCTGGGATCCCCGCCCCCACAGACGGGCTCAGGCTCTGGGTGAGGTTCGGCAACTTTTTTCGCTCTCGGCATGGATCCCCTCTTTCAACTCTCCTGGAGCAAGCAAATCGATCCTAGCCCCATCCTCCCTGGGATTTGCCACTTCAGACCGGCTCCAGGCCGGCGGACTAGAGCTGGCGGGGTAAGTAGATATTGAGAATTTCCCCTTGCCGAGCCCGATGGCGCACAGTGAGATAGCCCCCCAAAGCTCGGAACAGGGTTCGGGCTACTGGCAGGCTGAGGCTAATGGCCCCGGTATCTGGCTGCACCACCAACAACTGGCCAATTGGCTGAGGGGACTTAAGTTCCAGGCTAGGGGTGTCGCTCCCCTCGGGGGTGTTTACCTGGAACTGCAGCTTCACCAGCTCGCCAGCGCTGAGCAATTGGGCGCGGATGCGGCTCCCAGCGGGAGTACTACGGGCTAGGCGGTCGATAATTCCAAATAGCACCGCCTCCAGGGCTTTGGGATCGCTGACCACATCGGGCAGCTCGGCAGGGATCTCCAACTCCAAGCGGGATCCCCGCCGTTCCACCTGTTCCTGCCAGCGGGGCAGGTTTTGCCGCACCAAGTCCACCAGCGCAATCGGCTCCAGTTGCAACCGACGTCCCTCGCCTGGCGTGGCAGCGGGCATGACCGTTTCTGTGGCCTGGAAAAACAGACCGAAACGGTTGATTTGCTCGGTGCACTCGCGGTCGATCTTCTCCACGTATTCCCGCACCCGCGGTGGCAGGTCGCGCCGCTTCAGGATGAGGCTGACCAAGGTGCGGATGGTGCTGAGGGGCGTCTGGATCTCGTGGATGAGAGCCCGCAACAACTCCGCCTCCGAGAGGCTGCCCGCTTGCTCTGGCTCGGCTTGGGGAGCGGAGGAGCGGCCGTGGGCGGGAGGCTCAGGCGCCGGCGAGGAAGCGGAAGATGAAGAAGCCGGGATCTGCCTTGCTGCTGGTGGCGGTGGAGGCACAGCGGCAGCCTCCTGTTCTGCCCTGGCAGGGGGCAGGCGGGCGGGCGGGGATCCAAACTCGGCCAGGTTACCCAGCAGAAGGAAGCTGCTGAAGCGGGCCAACACCCGTACATGCGGCTGCATCAGGGGATAGTGGCGGGCCAACTCCTGCCAAGCGGCCAGCCGGTCTGGCCTGCCCTGTTGAACCCGTTGCTCCAGGCTCTGCCAGGCTCGTCGGATTACCTCCGGCTCAAAAGAGACCATCATCCCCCTCTGCCGGGTGTGGGGATGGTGACCCTGGGCAGCTACTGCCGAAAAAACAGGGGTGAGCAGCAACAGAAAAGGCTCCTCCACCAGTGGATCCCGCGGCAGGAGAGGGATCACCGTCTGCCCAGGGGTGAGGATTGACTCAGGGGAAAAATCCGGGCTGAACAACCAGGGGGGTTCCCGTGCCGGCTCCCAAGAGTGGCGGGGAAGATGCAGCGCATCCATGGGCAGCGGCAGTTGGGGTAAGGGATCCTGCACCACCCAAGGGGGCCACCAGGAGACCGGCCCCCCGATCACCACGCCAAACTGTCCAACCTCTTGCCATAGCTGGAGCAGGGCTGCCACCGTCTGCTGCCAAGAGCGCTCTCCCGCCCCCGGCAACCATTCTGGCAAGGGTAGAGCGGCCCACAAGGCTTCCATCAAGGACAGAAATCGGCGGCTGTTCACGGATCCCTTTGATCCCACCCTTCCCCTGTAGGCTAGCGGTTGTGGAGCTTCTAGGACAGCGGAAAACCTCACCTTCTCCAGGGCGGATCCCCGTCTTGCTCACCCAATCCGTCCATCTGGCAGAGTCGCCCCGCGCAGGTTGGCTCCCGCGAGGTTGGCGGTGCTGAGGTCGGCGCGGGTGAGGATGGCCTCGCGGAGATCGGCATTTTCCAGGTTGGTGCGGCCCAGATAGGCATCCACCAGGCTGGCCGATCTCAGGTCGGCCCCGGCCAGGTTAGCCCGACTCAGATCCGTCCGCGCCAGCTTGGCCGAGCGCAGGCAGGCGGCGGAAAGATCGGCTCCCGCCAGATCTGCCTCGCTGAGGTTGGCTTCCGCCAAGTTGACCTGGCTGAGCATGGCTTCCTTCAAGTTGGCCCGCCCCATCTGCACCCCCTGTAGGTCCCCGCCCAGAAAGGAAGCTCCCCTCAGGTCGGCGTTGCTGAGGAGGGCCCCGCGCAAACAGGCCCGCTGTAGGTTGGCTCCCTGTAAGTGGGCTCCGATTAAACTGGCCTCTTTGAGATTGGCCCCCCTTAGGTCGGCCCGCGTCAAATCCGCTCCCGCCAGGTTGGCCCCGCTCAGGTCGGCGCGGCTGAGATTGGCGCTGCGCAGCATGGCTGCCCGGCGACTCTCGAAACGGAGATTGGCCCCCCGCAGGCAAGCCCCCCCCAGGTTGGCGCTGGTGAGGTTGGCCCAGCGCAGATCCGCCTCTAGCAAGTTGGCGTCGATCAACAGAGCCAGCGTCAAGTTAGCCCCGTGCAAGTCCGCCCCTTGCAACGTGGTGCCGTGCAAATGCGCATCTCTGAGATCTGCCTCGCTCAGGTCAGCCTGGCTGAGGTTGGCCCCACTGAGATTCGCTCCCACCAAGTTGGCCTTCTGCAGCTTGGCCCGCCCCAGGTAGGCAAAGATCAAGTTGATACCATGCAGGTCGGCCTGAGAAAGGTCTATCCCGATCAAATCCGCTCGGCTCAGATCCAGAGCGGCCAGGTTCTCGCCTGCAAAGTTAACCCGTCCTGCCCGGTACAGTCGGAGCAGATCTTTGGCATCCATTGGCATCCATAGAATCCATGGAAGAGAGCTGATCCCGCGCTCATGGCCATTCTAAAGCGAGACACTGCACTGGAGCGCCAGCATTATCGGCTCTAGGGAAGGCAAAGGACTTGGCCTCGCCGGCGCGACCAAAAAAGTAGGGTGGCCGCCAGGGTAACAGCAGAGCGGTTGGACAGCGCCTTTGAAGGTTCGTTTCGGGACTCCGAAGAATCTCTGCCCTCAAGGGTGAGGAGGGTCAGGGCTTTCGCGCCCGGCGCTGTCTTGGATGTTGGCAGCGGCGAAGCGGCATCCCTCACCCCCCACCCCTCTCCCACTGGGAGAGGGGGGCTGCTCCTACAGCTACAGCTCTCTCTGACTTCAGGCGAGTTGACGGGATCCCAGAATGGCGGGCTTGGTTTTCAAACCAGGCCAAATAGACGGCGCTCTGCCTCCTCCATGCGGGCCAAGAAAGCGGCGAACTTGGTGGAGATCTCCTCGACTTCCTGCAAAAAGGCGCGCAACGTCTGGTACTTGAGAACTAAGGCTTCTTCTAGGGGACGGCTCTGGAACTGTTCGTCCAAGGCCTGGCCCAGCTCGCTCAGGGCATTTTCAATGGCGGTTTTGATCGCGCCAATGCTGCGCCGCACCAAGCGCATCACTTCCTGCTCCAACTGGGGCTTTTGGCGGGCCAGCTCGCTGGTGGCCAGCACCTGCCGCAGAGCGGCATAGGGATCCCCCACCTGAAGCGGCATCTCGGCCATCTCTCCTGGCTGTCCCGCATTGCCGGCGGGCCGCAGCAAACCCCACTCCGACTGCTCCAGCCTACTCAGGATCCCTCTGAACAGGGCAGCGGATCCCTCTACGTCTTTCAGAAGGCCACGCAGCACCTGGTGTTTGAGGCTCAGGTATTGGTCCGGATCCTCGTCCTGCAGCCCTTCGTCCAGGGCGTTGCCCAACTCGCTCAGGGTGTTCTCGATGGTGGCCATCAGGGATCCGGCGCTACGGTGCAGCAGTTGGCGGCAGGGTTCTGGAAGCTCTGACGCCAGAACGGCAGGAGCAGAAAAAGCAGGGGGCTCGGCTGTCGCTTCCCCCTCGTTCGGGCTTTCGGACTCCAGCCAAGTGATGCGGCTGGACTCCGTCCCGCCAGTGCCGACGGCATTTTCCCCATTGAGCCAATCGAGATCGGCGGCGAGAGTCTCGGCAGCTAGCCCCCCACCGGCCATTGTTTCTTGGGACACGTAAACGTAGAGAGGCTGCAGCATCTGCAGCACGGCGTTAGCTGCTTGGCTATCCTGCTCCGGCTCCTGGAGCTGCTGCACCGCCTGTTGCAGCCGCGCTTCCAGCTCCTGCGGGGAGTTGCAGGCGTCGTAAAGGGCTCTGAGCAGCTCGTCGAGACTGTAGCGCCGTAGGGCCGCCAACCCTTGCACCGTGGGCTCTAGCCTGTGGTGCAAAGCCGTGAACAAAACCAGCTTGGCCCGCAAGGGACTTGTCTGCTGCATCACCCCCGCCCGCAACTCGAACGGGTCGTAGTCTTGCTTGTGCAGTTGTAGGCCGCCGTATCTCACAGGTAAGCTGGGCGCAGGCGCCACCCAAGCCGGCAGATCCCCAGATGAAGCAGTCAGAGGGCTGCCGGGATCCGATTGAGACTGGTGATAGAGGAGCTCGAGCTTGCTCAGCAGCAGTTTGGCGACGCGGGCGTATTCAGCCTTCTTGTTGATTTGGCTGATGGCGTCGCGAAAACGCCGGACTAGGTCCTCCAGGGTCGCATGCTCGCGGTAGAGCTGCTCCAGCAGAGCCTTTAGCTCCTCCCCGCTCAGCTTGACAGCGTCGTTTGTCCAAGTGCGGGTGCAGGTGAAGTAAACCAGCTTTTTTACCCGGTCTGCGTACTCGCCCTGCTGCACCTCTTGGACGATAAGGTGAAGGGGATCCGAGAGAACCATAGGAGCTGCTCAGTGGGAGTTTTAGGCCTTGGGGTTAAAAGGCCGTTTCTGGAGGAGCATGGTCAAGAGGTCCTACCATCATCATGTAAGGAAGCGGCGAAGGCAATCAACCAGGGCCAAAGGCTCTATCCGCCTCAATCCTCTTGCCAGTCTAGGTCGGAATCGGTCAGGATGCGATGGCTCTGCTTACGGCAGGTCAGGTGGTGCCCCTCCCCCCTTCGCTTGAGACCTGGGCAAGCTGGGGCAGAGTTTGCCGCTTGCGCTTCCTGGAGTTCATGTAAAAGCTGTAGGTAAAACCCCCGCCGCTCCCAGTCCAGCTCCCGCAGCCCACAGCCCGGCTCCCGATCGTGCAAGCAATCGCGAAACTGACAGGTGCCCAGCCGCTCCCGCACTTCCGGAAAGCAACGTATTAGCTGCTGAGGGGAAACCGGCGGGATCCCTTCGCCGGCATTGAACCCCGGAGAGTCGGCAATCCAACCCCCCTCTGGCAGAGGGAACAGCTCCACATGGCGGGTGGTGTGCCGCCCCTGGCGCAACTTCTCTGACACCGCTTGGGTGGTCAGCTGAACAGCCGGCAAGAGTCGGTTGAGCAAGCTTGACTTGCCTACCCCTGAGGGGCCAGCCACCACCGAAATCTGATCCCGACAGCGGCGGCGCAGCTCGGGGATCCCTGCCTCAGTAAGGGCACTGACCAATAGAGGCTCATACCCCCACCGCTGCAGACGCTGTCGCCAGCTCTCTGCCACCGCCGCCTCTACACAATCGCACTTGTTGAACACCACCTGAACTCGCAGGTGGCTGGCCTCGGCCTGCACCAGCAGACGGCTGAGGGCGTTGGGCTCGGGCTCCGGCTCGGCCAGGGCCATCACCACCAAGACTTGGGTTATGTTGGCGATGGCCGGTCGAGGCAACTGAGTTCGCCGCGGCAGAATGGCCTCAATTGCCCCCCGCTCCGGCCAGAGAGAGTCGGCAGCCGGCGGTAAGCTAACCTCCACCCAGTCCCCCACCATCACCGACTGCCCCATTTTTTTGAGCTTGGCCCGAGCAGTGCAGAGAAGCTCCGCCGGCATCGGCTTTTGGGCCGGGAAATGCGCCTCGATCTCAGGAAAAAGGGCAGCCAGCTCGGGATCGATGCGCACGCGATAAAAGTTGGCCTGGGCGGCGCGCACCCAGCCAGTGCAAGTGGATCCCTGCCCCTCCCTCCGGTGGCTCATGCCAAGTTCCCACGGCGTACCCAGAGGATGTAATATCCCTCGGGCGCCGCTTGTTGCCCTTCAATGTAATGCCCCGCCATCGTCAGGCTCTTGGGCACCTGCTCCAGAGGCTCTCCTGCATCCAGCCACAGCTCCAGCACCTCCCCCGGCGCCATGCGTTCTAGGCGCAACTTGGCGCGCACGTAGTTGAGCGGGCAGGGGATCCCGCGTTGATCCAGAACCAGCTTCACCTCGTGGGGGGGAATTGCCTCTGCCGTCATTCTTCTTCTCGCTCTCGGTTGCCGGGCATTTGGGCCAGCCCCCGCAACAGCCCGCCCAAGAAACCGTCCCGCTTGTTGATGCGTTCCCCATGCAACTCGGCCAGGCGCATAAGCAGTTCCCGCTCTTCCGAGCTGATGCGGGTGGGAATCTCCACTACCAGGGTGATTTTGTGGTCGCCCCGCAACATCGGATTGCCAAGGCGAGGTACCCCCTTGCCCTCCAGAGTTAGCACCGTACCCGGCTGGGAACCCGCCGGAATGGTCAGCTCCGCCTCTTCCTCCAGGCCCGCCTTCGAGTCCACCGTGGGCACCAAGACTTTAGCCCCCAAAATGGCCTGCAGATAGCTTACCCGCACCTGCGAGAAGATGGTGAGACCATCCCGCTGGAAGTCGGGATCCGGCTCGACGAAGAGGTAAACGTAGAGATCCCCAGGTGGGCCACCGCGCCGACCGGCATCCCCCTCGCCAGAAACCCGCAGACGGGTGCCGCTGTCCACGCCGGCAGGGATGTTGATGCGCAGCTTCTTGGTGGTCTGGGCGAGGCCCTCGCCATTGCAGTTATAGCAGGGCTCTTCCAGCACCCGGCCGGCACCGCCGCAGGTGGGGCAGATCGAGACCTGGGTAAAGTTGCCAAAGGGGGTGCGGGTGGCCCGCCGCACCTGACCAGCGCCGCCACAGGTGGGGCAGACTTTCACATCTGTGCCGGGCTTGGCCCCGCTGCCCCCACAGACCGGGCAGACCTCCAAGTGGCTGATGCGAATTTGCTTTTCGCCGCCGAAGATGGCCTCGAGAAACTCCAATTTCAGGTCAAAGCGCAGGTCATCCCCGCGTACCGGCCCTTGGCGGCTGCGGCTGTAGCCAACTCCCCCTCCCGCAAAGTTGGTGAAGAAGCTCTCGAAAAGGTCGGCGAAGCCACCGATTCCGGCGAAATCCTGGAACCCGCTGGCGGCAGCCGCCGCACCGCTCAGCCCAGCTTCCCCAAAGCGGTCGTAGCGAGCCCTCAGCTCGTCGTCCGAGAGCACCTCATAGGCGCGGTTGATTTCCTTGAAGCGATCCTCAGCCCCTGGCTCTTTGTTGACGTCAGGGTGATACTTGCGGGCCAGCCGACGATAGGCGCGCTTAATCTCTTCCTTGGAGCTATCACGGCTAACCCCCAAGATTTCGTAGTAGTCACGAGCCATAGAAGCGCTTCAGAGAACAAGGATCGAATGACGCCGGAAACACAGCTTGCCGGATGGCCCAGGCAATGCCCCTCTGCCATGCCCCAGAGCTGAGCAAAAGCCTTCGCCGAGTATCCTCAGCGAGTGCCATAGATCTCACTCCCCATCTCTAGGAGCACAGCCCGCAGCTCTTCCATTGCATTCCGTAAAGTTGCTAAGTCTACGTTATCATTTGCCAGCAGCGCCCTCAATGTGCCCGCCGCCTGGGCCCCCCTCTGGAGGCAGATCTCGCTAAGGCGACTGCCGTGCTCCTGCAGGGTCTTCTCGTAGTTGTAGAGCAGGCTGTCCGCTTGGTTGCGGGCTTCCACCAACTGCCGCCGGCGCCGATCTTCTTCGGCGTAGGCCTCGGCTTCCCGACGCATCCGCTCGATCTCGCTGCTGCTCAAGCCGCCGTGGTTGGTGATCTTGATGCTCTGCTCGATCCCCGTCCCCTTCTCGCGGGCGGAGACTTTCAAAATGCCGTTGGCATCGATATCAAAGGAGACTTCGATCTGGGGCACCCCGCGGGGAGCTGGCGGGATCCCGGTTAGTTGAAAGCGGCCCAAGGTCTTGTTGTCCTTGGCCATAGCCCGCTCTCCCTGCAAGACGTGGATTTCCACCATTGTCTGGCCGTCGGTGGCGGTGGAGAAAATTTGGGTTTTGCTGGTGGGAATGGTGGTGTTGCGCTCGATGATGCGGGTGAATACCCCGCCCAAGGTCTCCACGCCAATGGAGAGGGGAATCACATCCAACAGCAGCAGGTCTTTCACTTCTCCGCCTACCACCCCTGCCTGGATGGCTGCGCCAAGGGCTACTGCCTCGTCGGGGTTGACGGAGCGATCCGGGTTTTTTTTGAAGATTTGCCGAATCTTCTCCTGAACAGCGGGAATGCGAGTAGAGCCACCCACCAGCAGCACGCGGTCGATATCCTCAGGGGAGAGGCCGGCATCCCGCAAAGCTTGCTCGGTGGGCTCAACAGTAGCCTCCACCAGATCCTGCACCAACTCCTCGAACTTGGCGCGGGTCAGCTCCACTTCCAGGTGTTTGGGCCCGGAGTCGTCGGCGGTGATAAAGGGCAGGTTGATGAGCGTAACCTGGGTGCTGGACAGCTCGATTTTGGCCTTCTCCGCCGCCTCCCGCATCCGCTGCAAGGCCATGCGATCCCGGGAGAGGTCGATCCCTTCCGTCTCCAAAAACTGGCGGTTGAGCCAATCGACAATTCTCTGGTCAAAGTCATCCCCGCCCAGGTGGTTGTTGCCGGCGGTGGCTTGTACCTCGAACACGCCGCTGCCCAGTTGCAGCACCGAGACGTCGAAGGTGCCGCCACCCAGGTCGAAAACCAAGATGCGCAGATCTTGATCTTGTTTGTCCAGCCCGTAGGCCAGGGCGGCTGCCGTCGGTTCGTTGATGATGCGCAACACCTCCAGTCCGGCAATGGTGCCCGCGTCTTTGGTGGCCTGGCGCTGGGCATCGGTAAAGTAGGCGGGGACGGTGATCACCGCCTGAGTCACCGGCTCCCCCAGATAAGCCTCCGCGTCGGCCTTCAGCTTTTGCAGGATCATTGCGGAGATCTCCTGGGGCGTGTAGGCGCGATCCTGCACCACCACCTCCACCATGTTGTCCCGGCCAGGGATCACCTTGTAGGGGACTCGCTTGCGCTCTTCTTCAGTTTCGGCGAAGGTGCGGCCAATGAAGCGTTTGATGCTGAAGATGGTGTTTTCGGCGTTGGTAACCGCCTGACGCTTGGCCAGTTGGCCCACCAGGCGGACGTTGTTCTTGGCAAAGCCGACGATGCTGGGGGTGGTGCGCCCTCCTTCGGCGTTGGTGATCACCACGGGCTTGCCCCCTTCCAAAACCGCCACGCAACTGTTGGTGGTTCCCAGGTCAATCCCGATGACTTTGCCCATACCCCTCTCTCCCCGTGCGTCAAATCCCAACCCAGGACAATTCCACGGATCTCATAAGAGCATTTTGCCCAGAATCCCGCAGAAACCTTCAGGCGGCGCTTCCGCCTCCGTAGCTTTACTGTAGCCTTTTTGAGGCTATCCCGGCTTTGTTTGTCAAGGTTCAAGTGAGCAAGTTTGGTTAGCTAATCCGCCGTTCGCGCTAGCGGGACGTAGTCCTGGAAGCCCCGCTCTGTACCCCCCTATATCCCAGCCCCCCAG
>NZ_AUMZ01000001.1:978570-989344 GCF_002760375.1 Synechococcus sp. 60AY4M2
GACTGCATTCGAGGGCAGTTTATCCATCTGCCCAAGGTTGGGCCGGTCAAGCTGGTCCAACACCGCCCTTTGCCCGACGGTTTTACAAAGTAGCCAACCAGCGCAAAGATTTTCACTACAAGATGGCAAAGAAGTTGTTAAGTAAGGGGAAGCACATTGCTCATGAGGCGCTTACTATTAGGGGTCTGGCTAGAAGCAGACTAGCCAAATCTGTTGATGATGCTGGGTGGGGTGAGTTCCTGCAAATTTTGGCAGCCAAGGCTGAAAGAGCTGGGCTGTTGACGATTGCAGGGGATCCCCGCGGCAGCAGTCAAGAGTGCTCGGGGTGTGGTCGAGAGGTGCCCAAAAAGCTGCATGAGCGGTGGCACGATTGTCCGCACTGTGGGTTGAGGATTGGCAGGGATCACAACTCGGCGAGAGTCATCAAATCCAGAGCGGTGGGGCGTCCCGTTCTTCAAGCTCAGGAAATGTCCTGCTATCGGGCAGGGGTCACTGTTGGCGAAGCGTGGCGTAAGCCATGAAGCCTGCACTCTATGCGTCAGCATGAGTGTGGGAGTACGTCACCAAGGTAGGGAGCTATGGTAGTTGCAGCCTCTGCAGAAGACTTTGCCCTCTCCACTCAGCTTGGCTGGCCGGAGGCGGCCTATCTGCACATTCCCTTCTGCCGGCAGCGCTGCCACTACTGCGATTTTGCCACCGGCCTGGGCACGCGCGAACTGATCGAAACCTATGTGCAGAGGCTCTGCCAAGAGATCGGCGGCGCCTACCGCTACCGCCATTTGGCCGGGGATCCCCAGCCCTTGACCAGCATTTTTTTCGGCGGCGGCACCCCTTCCCTGCTGACGGTGAAGCAGTTGAGTCGGATTTTGAGCCAACTAAGGGAGAGGATCCCGTTTCATCCCGACTGCGAGATCTCGCTCGAGGCCAACCCCGGCACCCTGACACGGGAGCAGTTGGCAGGCTACCGGGATCTAGGGGTTAACCGCATTAGCCTAGGGGTACAGGCCTTTCAAGCGGAGCTGCTGGCCGCCTGCGGTCGCCTCCATGGGGTGGAAGAAATTTACGAGGCTGTGGCCGACTTGCAGGCGGTGGGCTTTGAGAATTTCAACCTGGATTTGATCTTCGGGCTGCCCTATCAAACTTTAGAACATTGGCAGGAGTCACTGCAGGCTGTTCTTGAAATCAACCCCACCCATGTCTCCGTTTACGATCTCACTCTCGAGCCGGGAACCCGCTTTGGGCGTCTCTACCGGCCGGGGGAGGCGCCTCTGCCCAGCGAGGAGACCACGGTTGCCATGTACCTGACGGCGCGGGAGTTGCTCACCCAAGCCGGCTACATCCACTACGAGATCTCCAATTTTGCCCGCCCTGGGTATGCCTGTCGCCACAACCGGGTGTACTGGGAAAACCGCCCCTACTTTGGCTTTGGCATGGGATCGGTCGGCTACGAAGGGGGGCGGCGCATTCAACAGCCGAAAACTCTCCACGCATACTTTGAACAGGTCAAAGCGCAGGTTCACCCCCTGCCGCCGCCGGCTTCTGCAGAAGAAATCTGGATGGATACGGTGATGTTGGGGTTGCGCCTCCAGGAAGGGCTGGAGTTGGCAACTCTACAGGAGCGCTTTGGCAGCAGGAAGGTGGAGCAGGCCTTGCAGAGGCTGGATCCCTATTTTGAAAAAGGTTGGGCCAGTTGTGAGGCGGGGCGGCTGCGGCTAGTCCCGCCGGAGGGCTGGCTGTTTTCCAACGAAGTCATTGAAGAGCTTTTGTTTTGAAGAGAACTGGGCAGGACATCAGTGAAGAAAGCAGCCGCCCGGTTCAAAGTCGACCTTTGTCCAACTTGTCTCTCAGAGGGTGGGGATAGCAGGGCTTACTGGCCGGGGGGATGGCGTTGCAAAACCTGCTTCAGGTAGCGCCCCGTATGGGATCCCGGCTGCTCAGCCACTGCCTCAGGGGTGCCTACGGCCACGATCTGGCCGCCCTGGTCGCCTCCTTCTGGCCCCAGGTCAATGATCCAGTCGGCACAGCGGAGGATGTCCAGGTTGTGCTCGATCACCAGCACCGTGTTGCCCGCATCCACCAGCCGCTGCAGGACGTTCAAGAGCTTGTGAACGTCGTAGAAAGACAGGCCAGTGGAGGGCTCATCCAGCAGGTAGAGGGTTTTGCCGGTGGAACGGCGGGACAGTTCTGCCGCCAGCTTTACCCGCTGCGCTTCCCCGCCGGAGAGGGTGGGGGCCGGCTGGCCCAGCTTGATGTAGTCAAGGCCCACATCGGCCAGCGTCTGTAGAATCTTGGCGGCAGGGGGTAGGGCGGCAAAAAACTCCAGCGCCTCCCCCACCGTCATGTCCAAGACTTCGGCAATGTTTTTGCCCTTGTACCTGACCTGGAGGGTCTCGCGGCTGTAGCGGCTGCCGCCACACACTTCGCAGGTAACATACACATCCGGCAGGAAGTTCATTTCAATCACGTTCACCCCCTGCCCTTTGCAGGCTTCACAGCGCCCCCCCTTGACGTTGAAGGAAAAGTGGCCAGCGTGATAGCCTCTAGCCTTGGCCTCTAGAGTCTGGGCAAAGGCCTGGCGGATGGGATCAAATAGACCCGTGTAGGTGGCAGGGTTGGAGCGAGGGGTGCGGCCAATGGGGGATTGGTCGATGACGATCACCTTGTCGATGTGTTCAACGCCCTGCAGCTCTCCCATTTCCGCGGGTTTGGGCACCTTCTGGCCGAGGTAGTGCTGCAGGGCGGGGTAGAGCAACTCGTTGACCAGGGTGGACTTGCCGGAGCCGGAGACGCCGGTGACGCAGACCAGCTTGCCCAGGGGGATCTCCACATCGATGTGCTTGAGGTTGTTTTTGTGGGCATCGGTGAGCTTGAGGGAAACGGCCTTGCCGGGCCGCCGCCGAGCCGGGGTCGGGATCCGCCGCCGCCCCGACAGATAGGCGCCAGTGAGGGAGCGCTCGCAGGCCAGGATATCGGCTAGAGACCCTTGGGCCACCACCTCTCCCCCGTGGATGCCGGCGCCAGGGCCAATATCCACGA
The DNA here is from genome assembly GCF_002760375.1 of Synechococcus sp. 60AY4M2. Lineage (NCBI taxonomy): Bacteria > Bacillati > Cyanobacteriota > Cyanophyceae > Synechococcales > Synechococcaceae > Synechococcus > Synechococcus sp. 60AY4M2. The sequence continues at coordinate 981,607 of NZ_AUMZ01000001.1, forward strand.
TGTGGTCGGCGGCGCGGATGGTTTCCTCGTCGTGTTCCACCACAATGAGGGTGTTGCCCAGATCCCGCAGGCGCAACAGGGTTTGCAACAAGCGCTCGTTGTCCCGCTGGTGCAAGCCGATGGAGGGTTCATCCAACACGTAGAGCACCCCCGTCAGGCCGGAGCCAATCTGGCTGGCCAGCCGGATCCGCTGCGCCTCGCCCCCCGAAAGGGTCATGGCCGGTCGGGCCAGGGTGAGGTAGTCGAGGCCCACATCGATTAAAAACTGCAGCCGGGTTCGGATCTCCCGCAGCACCAGCTCGGCAATCTGGGCCTGGCGGGGGGTGAGCTTGAGGTCTTCCAGGCGGCGCAGGCAATCGCCAATGGAGATCTGGGTGAGATCCGTGATGCGGTAGCCGCCGACGCGCACCGCCAGGGCCTCCGGCCGCAGCCGGGATCCGCCACAGGCAGCACAGGGGCGGTAGGTGAGGTAGGCCTCTAGCTTTTGCCGGTAGGTTTCGGAGGTAGTTTCTTGGTAGTGCCGCTGCAACTGGGGGATCACCCCTTCGTAGCGGCGGTAGTACCCCCGGCCCCGGTAGGGGGATTCCGCTTCAACGTAGATCTCCTGGTCGCTGCCGTAGAGGAGGAGCTGCTGCTGCTCAGGGGTGAGGTCGCACCAGCGGCTGCTGAGCTCAAAGCCAAAGGCCTTGGCGGCCCCCGCCAGCAGGGCCAGGTAGTAGGGGTTCTCCCGCTCCGCCCAGGGGGCGATGGCCGCGTACAAAGGGAGCTTGGGATCCGGCACGATCCGGTCGGGGTCGAAGATGGGCTCAAAGCCCAGCCCGTGACAGACAGGACAGGCGCCGATGGGGGAGTTGAAGGAAAATAGCCGCGGCGACAGCTCGCCCAGCACCGAGCCATGTTCGGGGCAGGCAAATTGTTCCGAAAAGATCAGCTCCGTCGGCTTGCCGTTGAGGTACTGCCCCGCCACCTCGGCCACTTTTTGCAGCAGGTGTTCCCGCTCTTCCTCTCTCGGCAAGAGCTCCACCACCGCCAGTCCCCCCGACTGGCGCAGACAGGTGGTCAGGGAATCGGCCAGCCGCTCGGCGATCTCGGGGCCCTTGACCAGCCGATCCACCACCACCTCAATGGTGTGGGCCTTGTTTTTGGCCAACTCGATCTCTTCGCTCAGATCCCGCACTTGGCCGTCGATGCGCACCCGCACAAACCCCTGCTGGCGCAAGCTCTGCAAGAGGGCTGCATGGGTGCCCTTTTTTTCCCTCACCACAGGCGCCAGCAACTGAAAGCGCGTCCGCTCCGGCAGGGCCAGGATCTGGTCCACCATTTGATCCACCGTCTGGGGTGCAATCACCCGGTCACAATGGGGGCAGTGGGGGATCCCGGCCCGCCCGTAGAGCAGCCGCAGGTAGTCGTAGATTTCGGTAACGGTGCCCACCGTGGAGCGGGGGTTGTGGCTGGTGGACTTTTGGTCGATGGCAATGGCCGGGCTCAAGCCCTCGATGCGGTCTACATCCGGTTTGTCCAGTTGCCCCAGAAATTGCCGCGCGTAGGCGCTGAGGGACTCCACATAGCGCCGCTGCCCCTCGGCAAAGATGGTGTCGAAGGCCAGAGAAGATTTGCCGGATCCAGAGACGCCCGTAAACACCACCAGGCGATTGCGCGGGATCCGCAGCTCGATGTTCTTGAGGTTGTGCTGCCGCGCCCCCACTACGTGGATTTCGTTCTGACCGGACATCTCGTCCCCTCTGTGCGCAGCGCAGGTCGAAAAACAACGAAAGTTAAGGAACATTAACGATTCTAGTGCCGCGCCAGAAGTCTGTCCTCTCCAATCGAGAAGGGGTGCCGGCAAGCTGGGTCTATCGTGGGCAGGAGAAGGAGAAAGACTTGGCTATCTTGGAAGGGCCACTTGAGGATCCCGAAGCAACCTAGCCCGTGGCCTGGCCGCTGCTTGCTGTCCAAAAGGTCTTCATCTACCTGCTGGTGGGGATCGCCTTCACGGCCCTCTGCCTTGGAGATCGGGCCCTGTCGCCGGCGGTTATCGCCCTCTGCTTGGCGGCAGGGGTGGGCAGTTGGTTCTGGGAGCCGCCCCGGATTAGTTTTGCCCGCTATGCTTCCCTGTGGATGCCCCTGACGGTGAGCGTGTTGGTCAGCTTGGCGGCCCTGGTGCTGGCGGGCGTGCTGCCGCTTTCGGATGGGGCCATAGGCCTGGTGCTTTACCTAACAGGGGCCAAGTTGTTCCAGCGGGAACGGGCAGCAGACCACATCCAGTTGGCGGTGCTGTCTCTGCTGCTGATGGCCATCGCCACCCTCTTCAACGAAGACATCAGCTTTGGGTTTTTATTCCTGCTGTATGTGGGGGTGGGGCTGGTTAACCTCACCCTCTATCACCTGCGCCTGCAGGCGGAGCAGCACCCGCAGGCGGCCAGCCAAGTCCGCGGGATCGACCTCAGCTTTTTGGGGTTTCTGGGATCCCTGGCCTTGCTGGCAACAATTCTCTCGGTGGTTTTGTTTTTCCTCTTCCCGCGGCTCAGCTTGGGGATCTTGGGCCGGCAGGCCCGCTCGCCGGTGATGACCACCGGCTTTGCCGAAGAAGTCAGCCTGGGGGAGTTCGGCACCCTTAAAACCGACAACACCGTTGCCCTGCGGGTGGAGTTCCCGGCAGGGGTGCCCCCCCAGGTGGAGTCCCTCTACTGGCGGGGGATCAGCTTTGATCGCTACGACGGGCGGGCTTGGTCGCGGACGCTGAACCGCGCGATCCCGATTTTCCCCACTGCAGCAGGGGTCTTTGATCTCTCGGCTTCCCCCTTGATCCCCACCGCGAGCGACCTCCAGTTCTTCCCCCTGGAGCAGCGGATTTACCTAGAGCCGCTGGCCACCACCACCGTCTTTGGGGTGGCGCCGCTGCTAGAGGTGGAGTGGCTAGATCGAGGTGGGGCGATGACTCCGCAGCAGGCATGGCAACGGCAAACTCGCCGCCTGCTCCTGCACGAGAGCGGGGATGTCAGCCATTCTCTGCCCCCCCGGCTGCCCTATCTCTACCGCGCCGTGAGCTGGATCCCCCGGGATCTAAGGCCCCGCCTGCGCCAGCTTAGCCAGGAGGAGCTGCTGAGTGCGCTTGACCCAGCCCAGCAGGCAGCCTACCTGCAGTTGCCGGCAGAGCTGGATCCGCGCATTCCCGCCTTGGCAGAGGAGATCACGGCTGGGATCCCCGACGTCTTTGGCAAGGTAACGGCTCTGCAGAACTACCTGCTGGAGAACTACGCCTACACCACCGATCTGCCGGATCCCGGGGCCGAGCCGCCTTTGGAGGCTTTTTTGTTTACCCATCGCCGCGGCCACTGCGAATACTTTGCCACCGCCCTGACGGTGCTGGCCCGCAGCCTTGGCATACCGGCCCGCGTGGTCAATGGCTTTTTGGGCGGTCGCTGGGTGGCGCAGGAGAAGTACTTGGCGGTGCGCAACGCCGACGCCCATTCTTGGACGGAGATCCCCTTTGGCTCCTACGGCTGGGTCATCTTTGACGCTACGCCGGCAGAGGCCAATGTTAGCCAGCGGCAAAGCGGGTGGGATCCCCTGCAAGATTTTTACGACAGCCTGCGCTTCCGTTGGTTTAAGTACGTCATCCAGTACGATCTATCCACCCAGCGGCAGATCTGGCGGCAGATTCAGGAGCTGGCCAGCCGCGTGACCGCTCCCCAAAAGCAGGAGGATGTCGTTGCCGCCCTCCGCCGCAGCTTGGTGGGCTGGGGGCAAAGCCTGCAGCAAAACAGCCTGCCGCTGGTGGGGGTGATGGTCATCACTGGCTTCACGGCCTACTGGGGCCGCCGCCGCCGCTACCAGGCCGTGCGCTGGCAGGATGGGGCCTGGATCCTCTTAGCCACAGCCGCCAATGGGGTGGTGATGGGATCCCTGTGGCAGCCTCCGCCCCCCTGGCCCACCTGGATGGTTGGCCTCTTGCTGCCGAGTCTGGCCTTTGCCGGGATGCGCTGGATCCCGGCGGCTCTACCCAAGTCCCAGCGGCGCCGCCAGGTCATCTCAAGGCTTTATCTGCAACTGCGGGATCTGGCGACGGCAGTGGGGATCCCCGCCCACCTAGGGCCAGAAGCTTGCCTAGAACACTTGCGCCAGGCCGACTTGCCTCAGGTTGAACTGGCCATCCGGTTCCTGCAGCGCTACCTGGAAGTACGCTTTGGCGGGATCCCGCTGGAAGCCGGGGAACTGCAGCGTTGGCAACACCACCTTAGACAGCTTAGGCGGTCCTGGCAGGCCAAGAGTTCGACGCCTGCTCCCGAAAGAACAGCTTGACTGGAAGACGGCTATAAAGCTCTACGAGAAGCCTTGACGTTATGAGGCAGTTAAGAGATAGTTAACTCTAGGTATAGACCTCGCAACCTGCCCCGGCCAAGTAGTAGACCTGAGAGGCGGATTGTCGCTGCAGGTAAGTTCTGCAGGGGCATTTGTGCGCGCTCTTGCTAACTGTTCAAGGCTGTGTTACTCTCCTTGACGTTCAGCTTCGAACGAGCAAGGGCGTGTTAGCTATGCGTAGCTATTCTCTGAGGGCAGCGTTGGCTGCGACTGTATGCATTTTGTCTTCTTCCGTCTTCTCCTCTAGCCTGGCTCAAGCGGCGCCTAAGCCGACCGGAAACGGGGCCATCTTCTTCCACCCGGATGGCACTTCGGCTTCCCACTGGGACATCACACGCATTCTCTACTACGGCCCCGATGGCTTTCTGAACTGGGATCGTCTTCCCGTGATTACCACCTATCGCGGGCACCATCTCGACCAGCTTGGGGGAACTTCCAACGCCGGAGCGGTGACCCATGCCACAGGAACTCGTGTCCACGCCAAGAGCTTTGGGTTGGATCCGGACGGCAAAGAGTACCCCTCTGCCAACGGCACCCTGAACACGATCATGGAAGAGGCTGTGGCGGCAGGCTTGGGTACGGCTCTGGTGCAAACGGGATCCATCATTGAGCCGGGGACGGCTGCCTTCGTTGCCGAAGTTGCCAAGCGCAGCGACTATGAGGAGATTGCCCTGCAGGTGGTGGAGTCAGGGGTAGACATCATCCTCGGCGCTGGCGAGGAATGGCTGCTGCCGGAAGGCGTCCAGGGTCGCTTTGGCCAAGGGAAACGCAAGGATGGCCGCAACCTCATCGAGGAAGCCAAGAAAAAAGGGTATGTCGTCGTCTATACCCGCGACGAGCTGCTGAAGCTGCCGGCGGATGCCTCCAAGGTTTTGGGGGTGTTCAACGTAGAGGATACCTTCTACGACAAGCCTGAGGAAGAGCTGCGCAAAGAAAACTTGCCCAACTACATCGCCAGCGCCCCCACCATTGCCGAGATGACGCAGTTTACCCTAGAGCGGATCTCCCGCAATCCCAAGGGCTTCTTCGCCGTCATTGAAGAAGAGGGCACCGACAACATGTGCAACAACCTCAATGCTTCCGGCTGCCTGGAGGCCATGAAGCGGGCCGACGATGCCATTGGGGTGATTCTTGACTTCATCGAGAAGAATCCCAAGACCTTCATGATAACCACCAGCGACAGCAACGCCGGCGGGATGCAGTTGGTGGATGTCGAGCCCGACAAGCCGGTACCCGCGACCGACCCAAGCGGCGCCCCCCTCGACGGTGTGGACGGCACCGGTACGAAGCCGTTTGTTTCTGCTCCGGACAAAAACGGCAATCGCTTCTCCTTTGCCATCTCCTGGGCTAGCAAGGATGACGTGGGCAGTGGGGTTATTGCTCGGGCTGCCGGCCTCAACGCTCGGGAGCTGCTGCCCCCCACCGGGATCGCCAATACCGACATCTACCGCATCCTCTACTTCGTGCTCTTTGGGGAGCGCATCCCCAGCGAGCTCAAGCCGTAGTCTCAGGCAGCCCGGCCTTGGCTTGGAACTTCTGGGGACGGAGGGGATCCCGGCGATCCCCTTTTTATTTACGCAACGCTGTCGCGAACGCGCCGCTCCAACTCCCCTCTCCCTCAGGGAGAGGGGCCGGGGGTGAGGGAAGTCCTTGCCACCTCCTGTCCAGGAAGGAGTGGATAGGCTGCCTAGTCCGGCTGAGAGCGCCCCTGCTGCACCGCCTGGTAGCGCCGCTTGAACTCCTGCTGCTGCACTTTGTGATCCACGATGGGATCCGGGTAGCCGCAGCGCCGCCGCTCCTGCAGAGCCCAGGATCCCTTGGGATCGTCGCCTACCCACAGCAAAGCGGGGGTATCCAGCCCGGCCAGCTCCGGCAGGTAGCGGCGGATGTACTCCCCTTCCGGGTCGTAGCGGGCCGCCTGGGTGGCTGGGTTGAAGATGCGCAGGGGCCTGGGATCCGTGCCCACACCAGCGCTCCACTGCCAGCCGCCGTTGTTGGCCGCCAGATCCCCGTCCACCAGCTTCTGCATAAAGTAGCGCTCTCCCCAGCGCCAGTCGATAAGCAGATCTTTGGTTAGGAAGCTGGCCACGATCATGCGGCAGCGGTTGTGCATCCAGCCGGTCTCGTTGAGCTGGCGCATGGCCGCATCCACAATCGGGTAGCCCGTCTGCCCGGCGCACCAGGCCTGAAACCAATCTTGGCGGTTGTCCCACTCCAGCGCATCAAAAGCGCGCCGATAGGCGCCGCTCTCCACGTGGGGCCAGTGGACCAAAACATGCTTGTAAAACTCGCGCCAGCACAGCTCCTGCCGCCAAGTCTTCAGGCTGCTCTCGGCCTCTTCGCTGCGCACCTCCGCTTCCACCTCCCGCGTGGCCTGCCACACCTGGCGAATGCCGATGGTTCCCCAGCACAGGTGGGGGCTGAGGAGAGAGGTGCCCTGTTCAGCCGGGAAATTGCGGGCCCGCTCGTAGTCGAAAATGCGCAGGCCCTGACAAAAATCCTCCAGAAGACCCTGAGCCACGCTCTCCCCCGCTGCCGGGATCCGCTGCTCACAGACAAACCCCAGATCCGCCAAGCTGGGCAGCGGTTGGGCTTGCAGGCTTGACACTGGCTGGAGATCCTTGGGAATGGGGAAGGGATCCGGCTTAGGCAGGCTGGACCAGCGGCGCCAGAAGGGGGTAAAAACGGAGTAGGGATCCCCCGCCTGGGTCAACACCTCTCCCGGCCCGTGCAGCAGCATATCTTGGTAAGAAAAAGAGGGGATCCCGGCTGCCGTCAAGCTGGCCCGCACCCGACTCTCCTGCTGCCGGGCCAAGGGATCCAGATCTTCGTTCCAGAACACGGCCTGCGCCCCCAGCTCGGTGGCCAACTGCCGCAGCTCCGCCAACGGATCCCCCCGCCGCCAGAGGAGCGGGATCCCCATCTGGGCGTAGCGTTCCTGCAGCTCCTGTAACGCCTGGAGGAGAAACGCCACCCTGGCTGGGGCCATATCCGCCCGCTGCAAGACCTGCGGGTCGAAAACGAAAACCGGCACCACCTGGGAGCTGCGCTGCGCCGCCGCGTGGAGGGCTGTGTTGTCCGCCAGCCGCAGATCGCGGCGATGCCAGAGGAGAACCGGGGAAGTCATAGGAGGCCAAGCAACCGGATCCCATCTTGGCCGCTTTTTCTTCCTCTCTTCAACCCCAGGCTGCCGGCAGAGGTGGGCAAATGATGTCTATTCCCCCAACAGACGTCCAGGGCAGGGACAACAGCGCTCGTCAAGGTTTCGCTGGCCATCGCTGGAGCCCATGGCGTAAGCTGTATCTCCCGGCCTCACCACCAACTGAGTCAGCTTGAGGGCAAGTAGCGGATCGAGCGGCTCCGGTACATTAAGTAG
>NZ_AUMZ01000001.1:990204-1011855 GCF_002760375.1 Synechococcus sp. 60AY4M2
ACCTGGGGCTAAGCTCTTTCTTGGTCACCGATGAGGGTGAGGCGGTTGAGGTTCCTCAGCATTACCGTAGGGCGCAAAAGCCCCTCAAGCGGCTGCAACGGTCTGTATCGCGCAAGCAGAAGGGGTCAAACCGCTACCAGAAAGCGGTCAAGAGGTTGAGCAAGGCACATCAGAAAGTAGCCAACCAGCGCCGGGATTTCCACCACAAAGTTGCTCATCAGCTTTTGCAAAAAGGGAGACACATAGCCCATGAGGCATTGAACATCAAAGGTCTGGCAAGGACAAGGTTGGCCAAATCTATCCATGACGCCGGTTGGGGTGAGTTCCTGCAAATTCTGGCAGCCAAGGCTGAAAGAGCTGGGCTGTTGACGATTGCAGGGGATCCCCGCGGCAGCAGTCAAGGGTGCTCGGGGTGTGGTCGTGAGGTGCCCAAAGAGCTGCATGAGCGGTGGCACGATTGTCCGCACTGTGGGTTGAGGATTGGCAGGGATCACAACTCAGCCAGGGTCATCAAATCCAGAGCGGTGGGGCGTCCCGTTCTTCAAGCTCAGGAAATGTCCTGCCATTGGGCAGGAGTCACTGGGAAGCCTGCACTCTATGCGTCAGCATGAGTGCGGGAGTACGTCACGTATTCATACTCAAGATAGGGTGGACATGGACCCAGAATAGAGGGGGAAGGAGAAGAGGCGCGTAGCATCTGCTACTGTTCTGAGGACATGGCGAGGAGAAGCTGGCACCACCTAAGGAGCCGCCGGCAACCGGCCAGAGCAAGTTTGCAGAAGATAGGAACCTAAGGACAGAAAAATGGCGACAGCGCGACGGGTGGCACGGGTAGCCGAGCTGATCAAACGGGAGGTCAGCCAAATCCTGCTCTCGGAGATCAAAGATGACCGGGTGGGGGCAGGGATGGTCAGCATTGTGGACGTAGAGGTTTCCAATGACCTGCAAAATGCCCGCATCTTCGTCAGCATCTATGGCGATGAAGCGGCCCAGCAGCAGACCATGGAGGGGCTGGCTTCCGCCACTCCCTTCGTGCGGCGGGAAATCGGTCAGCGCCTCGGCCTGCGACGGGTGCCGACGGTGGTGTTTTTGCAGGATCGCTCTTTGGAGCGGGGATCCCGGGTTCTGGCCCTGCTCAACCAACTGAGACAGCCCGCTGAGGCCCAACAACAGGAGGGATCCCACCCTGGGGTTGAGGGAAGGATGGCGGACACCCCTGGGGGTGAAGAAGACGAATTGAGCGAACAACAATAGTTGCTCGCTTTAAGAGTTGCCCACTTTCGTGCCAACCTGGGGGATCTGCGCTAAAGCTCCGCCTGCTTTGCACAAGCGAGAAAAGAACCTACCTGAATGACCAAGTGGACCGGAGAGGCCTTGGCTTCGCAGCGATGCGGACAACCTCAAAGCAATGTTGTCTCACGGAGAAGTTTTTGGATTTGTTAGGCTTAAGGAAGCCATACGGCCTTTTCCCCGGCCATCTCATCTGTACAGGGCTCAATGTCGGCGGCATGCTTACGCCAACCGGGGCCTTCTGCCCCAATGGGCAGCACCGTCGCTGCCGTAAACCGGCGAAAGGGCTGTAAAGTTGCGGTTTGTGCCTTTTCTGCCTTTTCATGGATGTTCAAAGCCCACTGCAACCGGATCCCGCTTTAGCGGGTGCTACTCCACTCCAAGCTCTGCAAGCTCTGAACCAGAGTGTTGCCGAAGCTTTGGTTTCCTGCTTGAAAGGGCAACCCCAACAAGCCACCCAGCACCTTTTACTGGCTCTGCCGCAGTTAATGGCTGCTCTGGGGGCTTTGAGGCAAAAATCTTCCGTTGGCGTCAGCGGGCCGGAGGCCTTGGTTGAGTCTACAGGCCGGGCCTCAGAAGCCAACCCCAAGCGCATCATTCACATCGAAGGCAACCGCGTGCAAGTGTGGGTGGATAACCAGATTCGGAGCAGTTGGAGCATTTGGTCGGTGGGAGATCTCAAGGAAGTCTGCCGGCTGGCAGAAGAATTTGATTGTGGCCTCAGCTATTCCCTGGGAGATAGCTCAGGGTCGAAGTCAGAAATGCTGCTATTGGCCTCCAGTCCTGCGGAACTGCCGGATCTGCTCTCGAAATCCGAAGACTCTGCTGCCTAGCAGCCCCGTTCTCCGATCGCTGTTTCTCTTGTGACCCCATGCCTAGGGCGACACCCCAACGGCTCCAGAAGCTCTTGGCTCAACAGGGGCTGGCCTCCCGTCGCCAGGTGGAAGCCTGGATCCTGGCCGGGCGCATTCGGGTGAACGGGAAGGTGGTCACCGAGCTGGGCTTTAAAGCCGATCCCGAACGGGATCGCGTCGAGGTGGATGGACGGGTGATCCCTTTCGGGGATCCAGCCCGCTACGTTTTGCTCCTGCACAAGCCCCTGGGGGTTTTGTCAACCTGCAAGGATCCGTGGGGGCGCAAGACGGTGCTGGATCTGCTTCCCCCGCCCTGGAACCGGCAGATCCGCCTTTATCCCGTGGGCCGACTGGATGCAGACAGCAGTGGGGCGCTGCTGCTCACCAACGATGGCGACCTGACGCTGAAGCTGACCCATCCGCGCTATCATCTGCCCAAAATCTATCGGGTGCAGGTACAGGGGCGTCCGAGCCGGGCTACCCTGCAACAGTGGCGAGACGGAGTAAACTTAGAGGGGTACACCACTCTGCCGGCAGAGGTGGAGTTCTGCCCTGCTCCCAACTTTGGGTATAGGCAGGATGCCAATTCCTCGTGGCTGAGGGTGGTTTTGTTTGAGGGGCGCAACCGGCAAATTCGGCGCGTAGCGGAGCAGCTGGGGCATCCGGTGCTCAGGCTGCATCGGGAAGCAATCGGCCCGCTGCACCTCGGAAACCTAAAGGCAGGTCAGTTCCGCCTATTGGAGCCCCAAGAGGTTCAGGCTCTGCTAGCCCCTCTTGCCGGTACCGACAGCTTGGCTCTGTTCAGAAGCGCCTCTTTGCACTCTTTCCGTCCCTCTTCATAATTAGCTGTGGGAACTGTGCGCACAATCTCACACTAGCCTCCTCTCTTCCGCAGGTAGCCGAACGATGCAAGAGTCGGAACGCTCTAAGGACTCGGTCCCGCTAACGCGATTGGAAGCCCTGGGATCCCTGTTGCGGCAAACACGAGAGGCACGGGGGCTGACGTTGACAGATGTAGCCAACGATACATTCATCCGCTCCCAATATCTGCAGGCCCTGGAGGAAGCAGACTTGAGTCGGCTGCCGGAGCCGGTTTACGTGCAAGGCTTCATTAAGCGCTATGCCAACTATCTGGGGCTGGATGGCGAGGCTTTATCTCGGCAAGCTTTGCCACTCCTATCTGCCAAAACGCCCCATGCGCTCCCTCCTCTTACTGCTGTTGGCGAACAGCCGGCCTTTGCCCTGCGCCCCTTTCACCTTTGGGCCGCCTATGTGGTGCTGGTCGTGCTGGCGGTGGGAGGGCTGTCGGCTCTTTTGGACGGCACGGGCAACCCCTTTGGGCATTGGCTGGCCAGCCTACAAAGCGGCGAGGGATCCCAGTCGCAGCCGCGAGCAGCTGACTCCCCTGGGCGCAGCCCAGAACCGACCCTTCGCCAGATGTTTCCCACACTGGATCAGTGGACGCGCATCCAGGGGGTTTTCCCCGACGTGTTGGAGGCCCCGCCGCGCAAGCCGGTGCGCCTTGATATTCGCGTGGTAGAGCGTCCCTCCTGGCTACGAGTCATTGCCGATGGACAAACCGTTTTTGAGGCCACCCTGCAGCCGGGGGCGGAGCTGAACTGGGAAGCCGAGCGATCGATTGTGCTGCGCGCCGGCAATGCCGGCGGGGTGTTGGTGACCTTCAACGACCGCGATCTGGGAGTGATGGGAAGGTTTGGAGAGGTGAAAGAGCTGATGTTTGAGCCGGGGCTAGACATTCAATCCTTCCAATCCTTGCAATAGGGATCCGGCTTGGACGGAGGGGCTAAAGGCCTTGATTGGGTTGAGGTAGGGCAGAAGCGATTTGCCACCCTTGGGATTCCAACTGCTGCAGCAGACGCCAGACTTTGTGCAGATCTTTGTCGCCCGGCTGGCGTTCCACACCGCTGGAGAGATCAATGCCGCTGGGCTGGAGGTGGCTGAGGGCCTGCAGAACATTGTCTGGGGTGAGGCCACCGGCCAGGAGCCAGGGCAAGGGCAGAGAGCGGTGGGCCAACTCTGGCCAGTTGAGGGTTTGCCCAGTGCCACCCGCACGCTGGGGGTGATAGGCGTCCAGAAGCAGAGCCTCCACACAGTCGCCGTAGAGGTGGGCTGCCTCCAGATCTGCCAGGTGGCGAATGCGCAGGGCCTTAATGCGGCGAATGCCAGGGAGCCATTCTCCCAGTTGCCGGCACTCTTCTGGCGATTCCCGGCCGTGGAGCTGAACAGCCGTGAGGCCGCCCACTTCCACCCAGGTGGCAATGGTACGGGGATCCGGATCCACAAAGACCCCCACCTTTTCCACATGGCGGGGTAGGGAGGCAAGCCAGCGGGCCTGGGAGAGAGGCAAATAGCGCGGCGTGTTGGGCACTGCGATAAACCCAAGAGCGCTCACCCCCAGCGCGGCGATAGCCTCCGCTTGATCCTGGCGGGTGATGCCGCAGATTTTGACAAACAACCGGCCCATTGGGATCCCTTCCGACAATCCCCTACTTTTGGTCGGGGCGCATTTGCAGACGATCCGGCTGTGCTGGATGAAGCGTGTTGATCCGGCGCACCATTTGCCACAGCCGTCCAAAGTTACGCTGGTTAAAGTGCATCACCAGCCGCGGCAGATGGGCAATCTCTTCCTCTGCTTCTTCCGGCAAAGCCTCGGTTTGCTCGATCCGGCCCGAGTCGAGAATGTCGGCAAACTCTTCGTTTAAGATATCCAGAGCCTGGGGCGAGAGCTTGGCATTCAAGCGCAAAACCAGCAGTTCCCGCACATAGCGATTGCTGTGAAAGATGCGATAAAAATCTAGGATCTGCTGGCAGGCGTCCCCTACATCGTCGGTTAAGGTGTATAAGAAGAGATCTTCCGGGCTGATCAGGCCGCGGCTGAGTAGATGCTCCCGCACATATTCATCCCATTCTTTCCAGTAGCAACCGCCCTTCTTGTCCACCAGCACCAAGGGCATGAGCTTGGTTTTGCCGGTTTGCATCAAGGTCAGACATTCAAAAGCCTCATCCTGCGTACCAAAGCCACCGGGGAAAAGCACCAGCGCATCGGTTTCTTTGACAAAAAAGAGCTTGCGTGAAAAGAAATACTTAAAGTTAATTACCCGATCGCTGGCGGCAATCACAGGATTGGCCATCTGCTCGAAGGGAAGCTGGATATTCAGCCCAAACGAGTTTTCCAGCCCTGCGCCCCGATTGCCGGCTTCCATAATCCCACCGCCGCCCCCCGTCAGCACCATGAACCCTCGCTGGCTGATGCAGTGGGCGAACAACTGTGCCTGGCGGTATTCCGGGCTGTCCGGCCCTACCCGTGCCGACCCAAAAACTGTTACCTTGCGCTGATGGACATAGTTCTGGAAGGCCGCAAAGCCCTGCTCCAGATCCTCAAGCGTGGCCGCTAGGATCTTAGCGTCCAGGCGGCTGAGATTCAGAGATCCCATCCGCTGCAGCGACTGCAAAACGCGCAGCCAAGCCGTCCGGTTGGGGTGATGCTCCAACTGCTTCAGACGAGTCTCGGCGTTGGAGAAAATTTCCTGGAGAAGAGAAGAAAGGGAATCAGCCAAGCCAGAATCCAGAGTTCTCTGTCATTACTTTTTACTGCAATAGGCTATCGACGCTAAATGCTACTTAGGCCTTACCCCCGGATCCAAACATAGCGCTCTGAAGCGTTGAGGGCCGCTCCTCCTGCTAGGACCTTAGCTCTCGGCAGGCGTGTCGAAGTGCTTCTCCAGAATTGTCGTTAGAGTTGCCTTGGGCACAGCGCCGACTACCACATCGACCTTCTGGCCTCCCTTGAAGAGCATCAAAGTGGGAATGCTGCGAATGCCATACTGGCTGGCAGTTTGGGGATTCTCGTCTGTATTAATTTTCACAACCTTAACCTTGCCGGCATACTGCTCGGCTATCTCCTGAACCACAGGAGCCACCATCCGGCATGGGCCACACCAGGGCGCCCAGAAATCCACTAAGACCGGAATATCGCTACGCAGCACCTCTGCCTCAAAGGTAGCATCAGCGACGTCTATTGCTGCAGACATGCTTGGAGAACTCCTGAAACAGTACATACCTGTCACTTCAAGCAATCCTATCACAACTTTCTGGGCTTTTGTTTTAGGCCGCAGCAGGCGCCTGCAATTTTCTGCCGGAGGGTCAGGCTGAACAGGCGAGCTTTTTCCAAGCCGAGCGGGGTATTCTGGACTGAAGGAGTGAGAAAGCGTGCAAGGGCCGATGACATTTGAGCTCGGGCCAGAGGGAAGCAATCAGGCTGAAGCCGAGAAGCGGGCTTCCGTCCAGGAAGTGGCTGTGGATTTTATTCGCCACGGCATAGCCGAAGAAGCGCAAGCGGGAGTGGAGGACGCTTTTCGCGCCTTGACCGATGAGGGACGCAAGCGCTGCCGCAAAATTGCCCGCCAACTCAAGGATATGGGCTGGAAGTGGGATCTCCTGCTCACCAGTCCCCTTGTGAGGGCGCGGCAGACGGCGGAGATTTTTTTCGACGAGAACTTGGCCGAAGCTCTAGAAGTGTTTGAGCCGCTGGCCCCGGACGGCAGCTTCGCCGACCTGGTGCGCTGGCAGGCGGAGCGGGATCCCTTCACGTCTCTGGCCTTGGTCGGCCACCAGCCGGATCTGAGCCTGTGGATACAGGCGGCTATTGGCCTGCAGCCGGCCAATCCCCAGGCCATTACCCTCAAAAAGGCAGGCTTGGCCCAGGTGCGCTTTGCAGAAGGCCGTATCGACTATTGCCAGGGATCCCTGACGTTGTTGCTTTCTCCCAAAGTGATATTGCGCTGACTCTGCCCCCCTGATGTAGCTGTGCGAACGTGGCAGCTAGCGTTAACTTTTGTTAAGGTGGTACAAACACCCAGGCGTAGGCAGCATTTCACGATGGCTAAGATCTTCACCCCTGAATTCAACCAGTTTGAGACCATCAACGCCACTCAGCTAGAAATCGCAGGAGCCCCGCACTGTACCCGTAGGGTCAGTGTCGGGAGGAATGCGCTTTGATGAAGTACAATGAACTTATGAGCCAAGTCCTGACCATATCCTGCAAGCTCAAGGTGTCCCCGTCGCAAGCCGCCAAATTGGACGCGACTTTGGAGGCTTTTGGCCAAGCCTTGAACTGGGTCAACCAAAACACACCCGAGAAAGTCGCCAACGCCGTTAAGCTCCAGTCTCTGTGCTACCGCGAAATCCGGGCCCGGTTCGGCTTGTCCAGTAACTTGGCTCAACAGGTGTGCAGACGGGTGGCAGGCGCTCGCAAAGTGGCGAGACAGCGCAACCGTCCGGTTAAAGAGTTCAAGCGTAGGTTCGTTACCTACGACGCACGTATCTTTTCATTCCGCGAGAAAGACTGGACGGTGTCGCTGACCACGGTTGAAGGGAGAGAACGCTTTGAGCTAGCCATTGGTAACTACCAGAGGGGAATGCTGGCTGGTTCTAACCCAAAAGCTGCCACCCTAGTCCAGCGGAAGGATGGCTCCTACTACATCCAGATTTGCGTAGAGAAAAAGCCACCCAAGCAACAAGATACCGACAAGGTGATCGGGGTGGACTTGGGGAGGACAGATATTGCCCATACGTCAGAGGGGGACAACTGGAATGGACAGCAGTTGAACAAAGTCCGAGACCACTACTCCCGGTTGAGGGCGGTACTCCAACGCAAAGCCAGTAAGGGCACCCGCAGTTCGCGGCGCAGATGCAGAGAACTGTTGCAACGGCTGTCTGGCAAGGAGAGGCGCTTTCAGGCGTGGGTCAATCATCGCATCTCTAAAGCTATTGTCTCTAGGGCAAAAGCTACCAACAGCGCTATCGCCCTGGAAGACCTGACAGGGATCCGGGAAAGGGTCAATCAACAGCCACGCAGCAAAGTCGAGCGGCGCAGGGCCAACAGTTGGGCGTTCTACCAGCTACGCCAGTTTCTGGAATACAAGGCGAGAGTTGCAGGGGTTTCTCTGGTTCTTGTGCCGCCTGCCTACACGTCGCAGACCTGTCACAAATGTTTACACATCCATCCCGATCCTGCGCAATCCTACCGCAGTGGCAAGTCGTTCAAGTGTGGGCACTGTGGATGGGAAGGGGATGCGGATTTGAATGGTGCGAATGTGATTGCGCTTTTGGGGGCTGTCGTAAACCAGCCTAGAGGTCCGGGCTTGTTTTGTTCTCTGGTAGAGCAGAACAGGCTCAGGGCTACTGAAAGCCCGCTCCGTACCGCTTAGCGGTCGGAGCCGGGTAGTTTACGCGTGGTCTTTGTTTTTTACCATCAGCGCCTCCGACCGGCTCCTGGGGGAAGACCCGGCTGTTGGCCGCTACATTACGCTGGCCCTGTTCAGTGCCATTCTCACCGGGATCCTGAATGTGCTGCTAGCGCTGTAGTTGGCGGACGGTCTGAGGCTTTCTGAGACCTCGGTCTTTTGCGTTGTCAAGGGCCCGCCGGCAGTAGGGCTTGGCCTGAGGCAAGGGGGATCCTGCTCTCAGGTTTTTTGCTTTTGAATGGGAGAGGATCCCTTGTTTTTTCTCAGGGTTCTTCTCATGAGCGCTTCGATAAGTTCCCTCAAAACCGAACGTCTGGCGGCGGCCTTGCCCGCCGAGCTGCCGCTGCTGCTTGCGCCAGCGGGGGATTGGGAGTGTGCAAAGGCGGCGGTGGAAAACGGAGCCGATGCCATCTATTTCGGGCTGGAACGGTTCAACGCTCGCCTGCGCGCCCGCAACTTCACCGAAGCGGATTTGCCGGAGCTGATGGCCTGGCTGCACCGGCGCGGGGTGCGGGGCTACGTAACTTTAAATACCTTGGTCTTTCCCGAGGAGCTGGAGGAGGCGGAACGGTACATCCGCGCGATGACAGCAGCGGGAGTAGACGCGGTCATTGTGCAGGATGTCGGCATTGCCCGCCTGGTTCGGCATCTTTCTCCCGATTTCCCCATCCACGCCTCGACGCAGATGACTATTACCAGCGGCGTGGGAGCGGAGTTTGCTGCCGAGCTGGGCTGTGAGGTGGTGGTGCTGGCGCGGGAGTGTTCCCTCAAGGAAATAGCCAAGATCCGCGCCCATCTGGAAGAGAGGGGATCCCCAATTGCTCTGGAGGTGTTTGTCCATGGGGCCCTCTGCGTGGCCTACTCCGGGCAATGTCTGACCAGCGAAGCCCTGGGAGGACGCTCGGCCAACCGTGGAGAATGCGCCCAGGCCTGTCGCCTGCCCTATGAGCTGGTGGTGGACGGGATCCGGCGCGACTTGGGCGAGAAGCGGTATTTGCTCAGCCCCCAGGATCTGGCCGGGCTGGAGGTGCTGCCGGAGCTGGTCAAGCTGGGGATCCACTGTTTGAAAATTGAAGGCCGCCTGAAATCGCCGGAATATGTAGCTAATGTAACGCGCATCTATCGGCGGGCCTTGGACGCTCTGGGGGCAGGGCAGGCGTGGCAGCCCTCAGCCCAGGAATGGTATGAGCTGGAGATGAGCTTTTCCCGCGGCTTGTCCACCGGCTGGCTGCGAGGCATCAACAACCAAAAGCTGGTGCACGCCCGTTTTGGCAAAAAGCGCGGCGTTTACCTAGGGCAGGTGGTGAGGATCGAGGGGGATCAAGTGGGAGTGCGCCTAGAGGCCCCCCTCAAGGCGGGGGATGGCGTGGTGTTTGACCAGGGGGAGCCAGAGCTGCCGGAGCAGGGGGGACGAGTTTACCGCGTGCACCAGAAGCAGGGGTTGGCCTGGCTGAGCTTTGCCCAGGGGGCAATTGACCTCAAACGCCTGCGGGTGGGGGATCGCCTCTGGAAGACCAGCGACCCGGAGCTAGAAAAGCGCCTGCGCCAGAGCTATGCCGGGGATCAGCCCCGCTTCCGCCGCCCCGTCCACCTGGAAGTCCATGGCCAGGCCGGACTGCCCCTGACCCTCATCCTGCGCGATGAAGAGGGCCACGTGGTGCAGGTGGATTCCCCCATGCCTTTGCAGCCCGCTCGCCAGCAGCCCCTCACCGACGAGAAGCTGCGACAGCAACTGGGCCGCCTAGGGGGCACGCCCTTCCGGCTGGGATCCCTGCACAACGCCCTGGAGGGAGAGGTGATGCTGCCGGTCAGCGTCCTCAACCAGATGCGGCGCCAGGCGGTGGAGCAGTTGCAAGCGCTGCGGGCCCGGCCCCGCCGCTGGCAGCTCAATCCTGAAGCCCGCTGGCAAGACCTGCTGCCTCCCCTAGAGCCAGCCGAGCCGGGATTGCCCCAGCTGGTGGTGTTGGTGCGGGAGCCAGCCCAGTTGTCGGCGGCAATTGCCTGTGGCATCCGGCAGATCTACCTGGAGTTTGAGGATCCCCGCCGCTACCGGGAAGTTATCCGCGCTACCAGAGCTTCTCACCCCGAGGTGGAGCTGTGGGCGGCCCCGCCCCGCATCACTAAGCCGGGGGAAACTTGGATTCTAAAACAGGTGCTGGCGGCAGGAGCCGATGGCTACCTGGTGCGAAACTACGACCACCTACGCTTTTTCGCCAACCAGCGCTGCATCGGCGATTTTTCCCTAAACGTGGCCAATCCCCTCACCGCCCACTATTTCAAAAGCCGCTACCGCCTGGAGCGCCTGACGGCCTCCTATGACCTCAACCATGAGCAACTGGGATCCCTGCTGCAGGCTGGCCCTGCCCATTGGTACGAGGTTACTATCCACCAGCACATGCCCATGTTCCACATGGAGCACTGCGTCTTCTGCGCCTTTTTGTCCAGTGGCACGGATTACACCAACTGTGGCCGCCCCTGCGAAAAGCACGAAGTAAGGCTGAGGGACAGGGCCAATGTGGAGCACATTTTGAAAGCCGATGCTGGCTGCCGCAACACCCTCTACAATGGCAAAGCCCAAACTGGGGCAGAATATGTGTCGCAGCTCCTGGCGCTGGGGTTGCGATATCTGCGCATTGAGTTCTTGCAGGAGTCTGCCGAGCAGGTTCAGCAAGCCCTACGCTGCTATCAACAGCTCCTCCAGGGCCAGATGAGTGGCTCTCAACTGTGGCGGGAGCTAAAGCTGTACAGCCAGTTGGGGGTAACAAGGGGCTCTCTGGAAAGTTGAGGTCAATCTATGCCCTTTTGGCCGCCGCAGATCCTCCCCTCTGCCCTCTACCCCCTTCTGCAGCAGGGCCTCAAGACCCTTTTTCCTGAGGCTCTCTGGGACTTACCGCCAGATCCTCAGAAGCGACAGGTGGCCCTTACCTTTGACGATGGCCCTCACCCTGAATACACGCCGACCCTGTTGCAAGTTTTACAGGAGTTTCAGGTACCAGCCACCTTCTTTGTGTTGGGGGAACGGGTGCAGCGCTGGCCCCACCTGGCCCGGAAAATCCGCCAACAGAGCCACGGCATTGGCCTGCACGGCTGGCAGCACCGCTCGTTTACCCAGCTTAGCCGAGGCGAACTGCTACAGAGCTTGCGACGCAGCCAGGATACCCTCGTGGCTGCCTGTGGCGGCACCCCAGAAGAGTATCGGGCTGTGCGCCCCCCCAACGGTCTCTTCTGGCCCCGGACGCTAACCGACTTGCGCTCCTGGGGGTATCTACCGGTGATGTGGAGTGTGGTGCCGGAGGATTGGCTCTGCCCGCCGGTGGCCGTGGTGGTGGAGCGGGTGCTCAACCAAGTGCGGCCCGGCTCCCTGATTGTGCTCCACGACGGCGTCCAGGGGGGATCTCAGGTAGCCGAGGTAGTCCGCCGTTTGATCCCGGCCTTGAGAGAAGAGGGGTTTGACTTTGCCGGCCTGCCGGATCCCGCAGACCTTCCCAGTTGCGGAAAAGATTGAATACAGTAGGAGTCAGCCATCGACAAGGAGGCAAGCCATGGGCGCGCGCAAGATCATCTACGGCATTTTTGGGCAGCGGGCCGGCAGCGTTATTGTCGGCACTTGGAACTGGCTGTGGGGGATCCCAGTGGACAAGGGCGGCACAGGGGCGGTGATGGTGGCAGAAGAATCGCTGCGGGCCATGCAAGAAACGGTGCAACGCCTCACCGAAGCCGTCGCCACCCAGGTGGCCGCCTACCAGCGCGCCGAACAGAAATACATGCAAAAGGTGCGCGAGTACCGGGCCCTGGAGAACAAAGCCCGCCTGGCCGCCCAACGGGGGGATCAAGAAGCCGCCCGCCTGGCCATGGCAGAAGCGCTGCGCATTGAAGCGATTCTCGGCCCGCTTAAGGAGAATGTGGAAACAGCAGAGCGCTACGTCACCGCTGCCAAGCAAAAGCTGGCCCGCGAAAAAGAGCGGCTGGCGGCCTACAAGAGCGAGCTGAGCAACCTCAAAGACATCTACGAGGTGAACAAAGCCCTTGAACAGATGACCCGCGTTAACAACGCCTATAGCATTGACTCGGCCAAGTCCCAATTTGAGGCGGCCAAGAACGCCATCCAGGCTCGCCAGCTCAAGGTCCACGCCCTCAGCGAGCTCTCCGAGGATCGCAGCGAGCAACTTGCCGCCCAGCTTGACGAAATGGCCCTCGACGACGAGGTCTCCCGCCGCCTGGCCATGCTCACCGGCCAAGGAGGCGGCTCGGCCAATCTGCCCTTGCCGGATCTGGATTTCGAGAAGCGGCTTCCCCAATAGTGGGGATCCCTTCTGGCTATTGCTCCGCCTTGTCGGGGCTTTTCCTTACGCTGAGGTGTCGTTCCCAGGAGATAGGGTAAACCTAGTCCTCGGCGAAATCGGCCTCCACCACCCCACCGGTCTCGGGGCTGGCAGCCACTGCCTGCGCCGGGACGGCTTGTGCCACCTGTGGCACTTGCACGAGCTGGGGCGTGAAAACGAACAGGTTGTAGACCGTGTTGCGGCGGATGTTGTCCATCATCTCCAGGAACAGCTCGTAGCCCTCGTTCTTGTATTCGATGAGGGGATCCCGCTGGCCATAGCCGCGCAGGCCCACCGCTTCCCGCAGCGCCTCCATCTGCTGCAGGTGCTCCCGCCAGAGGGTGTCCACCTGCTGCAACAGGAAAAAGCGCTCCGCCTTCCGCATCAAGCCGGGCTCGAACGTATCCAAGAAAGCCTCTTTGGCCTCGTAGGCCAGCTCCGCCTGCTTGATCAGGTGGTCTAGGATTTCCTGATAGGAGAGATCCCGCAAGTCGTCGGCCTTGAGGTTCTCTTTGAGCAGGGGAACGAACTCCTGCATCTTGGCGGTCAGCTTGTCGATTTCCCACTCCTCCGGCGGCAGCTCCGGGTTGACGTGGGCTTGCACGATCTCCTCAACGGTCTTGCGCACGTAGTCCAGGATCTTGGGTTTGAGGTTCTCCCCTTCCAGGATGCGCCGCCGCTCCGAGTAGATGGCCCGCCGCTGGTTGTTCATTACCTCGTCGTACTCGAACACCTGTTTGCGCAGGTCAAAGTAATACACTTCCACCTTGCGCTGCGCGTTCTCCAGGCTGCTGGAAAGCAGCGGGTGCTCGATGGGCATGTCTTCGTCTACCCGGAACATGTCCATCAGCTTGGCCACCCGCTCGCCACCGAAGATCTTGAGCAGGTTGTCTTCTAGGCTGAGGAAAAAGCGCGAGGAGCCAGGGTCTCCTTGCCGTCCGGCGCGGCCCCGCAACTGGTTGTCGATGCGGCGGGACTCGTGGCGCTCCGTGCCGATGACATGCAAGCCCCCCAGCCGCACCACCTCCTCGTGTTCGGCCTCTGTGACCTTTTCGTACTCGGCCTTGATGCTGTTGTAGACCTCCCGCAGTTGCAAGATCAGAGGATCCTGCACCGGCGCCTTCTCCGAGGCCACCGCGATGAGATCTTCCACCACCAGCTCCGGCAGACGGTTCAACCCGTACTTGGCCACTGCGGCTGCCACCACCTCGTCCAAAGCCTGGCTGGTGCGGGCCGACAGCTCACAGGGGTAAAAGTTGGGAGAGACCACCGTCCAGGATTTTTTCGGCTTGGGCGAGGTTCCGCCAAACCCTTGCCCACCGCCCCGTCCCACCATGGGAACGGATCCCAGGGGGTTGTCGGCGTCCAGTTGGGCCAGCTTGGGCATCAGCCGTTCCCGCAGCTTGAGGCGGGCCATGTACTCCGCATTGCCGCCCAAAATAATATCCGTGCCCCGCCCGGCCATGTTGGTAGCAATGGTTACAGCACCTTTGCGTCCTGCCTGGGCGATGATTTCCGCCTCCCGTTCCACGTTCTCCGGTTTGGCGTTGAGGAGGTTGTGGGGGATCCCCATTTCCTTGAGCATGGCCGAGAGGCGTTCGGATTTCTCCACGCTGGTGGTTCCCACCAAAACAGGGCGCCCCTGGGCGTGCATGTGGGCAATCTCCTCGGCGACCGCTTTCCACTTGGCGTTTTCGGTCTTGTACACCAAATCGGGGGCATCTTTGCGGCGAATGGGCCGGTTGGTGGGGATCACCGTGACTTCTAGGTTGTAGGTTTTGCTGAACTCGGCTTCCTCGGTGCGGGCAGTGCCTGTCATGCCGGAGAGCTTGGGGTAGAGCAGGAAGAGGTTTTGGTAGGTGATGGTGGCCAGGGTTTGGCTCTCGTTTTGAATCGGCACCCCCTCCTTGGCCTCCACCGCCTGGTGCAGCCCGTCCGACCAGCGGCGACCGGGGAGCACCCGCCCGGTGAACTCGTCCACGATCACCACCTCTTGGTTGCGGACGATGTAGTGGACATCCCGGATGAAGAGCTCCTTGGCCTTCACTGCATTAAAGACAAAGTGCGCCCAGGGATCCTTGGGATCGAACAGGTCGGAGACCCCCAGCAGCCGCTCCGCCGCCTCAAACCCTTCGTCGGTGAGGATGACGTTGCGGGCTTTTTCATCCACCTCATAGTGTTCATCTCGGATCAGCTCCCGCGCCACCTGGGCTGCCCGCAGATATTTTTCGGAGGGGCGAGCCACCTGACCGGAGATGATCAGGGGAGTGCGGGCTTCATCAATCAGGATTGAGTCCACCTCGTCGATGATGCAGTAGTTAAAGGGCCGCTGCATCACCTCTTTGATGTCGGTGGCCATGTTGTCCCGCAGGTAGTCGAAGCCCAGCTCGCTGTTGGTGCAGTAGGTGATGTCGCAGTGGTAGCTGCGCCGCTTCTCGTCGGTGGACATGCCCTCTTGCACCAGGCCGACGGTCAGGCCCAGGAAGCGGTGCACCTGCCCCATCCACTCCGAGTCCCGCCGGGCCAAGTAGCCGTTGACAGTAACGATGTGAACCCCTTTCCCGGTCAGGCCGTTGAGATAGGCAGGCAAGGTGGCGACCAGGGTTTTCCCTTCGCCAGTTTTCATCTCGGCAATCTGGCCCTCGTGCAGCACCATGCCGCCAATGAGCTGCACATCGTAGTGGCGCAAGTTGAGAACCCGCTTGGCCGCTTCCCGCACCACTGCAAAAGCCTCGGGCAGGAGATCGTCGAGGGACTCCCCTCTATCCAAGCGCTGGCGAAACTCGGTGGTCTTGGCCCTGAGCTCCGCATCCGAAAGGGAGGCGATCTCAATCTCCAGCGAGTTGATCAGCTTGACAACAGGCAGGTACTTGCGGATCTTGCGATCGTTGGGATCCCCAAGGAGCTTCTGGAGAATTTGGAGCATGGGCAAGCCTAGGCCAATCATTAAAGTAGCGATATAGCGCAATTTTACCATTCCAATTGGCTTGGCCGGCCAGCCCAGCCAAGACGGCAACAGCCCTTTGCCAAGAAAGCCCCAAGCCCTGGAGGGGGGAAAGTGCTTGCGGCCAAGGGCAAGAAGATGTCAGGCTAGGGAAGCGAAGGGATCCCAGGGCTTATGAACTTTCTAGGCGTTGGACTGCCGGAAATGCTGGTTATCTTTGCGGTGGCCCTCTTGGTGTTTGGGCCGCGCAAGCTGCCGGAGATTGGCCGTGCCCTAGCCAAAACCTTGCGCAGCTTGCAGGATGCCGCCAGAGAGTTTGAGGCCCAGTTAACCCAGGAAGCCGAGGAGCTGGAAAAGGCCGCCCGCACAGCCGCTCCCAAGGGCGCCAAAACAGCAGCTCCAGCCCCAACCCAAACCAACTTGACCGGCACAGCCGACCCGTCCACAAAGCCGGCTGCCGAAGCAGAGCCTGTGGCCGCCGCATCCCCGTCCGAGGGCTCGTCAACGGCGGATGCTGCCTAGTCTATGCCCCGCTGCAACCTGCTCTGTTTCGGCATGGAGATCACGCACCTGTTCGTTTTGCTCCGGCGGAGGTAGCAGCCGGGCTGCGGCAACACGGCCAAAACCCCTCCGACTCCGAGATCTCACCAGGAGCTGCCCCCTGCCGGCTCCTCGGCGACGATGGGGATTCGCATCGACCTCAGGCGTTGGGATGGTCGGCCGGTGGATCCCTGGTTGTTGCAGGAGATCAACCGACAGGACTGAAACCCCTTGGCCAGGGGTGCTTGCTCGGAGACCGATCCAGGCCCTAGGGTAAAGGGGCGAGCTCTTTGCGCCTCTATGCCCACGGCCACCCTGTTGGTCTCTTGCCCCGATCAAAAAGGGCTGGTAGCCAAGCTCTCTAACTTTATCTACAGTTACGGCGGCAACATTCTTCACGCCGACCACCACACAGATCTCGAGGCAGGGCTGTTCCTGAGCCGCATCGAGTGGGACCTAGAGGGCTTTCGCTTGGAACGCTCGGAGATTGTCCCCGCTTTCTCTGGGATTGCCCGCGGGATCCAGGCCAACTGGGAGCTGCATTTTTCCGACACGCGCCGGCGCATTGCGGTGTGGGTTAGCAAGCAGCCCCACTGTCTGCTGGATCTCATCTGGCGGCAGAGGGCTGGGGAGCTGCTGGCGGAGATTCCTTTGATCATCAGCAACCATCCCGATTTGGAGCCGCTGGCCCGCTCTTTTGGCATTGACTACTACCACATCCCTGTTTCTCCGGAGAACAAGGCCGAGGCAGAGGCCCGCCAGCTCGCCCTGTTGCAGGAATATCGCATTGACCTGGTGGTCTTGGCCAAGTACATGCAGGTGCTGAGCGGGTGGCTGCTCCGCCAGGCGCCGCCGGTGATCAACATTCACCACTCCACCCTGCCTGCCTTTGCCGGCGCCAACCCCTACCAGCGCGCCCACCAGCGGGGCGTCAAGATCATCGGCGCCACCGCCCACTACGCCACCGAGGAGCTGGACGAAGGGCCGATCATCGAGCAGGACGTGGTGCGGGTAAGTCACCGCGACACAGTAGCCGACCTCATTCGCAAGGGCCGCGACATGGAGCGCCTAGTCCTGGCCCGGGCCGTGCGCTATCACCTGGAAAATCGCGTGCTGGTCTACCACAACAAGACTGTGGTGTTCGCTTGAAGGAGCTGCGCCGTTCCCCAGGATTGCAGAGCCGCGCTCCCGAAAGAGAGCTGCTCTGCCAAACTGGAAAACAAAAGTAGAGGTGGGATTATGGCCTTCGATTGGTTTCGCCGTCGCTACACCGACTTCAAGGGCGAAGCAGAATCTTCTCCCCCAAATGCCGAGTCGACGCCTCCCCCAGCGGCAGAGTCGGCAGCGATGTCGCCGGAGGACTATTTGGCTTTTGCCAAGGCCGCCTATGCCAACCTGAAAGCGCGAGCTGCTGCCCAAGCCACTCAAGCAAAGGTTGTCTCCCCAGCCACCCCTGCAGCAGAATCGCCTGCAAGCGAGGGCTCTGCCCCAGCAGTTGCAGCAACTGAGGCAGTCTCTCCCCCATCGCCTCCTGAGCAGTCGGCTGCTGCGGCCTCCTTCTTTGATCTGGCCCCCCGTGCTGCCGAGCGCCTGCAAGCCCTAAAGGCAACCGCTGTGGAGGAACCGGAGCCAATGGCGGCAGCCGTGGCTGCCCCGCCCCCAGAGCCGGCGGCGGAAGAGGTGGTTTTCGACGAGGGCTTTCGCTGGTCAGCCGAGATCCTGGCAGCCCAAGGGCGCAAGCCCGAAGAGATCTCCGTAGAAGAGATCTCCTGGCTGCAAAAGCTGCGGCGAGGCTTGGGCAAAACCCGCCTCAACCTGATCAACCAGTTAAAGGCTCTAATAGGCCGGGGGCCTCTTGATCAAGAGGCGGTCGAAACAATTGAGACGATGCTGCTGCAGGCGGATGTGGGAGTTGAGGCCACTGAGCAGATCATCCAGGCCCTGCAAAAACGCATGCGCGAGGAGGTGGTGCCCCCCGAGGAGGCGGTGAAGTACCTCAAGCAGCAGATGCGCCAGATGCTGACAGTAGGGGATCCCACCTTTGCGCCGCAGCGGGGCAGGCTCAACATTTGGCTGATCGTCGGCGTGAATGGGGTGGGCAAGACCACCACCATCGGCAAAATTGCCCATGTGGCCCGCGAGTCCGGCTACCAGTGTCTAATTGCTGCCGCCGATACCTTCCGCGCTGCTGCCGTCGAGCAGCTCAAGATCTGGGCAGAACGGGCGGGGGTGGATGTCATCGCCAACCCGTCTCCCAATGCCGACCCGGCAGCCGTGGTGTTTGATGCCATCAACGCCGCCAAGGCCAGAGGTACGGAGCTGCTGCTGGTGGATACGGCAGGCCGCCTGCAAAACAAGAAAAACCTGATGGAGGAGCTGGCCAAGATCCGCCGCATCATTGACAAGAAAGCTCCCGAAGCCAAGGTGGAAAGCCTCTTGGTCTTGGATGCCACCCAAGGGCAAAACGGCCTGCGCCAGGCCCAGGTGTTTGCCGAAGTGGCCAAGCTAACCGGCGTCATCCTCACCAAGCTGGACAGCACCGCCAAGGGGGGGATTGCCCTGGCCATTACCCAGCAGATGCACTTGCCCATCCGCTTTATCGGCGCCGGCGAAGGGCTGGAGGACCTGCGGCCTTTTTCCAGCTACGAGTTTGTGGAAGCTCTGCTAAGTGAGTATTGAGGCAGCCCCTTGCTGGGCAGAGCCACCGTGAACGAGATACCCACAGCTCCCAATTGGGTTGGGCGTCGCCCTCGCCGCCTGAAACCGGTGGGGGCGGGAAGGATGCAGAGGCTCTGCAAGAACTGGTGGCCACCTCGGTGTTGTCGAGGCTGTTGAGAGCATCTGCCAAGAGCTGCGATCCACCAGGGCTGAGTTTTGGGAGTTCACCGACGGGGGAGAACTTCTACTATGGTCGAACTGCACCTGCAACCCCATGCTGGTTTCAGGGCTTGACCTGTCTGGCAGATAAGCTGGAGAGCGCCTCTGGATCCCTGGAGCTTCCCCTTCGCGTCAGTGGTGCGTAGCGCTAAAAAAAGGCCAGATCCCTTGTCGCAGAGTTTAGTCTGGTCAGAGCGGCTACTTGGTGTCGTTCCAGAGGGCTTGTTCATGCGTCCTTTCGGCAACCCCAACCGTTTGGGCAGTTCTCCTGGCGGGGGATCCCTGCCCGGATCCAGCTCTTTTGTGCAGTTTCGCCGCGACCCGCACCTGCTGTCCTTTTGGGGCCTGAGCCTGGTGATCATGGGCCTGGCAGTGCCGCTGTTTGTGCTCTCGGGGGCGGATCCCAGTTTGGCCGGCTGCGACGAGAGCTTTTATGCCCAGATGGCCCGCGAGCTGCTGCGGGGGAGCAACTGGCTGGGGCCGACTTTTTTGGGGGAGCCTTTTTTCGAGAAACCCCCTCTGCTCACCTGGAGCGTGGCCCTCAGCTTTGCCCTCTACGGCATCAACGAATGGGCGGCGCGGCTGCCCGGGATCCTGGCGGCTCTGCTTTCTATTCCTCTGGTGGGCTGGATTGGGCGAGCCTTTTTGCCAACCCGGGCGGCCCTCTTGGGCATGGCGGTTTTGCCCCTCTGCTACCTCTGGGTGCAGCAGGGGCGGCTGGTGGGGCAGGATGTGCCTCTAACCTGCCTGGAGCTCCTGGGGATCCTAGGCCTAGTGAACGGCATCCGCGGCCACCGGCGCTGGTTCTGGTTGGCGGGAGTGGCCTTTGGACTGGGCCTTTTGATGAAGAGCGCCATGATCCTGCTGCCGGCGGTGGCTTTGATCCCCTACCTGTGGCAGCAGCGGCGGCACTGGCTGGGATCTGCCCAATTTTGGCTGGCAATTGGCCTGGGCTTGGGGATCTTTGGCCTGTGGCTAGTGCCGGCTGTAGGGGTGCACGGCCCAAAGGTGTTAGCTGCTTTGGTGGGGAAGGTGTGGGATCTGGGGCAAGAACCCTTCCATGCCGATGCCACCGGCTGGTATTACTTTTGGCACATCCCGATCCATGGCTCCCCCTGGACGGTTTTGGCCTTGGTGGGAGGCTGGCTGCTGCTGCGGCAAAAGCCGGGATCCACCCTGCTGGTTTGGTCTTTCCCCCTGCTGTTGTTTTTGCTCTTGCAGCTCTACCCCACCAAAACCCCCTACTACACGGTACAGCTCTATCCCTGGCTGGCTCTCCTGGCGGGGGTAGTCCTCGATCAAGCTCTGCCGTTTCCGCTCCGCACCGGCTCGGTGGCAACAGCGGGACGAGGTTCTCGGCGAAACAAACCCCCCCTAGCCCAGGTGCTCTCTTGGGGACTGGCGGCGGTGGGGACGCTGCTTTTGGGTTTGGGGGTGGCCCTCAAGCGGGATGTTGAGGGACTGGGTCTGCTCCAACCCCATGCCTGGTCGTTGGTGGCAATCGGCCTGTTGTATCTGCTCTTGCCGGTGCTCTGGAGCTGGCGGCGGGTGCTGCACTATGCCGGCGAACTCTGGGTAGGCACGCTCCTAGCTGCCAGCATCCTCACCATGGTCAGCATTGTCCTGCGGCCTGACTTCGGCAATTTCAATCCTGCCTTTGCCCAGCTGGACTGGAAACAGATGCTGGGCTCTGACAAGGGCGATTTCCCCGTAGTGGACATTGGCCGCAGTGGTCTGCCAGATGTCTGTCAGGCCCAGGCCATCGCCTTTTACACCCCCAACCCAGGGCGATGGGTGGATGACGCCGCCCTGCAAGCAGGAGAACATGGGGATTACCTGTGGGTCTCTCCCGTCCAAGCTCAGCAGCTATCGCTCCAGGATTTGGGGCTGCAGCCTTTGGCCGAGGTAGAGGGTTGGCAACTGGTGCGCCGCTTGGGATCAGCCGGCGGGGAGCTTTCTCCCTCTCCCTAGCAAAAGACCCCAAAGGCCACCGCCAGCTTGCCATCCCCCAAAGGAGCCCAGGTTCCCCAGGCAATCGGCAAGGTACCCTTCACGGCTTTGCAGGCTTCTGGGCTGCCATCTAACCGGAACCCCTCAGCTAGAAGCCGCAGCAGCCCCGCACTGTACCCCCCTCAATCCCCCTGCCCCCCGTATACGGGGGGTTGGGAGGGAAGGGGGGGCGGTCGGAGCCGGGTAGTTTACGCAGCTCGGAAAAGCCAGTTGCCGGAGTGGGATCCTGTCGATGGAGGCAGCTCCTTCTCAAGAGCAAACGCCAAGGCTAGAGTCGCTTTGCCATGGGCAAGGTCGGATTCGAACCGACACGGTTTCCCGCCGCATTTTGAGTGCGGTGCGTCTACCAGTTCCGCCACTCGCCCAGGCTTGAACCATTATCCTACTGAACCGGCGAAACCTCGTCAACCACCCCTACGCGCCGGGGGCTTGCTCGAGTTGCTGGGCTTTTTGCCGCAGCTTGCGGGTTTGCTCCATCACCTCCTCCAGATCTTCCTGGGAGAGGCGCTCTACGTAGTTGATCTTGATCTCTTCCAGCAAGTCTTGCA
>NZ_AUMZ01000001.1:1018435-1155511 GCF_002760375.1 Synechococcus sp. 60AY4M2
TAGAAGCCGCAGCAGCCCCGCACTGTACCCCCCTCAATCCCCCTGCCCCCCGTATACGGGGGGTTGGGAGGGAAGGGGGGGCGGTCGGAGCCGGGTAGTTTACGCAGCTCGGAAAAGCCAGTTGCCGGAGTGGGATCCTGTCGATGGAGGCAGCTCCTTCTCAAGAGCAAACGCCAAGGCTAGAGTCGCTTTGCCATGGGCAAGGTCGGATTCGAACCGACACGGTTTCCCGCCGCATTTTGAGTGCGGTGCGTCTACCAGTTCCGCCACTCGCCCAGGCTTGAACCATTATCCTACTGAACCGGCGAAACCTCGTCAACCACCCCTACGCGCCGGGGGCTTGCTCGAGTTGCTGGGCTTTTTGCCGCAGCTTGCGGGTTTGCTCCATCACCTCCTCCAGATCTTCCTGGGAGAGGCGCTCTACGTAGTTGATCTTGATCTCTTCCAGCAAGTCTTGCAGCAGGGAGCGGATCTCATCCAGAGCATGTTGCTGGGTAAGTTCACCTGCCAAGACTTCGCCAAATCGCCGCAACAGTTGGGCCACCAGCTTGGAGCCGACGGGATCCTCGAAGCTGTTGGTCAAGGCTTTGTAGGTGGTGGTGGTCAGCTCGCCGGCCAGGCGCTCCGTCAGTTGGCTGGGCAGGGATCCGAGGCCGGGCAGCCGTTCCAGGGTTTGCAGGGCGGGGAGTTGTTTGAGCAGGCCATCCAGGTTGTAGCGGAGCCATTGCTCCACCTCCGGCTGAACCTGGGGCAAGACGCGGTAGAGGACGGTGCGAAAAACCAGGTTGGCAATGGCTTCCAGCTCGTTGATCTCGTTGAGGTCGATGTAGCTGCGGGAGGGATCGGCTGCCGGCAGCAGGGGCAGGGATCCCCGCTGGATGGATGCCTGGATTTGGTTGATCACCCGCACGACGATGACCTCGGTCAGGTCTTCGGCGAAGTTGGTGACAAAGCCCTGGCTTACCTGGGCCCGGACCCGCTCCAGATCCAGCAACTGCGCCTGTCCCAGCCGGATGGTGACGGGGATCACCCGCAGCCAGCGCCAAAAGGGCAACAGCAGCAGCACATCGTACCAGCGCCAGAGCATGGCATCCAGCCAATTGACGCCGGTGTAGCGGCGGCTGATGGCCACCGTGCGCAGGACAAATTCCAGCCCAAACAGCAACACAAAGGGAAAATCCAGCAGCGGAAAAAAGTCCACGGGGCTGCCGCTCTCGCCGATGGGGCGGGAGTAGTTGGTCTCGAAGAGGGGGCGCAGCCGGGCCTGGAAAAATTCGATCCCGTCTTTGGGATCGACGCTGGCCAAGTATTCGGCAGTCCAGAAGCGGGCGAAGGCGGCCCTGGCCGAGTCGGCTCCGGGGATGTGCTCCCGCATCAAGTTGAGGATGCGCACAAACTGGCCGGTTTTGTTGGCGGCCTGAAAGGGGTTGGTCTCGATCATCTCGTCGCTCAGTTGCCGCAAGCGGGCCAGGAGCGGCGCCGCCGCTTCCGACTCCACCCCAAAGCGCAGGGTGACCTGGCGCAGCTCATCCACCAGGGCCAAGTAGCGCTGGGTTTCCGGGTTGGGCTCAATGCCTTTCACCGGGTCATACAGGTCGGTTACCGGGGAGCGGCTGGTCTGTTGGGAGAGGATGGGCAGGGGAATGGGAGGGCCAAAGGCGCCGAAGATCTGCACCCGCCCCTGGAGCCAAAAGTCCCGCCAGGGCACGTAGCTGAGGTCGAAGAGCACCCAGCACAGGTTGCCCAGGGCCAGCAGAGCCATTCCTCTTTCGTAGAGGAGCAGCCAGCGACTTCGTCCCTTGCGAACAGAACGTTTGATAATGCGTCGGGCCGCGTTCATGATCTCGGGCAACGGGTCGGGTGAAGCCAGCCCTAGCCTACCACCCCTGGCTTGAGCTTCTCTGGGCCGCGGCAAGCTGTTGCACAACCTGGCCGAACTGCTGCCAGATGGCCTCTGCCTGTGGCCCCACCTGGCGCAGGATCCAGCCCTGACAGACGGGATCCGGAGACTTGACCAGCCAGTGTGGGGATTCTGTCCCGCTGACGTGAACGGTCGGCCAAGTGGGTTCCGGCCAGTCCCCCAGCAAATACAGGGATCCCCAGCAGAGATGGGATCCCAGCACCGACGCGGTGGAGACATGCTGGTGGGGAAAGCGGAGATCGATGTGTTCTTGCAGCCAGAGCTTTTTCTGGCGGCTAGCAGATGGGCTCCCGGCAGCGACCCAAACCCGCAAGCTGCTGGAAAGGCGCCGAAACTGCCAGCATTCCCCCATGGCCAGCCGCCCGGCCGTCCAGATCTCGGCATAGGCCAGGCGGGCACTGGGATCCAGCTCGATCTGCACCTGTTGGCGGAAGTCTGCTCCTGCGCCGGGAATGGTCGGGTGAGGGATCCAGATCAGTTGGCTGGTGGGGGCCAGCTTGACCTTGGCCTGTTGCCGGATCAGGCCGGGGTGGAGGCGGGTTGCCCCCTGGGTGCGAATTGCCAGCCCTGCGCCTGCCCCCAGCTCGATCGCGATGCGGTGGCGATCCCCGCCCAGCAGGCCGCCGTTGGGGTTGCGCAGGTAATAGAGGGGCGGCTCACCGGGGGATCCCAGCCATTGCAGGGGGGCCTGAGAATACTCCCAAATGCGGGCATGTTCGCCTTGGCGGCTGATCTTCAAGAGGGCCTTGCCGAAGGTCACAGGCGGCTTACAGAGGGGGAGTTAGCCTGGATGGGGCAAAAGAGCACCTCCCGCTTCAGCCAGCTCAGGATCTGATCCAGTCCCTCGCCCGTGCGCAGGTTGGTAAAGACAAAGGGCCTGTCTCCCCGCATGCGGCGGGCATCCCGTTCCATCACCCCCAAGTCCGCCCCCACATAGGGCGCCAGGTCGATCCTGTTGATCACCAGCAGGTCGGAGCGGGTGATCCCCGGCCCCCCTTGCGCGGGATCTTGTCCCCTTCGGCCACATCAATAACATTCAATAACATAGATGCAGGCATCCACCAGCTCTGGGCTGAAGGTGGCCGCCAAGTTATCCCCTCCCGATTCCACCAAGATGGGATTCAGGGGACAGAAGCGGCGCTCCAGCTCCTGAATGGCATCGAGGTTGAGGGAGGCGTCTTCCCGAATGGCCGTGTGGGGACAGCCGCCGGTCTCCACGCCGATGATCCGCTCCGCCGCCAGCGCCTTGGCCCGCACCAAAAACTCGGCATCTTCGCGGGTATATTAGTCTCCACGGCCAAAGACAAGGGATCCCGCAGTGCCAGACAGAGCTTTTCCACCAGGGCGGTCTTCCCGGATCCCATCGGGCCGCCAATGCCAACCCGCACCGGCTGAGCAGTCTGCGCCATTTTGCCCGACCTCTGATACCTGATACTCTTTTTGGGCATTCTAGAACTAGACGCTTGCAAGGGATCCGGGTATGGTTCGACTTTTGGTGGCAACTGCCGTAGTGCTGGTGGGCTTTCTGGTGGTGAACCGGCTCTACCGCAACCCGCTCAGTTCAGAGCCAAGTCCAGAGCAGGCCAGCCCAGAAGCCGCCCAGCAAGGGATCCCCCAGGGAGGGCCGCTGCAGATCTACCAATCGCGGGAACAGCTCCAGCAAACCCTCAACCAAGGGGCTACAGCTACCCAACAGCAGGTAGAAGCCCTCGAGCAGTCCTTGGGCAATTAGTTGTGGCGGGCAGGAGGAGATATCCCCCAAACGCGCTAAAGTCGAGAATGCTGCAATTTTTTATAGATCATCCATGCGGATCCCTCCTGTTCCTCCGGAAAAAGCCGACAAGCAACTGCAGAAGGTTTACGAAAGCCTAGAAAAAACCTATGGCACCGCCCTCAACCCGCTACAGGTAATGGCCCACAAGCCGCAGCTGATGCGGGCGGTGATGAACCTGTACGGAGCGCTGCACACCGACAACCCCAACCTGCCCGAGGAGCTAAAAGAGCTGGTCAGCATCCGCATTGCCCAGATCAACGGCTGCCGCCACTACTGCCTGCCCTACCACACCCTGCAGGCGCAAAAACACGGCGCCTCCCCGGCCAAAATTGCCGCGGTGGCCCAGGCCCGCACCAGCGCCCTCTACACCGAAGCCGAGAAGCTGGCCATCGAGTACGCCGAGCGCATGACCGTGCCCAGCATGGTGGTGACCGACAGCTTCTTTGCCCGCCTCAAAACCATTTGGTCAGACGAAGATCTGGTGGAGCTCTCGGCCTGGATTGGCTTTATGAACTTCTGGACCAAGGTCATCGCCGCTTTGGATGTGCCTCTGGATCCCATCTTTGCCGAGCAGCTCCAGGCTTCCTAGTTTCCCAGGTTCTGATGAAGGATGGAGGAACTCCCCTCTTTTGCCAAAAAAGGGGGCAGAAGGATAGACACCCTTCCATAAAGGCTGCTGCCTAGGCCCAGTCATCCCGTGTACTGAAGCTGCGGCCGTAGACCTGGCCGCGGGCGTGGATCTGGCGGGTGCGGGCAAACAGCTCCTCTTCGCTCAGGCCCCACTGTTCCAAGATCTGATCCAAATCCCGCTGCAGATCCCAGGCGCCGGGAAAGCCGTGGTAGCGGATGCGCAGACGGGCCACTTCGGCCAGCACCCAATCCGAGGGGGGGCTCTCCTGCACTTGGGCCATCAGCTCGTTGAGAAGAGCCCGATCGGTGTCGTATTGCGGATGCTGCTGCTCCCGTCGAGAGGAGCTGTTTGTAGGGGAACCAGCCATTGCTCTCCCTCCTTTTTTTCACGTTAGCTGAGTCATCAAGAGCTCCTCAATAGCAAGAATTGGGATCCCTGATGGCCCGAGAGCTCGAGGAACCGCGGGAAAGCCGCTATACTGCAAATGTTGCAGACCATAAACATTCTTCAGTTGCGGAGGCGGCGGCCATGCCCATGCCCATGATCGAGACCCGTACTGACCGGATGCTGCTCAACTTTGGGCCGCACCATCCTTCTATGCACGGGGTCTTGCGCCTGCTGGTCACCCTCGATGGCGAAAACATCGTCGACTGCGAGCCGGTGATTGGCTATCTGCACCGCGGCATGGAAAAAATTGCCGAAAACCGCACCGTGGTGCAGTACCTGCCCTACGTCTCCCGCTGGGACTACGGTGCCGGCATGTTCAACGAGGCCATCACCGTCAACGCCGTCGAGAAACTGGCTGGGATCCCGGTGCCCCGGCGGGCCAGCTACCTGCGGGTGATCATGTTGGAGCTGACCCGCATCACCAACCACCTGCTCTGGTTTGGCCCCTTCTTGGCCGACCTGGGCGCCCAAACCCCCTTCCTCTACGCCATGCGGGAGCGGGAGTGGATCTTGGATTTGTTTGAAGCCGTCACCGGCATGCGCCTCATCAACAACAACTACTTCCGCGTCGGGGGCGTGGCGGTGGATCTGCCCTACGGCTGGACGGAAAAATGCCTCGATTTTTGCGAGTACTTCCTGCCCAAGGTAGATGAGTACGAGCGGCTGGTTACCGACAACCCCATCTTCCGCCGGCGGCTGGAAGGGATAGGGGTCATCTCCAAGCAAGATGCCATCAACTGGGGCCTGTCTGGGCCCATGCTGCGGGCCTGCGGCGTCAACTGGGATCTGCGCAAGGTGGATCACTACGAGTGCTACGACGACTTCGACTGGGAGGTGGCGGTTTACCCAGAGGGGGATTGCCTGGCCCGCTATCGAGTGCGCATGAAGGAGATGCGCGAGTCCTGCAAAATTGTGCAGCAGGCGGTGAAGGCCCTGCCCGGTGGCCCCTTTGAAAATCTGGAAGCCAAGCGCATGCTGGAGGGGCCAAAGTCGGAGTGGAACAAGGGCGACTACCAGTTCATCAGCAAAAAGCCCTCGGCCAACTTCAAGATCCCCAAAGGAGAGGCCTACGTACGGGTGGAGAGCGCCAAAGGGGAGCTGGGCATTTACATCGTCGGCGACGACAACGTCTGTCCGTGGCGCTGGAAGATCCGTCCACCCGGCTTTGTCAACCTGCAGGTGTTGCCTCAGCTCATTCGCGGCATGAAGGTGGCCGACATGATCGCCATCTTGGGCAGCATCGACATCATTATGGGGGAGGTGGATCGCTAAGATACTCGTAGGAAAGGGAGGACAAGGGCGATGGCCTGGGCGATCTTGCTTCTGCCGCTCCTGATTGTCGTAACTATTGCCGCGATTATCGGTCCCAAGCAATGGGCCAAGTACCAAGAAGAAAGGCGCCGCCGCGCCGAAGAGTTATCCGACGCCCGCCTGCAGGCCATCATTCAGCAGGAGCTGCGCCGCCGCCACCGTCCCCCTCAGTCGGATCCCAACGGCAAAGCCTAGTTATTAGATCCACAGACTCCAGTGCCTTTTTTGACTCACCGTCTCTAGGGAGCCACTCAACCCCATGACAGCCGCCGGCATTGACCTACAGCTTGGTTTTGAAACAGCCCTGCAAAACTTGGGCCTGAGCCCAGGCGCTGCCCACGCTTTGTGGGTACCTTTGCCCATGTTGCTCATGGTCATCGCCGCCACCTTGGGAGTGATGGTCATGACCTGGCTAGAGCGCAAGATCTCGGCGGCGGCCCAACAGCGGATTGGCCCCAACATGGCTGGGCCCCACGGGGTACTGATCCCGATTGCCGATGGCATCAAGCTCTTAACGAAGGAAGATGTGCTGCCCAGCTTGGCCGACCCAGTTTTGTTCACGCTGGGGCCGATCCTGGTTTTCCTGCCGGTCTTTTTGTGTTATCTGGTGGTTCCCTTCGGCCAGAACCTATTGATCTCCAACATCGCCATCGGGGTGTTTTTCTTGATCGCCACCTCCAGCGTGCAGCCCATCGGCCTGTTGATGTCGGGCTACGGCTCCAACAACAAGTATTCTCTGCTGGGGGGGCTGCGGGCGGCGGCCCAGTCAATTAGCTACGAACTGCCCTTGGCCTTGTCGGTGCTGGCGGTGGTGCTGATGAGCAACGGCCTGGACACCGTGGGGATCGTGGAGCAGCAGAGTGGGCTGGGGATCCTCAGTTGGAACGTGTGGCGGCAGCCGATTGGCTTTGTCATTTTCCTGATCTCGGCGCTGGCGGAAACCGAACGGATCCCCTTTGATTTGCCGGAAGCCGAAGAGGAGCTGGTGGCCGGCTACCAGACGGAGTACTCCGGCATGAAATTTGCCCTGTTTTACCTGGGATCCTACGCCAACTTGCTGCTGGCCTCTCTCATTGCGGCGGTGTTGTACTTGGGCGGCTGGTCGTTTGTGGTGCCGGTGGAAACAATTGCCGCCTGGCTCGGGATCCCGTTGGACAACCCCTTTTTGCAGATCGGCGCGGCGGTGTTGGGCATTCTCATGACGATGGTCAAGGCTTTTATCTTTGTGTTTTTGGCCATCCTCTTGCGCTGGACCCTGCCGCGGGTGCGCATTGACCAGCTGTTGGATTTGGGGTGGAAATTTCTGCTGCCCGTCTCGTTTGTGAATTTGCTGTTGACGGCGGCTTTGAAACTTGCCTTCCCGAGCGTTTTCGGGGGTTGAATGAAAAGTAAAGAAAGCGAGAGAGGGAGAGGACAGGCCATGACTTTTCTCAAGCGCGTTGGCGAATACGTAAGCGATGCCTTCAAAGCAGCCAAGTACATCGGTCAGGGGATGGGAGTGGTCTTCGACCATATGAACCGCCGGCCTGTAACTGTCCAGTATCCCTTTGAGAAGCTGATCCCCTCTGAGCGCTTTCGGGGACGCATTCACTTTGAGTTCGATAAGTGCATTGCCTGCGAGATCTGTGTTCGGGTTTGCCCCATCGACCTGCCGGTGGTGGACTGGGTCTACAACACCGAGCTGAAGAAGAAAGAGCTCTACAGTTACAGCATCGATTTTGGGGTGTGCATTTTCTGCGCCAATTGCGTGGAGTTTTGCCCCACCAACTGCCTCTCGGTTACCGAAGACTATGAACTGGCCACCTACGACCGCCACGAGCTGAACTACCACCAGGTGGCGCTGGGCCGCTTGCCTTCCAAGGTCACGGAAGACCCGATGGTGACGCCGCTGCGGGAGTTTGCCTATCTGCCCAAGGGGGTGATCGATCCCCACGAGCTGCCTGCCGGATCTCAGCGGGCCGGCAAGCGACCGGAGGAGATTCTGGCCGAGATGAAAGCAGCCAAAGAGGCGGAAGCGAAATCAGCCAAGGCCGCCGTAGAATAGCCTGAACAGATGACCGGGATCCCTGGAGTAGGGATCCCGTCTGTTTGTATATGGGTGGTTCGGCAGCGGTATTGTCGTCTCAAGTAAGACTACAGCTTTTTCACTTTCCAAACACTCGGCACTGCTGTCCCTCACCCCCGACCCCTCTCCCAGGGGGAGAGGGGATGTAGACTCTGCTTTAAGAAGGTGTTTTGTGGCTACTATGGCTGTTTGAACTTGTGGGAGAAAAGTTTTCTGGATCCCTGAGTCAAGAATTAATTTGAATGGGGGTGTCCAAGATGGATGGATGCCAGCTTTAGCTAACTTTAGGGAAAGGAAAAGGTAAACCTACCTGCCAAGCCAGGAGAGGTGGCCGATCCGCTGAAGGTTTGTGCGGCGCTTCCGCTTTTGCGAACCGTTACGGTGAACGGAACGGGAGCGGTTACCTGCGAACAGCGACGGAACAAGCTCACCTCAATAAACCTCAATAAGGTACAGGCCTGAGGGCGGGCTGGAGGCCCAAAAGACATTCTCCACAGGGTTTTCCGTTACGGCAACGCAGTCGGCATTGGCATCCACGTCCAGCCGTCCTCCAGAAGGGATAACCCGATTGTTAAAAAACACCGTCTGCTGCCCGGGATCCGTGACATATAAGTCAAGCTCATCGATAGTGTTCCAGGCTAGAGTAATCTGAATAGGGCCGGTGCCGAGCACCCGAGGAGTTGGCGATGGCCTCGGAGTGGGGGTAGGAGCCAGGGTTGGGGCAGGTGTAACTGTCGGTATCGGGGCAGGAGCCAGGGTTGGGGCAGGTGTAACTGTCGGTATCGGGGTAGGCGCAGATCCGCCGCCGATCCTCTCAGCAAAGTTGCCCTGGAAGCTGTTGCCGGCCAAGTAGGCAGCGACTACTGCCTCTGGCGTGCCGGGGGCCACTTGAATGGCTACCCCCGCGCCCTCGCCCCGAGCTAGGAACGTATTCCCAACAATGGTGCGAGCCTGGGTTCCTTGCAAAATGCGAATGCCGACACTGCCGACTATCCTGCCCACGCCGATCCGGTTGGATTGAATCGCTGGCGCCGATCCCGCTCCATCCAGTTGGATCCCGGTGGTGCCAGCCATGTCTCTTTGCCGCGCCTGCAACGCCAAGCCAGCCGCGGCGGTGGCTGGATCCCCTTCGATCTGGTTGTTGCGGAAGATCCCGCCGGAGTTGTTGCTGTAGCGAACTGCCAAAGCTCCCAAAGCTTGCAGAAGGATCGCGTTGTTCTCCAGGAGCGGGTTACTCCCCGGCACAGTGCCTACACCTACGCCTCCTGCCTTGCTGACACTGACTGAGATGCTTGCAATACGGCCACTGCCCGAGACCTGCACACAGGGATCCAAAAATTGCTGGCAAAAAATCTGGGCCAATTGGTTTAAAGCTCCCTCCAAAACGGCAGCGTTGCCGTTGACCAAGATGTTGGAGCGGGGGTCGTTGAGGGTAACCTTGCTCGGCTGAAAGGTGCCACCGTTGACCTGCACCCTTCCGCCTTCCAACACCACCTCCACCCCTTGCAGGCTGGTTTGGCTGGCTACGATCACGTCGAACAACCCGGCCAGGATCTCATAAGCTGTGGAGCTGGTAATCCGAATCCGCCCGCCATTGGTGCCGTCGCCCCCATCCAAGGCCAGATCCTTCTCTAGCCTCTCCTTGCCCGCCCCCAAAATCTGGATCAGCACCTCTAGCCCCTCTGTGGCATTTTGCAGCCGCTGCGCCTGTGCCACAGCATCGGCCAGCTTGGTAAAGGGGCCCTTGGCTGGATCCACTTGCAGGATGACGGGCCCACCACCTGGCGATGGTGGGGGAGGAGAGTTGCCCGTGCCTCCTCCTCCACAGCCGAAAGCGATCCCTGCCAACAGAGTCAGCAAGAGGGAACCGGTTCGCCAGCTAGATCGGGATACTTGGCCGTCTGTGGAAAGGGGGCCTTTCATCGGTGGAAAATCCTTGGCAAGTCCCTATCGGTCAAGCCTATCAGAACTGCGGATACCTAGAGCCCGGATGAACCCCTGGGATCCAATTCTCTCAAGCAGAGCCTCCCAAAAGGGATCCCTGCCCTATTGAACTTGGCAGAGGATCCGCAATCAGTACAGTTAAAATTTCTTCGAGAAATTTGGAGTTCTAGGGGGGCTGCCCCAAGTAACTCGACAGGGGGTTGCTGAAGGAAGGGTTGCCGGCCAACCACGACCTGCAACAATGGCAAGCAGACCAGGGTAGACGCTGAGCCGCTATATCCTGAGAACGGGTCCAGATAGGGTTACAGGTCAGCCATGTCCTCTTTCGTTCGCTCGGTTGCGCCGCAGCAGCTAGCTGCCCGCCTGAGGGATCCCGAGGCTGGCCCTCTGCAACTCATCGATGTGCGGGAACCGGCCGAGTTGGAGTTGGCCAATCTCAGTGCCCTCGGGTTTCGCAACTACCCCTTGAGCCAGTACCAAGAGTGGCGCGAGCAAATCTTGAGGGAGCTCGATCCCCATTGTCCAACCTTTGTCCTCTGCCACCACGGCATCCGCTCTGCCCAAGTGAGCCAGTGGCTGCTGGCCAACGGCTTCAGCCAGGTCTACAACATCAGCGGCGGCATCCACGCCTGGGCTCTTGAGGTGGATCCCAGCCTGCCCACTTATTGAGCTTCTACAGCGTCAGGGATCCCACCTTTTGTTCTAACAACTGGGCCAGATCTTGCAAGAAGGCCGCCGCGTGGGCGCCGTAAATAACGCGGTGGTCGCAGGTGAGGTTGACCTGCATCTGGGAGCGGATGGCGATGGCTTTTTCTGGTGTGGCCACCACGGTGGGGCGAGCAGCGCCGACGGCCAAAATAGCTCCTTGGTTGGGAGGCAGGATGGCGTCGAAGCGATCCACCCCAAACATGCCCAGGTTGGAGAGGGTAAAGGTGCCGCTGTTGTACTCCTCCGGCTGCAGTTGCTTGCGCCGCGCCCGCTCCACCAGATCCTTCCAGCGGCGGGAGATCTCGTAGAGATCGGTCCGGTTGGCCTGCTTGAGCACAGGGGTGATCAGGCCGCCGTCTTCCATGGCCACCGCCACGGCAATGTTGATCTCGGCTTTGTAGTGGATCCCGTTTTCCGTGTAGCTGGCGTTGAGGAGGGGATGCTTTTCTAGGGTCAGGGCCACCGCTTTCACCAAAAGGGCCGTCAGGGTTACCCCTTTGGGCTTCACCTGTTGGTAAAGCTGATCCAGGCTGTCGGTGGTGATGGTGTAGCCGACGTGGAACACCGGCACGCCCAAGCTGGCGTTCATGTTGCGCACCACCGCCGCCTGCAACGTGCTCAAGGGAACCACTTCTCCCAACGGGGCAGCCGCAGAGACAGGGGGGGGAGCTGCCGCTTGCGTAGAGGCGGCCTGAGCTGCAGCCCGCTCCACATCTTCGGCCACGATGCGCCCACCAGGGCCGGAGCCGCGCACCGTGCGCAGGTCGATCCCCAGGCTTTCTGCCAATTTTTTCGCCCGTGGGGAAGCCAGGATCCGCTGGGATCCGGCCCCGTTGGAGCCAGTTGGAAGGGTGGGGGTGGGGATCGCCGCAGGGACAGGGGTTGGCTGTTGAACTGTGGGGGTGGGGACTGCAGTAGGTGCAGTTGCCGGTAGAGCACCCTTAGAGAGGGCCTTGGCTCGCTCTTGGGCCTCGGCCACCTCCGCTTCGGTTTCGGCAATGAGGGCGATGGGGGCGCCCACCGGCGCCGATTCCCCTGCTGGGATGAGGATGCTGGCCAGAATGCCGCTGTGGAAGGACTCCACGTCCATGTCCGCCTTGTCCGACTCCA
This sequence comes from Synechococcus sp. 60AY4M2, assembly GCF_002760375.1. Taxonomy (NCBI): domain Bacteria; kingdom Bacillati; phylum Cyanobacteriota; class Cyanophyceae; order Synechococcales; family Synechococcaceae; genus Synechococcus; species Synechococcus sp. 60AY4M2. The sequence goes on from NZ_AUMZ01000001.1 coordinate 1,030,347, forward strand.
CCACCAGGATGTTTTCCCCTTTCTCCACCCGGTCGCCGGGGTTTTTCAGCCAGGCGACGATCTTGCCCGTTTCCATGGTGGAGCTGAGGGCCGGCATGGAGAGTTCGTGGATCATGGCGGGGATGGCAACACAGCAGAGAAGATTGTAACCCAGCAGACGGGATCCCGGCGCCGCCCCCTGGGCCTATCGGCCAGCTTCTGCCTCGGCCACCACCAACAGGGTTTTCAGCAGGGAATCGGGGTTGAGGCTGATGGAGTCGATCCCCTGCTGCACCAGGAAGCGGGCAAAGTCGGGGTAGTCGCTGGGGGCTTGTCCACAGATGCCGATCTTGCGCCCGTGGCTTTTCACCGTCTGGATTACCTGGGCGATCAGCCGCTTAACGGCCTCGTGGCGCTCGTCAAAAAGATGGGCCACCAGGGCGGAGTCGCGGTCCAACCCCAGGGTAAGCTGGGTGAGGTCGTTGGAGCCGATGGAGAAGCCGTCGAAGATCTGGCAGAACTCGTCGGCCAGGATGACGTTGCTGGGCAGCTCGCACATGACGTACACCTGCAGGCCGTTTTCCCCCCGCACCAGGCCGTGGCGGGCCATCTCCTCCAGCACCCTGTGTCCCTCTTCGGGGGTGCGGCAGAAGGGGATCATCAAGATGACGTTGGCCAGGCCCATCTCGTCCCGCACCCGTTTCATGGCCCGGCACTCAAGGGCAAAGCCGTCGCGATAGCGGGGATCCGTGTAGCGGGAGGCCCCCCGCCAGCCAATCATGGGGTTTTCCTCGTGGGGCTCGTAGCGGGCTCCGCCCAGCAGGTGGGCGTATTCGTTGCTCTTGAAGTCCGACAGCCGCACGATCACCGGCTTGGGGTAGAAGGCGGCGGCGATGGTGGCCACCCCCTGGGCCAGCTTGTCCACAAAGTACTCCGGCTTGTCAGGGTACTGGGCGGTGAGCTCCGCCAGGCGCGGCTCCTCCTTGACGGCCTGCTCGTAGTGGAGCAAAGCCAAGGGATGGACCTGGATGTGGTTGGCGATGATGAACTCCAGCCGTGCCAGACCCACGCCATCGCAAGGGATCTCGCTGAGGCCAAGGGCTTTTTCCGGGTTGCCCACGTTCATCATCAGTTGGGTGCGGGGGCGGGGCAGCTCCTCGAGGGGGATCTCTGTAACTTCATAGGACAGCAAGCCAGGATAGACGCGCCCTTCTTCCCCCTCGGCGCAGGAGATGGTGATGGGATCGCCGGAGCGGAGTACTTGCGTGGCGCTGCCGCAGCCAACAATGGCCGGGATCCCCAGCTCGCGGGCAATGATGGCCGCATGGCAGGTTCTGCCCCCCTGGTTGGTGACGATGGCGCTGGCCTTTTTCATGATCGGCTCCCAGTCGGGATCCGTTTTTTCGGTCACCAGCACCTCGCCGGCTTGGAACTGATCCGAGCGGCGCACATCCAAAATGACGCGGGCCGTGCCCTGGCCAATGGCCTCTCCCACCGCCCGTCCCCGCACCAGGGGTTCTGGGCGGGCCTGCGGCTGGGTAAAGCGATAGGTCTTGAGGCGGTTGGCGGCCTTTTGGGATTGCACCGTCTCAGGGCGGGCCTGGACGATGAACAGCTCGCCGCTGATCCCGTCTTTGGCCCACTCGATGTCCATGGGGGTGAAGCGGCCCCGCAGCGCCGAGTAGTGCTCTTCGATGAGGCAGGCCCAGCGAGCCAGCTCTAGGATCTCGTCGTCCTTGAGGGCATATTGCCGGCGCAGGCTCTCGGGGACGGGTACGTTTTTGGTGGAACGGGATCCCTCCTCGTCGTAGACCAGCTTCAGGGCCTTACTGCCCAGCTTGCGGGAGAGGATGGGCCGCCGCCCCTGCTGGAGGGTGGGCTTGAAGACCACGTATTCGTCGGGGTTGACGATCCCTTGCACCACGTTTTCCCCCAGCCCGTAGGCGGCGGTGATCAGCACCGCGTCTTTAAAGCCCGTTTCTGGGTCGATGGAGAACATCACCCCCGAACAGGCCAAGTCCGAGCGCACCATCTTCTGTACCCCCACCGAGAGGGCCACCTGGAAGTGGTCGAAGCCCTTGATCTGGCGGTAGGAGATGGCCCGGTCGGTAAACAGGCTGGCAAAGCAGCGGTGGCAGGCCTGCAGCACCGCCTTGATCCCGTGCACGTTGAGGTAGGTCTCCTGCTGGCCGGCAAAGCTGGCATCCGGCAGGTCTTCGGCGGTGGCGCTGGAGCGCACCGCCACATCGGTATCGGGGCCGTAGCGCTCGCACAGCTCCTGGTAGGCCTTGGCAATGGCCTGCTCCAGCTCTGGGGGGAAAGGCGTCTGCAAAATCAAGGTGCGGGCGGCCTTGCCCCGCTCGCGCAGGTTCCGCACATCCTCGATATCGAGGTCTTTGAAGATCTCCCGCAGCTTCTCCTCGAGGCCGGCAGCGGCGATGAACTGGCGATAGGCATGGGCGGTGGTGGCAAACCCCAGGGGCACGCGGATCCCTTTGGGGGCTAGCTGCTGCAGCATTTCTCCCAAGGAGGCGTTTTTCCCGCCCACCTGGGCCACGTCCCGCAGCCCCACTTCGGTGAGGGGCACAACCAAGGGCGGCTCTGAGCCAAGCTGGCGTTGAGAGGGCTGTTGAAGTTGGGATCCCAGCGTTGCTCCATCCGACATGCTCTGTCTCCTTATGCCCATCAGACTCAAATGTGAACCACGGCTGTAATACTTACGTGCAGCCAAAAACCATCCCCCAGCCAGAATCTGGCCTGGCTTTGAGGGTCTATACCCTCACTGTACTGAGGGTTTTCCGCTGGTTAAAATCCCGGCGCAACCCCCTAGAAAAGGCTGAGAAGGGGTTGACACAAAGCCATCTCGCCAGGATCCATCTGAGAAGGTTGCCACAAATCTTCGACCTTTTTTATCTAATGCAAAAGTAACCGCTCTGCCACCATGTTTTCAAAGCAGCAGTTGGCGGAAACAGGGCAAATGGAAGACCCCAGAGATCCAGTGGCAGCAATTCGCCAGGTAAGAGTGACGGAAAAACAGCAGGGCTTGCGGCTGGATCGGGGGTTGGCAGAACAACTGCCGGAGCTGTCGCGCTCGCGCCTGCAGCAGCTTATCCGCCAGGGCCAAGTTTGGCTGAACGGCCAGCCCTGCCTGGATAAGGATCGCCCCCTGCAGGCCGGGGATCAAATCGAGGTGCGGATCCCGCCGGCCACCCCCACCCCCTTGCAGCCGGAGCGGATCCCCTTAGATATCCTCTATGAAGATGAGGATCTGCTTGTCATCAACAAGCCGCGCGGCCTGGTGGTGCACCCGGCTCCTGGACATGCCAGCGGCACCCTAGTGCATGCGCTGCTGGCCCACTGTCCTCGCCTTTCTGGGATCAACGGCGAGCAGCGTCCGGGGATCGTCCATCGCCTCGACAAGGACACCACCGGCGCCCTGGTGATCGCCAAACACGATCAGGCCCACCAGCACCTGCAGGCTCAGATTCAAGCCAAGACCGCTCGGCGCATCTACCTAGGGGTGGTGTTTGGCCGGCCAGCCCAAAGCCAAGGTACCATCTCTGCCCCCATTGGCCGCCACCCGGTGGATCGCCAGAAGATGGCCGTCCTGCCCCCCGGCCAAGGGCGAGCGGCGGTAACCCACTGGCAGGTGCTGGAGCGCCTGGGCAACTACACCCTGATGCAGTTTGAGCTGGAGACCGGGCGCACCCATCAAATTCGGGTGCACGCCGCCCACCTGCGCCTGCCCATTGTCGGGGATCCCCTCTACACCCAGAGCAAAACCAGCCCCGTCAAACTCAGCGGCCAAGCTCTGCATGCCTGGAAGCTCTCCTTTGTCCACCCGCGCACCGGCCAGCCGCTGCAGGTTACCGCCCCTCTGCCGGAAGAGTTCGAGCGGCTGCTACGGCAGTTGCGCAGCCAGGCCGGCTAGGCAGCCTCAGAGGTCGCTCTCCGCTCTGTCTAGCCTGTCCAATTGGGGTTCATGCTGATCCCCGTCCCCAAGAAGTTTCAGCCTTCAGCAAATCTTTAGAGAAGTCGGAAGTATTTTTGCCAGGTGAGTTGTTTAGAATGCGCTCATCCTGGCCAAGGTAAGCAATGCTACGTCAGATAGAGCGGATCCTGAAGCTAGATATGCTGCTGCGCTCCGGACAGCGAAAGACAGCCGCTTCGCTGGCTGAGGCTTTGGAGGTAAGTAAACTACCCGACACCCGCGCTATGCGCAGGGTGCGGGCTTTATCCCAATCCCTAGCTGACCCAGAGGACAGCTAAGTTTCGGAATTTCAGGCGAGTTTACAGTCGCCCCAAGGAGAGAGATTACTTGAGCAGCGTTATAGTCAGCATCCCCTTCCCACCCGCAGTGTCCACACTTGAACAACTTGCCGCTGCGGTAGGACTTACCCTGCTCAGGGTGGATGTGCAGGCATTTGTGGCAGGTCTGCGACGTGTAGGCAGGCGGCACCAGCACCACAGGCACTCCAGCAATGGCAGCCTTGTAGGTCACAAACATCCTGAGTTGGTAGAACGCCCAGTTATTGGTTCTGCGGCGCTCAGCTTTACTCCGAGGTTTCTGATTCAAGCGCTCTCGGATGTCTGTCAAGTCCTCAAAAGCCAGTGCCGCACCAATAGCCTGGGCATCCCTGACCAAGGTTTTGCTGATGTTATGGTTCAGCCATGTCTGGTAGCGCCGTTCTCTCCCAGAGAGCCTTCTCAACAGCCTCCTAGAGCTGCGAGTGCGTTTGGATTGAACCTTGGCGCGTACACGGCTGAACCGGTCACGGACGGCCTGGATGTGTTCTCCACTCCAAGAGCGTCCGTTGCTAGCGGTGGCGATATCCCGCCTGCCCAAGTCAACTCCGATTACCTTTGGAGTTTTACCGGTCGGGGGAGTGTCCAACTCAACCGCAATGTTGATGTAGTAGTCCCCTTGCTTGGTCTTGGACAGAGTAGCGCTGGTGGGCGTTTGCCCCCGCAGCAAAGCGATTTGATAACCGCCAATCTTGAGCTTGAGCCAAACCCGTCCGCTCATCAGGGTCACGCCCACGGCTTGGTCGGACTCTCGGTACTTAAAAGTACGCACATCCAAAGTCAGGCTGGTGGGGCGAAACTTGTGGACTTGTTTCACCGCTTTGGCGTTGCTAATCACACGGCGGAGCGCCTGACAGACGTGGTTGGCTTTCAACCCCGTTGCCGCTCTCACTGGCCTATAAACCAAGTGGTGCAGCTTGGCGGTGTTCCAGCAGTTCTTTTGTTTGGCGGTGTCGAGAATCTGGTTGCAAGCATTCGCAAAGCCCTGCAAAGTGCGGTCAATTTCTTGACGCAACTCTTGTGGGACTATCAGCTTGCAACGTACAGAGATAATCTGGCTCATGGGCTTATTGTAGCTCATCCAGGCTTTGACTAGCAGGCGGGCTTTCCTCCCGGCACCAAGCCTGCGGCTATGGTGCGGGCCTCCAGCCCGAAAATAGGTGAACGAACGGTTCGAGCGGATATTAGTTTCTTGAAGGATCGCTTTCAAGCCCCCATCAAAGTCAGCCGTGAAAAAGGGTATCACTACACTGATCGGGAATGGCGCTTGCCGACGATACCCCTCACTAAGGGGGAGCTGTTTGCCCTGACTTTGGGAGGGAGAATGCTGGAAGCCTACGCCGGATCGGCCTATGCCCCGCAGTTGCGCTCGGCAATTGGGCGGTTGGCGCAACGGCTTCCAGAGCAGGAGTGGCTGGATCTCCAGCAGCTAGCCGATGAGCGGCTCATCTTTCGGGCAGGGGCAGAAACCCATCTGGATTGGGAGATTTGGCAGCGGTTGGAGGATGCCTGTCGGGAGAAAAGACGAGTGTGGATGCGCTATCGCACCGCCAGCCGAGGCGATCAAGTGTCGGAACGGGAGTTGGATCCCTATCTCTTGCACATCTACCGCGGCACCAATCCCTACGTGATTGGCTGGTGCCACAAAAGACAAGAAGTGCGCTGGTTCGTTGTCCCCACACCCGTGGGGGTGAACCGACAAATACAGCCAGCTGGTGCGTCATTTGCCGAGTTGTCCCCACACCCGTGGGGGTGAACCAGGCGTTGCGCCAAGGTTCACCTATTCCCCGGAGAGTTGTCCCCACACCCGTGGGGGTGAACCGGCCACCCGTCGCACCGCGTCGGCCAGGTTGGGCAGTTGTCCCCACACCCGTGGGGGTGAACCGGTGGTGCTGGTGCGCCCCGCCGGCTCCAGTTTGGGTTGTCCCCACACCCGTGGGGGTGAACCGCCAGTAAGAGATTCACGATGGAAGTGAACAACCCGTTGTCCCCACACCCGTGGGGGTGAACCGCCGCCGGACGCGCCAGATGAGCCGCCAGCAGAGCGTTGTCCCCACACCCGTGGGGGTGAACCGCGCTCAATCTGCTCACAAATCTCCAGTGCTGAGAGTTGTCCCCACACCCGTGGGGGTGAACCAATCTATGAGCCCCCTGGTAGTTCTCCTGCTGTACGTTGTCCCCACATCTGTGGGAGTAGCCGGCTAGACAATTAAGACAATCTCACATCTACCGGGATCCCTTGCCTAGGTGGGCGACACTGGGGCTAGGTCGCAGAAGCGCGATATCTAAGGAGGGGAGTATGAGCAGGAGCTTGCTGGAGCAGTTGCGAGAGATGACGGTGGTGGTGGCCGACACGGGGGATATCAACGCCATCGAGACCTTTAAGCCGCAGGATGCCACCACCAATCCCTCTTTGATTACAGCAGCCGCCCAAATGCCCCAGTACCAGGGCATTGTCGATGAGACCTTGCTCAAGGCCCGCCAAGACCTGGGATCCAAAGCCGACACCAAAGCCGTGGTGGCCCACGCCATCGACCAACTGGCGGTGGCCTTTGGCGTGCGCATTTTGTCCATCATCCCCGGTCGGGTTTCGACGGAGGTGGACGCCCGGCTCTCCTACGACACAGCAGCCACCGTGGCCAAGGCCCGCCATCTCATCGAGCTCTACAAGGCGGCAGGGGCGGATCCCAAGCGGGTGCTCATTAAGATTGCGGCTACTTGGGAAGGGATCCGCGCCGCCGAGATCCTGGAAAAAGAAGGGATCCACTGCAACCTGACTTTGATGTTTGGCCTGCACCAGGCCATTGCCTGCGCCGAAGCGGGGGTAACCCTCATCTCGCCCTTTGTGGGCCGCATCCTGGATTGGTACAAAAAACACACAGGCCGGGAGAGCTACCCGCCCGCCGAAGATCCAGGCGTGCAGTCGGTAACCCAGATCTACAACTATCTGCGCAAATACGATTACCCAACGGAAGTGATGGGGGCCAGCTTCCGCAACATTGGCGAGATCATCGAGCTGGCCGGCTGCGATCTCCTAACCATCTCGCCGGCTTTGTTGGCGGAGCTGCAAAACACCGAGGGCCACCTGGAGCGCAAGCTGGATCCGGAAAAAGCTAAGAAAATGGATATTCCCCGCCTGGTGATGGATCGGGCCACCTTCGACCAGATGCACCGGGAAAACCGCATGGCCTCGGAAAAACTAGAAGAAGGGATCCAGGGCTTCTCCAAGGCGCTGGAGGTGCTGGAAAAACTGCTCACCGAGCGGCTGCAGAAGCTGGAGGGCGCCAAGGAAACGATTACCCACGCCGCCCAGGATGTCTTCCGCATCTACGACCTGGATGGGGATGGCTTCATCACCCGCGAGGAGTGGATGGGAGCAGATCGCGTCTTCGATGCCCTCGACACTAACCAAGATGGCAAAATTACTCCCGAAGAAATGCTGGTCGGACTGGGGGCAGCCGTTTATCTGAGAAATTAGCCAGGCAAGCAAGCCCTATGGGCGAGAGCTTTCGCCGCTTTGGAGACGCAGTAGCCGCCCTGGAGGCCCAGGCCCGCCGCTGGATTGCCCAGTATCTGCAGGGGATCCCTTACGATCCGCCGCCGGGGCCGGCGGCCAGACAAGTGCTGCACTGGATCGAGACCGACTTGCTCCCTCGGCTGCAGCAAACCCCCCAGGAGCTGAGGCATCTCCTGCACGGGCTCAACGGCGGCTATGTGCCCAGCGGCCCTTCCGGTGCCCCCACCCGGGGCCGGGTGGAGGTGTTGCCCACCGGGCGCAACTTCTACTCGGTGGATATCCGCGCCATCCCTACCCCCACCGCCTGGCAGGTTGGCTCGCTGGCTGCCGAGCGGCTGGTGGAGCGCTACGTGCAAGAGCAGGGGGAATATCCCCGCCACCTGGGCCTATCCGTTTGGGGCACCTCTACCCTGCGCACCGGCGGCGACGACTGGGCCGAGGCGCTGGCGCTCTTGGGAGTCAGGCCCCGCTGGGAGGGGGGACGGGTGGTGGATATTGAGATTTTGCCCGTGGCGGTTTTGGGCCGGCCCCGCGTGGATGTAACCCTGCGCATTTCTGGGTTCTTTCGCGATGCTTTTCCCAACCTGATTGCCCTCTTCGACCGCGCCGTGCAGGCCGTGGCCGCCCTGGAGGAGCCGGAAAGCGACAACCCCCTGCGGGCCCAGGTGCTGGCCGATACCCAGTACTGGCAGGAGCAAGGGATCCCGCCTTCAGAAGCGGCAAAGCAAGCGCGGCTGCGCATCTTTGGCTCCAAGCCGGGGGCCTACGGAGCCGGCCTGCAGGGGCTGATCGAGGCGCAAAACTGGGAAACGGAAGCGGATCTGGCCCGCGCCTACCTCAACTGGAGCAGCTACGCCTACCGGGCCGAGGGCGAAGGAGAGCCGGCCCCCGCAGCCCTGCGGCGGCAACTGGCCCGCCTGCAAATTGTCCTGCACAACCAAGACAACCGCGAGCACGATCTCCTTGACTCGGACGACTACTACCAGTTTCAGGGAGGCATGGTGGCAGCGGTGCGGGCGCTCCAGGGCCGCAACCCCCAGATCTACTTCGGGGATCACGCCCGTCCCCACAACCCCAAGATCCGCACCCTGGCCGAAGAAATCGACCGCGTCTACCGCGCCCGCGTCGTCAACCCCAAGTGGATTGCCGGCGTGATGCGCCACGGCTACAAAGGCGCCTTCGAGATGGCCGCCACCCTGGACTACCTCTTCGCCTACGACGTCACCACCCACGCCGTGCCGGACTTTATGTACGCTGGCCTGGCCCGCGCCTACTTGCTGGATCCCCGGGTGCAGCAGTTTTTGCGCAACCACAACCCTTGGGCGCTGCGGGACATGAGCGAGCGGCTGCTGGAAGCCCACCAGCGGGGCTACTGGCAAGAGCAGGCGCCGGAGCTGGTGCCCCACCTAGAAGCCCTGATGCTGGAGACGGAAGCCCGCCTGGAGGCTACCCAGGGATCCCTGGCGGGGGAAGGTTAAGTTCGGCTAAGATGCTCTCAGCAAACCAGACGCGGAGGGATCCCGATCCATGAGCAAAGCCAAGCTGTTGCGAGAGATTCTGGGGCCCCTGCTGGAAGATTACCGCTACTGGTTTGAGCGCTCTCGTCGCTTTTTGCAAGAAGAAACTTTAGAATTCATCAGCCCAGAGGCGCAGCAGGCCCTCCTGGAGTGGGTTTTGGCTGCCCAAGCGGAGCTCCAGGCAGCGGAAGCCCTCTATCAGTTGTCGGATAATGAAGTTGGCGTTGACCCGGCCCTGATGGCAAAATGGCATCGCCTGCTGATGGAGTGCGCCGAGCTGGGCCGTCGCTTTCGCCAAATTCACCCCTCCTCCGACTCATCTGACCCGTGATGCTGCAGATCCTCTACCTCATCGCTTTTGTGGCCATTGCCTTTGTAGCCCTGCGCAACCTGGTGGCCAACGTGGTTACTCTGAGCAAAGAAGAGCGCAAGGCCTCGCCACGTCGAGGCCGCCGGCAGGTGCCCCACCCAGAGCTGTTGGATGAAGAAGGCAACCTGACGGAAGAGCCCTTGCTGGTCATTCGCTCGGCCAGCTTGGAAGAGGCCCGCAGCCGCCTGGAGGATCTCTACTCTGGCTCTCCCGACGAGGACTAAAAAAGGGAGTTCAAGAGCGGCGCAGGAGCTCCCCCTTTCTCGGTGTCGGCCCGAGTCAGGTGTGGGGGTGAGCAGCCTTTCCTGGATGAAGTTGCAGTAAAACATTTGGCGCCGAGAACTATCCCCAACTCCCCTCTCCCTCAGGGAGAGAGGCCAGGGGTGAGGGCAGCGGCGCGGGGCGCTTGGGTAGGCAGCAAGGTATCTTAATCTTGTCTGAGACAACTGCAGTCAATCTGGTTCTTCACCCAGTGGCCTCTGGAGCTGGCCTGCAGCGTTTGCGCAAACGTCACCAATGGGATCCGATTCCAGTTCCGATTTCGAGGTGGCAGCCGTCCTGGAGGCGGTGCTGAGCAAGCTGAAGGTTTTGGCGGAGACGGGACAGACCTTTGGCCAGCCGATTACCATTGGCGACACAACGATTGTCCCCTACGTGTCGCTCTACTTTGGCGTTGGGGGAGGAGGGGGCCATTTTGGCAAAACGGCCAGCGGCTTTCGCAGCAACGGACGGGATCCGGCCAGCCTGTTTGGCGGAGCGGGGGGCGGGGTGCGCATCGAGCCGGTGGGCTTTTTGGTGATCCGGGGGGAGCGGGTGGAGCTGCTAACCACGGCCCAAAAGCCCAGCCAGTGGAGCCAGCTTGGCGAGACTATAGTTCCCCTGCTGCAGCAGTGGTTGCAAAGCCGGGCCGACAACTCCTCATCCTCAAATGACCAGCCAAATGACTAGCCGCGAATGAAGAGGCGGGATCCCTGGGGGGAGGGCTGCACGTCGATGCGGTGGGGAAAGGCCTCTTGCAGGCTGGGGATGTGGGTGATCACCAGGATGCAGGCAAAGTCGGAGGCAATGGCGTTGATGGCCGCCAGCAACTGGGCCCGCCCGGTGGCGTCCTGGGATCCAAACCCCTCGTCGATGATCAACGTTTGCAGGTCGGATCCCGAGCGCTGGGTAAGCAGGCGGGAAAGAGCCAGGCGGATGGCGAAGTTGATGCGGAAAGCCTCTCCCCCAGAGTAGGTCTCGTAGGGACGGGTGCCGCGGGGATCGGCGATGAGGATGTCGAGGGTCTCGATCAGCTTCTCCGAGCGCCGCCCCGAGCGCTGGGTTACAAAGCGCAGATGGAGGCGGTGTTGGGTGAGGCGGCCCAGGATCTGGTTGGCCTGGGCCTCTAGCTCTGGCAGGACATTTTCGATGATCAGGGCGGGAATGCCGTTGCGGCCGTAGGCGTTGGCCAGCTCCTGGTACACCTGCTGCTGGCGGCGGGCCTGCTGCAGTTGTCGCTCCAGCTCCGTCCGCTCCGCCTGCTGTTCAAGAGCCTGCTGCAGCCGCTGTCGGGCCGCCCCGATTTGAGAAAGCACCAGATCCAGCTCTTGCCGGTTCTCCTGCAGAGCTTGGCGGATCCCTTCTAGATGAGCCGGGGAAACATCGGGGTGCTCGGCCAGTTGTCGCTGCAGCGCTTCCAGCTCTTGGGCAGCCTGGGCAAAGTGTTGCCGGCTTTCCTGCAGGCGTTGGGACAGGGCCTGGCTGCGGGCTGTGGCTTCCGGCAGCTCCTGGCGGGCCATCTGGAGGGCTTGCAGGCGGGCCGGCCACAGTTGCGCCTGGGCCAGTTCTGCTTTTACCTGCTGGTGCAGGGATCCGTCGTAGCCGACCTGGTGCAGCGCCTGCTCGATCTGGGCCAGGCGTTCTGCCAGCGGCGAGTCAGGGGATCCCGCCTGTTGCAGGGCCTCCAGTTGCGCTTGCAGGGAGGCGATTTGCTCGCCTAGGCGGGCGCGGCGCTCCTGGGCTTTGCGCAGCTCGTGGGAGCGGCCCAGGGCCCAGCGCCAGCGCTCCACCTCTCCCCGTTGCAAGGCATGTTCCCGCTCGTCATAGCCCAGCTGCTGCAGGGCCTGTTGGATCTGGGCAAGCTGCTGCCGCGCCTCTTGGGCATAAGCTTCTTGGCTGAGGATCTGCTCCAGTTCTGCGGCTTCTGCCCGCCGCGCCTCCAGTTGCCGCTGCCGCTCCTGCTCAGCCTCCCACTGCTGTTGCAGGCGCCCCTGAAGGTGCAGGCGCTCGTCCCAGGTGGCCAACTCTTGGCCAAGACGCTGGGCTTCTTCCTGCAGCAGCCCGATCTCCCGGTCGGCCACCGCCAATTGCTCGCGGATTACAAACAGCTCGCCAGCAATTTCCTCTTGCCGCTGGCGGTGTTTCTTCAGCACCACTGCCCTCAAGGACGGGCTGAGCGGACGGGCACAGAGAGGGCAAACCCAAATTGGGGCGGTCGGCACTTTGGTGGGCGGTGCTGGCATGGACTCGGCAGGCTGCTCTGAGAAGAGGGGGTCTGCGGTTACTTCGGATCCCGGTTCTGCAGCTCCCTCGGCAATGGCCTTCGCCCCCGTCAAAGCACGGGTGGGACGGCACCGGCCAGAGTCTGGATCCGAAGGGCCCAAGTGATCCGGGCGATCCAGATCTTCTAGCTCTGCAGGATCCAAGCGCTCGGCGTGGAGGGACTCCGCTCCGCTATCGCCAACAGGAAACTCTTCCCAAGGAGCCTCTAGCAGGCGGCAGCGTTCCTCCTCCTGTTGCCACTGGTGCTGGAGAACCCGCTGCCGCTCCTGCAGCTTCTGCACAAAGAGGCGGCGCTCCTGGATTTTTTCCAACACCTGCTGCTGGTAGAGGCGCTGCCGCTCCAGCTCGGCCAGGGCTGCAGCGCTGGCGGCAATTTTCTGGGCCAGGTGCTGCTGCTGTTGGGCCAGGGTTTCCTGGCTTTGCAGGTGCTCCTGGAGGAACTGGAGGCGGGCTTGCAGACGTTCTCCCTCGCGGCGGATCTCCTCCTCCCAGTGCCGTTGTTGCTCCAGGAGGGCAGCGGCTTGGGCCTGGGCCTCGTTTAAGCTTTGCAGGCGCTCCTGGGCTTGCCGGTAGTGGTGGAGGGCGTTTTCGATGCGCTCTCGTTCGGCCAGCACCTGGGCATCGGCCTGGGCTTGGGCCTGGCAGGCGGCCAATTCCTGTTGCAGCCGCTGCATTCTGCGCAGTTGCTGCTGTTGTTGCTCGGCCTGTTGGGCCTGCAGCTTTTGGCGTTCTTGGAGCAGGTATTGCTGTTGCTCGAAGAGGTGGTGAAGATGGCGATCCTGGGCCATCAGGGTTTGATAGCGTTCGTAGCCCGCCAGGATCTCCTCGCTTTGGGCAATCAGCTCTTGCAACTGGAGCAGGTGCTGTCGTTGAGCTCGCCACTGCTGTTCGGTGTGGTGCAGGTTGACGCTGAGCTTGTTCAGGTGCTGGGCAAGCTGCTGGTGGCGCTCCTCCAGGGTGTGGCGATGTTCATAGGCGCGTTCTAGGGCCTGTAATTCCTGCTGCTGTTGGGCCAGGAGCTGTTGCAGATGGATTTGCCGCTGTTGAAGCTGCTCCAGTTCGGCTTGCATCTGCTCGATAGAGACCTGGTGTTGATCCAGCTTGTGCAGGCGCTCTTGGAGCAGGTCGGCTTTGAGCTTGGCGCTGCGGGCCTGTTCGCGGCAACGCTCCGCCAGCAGATCGTACTGCCCCAGCTTGAGCATGTCCGCCAAGATCTGCTTGCGCTCGCCGGGACGCTTCAGGGTAAAGGCATCGGCCTGCCCCTGCCGCAGGTAGGCCGAGTGAACAAAGGTATCGTAGTCGAGGCCGAGCTGATTTTGGATGGCCTGTTGGGTGGCACGCAGGCCGCGGCGGGTGAGGCTGCGCCAACGGGCTTGGCCGTCGCTTTCTCCAGTTTGAATTTGCCACTCCAGGGATCCTTCCCCCGCGAGGTGGCGACTGCGCAGGACGCGGTAGGTTTGCCCCCGCGAGCGGTAGACCACCTCCACCCAGGTTTCGCTGGCCCCCTTGCGGATGAGATCGCTGTCGTTGCTGGCCCGGCTCTGTCCCCAGAGGCCCCAGGTAAGGGCGTCGAGCAAAGCCGATTTGCCCGCCCCGTTGGGGCCGCAAATGCAAGCGGTGTGGATCCCGCGCAGATCCAAAACCGCCTGAGAGTAGCAGAGAAAATTGTGTAAGGTCAGGCGAACTGGGATCACAAGGGCGGCTCTGGTCGCTGCAAAGCAATGGCGATGAGCCATTTGCTCCAGTTTATGAAGTTATTGGCTAGATCCCAAGTTTTGCCACAGCCAGAAAACGGTTGTCCCACCGCCCTGAGCCCACCAGGGAAACTGGCACTGCTGCTGAGGCGGAGCAACCCGAAGGAGCAAGTGCGGTTGCGGAACCAGTAACTAAGAGTTCCTAGGCTTACTGCTGGGCCGGAGCAAGCTATAGCTAGGGGGAGTACGTCCATCTGCCCTCCTCGCCAGCCGGGATCCCGGGAGACAGCCATCCAGAACCTAGTTGGCCCACTGCGGAGCGAGGGGGATGTTAGAACGGGGAAGGCGGAACACCAGATGGCGGAGTGATGGAGCTATGAAGGAAGACTGGGCAAAACGGTTGCGCAACAGTTTAGTTGCCGTGGTGGCCGTGCTCCTGGCGGCAGGCTTGTTTTTAGCCAATCAAGCTCGTCAGGCTGGCACCAGCTTGGCTGACTTGGCTGCAGAGGCAGTGTCCTGGGAGGAAGCGCAGGCCAACGGCAAGCCTTCTCTGGTGGAGTTTTACGCCGATTGGTGCACCACCTGCCGAGCGATGGCACCTCTCCTGGCCAGCCTGAAGAAAGAATTTGCCGATCAGGTGAACTTCGTCATGCTGAACGTGGACAACCCCAAGTGGCTGCCGGAGTTGAGCCGCTACCGGGTGAACGGGATCCCTCACTTTCTCTTTTTGGATGGTCAAGGGGAAGTGCTGGGATTTGCCATCGGAGAGCAGCCTGCCGCCATTTTGCGGGGCAATGTGTTGGCTCTGGCAACTGGGCAGCCCCTGCAGTTGACCAATGCCGGACAGGTGTCTGAGTTGGATCGGGGCAGGCCTGTCCTCCCGCATCAGGCGGATCCGCGCAGCCATGGATAGAGACCTAGGAGCTCCCAGTTGTCGGGCTTGAGGCTCCCAACTGTCCCTCTAAGCCGCCCACTGGTCTTGCCAGTTAACCGCTCCCTGAGTTGCGCCCGCCCCCCTCTCCCACGCCGCTGAGGACGGATGTTCTCCACCGGGAAAACCAGCGCCTACCTCTTCCAGGTGGGGGAGTCCCCGCGGTTGAGGATCGCCAAGCAGCGACTGTCTCGGCAGCGTCGAGGTAAGGCCAAACTTCTTCGGTTAGGCTTGGGCAGCCTGCAGCCGCAGGTGCTGAACTAGAGCCTGTAGGCCCAATAGGTAGCTGTGGGCTCCAAATCCACTGATTTGGCCGATGGCTACAGCAGCAATGTAGGAGTGTTGCCGGAAAGGTTCGCGGCGATAGATATTGCTCAGGTGAACTTCCACCGTGGGCAGCCCTACGGCAGCAATGGCATCCCGCAGAGCGATGCTGGTGTGGGTGTAGGCGCCAGGGTTGATGAGGATGCCGGAGTGCTGCTGGCGAGCCCGGTGAATGGCATCGACCAACACCCCCTCATGGTTAGACTGCAGGATCTCCAGCTTTGCCCCAAGAACTTCTGCCTGCTGGTGGAGCGCCCGATCGATCTGTTCTAAGGACACCGAGCCGTAGATGCCTACTTCTCGCACCCCCAGCAAGTTGAGGTTGGGGCCGTGCAGAACCAGAAGGCTTAGGAGCTCACCAGCGGAAGCAATGGCAGTCGGATTAACGACGACGATGGGATCCATTTTCTACGGGAATGGGAGCAGGTTGGGGCTGAGGACTTCCCAGAAGAGTATCAATCACACGTTCCACCCATTCGCGGATCTTTTCGAGAACTTTTTCTACCCAATCCATCCGACCTGCCTCGTAGGAGTTACAGAGCCATCAACGGAGCTTGACCAATGGATCTCCATGATAGCGCTTTTTCCCGACAAGCGTGGAAATGCCATCGGACTAGTAAAGGGCGCTCAGGAGCACGATATCCACGACCAGGAGGGCACCTGCAAAGGCCAGCAGGCTGCGCACAATTTGACGCTCTTGTTTGGAGCGATGGGATCCGCCAAGGCGGAGCCAGCGGAGAGAGTTGGGGAGGCGGTACAGCATAGCAACAGTCGATGGGATCCTAACTTAGGAGCGCCAATGCCCCAAGGTGATCATGCCCCATTCTGTGAGCTTCGGATCCCGGCGGACTTCCCCACGCTGGGGGGGAATACCAGCGTGGCTATGGGGACCAATTCCTTTTAGAGTGGGGGTTAGGCCATTTTTGTTGTCGATGACCACTCCTCTAACTCAAGCCGAAACCGTTTTTCAGCGTTGCTGGGATCACTGGCAAGCTCTGGCCAGCCGTCAGGATCTGCAGCCGGAGTTCAAAGCTTTATCCACTCTGCGCAAGCGTCTTGTCACTCGGGTGTTTTCCATTGCGGTGTTTGGTCTGGTCAACCGCGGCAAGTCGGCTGTCTTGAACGCCCTGACCGGCGAGGCCCGCTTGGAGGTAGGGCCCCTCAACGGGGTGACGCAACAGCCGCAATCGCTGCTGTGGCAGCCGGGGCCGGGGATCCCTTGGCAGGTACGGTTCATCGATACGCCCGGCTTGAACGAGATCAACGGAGAAGCCCGCGAACAGTTGGCCTGGGAGGTGGCCCGCGCCGCCGACTTGATCCTGTTTGTCATCGCCGCAGACCTGACCCAGTTGGAGTACCAGGCTCTGTTGGAGCTGCGCACCCTGCACAAGCCCATCCTGCTGGTGTTGAACAAGTGCGATCTCTATTCGGAAGCCGAGTTGCAGGCCATTCGCGCCCAGATCAGCCGCCACTTGGGCTGGGTGTTGCCGCAGGAGATCTTGACGGTGGCCGCCCGTCCCAAGCCCACTAAGGTGCGCACCCACTGGCCAGATGGCCGCATCACCTTGGAATGGGAGCGGCCCGCACCCCAGATCGAGGCCCTGCGAGGGCGCATTGTGGAAATTTTGCAGGCAGAGGCGGGATCCCTCTTGGCCCTCAATGTGCTGAAGCGGCTGGAGCACCTCCAGGCCCAGCTCTGGCAAAAGCAGTGGCAGCACCACGCCCGCTTTGTCGAGCAATGGGGCACGGCCTGCGCCCTCGGCAAGGGGATCGCGGTGGGCTTGGCGCCACTGGGGCTAGATCTGCTGTTGGCGCCGCTACTGGATGGGCTGTGGCTGTTGGGCCTGGGAATGCGGCTGCGCCTGCCCTGGGGATCCTTACGGGAGGCGCTGGGATCCGCCCAGGAGGGGCTGTGGCGACTGCTGCTGCTCAATGGGGCGCTGCTGCTTTTGGCCGAGGGGGTGAGCTCTTGGCTGTGGGGAGGCTGGAGCAACAGCCTCTTGCCGGGTCTGGTGGCGGGGGCGAGTTTGTACCGCTTGGGATCCCTGGCGCCACGGGTGTTGCTCCGGTTTGCCCCAGAGGGGTTCGGCCTAGGGGCCCTCTTGCGGGATCTCATCAGCAGCCAAGAGCTGGCTGAAAAGGCCTAGGGTTCCTCTTCCCGGCCATCCTGAGCCATTTCGGCGGCGTGGTAGGAGCTGCGCACCAGGGGCCCAGAGCGCACCTGGCGAAACCCCATCTGGAGGGCAATCTGGCCCAGCTCGACAAACTCCTCCGGCGTCCAGTAGCGCTGCACCGGGCGATGGGCCAGGGAAGGCTGCAGATACTGCCCCAGGGTGAGCCGGTCACAGCCTACCGCCAGCAGATCTCGAAAGGTTTCCAGCACTTCTGCGCGGGTCTCGCCGTGCCCCAGCATCAGGCCGGACTTGGTGGGCAGGCCGGGATCCAGCTCCTTCACCGTTCGCAAAACCCGCAACGACAGGTCGTAGCCAGAGCTGCGCCGCACCGCCTGCGACAGCCGGCGCACCGTTTCGATGTTGTGGTTGTAGCAGGTCGGTCGGGCCGCCACCACACGGGCAATGCAGTCGCGCTCCCCGCGAAAATCGGGGGTGAGCACCTCGATCTGGATCCCAGGGCAGCGCCGCCGAATCGCTTCCATCACCTCCACGAAGCGGCCGGATCCCTGGTCGGGCAGGTCGTCGCGAGCTACCGAGGTGAGCACCACATAGCGGAGCCCCAGCAGCTCAACGGCCTCAGCCACCTTTTCCGGCTCCTGCGGATCCAACGGCGCGGGCCGCCCGCTAGCCACCTGACAAAAGGAACAGGCGCGGGTACAGATCCCGCCCATCAGCAGGAAGGTGGCAGTCTTTTGGCTGTAGCATTCGGCCCGATTGGGACAGCGCCCCTCTTCGCAGATGGTGTGCAGGCCCCGCTGCTTGATCACCTGCTGCACTGCCGAGATATCGCTGGCCTTGCCGATAGAGCGCTTGACCCAACTGGGAAGAGAGCTAACAGGCATGGGAGGACGAGAAAGAAGAGATAGCGTCCATTGTGGCATGGACGCCTTCCAGATCGATCGCCCTTGGCCGGAAAAGGGCTAGGCCACCTGAGGAGAGGTTAGCATCTGGTTGACGATGCGCTGCACAATTTGAAAGCCAGTCGCCGCCTGCCAGCCCAGGATCCCCAAAATCACCAAATTCAGCAGGAGGTGGACATTGCGAGCCCAGGCCTTTTGGCCATCCTTCATCAGGGGCGCCAAAGCCGCAGAGCTAGCCACCAAGGCCACAATGCCCAATCCCGCCAGCAAGTGGGGGCCAACAAACAGCTTGCCGTTGTTGAGGTAGGTCACCCCCATGCCGCCCAGGGCCCCGAACACCATCAACAGCAAGAACAGGGATCCCGCAAGAAAGTGCCGCTGGCCAAACTTACCCTTGACGAGTTCTTTGCGCTCTTGTGCAGAAGCAGTGCGCAGCCGTCGCACCTGCAGGCCCAGGTAAAGAGCGTAGAGAGCTAGGGCAAAGGCGAAAATCATCAGCACAGGGTGAAAGAAGGGCAAAGCCAGCTTCAGCCATTGGGGAAGTTGAATGCTGTTCATAGGGATTGCGCAACGAAGAGGAGGCTGCCCCTAAATTAACACAAATTTAAAAAACTTCTGTCGCGGCACGGGCGCGTGTGGACTCCGGGAGTGGGAGCCCTATCTGCATCAGATGCTGGTAGAAATGGATTTGCCATTGGCAGCGGGCCAGATGATGGGCTTTGCGACTTGGGTAACGCTGCGGATCCCAATTCCAGTAGCAGTCTTCCAACCAGTCTTGCAAGAAGCCATCCCCAATTTCAGGGTAAGCAGTTGGAGCCTTGATCAGGAGGGGCTTTGTGGCGCTTTTCGGTAACCGTGGATCCCTTTTAGCTTTTTTCCGGTAGCTCGATTGCTGTTGCCTTTTCGGCCTTGCTGCCTGCCCTCTGGGCTTGGGTCGAGGGTGGAAACCGTCCTTGCGCACAAGGCGTTCTTCCTCCCTCCGTAAGCCTGGCCGAGGAGGGATCCCTTGGCGCGCCCCGATACCGTGATGTCTCCCCTTCGTCCGCTGCCACCCCCCGCCTCAAGATCCAAGCCACAGGGCATAATGGGCTAGCAACTTCTTTTGAACAGGGATCCGCAGCAGCATGGGACGGGCAAAGAAAGTGGTATTGGCCTATTCGGGGGGCGTCGATACTTCCGTCTGCATCCCCTATCTCAAGCACGAGTGGGGGGTGGAATCGGTGGTCACCCTGGCGGTGGACTTGGGTCAGGGGGCGGAGCTGGAGGCCATTCAAGCCAAGGCCCTGAGGGCCGGGGCCGAGCAATCCCTGGTGCGGGAGGCCGTCCAGACCCTGATTGCCGACTACGCCTTCCCCGCTATCCAGGCCAATGCCCTCTACGAGCAGCGCTACCCTCTCTCCACTGCCCTGGCCCGGCCCCTGATCGCCCAGCTGTTGGTGGAGGTGGCCGAAGAGGTGGGCGCCGACGCCGTGGCCCACGGCTGCACCGGCAAGGGCAATGACCAAGTCCGCTTCGACCTGGCCATCGCCGCCTTGAACCCCAAGCTCAAGGTGCTGGCCCCGGCGCGCGAGTGGGGCATGACCCGCGAGGAGACCATCGCCTACGGCGAGCGCTACGGCATCCCTATGCCAGTACAAAAATCCAGCCCCTACAGCATCGACCTCAACATCCTGGGCCGCAGCGTCGAAGCCGGGATCCTGGAGGACGCCGACCAAGAGCCGCCGGAGGAAGTCTACGCCCTCACCCGCTCTATTGCTCAAACCCCCGACGAGCCCGCCTACGTGGAGATCGCCTTTGAAGAGGGGATCCCGGTGGAGCTGGACGGGCAGCGCCTCGGCCCCAGAGCCCTCTTCGAGCGGCTCAACGCCTTGGCCGGCAGCCACGGTGTCGGTCGCATCGACATGATCGAGGATCGGCTGGTGGGGATCAAGTCGCGCGAGATCTACGAGTGCCCGGCCCTAACGGTGTTGATCCAGGCCCACCGCGAGCTGGAGAGCCTCACCCTCACTCGCGAGGTCCTCCACTACAAGTACGGCATCGAGACCACCTACAGCCAGTTGGTCTACAACGGCCTCTGGTACTCGCCGCTGCGGGAGGCCCTGGACGCCTTCATCCGCACCACCCAAAAAAGCGTTACCGGCGTGGTGCGGATGCGCCTGCACAAGGGCCAGGCGGTCTGCGTGGGCCGCCGCTCCCCTTACTCCCTCTACAACGCGGAGCTGGCCACCTACGGGGAAGGGGATCAATTCGACCACCGGGCTGCCGAAGGCTTCATCTACATCTGGGGCCTGCCTACCCGCACTTGGGCGCAGGTGCACCGCGGCAGTGGTGCTTGAACTCTACCGCCAGGCAATTTGTCCATCCGGGGTGCTGGTCAACCGGCTAGCCTGCTGGGGGGGAGGTGTCAAGCCGCTTGCCTGCTGGCACGACGGCGCAGGTGGGCCAGGTTTGCCACCGCGGAGGTGAGGGGCTCTCTCTAGGTTCCTGCCGTCCAGGTGTTGCCGTACTCGATCTGCTCCGGGGTAAGGCTGTCGATGGAGATCCCCATGGCTTTGAGCTTGAGGCGGGCGATGGCCTCGTCGATCTCTGCCGGAATGGGGTGCAGCCCTGGCGCCAGGCGGCCACGGTTTTTCACCAGGTACTCGCAGGCCAGGGCCTGGTTGGCAAAGCTCATGTCCATGACGCTGGCGGGATGGCCTTCGGCGGCAGCCAGGTTGATCAGCCGGCCCTCTCCCAGGACGAACACCGATTTGCCCGACTGGAGACGGTATTCTTCCACAAAGGGGCGCACCGTCTGCCGGGAAACCGTCCGCTCTTGCAGCGCCACCAGGTCGATCTCGATGTCGAAGTGGCCGGCGTTACAGACCATCGCCCCATCTTTCATACGGTCGAAGTGCTCGCCGCGGATGACGTGCTTGTTGCCGGTGACGGTGATGAACAGATCCCCCAGGGAAGCGGCCTCGGCCATGGGCATAACCCGAAAGCCGTCCATCACCGCCTCCAGGGCCCGCACCGGGTTGACCTCGGTCACGATTACCTGGGATCCCATGCCGCGGGCCCGCATCGCCACCCCCTTGGCGCACCAGCCGTAGCCGGCCACCACCACCGTTTTTCCGGCCAGAAGAATGTTGGTACAGCGCAGGATGCCGTCCAGGGTGGATTGGCCGGTGCCGTAGCGGTTGTCGAACAGGTGCTTGGTCTCGGCATCGTTGACGGTCATCACCGGGAAGCTGAGCACCCCCGCCTTAGACATGGCCCGCAGGCGCACCAGGCCGGTGGTGGTCTCTTCCGTGGTGCCGATGATCTCCGGGAGCTGCTCCTGGCGATGCTGCACCAGCTCCGCCGTCACATCGCCGCCGTCGTCGATGATCAAGTTGGGACGGTGATCCAAGGCAATTTGCACATGGCGGCGGTAGGTTTCCACATCTTCCCCCTTGATGGCAAAGACCGAGATGCCGTAGTCGGCCACCAGGCTGGCGGCCACATCGTCTTGGGTGGAGAGGGGGTTGCTGGCGATGAGGACGCTCTCCGCTCCCCCTGCCTGCAGCGCCAAGGCCAGATTGGCCGTCTCGGTGGTGACATGGCAGCAGGCCACCAGGCGCAGGCCGGCCAGGGGCTTTTCTTGGGCAAAGCGCTCCCGGATCTGGGCCAGCACCGGCATCTCCCGCGCCGCCCACTGGATCCGTTGCCTGCCCAGAGAGGCGAGGCCCAGGTCTTTAACTTCGTGCTTGGGGAGAGACAGGGTGGCGCTGGTCATCGAGAAGGCTCCAAAGAGAGTTGTCGAAAAAGGATAGAGGTTCAGCCGAGCTACACGGCCAGAGAGAGGGAGTTTCAGGCCGTTACAATGTCGGCAAGAGGGACAAACAGATGTCAACAGACCTGAACTATTCTGCCACAAGGGATCCCTTTTCGGCGCTGGGGCTGGACGTGGGCAACCGCCGCATCGGCGTGGCCGGCTCCGACGGGCTGGGGCTGCTGGCCACGGGGCTGGGGGTGATCCGGCGCCGTTCCCTGCCGGAAGATATCGCCCAAGTGCAGGCGTGGATCCGCCGCCGCCAAGCCACCGTGGTGGTGGTCGGGATCCCGCTTTTGGCGGATGGATCGGTGGGATCCCAGGCCCGCAAGGTGCAGCGGTTTGTGCGGGCGCTGCAGGCGGCCGTGGATTTGCCGGTGGTTACGGTCAACGAGTACCTGAGCACCGTACAGGCGGAGTGGGATCTGCGCCAGGCCGGGACCCCGGCTAAGGCCCAGAAAGCGCTTATCGACCAGCAGTCGGCGGCAGTGATTCTCCAAACTTGGCTGGACGAGCGGCGCTATTCCCAGAGCTCAAAAGCGCCCTGCAGATAGTCTGCCAAGGCGTAGCTCACCCCTTCCTTGCCCGGTCGCTGTTCCACCAGCGCGACATCAAAGCGACAAGCTAGTTCAGCAAGATCAGGGTGCTGGCTCAAGAAAGCTTGGGCGGCCCGGATTAGGCGCTGCTGCTTTTGGATCCCAACCGCCAAAAGCCCCTTTTGATCCCAGCCCTGGCCACTGCGGGTTTTCACTTCCACAAAAATCAACTCCCCTGCCCTAGAGGCCACCAGATCCAGCTCTCCCCAACGACAGCGCCACTGTTGCGCCAGGATCTGCCAGCCTTGCTCCTCCAGGTACTGCCGCACACAAGCTTCGCCAGCCTCGCCCATGTTTTGGAGAGAAGTTCGCTTGGGCAAGGGATCCCCAGCCTACCTAGATACAAACTCCTCGAAGGAACTATTCAGAATCGCTCCCCCCTTGGCCCTAGTGGGCAGAGCCGTTGCCGTGATATTTATCGGTGTCGTAAAAGCCGTTGCGGGTGCCGAAGTAAAAACTTGCCAAAGAGAGGGCAAAAGCAACCCCCACCAAGACTAGCTTTGCATCCACGTGGCCTTCTCCTGATTTCCTCCTGAACCGTAACCATGATAGCCTGTCTCTCCTGCATAGCCCTCTTGTGGGAAGCAGCATCAACATCGGCAAGGCAGGGATCCCAAAGGCCTACGGGCGCGAACGGAGAGCTTTCCTGGATGAGCTGAGCATGCTACCATTCAGGCTAGAAAGGGAGTAGTCAGGCGGCTTACCGCCCTCTGCATCGACATACTGGCTAAAAGCAGCCCGGTGCCAGAGACAAGGCAAGCCCATCGTCTTGCCTTGGTGACGAGACTTTCACTGAGTTCACGCGGAGGTGAGCTTGGTGAGTCCGTCTGACTTTCCCAGCCTTCGCCTCCAGGTGTGAACCGATTCTGCACACAAGAGAGGTTGGAGGCTAAACGATGTGGGCCGGTTTTGCGTCCAGTTTGTTGTTGGTCACAGTAGCTGAGTTTGGGGATAAGACCTTTTTTACCCCCCTGATTCTGGCTATGCGGCACCCACGCCGCTGGGTCTTCTTGGGAACGTGGCTGGCTTTGGCCGCGATGACCTTGCTGGCTGTGGTGGCCGGGAAAGTGCTTTTTGAGCTGCTGCCACCCCTGGGCGTGCGAGTGCTATCGGCTGGAGTTTTCGCGGCTTTTGGGCTAAGAATGCTCTGGCAAGCTTACCAAATGACTCCCCAGCAGGAGAAGGAAGAAGAGGAAGAAGCCCTCAGGCTGGTGGAGCAAGCCGAAGCAAAAGGCGCTGGCCGCGGCGGGGCTTGGGCTGTTGTGTGGGAGGCCTTTAGCCTGACCGCCTTGGCCGAGTTCGGGGACAAAACCCAGATTGCCACCGTTTCCTTGGCAGCCACCCACCCGGGATTGAGTGTCTGGGCAGGGGCCACCCTCGGCCATGGGCTGATGGTGGGGTTGGCGGTGGTGGGCGGTCGCTTCTTAGCAGCCCACATCTCTGAACGGGCCGTGCATTGGGTGGGGGGCGGCTTGTTTCTGCTGTTTGCGTTGGTAACCAGTTGGGAATTGTTAGGATAAACAACTGTAGTTATTTCAAAGAGCAATGAAACAGCTCGTTGCGTCAGTGGAGCCGAGCACTGGAGGAGCGTCTTAATCGGGTTTGAAACAACCATACCCGTAGGAGCTGCTCCCGCTTGGACTGCAAAATCTCCTCTCGCTTCATGGCGCGAAGGTCCGCTCTTTGTTGAGCTGGGCACATTCTGCCTTTTGGCTGCAGAACTCCCATGAAGTCGGAAAAAAAGTTCGGATTATCCAAATTCCTGTTCGATAATTCGCCATCTGGCAGTAATCACTCCTGGCTCCAGGCTGAGGCGGCTGACGACAAGTTCTAGAGCCTGGTCGTCGCGGGTTTGGGTGACCAGCTCCGCTTCAACTTTGACCAGGTCGGGTTTGTCTTCTAGGTCTTCGCTGTAGAGGGCTCGCAATTTGAGATGGGTGGGCGCTATGCCCTGCAGCAGCAGGGCGCGCAGGTGGGCTTCCGCATGGCTTTTGCAGATAAATGAACACTCATAGACCAGTTCCAGCTCCGTGCCTTTGAGGGGCTGTTGGTTGATGCGGTAGCCCAGGGGGCGCAGCAGAATGTTGGCGATCAACACGGCTCCTGCCCCAATGGTGGCTTGGGGAATGTACCCTGATCCGGCAAAAGCCCCTACGGCTGCTGCACACCAGATGGTGGCAGCGGTGTTCAAGCCGCGCACGCTGGCCCCCTCTTTGAGGATCACGCCCCCGGCCAAAAAGCCGATCCCCGACACCACCTGGGCGGCAATGCGAGTTGGACTGCTTTCATCAGGGGTGAGCACTGAGAGCATGACAAACAAGGCTGCGCCAGTGGCCACCAAGGTGTTGGTGCGCAGGCCGGCCATGCGCTGCCGCCACTGGCGCTCCAGCCCGATAAGGGATCCCAAGATAAAGGCAACCGTTAGGCGGAAGGTGAAGTCAATCCAGGTCATAGGGCATGCTCCAGTTGCCGTGGAGGAGTGAGGGCTAGCCGGCCACATCTGGGATCCCCAGGGCTTTGGCCTCCTGTTCCAGAGCCTGCCAGAGGGTTTCCAGTTGAGCAAAGGCCACTTCTGGGGCCAGCTTACCACCCGTTTCTAAAGCGCAGGTTATGCTGACTCGATGGGCGTAGCGCTGCAGCAGCAACCGGAACTGAGCTGTGGTGGAAGGAGCTTTCAAAGTCATGGCACACCTCCTGAACGAATAATCGGATTCAATCTGAATCCAGCTCCCCCAGGCCGGGGGTAGCCTGGGAGCCAAAGTTGGACTGCAAGGCGAAGAGAGCAGCCTCAGAACTCGACTTCAACGCCGACCAGCCAAGCTACCAAGGTGAAATACACCCAGAGGCCGGTGAAATCTTTGATGGTAGTGATGAAAGGGTCTGCTCCGGGAGCGTGGTCAAAGCCCAGCTTTAACATCACCCAGGGCAAAATGGCGCCCAAGATAGCCCCCAAAGTGAGGACAATGGCCAGAGCCAAGCCCACCGCTAGACCCAATTGTGGGATCCCATTGGGTGCCCCCTGCCAGAAGTAGGCAATCACCCCAGCCGTGACCCCCAGGATCACTCCGATAATGCCACCAATGCTGGCTTCCCGCAGCAAATAGGGGAGAAACTGCCGCACGTTGATGTGGCCCCAAGCCAAGCCACGGGCAAAGATGGTCGTAGATTGGGTGCCGACATTACCGCCCATATCCATGACCAAGGGGATGAAAACAGCCGCTGCCGTCACCGCCTCCAACACTTCCTCAAAGGTTTGGATCACTCCCCCCACCACCATGCCGCCAATCAAGGTGATGACTAAAAACGTGATGCGCAGGCGGACGGCATACCAACGGGAGCCTTTAACCAGGCGCTCGCTCCAAACCTTGTCTCGGCTGAGCAAGTTGCCCACCCCTGCTTGGGCCAGAGCGGCGTCGGTGGCTTCTTCTTCCACCAAGTTGATCACATCCTCAAAGGTGATATCCCCCACCAAGCGCCCTTCGCTGTCTACCACCGGAATGGCCGGCAAGCCGGAATCTTTGAGCAAACGAGCTGCCTGGAGATCCCGGTCGGTAACCCGAGCAACAATATCCGATCCCTCGATCAGCTCCCGAATGGGCAGGTCGGGATCCGCCTTCACCAGCCGCACGGTGCGCACCAGACCTTTGTAGAACCGCTGGTCATCGACCACAAAGATCACATCCAGCTCGTCATCCCCCAGTTGGGAGTCGCGCACACTGGCCAAAGCTGCCCCGACGGTGAGGGTATCGCGCACCGCCAAGTAGCGCAGGTTCATCAGCCGACCGGCACTGCGCTCCGGGTAGTTCAGCAGGATATTCACGGCTTCGCGGGCTTCTGGGCTGAGGTTGGCGATCAGCCGCTTGGTAACTTTGGCCGGCAGCTCCTCAAACAGGCGCACCCGCTCGTCTGGGGGTAATGCTTCCACCAGCCGGATCACCTCTGGGTTTTCCATGCTGCGGATGAGATCGGCCTGTTCTTCAGGCCGCAAATACTCAAATACCGCCATGGCCTTGTCTTTTTCCAGCAACCGAAAAGCCAGTACCCGCTGCCGCGGAGAAATCTCCATCAACTGCTGCACCAGCTCGGCAATAGGGGCGCGGTTGGCCGCTCGCTTGGCGGCTTCCAAAGAGGCAGGAGAGAGAAGATCGCGAAGAATGTTTTGCTGCATAACAAACCTCCGAAGGTTGGAGTCAGCCGGATAAAAGACCCGGAGGGCAACGACCAACCCCTGCTCCGAGGCTCATGGGAGCCCTGAAGCTGAACGCCTCTCAACGTCTTAGGCCCGACTCGACGCCCACAAGCCCAAGTCGATAAAAGGGAATCCAAAGGGCTCCCCCTGGCCCACGAACAACAAATACAAAACCCAAGGCTAGGGGAAGTCCCCTTTGAAGCACTCCTGCTTTTCCCTTTTCCGATGCTCAGGTCGAGCTCTGCTCAGCCCATCTGTTCGTCGCCGACCGAGAGAGCCACCCAAGCCAGAAGCTATTTGAGAAAGCTCTCCTGTCCCTTCGCGTTGGCGAAACGGGATCCTCTCAAGCGACGACTGAGGCTGTCAGCGGGAAAATGGAAGGCACCAGGAAGGCGCAGATCTCCAAGGACTTGAGCTCCTAAGAGCGATCTCCGCTGGCCGGTGCTACAACTGCCAGAAGCGTCCATGTTGTTGAACGTTTTCCTCCGAAAGAGTTGAACCGGAACAACCCGGACAGCCCGAAGAGGATCTCTTCAGCCCTTTTTAGGCTAGTTGCAGGAAGGGGATCCCGTCAACCTTTTTCTGGCATATTCGGTGAACGATCAGCGGAGCAGATGGGGAGTTAAGATCGGGGTAAGCGAACAAGAGAGCACAACCTCTTCCGGGTTCTGCTCGCAGCCTGACTGAGTAGAGTCCCCATCCTGGCAGCTTGTGACCTTGGGAAAACGCTGCCCTATGCTGCCTGTGTTTTTAAGAGGCTCACCCCAATGAGCTGCGCGGAGTGGATCAGCTCTTTCCAGCCTCTACAGGTGCCGCTGCCCATGAGCCTATGGCCACCCTTCCCCTGGTTTCTGTGATCTTGGGTACGCGGCCCGCAGCCATCGAGCTGGCTCCGGTGATCCAGGCCCTGCGGGCCAGTCCCCACCTGCACACAAAAGGATAGCTTGGTAGCCCCGCACTTGAGTGCAGGGCGGAAAAGCCCGCTAGCCACTTTAGTCGCTTACCCATGATGGGGGTCGTTGATATAGTTTCATAGCTCAAACAACCTCTTCCTGACTTCTCCTACCAAGACTTTTTTCCTTCTCTTTGGCCAAAAAATGAGATAAACAACCGCTAGCCCCACAGCATGGTTGTAGTGATTGTACCGTTGACTTTCCTCTCGCATTATCGCTTACTCATGTCAGACTGTAGTTATCATACTGCTCATCAACAATGATGGAGTACGGCTGTCAGCAGGTTCGAGTCAAGAACAGGGAGCTAGTCCCCCTATTAGAGTTGTGTCAACAGTCTAATAAGCAACTGTGCTCTGTACGATGCGAGACAAGTCTATTTCAAAACGAAGCGATGGGCAAGCTATGGTGAGCTTTGTGATGAGATGGCCAGAACCCAAAACAAGCACTTTATCGCAATGTATGTTTCCGCCGCACAACAGACGTGTAAGTCTGTAGCTGAGGCACTCAGTAGCTCTAAGAAAAAGCTGAGGCTCTCCTGGCAAGAAGGAATGAGTTTAAGACCAAACCTGCCGCGCTACCGTAAGAAGGGGATGTTCTCAGTAGCATACCCGAAAAAGTGGCTTAAGTTCCAAGAAGCAAAAGTCAGAGTGCCGCTCGGCAACCAGGTCAAAGCTTGGTTTGGAATAGACGCTTTCTGGATACGATTTCCTACCAATACCAATCCCCTCAACTGCCAACCTCGACCGGAGAGATACCTATGTCTACCCAGTTGACGCCGCGGTTTGCCGAGGCCATGCGCTACGCCTACCGCTGGCATGCCGCTCAAACCCGCAAGGGAACAAGGATCCCCTACCTCAGCCACCTGCTGGCGGTGGCGTCCATCGCCCTGGAGCATGGCGCCGACGAAGATGAGGCCATTGCTGCCCTCCTCCACGACAGCCTGGAGGATGGCCCCCGCTACAGCGGCGAGCCGCGGGCTCAGATTGAACGGGAGCTGCGGGAGCACTTCGGAGAACGGGTGCTGCAGATCGTCCTGGGATGCACGGACACCGACAGCGATAGCTCCCTGGGCGAGCCCAAAGAAGACTGGAAAGAGCGCAAAGTGGCCTATCTCAAGCACTTGGAAACCGCAGATGCCTCGGTTTTGCTGGTGGCCGCCTCCGACAAGCTGCACAACGTCCGCTGCATCCTACGCGACTTTCGCCAACTGGGGGATCAGCTCTGGGAGCGCTTCTCCGGCGGCAAAGAGGGATCCCTGTGGTACTACCGGTCGCTGGCGGAGATCCTGGGGCGACGGCTGCCTTCTAGGCTGGCAGTGGAGTTCCAAGAGCTGGTGGTCGAGTTGCAACGGGCAGCCGGGTCGGGGCCGGCAACAGCTTGACAGAGACGACCAGGGCTGAAGAAAATGCTGAGGGCAGCTTTCTCTCTTGCACTCTTCAGGTCACCTGTCTATGGTTCTCGCTGTTGGCACCGTTGCTCCAGGGTTCAACACGACCGACACCCACGGCAACCAAGTTTCTCTGGCTGATTTTACCGGGAAAACCGTTGTCCTCTACTTTTACCCTAAAGACGACACCCCTGGCTGCACCAAAGAGGCCTGCGGCTTCCGCGACGCCTACGCTGATTATCAAAGCAAAAACGTGGTGGTGTTGGGGGTGAGCATGGACGACCAGGCCTCTCACCAAAAGTTTGCCGAGAAGTACAACTTGCCTTTCCCTCTGCTGGTGGATACCAGTGGGGTGATCGCCCGCGCCTACGATGTGGATGGAGGCGGCTACGCCAAGCGGGTGACCTACGTCATCGACGCCGAGGGCAAAATTGCCAAGGTCTATCAGAACATCAACACCGAAACCCACGCCCGCGATATTTTGGCGGATTTGGGTTTGTAGAAGCGCTGCCTCTTTTCAGTACTCCTCGCTAGATCCCGGCCTTTGCGCATGAACGACGACATTCCGGTCGCCCGTCGCCAGTCCACTCCGGCGAAAAAAGCGCAAAGTTCGGTGCCTGCCCTGAGGTCCCGTCTAGTCTTGGGCCTGGTGCTGGTTGGGCTAGTGCTCCTGGCGGGTTGGGGGATAGAGAAGTTACCGGGATCCCAGCAGGCGGCGGATCCCCAAGTTCTGGAGGAAGCCGGTCAGCCCTCTCTGCCGCAGCCAACTGTGCAGAATGGGCGACCTTCTCTGTTGGGGCACTATGCCTATTCCGAAGCCCCTGCAGACAGCTTGCGGGTGGTGGGCAGCTACCGTGGTCGAGAGGTGCGCCTGCGCCAGGCGGCTGCCGAGAGCTACCTGCGCATGAGTGAAGCAGCCCAAGCCGACGGGATCCGCCTTGTCCCTATCTCTGGGTTTCGCTCGATAGCGGAGCAGGAGTTTTTGTTTTTTCAACTGGCCCAATCGCGAGCCTTGCGACCGGAAGAACGGGCTGCGCTCAGCGCTCCCCCCGGCTACAGCGAGCACCACACCGGCTACGCCATTGATATTGGCGATGCCCAGTTTCCTCAGTGGGACACTCAAGAAGCCTTTGAGACCACCCCTGCCTTCCGGTGGCTGGAGAGAAATGCCGCCCGTTTTGGCTTTGAGCTGTCTTTCCCCAGAAACAATCCGCAGGGGGTGAACTACGAACCTTGGCACTGGCGCTTTGTGGGCGACCGCCACAGCCTGGAGACCTTCTACAAGCGCTAACACCTCCCCTCTCCCCTTGGGAGAGGGGACGGGGGTGAGGGATCGAAAAGCGGATGACGCGATTCGAACGCGCGACCGTCTCGTTGGCAACGAGAAGCTCTACCACTGAGCTACATCCGCATCGGACATCTATCATGGCAAGTTTTGCGGTCGTTTGTCAAGCCAGGGATCCCTGGCGCATTTTGTTCCAGAATGAGAGAAGTTTATCTTTCTTTGCAGTTGCCTCAGCCTTTGGCTGAGCTCATTTGAGGGGATCACGATGCGGGTAGCCATTATCGGGGCCGGGTTGGCCGGCTTGGTCACAGGGGTGGATTTGGTGGAAGCGGGGCACCAGGTGCAGATCTACGAGGCGCGGCCCTTTGTGGGCGGCAAGGTGGGCTCCTGGCAGGATGCCGAGGGCAACCACATCGAGATGGGGCTGCACGTTTTTTTCTGCAACTACAGCAACCTGTTTGCCCTGATGAAGAAGGTGGGGGCCTACGAGAACCTGCTGCCCAAGCAACACACCCACACCTTTGTCAACCGCGGGGGGCAGGTGGCCAGCCTCGATTTTCGCTTCCCGCTAGGGGCGCCCTTCAACGGCCTCAAGGCTTTTTTTGCCACCGAGCAGCTCTCTTGGGCCGATAAGCTGCGCAACGCCCTGGCGCTGGGCACCAGCCCTCTGATTCGCGGCCTGCTGGACTACGAGGGGGCGATGCGGCAGATTCGCGCTTTGGATCGGATGAGCTTTGCCGAGTGGTTCCGCCGCCACGGGGGATCCGAGGCCAGCCTGAAGCGGATGTGGAACCCGATTGCCTATGCCCTGGGCTTCATCGATACGGAGCAGATTTCCGCCCGCTGCATGCTGACCATTTTTCAGATGTTTGCCAGCAAAACCGATGCCTCCAAGCTCAACCTCCTCAAGGGATCCCCGGACAACTACCTCACCCAGCCCATCGTCCGCTACCTGCAAGCCCGCGGCGGCCAGGTTTACACCCGCAGAGGGGTCAGCCGCATTGAAGTCAGCGACTCTCCTCCCTACGCAGTAACCGGTCTGGTCTTGGCCAATGGCGAGCGGGTGGAAGCGGATGTGTACGTGTGTGCAACAGCCGTGGAAGGGGCGAAACGGCTGATCCCCCAGGTGTGGCGGCAGTGGCCCCAGTTCGACAACCTCTACAAGCTGGAATCCGTACCCGTGGCAACGGTGCAATTGCGCTTCGACGGCTGGGTGACGGAGCTGAAGGGCCGGGCCAAACGCGCCGCTGACCACCCGCAGCCAGTTGGCATCGACAACCTCCTCTACACCCCCGATGCCGATTTCTCCTGCTTTGCCGATCTGGCTCTCACCAGCCCCGCCGACTACTACAAACCCGGCCAGGGATCCCTGCTGCAGTGTGTGCTCACGCCGGGGGATCCCTTCATCTCCATGTCCAACGAACAAATTGCCCGGCACGTGCTGCGCCAAGTGCACGAGCTGTTTCCTTCGTCGCGGCAACTGAACATGACCTGGTACAGCGTCGTCAAGCTGGCCCACTCCCTCTACCGAGAAGCGCCAGGCATGGATCCCTATCGCCCGCACCAGAAGACCCCCGTGCCCAACTTCTTCTTTGCCGGCAGCTACACCGCCCAAGACTATATCGACAGCATGGAAGGGGCTACCCTCTCCGGCCACCTGGCCGCCCAGGCCATCCTGGCCGCCTGCCGGGATCCCCAGCCGTCGCCGCCAGCCTAGCGGGCCTTCGCTGCCCAGCAGAACAGCGGCAAAGGGGGGCTCTCCCTGCCTCTGGCCTCAGCCAGTTGGCTGTGGCAGGCTGGATCCTTTTCCCCTACCATCTAGGCTGGGAAAATGGGTTGGGGATAGCTATGCAGGCGGTGATTTTGGCAGGGGGGCAAGGAACTCGCTTACGGCCGCTGACCTTGTGGCAACCGAAGCCTCTGCTGCCGTTGCTAGAGGTGCCTTTTTTACACTGGCTGATCGGGCGCTGCCGCCGGGCCGGCCTGACGGACATTTTGCTCAGCGTGGGGTATCTGGGCAGACAGATCGAGGCGGCTCTGGGAGATGGCACTGCTTGGGGGGTAAAGCTCCGCTACGTCGTCGAGGAGACGCCGCTAGATACAGCGGGAGCTTTGGTGCTGGCCCAACCCTACTTCAGCGGGGATCCCTTAGTGGTCTTCAATGCCGATATCCTCACCGATCTGGATTTATTAGATTTGATACACTGCCACCTGCAGAGCGGGGCCGTCGCCACCCTCACCCTCGCCCAGGTGGAGGACGTCACCGCCTACGGCCTGGTGGAGGTAGGGGAAGGGGGCCGGATCCAATCCTTTCGGGAAAAGCCCACTGCTGCCGAAGCCCTCACCCTCACCACCAACACCATCAACGCTGGTACCTATGTCCTCGATCCGGCTATTTTCAAAGACTACCCCAGCGGGGATCCCCTCAGCTTCGAGCGGCGTATCTTCCCCGACTTGCTGCGGCAGGGGCGACGGCTGCAAGCCTACCTGCACACTGGCTACTGGCGGGATCTGGGCACGCCGGCCAGCTACTACCACGGCCAACTGGACATTCTCCTGAGCCGGATGAGGGATTTCCCTCTCGAGGATGTGGAAGAACGGGCGCCAGGGGTATGGGTTCACAAGACCGCCGAGATCCACCCTGACGTTCAATTGCACGCGCCCTGCTACATCGGCGCTTACACGCGCTTGGGCTCCCAAGCTCAAGTCCCCGCCGGCACCATCCTCGGCAGCTACAGTTGGGTCAATGGATCCCTGCAGCCGGGGGCCTATGGGCCGGGCCTCCTGGTAGTCTAGGTTAAAGGCCAGTTAAGCGCCCAAGCCTCCACAACAGAGCCGGCCAAAGATGGAGCTACCGCAAAGCGGGGAACGCTGGGATCCCTATCTTGCCGCCGTAGCCGCCCGCTTCAACCGGGAGCTGGAGGTGCAGTTGGGTCGGGCCAGTTGGCAGCTTCCCCCCGACCTGGAACAGTTGCCCTTTTGGCAAGCCCAAAAGCGGGATCACCTCCAGGAACGCCTGGGGATCCCCTTTTGGCAATTGCGCGCCCCCAAAAAGCGGGAAGCCTGCTTGGATCTGGGCTGTGGAGTGAGTTTCCTGACCTATCCCTGGAACGATTGGCAGGCCTACTTTTACGGCCATGAGCTGAGCGGGGGGATCGTGCGCTTTGTGCGCTCGCGGGCACCGCAGCTTAACTCCAAGCTGTTCAAGTCGATGCAGCAGGGATCCGCCCATCACCTGGAAAACTACGGGCCAGAGCAGTTCGATCTGGCCATTGCTACAGGATTTTTGTACTACTACCCGATAGACTACTTTGACGCGGTTTGGGCAGAACTGAGGCGGGTGTTGCGTCCGGCTGCGCCAGTGATTATCGAAGTGGTCAATCCTGAGTCGGTGTGGGCCGAACAGTGGGGGTTGATTGAGCTCTTCAAAGGCAGCGAGCCGATTCTCACGCCCCTACAGGAGTGGGAGCGGCGCATCGCCGACTTGGGGGGCAAAATCCAGAAACAGGCCAGTGGCGAGCTATTTACCACCTATTGGATTCAGCGCAAGCAGTGACCTCCTCTCCCTTTGAAGAGGGGGGCTTTCCCCTTCCACGAGGTAGCTTGCCCGGAGGATTGGCTTTCCAAAGTCGGTGCTCTCTCCCCCACCCTTATAAGATGGGAAAACTCCTACCTCTTACTTTTTTATGTCCAGATCCCCCGCCTTGCCGCCTGCCGAGCCGGGTTCAGCCGGATTTTCAGCGCTGAAGGCCCGCTATCTGCTGCTGGCTTTCCTGTCGATCAACGGGGGGGTGGGTCTGGGAGTTGTCGCTTTGGCCAGGCTGTTGCCTCTGCCCTCGGACGATCCGGTGCTGGCCTACGTTGTCTATTGCGTCACGTTTGTGCTCACTTGTATCTGGAGCTGGCAGCGCGGGCGACGAGCCCATTTGCAGATGAGGCGGCTGTGGGGCAACTGGCGAGCTGCGATTCCCTGGGGATCCCTGCTGCGGGTAGTGCCGGCTTTGGTTGTGCTCTCCATGGGCACCACTTTGCTGATGCTCTACTGGGTGTCGCTGTCTTTCCCGGAGCTGGCGGAGTCGATGCTGGACTCCCTGGGGGAAGAGGAGGGGGAGACAGCCTGGCCGCAGGTGTACCAGGGGTTGCGCTGGCTCTCGATTGCAGTGGTGGCCCCCATAACGGAGGAATGGCTGTTTCGCGGCATTTTGCTCCACCGCTGGAGCCTCAAGTGGGGGCTTGACAGAGGCCTGCTGGCTTCTTCCGTGGTCTTTGGCCTACTGCACCCTAACCCACTTGGGCTGACGGTGTTTGGCCTGGTGATGGGGCTGCTCTACTTGAAAGCACGCTCCTTGAGCTTACCCATCCTGGCCCATGCTTTGAACAATATCCTGGCTCTAGCGCTGGGATCCCTGGGAGGAGGGGTAGTGGAACAGGTGGATCCCATCGGGAGCTTTCACCTCTACTACAGCCTGTGCTGTCTAGTTTTGGCTGGGTTCATCGTGATCCCTTTCCTCCGCTGCGATTGGCCGGAACGGGGGGCTCACTTGCCCTATTTTGTAAATTGCCCGCACTCATGCTGACACATAGAGTGCAGGCTTTGGGTAGCCCTGCAGTTGGCAAGCCAACCAAGGGCCCCCCACACCCCCCGTGTACGGGGGGCAGGCCGGCTTACAGCAGCCCCCAAAACCGCAATCACATTGGCACCGTTAAAATCTGCCTCCCCTTCCCAGCCCCAGGCCGGGTTCACACAACGAAAACGCTTCCCTTCCTGCTGGCCAAGCCATAAACATCGGTGGCCGGTTTGCAAACTGTCGGCAGGCGGCACCACCACAACCTTGACCCCGGCCCCACCGCCTTGGAGTGCAGAAACTGCCTCAGTTGAGAAAACGCCCAACTGTTCGACCGCCAACGCTCTGTTTTGCTGCGCGGCTGTTGATTGACACGCTCCCGTATCCCCCGTGTACAGGAGGAAAAGGGCGGGCCTCCTGCCGTTTCTAGCTGAACTCCTAAGCGGCCTTGGCGTCGGTATCCCCAGACGGAAAGGACTTGAGGCGGGATCCCGCCAAGAATGTAAACGAAACGCCAAAAACTGTCACCCGATCCCTCGAAAAAGCTGGAGGGGTGGGGATATCCTGAAATAGGCAGCAACAGATCCGGTGCAGAGTTGAGCTGTGGCTCGTTCGCCAACAGGGTGGCTGTTACGCCAGCGAGGCAGCCCACAGGGTTGACATGGAAAGGCGGTCTTTTCTACAAAAGTTACTCCTGGTTGCTGCCGGCCTTGGTCTCTCTCCCGGCTGGTTGGTGGGTCAGGCTGAGCGCTACGGGCAAGCTTTGGCGGCCAGCTCCCGCAAGTTGGCTCTCTTGATAGGCATTAACCGCTACCCCGGCGAGGGATCCCCGTTACAGGGGTGTGTCACGGATGTGGAGCTGCAGCGGGAGCTGCTGCGGTATCGCTTTGGCTTTGACCCGGCAGACATTCTCATCCTCACCGATGGAGCTGCCACTTCAAGCGCGATCCAGTCAGCCTTTGCCGAGCACCTGGGAAGTGCAAGTCAGACGGCTGAAACGGTAGTGGTGCAGTTTAGCGGCTACGGCCAATGGCAGGCGGGATCTTCGCCCGAGCGCTGGCAGCCGGCGCTGCTGTTGGCTGGCCCTGAAGAAGCGGCGGCTATGGGTCTGGAGCGCTTTTTCCAGCTTGTGCAAAGCTTGGGCACAGCCCAGCTCACGACCGTACTCGATTGTGGCTTTACCTATGTTGCACCCGCAGTACGGGGCAACTTGCAACTGCGCTCCCGCCCGCCGAAAGTCCCCAAGGAAGTAGCCTCTACCTCCCCAGAGGCGGTGGCTCCCGGTCGCCTGCCTTCTGGTGAAGTGCAGCAGATTTGGCCCTCTCCGCCCAAGGGGTTGTTAATTGCCGCCACCACCCCCCAAGATTTGGCGGCAGAAGCCGCTTGGCCGGGATTTCATGCAGGGATACTCACCTACCTGTTGACGCAGTACCTGTGGGAGACCACACCTGCCACCCGCCTGCTGATAGCCTTCAACCAAGTGGCCGGTCAGCGGGAGCTGGGCCTGTTTGCTTGTCAGCGCCCCATCCTGGAGGGCAAAGAAACGGCTCGGCGCATCCCGCCCTACTTCCTCACCCCCCCTCAGGTGGGAGTCAGCGGCGCCATCCAGGAAGTGAAGGGGAATCGGGCCCAGGTGTGGCTGGGTGGGATCCCACCGGCGGCACTCTGCGGCTTGCAGCCAGGTACTCTTTTGGTTCCCATTGCTGCCGAGCCTTCCACCGCCTCGCCGGTGCCGCTGCTGATTCGTTCTCGCAGCGGCCTGTTGGCACAGGTGCAGCCGGCCAACGGGGAAGGTCAATTTCCCCCCGTGGGCACGCTGGTGCGGGAGCAGTTGCGCAGCCTCTCCAGCAGCCTCAAGCTTTTGGTGGGTCTGGAAGACAACTTAGGCCGCGTTGAAAAAGTAGATCTGACCAACGCCATCGCCGGCTACAGCTGGATGGAGACGGCCAACCCGCGCGAGCGCCAGGTGGATTGCCTGCTGGGCCGCATCACCCCCGAAATGGCCGCCGCCTTTCAATTGGACGCTCTGCCCAAACCCCTGGAAGTCAACAGCTACAGCCTCTTTTGGCCGGGGCGAGAATTGCTGCTCAATTCCTGCGGGCCGGCTGGGGAAGCTGCCGCTACGGCAGTGCAGCGGCTGGTGCCCCGTCTGGCCCATCTGCTGGCGGCCAAGCGCCTGCGGGCTACCCTCAACGCGGCAATCTCGCCGCTGGCGGTGGTGGGGGAATTGTCCACCAAGGGCAAACCCTTGCGGGGGTCACGGCTTGCCCAAGGGGCCGCTGCTCCTGGCGAGCCAGGCATGCCACGCTTTATGCGCGGGGATCCCCTCTATCTCACTCTGCGCAACGAGGGCGAGCAGGATCTGTTCGGGTACCTGTTGATGGTCGATTCCAGCGGGCAACTGCACCTGCTGGCCCCCATGCCCCAGGAGGACTTTGCCCTGCCGCTGCGCCTGGAGGCCAAGAGCAGCCTGACTTTGCCACCTCTGCCTGAGATGGCTGGCAATTCGCGCTCTGCCGTCAATCCCGATCTGCTCACCTGCCATGCCCAGGGGCTGACCGAGCTGCTGTTTGTGGCCAGCACTCGCCCCTTGTCGGCCAGCTTGGAAGCCCTCAAAACCATGGCCCGCAAGCTGGGGGTAGCCCGTTCGCCGCTGTTGCTCAATGGGCCGCTGGAATGGACGCAAATTCTCCTCGAGGAGTTGACCCAGCGTGCCCCCGAAGGGGATCCCGACTTGCGCTGGCTGGATCCCGGCCAGGCTGTTACCCTTTCCCTCACCTATTTGCTGGTTTAGCTCAGCAACAGGGCAAACAGGCCACAGAGAGCAATGCCATCGAAAACTCCGGCCCCGCCAATGCTGAGAATGCCCGAGCAATTGCGCCGCAGCACCTCCGGCAAGTGCAGCAGATCCGCTCCGATCACCGTGCCCAAAACCCCGCCAGCAAAGGCCACCGCCGGCGCCTGATCTCCAGCCCAGAACATGGCGGCCAAGGCTGCCGTAGCCGGGGCGGTCAAGGGATTCATCTGAATGCCGATTCCGGGCACCACGTGGGAAGCATAGTAGCTGACCACAGTCACCAGCGCCGTTACGGCCAGGATCAACAGCCCATCGGCCCGGCCAAATTGATACAGGGCCAAGAGCACCGGGATCAGCCCCCCGCCCACGTTCAGAGCAACCACGGTCTCCTGAGAGATCTTGGCCAACGGGATCCCCCAAAATTGCCGTATCCACAGGCTGGCCAGGTCTTCCACCAGCGTTACCTCGCACTTCACACGATACAGGGGAATATTGACCGAGCTGCCCGCCAGGATAGCCAGCAGCAGCAACAGCGCCCCCTCCCGCGAGAACCCCAACTTGCCCACCGCCAACGCCACCACATCCACCGCCAGCCCCAGCCAGAGGAAAGGCAGCAGCAGCACCAGCATCAAAAACAGCAACAGCGAGACCGGCAAGTAGAACATGGCAGGGATCCCAAACTTTCCTCCAGCCTATCAGGACTTAGTCCGGCTTCCTCGACTCTAGGTAGAGAGGATCCCCGATCTTGTAACAAAAATAACAAGCAAGTCTCCGGTTAACTCTGTCAGAGCCCAAAGATCTTATTGCAAATATCTTGAGCAACTTTGCAACCGGCGCGCCGATTGCTGGGAGTTGTGGATAGAGCAATTTGATAGTGCGGATCTCCGCAAAAGCAAATCGTAAACTACCCGGCTCCGACCGCCCCCCTTCCCCCCCAACCCCCCGTATACGGGGGGCAGGGGGGCGGGGGGATTGAGGGGGGTACAGTGCGGGGCTCCTGCGGCTTCTAGCTGAGGCCTGCTGCCTTCCACCCGCTTTTGGCCAGGGGGAACCCTCAAGGGATCCCGGCCACTCCTGTTTGGCGGGCAGCTTGGATCACGGCGGCAGCCACCTGAGGAACTACCCGCCCATCGAAGACCGAGGGAATGATCCACTGGGGATCCAAATCTTCCGGTGGGATCAAATTGGCAATGGCCTGGGCGGCAGCCAGGCACATCTCAGTGTTGATCTGCTTGGCGCGGCAATCGAGAGCGCCGCGGAACACCCCTGGGAAGGCCAGCACATTGTTGATCTGGTTGGGGTAGTCGCTGCGCCCGGTGGCCATCACGGCGACTCGATCTGCCACCAGCTCGGGCTGGATCTCTGGCACCGGGTTGGCCAAGGCAAAGACAATGGGATCCGGCGCCATTTTCTCCACCATCTCTGGTGTCAAAGCATTGGCCACGCTCACCCCGATGAACACATCTGCTCCCACCAAAGCCTCTGCCAGGGATCCGCTCTCCTCAACGGCAACGGCAGCTTTCTCGGGGGTGAGGTCGGCGCGGGAGCGGCTGAGGATCCCTTGGCGGTCGCAGACCAGGATATGTCTGGCCCCGGCCCGTCGCAGCAGTTGAGTTACCGCAATACCGGCTGCTCCTGCCCCGTTGAGGACAATGCGCACCTCCTCTAGGCTTTTTTTAACCACCTTCAAGGCATTCAACAACGCTGCCAGCACCACAATGGCGGTGCCATGCTGATCGTCGTGGAACACCGGCAGGTTGAGACGGGCCTTGAGCTGCAACTCGATGGCAAAGCAGCGGGGGGCGCTGATGTCCTCCAGGTTGAAGCCGCCAAACCCCGGCGCCAGGCGCACCACCGTCTCCACAATTTCCCCCACCTCCTGGGTGGCCAGGCAGAGCGGGAAAGCATCGATATCAGCAAAGCGTTTGAACAGGGCTGCTTTTCCCTCCATCACTGGCAGAGCCGCCTCCGGGCCGATATTCCCCAGGCCCAGCACGGCGCTGCCATCGGTTACGATGCCAACGCAATTGCCCTTGATGGTGTATTCATACACAGCGCTGGGATCGGCGGCAATTTCCAGCGCCACCCGACCCACGCCCGGGGTATAGGCCATGGCCAGATCGGCGGCGCTCTCCAGGCGGCTTTTGGCCACCACCTGTAGCTTTCCCCCCCGGTGCAGCTCAAAGGTGCGATCCACCACCCGCTCCACTTTTACGTTGGGCAAAGAGGCAACAGCGGCGCGAATTTGCTCGGCATGCTCGCTGCTAACGGCATCCACGCAGATTTCCCGCACCGTTTCGGCTGCCGATTGGTGGATGAGGTCGATCTGGCTGAGGCTGCCTCCCACCTCGGCAATAGCTTGGGTAACACGGGCCAGCGCTCCTGGCTGGTTGGGCAGGCGCAGACGTAGAGCAATGCTGTAGCTGGAGCTGGGGGTGAGTTTTGTCATAGCTTTCTATAGTAGAAGAAAAATTGCCTTCAGCAGAGCAAGCTCCT
This sequence comes from Synechococcus sp. 60AY4M2, assembly GCF_002760375.1. Lineage (NCBI taxonomy): Bacteria > Bacillati > Cyanobacteriota > Cyanophyceae > Synechococcales > Synechococcaceae > Synechococcus > Synechococcus sp. 60AY4M2. The sequence continues at coordinate 1,070,620 of NZ_AUMZ01000001.1, forward strand.
CAACACTGAGCCCTCCGGTTCGGCACCCAACCTTCTCCCTCCGGAAGCAGGGTTGGGGGTGAGAATAACCCTAGGATCGAGAAATCCCGAAGACAGGCGATCCTCCTTCTTGCATATGACAGCTTCTGCTGCGGCAACTTCCGATTCCGACCTCAATACTTTTGCCGATTGGCTGGAAGGTTACTACAGCAACCGCGCCCAAGCCATGGCAGAACCGGTGTGGTTTGTACCGGTGAGCCTTTGGTACGTGCGCCTTCCCCACCTGTTTTCAGAAGGAATCGGCTTTTTTACCGAGCAATTTAACGAGCACACGCCGGGCCGGTTTTACCGCAGCCGGGTGCTGCAGGTATTGGCGGATCCCTTGCGGATCGAGAACTATAAGTTGCGGGATCAAGCGGCTTGGGCAGGTGCCTCTCAGGATCTGCAGCGCTTGGCGCAGCTTTCTCTGTCTGACTTGCAGCATTTGCCCGGTTGTCGCATCCTCGTAGAAAAGCGCGCAGACTGCTACCACGGCCAGATGCTGCCGGGCGGTGGCTGCCGCCTCAACCCCGGCGACAGCACCTACATCCACATCGAGTTTGACCTCACAGCCCAGGAATTCATCACCTGGGATCGCGGCTTCGACGCCACCACCGGCCAACAAACTTGGGGATCCCGCGCCGGCCCTTACCGCTACCAGAAAAGGATCCCTGTGGTATTTCCCCCTCGCCCCTAAGGGTTCGGAAAACTGTTGGGCTAGCTAGGAGGGCTATGGGAACAAAAAAGGAAACAGGTCGCGGAAACCCCTGCGCAGCTTGAGCAAAAAGATCAGCCGCTCCACCTCTGGAGAAACAGATCCGGTTTCGGGCCGGGCTGCCAGGGCTGCCTGGAGTTGCAGAGCTTCGCCAGCGGTGAGGGGCTGATTATCGACCGGAGAGCGAGCCTGCAAATCTGGCTGCGCCCGCAGCACCTCCTCAGGGATTTCAGAAGCCGGGGGCAAAGCCAAGGCCTGATTCGGCGGATACAGCAGGAACACCAGCAGACTGGCCCATCCACTGCTCCTTTTGACCCAATGCTTTCGGTTCACCGGATGCAAATCTCTCGGTCCACTCCGCCTTATCCTAGCTACCCCAGGGATCCTCAGCCCCTCTCCCGGCACCCTAGAACCAGTACCGTATAAGCCGGGGAACATCACACCTGCCGGAATCCAGGCCCGTCAAACGGTCAAACCACAGCGAGCCAGTCCTCAGCTCCCTAATCTTACTCGGGATCTTGCCCAGGCCGTCTTTTTGCAGCGAGCCAAAATCCCCCTTAGCCGGCCATTGCTTCCGAGCGCTCTTGGATCACTCGGTCTACAATGCCGTAGGCTTGGGCTTCCGTAGCCGAGAGGTAGAAATCCCGCTCCACATCCCGCTCGATTTTCTCCAGCGGCTGGCCAGTCATTTGCGCCAAGAGCTCATTCATACGCCGCTTGACCCGCAAAGTTTCGCGGGCGCGAATTTCGATATCGCTGGCCTGACCTTGGATCATCCCCAGGGAAGGCTGGTGCAGCATGATGCGGGAGTGGGGCAGGGCAAAGCGTTTTCCCTTGGTGCCGGCAGCCAGCAAGAAGGCCCCCATCGAGGCTGCTTGGCCCACGCAAACGGTAACAATGTCGGGCTTGACGTGGTTCATGGTGTCGTAAATGGCCATGCCCGCCGTTACAGAGCCACCAGGAGAGTTGATGTACATCACAATATCCTTTTGCGGATCCTGGGAGTTGAGGTAGAGCATCACCCCCACGATGGTATTGGCCAGGTTGTCGTCGATGGGCTCGCCGATAAACAAGATCCGCTCTTGGTACAGGCGGTCGTCGAGGCTGATCCACTGGCTGTAGGGCTCACCGGGCAGACGGTAGGGAACGCGAGGCACTCCAATCGGCATAAGTTTCTCCTGGCAAAGTACAGAACACTACACAGAACGATGCGCTTGCAAGAGGTCTTGCGCGCTCAAATCTAGCTGGGGCAAAACCGAGGAAACAATGCGTTCAGGGCCGGTTTTAACCTCGTCTTCGTATTCCCCGCCAACCCAGCGCGACACCGACTGCTTGGCGGGATCCACAATCCAGTATTCCAGGATCCCACGGGCAGCATAGTCTTTGCGCTTGTCTTGATAATCACGTTATAATCACGTTTTTCATTGTCTATTCCAGGAGAAACCACTTCCACCACCAGCAGCGGCGGGGGCATGGGCAGCCGAAGGGTTCCGCGACCGTTCCCCAGCAAGCTCACATGGTCAGGATGTAAAACCATCACATCTGGGTTGCGAAACCGAGCCTTGGCTGCGGGCACTTCGACCTCAACTTGGCCCAAGCTCAGGCGTTGGACGGGCAAAAACTTGAGCAATTCCGCAATCAGAAACAGCTCAATGAGGGTGTTAATGCGCTCCTCAGTTGGCACTTCCCGAATATACCCGTCTTCAAGTTCAAGCCGTCCTTCATAAGGCCAGCTTTTGAGGCGTAGGTACTCCTCCGCCGTTAAAGGCTGTACAGGGACCTGAACCATCGACGGATCCCTCTGCTTCAGCTTTTGGCTGTTGCCAACTTCGGCAGGGCTTTGGAGCTGGTCAACACCTGATCGATAAGACCGTAGGCTTTGGCCTCTTCCGGAGTCATGAAAAACAGCCGCTCCGTATCCTTCTTGATGCGCTCTATGGGCTGGCCCGTGCTGCGAGATAATTCCTCCAGCATCATGTTGCGCAAGGTCAAGATCTCGCGGGTGCGAATTTCAATATCGCTGGCCTGTCCACGGGTGCCCCCATACGGCTGATGCAGCACGATCGTGGCATTGGGCAAACTGGCCCGGAACCCCTTGGCGCCCGCCGCCAACAGCATGGCCGCCATGCCAATGGCATTGCCAATGCAGATGGTATGCACCGGCGGCTTGATGTAGTTCATCGTATCCAGAATGGCAAAAGCTGCCGTGTCGTAGCTGTAGGTGCCCGTCGAGTTGATGTACATCTTGATCGGCTTTTCCCGATCCTCGTACTGCAAATACAGCAATTGTTCCACAATCAGCTTGGTGACGTTGGCATTCGCCTCCTCGGCCAGGGGCAGACCCAGATAGACAATGCGCTCTTGCAGCAGCAGCGAAGCCAAATCGGGAGGCGGAGTCCGAACCGGAGCGCCGCCATAGTAGTAGGTCGATTGCACCATGCCAAAGTTCTCCTACGGCCAATCCCTTGACTCTAGAGACAACTTCCTAGAACGACAGCACAGATGAAGGACAAGAGCAAGGGATCCGAGAACAGCAGCGGATCCCTTGTCTTCCTAAGAACCAGAACCTGAAGGGGAGGCGGCAGCTTTACTCCGCTCCCTGGGGCAAGAGCACCCGCTCCGGCTCCGTGACCAGCACCTTGGGCTTACGCTCCTCGTCCACATCGATGAGGACTTCTGATCCCTCTTTGACGTGGCCAGTCAAGATCTCTTCTGCCAGGATGTCTTCCAACAGGCGCTGAATAGCACGGCGCAGCGGACGTGCCCCATAGCTGGGGTTGTAGCCCTCCTCCACCAGCAGATCCTTGAAGCGATCGCTGACCGTGAGGTAAATCTTCTTCTCCTTCATGCGGTCGAACACTTCCTTGAGCAGGATGTCGGCGATCTGCTTCACTTCCTCCTTGGTCAGTTGCCGGAAGACGATGATCTCGTCCACCCGGTTGAGGAACTCGGGGCGGAAGTACTGCTTCAGCTCCTCGTGCACCAAGTTGCGGATGCGGTTGTAGTTCGCATCTTCGTCGTTGGTGTTGAACTCGAAGCCGAGGCTGCCACCACCCTTCTCGATGACCTTCGAGCCAATGTTCGAGGTCATCACGATCAGGGTGTTTTTGAAGTCCACCGTGCGGCCCTTGGCGTCGGTCAGGCGGCCGTCCTCCAGGATCTGCAGCAGCAGGTTGAACACGTCCGGGTGGGCCTTCTCGATCTCATCGAAGAGCACCACCGTGTAGGGACGGCGCCGCACCGCTTCCGTAAGCTGCCCCCCCTCGTTGTAGCCGACATATCCGGGCGGGGATCCGATCAGCTTGCTGACCGTGTGCCGCTCCATGTACTCCGACATGTCGAGGCGGATCATAGCCGACTCGGAGCCGAAGAAGTAGGCCGCCAGGGCTTTGGTCAGCTCGGTTTTGCCTACCCCTGTTGGGCCGGAGAAGATGAAGCTGGCGATGGGACGGTTGGGGTTTTTCAGCCCCACGCGAGCCCGACGAATGGCCCGCGAGATGGCCCGCACCGCCTCATCTTGGCCGACGATGCGCTGGTGCAGGGTTTCCTCCATGTGCAGCAGCTTCTCCGACTCGCTCTCGGTCAGCTTGGCCACTGGCACGCCCGTCCAGGCGCTCACCACTTGGGCGATGTCCTCTTCGGTGACCTCTGGCATCTCTTGGCGGCTGCTTTCCTCGGCTTTTTTGGCCGCCGCAATGGCGCGGATCTGCTGCTTGATCTCCATCTCCCGATCCCGCAGCTCGCCGGCCCTGTCGAAGTCTTGGGCCCGCACCGCGGCATCCTTCTCCTTAAGCACCCGCCGCAGCTCCTGATCCAGCTCCCGCGCCGCCGGCGGCAGTTGCGAGTTGATCAGGCGCACCCGCGAAGCCGCCTCGTCGATGAGGTCGATGGCCTTGTCCGGCAGGAAGCGGTCAGAGATGTATTGGTCGGCCAGCTTGGCCGCTGCCTCCAAGGCCGCGTCGGAGATCTTCAGCTTGTGGTGCTGCTCGTAGCGCTCCCGCAGGCCAAACAGGATCTCGATCGTCTCTGAAACGCTCGGCTCGCCCACCATGATGGGCTGGAAGCGACGCTCCAGGGCGGCATCCCGCTCGATGTGCTTGCGGTACTCATCCAGCGTGGTGGCGCCGATGCACTGCAGCTCGCCGCGGGCCAAAGCCGGCTTGAGGATGTTGGCGGCATCGATGGCCCCTTCGGCAGCCCCGGCTCCAATGAGGGTGTGCACCTCGTCGATGACCAGGATGATGTTGCCGGCGTTGCGGATCTCATCCATGATCTTCTTGAGGCGCTCCTCAAACTCGCCGCGGTACTTGGTGCCAGCCACCAACAGGCCGATATCCAGGCTGACCACCCGCTTGTCGGCCAAGATGTCGGGCACGTCCCCCTGCACGATGCGCTGGGCCAGACCTTCGGCGATGGCGGTCTTGCCCACGCCCGGCTCCCCGATAAGAACGGGGTTGTTCTTGGTGCGGCGGCCCAAGATCTGGATCACGCGCTCGATCTCCCGCGTCCGACCCACCACGGGATCCAGCTTGCCCTCTTGGGCCAATTGGGTGAGGTTGGAGCCGAATTCGTCCAGGGTTGGCGTCTTGGTGCGGCTGGAAGACCCACCCCCTGCCGTCACTTCGGCGGTCTCGCCCAACATGCGGATCACCTGGGTGCGCACCTTGGACAGATCCACCCCCAGGTTTTCCAGGACGCGAGCAGCTACCCCTTCCCCTTCGCGGATCAGGCCCAGGAGCAGGTGCTCAGTGCCGATGTAGTTGTGGCCGAGCTGGCGAGCTTCTTCTAAGGAGAGCTCCAGCACTCGCTTGGCGCGGGGAGTGAAAGGGATCTCGACGGCCACAAAGCCGGATCCCCGGCCAATAATTTTCTCGACTTCAATGCGGGCGTCCTTCAAGTTCACTCCCATGGACTTGAGAACTTTGGCGGCGACCCCAGTGCCCTCGCCGATTAACCCCAACAAGATTTGCTCGGTGCCAACGAAATTGTGACCCAACCGTCTGGCCTCCTCCTGGGCCAGCATGATCACCTTGATGGCTTTTTCCGTAAAGCGTTCAAACATGATCCTCGGGCTCCCTACGCCTGCATCAAGGCGGACTTGATAGGCCTAATCCTAACACAGGATTCAGGCCAACTAAGGGACGGTAAATACCCCAGACGAAAAATCATCTGGGATCGTGACGCGCCTGGAGAGATTTGAACTCCCGACACCGTGGTCCGTAGCCACGTGCTCTAGTCCACTGAGCTACAGGCGCAAGCTATCTACCTGCAAGAAAAGCGAAACAGCCACGGTTGAAGACCCGTCTCTCCTATCCAGAGATGGAAGCTTATCAATGTGGCTTAGGTATTCTAGCACAAGAGCGTTTTTTGGGAAGTCCAACGGGGGTGTAGATATCCGCCAACGTTCAACAATGCCCTGGCCAGGATCGCGGAACTTCTCCCCCCACCTCGAGGCCGGCTTGGGAGCTGCTGGCCGCAAGCACCTGCGTCCAGACCTGGCCGTTGCGCTGCCACAGCCGCACCTGCAGATGGCCGGCCAGGGTGTCGCGGCAGTTGCGCCGCATCCCTTCCGGGCCAGGGGTGAAGACGGTTTGCCCAGGCCGCTGGGTGTGACCTTCCAGTTGGATGCACCAACGGGCGTCTTCGCCGCGCACCTGCCAGGATCCCCAGGGATCCACCTGCCAGGTTAGCCGAGCTTGGCCGGGCCGCCACTCCAAAAAAGGCTGGGATCCCCCGCCGTGCAGGCTGATCAGGGCGACTTCTTCGGGGCGGGTGAGCACCTGCCGCTCGGCTCCGGCGCAGGTGAGGCTGAGGCCGGAATGGTTGGGAAAGGCGTTGCACTGGATCCAAAACCAGCGGCGAGGGAAGCTTTGTCCCCAGTTTTTTTCGGCGTAGGCGGGGGCCTGCTCGAATTCGAAGCGCCTGCCCCGCCACTCCACCCAGCCGCTGGCCAGGCCGTGGCTCATCAGGATCTGCCAGCCCGGCTCGAAGATGGGCAGATAAGACCAGGCTCCCATGGTGGCCCGCGGCGGGATCCCGTAGGCAGAGCAGAGTTGAATGCGATAGAGCCAGCGGATGGCCTCGCCTCTGACAGGATCTGGCAAAATCCCCTGGTTGAGGTGGGCGGTGTATTGGTAGCCGCTGGCGGTGTGTTGGAAGAAGGTGAGGGGCTCCTGCAGCCCTCGCCAGCTCTCGCCTGGCCCGCCAGCGTGCCCCAAGGCCAGGTGCCGCCAACTGGCCCAGAAGCGCTGTGGATTGGGGAAGGTGCGCCAATGCAGCTCCTCGTCTGGCCCCAACACCTGCGCCATGCCTCCCCGCCTGGGGTCGATGGCGTACATGAAGGCAAAGCTGAGGGGCGGATCCCCAGGTAAAGTGACCCGGCTGTACCAGCCCTCGAAAAACGGCTCGGCACAGCCATCCCAGTGATAGCCGCCATGGGGCAGGGATCCCCAGTCCGTTGAGCCGTTTTGCTTAAAGCACTCTGCCACCGGAGAGCAACTCCCTCGAGAATCGCCAGAAGATAGAAAAAAGTCTATAGCTACCAAAAGAGCAATTGTATTGTTTCTATGTCTGTCTGCTTTTAGGATATCAACCAAGCTGAGATTTTAAGTCCAACTTTTTGGGACTTTTCGGCCTTAAGTTTGTGCCCTATGCGATGCTGAATACGCCCGCAGATGGGGGCACTTCGGCTGAGGGGGTAGGGTACGCCTGCGCTAGGTTAGTCGTCCGACGGTTCTATCTTGGGATCCAAGCTCTTGGCGGTAAGGCGCAAGGCTTCCGCCTGATCCATCACTCGAGGCGCTTGCACTGCCGTCTCAACCCCTTGCCGATAGCTCTCCCACAAGGGCATTTCCGGGTAGGTTTGCTGCAATTTTTTGATCTCATCTAGCAGAGCGCCCAGCCAGCCAGACGTACCCCAGGTGAGCAAAAACTGCAAGGGATTCCAGAGGTTGAGTTGCCGCCCCAATTCGTTGAGGCTTTCGTTGCGAATGGGCGGGTCGAAGATGTCGGCCACCGTCATCAACTGGCGCGCCAAGAGCGGCCTGAGGGTTGTCTCAGCAGCCTCCACAACGGCGGGAAGAGCGGCTTGGATGCGCTCGGGACTGGGAATGTGCCGGGCCTGGGGCAAAGCTTGCAGCAGCAACTCCAGGCGTCGCCCCGCCTCTGCCGACTCCAAAGCCGATTCTAGGGTTGTGCCCACGCTGAGAAACACTTCTCCCGTCAACAGCCGCACGGCGTCGATAACCAAGTGGTACAGGGGCGGGATCGCCAGCTTGATCCACTCGCTCTGGAAAAACTCCCGCAGCCGCCGCGCCAGATAGTCCCCCACTTGGGTGGTTTGGATCCCCACTTGGGTGAGGGAGAGGTACCAGTCGGGGGGGGATCCCTTGGGATCAAGCCACTGGCGCAGAGTTTGCCATTCCTCTTCTGTGAGGGCAGTTCGCCCCTGTTTTAAGACGCTGCGCCGCAGCTTGCCCTCGGCATTCAAGAGCTTGCGCAGCTCCGGTGTGCCCAGCAAAGAGAGGGCGCCTGCGGATCCCACGCTGCCGATCTCGACAGCAATAAGGGCGGCCAAGAGGGCGGCTGAGGCTTCCACTTGGATCTCGCCGCTTTTGTCCATCACCAAAGGTAGGCGGCTGTTGCCATAGGCCCGCAGGCTCATCGCCTCCAAGGTAGAGCGCTGCTCAGAGGTCAAGGCCCCCGCCCAGGCAGGGATGCCGTTGGTGGCTGCTTCGGGGTGTGGTGGCTCCTGCAGGCTGTGATACAGCAGGCTGGCCACCCAGGCTCGGTCGGCGGCCCGTTCCAGAGAGCCGATGACCACCTCCCATTGGCAGGGGTTGAGCAGAGGCAAAAGCGCTTGCAGCTCTCGCCGGAGGGGCTCTGGAGAGGTTGTGGCTCTGGCTTTGTCTAGAGTTGCCTGCAGCCGATCTCGCGCCTCGCGGCACAGGCCGCCCCACTCCAGTTGCCAACGAGCTAGGGTCTGCTGCAGGGTTTCTTCAGAGCGCCGGGGCAGCTCCTGCCAGCCCGCTTCCAGTTGCCGCCACAGCCCCTCCCAGTTCAGGTCCCCCGCCCTACCGGATGAAGGTGGAGAGTTCGCCGGCGCGGCGGGCCTGTTGGGATCAAGATTGGGGGAGAAGAGGTTAGGCATGGGCAAACTGGGCTGCAGGGGAATTACCGGCATTATAGCTAGGGGTAAAAGGCAAGCTGCGGTAAGCCCAAGGTTTCCGGCCACCCCATCATTAGGTTGAGGCATTGCACCGCCTGCCCGGCCTGTCCCTTCATGAGGTTGTCGATTACCGACAGGACAATGACTCGGTTGGTGCGGGTATCCACTTCCACCCCGATCATGCAGGTGTTGGTGCCGGCAACCCACTTGGTTTGCGGGTAAACGCCGCGGGGCAGCACCTTGACCCAGGGGGATTGGCGATAGAAGGCGTTGTAAATGGTGATGAGATCTTCGCCCACAAGGCCGGGATCCCGCAGGTTGGCGTACAAGGTGACGTGGATACCCCGCACCATCGGCACGAGGTGGGGCGTAAATTGTACAGTGATGGGAGTGTGGGTGAGGTCACTGCAGGCCTGCTCGATCTCGGGTGTGTGCCGGTGTTGGGCCACGCCATAGGCCCCCAGAGAGCCATCTACCTCGGCAAATAGGGATCCCAGCTTGGGGGTGCGGCCCGCGCCAGAGACGCCGGACTTGGCATCGAAAATAAGGCTGTCCAGCTCCACCAACCCCTGCCGCAGCAGGGGGGCAACCGCCAACAGGGAGGCGGTGGGGTAGCAGCCGGGGCAGGCTACCAGTTGGGCTTGGGCAATGGCCTCCCGGTAGAGTTCTGGCAGCCCGTAGACCGCTTGCTCGTTGGCCTGGCGATAGGCAGGGCTGGGCCAGTTGGGATCCGTCTGCCCCAGGCGATACCAGGATTGGTAGGTGGCCAGGTTGCGAAAGCGATAGTCTGCCGAGAGATCTAGAACTTTGCACCCTTTGGCTAGCAAAGGCGGCGCCAAGTCTGCTGCCAGGCCATTGGGCAGAGAGAGGAAGACAACGTCGCTGCTGGCGGCAATGGCCTCCACATCTACCGGCTGGATGGTCAAATCCACCGCTTGGGCCAGGTGAGGGTAGAGATCCCCGTAGCGTTTGCCGGCGCTGTCTTGACCGGCCAGGTAGGTGATCTGCGCGCCGGGATGCTCGCTGAGCAGCCGCACCAACTGCACCCCTCCATAGCCGGAGGCCCCGACGATGGCGACGCGGACGGGATCGGTGGGAGGAAGAGAACGAGGCGCCGTAGTGGCCATGGGGGCTGCCTGTGCAGAATTGCAAAACTGACGGTTTGCCTTACTATTTATCGCATTTGCCGCTGCCTTGGTTGAACTCACCTGCTCTGTTGGGCTCAGTGTTGCCTGGGCCGGGAGTTATACTGGGCTCACGCGAGCCGCCCAAGCCTCGGCAGCCGCCTTGGCTGTTGAGGTCTTGCCCAGGGATGTTCCCTACCTCGTCGGGAAGGGTTGTATGTACTACGAACAATTGATCAACATGATCCTGCGAGCCCGCGGCCAAAGCAGCCGCCACGGCCTGGATCAGGAAACTTTAACCCTCTACTCCGAAGGCCCCTACACCCTCTACAAGCTCACCTCCCATTTCGACCGCCGCTCCATTTTTGTTTTGGCCCAAAACCAGCAGGAGGTGTTTGTCTCCGGAGATGCGTTTCACAGCAAGTTGATCCCGGGAGAATGGCAGGAGTGGCTGCACCAGAAGGCTTTGGCTGTTGCCGCCGAGACACCCCAGTCCAGCTAGCCGGCGAGGGCCAAAACGCCGGGCTGAATCTGCCGGGGCACCACTGAGAGCCGATCCAACTCCGCACAATAGGCCAGGTCCCTGTCGCTTTCAGGGCTAATGGCCAGTAGCCGCTGCCCATGGCTGGAGCGCCGCAACAGGCCCAGGAGATTGTCTTGCCAAGTTTGGTAGAGGGCCAGGGCGGCCACTGCCTCGTCGTTGCCCAACTGCTCCTCCGAACAGCCCAGGCGATGCAGAATGGCTCCGGCACAGGCGGTGTCTTCCAAAGCAAAAGCCCCCTCCCAGCCAGCTCCCACCAGCCACACCTCGGCAAAAGCTCCTTGCCTGAGAAACTCCACCACTGCTCCCAAGTTCACCAGGGCTGCTGTGATCAACACTGGGATCCTTTCTAAGCGCTGCAGGGTGCGGGTGCCGTTGGTGGTACTCATGAAGATGCGCTGGTCCCGCACGCGCTCTGGGGTGTACTCGCGGGGGGAGTTGCCTAGGTCAAATCCCGTCACCGTTTTGCCGCCTCGCTCCCCGGCCAAGAGCCGTTTGGAGGCCGGCCAGCTCCGGCTGGCCGCTTGCAAGGACTGCAAGTCGGCAAACACCTCAACGGCCTCTGCCCCTGCCGCCAGAGCTGCGGCGATGGTGGTGGTGGCCCGCAGCACGTCGATGGCCACTGCGCAGGCTGGGATCCCTGCCGGAGGGACTTGCTCAGGGGTGTGGAAGTGGAAAAGTTGCATGAGAGAGGGAGCAAAAAAGGTTCAACTAGAGCCCCACGAGAGCTTATTAGAACTCACGCCGGGCAAACACCAGCACCGTCAAAATGAGCAGCAAAACGGTGTAGATCAGACCGTAAAGCGCGTCGCCAAGGAGCTGGGTGGGCGGAGGAATTTGGCCGTAAACGGCAGCATCTCTTAGATTAAAGCGCTCCAGATCCGGCAAGACCAAGTAAATGACCTCGAACACCTTGCCAAAACCTGCGTCTTCCACCAGCTTGCTTAACTGCAGCAGGGCGCGGCTGGCGTGGCCCATAATGAACAGGGCAATGGTGTAGAGGGTGGCCAAAATTGGAGAGGTAAAAACCCCAAACAGCAGCGCTGCCGCCACAATCAGCACCAGTTCCAAAAAGGTGAAAACTACTGCCCAGAGAATGGCCCAGGGGGAAATGGGGGCCTGCACCAACAGCAGGCTGAGCAAAAAGACGGCCGTCATCATTGCTAGCAGCACCGACAGCAAAGCCGACAGGCCCAGATGCTTGCCGACAATAAACTCCGCCCGGCTCATGGGCTTGGCAATCAGCACATAGACCGTGCGCCTCTCGATCTCTTTATTCACCAGCCCGGTGCCGACGAAAATAGCCACCACCAGCGCCAGGAAGTGGATAGCGGCCAGACCCAGATCGGCAATGATCTTGTTGTGGGCCTGGTTGGCTACCTGGGGGATCAAAACGATGGCTCCCAACATGGCCACCGCAAACACCATCACCAGATAGAGAACGCGATCCCGAATCGTTTCCCGGAAAACATTCTGGGCAATGGCCACGACGCGCGCCGCATCCATAAGCTGACCTCAAGCAAGCGACATCCAGCTATACACTTGTAGAAGTCCAGCTTTATTCTATGCAGTTCCAGGCCCAGATTCAGATCCACCTGCGCCCCTCGGTACTTGATCCTGCTGGGGCTGCTCTCCAGGCTAGCTTGCATCAGTTAGGGCATACCCAGGTGCAGGGAGTGCGCATTGGCAAACACATCCAACTGCGGCTAGAGGCCCCTGACGCCGAAACTGCCCGAGAGCAGGTGAACGAGCTGTGCGAGCAACTGCTGGCCAATCCGGTCATCGAGACCTATCAAATCCAAGTGGATCCTGTAGAGAGTTGATTGCTCACGCCTAGCCCTCACCACCTTTTTGTTTTCACAGCAAGGGATCCCCATGGCCAAGGTAAGGTTTGGCATTGTCGTTTTCCCCGGTTCCAATTGTGACCGCGACGTGGCCTGGGTAACCCGCGGCCTCTTGGGCTGCCCGACGCGACTCATCTGGCACCGGGAAACCGATTTATCGGGGCTGGATGTGGTGGTGCTGCCAGGGGGCTTCAGCTACGGGGATTATCTACGAGCTGGGGCGCTGGCCCGTTTTGCGCCAGTGATGGGATCCCTGGCCGAGCATGGGGCGCGGGGGGGCTATGTCCTGGGCATTTGCAACGGCTTCCAGATCTTGACAGAAGCCGGTCTGCTGCCGGGGGCGCTGGTGCGCAACGCCAACCTGCACTTTATCTGCGACCGGGTAGGGATCCGCGTGGAGCGGCAAGACCTGCCCTGGACCAGCGCTTACCCTTGCGGAGCCACCCTGACCCTGCCCATCGCCCATGGGGAAGGCCGCTACGTCTGCGATGCCGATACCCTCAAGCAGTTGCAGGACAGGGGGCAGATCGTCTTTCGCTATGCTCCGGTCGCGCCCAATGGCTCGGTGGACAACATCGCCGGCATTTGTGACCCTAGCGGTCGCATCCTCGGCCTGATGCCTCACCCGGAGCGGGCGGCGGATCCCGACTTGCCGGGGCAGGATGGGATCCCCTTTTGGCAGTCCATTGTCCAAAGCCTGTCCAGTTAGCCCTGCTGGGCCTGAGCCAACACCCTGCGCACCTGGTTCACCATCTCCTCGTGATCCACCACCGGCTTGGCGATGTAGCCATCGGCCCCACTTTGAGCCAAAAAGGCCTCGCGGTCGCCCCGCATGGCATGGGCCGTCACCAAAATGATGGGAATGGAGCTGCTTTTGGGATCCCCCTTCAGCAGTTGGGCAATGCGGATCCCGTCCACGGCCTCGCCACGAAAGGTGCTTTGAGAAAGGGAGACATCCAGCAAAATCACGTCCACCTCGTGCGCCTGCGCCAGCCGTAGGATCTCCTCCACATCCTGGCTGTGAAAGACCTCAAACCCGCCTCGCCGCCGCAACACTTTGTCGAAAACGCGGGCGTTAATTGGATCGTCTTCCACCAGCAGCACTGTTGCCATCGCTAACCTGAAGTTGACTTGGTTGCGAACTCGAGCCGCAGCAATCCCCGTAGTTCTGGAAACCATCCCGAAGCAATTCTAGCCATCCCATTCGAGCAGTGGGACAAGAGCTCCCCCTCCAAAATACTGATAACAAATCTCAATAAAGTAGCGCCAGTAGCTACCCCCTCTGCCAGCAGGAGAGGACAGCTACCGTTTTGAAAACAGCTTTGCTGGGTTGCCTGGGGGATACTCTACCAGCCTGGAACCGAGCGCCCTCTGAAAACAAAACAAAAACAAGGCCGGGGATTTTTCCGGCCTTGTACGGGGTACAACTGCCGTCTCTTTTGGCCGCCTCAACCCACTCAACACTCTCAGCAAGCCGACAACAGCAGCCCCTGGCGCAGGTTACTTCTTCTGAATCCTAGGAGTTTCGCGAAAGGCGACGGCAAAAAACAGAAGGCCCAGCGTCAAAAACAGAATAAAGGTGTAGGTGATGGCTTCCATACCAACCTCCAAATCAGAATCCTAAGGGGGCTTGATTCCAGATTAGCTCAAAGCCGCCAGCACCCCCTCTCCCCAGAGAAACAGAGTGCCGGCGGTCATCCCGCGAGAAAGCCTTACGCTTCTTGCACCTTGCGCGTGGTGGGATCCCCCACTTTCTGGAAGACGCCGAATTCCACCATTTCCTCGCTCATGTTCGGGTCAATACCGGCGAACACATCCCGGAAGAGAGTACGGGCGCCGTGCCAGATGTGCCCGAAGAAGAACAGCAGCGCAAAGACCGCGTGGGCGAAGGTAAACCAACCGCGGGGGCTGGTGTGGAAAGTGCCGTCGGCCTTAGGCGTTTCGCGGTCGAACTCGAAGAGCTGGCCCAACTGAGCCATACGGGCATACTTTTTAACCGTTGGCGGGTCAGTGAACACCTGACCGTCCAGCTTGCCGCCGTAGAACTCCACCGTCACGCCCACCTGCTCAAAGCTGTAGCGTGACTCGGCGCGCCGGAAGGGAATGTCCGCCCGCACCACGCCATCGGCGTCCCGCAGGATGACGGGGAACGTCTCGAAGAAGTTGGGCATGCGTTGCACCGTCAGCTCCCGACCTTCACGGTCCCGGAAGACGGGGTAGCCCAGCCACTCGATAGCAATACCGTCTCCCTTGTTCATCGGACCAGCCCGGAACAAACCACCCTTGGCCGGGCTGTTACCCACGTAATCGTAGAAGAGCAGCGACTTGGGGAGAGAATTGTAGGCCTCGCTGCGGGTCATCCCGGCCTCCATAGCGGCATTGACGCGCCGGTTAATTTCCTGGTTGAAATAGCCGGAGTCCCATTGGTAGCGGGTGGGGCCAAACAGCTCCACAGGAGTGGTGGCACTGCCGTACCACATCGTCCCGGCCACCACAAAGCCGGCAAAAAACACGGCCGCAATCGAGCTGGAGAGCACGCTCTCAATGTTCCCCATGCGCAGAGCCTTGTAGAGGCGTTGGGGTGGGCGTACTGTAATGTGAAACAGGCCGGCAATGATGCCCACGATGCCCGCGGCAATGTGGTGGGCCACCACCCCGCCAGCGTTGTAGGGGTTAAACCCTGCCGGCCCCCACTCCGGCGCCACCGGCTGCACATGCCCTGTCGTCGCGTAGGGGTCGCTGACCCACATCCCTGGGCCAAACACCCCCGTCAGGTGAAAAGCCCCAAAGCCGAAACAAAGGATCCCGGCCAAGAGCAGGTGGATCCCAAAAATCTTCGGCAAGTCCAAAGCCGGCTCGCCGGTACGGGGATCCCGGAACAGCTCCAGATCCCAGTACACCCAGTGCCAGCAGGCGGCCAAAAAGAGCAAGCCAGACAAAACAATGTGAGCAGTGGCTACCCCTTCAAACGTCCAGAAGCCGGGATTGGCCACGCTCTCGCCGTAGATATTCCAGCCGCCCCAGGAGTTGACCACCCCCAGACGCACCATGAATGGCATGACGAACATGCCCTGACGCCACATCGGATTCAGGACAGGATCCGATGGATCGAAAATAGCCGTTTCATACAGCGCCATCGATCCGGCCCAACCTGCCACCAGCGCAGTGTGCATCAGGTGTACCGCGATCAGGCGACCTGGGTCATTTAATACAACGGTGTGGACCCGGTACCACGGTAGTCCCATAAAGCTCGATCCTCCACGTTCTCCAACACTTGCGCGATATCCAGTCAAAAAACTGAAGCCGACATCTTCACCTGGGATCCTTACCTGAGCAGTCTCTTCAGTGTCGAGGGGTGCCGCACCCACCTAACCCAAGAGCGCACCCAGTGAGGACATCGCTCTCAGAATTTTCATCACAGGCATCAAACAGTATAACGAAACGCAACTGACCTGAGCGGCTTCAGGCGGGATGCCCTCTTATCTGCCATCATCTTCCCAGATCTCTCGCCAAAGATTAAAAATATGATTTAAAGTGTAACAATACTTAGCAAACCCTGGAGCTTTCCTGGCTCAATCTGAAAGGTGTTGTGGTTTCGGGCGAGATTATGGCAACGATTCGCTTTGTCAACGAGAATAGAGAGATCGTCGTCGCGGAAGGCGCTAACCTGCGCTTGAAGGCGCTGGAGAACCAGATCGACCTCTACAAGATGATGGCCAAGCTGCTCAACTGCGGCGGCAACGGCCAGTGTGGCACCTGTGTGGTGGAGATCGTCGAGGGAGCCGAGAACCTCTCTCCCCGCACCGAGGCGGAAAACCGCAAGCTCAAGCGCAAGCCCGATACCTATCGTCTCGCCTGCCAGACGAAGGTATTGGGGGATGTTGCGGTGAAGACGAAACCCTAGAGCCGGCTTGGCCGCTTTTGGGCAAGGCGTACCTGAGAATGGTATGCTAGCTGCCAGTTGGGTTTGCGGCGTGTGCAGCTATGGAGACGAACTACCTGGGCCTTTTGGCCACCATTTTGGTTATTCTGGTACCCTCGATCTTCCTGGTGATCTTGTACGTGCAGACTTCCAGCAAGTCGGAGAGCTGACCTAGGCCCATGAAGGCAAGTCTTACCTCCTGCTGAGGAACCAAGGCTCACAGTCGACGATGACATCCAAAGCTCGACGGGGATCCCCGCTGGAAAAGGGGATCCCTCTACTTTTTGCGCCAAGCTGTCCCTTGGCCGAGGCCCTCTCCACCTGGAGCCCTCCGGCAACGGTTCCTGCCTGTCTGTGTTGCCTGCGAGAAGGTTTCCGCTTCCCTAGCTAGAAATCTATAGCCTTCATCGGAAAACTTGATTTTTGTCTATCCTAGTTTGCCACTAGGATGCCTCTTAAGATTTTTTACAGGATCTCAGTAGGCGATGGGGTCAGGCGGGATTCCTGGCCGTAAGGAGGATTATGAGTTTGGACGGGCTGGTCAGAACCGCGTGGTTAATTCCCCTCTATGCGCTAGTGGCGTGGCTGGGGGCGTTGATTTGGTCCCCTGGGATCACCCGGCGCACCGGCCCCCGACCGGCGGGCTATCTAAATGCGCTGCTGACCTTGGTGGCGTTCTTGCACAGTGTGGGGGCGCTGGTGGCGATTTGGGATCAGCCGGCGCAGGTGATTCGGCTGCCCTGGCTGCAGGTAGGGGATCTGGTGTTGGAGCTGCCGCTGCAGGTTTCATCGCTAACGCTGGGGGCCTGCGCCGTGGTGACGGGGCTAAACCTGGCGGCCCAGATCTACGGCTTTGGCTACATGGAAATGGACTGGGGCTGGGCGCGGTTCTTCTCGCTGCTGGGCCTGTTTGAGGGGGGGATGTGCGCTCTGGCTCTGTGCGACTCTTTGTTTTTCAGCTACGTCATCCTGGAGATTTTGACTCTGGGCACCTACCTGTTGGTGGGCTTTTGGTTTAACCAATCGCTGGTGGTAACTGGGGCCCGGGATGCTTTTCTAACCAAGCGCATCGGCGACCTGTTGCTCTTGATGGGGGTCATCGCCATCTATCCTTTGACGGGATCCTGGGAGTTTGAGGACTTGACGGCTTGGGCAAAGTCGGTGCAGGCAGGAGCTATCTCTGTGGATCCGAACTTGATCGCCTTGGTGGGGCTGGGGTTGCTGGCCGGCCCTGTGGGCAAGTGTGCCCAGTTCCCTCTGCATCTGTGGCTGGATGAGGCGATGGAAGGGCCGATCCCCTCTACGATCTTGCGCAATGCGGTGGTGGTGGGCACAGGAGCTTGGGTGTTGATTCGGCTGCAGCCGCTCTATGAGCTTTCCCCGACGGTGTTGCGGCTGATGCTGGTGATCGGGGGGCTGACGGCAGTGGGGGGATCCCTGGTGGCCCTGGCCCAAATTGATGCCAAGCGGGCCTTGTCCTACCTGGTGAGCGCCTACATGGGCTTGATCTTTGTAGCGGTGGGCACAGGACACACGCAACAGGCCTACCAACTGCTGCTCACCTATGCGCCGGCGATGGCCTTGCTGGTGATGGCGCTGGGCATGGTGATCTGGAACAGCATTACCCAGGATCTGCGCTATCTGGGGGGCTTGTGGTCGCGGCGGCCCATTTCCGGCCTGTGCTTTTTGACGGGGATGGCCGGCATGGTGGCCCTGCCGCCTTTCGGCTCCTTCTGGGTGCTGACGGATCTGTGGCAGCAGTTGGCGCAATCGGGGCAGGGGCTGTGGGCGGCAGTGGTGCTGGTCACCAACGCGGTAACGGCGCTGGGGCTGACGCGGGTATTCGGCCTGGTTTGGGGAGGCAAGCCGCAGCAGATGAGCGAGCGCTCCCCAGAGGTGCACTGGCCGATGATGTTGCCCAGCACGGCCATGATGGGGGTGACGCTGCATGTGCCGATGATTCTGGCGGCCTTGGATCTCTTGCCGGCTCTGCAGGGGATCCCGATTGCGGTGATGGCCGGATCCAGCTTGGCGGGCATCGCGTTGGGAGCCTGGCTGTACCTGCCGCGGGGGCGGCGGCCAGTGGACTGGGCTTTCTTGGCCGACTGGCAGGATCTGCTGGCCAACGACTTCTACACCCCCACGCTCTACCGCGCCAGCGTGGTGTTTGTGGTGCGCATCATTTCTGAGGTTACGGCCCTCTTTGACCGCTACGTGGTGGACGGCGTGGTGAATTTGACCAGCTTAGTTGTGCTGGCAGGAGGTCAGGTTTTGAAATACACCACCTCCGGCCAGTTGCAGGCCTATGTGCTGACGATTGTGGTGGGGGTGGCCCTGCTGGGCTGGCTAATTCTCTAGGCAGAGGGGGACGGAGTCCTTAAGAAAGAGGGAAAAGACCATGCTGAGTGCCTTGATTGTGTTGCCGATTTTGGGATCCCTGCTGCTGTTCCTGGGCTTGGGAGGGCGCAAGCTGGCGGTGGTCTTGGCCGGGATCCCGTTGGCCATCTCGCTATTTCTGTTTACCCGCTTCGACGTGCAGGCGACCGGCTTTCAGTGGGAGCAGCGGTGGGATTGGATCCCGCAAATCGGGCTGAGCTACTCCCTGGGCTTGGACGGGCTGGCTTTGTTGATGGTGGCCCTGAACGGGCTGCTCACTCTCATCGCCATTTTGACGGCTGAGCCGGAGACCAAGCGGCCCAATCTCTTTTACGGCTGCATTCTGCTGATGAGTGGGTCGGTCAACGGGGCTTTTGCCGCCCAGAACCTGCTGTTGTTTTTCCTCTTTTACGAGCTGGTGCTGATCCCGATCTACTTGCTCATTTCCATCTGGGGCAGCCCCAAGCGGGATTATGCCGCCATCAAGTTTTTGATCTACACCGCTGTTTCCGCCGTCTTCCTGTTGGGGGCGTTTCTGGCCGTCTACTGGCTGGGGGATCCCCATACTTTTGAGCTGGCCGAGATTCGCATCAGCTCCCTGGGCCCCGCTGCCCAAACCCTGGCCCTGTTGGCTTTGATTGTGGCCTTTGGCATCAAGATGCCGCTGGTGCCCTTCCACACCTGGCTGCCCGACGCCTACGGCGAGTCTTCCCCGCCGGTGGCGGTGCTGCTGGGAGGGGTGCTCTCCAAGTTGGGCACCTATGGTCTGTTTCGCTTTGGGCTGCAGTTGTTTCCCCAGGCTTGGGCCGATCTGAGTGGGCTGCTGGCCTGGTGGGGGGCTATTGCTGTGCTGTCGGGGGCTTTGGCGGCCATCGCCCAAAAAGACATCAAGCGCATGGTGGCCTACAGCTCCATCGGCCATATGGGCTACATCCTGCTGGGTATGGCGGCGGCCACGCCGATTAGCCTGACGGGGGCGATGGTGCAGATGGTCTCCCACGGCCTGATTCTGGCGCTGCTGTTTGATCTGGTGGGCCTGGTGGAGCGCAAGGTGGGAACGCGGGATCTGAACGTGCTCAACGGCCTGCTCAATCCTCTGCGCGGCCTGCCCACCGTGAGCGCCCTGTTGATCTTGGGCGGCATGGCCAGCGCCGGGATCCCGGGCTTGGTGGGCTTTGTGGCCGAGTTTTTGATCTTCCAGGGCAGCTACCAAGATTTTCCGTTGCCCACGTTGCTCAGCATCTGCGGCACCGGCTTGACGGCGGTGTATTTTGTGATTTTGCTCAACCGCACCTGCTTCGGCAAATTGGACAACCGCACCGCCTACTACCCCCGGGTGCAAGGTTGGGAGCGGATCCCGGGCTTTCTTTTAACTGCCTTGATCGTCTGGTTTGGGATCCAGCCCATGAACCTGGTGAAATGGCCCCAAACCTTGGCCTTTACTCTATCCACCCAGGTGGCTCAAGCCCAGACGCTTGTCATCGCGGAAGCCGAACATTCTTCTCCCTCCAGTTTGCTGCAGGGATCCCTGATGGACAACGCAAGCTCATGACTTTCTCCCCTAGCCGAAGGCAGTGAAGAGTTGGAGACTTTTTCCATGACGACGACCCTGGTTACGCCCAAGCTCCCCCCTTCCACCCATCCCTTTGCCGAGGTGGTGCATCGCCTCGAGGCAGGGGGATCGATGCTGCCGGATACGCCGGAAAACCTGATGCAAATTATCGGCCTCTACAAAGCCTATGCGGTGCCGATGGACTTTTACTGGCGCGATCTGCTCTACATTGCCGAGCAGGTGTTTGTGGATCCCTTGCCCTTTTTTAAGTTCATCATTCCCGAAGAATATTTGAAGCTGGCCAACCACTACGCGGGGGATAATGCCGATTTGCGCATTTGGCGCGGCCCCGCTACGGCCCACCCGGAACTGCTGGAGTTCATGGAAAAAGGGGAGCTCAAGCGCAAGCTGCCGCGGATTTTGCATCACCTTTGGCATGACCGCATCAACATGGAATTTGCCGAAGAATGTATGCGGGCCATGCTCTGGCACCGGGATATGGGAGGCCTGCTGGATCCCTATATGGATTCGGAAGAATACAAGCAAAATGCCGACCGCGCCATCCGCGCCTACTGCCAGGGCAACCCCCTTTTGACCGGCCTGTACAAGCTCTTTCCAGACATGTTTCTGGAACTCTGCCGCCAGGCCACCATGTATTCGGTGCTGGGCCTGTTTTGGGAGGTGATGGCCCCCGTCTTTTTTGAGATGAGCGATCTCTACGACGAGGGCAAAATCACCAGCGTGCCGGAGGCGATGAACTTTTTGGTTAACGGGATCTTCGCCGTTGCCGGGCGGCCCATTTATCACCGGGTGCGCATTCGAGGAGAGTGGTACGACATTGTGCCCAAATCCAAAGGATTCACTTGGCTATACGAGGCGGCTTTCCCCTATGTGGAAGCGGTGTTTTATCGCACCTCTCCCTTCCGCGGCACCAAGTCCTACAACGCCCAAGCCAACGAAGTTCCCACCAACCAATTGGATTTCCACTACGGGGTTCTCTACGCCGATAAGTTTCCGGTGGGCAGTGCCGGGATCCCGCCGACCCTTTTGCACCAGGATATGTACCACTTTTTGCCCCAGTATTTGGTGGAGTATTACCGCAAGCATTGCCGTGGTGAAGACGACATGCTGATCCAGCTTGGGATCAGCTTCCAGCGCTCCATGTACAACGTTACTTCAGCCGTGATCCAGGCGGGGAGAGCCGCTTTCTTGTATCCTCTGGACGATCCCAACCCGCGGCATTTGATGATGAACCGCCGTTATTTTGAGGGACAGCTCAATCGCTTCACCCGACCGGAATACGGCATCCGCGAGGCAGCCCGCCTCTCCTATATTCAGGATCAAAACTACCGCTAGTTGAGGACAATTACGCCGATTTCAGGTGGTCGGTTTTGGCTTTCCCTTTTCCCGATCCTGCTTGGACCCAACTGCTCTTCTGAACCTGCCGTCCAGACCTTTATTCCCACTTCAGCAAAACAAGGATCTTGGCCATGCCTGATATTGTCGATATTGCAGTTTCTGCTGAGGGTTTTTCCACCTTGGTTACAGCCGTGAAGGCGGCAAACTTGGTGGATACTTTGAAAGGCCCTGGCCCTTTCACTGTTTTTGCGCCCACCGATGCGGCTTTTGCCAAGTTGCCCCCCGGCACCATCACCACCCTAGTGCAAAACATCCCCCAATTGACTCGCATTTTGTGTTACCACGTGGTGCCCGGTCGCCTGAAAAAGGCGGATTTGGCCAAGTACCAACGTGTAGGCTCGGTAGAGGGATCCCCCATCGATTTGTTTATCGAGGGGGACGTGTTTGAGGTGAACAATGCCACCGTTATCCAGGCGGATATCGAGGCGGACAACGGCATCATTCACGTCATCGACACCGTGATCCTGATGCGCCCCCACTGGTTCTGGCCGATCATGCTCTCGGGAGAAACAGGGAAAAGCGAGGGCCAAAGCTTGGCTAGCGACCGCAGAGTCGATACACCGGCAAGGTGAAATGAAAACTGCTGCCCTTGCCCAGGATCGATTCCACCCAAATCTGGCCATAGTGGGCGCGCACGATGCGACGGCAAAGGGAAAGGCCAATGCCATAGCCTTCCTGCTGTTGGTCGCGGGATAGGCGCACCGCATCGGAGAAGATGTTCTCTTGCTCGGCTTCCGGGATCCCAGGGCCGGTGTCGCTGACGGTCACCTGTACCTTTTGGCTGGTGCGGTGGAGGATGTTGAGGCGGATGGATCCCCCGGCGGGAGTGTACTTGATGGCATTGTCCAACAGGTTGAAAATAACCTGGCGGATCTTGTCGGGATCCACGTGAACTGTGGGCAGATCCACCGGAATATCGGCTTGAAACTGCAATTGCTTGGCTTGGATGCGAGGCAGTAGCTCCTCGATCACTGGCTGGCATAGGCTGGCCAACTGAGTTTCCACGGCTCGAATCCGCAGCTCCGAGGCACTGCCACGGGCCGACTCGAGAATATCGGTGATCATGCTGTCCATCTTGCGCAATTGCTGGCGGGCATGCTCGAACAACTGCCGCTCCACCGCCTTGTCCAGGGATCCTTCTCGCCCTTGCTGTAGGGTTTCGACCGCCAGGGCTGTAGCCGTCAGGGGGCTGCGCAAATCGTGCACCAGCATGGCCAGAACGCGGTCTTTGAAGTCCAACTGCTCCCGCAGTTGGGCGCGCTCCTGGCGCAGCGAAAACACCTCTTCCGACATTTGCAACAACGCCTCGGTGGTCGGGGGAGGAGCAGGATCTTGACCCGCCTCTTCCTGGTAGGAAACCAAAGCCGCCTGACCCTGCCAGCGGGGCCACCACACTTCCAACTGCGTCGCCAGATCTTCGCCCGCCAAGACCTGAGCCGGCAGGGGTTCTGCTTTCACCAAGGCTGGCGTCACCACCAACTTGTAGTGCTCTGCTAGGTAGGGGTGCTCCTCCAGCGGTACCACCTTCAGATGGGCAGGATGCTGGCCCGGCAGCCCCTGGATGTGCCGACGCAATTGCTCCGCCAGTTCCTCGATATTGGCTCGACCCTGAGCAAACAACAGCAGGCGAATGCCAGAACGGGTGGAGGTGCGATCTAGCGAAGTTTGCATAGGCAAAAGTCCCAAGGGCCAAAGATGAGGTCTGCAGCAGCAGAGGTTGCCGCCAACGAAACCCGGCTCCCTCGCTGCCCGTCCTTTACCTTCCTAACACTTAACTTTGGGAAAAGTTTAGGAGGGAACATCAAAGGCAGTGAAACTCAGTGAAACAGATACGCCAGCCCTACCAACACTGCCAGCAACCCCGCTGTTGTCAGAGTGAAGTGCAGGAGGGAGGTTTTGCCTTTACGCACCATGTTGCGCATGGCCAGGCGGGTATAGCTCACCTGAGGCGAGGATCCCTTCTCAACAGGGGTGGAGCTGACAGGAGAGGGCTGCGACATCGGGATGGCCGGAACAAAAGCTGAACACTACCTTTAACCTAGCCCAATCCACCCCTCTTGATAAATACCCCCTGCCCCCCAGGGCGCTGGCTCAGTCAAACCGGCAAGGGATCCGCAGGCACTGCTGCAACAGCTCCTGGTAATCCCGTCCGTCCATGAGAAAAGCCCCAAAGCGAGCCAGGTGCGGGTTCATCAACTGGGCGTCAAAAAGGCGAAAGCCCCGCTCCCGCAGGTGTTCCACCAGCTTGACCAGCGCCACCTTCGAAGCGTTGGGAATGCGGTAAAACATCGATTCGCCGATAAAGGCCGCCCCCAAAGCAATGCCCAGGATCCCGCCTGCTAGGGTGTCTCCCTGCCAGGTTTCAAAGCTGTGGGCAAACCCCGCTTGGTGCAGGGCAAGGTAGATCTGCTTTAATTCCGAGCTAATCCAAGTTTGGGGGCGAGCGGCACAGCCCTCCACCACTTGCTCAAAAGCGCCGTTGATCCGCACCTGAAAGCAACTGCCGCGCACCAAAGGCCGCAGCGAACGGGGACAGTGAAACCGCTCGTCCAAAGGGATCAGCGCGTGCTGCTCGGTGCCATACCAGGCCAGGGATCCGGTTTCTTCGTCCGCCATGAGGAAGTAGCCCTGGGCATATCCGGTCAGAATAGCGCCTATATCTACCTGCATGCTGTCTCTGCGCCTCTCAAGATTGCCATTCCGGCGAGAGGCTGGCAAAGTCTCCCGCATCGACCTTGGGGTGACAATCCACACAGCCGCTCACCCGCACTGGGTTGGGAAAGTCTACTTGCGGGTGCAAAGCGCGGAAGTAGCGAGACTCGGCCAGGCGATAGGGCACCGGTTCCCCTTGGCGCAGGGGACGGGAATTAGGCCGCAAATAGCCCCAAGCCAGTTGTAAAGCCACGCCGGTCAGGGGCTGGATCTGCTGGCCGTAGTGGTTGGGATCCTGTAGCAGCCGTCGCCAGGTTTCGGTGGGCAACACCTGAGCGGGCAGCGCCACATGGCAAGTGCCGCAACTGCGCACGTATTGGGCCTGCTCCAACTGGGCCTGGGTGAGGCTTTGCTGCGCTTGCGTCAGGGATCCCATCAATCCGACCAGAAGGACGATCAGGCCAAAAAGCCAAAATCGCCGCTGTCGCTTTCTCAAGGGAGCCATGCTCTCACACCAAGGTCAATGCTTTCCCAATTTAGACCAGCCCGCGAAAGATCCAGGCCCAGTTCCTGGAATTGGCTTGGCCTATCTTTGCAGAAACTCCAGAAAATCCCGCCACCAATTGCAGATCCCTTGCCACATCCGCAGCATTTCTTGGCGTATCTCTCCCGTTTCCTCCTGCAGCTAAGCCGGGCGGAGCTCGATAGCACCGCTGCGCCTGTCAAAGCGAGCCAGAGCTCCTCGGGGAGCCAGCATCAGTTTCTGCGATCAGCACCTCGTGCTTTTGCACAATTCAGTTCAGCGCTTTCAGCTCCTTGCCCAGGGTTTGAGCGGTGCTGGACAGGCTGGATAGCATCAGTGGCAGCCTAGTTTTTGGACTCTCTCTCCGACAAGAGCAGGTCGCAGCCAAATCCGGCTGGGTCTAAAATAGCGGGGCTGCGGACTCTCCCTCGAGTTTTTCGTATGGACTTGCCTAACCTCCTCTGGCCAGACCCCGGCGAGATCCCGGCTCCTCCCCAGCCGGGGATCCTGGGCATCTTGGCTTCCGGCAACGGCAGCAACTTCGAGGCCATCGCCCAAGCCATCGATGCTGGCGAGCTACGGGCGCAAATTGCCGTCGTGATCACCAACAATCCAGACGCCTACGTGCGGCAGCGGGCGCGGCGAAGAGGGATCCCTTGTATTCTGCTCAACCATCGGCACTATGCCAGCCGGGAGGCGCTGGACGCGGCCATCTTGCAAGTGCTCCAGGAGTATCAGGTGGAGTGGGTGATCATGGCCGGCTGGATGCGTTTGGTGACCCAAGTGTTGCTGTCTGCCTATCCGGAGCGGGTTTTAAACCTCCACCCCAGCCTCTTGCCCAGCTTCAAGGGCCTGCGGGCGGTGGAGCAGGCGCTGGAGTACGGCGTGAAAATCACCGGCTGCACCGTCCACCGGGTCACGTTGGAAATGGATAGCGGCCCCATTGTGGCGCAAGCAGCCGTACCGGTTTTGCCGGAAGATACGGTGGAATCCCTTTACCGGCGCATCCAGGCCCAGGAACACCGCCTCTACCCGCTGGCCATCCGCCTCTGTTTGGCCGAGGGATCCCGCCTCCCCAAGTTCTCGGAGAAGCTGCACAATTGAGGGTGAGCCCGCCGCTGGCGCCCCCTATGGCCGAAATCTCGCCGTTGCTCGTTTTCGACAGCTCTGCGATCCTGGCCGGTCGCCCGGCTCTGTGGCAGGAATGGGCCCGTTTTGGGGTGTGTGTGCTGCCCCAGGCGGTGATGGCGGAGCTAGAACGCCTAACCCGACAGGCCATCGACCCCCAAGAAGAATCGACAGCGCGCGCCTTCTTGCGCCACTGGCCCCGTTTGGGATTTGCCGTCTCAGAAGCCCGCGCCCTGGTGGGTGAAGTCAACGCCGGCGAGCAGTCGCTGCGAGTCCGCCTAGAGCAGGCCATTGCCGAGTGTGCCTATGCCCTGGCCCAACAGCAGCCGGGATCCCTGGTGGTGGTGGTGAGCAACGACCGACCCTTGGTCGAGCGAGTGCAGGGGCTGGGCCTTGCCAACCTCTGTGCCATCTCTCTGGCCGAGCTCAACCGGTGGATGCGCCAGCGCCCCCAGGCTGTGGCTATGGCTTGGAAGCGGCTGCCAGGGCCTCCCATTCCCGCTGCTCCGTTGCCCCCCTCCCCAACTTCTGCAAAACCACCCTCCCCCGCTCAAAAGGGCTCCCGACCTGTTCAACGGAGATCTCAGGTTGGATTCGCCTGGAAAAGCGTGCAAAACTCCCTGGCGCTGCTGCTGGCTTTGGCTTTCTTCTCGGCAGCAGGGTTGCTGGCCTGGCGTTTGTTGGATCCCACGGGGAGCGAAGGGATCTGGCGGCGGCTGCCCCTGTCTCGGACCCTTGGCTGCGCGATCTCTAGCCGCTTTGGCCGAAAGAGCCCCCGCAGACCTATGCTAGGATGAGGGCTTGCTGAAAACCCGGATCCCGCCCCATGACGGAAACGGCTGACCTTTGGCCCCAGCTTTTGGGACAGTTGCTGGAGCGGCAATCTCTGAGCGAAGCCCAAGCCGAACAGTTGATGAACGGCTGGCTGCACAACCAAGTGCCGGATGTGGTGTCGGGAGCGATTTTGGCGGCCCTGCAAGCCAAGGGGGTCAGCGCCAGTGAACTGGCCGGCATGGCGCGGGTGCTGCAGCGAGCTTCCCTGGGATCCCCCCTGGATCTGCCCCTGTTGGTGGATACTTGCGGCACCGGGGGAGATGGGGCCGGCACGTTTAACATTTCCACTGCTGTGGCCTTCGTGGTCAGCGCTGCCGGGATCCCAGTCGTGAAGCACGGCAACCGCTCTGCTTCTGGCAAGGTTGGCTCGGCGGACGTGCTGGAGGCGTTGGGGGTGAACCTGAGCGCTGAGCCAGAGCAAGTGCGGGCGGCGGTGGCGGAAGTGGGCATCACCTTTCTCTTTGCCCCCCACTGGCACCCGGCCATGCGGGCGGTGATCCCCTACCGCCGCGCCCTTAAAGTTCGCACTGTCTTTAATCTCTTGGGGCCCCTGGTCAATCCCCTCTATCCCAACCGCCAGGTGATCGGGGTTTATGCCCCGGAGCTGGTGCCGGTGATGGCCGAGGCCTTGCGTCTGTTGGGGCGGGAAAGGGCCGTGGTGTTGCACAGCCGCGAAGGTCTGGACGAGGCCGGGTTGGATCAGCCCACCGATCTGGGCATCCTTTCCGGTGGGCTGGTACGAACAGAAGTTTTGAACCCGCGAGATTACGATCTTACGCCCGCACCTGTCCAGGCCCTCCAGGGGGGGAACTTGGCGGAAAATGCCGCCATCCTCGCCCAAGTTCTCCAAGGATCCGGAGCGCCTGCCCAGCGGGATGTGGTGGCCCTCAATGCCGCTTTGGCCCTGCAGGTGGCCGGAGCCGTTCCCGATTGGGGATCCGGAATTGCCCAAGCGCGGGAGATCCTTGCCAGCGGCGCTGCCTGGGATCGCCTGCAAAAGCTGGTCAATTTTCTGGCTTCGTGACGTACTCCCGCACTCATGCTGACGCATAGAGTGCGGGCTTCCCAGTGACTCCTGCCCAATAGCAGGACATTTCCTGAGCTTGAAGAACGGGACGCCCCACCGCTCTAGATTTGATGACTCTCGCCGAGTTGTGATCCCTGCCAATCCTCAACCCACAGTGCGGACAATCGTGCCACCGCTCATGCAGCTTTTTGGGCACATCTCGACCACACCCCGAGCACTCTTGACTGCTGCCGCGGGGATCCCCTGCAATCGTCAACAGCCCAGCTCTTTCAGCCTTGGCTGCCAAAATTTGCAGGAACTCACCCCACCCAGCATCATCAACAGATTTGGCTAGTCTGCTTCTAGCCAGACCCCTAATAGTAAGCGCCTCATGAGCAATGTGCTTCCCCTTACTTAACAACTTCTTTGCCATCTTGTAGTGAAAATCTTTGCGCTGGTTGGCTACTTTGTAAAACCGTCGGGCAAAGGGCGGTGTTGGACCAGCTTGACCGGCCCAACCTTGGGCAGA
Source organism: Synechococcus sp. 60AY4M2 (assembly GCF_002760375.1). NCBI lineage: Bacteria > Bacillati > Cyanobacteriota > Cyanophyceae > Synechococcales > Synechococcaceae > Synechococcus > Synechococcus sp. 60AY4M2. The sequence continues at coordinate 1,098,970 of NZ_AUMZ01000001.1, forward strand.
TGGATAAACTGCCCTCGAATGCAGTCCTGCTTCATCTGAGGGAAGGTGAAGGAGCGATACCGCCCTACTCCCTTAAACCTAGGCCTGCCTGCCCGCTTGCCGTTACGGTCACCTTTTAGCCATCGGTCAAAGGCCCTTTGTACCCGCTGTAGGCAGTCTTGGAGCACCTGGGAATGAATCGCTTGGTATTCGGGGAAGAGAGCCTTTGTGTTTACCAAGTCTCGCTTCTGTGAGTCGAAGGTGGGCTTGTCTTTCAACACAGGCAGATGGCAGACTGTCAACGGGCAAGCGTGGCTGTTGCAGCGATTCTGCTCCCACCCGTTGAACCGTTCTGCCAGGCGATAGTTGTACTGCCTACGCAGCAGCTCCAGCCACTCACCCATCAGGGCGACTTGGCTAGCAGTAGGGCGCAAGCGGTACTGGTAAGCGGTTCTCATGATGAATGCATTGTACCTGTTGAACGCTCCCGCCTCTCATCCTGACTCTGGCCGGCCCGCCCCCCTACATCCCTCCGCCCCCCTATATCCCCCCGTATACGGGGGGACTGGGGGGCTGGGATATAGGGGGGTACAGAGCGGGGCTTCCAGGACTACGTCCCGCTAGCGCGAACGGCGGATTAGCTAAAACTCCCGCCCTCGCCCAAAGGCCAGAACTTCATCCACCCCCAAGCGAGGCTTGCGCGGCAAGTTGCCGGGCGCAGGGTAGCCCACCGCCAGCAGCATCACCGGCACGTAGCGATCGGCAATCCCAAACTCTCGCTTGACCCCTTCAGGGTCAAAGCCGATCATCGGCCCGCTCACCAAACCCTTCGCCTGCGCCGCGATCATCAGTGCCATGGCCGCCAGCGCCCCGGAGCGAATCGCCTCGTCCCGCGCCAAGGTGGGGTTGTTGGCGTAGGTGGCTTGGGCCATGCTTACCCAACTTTCCGCCCGCTCAGGAGGGAGGATCCCGGCGGCAACGGCCCTTTGGGCGATCTCAGGCAGCTTCTCATAGCCCTTCAGATCCCCCAAGATGATAAACACCACCGCCGCATCCGCCACCTTCTGCTGGTTGTAGGCCAGGGCCTTGAGGCGCTCTTTATCTGCAGGATCGGCGACGGCAACAAACCGCCAATGCTGGATGTTGAAGGAAGAGGGGGCTTCCGTAGCATAGGCAACCAGCTCTTGGATCTCCATCTCCGATAAAGAGCGGCTGGGATCGAACTTGTCGGCGGAGATGCGCGCTTTTAGGGCGGCTAGGGCGTCCATCGCAATCCTCGAAGCTCAAAGGTCGAAAGCAAGAAGGCTGCTGACCCCACGACTGGAGGCAGAGTTGGTGAGCAGCCGTACATTCTGGGTTCAAACGGTCTGCCCTCTCTAGGTTATCTCCTTTTTAGCCGGTCTGAAGCAACCGGTGAGCCGGGCCTTGGCAAGCAGCCCCCTCGGCCAAACGGGATCCCTGGCCCAAAGGCAGCTATGATAAGGGGATAATCAAGGCTCTAGCCCGCAGCATTGGATTTTGCGGGGTCACAGACCGGCGATGGCGAGCGGTGTGGTTGATGGGGAGAGGCAACCTGTGAATTTCGGTCGCGTGCTGACGGCAATGGTGACTCCCTTTACACCTGAGGGGGAGCTTAACTACGAAGAAGCCGCTCGTTTGGCCGATTACTTGGTAACCCATGGCAGCGATGGTCTCGTGGTCTGTGGCACCACCGGCGAGTCTCCCACCCTAACCTGGCAAGAGGAGTACGAACTGTTCCGCGTGGTGCGAGATGCGGTGGCCGGTCGGGCTAAAGTTATCGCCGGGACGGGATCCAACTCCACCCGCGAAGCCATTGAAGCCACCAAAAAAGCTGCCCAATTGGGCTTGGATGGCTCTTTACAGGTGGTGCCCTACTACAACAAACCCACCCAAGCTGGCCTCTATCAGCACTTTAAGGCGATCGCCCAAGCCAGCGACCTGCCCATCATGCTCTACAACATTCCTGGTCGGACGGGGGTGAGCCTGCAGCCGGAAACTGTGGCGAAATTGGCGGAGTTGGAAACGATTGTCGCCATCAAGGAAGCTAGTGGTATAATGGACGCAGTCTCGGAAATTCGGCGGCTCACTCCCTCACATTTCGGCATCTACTCAGGAGATGACTCTCTGACATTGCCGATCCTATCTTTGGGAGGCAGCGGTGTGGTCAGTGTAGCTAGCCACTTAGTTGGGCCGCAACTGCAGGAATTGATTCAAAGCTACAGCAGGGGACAACACGACCAAGCCTTGACTTATCATTTGCGTCTGTTTCCGCTGTTTAAGGCTTTGTTTATTGAGACCAACCCTGTTCCGATCAAAGCAGCGCTAGAGATGCAGGGTTGGCTAGTGGGGCAGGTGCGCCCTCCGCTGGTGCCTCTCCAGGGCGGTTCTTTACAGGTTTTACGGCAAGTGCTGCAAGAAATGGGCCTCCTGGCTGAAGCGCAGGGATCCGAACGAAGGACGGCGAAGGCTTCATGATTCGATTATTTTCTTAGGTTTTACCTTTACCATGACGAGAGTTTTTTAAGGGTTAGGGGGTCTTCTGTGGCGTTTGAGCTGTGATTAAGACAGTTTTCCTTCTAATTTTTGCTTTTTCCCAACTGGGAAAGAGGTAAATTGCAACAGCGGAATCCGCCTTTTACCTATGACCTTGCGGGTAAGTTTGCTGGGATTTGTCTATACCAGTTTTCGTCTGTTGTTTGACTGTCACTGTTGAGGATCTAAAGCTAGTATGCCAACACCACGTACTTCGATCGCTTCCCGTCCTGCGGCTTCGGCAGCTAAGCCCACTTCCTCTCTGCAGATGATCCCGCTAGGAGGCGAGCGGGAGATCGGCAAAAACACCTGGGCCTTCCGCTACGAGGATGACATCATCCTGCTGGATGCCGGTTTGGCTTTTCCCGATGAGAGCATGCACGGCATCAACATCGTGCTGCCGGACATGACCTACATCAAGCAAAACCGGGACAAGGTGCGGGGGATGGTAGTTACCCACGGCCACGAGGATCACATTGGCGGGATCCCGTATCACCTACGAGAATTCGACATTCCGGTTATCTATGGCCCGCGTTTGGCGCTGGCGCTGCTGGAGGACAAGCTGCGCGAGGTGGGGCTGTTGAACCGCACAGAATTGCGCCCGGTCGGGCCGCGAGATATCGTGCCCCTGAGCAAGAACTTTTTTGCCGAATTCATCCGCAATACCCACTCTTTTCCCGACAGCTTCACGGTGGCTCTGCACACGCCGGTGGGTGTTGTCATCCAGACGGGCGACTTCAAGATCGACCACACACCGGTGGATGGGGAGCGCTTCGACCTGCAGCGGCTGGCCGAGCACGGGGAAAAGGGGGTGCTGTGTCTGATTAGCGACTCCACCAACGCCGAGGTGCCCGGGTTTACTCCTTCCGAAGCCTCGGTAGTGCCAGGCCTTACCAAGGCGATTGCGGGAGCCAAGGGACGGGTGATCATCACTACCTTCGCTTCTTCGGTACATCGCCTCAACTTGGTGTTGCAGATTGCTGAGCAGCAGGGCCGGGTGGTGTCTTTGCTGGGGCGCTCGATGTTGAACGTGGTGGCTCACGCGCGGCGCCTGGGCTACATCCGCTGCAAGGACGAGACGCTGCAGCCGATGCATGTCATCAACAGCCTGCCGGACGACAAAGTGATCATCCTCACCACGGGATCCCAAGGCGAGCCGCTGGCTGCTCTGACCCGCATTGCCAACGGCGAGCATCCGCAGTTGCAGATCAAGCCAGGAGACACGGTGATTTGGTCGGCCAACCCCATTCCCGGCAACACGCTCGCAGTAACGCGGGTCATCGACAAGCTGATGGAGCTGGGAGCCGATGTCATCTACGGCAAGGACAAGGGGCTACACGTCTCCGGCCACGGCTGTCAGGAAGACCAAAAGCTGATGATCGCCCTCACGCGCCCCAAGTTCTTTGTTCCTACCCACGGGGAGTACCGCATGCTCGTCAAGCACGCCGAAACGGCGATGAGCATGGGGATCCCGCGGGAAAACATCGTGATCATCGGCAACGGCGATGTGGTGGAGGTGAACCAGGAGCGCATTGCCATTGTAGACAAAGTGCCTTCTGGCCTGCAGATGATCGCCGCTTCCCACGATGGGGTGGTGATGGACGAGATGCTGCAAGAGCGCCAGCAGATGGCCAAAGATGGCATGCTGACGGTGGTGATCAGCTTGGATGGCAGGGGCCAGTTGCTCTGCACGCCGCAGGTGCAAAGCTTGGGCCTAGCAGGCGAGGGCACCTCTCTCAAGGGATCCGACCTGAAACCCCTGCTGGAGGACACCCTCAAGCAAGCTTGGCCGCGCTTTGCCCGCTCGCTGGGGCGGGGCAGGCTGGATATTGACTGGGCCGGCCTCAAGGCAGAAGTGGAGCGGGTGGTGCGCCGCTTTGTGCGGGAACAGTTGCCCGGCAAGCCGACGGTGCTGGTTTTTGTGCAATCGCCTGAGGAGGAGTCTGTACCTGTAACTGCTCTGCCCACAGGGGAGACGAAGACAGAACAGGAACGGATAGCCCTGGGGCGGCGGCGGCGCTCCTCGGCGGCGGTGGCGGCTTCGTAAGACCGGGTGGCTGGCGCTCAGGTCTCCTCCTTCTTCCCTGGGCCGGGGGGGTTGAGCTCTGCTGCCGGAAAGCTGCTGGAAGAGAGCTCTGCCTTGCCAAGGGCGGCCAACGCTTCGGGAGAAAGGGATCCCACGTCGCTAAAGGGCGGGCAGCGGTTTTGGGGCGGAACGGGCTGCTGCAGGGCTCTCAGGAAGGCCTCGGCCAGATCGGCGTAGCCCCGGTCGTTGGGGTGGAAGCCGTCGGCCAGCGGGCCGGGAAAGAAGGATTCGCGGCGGTAGGAGCGGGGATCGCAGAGCAAGTCCACCACCGGGATCCCTTGCTGGCTCAAGGGGTTGATGGCCCGTTGGCTGAGGCCGACGGAGACCAGAGCCAGCAGTCGGCGCAGGCTGCTGGGCTGCTGCTGGCCCAAGGGGATCAGGGCAAAGTTGGGCAGGTTGGCCACTGCCAGGCGGGCTTGGGGGGCGCGGGCGTGCACCGCCTGCAGCAGGGTTTGGTAGTCGGCGGCAAATTGTTGGATCTGGCGTTCAATAAAGGCTAAGGGATCCTCCCCCTGCAGGGCCCGTTGGGCGGCGGCAAAAACAATGGCGTTGGTGTCGTTGCCGCCCACCCAGATGGCGATTAGGTCAGCATTGGGAGGGATGCGCGGCACTTGATCCTGGAGCAGGTTGGCCGGGATCCCTTCCCGCAGGGCTTGCATGGCCGGGCTGAGCACCGCTCCCGAGCGGCCCAAGTTGATGAGCTCCACCGGGCCGGGCAGCAGGCGGGCCAGGCGAGGGACATACCCCGTTCCATTGGGGCAGTCCAGGGGTTCTGAGCGCTGCGGACGGGTGCCGGCCGCGTTGGCCGGGCCATCGCAGGAGATGGAGGCGTTGAAGCCGACGGCATCGCTGGCTCCCAGGGCAACGTAGCGGGTGAGGGCGGGTGGGCCGGGCACAGCAGGCAGAGGGGATTTCGAAGCGGCAGAACAGGCGGCTAGCCCTGATCCGAGCAGCAAAATTAGGATTGAGAGGAGGAGCAGCCCAGCCGTCTGAGGGTCTGGAGGTCGGTTTTTTCGGTATCTGGACGCTTGCATCTGTCGGCAAAGAAAGCAGGTGCAAGGGGGTAGCTTTGGAAAGACTGGGCAGGGGTCGGGCGGGGCGGGAAGCCCCCCAGACAGGCTAACCAAAGATCGGCCAATCGGCGAGTATGGTGGGAGTATGGCGCTGCGCTTTTGCAAGTCCCGCACCTACCACGATCCCCTGCACGGCGCCATCAGCCTGGATGGCGGGGATCCGGTTGAGGCGCTGCTGATTCGCCTCATCGACACACCGGCCTTCCAACGCCTGCGCCGCATCCGCCAGTTGGACACCGCTTTTTTGACCTTCCACGGGGCCGAGGGATCCCGCTTTACCCACTCGGTGGGGGTGCTGCAGGTTACGCGGCGGCTGCTCGACAAGTTGGCCCGCCGCTACCCGGAGCTGCGCCCCTACCGCGCCGTTACCCTGGTTGCCGCCCTGCTGCACGACATTGGGCACCCTCCTTTTAGCCATGCAGGGGAGGAGATTTTTGGCTGCCGCCATGAGGTCTGGACGGCCCGCATTGTACGCGAGGATCCCCAGGTGGCGACTCTTCTGGCGGAGTTCGACCCGCAACTGCCCGCTCAACTGGAGCAGGTGTGGCAGAAACGCTTCCCCCTGCCGCTGGTGGGGCAGCTCATTGCCAGCCAACTGGACTGCGACCGTTTTGATTACCTCATGCGCGACAGCCTGCTCACCGGCGCCCAATACGGCCACCTGGATCTGGATCGCATCCTCACGGTGTTGGACTACGACCCGGAGACGGGATCCCTCTCCATTCCCGCCCGCAAAGGCCTGGGAGCCATCGAACATTACCTGGTGGTGCGCTACTTCATGTACACCCAGGTCTACCAGCACCCCAAGAGCCTCTGCGCCCGCTTCATTTTGGATCGCCTCTTCAAGCGGGCCCAGATCCTTTTGCAAAAGGGGGAGATCGAGTTGGATCCCATCCTGAGCGCCTGGTGCTGGGCCGCGCTGGCGGCGCAAAAGGGGGATCCCTTCGAGCTGCCTTTGCCCCTCTACCTGGCCGCTGACGATGTGATGTTCAGCTACCCTTTCCGCTTTTGGGCTATGGTGGGGAAGGATCCCATCTTGGCGGATCTGGCGCGGCGCTACCTGGAGCGGGATCTGTTCAAAGCCCGCAACCTCACCCGCTTGCCAGCCGAGCGACGCCAAGAGCTGGTGGCAACTCTAAGCCAGAAGATGCAGCGAGATGGCTTGGATCCAGAAAGCTATCTGGGAATCCGCTCCGCCCACGTCCAGGGCTACAGCTTTTACGACCAAGGGATCCAGCTCAAAACCGAAGACGGCTACGCAGAAATTGCCCAGCTCTCGCCGCTGGTGCGGGCTTTGGTGGAAACGCAAAGCCAGGTTTGGCTGATCTTTCCCCGCCCCTACAGCGATATCGTAGAAGGGGCGCTGTCTGCTTAGAGGATTGGGAGATCCTAGGGCCAGGGCATGGGCAAAGCCGTTCGTATCTAAGCGAGGGAAGCAAGCGTGGGGATCCCGGAGATCCTGGCGGGGGTGTTGGCGCCGACGGCCCTGGCCATTGCGTTGGTGGCGCTGCGGCTGTGGCGGGCGCTGCGGGCCTCCCCCTGGCTGAGGGATCCCTCGCCGGAGCAAGCGGCAGCAGTGGCAGCGGCCATGGAGCGGCTGGCGGTGATCGTGCCCGCCTACAACGAAGCGGAGAACGTGGTGGGCTGCCTGAGCAGCATCCTGGACAGCACCGCCGCCCCCTTGCAAGTGTGGCTGGTGGACGACGACTCCACCGATGCCACCTGGGAGCTGGCCCAGGGACTGGCCGCCAAGCGACAGGATCCGCGGCTGCACCTGCTCAAAGGGGATCCCCGCCCCCAAGGCCAGACCTGGGTGGGCAAAAACTGGGCCTGTGCCCAAGCCGTTGCCGCCCTAGCCGCCCAGCCTGATCCCCCCGACTACCTGCTCTTTCTCGACTGCGACGTGCGGCTGGAAAGTGGAGCCATCGAAGCCGCCTTAGGACATTTGCTGGCAAGCGGCAGCGGCCTGGTAAGCGTGGGGCCGCAGTTGGTGTGCGGCTGCCTGGCCGAGTGGCTGGTGCAGCCCATCATGATGGTCATCTTGGCGGCAGGCTACGACTTTGCCGCCGTGAATGATCCCAAGCGTCCCAAGGCCTTTGCCTTCGGGCCGTTCATGCTGTTTCGCCGCTCCGCCTACGAGCAAGTGGGCGGACACGCCGGCGTGGCCGAGGTGGTCATCGAGGATGTGGCGCTGGGACAGCGCATCAAAGCGGCCGGCCTCGGCCTGCAGATCTGCCTGGGGGGGCCGCGGGTGCGCAGCCGCATGTACGCCAATGGGGCCGCCCTCTGGGAAGGGTGGACCAAAAACTGGTTCCTGGGCCTGGAGCGCAACTGGGCCTTGGCGGTGTTGGCAATGGGTACGGTCTTGGGGATCTGCAGCTTGCCCTGGTTGGGGGTGATCCTGGCTGGGGCTACGGGATCCCTGGAGGTGCTGTTGGCCAGCTTGGCAGGGATCCTGGCCCAATTGGCCATCCGGCTCTTGCTCCGGCATTGGGCGCATCTGCCCCTGCGCTACTGGTGGCTAACGGCAGTGGGGGGTTGGGCGACAGCGGCCATCATCTTGGCTTCGGCCATCCGCACCACCACCGGCCGCAACTGGACCTGGCGGGGCCGTTCTCTCGCCGTCCACAGTGTGCCAACACCCTAGAAACGGGGCAAGAACATGGTCTAATGGGGGATGTTCGGGAGACAGGCAAGCTGGGTTTAGAAACGGTGGAATAACACACTATGCAGGCTCTGGTCATCGGATCGGGGGGACGAGAACACGCCCTGGCCTGGAAGCTGTTGCAGTCTCCCCAGGTTACTCGGGTCTACTGTGCCCCCGGCAACGGCGGCATGCAGCAGATGCCCCGCTGTCAATCCGTGGCTTTGGCGGCTACCGACATTGAAGGCCTGGTGCGGTTTGCTACCGTACAAGGGATCCGCCTGACGGTGGTAGGGCCAGAGCTGCCCTTGGTGCAGGGGATCGTGGACGCCTTCCAGGCAGCAGGGTTGCCCATTTTCGGGCCTAGCCGCGCCGCTGCCCAACTGGAAGGAAGCAAACTCTGGGCTAAGCAATTGATGCAAGAGGCGGGGATCCCGACTGCTCGCGCTACCGGCTTTGCTGAGCTATCTGCCGCTGTGGCCTATCTCGACTCCCAGAGTTTCCCAGTGGTCATCAAAAAAGACGGACTGGCTGCCGGCAAGGGGGTAACCGTTGCCCAAAACCGGGAAGAAGCCGTGCAAGCCCTGGAAGCAGCCCTGGCCAAGCCGGGCGATCAGGTGCTGATCGAGGAGTTTATCCCCGGCCAGGAGGTGTCGGTTTTGGCTCTAACCGATGGCCAGATCTGTGTGCCGCTGCCACCTGCCCAGGACTACAAGCGCCTTGGCGAGGGCGATACTGGCCCCAACACCGGCGGCATGGGAGCTCATGCCCCTGCGGATCACCTGGTCACTCCAGAAGGGTTGGCCCGCATCCAAACCCAGATCCTGGATCCCACCCTGGAGGCTTTGCAACGGCGGGGCATCCGCTACCAGGGGGTGATCTATGCCGGTTTGATGATCACGCCCAGTGGGGATCCCTACGTGTTGGAGTACAACTGCCGCTTTGGGGATCCCGAAGCTCAGGTCATCCTGCCCTTGCTGGAAAACCCTTTGGACGAGGTGCTGCTGGCCTGTATAGAAGGACGGCTGGCCCAAATCCAGCTCAAATGGAAACCCGGCTATGCCGCCTGCGTGGTGATGGCAGCCCCAGGCTATCCCGATGCCTACGAGCGAGGGATCCCCATCTCCGGCTTGGATGCAGCTGCCACCACGGGGGCGTTGGTGTTTCATGCGGGTACCCGCCAGGCAGGCAAGCAGCTCCTGAGCGATGGCGGGCGCGTTCTCTGTCTTACCGGCCAAGGGGCAACCCTATCCGAGGCCCTGCGCCAAGCCTACGCAGCTGTGGAGCAAGTGCAGTTTCCCAAGGCCTACTATCGTTCTGACATCGGCAGCCACGCCCTGGGGCCTGCCGTCCGCCGAGGAGTGATCCCTACCCCATAAAGCCATCCCTTGCCCTCTCAGCTGCAGCCGGATGGAAGAAGCCCCAGAGGGGTCGCTCCTCCAGGGCCCATAAAGCAGCTTTGAAAAAAGCTTTGATGCTTAGACGATAGCGCTTTCGGTAACAAGACGGCAACAGTGATATCAAAAGCTCAACTTTACTTTAGATTCCTTAACAATAGCCCTCTGCTTTGACTAGGCACGGATATTGCCAAGGCCGAGCCTCCCCTGTCGAGAGGGATCCCGCATCAGCTCACTTGAGCCGTTGCAGTCGCAGACCTGGATCCCTTGGGGCAGGGATTTCCTCGCTCTCCTCTCCCCTGGTGGAAAAGAGGTTGGGGGTGGTCGCCTGTGGCAGCGCATGGCAGAGGAGACTATCTCTCTCAAATAGATTCAGCTAGAAATCGCAGGAGCCCCGCACTGTACCCGTAGGGTCAGTGCCGGGAGGAATGCGCTTTGATGAAGTACAATGAACTTATGAGCCAAGTCCTGACCGTCTCCTGTAAGCTCAAGGCGTCCCAGTCGCAAGCCGCCAAATTGGACGCGACGATGGAGGCTTTTGGCCAAGCCTTGAACTGGGTCAACCAGAACACGCCGGAGAAGATCGTCAACGCGGTCAAACTGCAATCCCTTTGCTACTACGAGATTCGAGCCCGGTTCGGCTTGTCCAGTAATCTGGCCCAGCAGGTCTGCAGACGGGTGGCAGGCGCTCGCAAAGTGGCGAGACAGCGCAACCGTCCAGTTAAAGAGTTCAAGCGTAGGTTCGTTACCTACGATGCACGTATCTTCTCGTTTCGCGAGAAAGACTGGACAGTGTCGCTTGCCACGGTTGATGGAAGAGAACGCTTTGAGCTAGCCATTGGCAACTACCAGAGGGGAATGCTGGCTGGCTCTAACCCCAAATCGGCCACCCTATTCCAGCGGAAGGATGGCTCCTACTACATCCAGATTTGCGTAGAGAAAAAACCACCCAAGCAACAAGATACCGACAAGGTGATCGGGGTGGACTTGGGAAGGACAGATATTGCCCATACGTCAGAGGGGGACAACTGGAATGGACAGCAGTTGAACAGAGTCCGAGACCACTACTCCCGGTTGAGGGCGGTACTCCAACGCAAAGCCAGTAAGGGCACACGCAGTTCGCGGCGCAGATGCCGTCAACTGCTGCAACGGCTGTCTGGCAAGGAGAGACGCTTTCAAGTGTGGGTCAATCATCGCATCTCCAAAGCTATTGTCTCTAGGGCAAAAGCTACCAACAGCGCTATCGCCCTGGAGGACCTGACAGGGATCCGGGAAAGAGTCAATCAACAGCCACGCAGCAAAACCGAAAGGCGTAGGGCTAACAGTTGGGCGTTCTACCAACTACGTCAGTTTCTGGAGTACAAGGCGAGGGTTGCAGGGGTTCCCTTGATTCTTGTGCCGCCTGCCTACACGTCGCAGACCTGCCACCGGTGTTTGCACATCCATCCCGACCCTGCGCAATCCTATCGCAGTGGCAAGTCGTTCAAGTGTGGGCACTGTGGATGGGAAGGGGATGCGGATTTGAATGGTGCGAATGTGATTGCGCTCTTGGGGGCTGTCGTAAACCAGCCTAGAGGTTCGGGCTTGTTTTGTTCTCTGGTAGAGCAGAACAGGCTCAGGGCTACTGAAAGCCCGCTCCGTACCGCTTAGCGGTCGGAGCCGGGTAGTTTACAGTAACTGCAATCACCATCCCTCGCCATCTTCAGGCCAAACTCTCGCAGAGCGGGCAAGAAATTTTTATTTTCGTGATGGGATCGGCTCAACTTCAGCAAGGCAAATCTCTGGATATCGTGCAAGTTTCTCCAGAAATCGAGGGCAAGCCGGATCCCCAGGTCTTGAGCTTTTTGTTGGACAGCCATTGGGATCTGGTTGGGATTTTGCCATTCAGGCTGGGGGTCAATGGGAATCTCTTGCGCCTCTTCGTGGCAGATGGAGCGAACCAAATGGCGCAGATGGTTGCGGAGTTCTTCTAGATCCTGTGGAGATTCAGAGGGCCAATCAACACACTTCCGCCGCTCTTCTAAGGAAAACTTGGCCCATTGATGGAGCTTGAGCTTGATCCCGCACAAATCCAGCTTTAGGCGCAAGGTCATGGGGATGCATCGCAGAGAGTCGGCAAAATCTTGCTCAAACTGAAACAGAGTCATGGGAACCTCGATTAGGAACCAAATCTAGAGTTGAGGGGATTGCTTGAGCGGTGGGTCGGCTTTCTCAAGAGCAACGGCACAGGCTTTTAATTCCGGCTGTCCGGAATCGGGACAACTGATGTCATGGGTAAGGGCATTACACTCGGCTTGTTCTGCCCAGAGGGATCCCCAGTGCATGGGTACAAATAGCGTACCGGGAGCAATGTTGGCAGTTATCTTGGCCGGGAAATAGGCCCGTCCGCGGGCAGAACGCACTTGAACCCAATCTCCATCTTGGATGCCCAGTTTTTCCGCATCGCGAGGATGGATTTCAATAAAGGGTTGGGGGTGCATGTGCTTGATTTTTTCAATCCTGCCGGTGCGGGTTTGGGTGTGCCAATGGCCGTAAAGCCTGCCCGTGGTTAATATGTAGGGAAACTGGGGATCCGGCGGCTCTGCTAGGCCACGGGAATGGTGGGGGATAAAGCGGGCGCGGCCATTGGGGGTCGGGAAACGCCAATCTGTGTAGAGGCGAGTGGACTTAGGGGCCGAGGTTCTTTCTTTGGGATAAGGCCATTGCTGAGGGCCTTGTTCTGCCAAAAGGGCATGGCTGAGGCCGGAGTGATCGCAGAGGCGATTTGCGGTAAGGGCGGCAAATTCTGCATAAACCTCTGCCGCGGTTTGGAAGGAAAATTGCGCTTCAAAGCCCAACCTGCGCCCCACTTCAGCAAAGATCTCCCAATCGGGTCGGGCTTCGCCAGGGGGGTCTCGAAAGGCTTGACAAAGGGTAACCCTGCGCTCGGAGTTGGTCATCACCCCGGTTTTCTCGCTCCACTGACAGGCAGGCAAAAGCAAATGGGCATATTCTGCCGTTTCCGTAGGGTAATAAGCCTCTTGATAAACAGTAAAGGGAGACTTTTTCAGGGCTTTTTTGACCCGTTCCAGATCCGGAAAGCTCACCAAAGGATTAGTGGCCACAATCCAAAAGAACTGCAGGGATCCCGTCTCCAGAGCGGCAATCATCTCGGTGGCCCTCAGCCCTGGGCAGGGAGAGAGGGAACCGCTGGGCAAACCCCAAGCCTGCTCCACCTCTGCCCGATGCTGGGGATGGCTCACCAGCCGATATCCCGGCAGCAGATGAGATAACCCCCCTGCCTCTCGACCGCCCATGGCATTGGGCTGGCCGGTCAAGGAAAAGGGGCCCGTCCCCGGTCGGCCAATTTGCCCAGTTAGAAGATGGAGATTGATTAGGCTGGTGATCTTGGCGGTGCCCTCGCTGGACTGGTTTAGGCCCATCGACCAAAGGGATAGAACTCTCTGGGATCCCTGCCAAAGCTTGGCTGCTTCGATCAAATCCTCGGTGGCAATTCCGCAGCGCTGGGCTACAATCTGCGGTTCATAATCGGCCAGCAAAGCTGCATATTCAGCAAAACCTTGGGTGAAGCCCTCGATAAAATCAGCAGCAATGGATCCCCACTTTAACAACAAATGGGCAATCCCATTGAAAAGATCGATATCCGTACCGGGGCGAATTTTTAAGTGGAGATCGGCAGCTTCTGCTGTCTGAGTGCGCCGGGGATCCACGACCACCATTTTGAGGGGGGATCCGGGCTTGTGCCGCTTCTTCAGGCGATTAAAAAGAATGGGATGGCACTCGGCGGTGTTGGTGCCCACCAGAAAAGCCAGATTGCAGAGATCGAGATCCTCGTAGCAGCAGGGGGGGCCATCGGATCCCAGGGATTGGGTGTAGGCCGAGACGGCTGAGGACATGCACAGGCGCGAGTTGGTGTCAAAATTATTGGTGCCCAGGCAGCCCTTAATGAGCTTTTGAGCAACGTAATAGTCTTCAGTGAGCAACTGCCCCGATCCATACATGGCTATGGAGTGGGGGTTGTCTTTGAGGCGGCGCAGCCGAGAAACCATCTCCTCAAAAGCCTGATCCCAAGAAATGCGACGAAAGGGCTGGCCCAAGCTCTCCCGAAACAGGGGATAGAGCAGCCGATCCCGACCAACTGCCTCCAGAACCGTAGCCCCCTTTACACAGACCATCCCCAAGCTGGAAGGATGCTCCCGGTCGCCTCTCATTTTCCAGTCACCTGAGGCTGTCGAAACCGCCTCCAATCCACATCCCACACCGCAATAGGGACATAGGGTTTTGATGACAGCTTTTTCCGACTCCATCGCGGTCACCATGAGTTGGGATCCCTGTCAGGATGGATAAGTGTCTTGCATTTTGGATCCCGATAGGCCATCAGGTTAAGGATCTCTTAGCCGAGGAGATCGGCCACTTGGATCTCAAATCCGGGCAATACAACCTGGCTTTTGGCAGTCTCTTGTTCGGTTAGCCAAAGGTGGCGATCCTGAGTCTGGATAAAAATAAATTTGCTTTTGGGAAAAATCAGCCAGACTTCCAGTACATCGGAGCTGAGATACTCTTGGGCTTTTAGGAAAATATCTTCTCCACAGTCGGTTGGAGAGAAGATCTCCTCAACCAGAGGATAGCTCTGCAGTAGCGTGGCAATATCCTCTCCAAATTGCTGGATTAAATCTGGAGATGAGTAGGCAGCATCAGGTCTTCTGACTTTGCCTTTGGTTTGGCCGGGAGCCTTCACCAAAACCATACCCCCCAATGGCTGACATTCAACATAACCGAGCCAACGGAAGAGAAGTCGGGTTTGGAGCTTTGCATCCCCTAAAGTTTGCCCCACTTTCTCCACAATGTAGCCATCTACCCATTTGGTTTGGGCAACTGGATTGGCCAGATAGTCGGCAAGGGTTTTGGGCAGGGCAAGACCCGCTCCTCCATTGGGAGATCGGTTGGAACTACCTGAACCGGAGCAGCGGCCATCAACTTCCCTCTCCAAGTATTTTGAACCCTAGCTCAATCCCCTCCATGGGCAAAGCGGCGATAGAGGAAGTCAAGGGCGCGGTTACGCAATTCGTAGAACTCAGGCATTTCCATAATGCGGGAGCGGATGCGCGGTCGCTCAAAGGGAATGGTCAAGATCTCACCAATATGGGCAGCGGGGCCGTTGGTCATCATCACCACACGGTCTGACAAGTAGAGAGCCTCGTCGATGTCGTGGGTAATCATCAAAACTGTGCAGCGGTGATCCCGCCAAATGGCCAGCAGCTCATCTTGTAGATCTTCCTTGGTAATGGCATCCAAGGCCCCAAAAGGCTCATCCAAGAGCAAAACTTGCGGACGAACGGCAAGAGCACGGGCAATGGCTACCCTTTGCTTCATGCCTCCAGAAAGCTGCTTGGGCCGCTTGTGGGCTGCCTCTGCTAAACCTACCAATTCTAGGTGTTCTTCAACGATTTCCCTTTTCTCCCGCCGGGATTTGTTTGGGTAAACCTGATCCACCACCAGATAAATATTTTCAAAGGCAGTCAGCCAGGGCAAAAGGGAATAATGTTGAAACACCATCATCCGATCTGGCCCTGGGGAGGTGATGGGCTGGCCCTTGAGGGTAATGGATCCCGAAGTGGGAGTCGAAAAACCCGCCACCATGTTGATCAAGGTGGATTTGCCACAACCCGAGTGGCCAATAATGCAAACAAACTCACCGGCAGCCACTTCCAGATTGATATTTTCCAGCGCAACGAAGGGCCCTGCTGAGGTGAAGTAGGTCTTGCCCACATTCTGAAGACAAAGAAGGGGCAGTCCTGCAACCGGAGAAGCAGAAGATAGCGGTGAGGAGAACGTGCGGGAGCTGGTCATCATGGTGTTTTCCAATCGAGAGTTTAAGGTAACAAAAGCTAAACTTCGCTGAGCCGGTACTCCTGCAGCTTCAGATCCTGCCGGATGGCCACAGACTCCAGGTAAGCAACGGGATCCTCTCCGTCAAAGCGGGATCCATCGGCAAAGAGCAAAGCTCCGCGGTCATGGGCCCGATCCGGCAGGCCCAGTTCTCTAGCGGCTAGGGCGTAGGTTTCGCTGTCCAGAACTTGGTCGAGAACCGAAACCCAATTGCGGGGAAAAGGGCAGAGGCCCCAGCGAGCCATCTGCGTCAGGATCCAGAGGTGTTCCAACCTTTCGGGACAGGTGTTGCGCCCGTTGGCAAACTGGTGAAAACCGGTGAGGGCTTGGGATTCATCGGCAATTCCCCGCTGCAGAATACCCGTCCACCCCGGCTGCAGATCCTCCAGGGCCACGCCCACATACTGGGGCTGAGCCAGCCACTCCAAGATCTCAGAACGGTGCTGCGGCTGATCGCAGTAGTGACAAGCCTCCAGTAGTGCCTTGACCAGAGCTACATGGGTACGGGGGTAGTTTTGCGCCCAATCCTGGCGCACCGTCAGCACCTTTTCGATGTGGCTGGGTAAGATTTCAGGGGTGGTGGCGACGATAACCCCCACCTGTTCCCGCACGGCGCGGGAGTTCCAGGGCTCGCCCACGCAGTAGCCGTCGATGTTGTCGGCCTTGAGATGGGCCACCATCTGCGGCGGCGGGATCACCGTCAACGTAACGTCCCGATCCGGATCCACCCCCCCACCGGCCAGCCAGTGCCGCAACAGGAAGTTTTGCATGGAAGCCGGATGAACCACTCCCAGGGTGTGGACTGTGTCGGGGGTGTGGTTGAGGTATTGGCGAAAATCCGCCAGGCTTTGAACGCCTCGCTCCAAAAGTCTGCGCCCAAAGGTAATGGCGTTGCCGCCGCGGGAGAGGGTTAGCGCGGTAATCAAAGGCACCGGAACTCCCCCCACCCCCAACGTGGAGGCCAACGGGATCCCGGCCACCACCATGGCCGCATCCAGCCGACCGGAGCGGATCCCTTCCCAGATGGTCTTCCAGCCTGGCTCCCGCACCAGGGTGACCTGCTCCAGGCCATGCTTTTGAAACAGGCCTTTTTCCTGCGCCACCACCAGAGGCGCGCAGTCGTTGAGAGGCACAAAGCCAATCTCCAAATTGACCTTCTCCAGGCCGTGTTTGGCAATGGCCACGCGAACAGGCGTTTTTTGGCGAGCCCGCTTTTGCTGGTCGAGAAAGTAGATCATCTCTCCCCGCAGGCTGTAGTAGTCGGGGTGACGCACCACTTCCAAACGATGGCGGGGCCGAGGAAAAGGGATCCGCAAAATCTGGCCAATGCGGGCCTCCGGGCCATTGGTCATCATTACCACCCGATCCGAAAGCAGCAGCGCCTCATCCACATCGTGGGTAACCATGACACAGGTGAGCTGCTCCGCCTGGGCAATCTCCATCAGTTGCTCCTGCAGGTTGCCGCGCGTCAAGGCATCCAGAGCGCCAAAGGGCTCATCCAACAGCAGCACCCGCGGACGAATGGCCAAGGCTCGGGCAATGGCCACCCGCTGTTTCATCCCTCCTGACAGATGGGCCGGTCGCTTGTCGGCTGCCCCCTGCAACCCCACCTGGCGGATGTGCTCTTCCACAATCCGGCTTCGCTCTGCTTTGGGAAGGGATCCCAGCACCTCGTCCACGGCCAGGGCAACGTTCTCCCGCACCGTCAGCCAGGGCAGCAGGGAATAGTTCTGAAACACCACCATGCGATCTGGGCCGGGATCTGTAACTTGTCGGCCCTCCAGGAGAATGCCTCCGCGGGAAGGCTTTTCCAGGCCGGCGATGATGTTGAGTAGGGTCGATTTGCCACAGCCAGAGTGGCCGATCAACGAGACAAATTCCCCTTTTTGGATCTCCAGGTGGATGTCTTTCAGGACAGGGTAGATCTCTCCGTTGTCGAGGAGAAATTCCTTGTCGACATGATCCACTTCAATGTAAGGCTGGGTCTTCATGATTCCCCTGAGATGATTTCTGAGAGCATGGAGAAATTGTCAGCAACCAATCTAAAACTCGGCCAAGCTCATTTAGCGATCCTCAGCCACCACCAGCGAGCCAATCCAAGCCGTGATGCGATCCAGCAGAAGACCCACCATCCCGACATAGATCAAAGCCAGAATAATTTCGCTGATGCGGGAGCTATTCCAGGCATCCCAGATGAAGAACCCGATGCCCACACCGCCAATCAACATTTCCGCTGCCACAATGGCCAGCCAAGACAAGCCCACCCCAATGCGCAAGCCGGTAAAAATATAGGGCACAGTTGCCGGGAAAACGATTTTGAAAAAGTACTTCCAGCCGGACATGCGCACAATTCTGGCCACGTTGCGGTAGTCCTGAGGGATCTGCTGTACGCCGACAACAGTGTTGATCAAAATGGGCCAGAGGGCCGTAATGAAGATTACAAAAATGGCGGAAGGGTTGGCATCTCGAAAGGCAGCCAAAGAAATCGGCAGCCAGGCCAAAGGCGGCACCGTGCGCAGCACCTGAAAAATGGGATCCAAAGCCTCGTACAGCCAGCGATTGACCCCGATGATCATGCCGCCCACAACCCCCACCAAGCCGGCCAGGGCAAACCCAATGAACACCCGCCGCAAGCTGGCCCAAATTTGCCAGAACAGCCCTTTGGCATTGCCGCCATAGTCAAAAAAGGGATCTTTAATGAGGGGATCCCAGGTGTCCTGCCAAACTTGGAGAGGCGTGGGCAAATTGGCTCCGGGACGGCTGTAAATGATTTGCCAGAGAATCAGGACGAGCAAAATGGCCGTAGCGGGCAACAGAATGCGACGCAGCGCTTTGTGGATTTGGACTCTTTGCCGCCAAGCAGAAGAAGGTGCAGAACTGGCGGGAGAACCGATTCCGGTACTGGACTGAAGAATAGAACCTTGGCCGGTTTTCAGCAGCCAGTGGCCTAGGCCAACCAGTAGGGGAAGCAGGATCCGAAAGAGGTGGTAGCCCAACTGTAGGGCAGAGTGGAAAATCCTCATGGCTTGCTGGGAGTAAGGTTGAAGTCAACTTAAGAGGATCCCAAGAGAGAAGGGGTTTCAGTTGAACACTCTTTGTGGGGATTCGGGGATCCCTTCTCTCCTGGACAGAGGGTTTGCAGCTAACTTGCTGGGGAAAGTTGGGAAATTAGGCCAGCTTCTTAATCGCCAATTTCTCCAGGTAGGCGGCAGGATTTTCGGGATCGAACTGCACCCCGTCGAAGAAGGTTTCCACTCCTCGAGAGGTGCTGGGGGGAATGGCTGCCCCCTGACCAATGGCTTTGGCAGCTTCTCGCCAGAGTTCTTCCCGATTCACCCGCTCCACCAAGGCTTTGGTATCGGTGTCGGCAGGCAGATAGCCCCAGCGAATGTTTTCGGTCAAAAACCAGAGATCGTGGCTCTTGAAGGGGTAGGAAGCGTAGTTCTGCCAGAACTTCATCAGGTGGGGGCTGTTTTCAACGACCTTGCCGGTGCCGTAGTCAAAAGTGCCCCGAGAACGGCCCAAGATATCGGGCACAGGCACCCCCAGCCAGCGGCGGTCGCCGATGATGCGACACATCTCCTCTTTGTTTTCCATCTGGTCGCACCAGATCTGGGCTTCTAGCACCGCTTTCAACAGGGCAAGGGTGGCTTTCGGGTGCGCATCCACCCAGTCGGCCCGCAGGGCAAAGGCCTTTTCCGGGTGGCCGTTCCACAGCTCGCCGGTGGTGAGGGCACTATACCCCTCTTTTTGGTTCACCAGCTGGGCATTCCAAGGCTCGCCCACACAGAAGGCTTCCATGGTTCTGGATTTCATATTGGCCACCATCTGCGGCGGCGGCACCACAATGACGGAGACGTCGCTAGTGGGATCGATCCCGCCTGCGGCCAGCCAGTAGCGCATCCACATGTCGTGGGTGCCACCGGGGAAGGTCATCGCACATTTGGGCTCTTTGCCGGCTGCTCGCAACTCGGCAAACTTAGCTTTGAGGGGGGAACTATCCAAGCCAATTTTCAGATCCCGATATTGGTTGGAAATGCTGATGCCCTGACCGTCCAGATTGAGACGGGCCAAAATGTACATAGGCACCGGCTTGCCATCGGTAACTTTGCCGGTGGTGATGAGGTAGGGCATGGGGGTGAGGATGTGTGCCCCATCGATGCCGCCGGCGGCGGATCCCAGCACCAAGTTGTCGCGGGTGGTGCCCCAAGAGGCCTGCTTGACCACCTCTACGTCCTTCATGCCGTACTTGTCAAAGAACCCCTTTTCTTTGGCGATGATCAGGGGGGCCGCGTCGGTTAGAGCGATGAACCCCAGCTTGGCGCTGGTGGTTTCGGGAGTATCGGCCTGCGCCACCCAGTAGCCTTTGCCCAAGGATTGCGATTGGGCGCGCGGGATCCCAGCCGTAGCTGCTCCAGCCGCAAGGGCAGCTGCCCCAGCCAAAAACTGGCGACGGGAGATGGGAGAGGAAGTGTTGAATAGCTTAGACATCACAACCTCCAAAATTTCGAACGACGAACTGCCTAGTAGGTCATCAAGGGGGAAGCAGAGGTCTGAGCAGCCGAGGGATCACGACGCGGCCTGGCCCCGAAGTGCTCAATCAGTAGCTCCACCAAGACGGGCTTGAGGTCTTCGCAAGGGATCCCTTTGCGCACGCATTCGCCCAGCTTGGCGTCTTTGCCCACCTCTCCCCCCATGTAGATGTCCACGGCCTCCACCACCCTGCCGTCCTTGCGAGCAGTGGTGCCCATAAGGCCGATATCGGCTACTTGGGGTTGGCCGCAGGAGTTGGGGCAGCCCGTCCAGTGGATGCGCACCGTTTGGGGGATCTCCAGCTCCGCCTCCAGCTCCTCCATCAAGGCCACAGCCCGGTTTTTGGTCTCGATGAGGGCAAAGTTGCAGAACTGGTTGCCCGTACAGGACACCAACCCCCGCTGCAATGGCCCTGGGTTAGGGGAGAACTTCTTCAAGAGCGGCTCTTTGAGGAGCGGGGCCACTCGGGAGTCGGGCACATTGGGGATGAGCACGTTCTGCTCCACTGTCAGCCGCAGCTCCCCGGAGCCGTACACCTCCGCCAAGCGGGCCAGCTCCATCATCTCCAGGGCGTTGAGCCGCCCCACCGGCACATGCAGGCCGACAAAGTTGAGGCCCGGCTGCTTCTGGGCATGCACCCCCAGCAGATCCCGCTTGTGCCAGACCACCTCGTCTTTTTCCGCTGCCCTGGGCAGAGGGTGGCCTATCTGGCGCTCCACAGCCGCCCGGAACTTCTCTAGGCCCCACTCGTCAATGAGCCACATCAACCGCGCCTTTTGCCGGTTGGCCCGCAGGCCGTGATCCCGGTAGACCAGCAGCACCGCCTCGCACAGGGGAACTACATCGCGGGGATCCACCCAGACATCTAGGCCAATTGCCTCGGCGCAGCGGCGAGCAGAGAAAAAGCCGCCCACCAGGACGTTGAAGCCCAGGCGGCCATTTTTGAAGGCGGGCACAAAGGCCAGGTCGTTGATCTCGGCATGCACCGAGTTGTCGCGACAACCGCAGATGGCGATGTTGAACTTGCGCGGCAGGTTGCTGAAGGAAGGGTTGCCCTCGCCGTTGTTGGTGATCATGTCCTGCACTTTGCGGGTGAGGCCGCGCACGTCGATCAGCTCATCCGGGTCAATACCAGCCAGAGGGGATCCCGTGATGTTGCGCACGTTGTCCATGCCCGACTGGATGCTGGTCAGGCCTACCTCTTTCAGGTAGCCCAGGATCTGGGGCATTTCCTCGATGGGGATGCCCCGCAGTTGCAGGTTCTGCCGGGTGGTGATGTCGGCTACGCCCTGTTCTCCATAGGGGTGGATGATTGCGCCCAACATCCGCATTTGGCCGCTGGTTAGGATCCCATTGGGCAGGCGCAGCCGCAGCATGAACTGACCTGGGGTGCGCTTGCGAAAGAAGATCCCCAGCCACTTGAGGCGGTGATCCCGGTCGTCTTCAGGAATGTTCTCCCAACCCATCCGGGCAAACGCCTCCAGCTCGGCCTTGACCGCCAGCCCATCCTTTTCGCTTTTGAGGCGTTCAAATTGGTTCGCCATGATCGCTGCCGTGGGGTGAACACTAGCTACCCTAGCGATGACGAACCGTTAACTTTGGTATTGGCAGTTACACTTTGTAACAGGTTATGCAGTTTTGTCATTCTCGAATTGCGCTTTATGCATAAAGTCAGGCTTCCAGGAGCAGCAGACTCCTCTCTCCCCTTTGGGAAAGGGGCTGGGGGTGAGGAAAAGCTAGTTGAGAGGGTTGAAAGAGTTGAAAGGCTCCATCTGCCAGAGCAGACGGGGCGGGATCCCCAGCCCTTCCGTCAGGGGTGCGGGCCGTTGGGAAGTTTGGGGATCGCAGTCGTAGAGAGCGGTGGTGTAGCGGTAGCTGCGGGGGGGGCCACCGTTGAGGCGAATGCCGCTAATTTCAAAGGTGTAGTTGCGATTGGGCTGGATCGAACCCACGGAGTAGGTCAAAGTTTCCAGGCCAAAGGCGGGATCCCCAACCCGGATATCTCTAACGGGCACCGGCTCACCTGTGACGGCATCGGTGATGCGGACTTGGGCTTGGCTGAGATCAGCCTTGCCGCCACGGCTGGGCACCGAGAAAGACCAGCGGTAGGCAGACAGGGGCTGGCCGGAAAACCCTTCTAGGCGGTAGAGGTAGCCGTCTTTCTCCGGGAAGGCGATGAACTCTGGATCTGGCACCGACTCGTCAAAACCGAAGATCCAGTTGGCGTTGGCCTGGGTCACCCGTCCAGCCCGTGGGTCAAAGACAATGCCGTAGGCCCCCTGGGCGTACTGAGGATACAGGTTCCAGCGGCGATGCCCCACATCCACAAAGTTTTCTCGACCTGGCTCGGCAAAATAGATGTCCACCTGCCGCGCCAACACCCGGCCTGGATCGGGGCCGTTCAGCTCTAGGATGGGCCCAACCGCCAGGTTGCTGAAGCGGGATCCCGCCTCCCCAGCAGGGGTAAAGCAGCGCCAAGAGGGGGGCGGCTGGTGGCTGAGGGCGCCATTGGCCACCTGTAGCAGGGCCGCCTGCTGAGCGGCCTCCAAGAATTCGGGATTGAGCTTCACCGGCGGCAACTCGTGCAACAGCCGCAGAAAGTTGAGCCGATCCATCATCTTTTGGGCTGCTGCCGGGGTGAGGCGACCGGGATTGCAGGTGGCAGCCTGAGGCTGCTCGGCATAGATGGGGCCGGCAAAGCTGCGGGTCTGGCGATCCAACTGGCACAAGAAACCGGCGATGGGCAGCTCCCCTGCCGGAGGGGGCCCCACCGCAGTAAGGGATCCCTCCCCACCGCCGCAGGCTGCCAACAGAAAAAGGCAGAGCAGACTCAAAACCATCCCTGCCCAGACTTGCTGCAAACTGGGCAGCCGCTGCCAAGGCATGCAAGATCCTGTGGGCTTACCGACCAGCGGGGGTGGGAGTGGGCGTGAGGCTGGGGGGACTGACGGTGCTGCTGCTACCCTCGTCGCAGGCAGACAACAGTCCCAGGCACAGGAACAGGGCCAGAGCCCCCAAGAGCTGGCGGCTCACCTTGTTGAGTTGGAGTGCGGCCATCGCAACAAACCTCTAAAACGCTGCCAGGTTTGACCCTGTTCTATCACCTGGCCCAACAAGTTGCTGTGCCGAGACTTCTGTCGGCAAGGGCAGAACTCGAACCCCAGTCAAGAAATGCTCACCCAACTCAGCCGGATCCTCTAGGGCTAGAACCTGAGTTCAGCCTCTGCCCCTTCCTATAGCGTAGCTGCGGATCCCCGCACCTCTTTCCGCGCTCAAGCGTAAAGACTACATCGATTTTTTTGCCGAGACTGCAGGGATCCGCCTTCAGGGGACGATCTGAAACTCCAGGTTGTAGGTCTGGAGCAGGTTGATCGTCTCGTGGTCGGTGAGGTTGGTGTCGGCCAGCTCCAGATTATAGAAATCGATGAACTCCTCGTGGTCGAAGTAGGGGCCGGCATGCCAGGTGCCCATCTCCAGTTTGATAAAGCGATCGCCGGGCACCCGAAAAGCCTGAATCTCGTCCACTTGCAGCTCGTCGGCGGGCGGCGCGACGGCGATAAACCACTCCTTGCCGTGCAGGGATCCCAGACACTGGGTGCAGCGGGTGTGGTGGGTTATCTGGCTAAACTTGAGGCCGCGGCGGGGCAGGCGCATCAAGTAGAAGCGGGGCTGGCCCTGATTCAAAACCAACTGGGCATCTTGGCTGTCGAAGGGTTTGTGGTCGGGGACAGGGTAGATCACCTGTCCGTAGGGGGCAAAGTTTTCCGGTTCAGCGAGATGGGCCTTCAGTTGGCGCAGTTGGCTGCTCACCCTGCTTGTCTCCTCTTTCCCAAACCTGTACCCATTGCTGCTCCGCGAGCCGGTCTCCCGCTGCTGCCGGCGCAAGGGCGTGAAGACCCAAATAGCAGAGCAGATCTTATCTTATCCAGATTTGCCGGTAGTCTCCTTCCAGCAAGGGATCCCCAAGCAGGAAAACAATCTCAGTAGAATGGGGACAATTTGTAACACTCGGCAATGGCAATGCAGCGGGATTTACAGGAGCTGGTTATTTCCCCTATTCAAGTGGAAAATCTTTCTGGGGTACCTGTAGCTTGGCTGTACCGGCCTCGGCCCGTCCGTCACTGGAAAGACTGGCTACAGCAGTTCTCTGCTTTCTGGGATCTGCTGCGCCTGTTGCTGGTGCTGGATCTCTTCTGTCGTGCCTTTTGGGCAGGCGGATCCCTAGTGACCTTGGTGGGACGGATTTTGATCCCTGGTCTGACCAGCAGTTGGAGCACCTGGCTACTGGAATGGGGGATCCTGGCAGCTATTGCCGCTTTGGGCCAAGCCTATTGGATTTTCCGCAGCCGCCGCATGCCGCTCTTGCTGAACTTGCTAGAAGAAGTAGATCGCTACAATCGGCTCATTCAAGCCATTCACATCAACGATGAATTGGTAGAGGCGGGCAATCCTGAGGCCAAGCTGCCCCAGCGGGATCAGATCATCGAGGCTCTGAAGCTGACTCGCAGCGACCTAATCCGCGCCTTGAAAACTGAACGGATCTTGCGGCAGAACAAAGACTTTATTGAGCAGCAAAGGGAGTTCTTCGGCGACGAGCTGGCAGCTCTGACTGCGCTCCAGCTAAGAGAACAGGCCAGCGAACAGTCGCAGCTTTTGGATGCTGCTTTGCAAATTGCCTTGCAGGTGCGCTCCCAACTAAGCCAACTGCAGAACCGGGGAGCAAATTGTTCCCAAGACAAAGCTCGAGACAAAAAAGATTAAAGCGAAAGATTAAAGCGAAGACACAAGTTACAGCTATTTCGACCAGGATACTGCACTGATATTGAAGTAACCAAAGCCTTGGACTACGGGAAAGTCGTTGTGAGGCTCTTTGTCGCCTTGATCTCCACTTTGGGAGAGGGTTCAGATCTGCCTGGAAAAGCGCTGGAGACTGTCGCGAAGCCCAGGGATCTTCCTTCTCGGCAACGCCCTAAAAAATGTCCTGACTCAGCAGCTTAGCCAAGCGCTCCAGTCCCTTTTTGACCTGTCGGGAAACGGTAACGGCACTGATCCCCAGCCGCTCTGCTGTTTCTTTTTGGGTGAGGTCGTAGAAGAAAACAAATTCCAAAATCTGTCGGGTGCGCTCCTCCAGCTTGGCCAAGGCATTTTGCAGGCGGATGCGATCTTCTTCGGCCAGTTGAAAGCTGCGGTAGCGCTGATCGGGAATGGTATCCCCTAGAGCAACGCTGTCTTCTTCAACCTGTACGGGAGCATCTAGGCTGAGCAAAAGGCTGTTTTGTTGGGCCAGCTGCAGCTCTCGCCATTCCTGCTCCGTCAGTTGTAGGGCTTCCCTCACCTCCGCCTCAGAAGGAGAACGGCCCAATTCTTGTCTCAGGCGCGCGATCACCTTCTTGGCTTGTCGCTGCAGCGTCGCCCAGCGGCGTGGGATCCGTATTGTTGGGCTTTTGTCTCGCAGGTAGTGTTGAATTTCTCCGCGAATGTAGGGCATGGCAAAGGAGCTAAAAGCCAGGCCGCGGCTGATATCGAAGCGCTCGATGGCTTGGATGAGCCCTATGCAACCCACTTGCACCAAGTCGTCGTATCCTTCGTCGCATTGGTTACGCCAGTGGTGGGCTTCTTTGCGCACCAAGCCCAGGTTTATTTCCACCAGCCGGTTGCGCAGGGCTGGATCCCGAGTCTGGTGGTAGAGTCGCAACAGTGCAGCAGTTTGAGCTTTAACATCTTCATATTTGGATGCCATAGACGCACCCACAGCTCCGGATCCAGAATCCCCAGCACCAGCTTTGGCAGAAAACAGGGGAGCCGCGGCTGTCGATGGCGCCGGCGACTCGGAGTCGTCGAGAGAAGGCTGCTGAGGAGCCGTTAGCATAGACAACTACTTTTTTTCTTTTTGAGCTGAAGCCATTCAAGGTTGGATTCAGCACCCAAACAACTCAAAGGCAGAGGATGCCAGGCGACCCCCATTCTCCCTAGGCCAGACTTCTGCTGGAACCAACCGCGAAGAAGCTTGCAGGCAGACAGTATCAGGTTGTAGCCGTGAAAATGCTACCAGATGTTAACAAGAACACAGCTTGCCTCCGAGATCTGCCAGGAGCTGGAGTGTTCTTAGTTTACTGGGTTTTCCGCCGCAAGCAACAGCATCCCTACGGAAAATCAGCAGCTTTCTTCAGCAAAAGAGCCGAATTTCTCTCCGTCATTTGGCGGAATCGCCGGATTGCTGCTGCTGGCTCACTTTGGAACCTCAGAAGAAATCTAGGAAGCAGAGGATGGAGCCGTTCGCGTCAGGGAGGTAGAGTTCGTGTCGGTTCCAAGGCCGGAGAGGGCTGTCAGGAAGGCCGTAAAGCTCGGCTCACCGCGAATGAGGTCGAAATAGGGCTCAGAGGCGAGCAAGGGGCGGTAGCGTTCCGGCTGCAGGCGCAGGGCTTGCTCCAAGGCTTGCAGGGCCTGGGGCACCTGGCCTTCCCAGGCGCAGCAGCAGGCTTTGGCGTAGTGGGCCTCGGCATCGTCGGGATCCATCTGCAGGGCTCGGTCAAAACTCTGGATGGCCAGCCCGTAGAGGTTCAAGTCCATCAGCACCAGGCCGCGCTGCACCCAGATCTGAGAACGCCGGGGATCCTGCTGCAGGGCGCGGTCGTAGCTGTTGAGAGCTTCCATCCAGTTGCCCAGGCGGTGGTGGGCGAGGGCGTGGCCGGCCCAGAGAGAGGCCGACTCCAATCCCAGTTGCAGAGCCCGTTCATAGCTGGCCAGAGCCTCGGCGTAGCGCTCCAGGTGCACCAGGGCCAGCCCGCGACTTTGCCAAACCCGGGGATCGCTGGAATTGATGGCCAGGGCCTTGTCGTAGCTGTTCACCGCCTCCTGCCACCGCTCTAAGGAGGCCAAGGTCAGCCCGTGCAGATGCCAGGCTTCCCCGCTGTCGGGGCGGAAGGTGAGAACCTGCTCGTAGGCGCGTAGCGCTTCTTGGTAGCGGCCCAGTTGCCGCAGCGTGTTGGCCTGGTTAAAGCGGGCCTCGAAAAAATCCGGCCTCAGTTGCAAAGCCCGCTCGTAGCTGGCCAGCGCCTCCTGGTGACGGCCGAGATCGTCCAGCAGAGAGCCGCGGTTGTTCCAGGCTTCGGGAAAATCCGGCTTCAGCTGCAGGGCCCGGTCGTAGCTGGCCAGGGCGGCTTGGGCCTGCCCCATTTGGTCGAGGGTGGTGGCGCGGTTGTACCAGGCAATGGGCTCCCGCGGCCGATCTCCCACCGCCTGCTCGAAGGGCTGCAGTTGGGCCGCCTGTTCCGCCGTAAGGGCAGAGAGGTCAATCGCCGTTGCCGGCAAAACAGTTGTCGAGTCTGGGGGAGCAGCTCGCTGCTGTCGCCGCAGCCGCCAGGCCCAGCCTCCCACCAGGAGCAACAGGCCCACTCCCAGCAGCAGCGCGCCCAAGTCGGTCGAGGCAGTTGCCAACGCCATGACTCACTTCCCCTCTGCGCGCCTCTACATCATCACCAAAAACGGCAGGGGATCGCTGGGCCCTGCCGGCGAGATCAGCTCGATGCGCTTTTCGCCGGGGTAGGTGCTGGGATCGATCTCAAAAGTCACAGTCAGCGCCTCGGCAGTGGCCTGCACCGGCTCTTGGGAGCGCCCCAAGGGATCCCCGAAGCTAACCCGGATCCCCTTGCCCGCCGGGCTGATCCGGATCTCCGTCACCTGATCCAGATGGGATCCCTCCAGCGTACAGACAATAACATCGCCCACAAAGGCCTCTAAAGGCCAGCCGCGTCGTACTTGGGGTCTAGGCATGCTTACTCCCTCTCCCGCTAGGGGCTGCTCTAGATCCTCCCCTCGGCTCCTAAGCACCCCAAAGATCGGCGGCAGCTCCAAAACCCTGGGGAGGAACTACCTGATGTTTAGCCCAAAGTTGTTGGCATGACAAATGGGTACCGACCCTGCGAGGGTAGCGCTGGTCCAGCCCTTTTGCGGGAGAGGAGGCTCGGAGGTTGGCAGCGGTGCCGTCCCTCGCAACAGCAAGTCTTGACCAGGGCCAACGCTCACCAGCCGCGGCACCTCCTCCAGGCTATCGGCCACGGCAAACAGCACCCGCCCTCGCGCCTGGGGATCCCAGTCCAGCAGCTCGGCATACCCCAGGGCCGGCGGTGGCTCCCAAACCTGTACCGGTGGGATCCTGTTCGAGTCGGCGGGCAAGGGCCAGATCACCGCCCGATCCCAGCTCAAGTCGGTCTGGAACCAGCCTGCGTACTCCCGCGCCAGCAGGGTGTTGTCCTGCCAGGCCAGAGGCAGGATCATGGCAAAATCCAATGGCTCAACGGAGTCGTACACAGACGCCGCAGCTTGATAGATCACTTGCAAGGCTTGGGTACGAGTGTTCTTGGCAAACAACACACTGGTCAACCGACTGGTCTGAGGCGTGGCAACCAAATCCAGACGAGTGTACACCTGCCACTGGGGATCCGGGGCCGGCAGGGGCCGGCTGCGCAACAGGCCCACCAGCGTACACTGCCGTTGCCGCGCCTGCTCCTGCAAGTCGTATACCCACTCCCACGGGATGGGCAAGGCAGGAGAAGAGATTGCTTCGGGGGCAGCCGACATTATGTCTTTTATGTCCTTCGGCCAGGCGGCGCTCCCCTCCGCCCAGACGATCCAAACCGCCACAAGGGCTCCCCCCAGTTGCCCCAGCCAGTTTTGCCTGAGCCGGCTCCCCATCTGCTCCACCTTCCGTCTTCACTGCGGTTCAAGCCCTGTCTAGGCTAGGTTAGTGCTCCTCCGCCAGCCGTACCTGTACCGACTGGCCATGGGCGGGCAGCCCCTCGGCTTGCGCCAGAGCTTGGATCGCGCCGGCCACCTCCTGCAGGGCTGCCGAGCCGTACTGGATTAGGCTGGAGTGCTTCAGGAAGGTCTCCACTCCCAGCGCTGAGGCGTAGCGGGCCGCCCCCGCTGTGGGCAAGGTGTGGTTGGGGCCGGCCAGGTAGTCTCCCACCGCTTCTGGGGTGTAGTGTCCCAGGAAGATCGCCCCCGCGTGGCGAATGGGATCCAGCAGAGCCCAGGGATCCGCCACCTGCAGCTCCAGGTGTTCCGGCGCAAACTGGTTGGACAAGTTGACCGCTGTGGCCAGATCCGGCACCACCGCGATCAGGCCGTAGTTGGCCACCGCCTTCTCCACCAGCAGACGGTTGGGGTGGGCTTCCATCTGGGTGGTTACAGCCTGCTGCACCTGTTGGGCCAGCTTGGGATCGGGGGTCAGGAGGATCGCGGCTGCTAAGGGATCGTGCTCCGCTTGGGCCAGCAGATCGGCAGCCACGTAGAGGGGATTGGCGCTCTCGTCGGCGATGATCAACACCTCGGAAGGCCCCGCCAGCGAGTCGATCCCCACCGTGCCGTAGACCAGCTTCTTGGCCAGCGTCACATAGATGTTGCCGGGGCCGGTGATCACGTCCACCTTGGGGATGGTCTCGGTGCCATAGGCCAAGGCCCCAATAGCCTGGGCCCCGCCGACGCGATAGATGGTGTGGATGCCCACTTCTTGGGCGGCCACCAAAATAGCCGGGCTGATCCCCTTGCCCCCCAGCCCGTCGGATCCCGGCGGGGTCACCATGACAATCTCGGGCACCCCCGCCACCTTGGCCGGAATGGCGTTCATCAACACCGTGCTGGGATAGGCGGCCCGCCCTCCTGGAATGTAGAGGCCAGCGCGATCCACCGGGCGGTACTGCTTGCCCAAGACGATCTCGGGGCCGGGAAAGCTCACCCAACTGCTGGGCACCCGCTGCCGGTGAAAGGCTTCGATGCGCTGTTTGGCCAAGCGCAGGGCCGATAGCAGTTGCGGAGATACCGCCTGGTAGGCTGCCTCCAGCTCAGCCCCCGACACCTTTAGCTCGGCTACGCTCAGCTCCACCTGGTCGAACTCCGCCGTGTAG
Source organism: Synechococcus sp. 60AY4M2 (assembly GCF_002760375.1). Lineage (NCBI taxonomy): Bacteria > Bacillati > Cyanobacteriota > Cyanophyceae > Synechococcales > Synechococcaceae > Synechococcus > Synechococcus sp. 60AY4M2. The sequence continues at coordinate 1,129,029 of NZ_AUMZ01000001.1, forward strand.
GCCAGGAGAGCGCGATCCCCCTGGCGGCGTACCGCTTGTAGGATCTCCCGCACGGTTGCCTCGCGGTGCAAGTTCTGGTCAGCCTGAGTGCGCTCCGAGATCCGTCTAAGCTCGGCTTCAGCCTCGGCTAGCTGGGTGACGATTCTCAGCATAGCGACTCCTTCGCGTAGAGTGCCGCAACCCCATAGTAACGAGGGATCCGGCGGCATCGCGGTAGCAAAGCGGATCTTTCGCTGGGTCGGCTTGCGGCGACAAGAAGGGACATCCCCAGGCAGGGATCCCGTCTGCACCTAGCGTGATCCACGGTGGCTATGGTCATAGCTTAGCCTGGATTTTCCGCGGCCAAGAGCCGCCCAGCCTTTGCGGGGCGGGGGTGTTGTGGCCTTAGGGAGCATGTCAAAAGCGCAATTCCGCCGATTTGATTAAATTGCGAAAATCGTGGATCACCTCTTCGCAGCGGCGGAAAAAAGCCAGCACCCAGTCCCGCAGCACCTTTTGTTGAGATTCGTCCAGCTCCTTGAGGGTGCCCTTGTAGTGGATTTGTCCGCTGCGCTCGATCTCGAACTGATGGAGCCACTCGGCTGAGGATCCCTGGCGTTCCACCACTTCCTGCCGCGCCGCCTTCCAATAGTTGACGATCACCGCCTTGCCCAAATAGCCGCTTGTGATCTGGCAAAGACGATTGAGAGATTGCACGAAGACATCCATCTCCATGCGGCTGCCTGTCGCTGCCGGCTGGGTCGCCTCCTCCCTTGGTGTGGGCTTGCCTTCTGCTAGGGTGGAGCTGGGTTGGGTAAGGTTCCGACCCGTCTCCGCCTGGCTGGTCAACAGGCGCAAGGTGGCCAGGCCCTTCGGCGTATCCCGTTGCAGCTCGGCTCGCAGGCGGTTGACGGCCAAGGTGTAGACCGGCATCACCAGGTCGTCATTGACCGCCACCAGCAGCACCCACTCCGGCCCCAAAGGGTAAACGAAAACCCGCTGCTCGGCAAACTGAAAGTCAAAATAGTCCAGTCCTGGGGGCATGGTTTGCAAAACCTGAAACAGCCCTTCGGTGAGGGCCTGCTGCTGTCGGCTGTCCAAGTTCTGAAAAGAACGGTAGAAAAAAGGGCGGCCTGTTCGACTCAGGAGCGCTACCCCCATCACCCCGCGGATGGACAAAAAACTCTCGAGCGTCTCTTTTTCCATGCCCCTTGGGAGCCAACTGGGCCAACACAACTCCTATCCTGGCTCAGATTAGCCGGCACTGGCTGCAGCTAATACTGGCAGCCTAAAAGGCCAGGACGGGGACAACAACCGGCCTCAGAGGAACATCTGTAGCCTGCCCCCTTGCTGCTTCTAAGCTGGCTCTATGCGACTAGGCCTGCCGGAGACCAGAAGTGCCTTTGCCCAAAAATTCCCCAATTCGTTCTATTGCCTCTTCCAGCCGGGATCCCTCTGCCACCAGCGCAAAGCGGACATAGCCTTCGCCGCCGGGGCCAAAGCCTGAGCCTGGCGACAGAGCCACCCCGGTAGCCCGTACCAAGTCTAGACAAAACTGGGCTGAAGAGCCGCGATAGAACTCGGGCAAAGGTGCCCACAGGTACATGGTGGCCTCCGGCAGGGGCACGGGCCAGCCGATGCGGTGCAGAGCGGCCACCGCAAGATCCCGTCGCTTGCGGTATACCTGCCGCCAGTTATCCAAAAAGCTATCGGGAGCCGCCAAAGCCGCTGCTGCTCCCCGCAAGATGCCCTGGTAGGGGTGGAAGTCAATGGTGGACTTCACCAGCCGCAAGGCTCGGATTAGCTCGCGGCTACCGATAGCATAGGCCACCCGGAACCCCCCCATGTGGTAGGACTTGGAGAGGGAAAAGAACTCGATGGTGCGGGTCTTATCGGGATCCGCCTGCAGCGCCGAGGGAGCCACCTGGCCGTCGAAACACCAGTCCACGTAGGGAAAGTCGTGCGCCAGCACGATGTTGTACCGCTGACAAAATTGCAGCGTTTCCTGCCAAAACTCCGGGGTAACGGTGGCAGTGGTGGGGTTGTGGGGATAGCTCAGCACCAGCAGCCGTGCCTGGCGGCAGATCTCCTTCGGGATCTCATCCCACTGGGGTAGGAAGCGGTTTTCTGCCCGCAGGGGCAAGTAGTAAGGGATCCCGCCCGCTAGATGGATCCCGCCCCCATGGGAGGGGTAGCCCGGGTCGGTGATCAAAGCAACATCCCCGGGATTGAGCAGGGCCAGCGGTAGGAGAGCCGTTCCCTGCTGGGATCCGATCAGCGGCAGCACCTCAGTTTCTGGGTCGATCTCCAGGCCGAACTTCCTGAGATACCATTGGGCGCAGGCGGCGCGAAACTCGGCCGTATCGTGGAACAGGGTGTAGCCATAGGTGGAGGGATCTGCCAGGGCCCTCTGAATGGCTGCCAGCGCTTCCGGGGGCGGGGGCAGGTCTGAGGAGCCCAAAGAAAGGTCGATGACATCCAAGCCCGACCGGCGCGCCTCCCACTTGGCCTGGTCTAGCTGGTCAAAGACATTGGAGTGCAGCGGCTCCAGTCGTTGGGCGAAGGCAGCGAGCATGCGACAAGTCCAGGTTGGCTATTCCTGAATCCCCTTAGGGATTGCTGCCGGCATTAGAAGAGCTGGGGGCAGAGGGCCGTGTGGCCGCTGCCGGGCCACGGTCGAAGATCTCGATGTTCCACTGGCCGCGACCGTTGCTCTCAAAGGCGATAAAGCGGCCATCGCCGCTGATGGTGGGGTTGCGCACATCTCCCGGTACCCGGCTGCTGATATTCTCAACGCGGCGGGTTTGGCGGTCGTAGAGAAAAATCTCCGATTTGCCCAGCGCATTGGACACGTAAACGATGTAGCGGCCGTCGGCGCTGATGTCGGGCGAGGTGGCGGCCACGTCGCTGGAATTCAGGCCGGGCAAGTCCACCAGCCGCTGTTCCACCGTGTCGTAGAGAAAAATATCCTGGCTGCCGCCGCGGGCGGAGGAAAACACCAGGTAGCGACCATCCCCGCTGAAGGAGGGCTCCCCATCGGGGAAGATACTGTTGAGGCCGCTGCCGGCCAGCGTGGGGCGCGGCGTGCGAAACCCTGCCGGGCCACAACCGAGCAACAGGAGGCTCAAGCCGGCCCAACACCACCTGCTTGCCCAGCGGGTTGGGCTGCGTGGAATCTGGCCATCGGTCAGCATCGCATTGCCCCTCCAATTCTTCTCCATCATACTCAGTTGGCAACTCGGCTCGGCTAGAGTTCTACCTCGACGCCCTTCCAGAAGGCCACGTAGCCGCGGATGTTGGCTGCAGCCGGCTTGGGATCCGGGTAGTACCAGGCGGCGTCTTTGTTCTCCTGGCCGTTGACCACCAGGGTGTAGTAGCTGGCTTGTCCTTTCCAGGGGCAGGTGGTGTGGGTGGAGCTGGGCTGGAAGTATTCCCAGCGCAGGGATTCCGGCGGAAAATAGATGTTGCCTTCCACGGTTTCGTAGCGGTCGGTCTCCGCCACAACCACCCCGTTCCAGATGGCCCTCGGCATGAAAAACCTCCTGTCGCAAACTCCCAGTTCTCAACGTTATTTTTAAAGTTGCAGATCCCGGCAAGGCCAACTGCCTTTCTTTGAGATTAGCGTTTCTGCTTATCGTCATCGTTGTCGTTGAGGGTTGACACCCGCCCCTGCCGGGCTGTTCTCCACTGCTATTGAGCGTCACTGCCATGGCTCGCCGCAACACCCTAGAAGATGACCTCAACTACCAGCAAGCCAAGCGCAGCCTGCGCCAGTGGGTGGCTCAACTGGATCTAAGCCCCCAGGAGATGGCGGGTTTGGAAGGGGAGCTGGAGAGCCTGCAGACGCTGCTGGACAAGCTGGAAACCGAGGTGATCCACATCGCTGCCTTTGGCCTGGTGGGGCGGGGCAAATCTTCTCTGCTCAATGCTTTGCTGGGGGAGCCGGTCTTCCAGACGGGGCCCACCCACGGCATTACCCGCACCCAGCAAGCGGCAGCTTGGAACATCAGTTGGGAAACCCGCCCCCAATCCCCCTTCTCTGCAGCAGCCCTGCAGGGATCCCGTCTGCCCCCTGCCTCGGTGCAGTCGGTTCAGGTTAGTCACTGGCAGGGATCCCGTCTGGAGCTGATCGACACGCCCGGCCTGGATGAAGTGGACGGCGAGGAGCGGGCACGGCTGGCCCAGGAGGTGGCGCAGCGGGCCGATCTGATCCTCTTTGTGGTCTGCGGGGATCTGACGCGGGTGGAGTTTGAGGCCCTGGCGGCCCTGCGGGAGGCGGGCAAGCCCATGCTGCTGGTGTTCAACAAGATCGACCAGTACCCGGAGGCGGATCGCCAGGCCATCTACGACAAGATCCGCAACGAACGGGTGCGGCAACTTCTTTCTCCCGACGAGATCGTCATGGTGGCGGCCTCCCCGCGCGTGCCGCGGCTGGTGCAGAGGCCAGATGGCAGCTTCGGCGTGGAGATGGAGATCGGCCCCCCCCAAGTGGACGCCCTGCGCCTGAAGATCCTGGAGGTGCTGCACCGGGAGGGGCGCTCCCTGCTGGCCTTGAATGCCCTCCTGTTTGCCGATCGCGTCAACCAACAGGTCATCGAGCGCAAGCTGCAAAGCCGCGCCCAGCAAGCCCAAGACCTCATCGCCGCCGCTGCCCGCACCAAGGCGCTGGCCGTTGCCCTCAACCCCGTTACCCTGCTCGATACCTTGGGAGGGCTGGCCCTGGATATTGCCTTGATCCTGCGCCTGTCCCGCCTCTATGGCTGGCCCATGAGCAGCGCGGGAGCCGCACAACTGCTGCAGAAGATCGTCCTCAGCATGCTCAGCCTGGGGGCAGGAGAATGGGTGGCGCTCTTGGGCCTGGGATCCCTGAAAACCTTGCTGGGGGGATCCCTGCCCTTCGCTGGAGGATTCTCCCTAGGGGCCTACGGTTCGGTGGCCCTGACGCAAGCGGTCTTGGCCGGGTTTTCCTGCTACGCCATCGGGGAGGCGGCCCGTCGCTACCTGGCCCAAGGAGCCAGTTGGGGGCCAGAAGGGCCCAAAGCCGCCATTGCCCAAATTTTGGCCGATTTGGACGAGACCTCCATTACCGCGCGCCTCCGGGAAGAGATCCGCAGCAAAATCGGTTCGGCGCTGCTTTGAGATCCTACAGTCGAGAAGCCGAGCCCCTTGCACCCATGACCTACTGTTTTGGCATCCTCACCCGTTCTGGCTTGGTGATGGCGGCAGATTCCCGCACCAACGCCGGGGTCTCCTCTCCATCGACTCCACCATGAAATCCAACATCTCCGTCGGCCCCCCCATCGACCTGGTGATGGTACAAGCGGATCAGTTCAAAGTCTCCCAGCGCCTGCGCCTGCGCACCGGGGATCCCTACCTGGCCAAGATGCGCAAGCTCTGGGAGAGCATGACTCTAGTCAATAATAAGCTCAACTATACTGAAAATAATGTATAATATGTTCAGTACCTTTCGAGTCTGCCAACATGGTAGCCAAAGCAAAGCAGAAAATTGGTAGTAAGACGACACGGAAACTGCGCTTTGGGTATTCTACTCAAAGCTTTGCGGGATACCGCCATTCTGTTTGGACTCCGTCCCGCTAACGCGAATGGAAACAAGCAGAATGCTATCGCTGCATAGTTGAACAGTGATGTTCAGCAGTGTTCAGCGTAAATGTATCAGCGCCCTCAAACAAGCCTTCGACCAAATGCCGCCCATCGAGTGGAACCACTCAGACCCAGCGGATGCCGATCAAGAAGAGCTGATCGACTGAGGGGGGGAGATTGGTAGGATAAGGTATCCCTGCTCAGCCCTTGGTATGTCAGCCCACACCTTTCAGGACTTGATCTTTCGCCTGCAGCAGTTTTGGGGGGAGCAAGGCTGCCTCATCCTGCAACCCTACGACCTGGAAAAAGGCGCCGGCACCATGAGCCCCCACACGTTTTTGCGCGCCCTGGGGCCGGATCCCTGGCGGGTGGCTTATGTGGAACCTTGTCGCCGCCCCACCGATGGGCGCTACGGCCAAAACCCCAACCGTCTGCAGCACTACTTTCAGTACCAGGTTCTGATCAAGCCCTCCCCCGACGACATCCAGGAGGTGTACCTGGAGAGCCTGCGGGCCCTGGGCATTGACCCGGCAGAACACGACATTCGCTTTGTGGAAGATGATTGGGAATCTCCCACCTTGGGGGCTTGGGGTGTGGGCTGGGAAGTGTGGCTAGATGGCATGGAAATAACCCAATTCACCTACTTCCAGCAAGTGGGCGGGCTGGATTGTCGCCCCGTTTCTGTGGAGATTACCTACGGCCTAGAGCGCCTGGCCATGTACCTACAGGGGGTGGACTCGGTTTTCGACCTCTGCTGGGGTGAGCACCCTTCCCTAGGCCGGATTACCTATGGGCAAATCTATTTCCAAAACGAGGTGGAGCAGTCCTACTACAACTTCGAGTATTCGGATCCCGAGATGCTGCTGGAGCTGTTCCGCCTCTACGAAGCTGAAGCCAAGCGCCTGATCGAAACCACACAGCAGAAGCTGCAAAAACAGGTGCTTCCCGATCGGCTGGCGGTGTCGCTGCTCCTGCCCGCCTACGACTATGTGCTCAAGTGCTCCCACACCTTCAACCTGCTCGATGCCCGCGGCGTCATTGCCGTAGCCGAGCGCACCCTCTACATTGGGCGCATCCGCAACCTGGCCCGACAATTGGCAGAGCTGTACGTTAGCCAAGCCGACCGCCCTGGATCCAGCTATGCCCTGCGGCAGCCGGAACCCACCCTGATCTCCAAAGGCGCCTGGGCTAATGGCTAGGGAAAAAGATCCCTGTTTTCGCTATGATGGGTGATCGGTATCAGCAGGCGCTGGCCTGCCGTGGCCACCCTTACCTTAGGATAATCGACACTCTCGTTTTCACCCTCTTTTCCTGACCAGTCCACCTTTATTCCGAGAAAAATCTTTATGTTTCGCCATCCCGTCACGCGGGTTTCCATCTTTATCGATGGGAACAATATGTTTTATGCTCAACAAAAAAATGGCTGGTTTTTCGACCCGCGCCGAGTCTTGGATTATTTTGTCAGGTCACAGCCCAACGTCGAGCTAGTCAACGCATTTTGGTACACCGGCATCAAGGATCCCAACGATCAAAGGGCCTTTCGAGATGCTCTGATCAGCTTGGGTTTTACGGTGCGCACCAAGATCCTTAAAGAGTATCGAGACGAAGACTCTGGCCGCTACTCCCAGAAGGCCAACCTGGATATCGAGATCGTCATCGATATGTTCAACACGGTTGGGCAATACGACAGGATCATCTTGTTTAGCGGCGATGGCGATTTTGAGCGGGCCGTTGAGCTGTTGCGCTCCAAAAACACTTTGATTACAGTCGTCTCCACTGAAGGAATGATCGCCCGCGAGCTGCGCAATGCCACCGATCGCTACATCGACCTCAACGACATTCGCCCCTACATCGAGAAGCTGGATAAGTAGGGCCGATCCCTCTACTCTCGAGCTGGCCCCACAGCTCCCCGGCGGAGTTGTCACAACCCACCTGAGGTCCTTCGGGTTTCTCCGCCTTGAGAGAAAGTCTGCTTGGTAAAATTGCTGCCACGCAAGCGACCCATCTGTTACACCGGCCATCGTCGGCGTTGCCGGGAAAAGCTGTCCCAGCCACTTTAACTTCTGGGCAACCTTGGCCCAGGCAGAGGGCCAAAGAGGCTAGCATTGTAAAAAATCTTTGCCCCAACCAGGTTTTTATGACCGACGTTCCCGTCTCCCGCATTCGCAACTTTTCCATCATCGCCCACATCGACCACGGTAAATCCACCCTGGCCGACCGGCTGCTGGAGGCGACCGGCACCGTTTCAGCCCGCGAGATGAAGCCGCAACTGTTGGACAACATGGAACTGGAACGGGAGCGGGGCATCACCATCAAGCTGCAGGCGGCCCGCATGAACTACCGCGCCCAAGACGGCCAAGACTATGTCCTCAACCTCATCGATACGCCGGGGCATGTGGACTTTACCTACGAAGTCTCCCGCTCCCTGGCCGCCTGCGAAGGGGCGCTGCTGGTGGTGGATGCCTCTCAAGGTGTGGAGGCGCAGACCCTGGCCAACGTCTATCTGGCCCTGGAGAACAACCTGGAGATCATCCCGGTCATTAACAAAATCGACCTGCCGGGGGCGGAGCCGGAGCGGGTGATCGCCGAGATCGAGCAGGTCATCGGCCTCGATTGCAGCGGAGCGATCTTGGCCTCTGCCAAAATGGGCATCGGCATCCCAGAGATCCTAGAGGCCATTGTGCAGCGGGTGCCCCCGCCGCGGGATACAGTGGCGGATCCCTTGCGGGCCCTAATTTTCGATAGCTACTACGACTCCTACCGCGGCGTGATTGTCTATGTGCGCATCATGGATGGGGAGGTGAAGACGGGAGATAAGATCTGCTTCATGGCCTCCGGTCGGGAATACGAAATTACCGAGCTGGGGGTGATGCGCCCTCATCAAGAGTCCGTTGCGTCTCTCCATGCTGGGGAAGTGGGCTACATTGCCGCCGCCATTAAAAGTGTCGAGCACGCCCGTGTCGGGGATACCATCACACTTGTCCATCGCAAGGCCTCTGAGCCTCTGCCCGGCTACAAAGAAGCCAAGCCGATGGTCTTCTGCGGCCTCTTCCCCAGCAACTCCGATCAATACGCCGAACTCAAAGAAGCTCTGGAAAAACTGAAGCTCAACGATGCCGCCCTCTACTTTGAGCCGGAAGTTTCCCCTGCGATGGGCTTTGGCTTCCGCTGTGGTTTCTTGGGCCTGCTGCACATGGAGGTGGTGCAGGAACGCCTGGAGCGGGAATACAACCTGGATTTGGTGATCACCGCTCCGACGGTGGTGTATCAGGTTACCCTCAACGATGGCTCTGTGATTCGGGTAGACAATCCCAGCAAGCTGCCTCCCCCCAACGAGCGCACCAGCATTGAGGAGCCGATTGTGAGGGTAGAGGTGATTCTTCCTGAGGAATTTGTCGGTACCGTGATGGAGCTGTGCGAGACCAAACGCGGCACCTTTAAGGACATGAAATACCTGGCGCAGGGTCGAACTACGCTCGTGTATGAGCTACCGCTGGCAGAAGTGGTCACCGACTTTTTCGATCAACTGAAATCTCGCACCCGCGGCTACGCCAGTATGGATTACCAAATGGTGGGTTACCGCGCCGACGACCTGGTGCGCTTGGACATCCTCATCAACGGCGACGTGGTGGATTCTCTGTCCACCATTGTGCATCGGGACAAAGCCTTTTATGTGGGCCGGTCTTTGGTAGCCAAGCTGCGCGAGCTGATCCCACGCCACCAGTTTGAGGTGCCCATTCAAGCAGCAATTGGCTCTCGGGTGATAGCCCGCGAAACTATTCCTGCCCTGCGCAAAAATGTCCTGGCCAAGTGCTATGGGGGGGATGTGACCCGCAAGCGCAAGCTGTTGGAAAAACAAAAGGAGGGGAAAAAGCGCATGAAGGCGGTGGGAACCGTCGAGGTGCCCCAAGAGGCGTTTATGGCGGTGCTGAAGTTGCAAAATGACTAGCCCGGTCTTACGGCGGGAAGAGGTGTTGGCCTGGCTCCAGGAGCAGGTGCCCCCCCCTCGCCTTCGCCACATCTTGGGGGTAGAGGCGATGGCCCGGCAACTGGCAGCTCACTATGGGCTGGATGAGCAAAAAGCTGCTTGGGCAGGGCTGATGCACGACTTGGCCAAGTCCTTCCCCCCGGAGCAACTGCTGCAGAGCGTCGCTCAGGAGCGGGAGTTGGACGAGATCGAGCGGGCCGAGCCCCACCTTCTCCATGCCGAGGTGGGATCCCTGCTGGCACGGGAGCGATTTCAGGTGCAGGATGCGGAGATCTTGGCAGCCATCGCCAACCACACCCTGGGACGGCCCGGCATGGATCCGCTCAGTTGTGTGGTTTTTGTAGCCGATGCTCTGGAACCCAACCGCGGCAACAGTCCGGAGCTAGAACATCTGCGACGACTAGCTTTTGTAGATTTATCTAAAGCTGTGGTGGGGGTTTGCGATCTCAGCCTGAGATTTCTGCTAAACCGGTATCAGGTGATCCATCCACGCACACTCATGACTCGGAATCATTTTCTGCTGCATCCTTTGGGTAAAAAAGGTTCGGAGGAGATTGTGTCTCCAGTCAATTCAGTCGTTTCAGGAGGGTTTTAGTTGCTACAGTCCATGCCTGTCCGTGCCAGGGATCCCATCTATCGCATGGCGTTGAGCGCAGCTCGCGCAGCAGAAGAAAAAAAAGGCGGCGACATTGTCCTGCTGGATGTATCCCAAATTTCCACGTTGGCGGATTACTTCCTTTTGATCAGTGGCTACTCGCTTACGCAAGTACGGGCCATTGCCCGAGCAATCGAGGAAAAGGTTTGGGAGGAGTGGCAACAGAGTCCGCGCCGCATCGAAGGTCAAGAGTCAGGCTCTTGGATACTGATCGACTATGCCGATCTCATCATCCATGTGTTCATGCAGGAGGAAAGAGACTATTACGACCTGGAATCTTTCTGGATCCAGGCTCAGCGAGTCGATTTGCCAATAGCAGGCTAGACATAGTTTTAGATCCTTAGATCTTGGCAGCTTTTCAGAGCTTGTAGCCAGGCGAAGAGTTGCTCCGCTTAGCTCTTCAAGTGGGTGTCTTTGCCAAACGAAAGTGTTAGCCGATCGTCAAGAAATGTGCAAACTTCTTAATAGTCCCATAACTTCCTACATAGTTACGTGTTAGCGTATTGGAGGAGGAGTAGCTGGGTAAGATCTTCTTCCCTCTTGCGGTTGAGTTTCTATAGTCTTTGTTAAATGGCCTACCCTGTCCTTCTCAAAAAGCCGATAATTTTTCGTTGGTACCGGATACCAGCGAAGAGATTTTCCGGCTGCTGATTGTTGGCTGCTTTCAGCGGCAGAGGGGAGGGCAAACGGGGCAAATAGAGGGGGCTAAGGATTGGCCGCAGGGGAGATCTTAGCAGACAAATCCACAACCTCTTCCCGCTGGTGGACTGGATCTGCCGCCGGCTCAGCTATCCGGCCTGTAGGCAAGAGTCCGAGGCAAAGAGCGGCGAAGGAGGAAAGGAGAAAGTTGCACTTTTTGTTTAATGCCTGTTTTAAGAGCGACGGGGATTTTTAGGAGGGACAAATGGAAAAGATGTTGGTTAATATCGTTGAGTACCTGGCTTTGGGAGAACTGGAAAATGTCCTCTGTACTGAGCACCCCCATCAGCAGGTTTTCCACGATGCCAGGGAGCGGGAAGCGCTGATGCAGCAGATCTTAAACCGGGTTCCTGCTGTTTATATGTGGCTGGCTGCCGATGAGTGTCCCAGCCGCGATCAGCTCAACCCTTCTGAGCTGGAATTGCTCCGCTCGGTAGTGCGGGAGGTGGTCAATCAAAAGCTGCAACAAGCTTCTTTTGGCGTTGATCCCTATGCGGGATCCATGTCGGAAGCCTTCTACGGGTAGAGGGAAGATGGGCTTAGGCTAGACTGCAAGAACGCTACCTTGCCCTGGTATGTTGCCCGTTTACTATTCTGAGACTTTTCTCCGCCACGACGCCGGGCCGTTTCACCCCGAGCGTCCGGCTCGCCTGCAGGCCATTGTCAAGGCGCTGCGCGGTGCCTCTTTCGCCGAGCATCTGGAATGGCGGGATCCCCCCTTGGCCGATCTTGCACAACTGGAGCGGGTACACCCGCGCTGGCACATTCAACGGGTGGCCGAGTTGGCTGCGGCAGGAGGGGGTCGCCTCGATGCCGATACCGCCGTTTCCCCAGCGAGCTTTGAGGCGGCGCGGCAGGCAGTTGGAGCCTGGATTGCTGCTTCGGCCTCGGCTTTGGCCGCGGCTCAGCCTGCTTTGGTGCTGTGTCGCCCGCCGGGGCATCACGCGGAGCCGGAACGGGCAATGGGGTTTTGTCTCTTCAGTAACGCCGCCATTGCCGCCCTCTGGGCCCTGGATCAGCCGGGGGTGAGGCGGGTAGCCATTTTCGATTGGGATGTGCACCACGGCAACGGCACGCAGGCGTTGGTGGAGCGTCACCCCCAACTGGCCTATGCCTCTATCCATCAGTTTCCCCTCTACCCTGGCACGGGCTTGGCCGAGGAAACCGGGATCCACGGCAACCTCTGCAACGTGCCTCTGCCTGCCAGGTCAGACTGGTCGGTCTACAAAAAAGCTCTCGATGAGAAGGTCTTGCCGTTTTTGCGGGCCTTCCAACCGGATTTGCTGCTGGTGAGCGCCGGCTTTGACTGTGCCAAAGGGGATCCCTTGGCCAGTATGCTGCTGGAGCCGGAAGACTTTGGCCGCATGGCCCACCTCTGCCTGGAGGAGGTGACCCGCAAGACCGTCTTCGGGTTAGAAGGGGGCTATGACCTGGAGAATCTGGCCCGCGGCTGGCTGAGCCTGGCCCAAGCTTGCCTGGAGAGCTAGCCCTTCCACTTCACCTTGGGCAGGATCTGCCGCACATCCACGCGGTCTTTGTACTTGAGGGCGAAGTTGAGCAGCGAGTCCAAAAGCGAGTCAGATAGGTAGTGGGGTTGTAGGCCCAGGTCTAGGAGCTTGGTATTTTTGGCGTTGTAGTAGTGCTCCTCCAGCTCGACACGGGGGTTTTCCAAGTAGTTGATTTCCACCTTCAGGCCCATGGCGGCTCCGGCCTTTTGCACCATCAGCGCCAGTTGCTCCACGCTAAATTGCTCGGTGAACTGGTTCATCACCCGGAACTGACCTGGCTCAGGAGGATTGGCGATGGCCAGCTCCACACAGCGCACCGTATCGCGGATATCCAGGAAGCCACGGGTTTGGCCCCCCTTGCCGTACACCGTCAGGGGGTGGCCCACTGCGGCTTGAACGCAAAAGCGGTTCAGGGCCGTGCCGAACACGCCATCGTAGTCGAGGCGGTTGATCAGCACCTCATCCATGCCGGTTTCTTCTGTTAACACGCCGTACACCACCCCTTGATTGAGGTCGGTAGCCCGCAGGCCCCAGACGCGGCAGGCGAAGTGGATGTTGTGGCTGTCGTGCACCTTGGAGAGGTGATACATGGAACCCGGCTGTTTGGGATAGGGCAGGGTATCCTTGCGGCCGTTGTGCTCGATGGTGATGTACCCCTCCTCGATGTCGATGTTGGGGGTGCCATACTCGCCCATGGTGCCCAGCTTCACCAGGTGGCAGTCGGGAAACTCCTCCTTGATGGCGTAGAGGATGTTCAGGGTGCCCACCACGTTGTTGACCTGGGTCATCACCGCATGTTCGCGGCTAATCATCGAGTAGGGAGCAGAGCGCTGCTCGCCAAAGTGGACGATGGCCTCCGGCTCAAAGCGACGCATGCAAGAAATGAGGGCCTCGTAGTTGGTGACGTCGCAAACGAAAATGGGAATATCCTTGCCGGTCAGCCCCTTCCAGCGATCCACCCGCTGCTCGAGCTGGGCAATGGGCGTCAGGGTAGAAACCCCTAGCTGCAGATCCCAGAGGCGGCGCACGTAGGAATCGAGAATGGCCACCTCATAGCCCCTGTTGGACAGGTGTAGGGCCGTTGCCCAGCCGCAGTATCCGTCACCACCAATAACCAGGACTTTCATCGGGGAAGCAAAATTCGGCTGCTCACGAATCTACCAAGTTATGGCACCGAAGACAAATACCCTGGGATCCCACTTTTAATCGCGGATTGGGCCGCCAGATTACTCGACCTGAGGAGGGTTGGCCAGGGTGTAGACGGTGGTCTCAGCAGCAATGGCACGGCGCAGGTGGGCGGGAACCTGGTAGAGTCCCAGGAGGGTGATGCCATCGATGAAGCGCAGCGCTCCGCGGTCGGGATCCAGGTGTTGGGCCAGGATCTGGTCGACCTGTTCGGGCTCCGGCCTGGAAGAGATGGGATCCTGGGCTGCCAGGGCAAACCCCAGCGGCCCGCCGTAGGTGGGGGCGTAGATAGCGTAGGGCTGCACAGCAGCAAACACCGTTTTCAAGGTGTGAACGATGCGAGTGTGCTGCCACAACTCCACTGGACCCGTCGGCCCAGCTTGGATGACAAAAGCCCCAGCGGTCTGCAACTTGGAGCGAACCTGGCGGAAAAACTCCTGGGTAAAGAGGCGGTAGGCCGGGCCGGCCTCAACGGGATCCGACAGATCGGAAAGGATCGCGTCCCAGATCGGCTCCGTCTGGCCAAGAAAGTCCAAGGCGTCGGCGATCACCACCTCTGCCCGCGGATCCGCAAAGGATCCTTGGTGCATTTCCGGCAGATGCTCTCGACAGGCTTCCACCACCTCCCCGTCGATATCCACCATCACCACTTGCTCCACCGAGCGCCAGCGCAGCACCTCCCGCAGCGTCGCCCCTTCCGCACCACCCAATATCAACACTCGCCGCGGGATCCCACCCGCCTGGACGACCTGCACCAGGGCCGGATGAACCAGAGCCTCGTGGTACAGGAATTCGTCCGCCGTGGTGGACTGCCAGTGGCCATCCAGCATCAGGCCCTTGCCATAGGCTCCCGTCTCGGCGATCAGCATCTCCTGAAAACGGGTTTTTCGGTAGGCCAGAATGCGCGTGATGGCACGGGCAGTGTAGTCCCAGGGGGTGAAGTACTCCTGCGCCCAGAAGAAGCTCTTTGGGGTGTTCATAGGACACCTGACAAAAAGTGGCGGGATCTCAGCGCCTTCGTCCGGCCGTTTCACAGCTTAGCGCTTCGGGAAAATCCGCCATCTCTTCAATGGGTGCCGCATCCGTGGTTCGGCGAGGTAGCTTGCGCAGCGAATACCGCCGCGCTTGAAACACCTGGATCAAGTATTCACAGGCTGCTTCGGGCCGCGTGTGGCGACCACAGGTGAACACATCCACCGCTGCATAGCCCGCTTCGGGCCAAGTGTGAATGGAGATATGGGATTCTCCCAAAAGGGCCAGAGCCGTGATCCCCTGTGGCTCAAACGGATGGCAAAGCTCGCCCAAGAGGGTGGAGTTGGAGCGTCTTGCTGCCTCCCGCAAGGCCTGTTGCACCAGGGAAACATCATCCAGAAGTTTGGCCGGGCAGTCGTAAAGCTCTAGGATGCAGTGGATCCCGATCAGAGCCAGAGACCTATCCCCTAATTGGCCAGATAGTGTGTGCAGCATACTATCCCCTAATTGGCCAGATAGACTACCGAAGCCGTGCGAACAAAAAGCACAGCTTTACCATCTTCTCATAGATGCAGCGGGATTACACCCCGCAACGGCTTTTTTCTTAACTGAGAATTAACCTTGACGTTGTCCGCAGCCCTGCCGGCTTGCTCCCACGCAGGGGGAGAGCGGCGATTCTTTCACAACTTGCAGTAGCTGCTGGCAGGCAACCCCCACTTGCTGTGCCACACCATCCTTTGCTGCTCTGCCCGATTTGCCTATCCAGTTGGCCAAGCCCGATATCTGCCCACCCCGCTGGCGGCATCTCGAACGTGGTGCAAGGGGAATTGCTCAGCAGTTCGGCTTCCTACCCAACGACCGGCTGACAGCGCCAAGGAGCGGGGATCCCTGGAAGAGTCCCCCTCTCAAAGCTCCCAGAGCGGTTAGTCTAGACTGTGGACAGTGACGTTCCTCTCAATCCGAGCAGAGGCTGTCGATGGACACCGCCGAGGCCCTCCAAGTTCTCAACCTGCCGCCGGATGCCAGCGAACGGGAGATCCGGAGGAAGTGGTTTCGAGAATATCAAACCCTCAGTGCCGCCCTCTTGGAGCTGGAGGACGAACGGCAAAGGCCCTTGCTGGAGGCGCAACTGGCACGGCTCAACGAGGCGCGGGATGTGTTGCTCGGCGGCGGATCCCAGGCTGAGAAGGAGTTGGCTTGGGCTAGCCCGGAAGACTTGCCTTCCCAGGTCATCGTGCTGCTTTACCAAGCCAATGGCCAAGAGGGGATCTGCACACGCCAGATCGGGGGGCAGGACATTGTCATTGCGTTTGAGAGCGCCTTTGGGGCGAAAAAATATGCCCAAAGGCTGGCCCAGCAGGGGCTGCCCAAGCCGCTGGCCGAGCGCTTTGATACTCAGGAGATCGTCGATTTTTGTCGCGAAGGGGGCTATGGGTTGATGGTGGTTCCAGCCAGCGAGGTGCTGGAGCCGCTGGAGGAGAGTACGGAAGCCGCGCGGAATTGGCAGGGCAAATCCTAACGGCCTGGACTTCAACCCAGATTGCGTTGCGAGGGTCTTCGATGATCACTGCCGAACCAATCTCTCTAGAGGAGTTTCGCCAGATCATGGATGCGGATCTGGAGGCTTGCTGTGAAGCATTTGGCCTGAGGGAAGGGTACCTGCGTCTGCAACAACAACAACTGCGCTTCTGGGTTATGCTGGCCCTCTGCCTGTTGGTGGTTGCCCTGGTGATCTTTTTGGGGATGCGGGATCCCGGCTATTGGCTACTGTATACAGTGGCCGTCGTGTTGCTGGCGGTGGTTTTGCTGGGCCTCCTCTGGGCCAGCTTGGAGCTGCAGCAGAGCCTGCGCCGCATTCGCCAGCGCTGGCAGGAGGCCCACCTCCTAAATAGCCCTCCCAAGATCATGGAGTTTGCCAGCGATCTCGCCCGCAAGGTAAAAGAGTACAACCGCTGGGTGCAAGAGCTCCAACAATCGCTGGAGGGGGGCCAGTATTGGCGAGATTTTCGCCAACTGAGCGAGGCCGAGCAGCGGTATATCCAGTCGCTCTTTTTGCAGGTGCGGGCCCAGTTGATCACGGCTTTGCAGATGTGCAGAGCCTTGATCGAAGACCCACGGGTTCCCGTAGAGCAGTACTTTAACCAGATGGTTGCCCGGGATCAGCAACTGCTGGAGCAATTTATCGCCAAAAACTTGACTGCCAACCGCTACGCAGCCATAGCTCGCGAGCTATCTGCCCTGGAAGCAGATCTGCAAACCCAGCTCAGAGCCCTGGGATCCCGGTGATAGTCTGGTGTCGATGCTCGGCAGCTTGTTCATGAGAAGCAGAGGCACCGCAACGCTGTACATCCTGCTGGGGCTGGGCCTGCTGGGGTGCGGGGATCCCAATGTGCCGCTGACCCAACCTCCCCCCGATGCTTTTCGGGTCAGCACCCCCCGTCCGCCGCGCTTGGATCTGTACCCCACCCCACCACCAACGCCCACCCCTACTCCCACACCGCCCCCCAGCCTGCTGGAGCTCACGGCCCGTTGGCTGGGGATCCCGTGGCCGCCGCAACGGCGCGAGATCAGCCCGGTGCGGTTGAGCGCCCGTTTCCTTGAGATCCCACTGCCGCCCAAGCCTCGCCCCTCACCCCAACCTTCCCCTAGCCCGGAAAGAGAGGAGAGAAAGGAGCAAGGTCGCGAGACCTAGTCCACACCGCTGGCCTCGGGGCATCTAGGCGCCCACCGTCACCGGCTCCGTCTCTCGCACGCGCAGCTTTTCGCAAGGGATGATATCCGTCAGGATGGAGCTGGCCATCATGCCCGTGTGGATCTCCAGTTTGGCTCCCAGCACTGCCTCAAACAGCAGCCGCTGCCCTGGGAAGACCACCCGCTCAAAGTACCAGTTCTCGATATTTGTGATGCGAACCACCTGAACGGAGCTGGTCGCGTTGATGTAGCTACAGGTTATTCGCTCTACTCGTTTTTTGTCGGGGATCGCATCAAGTGTTTGCATAATTAGATCACCAGCCCACTCTGCTCAGCCTATTATCTACCCTAACACCGCCTGGGGATCGCTGCAGTAGCCTTTGATACGGCGATCCCAACCAGCAAAAATGAATCCTGGAAAAGTAATTTCTGTATTTTATCTTACCGTTTTGATTTTTCAGAATGGCCCTTCAAATCAGGAGGGATTTGGATTGAAATTTCTGCCTGCGGCGAGGCAATTTCTCACAGAGAATCTCCGCAGAGCAGTAGTTAAGATTACATTTTGAGTCCCCTTGGGAGTTTGGGGATCACGGCTCGTGGAGGCTCGCTCCGGTCGTCGGCTTCGGCGAGGACTGGCGGGGATCCCAGTTCAGGCCCTCCACCCGCAGCTCCAGCGCCCCCGACTGACGCACCGGATTGTATTGCAAGCTAAATCCATAGGTGCGGCGGTCGTAACCCAGGCGATAGGTGGTATCCACCTGCTGGCCGGATTGGAGATCCAGTGTGGTTTCGGCCCCCACCCGCAGCGGGCCGTACAGTTGCTGTAAAAAGCCCAGAACAAGCTGCTCCCGCGTGGTGATGCGGTCGAACAAAAACGGCGAGGCCCCCGCCAAAAAGCCATTGGAGTAGGTCACCCTCAGGTTGGTGTAGTCGAAGGTATCGGCCACGAAAGCCCCGATTACCGCGTCGAGGCCAATGCTGCCGGCAGTATAGCTTTGGGCACGGCCATTGGAGTAGAACGACTGGCTGCTGCTGAGGCCGGTGTTGAGCCAGATTCCCTGTTCGATGGGCAAAGCGGAAAAGCGGGGTGGGGGATCTGCTGCCGTCTTGGGGGGCCGCCAAATGGGAAAGGAGCGGCTCACGGTTGCCCCCAGTTGCAGTCGGGTGAGCTGGATGCGGTCGGTGGTCTTGGCCAGGGCTAGATCGGGATCGGTGTCGATGTCGCCGAGTTGTCCTAGGGCGTCGATGGAGTCGGCGGCTATGCGGTAGCTGAAATTCAAGCCGGTGTCGCCGAGAAGGAGGGTGGGCGAGTTGTAGCTGACACCGAAGCGATTTTCCACGATCTGAAACCCCAGCCGCCCGCTGAAAAAACGCTCCCGATAAGCATAGGTGTAGGTGACTTGGCCGCCGTCGCCGGTGGTAACGCGGTGTTCGACCTGCGCCCGCAAGCGCCGAGCAAATTCCTCGAAGACGATCCCGCGCAGCTCGGCAAACAGCGAGGTTTGGGCATTGGCTTCCGGTTGCCGCCAACGAAAATCCGTCCGCAGCCCAACCCCATCGCGGATCCCTTGGAGGCTCCCCCAGAGGCGCTGCGGATACAGTTGGGGGGAGAGCACCAAGCTGAGGTTGGGATCCTGCAGCAGCTCGATGTTGGCTTGCAGGATCAGGCCGCGCCGCAGTTCTTCCCGGTCGAAGTCATCGTAAAAAAGGCTGACCGGAGGCTGACGGTTGAAGGAGTCAAGACGCAGCCGAATGGGCAGGGGCAAAAAAAAGACCTGGTCGAAAACCAGTTGCCCCGCCTCGGCCATCAGCAGGCTGGAACCATCCGGCTGCAGGGCGGAGGTCACTCGCGGGCTGCGGATCTCCAGCTCTGGCGGATCTAGCGGGTCGTTGGTCAACTGCACTTGCTCTCCTTCCCAGTTGTTGGCAGCGAAGCGGATGCGAACGGCGCGAAAGCGCACCAGCCGCTGCGGCGAGAGGGCCGCTGCCGGGGATCCGGCGGCCTGCAACTGGCCGATATCCACCTGCCCGAAGGCCTCTTCCAAAACTCCCTGCTCCCGCTCAAAGTCGTATTCCAGGCGGGATCCCTGGATGCGCTGCCGATGCAGCTCCACCGAGACATTGCCCTCGGCCACGGCTCGCCGCTGTTGCAGCTCGATGCGCAGGCGGTCTGCCCGCAGCACAGAGCGGCCCAGCCGCATCTCCACATTTCCTTCCGCCTGGAAAACCTGCGCCCGTTGGTCGAAGGTTTGGCGGTCGGAGCGCAGCCGTAACGTGCGATCCGCAAGGGTATCGGGGGCACTCGTATCCCCAGGCTGAGCGGCTGCCACCTGGTCTTTCTGGGCTGAGGCAGGAGCAGCCGTTGCCAGGCCAAACACCCCCAAGCAAAGCCAGAGCCACCAAAACCCTTTCATACTCCCCCAAACCTGCGCAAAACTTCAGCCCAAGCCCCCGGGCTGGCTCAGCCCGTTGTCGGCGGGGGCGGGTTGAGGGCGCGGTTGAGCTTGCCGCTGCGGTAGCCCTCCAAATCGAGACTGACGTAGAGGTAGCCGAAGGATTGCAGAGCCCTGACCAGCGCTTCCAGATCGGTTTTTTGCACAAACTCTCGGATCTGGTGAGGGGGCAGTTCGATGCGAGCAGTATCTTTCTCGGAGCGCACCCGCACCTGGTGCCAGCCCAAGCTGCGCAAATAGCGCTCTGCCGCCCCCACTCGGCGCAGCTTCTCGGCAGTGATGGCCTCGCCATAGGGAAAGCGGGAGCTGAGGCAGGGCTGAGCCGGCTTATCCCACCAGGGCAGGCCCAGATGGCGAGACAGTTGCCGCACCTCCAGCTTGCTCATCCCCACCTCCGCCAGGGGGGAACGCACGCCCCGCTCTCGAGCTGCCTGCACTCCCGGCCGGTAGTCGGCCAGATCGTCGGCGTTGAGGCCATCCACCACGTAGTCGTATCCTTGGGCTTGCGCCAGCCGGCACAGCAGGTCATGCAAGTGGCTTTTGCAGAAGTAGCAGCGGTTAGCGGGGTTGGCGGCGTAGCGGGGATCCTGCAGCTCCTGGGTCTCGACGATCTGGTGGCGGATGCCGATGGATTGGGCTTGCCAGATGGCCTCCTCCAGATCTTCGGGCAAAAGGGCAGGGGAGGCGGCAGTGACGGCCAGGGCCCCCTCCCCCAACTGATCCCAGGCCAGCTTGGCCACCAGGCTGCTATCCACCCCGCCTGAGTAGGCCACCAAGACCCGCCCCATCTTGGCCAAGATCTGGGCAAGCTGCTCAAACTTTTGCTGCAGCACGGGATCCCACTCCGTCGCCAGAGCTGGGGCGGGGGAAGGGATGTTCCTGTCTTGGTTGGTGTCCATGGGTCCAGGACATGCCGAAGAGGGAGTCGCTTGGGGGGATCCCCTCTTTACTTCTCCTATTCTTCCGCAGAGCTTCTCGACTTTCCAACGCTTTTCTCCCAAAGAAGGTGCCGGATCCCTCCTAGAGCCCCTAACCCTTAGACCAGCAAGTCGTCGAGGCGGTAGGCTGGATTGCAGTTGGGGTTGTTGCCGTCCTTAACCGTTTTCTTCCCTTGACACGCCATGGCTCTGCAGCTCGAACCCGCCGGCCCGTCGGAAGTGTCCCTCTATCAGCCCTATTACGCGGTTGCCCGCCGGCAGTACCTGCCCCTGGCCGTGGGCCTTTACAAAAAAGGCAGCCTGGAAGGACAGAGGGCCATCGAGGGAGACAAGCCCGTGCGTTTCCTGGCCAGTTGGCACACGTCGCTGTTGCCCGCAGATCTGACCGTGGTGCAGGTGGTCTTCGATCAGGATGCCGAGCTCACTTACCAGCTCTCCATCGCCAACTACGAGTTTGTGGACTACCTCATCGACGTGGTAGCGCTGGTGCAGCGGGGGCAGCCGCCGGATTTCACCACCGCCTTTTACAAAAAGTTGATGCGGTATGAAGACTGAAGCAGATTCTCCGGTCGCCATCACCCTCTACGACACCACGCTGCGGGATGGGGCGCAGCGGGAGGGGCTGTCGCTGTCGGTGCCAGATAAGGTGCAGATTGCCAAGCTGCTGGATCGGCTGGGGATCCCCTTTATTGAGGGGGGCTGGCCGGGGGCCAATCCCAAAGATGGACAATTTTTCTGGCAACTGCGGGAAGAGCCGCTGGAGCAGGCGGAGCTGGTGGCCTTTTGCTCCACCCGCAAGCCGGGGCGGCGGGCAGCCGATGACCCCCTGCTGCAGGCCATCTTGGCGGCGGGAACCCGCTACGTGACGGTTTTTGGCAAGTCTTGGGATCTGCATGTTACGGAGGGGCTGGGCACCACGCTGCAGGAAAACCTGGCCATGATCCGCGACACCATCGCCTATTTGCGCTCCCAAGGGCGGCGGGTGATCTACGATGCCGAGCACTGGTTCGACGCCTACCGCCACAACCCCGACTACGCCCTGCAAACCCTCGTGGCGGCTGCCGAGGCAGGGGCGGAGTGGCTGGTTCTCTGCGATACCAACGGCGGATCCCTGCCCCACGAGATCGCCGCCATCACGGCAGCCGTCTTGGCCGAATCCCATCACCTGGGGCATTTGCCCTTGGGGATCCACACCCACAACGACTCTGGCACTGCTGTGGCCAATGCCCTGGCGGCAGTACAGTCGGGGGCGCGCATGGTGCAGGGCACCATCAACGGCTACGGGGAGCGCTGTGGCAATGCCGACCTGTGCAGCGTTATCCCCAACTTACAACTCAAGCTAGGCTACCGCTGTCTGCCCGAGGGAAAGCTGCAACACCTAACAGAGATCTCCCGCGCCATCAGTGAGGTGGTCAACCTGGCCCCGGACGACCATGCTCCTTTCGTGGGCCGATCCGCCTTTGCCCACAAGGGTGGGATCCATGTCAGCGCTGTTCAGAAAAACCCTCTTACCTACGAGCACATTGCTCCGGAGCAGGTGGGCAACTGCCGGCGCATCGTCGTTTCGGATCAGGCGGGGTTGAGCAATATCCTCAGCAAGGTGGCCGAGTTCGGGATCCGGCTGGACAAGTCGGATCCCCAGGCCCGCTTGATCCTAGAGCGGCTGAAGACCTTGGAGCTGCAGGGCTACCAGTTTGAGGCCGCTGAGGCCAGCTTTGAGCTCTTGGTGCGGGAGCTGTTGGGGCAGCGCTCGCATCCGTTTGAGGTGCTCAGCTTCCATGTCAGCGCCACCACCCGCTCCGACTGGAGCAGCAAAGACTGGGATCCCAGCGGCGAGGCAACGGAGGTGCAGTCCTTGGCGGCGGTGAAGATTGCGGTGCGGGGGCAGACGCGGGTGACGGCAGCGGAAGGCAATGGGCCGGTGGCGGCTTTGGATGGGGCGCTGCGCAAAGCCTTGCTGGAGTTTTACCCGCAACTGGAGGCCATTCACCTGGCCGACTACAAGGTGCGCATCTTGGACGGGCGGGCCGGCACCTCGGCCAAGACGCGGGTGCTGGTGGAGTTTAGCGACGGCCACCGCCGTTGGACCACGGTGGGAGTTTCCACCAACATCATCGAAGCCTCCTGCCGGGCCTTGGTGGAAGGCTTTGAGTATAGTCTCTTAACAGAACCTTGCCTTTCCCCACCCTCTGCCCAAAGGGCCTCGCCTTGAAGGGGATCTCCCCTCTCCCTCTGGGAGAGGGGCTGGGGGTGAGGGCCGGCGCGGAGCGCTTGGGCCTGTCTCCAACTCATTTGAAATCACCCAGCTCCCATGAGAATCATCGGCCTGACGGGCGGCATAGCCACAGGCAAATCCACGGTGGCCCGCCTCTTGGAACGGCACGGGATCCCGGTGGCCGATGCAGATCAGATGGCGCGGCAAGCCCTAGCGGTGGGATCCCCCATCCGCGAGCGGGTGCTGCAGCGCTACGGCCGGGCCATCCAGGATCCCTCTGGAGCGCTGGATCGCCGCCAGTTGGGGCGGATTGTCTTTGCCGATGCCGCCGAGCGGGCCTGGCTGGAAGCCCAGATCCATCCTTTTGTCAAAGCGCGGCTGCGGGAGTTTCTCGAGGCCCACGGGGCATCTGCGCCGCCTGAGGAAGCGACTGAGGCTCGACCCAGTTGCCAATGTCCTCACGGGGAAGGCCATCCCACCGTTTGCCTGATGATCCCGCTCCTGTTTGAGGCCCACATGGAAAACTGGGCCAGCGAGATCTGGGTGGTGACCTGTACCCCGGAGCAGCAGCGGCAGCGGCTGGCGCAGCGGGATCTGCTGACGGCGGCAGAAATCGAGGCGCGCCTGGCCAGCCAGTGGCCCCTAGAAGAAAAGGCCCGTCGCGCCCATGTAGTGCTGGACAATTCCGGATCCCTGGCGCAGCTGGAAGCCCAGGTTAGGCAAGCCCTGGGGGCTCACCCCAGAGAAGGAGGGGCCATTTGCCCCACCCCGCCGAGCCGGATAGAGTGACGGGGGAGGGATCCCTTTCTTTGCAGCTATGTCTGGATGGATCGAGAAAGAGGCGATGCAGGAAGCACTTTGTGGCAGCGGGAGAGAGTCTTTGTGGACCTCAGCGCTGGCGGCGCGGGAGCGGGAGATCCAGCTTTTGCGGGAGCGCAACCGCCTGCTGCAGAGCCAGATCGACCTGTTGGAGCTGCGCCAAGAAAAGCAACAGCGGCAAATTCGCAGCTACGAGGCCGAGATCGAGCAGCTCTACCAAGAAAAGCAGGTGTTGGAGCAGATGCTCCAGGAGCTGCCGGAGCTCTACCGGCGCAAACTTCAGGCCCGCCTGCAGCCCATCCGCGAGCGCATCGCCGCCATGCAGGCAGAAAATCGCCGGCTCAAGAGGGAACTGTACCAGCTCAGCTACCGGCTGCAGCACGTGGATCAACTGGATGCCCCCGGCTGGAAGGTGCAATTGCCGCAGATCCCTCCGCTGCGCCGCCGGGATC
Organism: Synechococcus sp. 60AY4M2; assembly: GCF_002760375.1. Taxonomy (NCBI): domain Bacteria; kingdom Bacillati; phylum Cyanobacteriota; class Cyanophyceae; order Synechococcales; family Synechococcaceae; genus Synechococcus; species Synechococcus sp. 60AY4M2. The sequence goes on from NZ_AUMZ01000001.1 coordinate 1,153,184, forward strand.
CCAAAGCTCTGCCCGCCCAGGGAGCGACATCTCCTCCCAGGCCCAGTATCGCTCTTGAGGGACAAAGGGAGAAGCCAGAATAGGGGAGCCCCCCTGGGATGCCTCAGCATTGCCCAGCAAGAGCGGTTTCGGCGGGGGCGCGCTTGCAAGGCGACTGGAGAGCTCGAAAAAATGGCCGTTGCTGGCAAGTACGAACCCCTTCATTTGAAATACCGCCCGCAGCGCTTTGCCGAGGTGGTGGGCCAAGGGGCAGTCGTGCAGACTTTGGCCAATGCCATCCGGCTGGGGCGGGTGGCGCCGGCCTACTTGTTCTGTGGGCCGCGGGGCACCGGAAAAACCTCCAGCGCCCGCATCTTGGCCAAGTCTTTAAATTGCGAGCAGGGGCCAACGCCGGATCCCTGTCAGGTATGCAGCCAGTGCCGCGCCATCACCGCCGGCTCTTCTTTGGACGTGATTGAGATCGACGCGGCCAGCAACACCGGCGTGGACAACATCCGCGAGCTGATCGAGCGGGCCCAATTTGCGCCGGTAAATAGCCGCTACAAGGTCTATGTCATCGACGAGTGCCACATGCTCAGCAATGCCGCCTTCAACGCGTTGCTGAAGACGCTGGAAGAGCCGCCTCCTCGCGTGGTGTTTGTGCTGGCCACCACCGACCCCCAGCGGGTTCTGCCCACCATCGTTTCCCGCTGTCAGCGGTTTGACTTCCGCCGCATCCCCCTCGACGACATGGTGGCCCACCTGGGCCAGATCGCCGCCCAGGAAGGGATCCCCATTGCACCAGAAGCCTTGCACCTGGTGGCCCAACTGGCCCAGGGCGGGCTGCGGGACGCCGAGCGCCTGTTGGATCAGCTCAGCTTGCTGGAGGGATCCATCACCCCAGAAGCCGTATGGGACTTGGTGGGCGGGATCCCGGAGCGGCAGCTTTTGGATTTGACCGATGCGTTGCTGGCTCAGGATGTGCAGGCGGTGCTGGCCCAGACGCGACAATTGCTGGAGCGGGGCAGAGAGCCCCTGGTGGTGCTGCAGAGCCTGGTGGTTTTTTACCGGGATCTGCTGCTGGCCAAGACGGCCCCCCAACAGCGGCAGTTGGCGGCCGTAACGGATCCCACCTGGGCAGCTCTGCAGCAGCGGGCTCCTCGCTACTCGGTGGAGATGCTGCTGGCGGCCCAGAGCCACCTGCGCCAGTGCGAGCCGCAAATTCGCCAGAGCGGGCAACCCCAGCTTTGGTTGGAGATCGCCCTGCTGGATCTGCTGGGCCAGCTTCGCCAGAGTGCCGTCCCGCTGCCGTCAATAGAGGCCAAAGGCGGAGAGCCGCTCCCAGCCGTCGGCCCGCCAACGGTCGGAAAGACCCCTAGCCCCACCGTCCCAGCCAGCGAGGAGCTGACAGCTCCTACGACAACCCTTCCAGAGACCCCAGCCCCTTCCCCTGCTGCAACAGGGGGATCCCTCCCGCCGTCGCAAACGGCAAAGCCAAGTCGGGAGAAGCCGGCCAGCCCGGAAAAAGCGAAAGATCCGCATCCCCTCAAGCTGCTGCGGCCCCGGTGGGAGGAGTTTCTTGAAAACCTTCGCCCCATCACCAGAGGCCTATTGGCATCCGGCTATTTGCAGCAGGAGTCTCTCGTTGGCTCTGACGGGACGGAGACCTTAGAGATTACCCTTGCTTTTCCCAATAAGGGCTTAGTGGACAAGGTGCGCAGCAAAGAAGCCGAGCTCTGCTCTGCGCTCCACAACCTGCTGCAGCGCCCGGTGCGGCTAAATTTGGTGGTGCAGCAGGGACCTTCGTCCCGCCATCGTGAGGGGAGTGCTGGCGAAACCTCAGGTCGCGAAAAGGCTCCACCCCTCGCCCCTGCAAAGTTGCAGAGCCGAACCCCCAGGGGCGACAACCTCCCCAAAGACTTATCGCCATCTCCCAAGGCGGGATCCCAAAGCTACGGTAGAGTCGGGCAACCTCCTCCTGCTGAGCCAGAGACCCCTGGCGAGAACTCCATCCCGCCAGCGCAAGCGGCAAAGCCTCCCTCCTACCACCTTGCCCACGAGCTGGCGGAGGTGGCCCGCCGCTTTGCCGACCATTTCAACGGCAGCCTGATAGATTTGCAAGGGATCCTGGCCTCGCCCGAGGAGGCAACGGCAGAACTGTCCGCTCTCGAGAGCCTGGAAGCAGAGGGATCCCCGGATCTGGGTGAAGCCTACGGCCCGCCGGCAACCCAGTCCCCCCTAGCCCCCGCAGAGGAGGAGCATGACTCTAGTCAATAATAAGCTCAACTATACTGAAAATAATGTATAATATGTTCAGTACGGATTACTACCAGTTGATCTTTCTGTTTA
>NZ_AUMZ01000001.1:1162446-1190501 GCF_002760375.1 Synechococcus sp. 60AY4M2
TGACTCTAGTCAATAATAAGCTCAACTATACTGAAAATAATGTATAATATGTTCAGTACGGATTACTACCAGTTGATCTTTCTGTTTACTTTCGAGTCTGCCAACATGGTAGCCAAAGCAAAGCAGAAAATTGGTAGTAAGACGACACGGAAACTGCGCTTTGGGTATTCTACTCAAAGCTTTGCGGGATACCGCCATTCTGTTTGGACTCCGTCCCGCTAACGCGAATGGAAACAAGCAGAATGCTATCGCTGCATAGTTGAACAGTGATGTTCAGCAGTGTTCAGCGTAAATGTATCAGCTACCTTTCTAGGCGTTACTTTGGGATTGTCTTGACCCTTGGGCCCCATGATCTGATCCGCTTCTCGGCGCAGGCGCCGGACTGGGCGCTGGTTCTGCCCCTGCCACTTTGGCTGGCCCATCAAGGAACGCCTCTAGCGCTGGGATCCTTAAGGGCCAGCCCAGCTAGAGAGAGCGACCGCCTCCACCCGTTCCGTCAATTGAGGAGATATCTCCTGGATCCCTGCGTCGGGGCAAACCTTATTCTGATCCTGGGCATCCCTGGGGGCGGATGAGTTCGATCGGCAGGCCATCGGGATCGGCGATGAACGCCACCTCATAGACTTGGCCGCCAATTTGCTGGCACTGCGGCGGCAACAGCAAGGTAAGGGGCACCTGTGCCTCCAGATGCTGTAGATAGTCGGCCAGGGATCCCCATTCAGGGCCGATCTCCAAAGAGGGATGGTAGTAGCCCACATAGTGGGGATCCCCGAAAGGATCCGGCGCAGGATGGGGCTGCGGCACCTGCATCAGCTCCAGGCGACCCCAGGGGCTGAGCATCCAGCAGGCTAAGGTGATCCCAGCGGTAAACCGTTCTTCCACCACAAAGCCCAGACCCTCGTAAAAGGCGATGGAGCGAAAAATATCGGCGGTGCGAATGGAAAAGTGATGCAGCTTCATGGTTGTGCTAAGAGGTCGAATAGGAGCAGACTGCCCAGGTCAACCGCCCAGGATCGCTAGCCAAGCACAAGCAGACTTGCTAGGCTCCAGAAGAAGTAGCGATAGATCCATAGGTAGACCCGATTGTGGGCGCCGATCCGCCGCACCCCTGGGTCGGGAGGCTCACCACCTTCAGTCGATTCCTTCTAGTCAACATCATCATGCCCAAGCTGGTCATTGTCGAATCTCCCACCAAAGCCCGTACCATCCGCGGCTTCTTGCCCGCCGGCTATGAGGTGCAAGCCTCGATGGGACATGTACGCGATCTGCCGGAGTCGGCCTCTGACATTCCCGAAGAGGTGAAGGGAGAAGAGTGGAGCCGTCTCGGGGTCAATGTCCACGCCAACTTCGAGCCTCTCTACGTGATCCCCAAGGACAAAAGAAAGGTAGTCAAACAGCTGAAGGAGGCGCTTAAGAAAGCCGACGAGCTAATTCTGGCCACTGACGAAGACCGGGAGGGGGAAAGTATCAGTTGGCACCTGCAACAGGTGCTGCAGCCCAAGGTGCCCACCCGCCGCATGGTGTTCCACGAGATCACCCGCGAGGCCATTCAGGAGGCGCTGCAAAATTGCCGTGAGGTGGACGAGCAACTGGTGCGGGCCCAAGAGACGCGCCGCATCTTGGATCGCCTGGTGGGTTACACTCTGTCGCCGCTGCTGTGGAAAAAAATTGCCCCCAAACTCTCGGCAGGTCGGGTGCAGTCGGTGGCGGTGAAGCTCTTGGTGGATCGGGAGCGGGAGCGTCGCGCCTTTAAAAAAGCCACCTACTGGGATCTGAAAGCGGATTTGCAACCGAGGACAGCAAGCCAAGCGGCCTCTTTCCCGGCAGAGCTGGTGAGCCTGGGCGGCAAACGTCTGGCCAGCGGGCAAGACTTCGATCCCAGCACCGGGCAGCTCATAGCCGGACGGGATGTGGTGCTGTTGGATCAAGCCCAGGCCGAGGCCCTACGGGATCGCCTGCTGGGGAAAGCTTGGGTCGTCAGCTCGGTCGAAGAACGCCCCTCCACCCGCAAGCCCGCCCCTCCCTTCACCACTTCCACGCTGCAACAGGAGGCCAACCGCAAGCTGCGCCTGTCGGCTCAGCAGACGATGCGCATCGCCCAAAAGCTCTACGAAGAGGGCTACATCACCTACATGCGCACCGACTCGGTACACCTGTCGGAACAGGCCATCCGCGCCGCCCGCGCCTGCGTGGAGTCGATGTACGGCAAGGAGTACCTCAGCCCCGAACCTCGGCAGTACACCACCAAAACCAAAGGGGCGCAAGAAGCCCACGAGGCCATTCGTCCCGCCGGCTCGGAGTTTCGCCTGCCCAGCCAAACCCCCCTCACAGGGCAGGAGCTGGCCCTCTACGACCTGATCTGGAAGCGCACTGTCGCCAGCCAAATGGCCGAGGCGCGGCAGACCCACACCATCGTGCTCATCGCGGTGGACGATGCGGTGTTTCGGGCCAGCGGCAAGCGCATTGACTTTCCCGGCTTCTTCCGCGCCTATGTGGAGGGATCCGACGACCCAGAGGCGGCTTTGGAAGATCGGGAAGTGCATCTGCCCCTGTTGCGGCAGGGGGATCCCTTGAGCTGCCTGCAGTTGGAGCCGGTGGGCCACGAAACCCAGCCGCCGCCTCGCTATACGGAAGCATCCTTGGTCAAGGTGTTGGAAAGCGAGGGCATTGGCCGCCCCAGCACCTACGCCACCATCCTGAACACCATCATGAGCCGCGGCTACGTCAGGTCGATGGGGAACGCCCTCGTGCCCACCTACACCGCCTTTGCGGTGACCGAGCTGCTGGAAAAATACTTTCCCAACCTGGTGAACACCCGCTTCACTGCCGAGATGGAGCAAACCCTCGATGACATCGCTTCTGGCCAGGCAGACTGGTTGCCCTACTTGCGCCATTTCTTCCTGGGCGAGCAGGGCCTAGAAGGCCAGGTGAAGGCGCGCGAGTTGGAAATCGACTCCGGCCTGGCCCGCTCCATTTACCTGGAGAACCTGCCCGTCAAGATCGGCATCGGCCCCTACGGCCCCTATGTGTCGGTAGAGACTGAATCAGGAGAGGTGCGCGCCAACCTGCCGGAGGATATTCCCCCCGCCGATCTCAGCGCCGAACACATCGAGGAGCTCATCCGGCGCAAGCAGGAAGGTCCCAAGCCCATCGCCTTCCACCCGGAAACCCAAGAGCCGGTCTACGTAATTCCCCAGGGTCCCTACGGCCCCTATGTGCAGTTGGGAGAGGTGTCGGAGGAGAACAAAAAGCCCAAGCGCACCTCCCTGCCCAAAGGGCTGAAGCCGGAGCAGGTCACCCCTGAGATTGCCCTGGGGCTGCTCAGCCTGCCCCGCACGTTGGGGGAGCACCCGGAATCGGGGAAAAAGGTGCAGGCCGGCATTGGCCGCTTCGGCCCCTACGTGGTCTGCGACGGGGATTTCCGCTCGCTGCCTGCCGATGAGGATGTGCTGACCATCAGCCTAGAGCGGGCGCTAGAGCTGCTGGCCCAGCCCAAAAAAGGCCGTGGGCGCGGCTCGGCCAAGCCCCTGCGCGAGCTGGGATCCCATCCTGAGGATGGCGAGCCGGTCACCTTGCACGACGGCCCCTATGGTCTGTATGTCAAGCACGGCAAGGTAAACGCCTCACTGCCCAAAGATCTCTCCCCGGAAGCCGTGACGCTGGAGATGGCGCTGGAGTTGCTGGGTTCCTCCGCCAAAGGGAAGGGTCGCTCAACCGGCAAGGCGCAGGCAAAAGCCAGCACCACGGCCAGGAAGGCTGAGGGAGCTGTCCCGTCGGCAGGATCCCAAAAGGAGCGCACCTCGCAAAGCCGCCCTAGCAGCAATGGGACGGCCAAGGCGAGCCATGTTCAAGAGACGGCCCAAACGGGATCCCGTCCCACCATCCTAGAGGTCACTCCCAAAGCGCGGGCCTGAGAACCGTTTCTCCAGCTTGTTACCCCAAAAAATGGGTCCAAAGCCCCGTCCTACCGCTGCGCGGTTCGCCTTTGGCGGGCCGTAGGCCCTAAAGACGCAGGTTCAAGGTTTTGGTCTTTGAAGCTGCCCAGTACCGTGGGGCATAGGGGAACTGACTCGGCCTCGCATGACTCGGCGCGGAGTGCTCCAGCCAACGACTGGGGAGACCCACCTGGGTTAGCGGGCCGTAGACCCCAACGGTAGGCGCCGCTGCTGCTCGCCCAAGCGGAACAGAGTTCTCACCGGTAATCCTGACGCGGGGAGATTCGGCGGCTCCATTGGAGGGCAGCTCGTCTCAGCCTCTCTCCCTCCCGCAAGGGGGGATGTAGGGGGGGCGGTCGGAGCCGGGTAGTTTACGAGAAATTCAAGCCTAGCTGGCTTGCTCGAAGACGCGCTGAACCAAGCCGCTGACGATGGAGAGCACGATGGCGCCGACAAACGCCCAACCAAAGTTGTCGATATTGAAAGCATCCCCGGCCAAAAAGTCGGCAATGGCTAAGCAGATGCCGTTTAAAATCAGCCAAAACAAACCTAGCGTCAGGATTGTAATCGGCAGGGTGATCAACTGCAGAAACGGCTTCACCAAGCTGTTGACTAGCCCAATGGCCAGCGCCGCCACCAAGGCACCTCCAAACCCGGAGACGTGGATCCCGGGCAAAAGCCAGGCCAAAATCATCACGCTCAAGGCCGACATCAGCCAGGTGGCCAAAAGAGCTGCCATACTTCCTCCCTTACCCCGCTGGGGCAGCCATTTCGCCCTCTATGCTATCCAATTGTGAGGGATCCCGGCTGTCGGCACCTCTTCCGGGCTGTAAGTTTGCAACGCCAAAGCATGGATACTCTGCCCCATCTCCTCGGCCAGGGCGGCGTACACCAGGCGATGCCGTTGCAGAGAAGTTTTGCCGGCAAACAGAGGCGACACCACCTGCACGCGGTAGTGCCCCCCGGATCCCTGTTGCCGTTCCCCATGGCCGGCATGGCGGTGTGATTCGTCCTCCACGTGGACGTAGAGGGCTTGCAGCTTCTCAGCCAAGAGCTGCCGAAGGCGGTTCGAGGTGAGCATGGGATCCTTTAAGATTGAGTGCCGGCCTTGGCAAAAGCCGCCTCGACCAGGGGACGCAACTCGTTGCGGGCGTGCATCTCTTGGAGGATGTCGCAGCCGCCCACAAACTCCCCGTCAATATAGATCTGCGGAATGGTCGGCCAGTTGGAAAACTCTTTGATCCCTTGGCGAAGCTCAGGATCCTCCAGCACGTTAATTGCCGTGTAGGGGAAGCCCAAGCTATCCAATATGCGAACGGCGGCGTAGGAAAACCCACACAGGGGCATTTCTGGGGTGCCCTTCATGTAAATCAGCACCTTGTGCGTGCGGACCTGGTTGCGGATTTTCTCTTCCAAAAGGGGATCCAGCATGGTAGCCAGCCAGTTTAGCGACAACAGGGGACAGGCCAATTCGGCTCCTATCGTGATCTCATTTTCATCTGCTTTTGACGAAAAGCGTCAACAGGCATCCTGGAGCTTGGCGGGGGATCCCCCTGCTGACAACAAAAAGTGCTAGAAGGGGAAGCAGTGGAGGTTTCTCACCGGAGGCCATTCATGCTAACAGAGTCCTCTCGTGTTAGCGGGACGAAGTCCTTGCCGTCGGCGGTAGAAAGCCCCGAGACAGGGGGGAGTGATTCTCCCTCTTCTGCCAAGCCGGAGCCAAAACTGGGGTTCTGGCAGCAATTCTGGGAAGACATCGACTGTGTCTTCGAGCGGGATCCGGCGGCGCGCAACCGCTGGGAGGTGCTTCTCACCTACCCAGGGGTACATGCTCTCTTCCTGCACCGCATCGCCCATTGGCTGTGGAAACGGCGCTGCTTTTTTCTGGCCCGCTTGCTCAGTTTCATTTCTCGCTCCTTTACGTTGATCGAAATTCACCCGGCAGCCCGGATTGGACGGCGCTTTTTCATCGACCATGGTTGTGGCGTGGTGATCGGGGAGACGGCGGAAATTGGCGATGACGTCACCCTCTACCACGGGGTTACCTTGGGGGGCACCTCTTGGACCAAAGGTAAACGGCATCCCACCCTAGAAGATGGGGTGATTGTGGGCACAGGGGCGAAGATCCTGGGGCCGGTTCGCATCGGTGCTAGAGCCCGCATCGGAGCCAACGCAGTGGTGATTCAAGATGTGGCCCCCGGCATGACGGTGGTCGGGATCCCAGGTCGAGCGGTCATCCCACCCCATCAACGCCGCATCCCCGCCCATGGCATCGACCTAGATCACCACCTCATGCCTGACCCAGTGGGACGGGCGATCGAGCAGTTGTTGCACCGCATTCAAGAGCTGGAAGCCCAGGTGGCCCGCCTCAACCAAGAGCGGGAACAGGACCGCCAGGATCAGGTCAGATGCGAATGAGGCTGCGGCTATGGCGGGGAGCATCCTTGGTGCCGGCTAACTGTAGGGCAGGTTGGCGGCTCAGAACTCCTGGGAAAAGGGGCAGCACCCAGGGCGGTTCTGCTCAGCTTTGCCCGTCTGGCTGTCTGCCCGGGATAACCCCTCGAGCCCAGTCGGCCTGTTTGCCCTCAACCCCGATTGGGCTGTCCAGAATTTTTGCCCACAACCTTTTTGCAGCTTCCTGAGAGGAGGAGGGCGTTTCTGCAAGCTCTCTGTGCCCAGGAGAAATTTTGCTCTAGAGCGTAGCTTTTTTTGCGGCAAGTCGATAGAGCTTTTTGGATGGAACTAGCTAAGGTGCCGGCGTCCCAGCATTTTGGAGAGGAAGGCTGATGTTGCCGAGCAAGCTCATCTTTTCTGGTCTGGCAGCTCTGCTCAGTTTGGGATCCGCTCCAGCCGCTCTGGCCCAGACACTCCTCCCGCAGCAAACAGTGCTCCTCGACAGCAGACAGAACAGCGCCACCCCTCTACAAGGCAATGTCCTACAAAACATCGTCTTCGTTGTGCCCAGCGCCCCAACGCGGCACTTCGCCGGCAGGTGGGGTTGGCACAGCAGCCCCTCACCGCCCCCCGCCCCCATGACAATTCTTATCCTCAACTCCCAAGCCAACCTGTCCGCCGAGGCAGCCGAGCCCCAGGCCTGTGGCCAGCGCTGCCAGGGATCCCTGCGCCTGCCGTAAAGAAGAGGCTGCTGCTTGTACTTCAGCTAGAAGCCGCAGGAGCCCCGCACTGGACTCCCCACCCCCCACACCCCCCGTGTACGGGGGGCGAAGGGGGACTGGGGGCCGCTCCGTTATGTCAACTCGGCCTGTGGCTGGGGAAAGGATGTAGATGGTGCCAAGGGGATTGCGCTTTTGGGGGCTACTGAAAGCCTGCTTCGTGCCGCCTAGCGGTTGGAGTCGGGTAGTTTACACTGCCCAAGCCCGCAATCCGGCTCGCGGCAATGCTCAGCTCTGCCCGGGTCGGGGTTGATATAATTCAGGGCAATTGTCCGCTGCCGGGCAATAAGAAGTTCTGCAACTTAGCTCTTTGGATTTTGGCGGTGTGTGAGGGATCCCTATGAACCGTTCCCAGCAACTCGGACTCCGGCTTGCTTCAGTGTTCGCCTGTGGGGTAGTGCTACGCACCGCTTTCGCGAACGGTCTGTCGATGCGATCCGCGGCTTGGGCGCAATCAGCTCCCCCGCCCGGCACCCTGGATCTGCGCACCAATGGCGATACCCCCGCCCAACCCTCCCCTACACCTACCCCAGCCGCTGGCGAGCCAGAAGTTTTGGTAGCGGAAGTGGTGGTGGAAGGAACCGACGACCCAGAGTTGATCGAGCAGGTTTACAAGGCTATTCGCACGCGGGCCGGCGAGGTCTCCACTCGCTCCCAACTGCGGGAAGACATCAATGCTGTGTTTGCCACTGGGTTTTTTGCCGATGTGCGGGCGGTGCCCTCCGATACGCCCCTGGGGGTGCGGGTTACCTTTGAGGTCAAGCCCAATCCGATCCTCAAAGCCGTGCGCACAGAAGGGGCAAAAGTTCTGGATCCGGAGGTGCTCAAGAAGGCCTTTGCCGATCAAGAAGGGCGGGTGCTCAACTTTGGCGAGCTGCAAGCGGCAGTGGCCGAGATCGAGCAGTGGTACGCCGACAAGGGCTACGTGCTGGCCAAGGTGACCGACGTGCGCTCCTCCGAAGATGGCACCCTCACTCTGGAAATTGCCGAAGGGGAGATCGAGGACATTCGCGTTCAAGGCAACACCAGAACCCGCGACTTCATCATCACCCGCGAGCTCAAGACCAAGCCAGGGGATGTGTTTAACCGCAACCAAATCCAGAAGGATCTCCAGGCAGTTTTCGACCTTAACCTTTTTCAAGATGTGAATGTTGGGCTCAACCCTGGCCAGGATCCCAACAAGGTGGTGGTGGTGGTGAACGTGGAAGAGCGCCGCACCGGCACCTTGAGCGGCACCATCGGCGTCAGCTCGGCCACAGGGGTCTTTGCCGGCCTCAACGTCTCGGAAGAAAACTTGGGCGGCAACAACCAAAGCGCCAGCTTCAACGTGCAGGTGGGCACCAACGAAACTCTGTTCGATTTGAACTTCACCGACCCGCGCATTGCCACGCTGGAGATCCCCACCTCCTACAACGTCAACATCGCCAACCAGCAGAGCTCCAGCTTTGTCTTCAACGAGGGATTGACCCTGCCCAACGGGGATCCCGTGCGCATCAACCGGCTGGGCGGCGGCGTCACCTTCTCCCGTCCCATTGGGGGCAATTGGCGGGCCAGCCTGGGCACCCGCGTCCAATTTGTGGAAGCCCGCAACAGCAACGGCGAGCAGGAGCGCTTCGATGTGCTGGGCAACCCGATTACCTTCAGCGCAAGCGGCCAAGACAGCTACACCACCCTGCGGTTCGGCCTTGTCCACGACAGCCGCGACAACCCCAACAGCCCCAGCCAGGGATCCGTCTTTCGCCTCTCCACCGAACAGTCGGTCCGTCTGTTGGAGAACGGCCTCAACGCCAACCGCCTCGAGACCAGCTACAGCCAGTTCATTCCCGTCAAGCTGTTCGAGACGCGCAGCGAGCGACCGCAGGTGCTGGCTTTTGACGTGCGGGCGGGCACCACGATTGGCGACTTGGCTCCCTACGATGCTTTCCCCATCGGCGGGGGCAGCTCGGTGCGGGGATTTTTTGAGGGCGGCGTCGGCTCCGGTCGCAGCTTTGCCACGGCGACGGCGGAGTTGCGCTTCCCCCTGTTCGACCCGGTGGGGGCGGTGGTCTTCGCCGACTACGGCACCGATCTGGGCAGCGGCGCGGCGGTCATCGGCAATCCGGCGGCGGTGCGCAACAAGCCGGGCAGCGGCTTGGGGCTGGGGGCCGGCATCCGCATCCAATCTCCCTTGGGGCCGCTGCGCATCGACTACGCCATCGGGCAAGGGGAGGCCGGCCGGCCTCAACTGCACTTTGGCATTGGCGAGAAGTTCTAGCTTGGCGGTGGATCTGCTGCCGGCTTGCTATGGTGAGAGCAAGGGCTCGTGAGGGAAGCAACCCATGAAACGGCAACTCGGCCAATCGTTCCGCGGTGGATCCCTGGTACTCTTGTTCTGTGCCAGCCTAGCCCTGACAGGATGTGGGCCGTTGGCGCGCTTAGGCATTGGCACAACCCCGATTGCCCAGATCGAACAAAATCCTTCCCGCTACACCAATGTGTACGTCCGCGGTCGCGTGGTCAACCAGATAGGGGTGTTTGGCCAGGGTGTGTACGAGATCCAAGACAGCAGCGGCTCCCTCTGGGTCATCACCGACAAGGGCTTGCCGGCCATGAACAGCACCGTAACCGTGCGCGGCAAGGCCCAAGAGGGCATTGTCTTGGGAGGACGCAGCTTCGGGGTGTCGTTGGTGGAAGCGGAGCGCTTCTAGCCGGCCCCCAAGGCCAGCATGGAGACGCGGCCGGCCAAGGTTTTGGCGATCTGCTGCAGAGCTTGGGCAGAAGCAGACTCAGGCTGACCGACCACGATGGGCTGGCCCGCATCTCCCCCCTGCCGCAGGGCAATTTCCAGCGGGATCCGCCCCAGCAGTGGGACACCCAGCTCGCGGGCCGTGGTCTCTCCGCCTGCTGAGCCAAAGATGTCGTACTGGCGATCCGGCAGGTCGGGGGGAATGAAGTAGCTCATGTTCTCGACAATGCCGAGGATGGGCACCCCCAACTGGCGAAACATGTTCAAGCCCTTGCGGCTATCCAGCAGGGCCACCGACTGCGGTGTGGTGACGATCACGGCGCCGGCCAAGGGCACCGCCTGCACCAGGGTCAGTTGGGCGTCGCCGGTGCCGGGGGGCATATCCACGATGAGATAGTCCAGCTCCCCCCACTGCACCTGATAGAGAAACTGCCGGATGACGCCGTTGAGCATTGGCCCCCGCCAGATCACCGGCTGATCCCGCCCCACCAGCAGGCCCATCGACACCATCTTGACGCCGTAATTTTCCAGGGGGAAGATGTCTTCGCCGCCGTCCTCCCGCTTGCGCACCAACAAAGAGCGATCCTGGAGGCCCAGCATCAGCGGCACATTGGGGCCGTAGATATCGGCATCCAGCAGCCCCACCCGCGCTCCGCTCTGGGCCAGGGCCACGGCCACATTGACCGAGACGGAGGTTTTGCCCACGCCTCCCTTGCCGCTGGAGATGGCGATGATGTTGCGCACGCCGGGGACAGACTGGCGATCCGGCAGAGAAGGGGAGCGGGGGGTTTCCGCCGTTACTGTGACATCAATGGCTTCAACTGGGGCCAAGCGGCGGATGGCAGCTTTGCACTCGTCCACAATGAATTCCCGCAAGGGGCAGGCCGGCGTGGTCAGCACCAGGGTAAAGGCCACCCGCTTGGGCTCGACGCGAATGTCGCGGATCATGTTCAGTTCCACCAGGCTGCGGCGCAGCTCCGGATCTTGAACCGGGCGCAACGCCTCAAGGATGGCGGCAGCATCGAGGGTGGAGGTGGTCATGGCATTCAAAAACGAGGTAACGGCTCCATTTCTCACTCTAGTCGTTTTTTCTCCCGGCTCTTCGCTGGCTAACCAGGACAGTTGCGAAACTGTCTGCCAAGGCTGGCCCTCTGCCAACCGGCTGGCCTAGGCTGGTTCTGGTTGGAAGACAAGGCTGTTGGCCGACGGAGGAGGGCAATGGTGCCAGCGCTGATCCTGGGAGTCGGTTTGTGGTTGGGCCTGACGTTCTTGGCCCAGTTGCTCCCTCTGCTGGAAAAGAGAGGCTCCCGTCGCCCCTCAAGCTGGGATGAGCCCACTCCCTCCCGCCAGCTGCAGCCCACCTCGAGTTGGGATCCCTCCTGCCGCTACTTTTCTCGCTCGCCCTATCTGCCCTGTGCTGTGAACCCCCTGGGCCCCTGTCGCTGCCCCCACTACGTCGCGCGTTGCCAGAGCTCCACCGACCCAGGAGCGGGGTCAACAGGTTAGTCCCCCTGGTCTCGTGCGGGTATCTTACAGAATTCGTGTGTGGATCTAGACAAGAGTATGGAAATCCGCCCTGCCACCCCTGAGGATGCGCCCGTTCTGTTTGATCTCATTTGTGCTTTGGCCGAGTACGAGAAGCTGAGCCACTTGGTAACGGGATCCGCTGAGCTGCTGCGACAGCATCTGTTTGGCCCCGAGGCCTTCGTTTCGGCGTTGCTGGCGGAGGTAGAAGGGCAGGCGGTGGGCTTTGCTCTTTACTTTCGCAATTTCTCCACCTTCCTCACCCGGCCGGGAATCTACCTGGAAGACCTGTTCGTGTTGCCGGAGTTCCGGGGCAGGGGCATCGGCAGGGCGCTCTTGGCGCGGGTGGCCCAGGAGGCGGTGGCCAAAGGATACGGGCGGCTGGAGTGGATGGTTTTGGATTGGAACCAGCCGGCATTGGAGTTCTACCGGCGCCTGGGCGCCAAGCCACATCCCGAGTGGATCCTGCACCGCGTGGTGGGTGCTGATTTGGAAGCTTTGGCTCGGCTGGCCGAGGATCCCTGGCGAGCTTGAGCAAGTCTTCTGGGATCGCAATTCGGAATGGCCGACGACCAGCCAAAAATCTGAGGGCGTGAAGGGGGGCCGAGACCTCTATGCTTGTATACTTGCGGCTGAGCTGAGCTCAAGGCCAAGCATGAGCCCACCGCAAACCGCTATTCCCCAGGGGGCTGAGATCCTCTGCATTGGCACAGAGTTGCTCTTGGGAGAGATCACCAACACCAACGCCCAATATCTGGCAGCCGAGCTGGCCAAGCTGGGGATCCCCCATTATTACCAAACGGTGGTGGGGGACAACGAAGCCCGCATCCACCACGCCCTGGAGGTGGCCTGCAACCGCTCCCGTTTGATTTTGATCACCGGCGGCCTGGGGCCGACCCCTGATGATCTGACCCACGCGGCGCTGGCCTCTTTCTTCGGGGTGGAGATGGTGGAGCACCCGCAGGTTTGGGAGGAGATCCGGCAGAAGTACGGCCAGCGAGGTATGGAGCCCTCCCCCAGCAACCGCAAGCAGGCCTTTTTGCCTCAGGGGGCAACCGTCCTGCCCAACCCGGTCGGCAGCGCCTGTGGCCTCATCTGGCAGCCGCGGCCCGACCTGCACATCCTCACCTTTCCCGGGGTGCCGCGGGAGATGCAGCAGATGTGGCAGGAGACGGCTGTGCCCTATTTGCGCTCCCTGGGCTGGGGCCAGGAGGTGTTCTCCAGCCGCGTGTTGCGCTACTGGGGCATTCCCGAATCGACCTTGGCCGAACGGGTGGGATCCCTGCTGGCGGGGGAAAATCCCACCGTGGCACCCTACGCCAGCCAGGGGGAGGTGCGCCTGCGGGTTACCGGACGCGCCCCCACGCGCGAGGCGGCGGAAGCGTTGATTGCCCCGGTGGTGGAGCAGATTTTACAGGTTTCTGGGGAAGACTACTTCGGCAGCGACGAGGCCACCTTGGCCAGCGTGGTGGGGGAGCTGCTGCTGCAGCGGGGGCAAACGCTGGCGGTGGCGGAATCCTGCACCGGCGGGCTCCTGGGGCAATTGGTGACCGGGATCCCGGGCAGCTCCCGCTATTTTGTCGGCGGGATTGTTGCCTACGACAACCGCATCAAGGAGCAGCTTTTGCGGGTGGATCCAGAGACGCTGCGGCAGCACGGGGCCGTGAGCGAGCCGGTGGCGGCCCAGATGGCCCTGGGGGCCAAGCAAGTCCTCGGCTCCGACTGGGCCCTGAGCATTACCGGCATTGCCGGCCCAGAGGGGGGAACATCCACCAAGCCGGTTGGCCTGGTCTATCTGGGCTTGGCCGACCCGGAGGGGAAAGTGGAAGTCCACGAGTACCGCTTCGGCAGCTTGCGGGGCCGAGAGGGGGTGCGCTGGTGGAGCGCCCAGACGGCGCTGGATTGCCTGCGGCGGCGCTTGCTCCACTACCCCCTTTCGGGGGGATCCACCTCAGCAAGGCCAAATCCTTGAGTAAGCTGGGGGAGCAGGCAGATCTCGGAGCAGGCTGATGACCCCCGATGCCCTTCAGGCCGGCAGGGAGGCGCTGCAGCAGGGCCGTTTCCAAGAAGCCATCCAACTGCTGGAGGCCTACTTGGCGCAGTCTCGCCAGCGGGGCGAAGCAGGCGCATCCGACAGCCAAGCCCTGGAGGCCCAGATGAACCTGGTGCGGGCCTACCATCAGTTGGGCGAGACGGAGAAGGCGCGGGCGCTTTGTCTGGAACTGCTGCAGCACCCGGATCCGCAGGCGCGAGGCTGGGCCCAAAAAATCCTGCCCCGCCTGCCCCAAACGGTGGAAAAACCCGCTGCTTCCCCACCCTCCCCAGAGCCAGCTCCTGAGGCTCAGCCGCTCTCCAGCCGCCAACGGGCCGGTCAATTGGGCCTGAAGATCCCCCTGCCGGAGCGGGCCGGCCCTCTGCGCTGGGCCAAGTGGGGATCCCTGGGGGTGGGCATTCTGTTCCTCTGGTGGCTGAGTTTTGTGCTGGTGGGCGCTCACCTGGATTTCGGACGGCTGAGTTTTCCGCGGCAGCTTTGGTTTTTGCAGGGGTTGCTGCCCTGGCTGCGCAATGGCCTGCGCTGGTTGGTAGCCGGCAGCCTGGCGGTCAACTTTGGCGTCGGCCTTTTGTTTTTTGCCCCCTGGCTGATGGATCACCTGCACCGGCGGCTGCACAAGCTGCGCTGGGCCACCTTGGGGGAAATCGAGCGCCACAGTCCCGAGACTGCCCGTCTGCTGCAGCGCCTCTGCGCCCAAAAACAGCTAAAACTGCCTCGGCTGGGGGTGATCCCGGAAGGGGGGCCGCTGGCTTTTGTCTATGGCACGCTTCCCGACGGCGGCCGCATCGTGGTCACCCAGGCCCTGTTGCAGCAGCTTGCCCCGGATGAGATTGCCGCCGTCTATGCCCAAGCCCTGGGGCGCATCCTCAACGGCGACATCTTGATCCTGACCCTACTGGGATCCCCCGTTCAACTGGTTTACTTGGCCCTGGAGCAGGTGAGCCAACTGGCAAACAAGCGGCGGGATCTGATCGGGCATGTGGCTCCGCTGCTCTACCTGATCTACACGGTGCTCTCCTATCCCCTGTTTTTCCTCTGTCGCCTCGGCACCTACCACGCCGACCATTTTGCAGTGGAAGCGACGGGCAATCCCAACGGTCTGATGGCCGCTCTGCTCAAAGCGGCTGCCGGCCTGCAGGAGGCCCACAAAAACGACCGCCGCCCCTCTTCGCTGCTGCACTGCACCCGCCTCTTCAGCTTCTTGGACTTCAAAACCACCGCCGCCGCCAGTGCCGCCAGCCGCCTGCGGGATCCCGCCCAAGCCGGCCAAGTCTTTCTCTGGGATCAGCTCAACCCCTGGGCCCGCTGGATGCAGGTCAACTCCAGCCATCCGTTGCTGGGGCACCGCTTCCAGGTCTTGGCGGGGTATGCCCAACGGCTGCGCCTGCTGCCAGAGTTGAGCCTGGGATCCGGACCCAAGTTGGATGGGGCCCGTCTGCAAAGCCGCTTCTGGCTGGATCTGGCTATCTATGCTGCCGAAGTGAGCGGGATGGTAATTGGCTGGCTCCTGGGGCTGATCCTCTATCTGGCGCTGCCAGATCGCCTCGATCCCAAGGTGATTGCGGCAACAGCGGTGGTGGGCTATGGCCTGGGCCTGGGATCCAAGGCGGTCTTGATGTACCGCGGATCCCTGTCGCCCCAGCCGACCGATGTGCTGCACTTGCTGGCCGATCCCGAGGCGGATCCCTGCCGCAGCCAGCCGGTGGAGTTGGAGGGGGAATTGGTGGGGCTGGGACAGGCTGGCTACCAACTGGGGGCAGAGCTGAAGCTGCAAGATGCCACTGGGCTGATGCCGCTGCGCTTCACCTCTCCCCTGGGGCCGGTGGGCAATGTCTTTTCCGGCCTGAAGCGGCTCCGCGCCCTCATGGGTCAGCGCGTCAAGGTGGTGGGCTGGTTCCGCCGCGGCAACACCGCCTGGGTGGATCTGGCCTACGTCCAGGCGGGATCCCAGCAGCTCCACAGCCGTCCCCGCCTGTGGCTGGCGTTGTTCGGCCTGGGAGTCGTCTTGTTCGGCGTCTGGGGGGCCTTCTCTTTTCCCAACCTGCGCTTCTACCTGCGACGGTAGGAGCCGACCGCTAGCGGCGAGAGGCCGTCAACTGCGCCTTGCGCAGCCGCACCGACTTCGGTGTAACCTCCACCAGCTCGTCCTCGCCGATGTACTCCAGCGCCCGCTCCAGGTTCATCTCCACCGGCGCCTGCAAATGCACCAGCTCCTCCCCGCCGGCAGCGCGGTGGTTGGTCAGTTGCTTGGTTTTACAGACGTTCAACTCCAAGTCCTGCGGCCGGTTGTGCTCGCCCACGATCATGCCCTTGTAAACGCGGGTACCTGGCGTAATAAAGAACACCCCTCGGTCTTCCGCATTTTTCAGGGCATAGGTGGTGGCCACCCCCTCTTCAAAGGCGATCAGCACGCCGTTGCGGCGGGTCTCGATCCCCGGCGTCAGGGGACGGTACTCCAAAAAGCTGTGGCTCATGATCCCCTCGCCGCGGGTAATGCGGATGAACTCGCTGCGGAAGCCGATCAGCCCTCGGGCCGGGATGACAAACTCCAACTGGGCCCGTCCGTCCGCGCCTACCATCATGTTCTGCATCTCTCCCCGCCGCTGCCCCAGCCGTTCAATGCAGGCGCCCACCGTGGATTCCGGCACATCCAGCACCAAGCACTCGTAGGGCTCGTAGGGCTGGCCATTTACCTCGCGGAAGATCACCTTCGGCTGCCCCACCTGAAACTCGTAGCCCTCCCGCCGCATGGTCTCCAGCAAAATGCCCAGGTGCAGCTCGCCCCGCCCGGAGACCAAAAAGCAATCGGGGGAGTCGGTTTCTTCCACCCGCAGCGCCACGTTGGTTTCTAGCTCCCGCAGCAGGCGCTCCCGCAATTGCCGCGAAGTAACAAAGGTGCCCTCCTGGCCGGCAAAGGGAGAGTCGTTGACGCAGATCATCACCTGCAACGTCGGCTCGTCCACCTTAATGAGCGGCAGGGCCTGCGGGTTTTCGGGAGAGGTGAGGGTGTAGCCGATGTTGGCCTCGGCAAACCCCGCCACGGCCACAATATTGCCGGCAGTGGCTTCTGTTAGCTCAATGCGCTCCAACCCCTGGAAGCCAAACAGCTTGGTTACCTTGCCCCTGGCAATCGACCCGTCTTCTTTGACCACCGCCAACTGATCCCCAACCCGAATGGTGCCGTTGTGGATCTTGCCGATCACAATCCGGCCCAGGTATTCCGAGTGCTCCAGTGTCGTGACTTGCAGTTGCAGGGGCTTGGCGGGATCCCCCACTGGCGGCGGCACGTATTTGAGGATGGCCTCAAAGAGGGGCCTCATGTCGAGAGGGCCGCTGTAGTTGCCTGCAAGGAAAGCTTTGAGGTCAGCTTCTTCCAGGGCAAAACCCCGTAGTCCCGAGGCAAATAGGTAGGGGAAGTCGCACTGGTCTTCGTCAGCGCCTAGCTCCAGAAACAGATCCAACACTTTGTCGATGACCTTGTAGGGCTCGGCCTGAGGCCGATCAATTTTGTTGACCACCACGATTGGGCGCAAGCCCTTCTCCAAGGCCTTACGCAACACAAAGCGGGTCTGAGGCATCGGGCCCTCGTTGGCATCCACAATCAGCAGACAGCCTTCCACCATGCCCAGCACCCGCTCCACCTCCCCGCCAAAGTCGGCGTGGCCGGGAGTATCGACGATGTTGATCAGGGTTTCGCCATAGCGAACGGCGGTGTTCTTTGCCAGGATGGTGATGCCCCGCTCCCGCTCTAAGGCGTTGCAATCCAGCACGCAGGCGGGAATGTCTCCTTCCGCCCGCAGGGCTCCTGCCTGGCGCAACAGGGCATCCACGAGGGTGGTTTTGCCGTGGTCAACGTGGGCAATGATGGCAATGTTGCGGATAGGGATCGGCATAGCCCTCAATCCGTAGAAAAACTTACCCCCAGCCTTTCCTGGGGGTGCCTCTACAACTCTAGCGCAAAGAAGTGTTACATCGCAGAGAGAGTTGCCCTGCCAGCGCTACCGGGCAACCCTTGCCTCACATATCAGCCCCGCGCAGGTAAAGCACCAAAATGACCGCCGGCCCTGCCAAGACAATCAAGGCAAGCAGCGCCAACTGCACGAACACTTCGTATTGCCCGAACATAGCCCCAAATCCCGTAGCCTACTTGTGTATCCTAAGGTCCGCTGTTGCCTGAAGATGAGGGGACTGTTGCAATTCTTTAAAACCTAGCGCTCCTGCTGGGCCTGAAAGGGCATGGGATCGAGGTTAAAGAGTTCCTGCAGAATTTGCATCGCCTTCCGTCGGGCCTCGATGTCCCGTTTGGCCCGCAGTTGCACCATAGGGTCATGCAGGATCTTGTTGACGATGCCACGGGTGAGGGCGTCGATGACCTCCAGGTGCTTCTCGGCAAAGTCCTTGCCCAGCCGGGAGAGAGCTTTCTCCATCTCCTGCTCGCGGATAGACTCCACCTTGTGGCGCAGGCTGGAAATGGTGGGCACTGTTTCCAGAGAACGCCACCACTCCATGAACTGCTCCACCTCTTCTTCGATCAAGGCCTCGGCCGCCAGGGCCAGCTTTTGCCGTTGGGCGCGGTTTTCTTCCACGATACGGGAGAGGTGATCTACGTTGAACACCTGTACCCCTCTTAGCTTTTCCACGCCGGGATCGATGTTGCGGGGCACCGAGATGTCCACCAACAGCAGCGGCTGATCCGGCTGCAGCACCCCCGCCAGTTGCTCGTAGGTGAGGATGGGCTGGGTGGCGCCGGTGCTGGTGAAGACCAGGTTGGACTCCGCTATGCTACTCAGCAGCGACTCCCAAGGCAATACTTGAATTGGCTGCTCAAATTGCTTGGCCAGCGCTTCTGCCCGCTCCAAGGAGCGGTTGACCACGGTGATATCCACCGCCCCTTTGGCCAAGAGGTGCTGCACCAACAGGCGAGCCATTTTCCCCGCCCCCACCACGGTCACCTTGCCCTGAGAAAGGGATCCCTGCTCCTGCAAGGCCAACTCCACCGCTGCCGAGCTGATGGACATGGCGCCAGTGCCGATCCCCGTCTCGGTGCGGATGCGCTTGCCGGCGGTGATGGCCGCCTTGAAGAGGCGGTTGAGGATGCGATCCATGCCGTTGCAGGCCTGGCCCAGTTGCTGCGCTTTTTTCACTTGCGACAGGATCTGCCCTTCCCCTAATACCAAGCTGTCCAGCCCGGCGGCCACCCGCATCAGGTGCGTCACCGCATCCTGGTAGAGCAGCGTAAACAGGTGCGGGCGCAGTTGGGGCAGCGGGATCCCTTTCGCCTCGGCCAAGAACTGCATCGTCTGTCGGACACCACTTTCCATTTCTGGAGTGACGATGTAGACCTCCAGCCGGTTACAGGTGCTGAGGATCGCCGCTTCCTCAATGTGGGGGTGGGCACGGAGCTGCTGGATCCGCTCCCCCACCTCGGCCTCGGGAATGCTGAGGCGCTCCCGGATCTCCACAGGAGCTGTGCGATGGCTAAGACCGACAACCGCGATAAACATGCCTCTCCGTCGTCTGTACAGCAACAGTTATTAAAAACAGAAACTATGAACAAAAGCAAACTCACCTAGCTAGGACAAGGAAGGCAAGACCGATGTCAAGGGATTGCCTTGTCTCGGCTGCAGCAAGCTTAGGTAACTTTTCTCAGCCTACCTAAACCCTAAGAACAGTATCGAGCCGGTTTTGCAGGATTTTGCTGAAGAGTTATTACGTTTTTTCGGGCGACTGACTGATAGATTTCTTAACTTCCCAAAGGACAAGAGCGACCTTCGCCAGAGGAAAGCCGCCCTTGCCGAGGGAGATGTCGGGCCGGGGATCCGTCAGCGCAGTTGCAGGCTGCGGGGCTGTTGGCCGTCTTTCATATGGATGGTATCCACAAAGCGCACCGTGCGCGACTGGCTGGAGATCACCAAGGTCTCGGTGCGTGCCCCGCCGCCGAAGAAACGCACCCCGCGCATCAGGTCGCCATCAGTAATCCCGGTGGCCGCAAAGAGGACTTCCTTGCCGCTGGCTAGCTCTTCGCATTCCCACACCTTGTCGGGATCCTCGATGCCCTGTTCTTTCAGTTGCCGTCGTGTCTCTTCCACCGGCGGCAGGTAGGTGCCCGCCTGCACCACCTCGGGGTCGTAGATCAGCCGACCTTGGAAGTGGGCGCCGAGGCAGCGCAGCGCCGCCGCCGAGATCACCCCCTCTGGGGCTGCCCCGATCCCCATCAGGGCGTGGATGCCGGTGCCGTTGAAGCCTGCCGAGAGGGCCGCCGAGATGTCGCCGTCGGTAATCAGCTTTACCCGCGCCCCCGCCTCCCGGATTTGGCGAATGAGATCGACGTGGCGCTTGCGGTCCATGACCACCACCGTCAGATCGGAGACCTCCCGATCCAGGCTTTCGGCGATAATCTGAAGATTCTTTTCCGGCGGATAGTCGAGATGTACCTTGCCCTTGGCCTGGGGCGGAGCCGCCAGCTTCTGCATGTAGATGTCCGGCGCGTGCAGAAGGCCGCCTTTTTCGGAGATGGCCAGCACCGCCATGGAGCCGTTTTGGCCCTTGGCCACCAGGTTGGTGCCTTCGCAGGGATCCACGGCAATATCGATTTCCACCAGCTCTTCCACGCGGCAGAACTGCTCGGCGTCCGGGCGCGTACAGATGCCCACCTCTTCCCCGATGTAGAGCATGGGGGCCTCATCGCGGGTTCCCTCCCCAATGACGATGCGGCCGCGCATGGGGATCTGGTTCAGTTTCTCCCGCATGGCCTCGACGGCCACCTGATCGGCGGTCTTGTTGTCGCCTTTGCCCATCCAACGGGCGGCGGCGATGGCAGCCTGCTCCACCACTTCGATGATCTCTAGCCCCAACTTGTTGTCCACGGCGTGCCCCCTTGGTATGTCGGAACGATGAAGGCCAATTAAGGATATCTTCAGACTCTTCCCCTCAGTTTACCAGGCGGGCTTCTTCTCGGGATCCCCTTGCCTCAGCTTTCATAAGCTGAGAAAACAAATCGGCCAAAGTCAAGCAGAAAGAGCGATCCCCGTCTTGCCCGTTGGCTATTGTCGGCTGGGGATCAAGAGTGATAGCCTGGCTTAAAGCCAATAAGTTTTTCTTAAGGCGATTAAAAAAACGCAATGAAAAGATACGTTTTCGTCAACCGTTCTCAGCAGGTTCAGGTCATCCGAACAATTCCCGGCCACTGGGAGCGCACCCTCTTCCCCGGCCAGTATGCCATTTTCGAGGCAGAGCCGGACGACTACCTGGAGGTTTATAGCTGCTGCTGTTCTACCACCATTTTGGAAGAGCGCCACCCCTGCCGCCGTTTGTTGGACTCCTCACTGCCTGAGGCTGACCCCCACCTGGACAGGCTGGCAGATGCAGTGAACGGATGAATCAGCTTGGGGATCCCGGCTCCTGAGGCCGAGCCTCGGTTTCCTCGCAGGGCAGCTCGGCAGAGGGGGCATCGGGAGGACGGATGAGGCAACTGCCTCGCGCGGCGTCGCGAAAGGTATCGATGCGCTCCACGCAATTGTGATAGCCACAGTAGGGGCAATAGAGGCGATCCCCTGGCTGGGGCTCCACCACCGCCGGCAGCGGTCACAACAGAAGTGGTAGAGAAACTCCAGCGCCACCCTCATGGCAACCGACTCCCTGACCTGGCAGAGCCGAAAAACGGAAAGAAATGGGGATCCCCTGGATCGCGGCGCTCCAGCTTAGCCAGCCAGTAAGACAAAGTCATTATGAGTATGGTATGTTAGGTTTAGTTTACATTTGTACTTTACCGTAAGGAGCGTCGACTGATGTCTCAGGAAGGATGTCTGCGGGTGGGGCAGCCCGCTCCCGATTTTTCGGCCACTGCCGTTTACGACATGGAATTTAAGACGGTGAGGCTCTCCGACTACCGGGGCAAGAAGTACGTGGTGCTGTTCTTCTACCCCTTGGACTTCACCTTCGTCTGCCCGACGGAGATCACGGCTTTCAGCGATCGCTACGACGAGTTTGCCAAGCTGGACACGGAGATCCTCGGCGTCTCGGTGGATAGCGAGTACTCTCACCTGGCCTGGATTCAGACCGACCGCAAAGCCGGAGGGGTGGGCGAGCTGAGGTATCCGCTGGTCTCCGACCTGAAAAAGGAGATCAGCGCCGCCTACAATGTCCTGGATCCGGCGGCAGGGGTGGCTTTGCGCGGCCTGTTCATCATCGACAAGGAAGGGATCATCCAGCACGCCACCATCAACAACCTGGCCTTTGGCCGCAGCGTGGATGAAACCCTGCGCACCCTGCAGGCCATCCAGTACGTGCAAGCTCACCCCGATGAAGTTTGCCCGGCCAACTGGCAGCCCGGCCAGAGAACCCTGAACCCCGACCCGGTGAAATCCAAGGAGTTCTTCGCGGCGGTTGCCAAGTAGGCTTGTCCAGGCCCTGTCAGGGATCCCGGGTTTTGACACTCCCCCGCCTGAAGGCGGGGGATTCTCACGTAGTCCATAAACGGACTCGTAAAGGCGCTGTCAAGACACCTCTAGACAGTTCCGTGTAGGTATGCTTTGCTGGAGCTTTTTTTTTAGCAAAAGGCAGCCCGACAAAGGATCCGACTCTTCTCAACATGACCTTCCGCCTCCCCTCTCCCTCGGGGAGAGGGGCCGGGGGTGAGGGCTAACAGCGCCGAACCCTTTCAAACCGGTTGCCAGTGGAGACGAACAAATGTGGAGACGAACAAATAAAGATCCCCTGGGCTGGCCAGGGGATCCGACAAGACAGAAAGACAAAGGTCGCCGGAATTAGTCCCAGGGTTTCCCGTTGGTGAATTTGTAGGTAACCGGCTCTTTGTTCTTGCCGATGTTGTGATCCACCTTGCCGACGGGCTGGCGCCCCTCGTTGACCTTCTCGGGAAAGACACCATCCTTGGGATGCACCAGTTCCGGCTGTCCACCCGCCGGGATGCGGAAGATCTGGTAGTCCTTGATCTTGAACTCGGAGATCAACTGAGCGCCGAGCGCCAGGCACTGCTCTTTGCGGGCGAAGGTGAGGTAGTTTTTGCCCTCCACCATCTCGGCGGCGCCGCCGGTGGGCATTTCAAACACTTGCCCCGGCTTGCCTGTCCAGGTGATCACATATTTTTCTTCGGTTTCGGCTGCGCTCAACAGCCCTCCGGTGGATCCCCCGAATAGGGGCAACTTTGCCCCCTGACGGGGATCGCCTTCCATCACAGCCATAGCCTACCTTCTCGTCGTCGTTTGCGTTGTTGGGCCGCGCTTGGGGTTGAGGCGCGGAGCACTTTGAATGTACCATCGGCCCGATTTTTGACCCCAGATCTGCCGGCGAACTGTAATTTTTCGTAGCAGATCCAGCTCTGGCGCGGGCGGATCCCGGCTTACTCTCTGAGCCACCATAGAAGCAGGCGGCAGAGCCCCACGTTTGCAACAGGAACGACGCCCATGGCCCAGTGGTCCCTCCATCCCAGTTCCCAGTCCAACGCCAGGGTTGTCCTCATTCCCACTGCCTTTGGCCCAGATACGCAGGCGCCGCTGGCCATCCTCAACGCCGGTGCTGAGCTGTGTGCTTTTGAGCCGCGGTTGGGGATCAATGTGGATGAGATAGCAGTGGCGCAGTTGCCGGGGCTGGTGGATGAGCCGCCCTATGGCATGTGTGAGGCGGCGGTTATTCAGGCTTGGCGACGACAACAGTGGCCGGTGCTGTTGCCTTCGGTCTTGGCGGCCAGTTGGGGAGCCATTCGTGCCCTTTGGAAGCACTACCTCGCCCTGAGTGTGGTGCATTGCAGCGCCCATGCCAACCTGATGCCGCCCGAGGAGATGACCCAGCCGGAGCAAGATATGGGCTATGGCAACGCTGCCTGGGTGGAGTTGCTCTACCAGCATAGGCTGCCGGTGGTGCATGTGGGGCTGCGCAGCGGCAGTGCCCGCGCCTACGCCTGGCTGAAAAACCACGCCAGCCCGATCTTTTGGGCCCAGGATGGCTGGGATCCGCAGCAGGTGGTGGAGGCTTTGCCGGAGCAGCCGGTGTTTTTGGTGGTGGACTGCAGTGTGCTGGATCCCTCTTTGGCGCCGGCGGTGCACCACCCGGAGCCGGGGGGGCTGAGTTGGTTTCAACTGTTAACAACCTGTGAGGCCATCTTCGCCGCCCGCCCTGTGATCGGCCTTTCCTTGGGAGGAGTGGCGGTGGGAGCGGCGACGCGGCCAACCGCCCGCATGGTGGCCCGCCTGCTCAATTGGCTGCTGGCCTGCTACGGCCTCTACTCCCTGAAGCTGGCCCCCAACCCCGCTACGCTCGAACGGCCCGAAAATAGATCGCGAACCTCTTGAGCCCGGCTTATGAAGGCTTTCTACCGGCAGGTGCTTTTTCCGAGGTTGCTGGATTGGGCTCTGGCCAGCGAGCGTCTGGAGAGCTATCGGCGGCAGCTTCTGGCCCAGGTGCGGGGAGCGGTCTTGGAGATCGGCTTTGGCACCGGCCTCAACCTGGCCTGCTACCCAGAGCACATTCAAAAAATTACAGTGGCAGATCCCAACCCCGGCATGGGATCCCTGGCCCGCCGCCGCATCGCGGCTTCCTCCATCGCCGTCGATTGGCTGGTGGCGGACGCCCAAGAGCTGCCTTTTTCGAACCAGAGTTTTGACAGCGTGGTCAGCACCTGGACCCTGTGTAGCATCCCCGATTTGGCCAAGGCTTTGGGGGAAATCCGGCGGGTGCTGCGGGTGGGGGGCAAGCTGTTTTTTCTCGAGCACGGCCTCAGCCCGGATCCCCAGGTGCAAAGCTGGCAAAGGCGTCTCAACCCTATCCAGAGGGCGATCGGAGATGGCTGCAACCTAGACCGAGATATGGCTGGCCCTGGCAACCGTTAGCCTGCCCTCAACTAGCTCTTTGATTGGCGTTCTCCCCCCTTTCATCCCCCGTATACGGGGGGAAAGGGGAAGAGCGGGATCTGCGCCGCCAAGGTTTCGGTCAAGACTCCGCTAGACTAAAACCTGTACCTGGCAATTCCCACCTTCTATGGGCGATCCTCTCACCCCTCAAGTTAGCGAGCGCATCTGCAAGCACATGAACGAAGACCACGCCGATGCCGTGGCCCTCTACGCCAGGGTCTTCGGCCAGGTGGAAGGAGTGGTCCAGGCCCGTATGGAGGCCATCGACGCGGAAGGAATGGACTTACAGGTGGAGGTGGATGGGGCTGTGCGGAAGCTGCGCATCCCCTTTGATCACCCTCTCAAAGATTCTGAAGATGCCCACCACACCCTGATTGCCATGCTCAAACAAGCCCGTGCCCAGCTCAGGCAGGCCGCCGGTTAGCCACAAGTTAACGGGTTTGGATCCCGCCCAGGCTAGCAGGAAAGCAGGCAGCTAGCTGGCCTGCTGCAGGAGCAAATCCAGCTTGCCCTGGGCCTCAAGGGCGTAGAGGTCGTCGCAGCCGCCGATGTGCTGGTTGTTGATAAAAATCTGGGGTACCGAACGGCGCCCGTTGGCCCGCTTGGCCATCTCCGCTCGCGCTGCCTCGTCCCCATCGATGGCGTATTCGATGTACTTCACCCCTTTGCGATCCAACAGTTGCTTGGCGCGGATGCAGAAGGGACAAAAACGCCACGTGTAGATCTCAACGGCCATAGGGAGATAACCAACACTTTCACACACTTTTACATAGCTTAACATTTCTCCGAGGCCGGGATCCCTTAGTTGGCCTCCTTCCAGTTGTGGCCAATTTGAATGTCCACCACCAGCGGTATGGAAAGGGGCACTGCCTCTTCCATTTCTCTTTGAATGAGGGGCCGTAAGTCCTGCCATTCGGAGGGCTCTACTTCAAACACCAGCTCGTCGTGAACCTGCAAAAGCAAACGCGAGCGAAAATGCTGCAGCTTTTCCTGCAAGCGCACCATGGCCACTTTGATGATGTCTGAGGCGGATCCCTGGATGGGGGCGTTCACGGCAGCCCGCAGCTCGGCCTGTTTGCGATGGCCGGATAGCTGAGACAAATTGGGAAAATAGCGACGGCGGCCTAAAAGGGTTTCCACATAGCCGTGCTTTTCCACAAAGGCTTCGGTGGCGCGGAGATAGGCAAAAACGCCGGCGTAGCGCTCGTTAAATCGCCGCAAAAATTCCTTCGCCTCCGCTAGAGAGACGCCGGCAGTGCGGGCAAAACGCTGCGCCCCCATGCCGTAGATCACCCCATAGTTAATCGTCTTGGCCAGGCGGCGTTCTTCGCTGGTTACTTCTTGTTTTTCAAAGAGCAAGCGAGCGGTAAGGGTATGCACATCTTCCCCAGAGCGAAAGCACTCGATGAGGGTTGGCTCTTGGCTGAGGTGGGCCAGGATGCGCAGCTCAATTTGCGAGTAGTCAGCCGAGGCCAACAGCCATCCCTCCTGGGGAACGAAGGCCTGGCGAATGCGGCGGCTAAACTCGCTGCGGATGGGGATATTTTGCAAATTGGGGTTGGAGGAGCTGAGCCGGCCAGTGGCAGTAACGGTCTGGTTGAAGCTGGTGTGCACCCTACCCGTATCGCGTCTTACCAGAGCCGGCAGCGCGTCCACATAGGTGGATTTGAGCTTGGCCAGGGTGCGGTACTGGAGAATGGTTTCAATGACTGGGTGATCCCCTTCCAGCTTTTCCAAAACCGAGGCGTCGGTGGAGTAGCCGGTGGCCGTCTTGCGAGTTTTGCGGACATCTAGCTTGAGCTTTTCAAAGAGCAGGGATCCCAGTTGTTTGGGAGAGTTGAGGTTAAACACCTCGCCTGCTTGAGCATAGGCTTTCTGCTCTAGACTGTGTAGCTCTTTTTCCAGCTCCTGGGAAAACTGCCGAAGAAACTCAGTGTCGATGCGGATGCCGACCCACTCCATTTCTTCCAAAACATGGGCCAAAGGCAACTCCACTTGGACAAAAAGATTCCAGAGGCGTGGGTCAGTCTGTTGCAGCTTTTCGGTGAGGATGGGCACCAAACGATAGGCGCAGTAGGCATCGGTGCCGCAGTATTCTGCCACTTTGGCAATGGGCAGATCGGCGAGGGACTCTGCTTTGCCCAGCAACTTTTCGTAGCTGGTGGTGGGCAAATTTAAATAGCTAGCTGCCAAGTCGGCCAAGTTGTGGCTGGCCTCTGGATTGAGAACGTAGCTGGCCAGCATGGGATCAAATTGGATCCCTTGCAGGCGGATGCTATGGGCGCGAAAAATGCTGAGATCATACTTGCAGTTTTGCAGGCTTTTGGGCCGATTGGGATCCTCCCAAATGGGCTGTAGACTCTGTTTGACCAGGTCCCAGTCCAAGTTGGATCCCTGGCGATGGCCAAGGGGCAAATAGGCAACATCCCGTTCTGACCAGCAGCAGCCAATCCCCACCAGTTGGGCGTCGCGGGGATCTAGACTCGTGGTTTCTGTGTCCCAGGCTACGATCCCGGAACAGGCCAACAGCTCCTGCCGCAACAGCTCCAATTTCTCCGCTGTATCCACGATGCACACTGCTGGCAAAGAGGGAGCGGGAGCAGCGGGAAAATCAAACCAAAGAGCCTCGTCGTAGGTAGAGCCATCCTTTGAAGTTGTCCTTGCTTGAGAGGCTTGGGCTGGGATCCCGCCCAAAGTGGCCTGCAGTTGGCGCACTTGAGCAATGAAACTGCGAAACTCCAATTTCTCCAGCAGCGGCAGCACTTCCTCTGGGTCAAACCCAGTTAACCTCATGCTCTCCCAGTCAGGCGAAAGGGGGACATCGCAGTGAATTCGAGCCAGAAATTGGGAGTGCTGGGCTGCTGGGATCCCTTCCCTGAGGTACTGCTGGACTTTGCCAGGGATCTCCTCCAGATGGTTGAAAATCTCCTCCAAGCTGCCGTAGCGCTGCAAGAGCTCTGCCGCTCGCTTGGGGCCGATCCCCTTGACGCCGGGAATGTTGTCGGAGGGGTCACCACAGAGGGCTTTGTAGTCGACCACCTGCCAAGGCCAGATGCCCAATTTCTCTTTGACCTCTTGGGGGCCAAATTCGCTGACGCGATCTTTGCTGTTGAGGTGCAAAACCCGAATCCTTCCCTCGCGGTCAATGAGTTGAAACAGATCCTGGTCGCCGCTTAAGATCTGCACTCGATACTCGTGGGGAGCAAGCCGACAGAGAGTACCCAGAATATCGTCGGCCTCAAAGCCAGGCACCGCCAAAATGGGAATGCGCAGCGCCGCCAACACCTGCTGGAGGTTCTCCACATCCTCAACGAACTCCGGCGGTGTTTCCGGACGGCCTGCTTTGTAGGTTTCATCCGCCTCGTGGCGAAAGGTGGGCTGCCGGGTATCAAAGGCAACAGCTACATGGGTGGGGGGGTATTTCTCCAAGACCTCCAGCAGCGATTTCAAAAAGCCAAAGCTGACACTGGTCGGGATCCCCGTGGAGGTGCGCAAGCCCCCCTCGCGGCTGTAGGCAAAGGCATAAAAAGAGCGGTAGGCCAGGGAGTGGCCATCGACCAAAAGCAGCCGGGGAGTTTGGGAAGCCATCGGCCCAGACCAAGAACTGAGTCCAGCCTATCCAAAAGGGATCCAACAGAGGATCCCTCCCTAGGGCCGCCAGGGAAACTGGCGAAAGTTGGGGGGGCGCTTTTCCAAAAAGGCGCGTTTGCCCTCAGCAGCTTCTTCGGTCATGTAGAACAGCAACGTCGCATCTCCGGCCAGCTCCTGCAGCCCCACCTG
>NZ_AUMZ01000001.1:1197626-1201686 GCF_002760375.1 Synechococcus sp. 60AY4M2
GGGCGCTTTTCCAAAAAGGCGCGTTTGCCCTCAGCAGCTTCTTCGGTCATGTAGAACAGCAACGTCGCATCTCCGGCCAGCTCCTGCAGCCCCACCTGCCCATCGCAGTCGGCATTGAAGGCGGCTT
The DNA here is from genome assembly GCF_002760375.1 of Synechococcus sp. 60AY4M2. NCBI lineage: Bacteria > Bacillati > Cyanobacteriota > Cyanophyceae > Synechococcales > Synechococcaceae > Synechococcus > Synechococcus sp. 60AY4M2. The sequence goes on from NZ_AUMZ01000001.1 coordinate 1,197,754, forward strand.
TGAGGCAGCGGATGGCCAAGGGGCTGTGCTGGAGAATCTCTTGCGCCCAGCGGATCCCTTCAGCTTCCAGCTCTTCCACCGGCACCACGGCATTGACCAGACCCATCTCCAGGGCTTGGGCTGCGGTGTATTGGCGGCAGAGGAACCAAATCTCGCGGGCTTTTTTTTGCCCCACCACTCGCGCCAGGTAGGCGGCCCCAAAGCCCCCATCGAAGCTGCCCACCCTAGGGCCGGTTTGCCCAAAGATGGCATTATCGGCGGCAATGGTCAGGTCGCAGATGAGATGCAAAACATGGCCACCCCCAATGGCGTAGCCTGCCACTAGGGCAATCACCACCTTGGGCAAAGAGCGGATGATGCGCTGCAGATCCAGCACATTGAGACGAGGGATCCCGGCCTCATCCAGGTAACCGGCCTCGCCCCGTACGCTTTGATCCCCGCCGGCGCAGAAGGCATACTTCCCATCGGTATGGGGCCCGGCGCCTGTTAAGAGCACTACTCCAATCCTGGGATCCTCTCGCACATCGGCAAACGCATCAATCAGCTCGGCAATGGTCTTGGGGCGGAAGGCGTTGCGCTTGTGGGGACGGTTGATGGTGATCTTGGCAATGCCATCCGTTTTTTCGTAAAGAATGTCTTCGTAGAGCTTGGCCGTCTGCCACATGGTGTCTGGGTGTATCTATTGGGATGCCGGGCCAGGAGAGTTCCGTTTGGCTGATGGGGGCTCACTATGAGGAGCACCTGGGTACTCTGCACCGCTACCGCGAACGGCCTGAAAAGGCTAGGTAGAACGGTTGGTCGCTTGGATGAGGGCTTCCACCAATCCTTCCAAAGTATACTCCTGGGCTGCGATGTCCACTCGACCAAATGCAGCCTTGCAGGTTGCGGCCGTCTTGGGGCCAATGGCGGCAATCTGCACGGGTGGATCCCAGATCTCAGGGCCTAGCCCTGCCTGCTGGATCAAGTGGGCAAAATGCTGTACTGTCTTGGAGCTGGCAAAGGTGAGGATGTCCACCTGGTGGGCTTTAAGAGCTTCCAGGACCTGGGGATCCGCTGCTGCTGGACAGGCGGACTGATAGGCGGCCACCTCCACCACCTCTGCTCCTCGCTGCCGCAACCCCTGTACCAGCTCCTCCCGCCCTCCTGACTCAACGCGGGGAAAGAGGATGCGCTGCCCCTGCACTGGCTGCGGCCAAATGGGTAGCAGGGCTTCGGCCACAAACTCGGAGGGCATCAGATCCGGGCGAATGCCGTACTGGGCCAGCACGGAAGCGGTTTTGGATCCCACCACCGCCACTTGCAGGGAGTGGAGTGCTCGGCTATCTCGCCCCTGCCGCTGCAGCCGCTCAAAGAAAGCCTGCACTCCATTGGCAGAGGTCAGCAGCAGCCAGTCGAATTGTTCCAGGTTGGCAATGGCTGTATCCAAGGGATCCCAGCTCGTGGGCGGCTGGATCACCAGGGTCGGCATCTCCAGCACCCGCGCCCCCTGGGCCTGCAGCAACTCACAAAAAGCTGGTGATTGCCCCTCAGAACGGGTAACCAGCACCGTCTTGCCTGCCAGGGGAGCCGGCGGAGGCAAAGGAGGGATCCCCGGCAAAAAGTCCTGCCGCAGCCGGATCACCTCCCCGACCACCAGCAGACCCGGCAACTTCGCCTGACCCGCCTCCTGCTGCAGCTCCGCCAAGGTGCCCACCCACACCTGTTGCTCTGCCTGCCCCGCTCCCCAGATCACAGCCACCGGTCGGTCTGCCGGGATCCCAGACTCCACCAGCCGTGCGCCAATGTGCTGTCGCTGCCGGGATCCCATCAAAATCACCAAAGTATCCAACTGGGCCAGGGCGCTCCAGGGCAAGGCCTCCAGCTCGTGGGCAGTCAGCACGGCAAAAACGCGGCTTAAGTGCTTATCGGTCAGGGGGATCCCTGCCCAAAAGGGGCCAGCCAGCGCCGAAGACAGCCCCGGCCAAATCTCAAACGGACAGCCCGCCTCCCTAAGGGCTTGGATCTCCTCGCGAGCGCGGCCAAAGATCAAGGGATCCCCTGACTTGAGGTGAACCACCTGTTTGCCTTCTCGGCAGCGCTGGATGAGCCAGTGGATGCCCTCCTGGAGGCTTCCTGGCCCAGAGCGTCGCCACACCTGCGCCTGCGGCGGCAACTCTGCCAACAAGCGCTCATCCACCAGCTCGTCGATCCAGATAGCCTCAGCCTGCCGTAGGATCTCCAGTGCTCCCTGCGTCAGGCCCGCCCGCCCGCCCAGCCCCGCGCCCACCAGATACACCTTGCCCATGCCCTACCCCTTGGAATGTCGATCTTGCCCCTTGTAAGAAGGGGATCCCGCTTGCTTTGCAAATATAAATCGAAGACGCCTCCCAACAGCTCCTCTTCCAAGGGGTGGCCAGCCTGAGGAAAAACTGGTCTACTTGCGAGATACTGAAAGCGTGGCCGCCTGAGGATCCCTGCCTATGTCCGGTGTAACTCCAGAGCCTTGGCCGCGGCGGCGTTTTTTGGCCAGTGGAGCTGCTCTGCTAGCAGTAGGAGCGGGCTCCCGCCCCTCTTCGGCCAGATCCCGGCCCTTGCGACTGGTCACCAACTGGTACGCCCAGGCCGAACACGGCGGCTTTTACCAAGCCCTGGCCACCGGCATCTACGCCGACTACGGTCTGCAGGTGGAAATCCGCATGGGGGGAACGGCGGTTAACGTGCTGCAACTGCTAGCCGGGGGAGCGGCAGATTTTGTGCTCGGCGGCAGCCCCGACGCTCTGGCGGCTCTGCAAGCTGGGATCCCCGTGCTCACCGTGGCCGCCTTTTTCCAGAAGGATCCCCAGTGTCTTTTGGCCCATCCGGGGGTGGGCATCGAGCGCCTAGAAGACCTGCGGGGCAAGCCCATCTGGGTCTCTCCAGGGGCCAACCTCACCTACTGGCCTTTTTTGCGGGCCAAATTTGGCTTTACCGACGAGCAGAAGCGCCCCTACAACCTCAGCCTCACGCCCTTCTTGCTGGACAAGTCTTCTGCCCAGCAGGGCTATGTGACCTCCGAGCCCTTCCGCGTGCGCCAGGAGGGGGGCTTTGATCCCGTCGTTTTTCTGCTGGCCGACTACGGCTATTCCCCCTACGCCACCACCCTGGAGACCACCCGCCCCTTTGCCGAACGACACCCTGAGGAGGTGCGAAAATTTGTAGCTGCCTCCATCCAGGGCTGGCAGAGCTACCTAGAGGATCCCCGCCCCGGCAATCGCCTCATCCGCCAAGACAACCCCAACATGAGCGAGGCCCTTCTGGCCTATGCCCACCAAGCCCTGCAAGACTACAACCTCCTCACCGGCGGCGACGCCGCCACGCTGGGGATCGGCGCCATGACCCACCAGCGCTGGCAAACCTACTTTCAGGAGATGGTGGCCCTGGGGATCGGCGCAGCGGGTCTGGAGGTTCGCCAAGCCTATACCCTCGACTTCCTCCCCGGCCCCACTGCCTAAGGGATCCCCACTTCCATCGCCGCCAAACTGTGCAAAAGCGGGGATCCCTGCATCCCCAGCTCATGGCGCCGGTGCATTTGGTTTGTCAGCAAGTAGGCCAAAGGTGGGTGGCCGCTCAGCCGTTGGCGGGGGTGGGGCAGATGGTCGTTGCCGAACTGGTGGCGGTATTCCTCCGAGTCGATAAAGGCATTGACCATGGCTTGAAAGCCCTGGCGCACCAGAATGTTGTGATAGGCCGCCACCTCCTCCCTGCTGGCCGGCGCCCGTCCCAAAAAGTGCTTAAAAGCCTGCTCCACACAGCGGGTGTTGCAGCCGGCACTGAAAAAGAGCTGCCGGTAGAGCCGGGATCCCCCAATTTGGCGAACCAAGCGCTTGATCCCAATTCGGCCCCGCAAGAAGTCCTGCTCGATCTTCTCCAGCTCTCCCGCCTTCTCGTGCTGGTAGGGCTGGCGTTCCAAAAGCT
>NZ_AUMZ01000001.1:1201696-1302810 GCF_002760375.1 Synechococcus sp. 60AY4M2
CGCTTTTCCAAAAAGGCGCGTTTGCCCTCAGCAGCTTCTTCGGTCATGTAGAACAGCAACGTCGCATCTCCGGCCAGCTCCTGCAGCCCCACCTGGCCGTCGCAATCGGCGTTGAAGGCGGCCTTGAGGCAGCGGATGGCCAGGGGGCTGTGCTGGAGGATCTCCCGCGCCCAGCGGATCCCTTCTGCCTCTAGTTCCTCCACGGGCACCACCGCATTGACCAGGCCCATCTCCAGCGCCTGGGCGGCTGTGTACTGGCGGCAGAGAAACCAGATTTCGCGCGCTTTCTTCTGCCCCACCACCCGCGCCAGGTAGCTGGCCCCAAAGCCGCCGTCGAAGCTGCCCACGCGAGGCCCGGTCTGGCCAAAGATGGCGTTGTCGGCGGCAATGGTGAGATCGCAGAGGAGATGCAAAACATGGCCTCCCCCAATGGCGTAGCCGGCCACTAGGGCAATCACCACCTTGGGCAAGGAGCGGATGAGGCGCTGCAGACCAGTTATAATCCATCCCATCCGTAATATTTGATAACAATTTGGCGTCCTGAGCATTAAAACTTGCTTAAGGCAGGGGCGCCGTCGGGTTGCCTTTGCTGAGAATAATATTTATTATGTTCAGGTCTAAAGTTATTACAAACGCCACTAATAATCAAGGAGGTTCTGGTGCCACATTCAGGGAGTCAGCCGGGAAATAACGGTCAAAAACTGGGTTTTACCTATGTCAACGAGGCGGCAGTGAGCCGGGCTAAGCCGGGAATTGCTAGTGAAGGTAATTTGCAAATAATGCCCCTATCTCAAATGCGGGCAGGGGAACGGGTGCGGGTGGTGCGGGTGGATTGTGATGATGCCAATCCCCGGTTGGTGGGCATGGGCATTACCCAGGGGGCGGTGCTGACGGTGCTGAGCCATCTGGATTCCGGGTCGGTGCTGGTGGAATGTCAAGGTCAGCGGTGGGGGTTGGGGGCGGGTATGGCGGAACGGATTGGTGTCGAGCGATGGGAGGCGGCAATGCCCAGGATGACCTTGGGGGAGGCGACTATTGGCAGTCGGGTGCGGGTGGTGGGCTATGCGCCGGGAGCGGGGGATTACAAGCGGAAATTGCTGGGGATGGGCTTAACGCCGGGGACGATCCTGCAGGTGAAACGCCATGCGCCCTTGGGAGACCCGACGGAAATTGAGGTGCGGGGGTTTGCCCTGAGTCTGCGCAAAGGGGAAGCAGCGGCATTACAGGTAGTGCCGGTGGAGGGAGAAGCAAATTTAGGGAGCGATGGGCAATGAGCAAGCGGACGATTGCCTTACTGGGAAATCCCAACTGTGGGAAAACGACCCTATTCAATGCCTTGACGGGGGCGCGCCAACGGGTGGGGAATTGGCCCGGGGTGACGGTGGAACGCAAGGAGGGCACCTACCGGGATCAGGGGCAAACGGTGACGGTGGTGGATTTGCCGGGGATTTATTCCCTGGATGTGGCAGCGGGGGGCACGGGGCTGGATGAACAGGTGGCACGGGATTACCTGCTCAGCGGTGAAGCCAACCTGGTGGTGAATATCCTGGATGCCAGCAATCTGGAGCGGAATCTTTACCTGACGACCCAGCTTTTGGAAATGGGGGTGCCGCTGGTAATTGCCCTGAACATGATGGATCAAGCGGAAGGGCGGGGGATACGGATTGACGTGGCTGGTTTGCAACAGCGGTTGGGCTGTCCGGTCGTGCCTTTGTGTGCCCATCGGGGGCGGGGGGTGGCAGAACTTAAGGCAGTCATCCGGCAGGCATTGACCCAGCCGCAGGGGGCGGGGGTGCGCCCTGTTTATCCCCCGGTGATCGAGCAAGCCTTTACCGAACTTTCCCATACAGCAGGTCTGGGTTCCCCTTGGGCGGTGCTGTACGGGTTGCAAGCGGTGGATGGGGCGAACGTTGCACCGGTGTTAGAAACCCATCGGCAGGAGATTTTTCAAACCTTGGGGGAAGACATTGACCTCTTGGTTGCCGATGTCCGTTACACCTGGATTCGGGAGGTGATGGGGGCGACGGTCACTTTCGCTGGGCAGGTTAGCCAAACGCTTTCGGATCGGATTGACCGCTGGGTGCTGCACCGGTGGCTGGGGATTCCCATCTTCCTCGGGGTGATGTACCTCATGTTCTTCGTGGCGATGAATGTGGGGGGAGCCTTTGTGGATTTTTTTGATATAGGGGTGGGCACGATTGCGGTGAAGGGCACGGCGCATCTGTTGACCCAACTCCATGCACCCGGCTGGTTGATTGGGCTGTTGGCGGACGGGGTGGGGGGTGGCATTCAAACGACGGCGACCTTCATTCCCCAAATTGGCTTATTGTTTGTCTTTTTATCAGTGTTGGAGGATTCCGGGTATTTGGCGCGGGCGGCGTTTGTGATGGACCGGCTGATGCGGTGGATTGGCTTGCCGGGGAAGTCCTTTGTGCCGATGCTGCTGGGGTTTGGGTGCAATATCCCCGCCATTATGGCGACCCGTACCCTGGAAAATCGGCGGGATCGGTTGATGACGATTCTGATGAACCCGTTTATGTCCTGCGGGGCGCGGCTGTCCGTGTATGCCCTGTTTGGGGCGGCGTTTTTTCCGAAAAATGCCCAAAATGTGGTGTTTCTGCTTTACCTGATTGGTATTGGGGCGGCGGTGTTTACGGGTTTGGTGATGAAAAGCACCCTGCTACAGGGGATAGCGGCTCCCTTCATTATGGAATTGCCGCCCTACCATTTGCCCACGCTCAAGGGGGTAGCCATCCACGCCTGGGGACGGTTGCAAGCGTTTATTACCAAAGCGGGGCGGATGATTATCGTGATGGTGGTGATTTTGGGCTTTTTAAATTCGGTGGGAACGGATGGTTCCTTTGGGAAACAGGACAGTACCGATTCCCTGCTCAGTGCGGTTGGGCGGCAGATTACGCCGGTATTTGCACCGATGGGCGTGCAACCGGAGAATTGGCCGGCAACGGTGGGGATATTTACCGGGACGTTTGCCAAGGAGGTGATGGTGGGAACCATGAATTCCCTCTATGGGCAGTTGGCGCAGGCGGAAGCGGCAGATAGTGGGGAACCACCGGCGGCATTTGACCTGTGGGGTGGTCTCCAGGAAGCAGTTGCCAGCATTCCCCAAAATTTTGCCGCCCTAGGGGAGCAGTTGCTGGACCCGCTGGGGATGGGGGTAGTCCGCAGGAGTGGGGATGAGGAGGCAGTGGCGGAGGAGTTGGGGGTGCAGACGACTACCTTTGGGCAGATGGCTTCCCGCTTTGGCAGTACTACGGCGGCGATTGCGTTTCTGCTGTTTGTCCTGCTGTATTTCCCCTGTGTGTCGGCAACGGCGGCGGTTTATCGGGAAACCAATCTGGGCTGGACGGTGTTTATCGCTTGTTGGACAACCGGGCTAGCCTATTGGGTTGCCACCTTTTATTACCAGTTCATGACTTTTAATGAACACCCCGCACGTTCCCTGTTGTGGGTATTGGGACTCATGCTGGTACAGTTGGGGGTTTTGTGGGGATTGCGTGCCGTCAGTAGCCCCCGTTTGCGGCGGGTACCCTCCGGGAGGTAAGGGATGCTCTTGCAAGACCTACAACGTTATCTGCAAACGCACCGGCAAGTTTCGTTGACCAAATTATGTCAACACTGGCAAATGGATGCGGATGCCCTGCGTCCGATCCTGGATGTATTAATTCGCAAAGGGCGGGTGCGCCCCGTACACCAGCGGAAGTGTGGGGGCTGTCACTCCTGCGCCTCAACGGATTTAGAACTGTACGAGTGGGTAGAAAAACCATCTTAATGGGGGATCAATTTTAGGGATAAGTCGTGTTGTTCAGAACGTTTTTCAGAATAAATTACGAGCCAACCGAATGTACCAATTAAGTGAATTGTTGGAATTTCTGAGTAATTTCTAAGTCAGCAAAACGGCGAATAAACCGCACAGCGCAATACCATCAAAAACCCCAGCCCCACCAATACTAAGAATGCCTGGAGTCATCCGCTCAATTTGGGGCAGGTGTAACAGGTCAGCCCCAATTAGTGTTGCCAATACACCGCCAGCAAAGGCAATCGGTGCTGCCACAACATCAGACCCCGCCGTTAATAGCACAGAAGTCATCGCCGCCGTTAGGGGAGCAATCAAGGCATTCATTTGAATCCCAATCCCCGGCACCACCTGGACAGAATAATAACTAACTATTGTCACCACAGCCGTGACAAGCACAATCAAAATTGGCGAAACACAGGTAAACTGATAAATGGCCAATAGGGTTGGAATCAGACCACCCCCGACATTCAACGCCACAATCGTTTTCTGTTCAATTCGCCTTAAGGGAATACCCCAAAAGAAGCGCATCGTCCACAATCGATCCAAATCAGGTACCATAGCTACTTTGGAAACTCTCTCATAAAGGGGGATATTAATCGTACTCTCAATAATTACTAGGGTCAGCAGCACAAGAGATAGGTTAGGAGAAAATTCGAGCTTTGCAACAGCAACTTGAACCGCATCTAGGGTAACCACCAACCAGAGAAACGGGAAGGCTAAGAGCAGGAGTAAAAAGAGTAGATAGGCAGTCGCTTCCCTTCGGGGAAGTGGAATTAATGGAAACTCTGGTCGTACAGCCGCTGAATCGCACAGCACAGGCGGGTCGCTTCCCTTCGGGGAAGTGGAATTAATGGAAACCCTCCTGTTTCCCCCAGAACAACAAAATTGGGGGCAAGTCGCTTCCCTTCGGGGAAGTGGAATTAATGAAAACAAACAAACTATGGCAGCCAGGGAAACTGGCGAAAGTTAGGTGGGCGCTTTTCCAAAAAGGCGCGTTTGCCCTCAGCAGCTTCTTCGGTCATGTAGAACAGCAACGTCGCATCTCCGGCCAGCTCCTGCAGCCCCACCTGCCCATCGCAGTCGGCATTGAAGGCGGCTTTGAGGCAGCGGATGGCCAAGGGGCTGTGCTGGAGAATCTCTTGCGCCCAGCGGATCCCTTCAGCTTCCAGCTCTTCCACCGGCACCACGGCATTGACCAGACCCATCTCCAGGGCTTGGGCTGCGGTGTATTGGCGGCAGAGGAACCAAATCTCGCGGGCTTTTTTTTGCCCCACCACTCGCGCCAGGTAGGCGGCCCCAAAGCCCCCATCGAAGCTGCCCACCCTAGGGCCGGTTTGCCCAAAGATGGCATTATCGGCGGCAATGGTCAGGTCGCAGATGAGATGCAAAACATGGCCACCCCCAATGGCGTAGCCTGCCACTAGGGCAATCACCACCTTGGGCAAAGAGCGGATGATGCGCTGCAGATCCAGCACATTGAGACGAGGGATCCCGGCCTCATCCAGGTAACCGGCCTCGCCCCGTACGCTTTGATCCCCGCCGGCGCAGAAGGCATACTTCCCATCGGTATGGGGCCCGGCGCCTGTTAAGAGCACTACTCCAATCCTGGGATCCTCTCGCACATCGGCAAACGCATCAATCAGCTCGGCAATGGTCTTGGGGCGGAAGGCGTTGCGCTTGTGGGGACGGTTGATGGTGATCTTGGCAATGCCATCCGTTTTTTCGTAAAGAATGTCTTCGTAGAGCTTGGCCGTCTGCCACATGGTGTCTGGGTGTATCTATTGGGATGCCGGGCCAGGAGAGTTCCGTTTGGCTGATGGGGGCTCACTATGAGGAGCACCTGGGTACTCTGCACCGCTACCGCGAACGGCCTGAAAAGGCTAGGTAGAACGGTTGGTCGCTTGGATGAGGGCTTCCACCAATCCTTCCAAAGTATACTCCTGGGCTGCGATGTCCACTCGACCAAATGCAGCCTTGCAGGTTGCGGCCGTCTTGGGGCCAATGGCGGCAATCTGCACGGGTGGATCCCAGATCTCAGGGCCTAGCCCTGCCTGCTGGATCAAGTGGGCAAAATGCTGTACTGTCTTGGAGCTGGCAAAGGTGAGGATGTCCACCTGGTGGGCTTTAAGAGCTTCCAGGACCTGGGGATCCGCTGCTGCTGGACAGGCGGACTGATAGGCGGCCACCTCCACCACCTCTGCTCCTCGCTGCCGCAACCCCTGTACCAGCTCCTCCCGCCCTCCTGACTCAACGCGGGGAAAGAGGATGCGCTGCCCCTGCACTGGCTGCGGCCAAATGGGTAGCAGGGCTTCGGCCACAAACTCGGAGGGCATCAGATCCGGGCGAATGCCGTACTGGGCCAGCACGGAAGCGGTTTTGGATCCCACCACCGCCACTTGCAGGGAGTGGAGTGCTCGGCTATCTCGCCCCTGCCGCTGCAGCCGCTCAAAGAAAGCCTGCACTCCATTGGCAGAGGTCAGCAGCAGCCAGTCGAATTGTTCCAGGTTGGCAATGGCTGTATCCAAGGGATCCCAGCTCGTGGGCGGCTGGATCACCAGGGTCGGCATCTCCAGCACCCGCGCCCCCTGGGCCTGCAGCAACTCACAAAAAGCTGGTGATTGCCCCTCAGAACGGGTAACCAGCACCGTCTTGCCTGCCAGGGGAGCCGGCGGAGGCAAAGGAGGGATCCCCGGCAAAAAGTCCTGCCGCAGCCGGATCACCTCCCCGACCACCAGCAGACCCGGCAACTTCGCCTGACCCGCCTCCTGCTGCAGCTCCGCCAAGGTGCCCACCCACACCTGTTGCTCTGCCTGCCCCGCTCCCCAGATCACAGCCACCGGTCGGTCTGCCGGGATCCCAGACTCCACCAGCCGTGCGCCAATGTGCTGTCGCTGCCGGGATCCCATCAAAATCACCAAAGTATCCAACTGGGCCAGGGCGCTCCAGGGCAAGGCCTCCAGCTCGTGGGCAGTCAGCACGGCAAAAACGCGGCTTAAGTGCTTATCGGTCAGGGGGATCCCTGCCCAAAAGGGGCCAGCCAGCGCCGAAGACAGCCCCGGCCAAATCTCAAACGGACAGCCCGCCTCCCTAAGGGCTTGGATCTCCTCGCGAGCGCGGCCAAAGATCAAGGGATCCCCTGACTTGAGGTGAACCACCTGTTTGCCTTCTCGGCAGCGCTGGATGAGCCAGTGGATGCCCTCCTGGAGGCTTCCTGGCCCAGAGCGTCGCCACACCTGCGCCTGCGGCGGCAACTCTGCCAACAAGCGCTCATCCACCAGCTCGTCGATCCAGATAGCCTCAGCCTGCCGTAGGATCTCCAGTGCTCCCTGCGTCAGGCCCGCCCGCCCGCCCAGCCCTGCCCCCACTAGATACACCTTGCCCATGCCCTACCCCTTGGAATGTCGATCTTGCCCCTTGTAAGAAGGGGATCCCGCTTGCTTTGCAAATATAAATCGAAGACGCCTCCCAACAGCTCCTCTTCCAAGGGGTGGCCAGCCTGAGGAAAAACTGGTCTACTTGCGAGATACTGAAAGCGTGGCCGCCTGAGGATCCCTGCCTATGTCCGGTGTAACTCCAGAGCCTTGGCCGCGGCGGCGTTTTTTGGCCAGTGGAGCTGCTCTGCTAGCAGTAGGAGCGGGCTCCCGCCCCTCTTCGGCCAGATCCCGGCCCTTGCGACTGGTCACCAACTGGTACGCCCAGGCCGAACACGGCGGCTTTTACCAAGCCCTGGCCACCGGCATCTACGCCGACTACGGTCTGCAGGTGGAAATCCGCATGGGGGGAACGGCGGTTAACGTGCTGCAACTGCTAGCCGGGGGAGCGGCAGATTTTGTGCTCGGCGGCAGCCCCGACGCTCTGGCGGCTCTGCAAGCTGGGATCCCCGTGCTCACCGTGGCCGCCTTTTTCCAGAAGGATCCCCAGTGTCTTTTGGCCCATCCGGGGGTGGGCATCGAGCGCCTAGAAGACCTGCGGGGCAAGCCCATCTGGGTCTCTCCAGGGGCCAACCTCACCTACTGGCCTTTTTTGCGGGCCAAATTTGGCTTTACCGACGAGCAGAAGCGCCCCTACAACCTCAGCCTCACGCCCTTCTTGCTGGACAAGTCTTCTGCCCAGCAGGGCTATGTGACCTCCGAGCCCTTCCGCGTGCGCCAGGAGGGGGGCTTTGATCCCGTCGTTTTTCTGCTGGCCGACTACGGCTATTCCCCCTACGCCACCACCCTGGAGACCACCCGCCCCTTTGCCGAACGACACCCTGAGGAGGTGCGAAAATTTGTAGCTGCCTCCATCCAGGGCTGGCAGAGCTACCTAGAGGATCCCCGCCCCGGCAATCGCCTCATCCGCCAAGACAACCCCAACATGAGCGAGGCCCTTCTGGCCTATGCCCACCAAGCCCTGCAAGACTACAACCTCCTCACCGGCGGCGACGCCGCCACGCTGGGGATCGGCGCCATGACCCACCAGCGCTGGCAAACCTACTTTCAGGAGATGGTGGCCCTGGGGATCGGCGCAGCGGGTCTGGAGGTTCGCCAAGCCTATACCCTCGACTTCCTCCCCGGCCCCACTGCCTAAGGGATCCCCACTTCCATCGCCGCCAAACTGTGCAAAAGCGGGGATCCCTGCATCCCCAGCTCATGGCGCCGGTGCATTTGGTTTGTCAGCAAGTAGGCCAAAGGTGGGTGGCCGCTCAGCCGTTGGCGGGGGTGGGGCAGATGGTCGTTGCCGAACTGGTGGCGGTATTCCTCCGAGTCGATAAAGGCATTGACCATGGCTTGAAAGCCCTGGCGCACCAGAATGTTGTGATAGGCCGCCACCTCCTCCCTGCTGGCCGGCGCCCGTCCCAAAAAGTGCTTAAAAGCCTGCTCCACACAGCGGGTGTTGCAGCCGGCACTGAAAAAGAGCTGCCGGTAGAGCCGGGATCCCCCAATTTGGCGAACCAAGCGCTTGATCCCAATTCGGCCCCGCAAGAAGTCCTGCTCGATCTTCTCCAGCTCTCCCGCCTTCTCGTGCTGGTAGGGCTGGCGTTCCAAAAGCTGTTGGTAGGCAGCCCGCAACAGGTTTTGCAACGTTTGCGGATCCCGCTGGCGTGGTTCCATGGCAATAGCTCCCAATCGACAGAACTGACAAAAACAGACAAAACGAGGGGCTACTTTAAAGAAATGGCCAAGAGAGTAGCGAATGGCTCAATACGCTTTTACGGCAAACTTCAGCACATCCTTCTGTAACAAAATTGCCAATAAAAGACCGTGAAGGTTCTACTTAAGATTTACCTTGCCGACAGAACGACCGGGGGAGATCTGCGATAAATATTTACGAAAGGGTTGTCATTTTCTCCAATTTACGTGATTTCACTTTGTAACTTTCTAGCCGATAAAAAAAATTCCGTGTTTATTCGTAGTTAAGTATTATGACACTTCCATAAGTATTATGACACTTCCATCCAGAATAACCTGCTCCAGATAGATCCAGAATATAAGTTAAGTAAAGAATGCAGTCTCTCCCAGGGTCACAGGTGCAGGGCTCATCATTTGAAGTGCTCTGGTGAAGTGCTCTGGTTTGATTGACTGGGGACTCAGGTGTTGCTGTAGACCTGCAAGGGGGCTGCAGGGGAAGGGATCAATCAATTTTTGTGATTGGTTTGCGTTGCTTATGCAGTAGATCCTGCCCGCCGGGGTTTTTTGTCTGCCCTTAATGTGGATCCCGTCTATGGTTAAACAAATCCGGCTAGAGCCTTTATCTCGTGTCTCGGAGGTCGATACCTACAGCAATCTTCTGTCGGCCATTTTGTCGGAGGAGCTGCAGGTTTCGCGGGAATGTAACGGTCGCGGCCTCTGCGCCACCTGTCATGTTTACGTCAAAGAGGGAATGGAAAGCCTCACTCCCATCACCCCCCGCGAGGCGAAAACCCTGGAGACAATCACCAGCGCCCGCAGCAATTCCCGGCTGGCCTGTCAGGCGCGGGTGGTGGCCGATGGGGTGGTGGTGGAGCTGCCGCCGGGGATGTACGTGAACTCGCTCAGGGATATCGAAGTGCTCATCGGTCGGCGGGCCGAACAAGATCTGCTCCACCCGCGGACGGGGCGCGTTTTGGTGGAGCAGGGCAAGATCATCACTCGCTCCACCGTCAAGCAACTGGAAAACGAAGATTTTCGCATCATCGGCAGCACCCTTGCCCAGACCAGCGAGGCCTAAGGGATCGCGGCAGCTTAGCTAGGCCGCTGCGGGGGCGCAATCCCCGTGGCTCACAGGCAAAAAAGGCCAGGCTAGAGGCTCAATAGATTGAATTTCAACAAGAAGGCAGCCCATCAAAGCTAGGGACTTTTCCGATTACTTTGCCGTCTAGATTGCTCCTTAGGAGAAAGCCATGGTTAGCACCACCACTCGATCGGATCCCCGTCCCGCAGTCACCATGCCGGTGGGCCGCGACAAGCACGCTCACTACAGCTACCGCGATTTCTTCCGCTTTAACCGAGAGCAAGGCACGATTATCGACTGGAATAACACCCAAAACCTGCTGCTTAGCGAAGACTTCATTGTCGGCCTGCAGGCCGGCCTAGAGCGGGAAGTGGGCGATGCCTCTGCGGCGGTGATGTACACCATCGGCAAGGAGTGGGGCGTCCGCGATGCCCAGCACTTTTCCCAGTGGTACGAGCGGGAGTACGGGGTTGGGGTCAAGCAGTCCAACCTTTTGTTTTTGCTGGAGACCTGGTGGTGGCCCTTTACGGCGCAAGGGTGGGGCAAGTGGGAGGTGGAAACCGAATCCAAACAAAAAGGGTTCTTGTTCATCAACCTGTTTGACTCGATGGTGGCCCGCACCCTGGGCGACGTGGGCAAACCGGTTTGTCACCTCTATGCCGGGCTGTTTGCCGGATTTTTCTCTGCCATGACCTCCCGTGAGCTGGCCTGCATCGAGATCCAGTGCTACGCAATGGGCGAAACCTACTGCAAGTTTTTGCTGGGCAGCCAAGAGCGCATCGATGCCGCCAATTTCTGGATGAGCGAAGGGGCCAGCGCCCGTGAGATCGAGCAGCGTTTGCGCCAACTGTGAGGCCTGCCTGTGGCTTTTGCAGTCCCTCTCTTCGGCATTGTGGGGAGGATGCCTATGCTTACTTCCAACCTCAACCCCAATCTGGACTTAGGGCAACCGCTAGCAGTTTTTTTGCAAGGGTTGAATTGGGATAACCGTCCCTCAGTCCAGACCTTTTTCTCCTCAGAAGTGTTGCCGGAGTTCGGCGCGTCCCTGCTTTTGGCCCAGTCGGTGTTTTTGCCGGCTGCAATTGGTCGGGCATCTGCCTGCGCCCAGAGCTGCCGCCAGAGGATCCCTTTACCCTTGAGGATTTTGCCGCTTTGTTTGGCGGAGCTTTGCTTTAGCCCTGCTTGGCCCCAACTTAGGCCTTGCTTCCTCGAGCCGCTCGATCTTTTGACTCGTATCGCGTTTTTTAAGGAGACCTCACCCATGAACGACCTTCGCCCTTGGCCGGAGCGCATTGCCGATCGAGAAGGGGATTACCTGACACCCGACGATCTGCAAGATCTCATCCGCTACGCCCTCTCGTTTCCAGAGCGGCTGGATCTCTACCAAGTCTTGCAACAACAAGAGCGGGCGTGGATCGAGCAGGTTCTGCAACAGCACGGGTACACCGGCGGGGCAGAATCCTCTCTTACCCCCGCTCAGCGCCTCTTGGCCCGGCAACTGGCCTTCTGCCTGCGCTCCCTGGGCTTGAGCCTGTTGCTGGGGGATCCCACCCCTCTGCAGCAGGGGACCCTTGGCGCGATGGAACAGTATTTGGGGCTGCCGCAGGCGCTGGATCAACTAGGTGCAGTGGTGCAGGGATCCCTGTCAGCAGAGCAATGGGAACTGCTTGCCCCCTACTGGCAACTCCTGCGGGCTACTGGGGATCCCTCTTCTGCCCCTTTGCCTAAAGCCAAGGCAGAAGGGGCCTCGGAACCGGCACCTACCCTGATGGAAATGTTCGCGTAAGACCAGCCAACGGAGGCTCCCGATGATGCTGATGAATTCAAGCGTGGCCGAGCTGATGCAGCAAAGCGAGGGTCGCTATCTGCGCCCAGATGAGTTGAAAACCCTACACGCCTACGTGGAAGGGATCCCCAAACGAGTCCGCCTGTATCAAGTCCTGCAGGCCAAGGAGCAGGAGCTGGTGGATTGGGTGATGGAAAAGTTCCAACAGATGATGCCGAATTTGCCCCGCCAACATGGGCACCTGGCCTGGGAGCGCTGCCGCCGCGACCTGATCATGGTGTGGCGCTACTGCTGCCTGGCTATGCTGCTCAATGACGAGGATTACCTGCGGGATAAGTTGCTCTACTGGCTGGAGACGATCCTGAAATCTTTCAAGATGCGCGACCAGTGCCAGCCCGCCTACAAGTTGATGCTCGACTCCCTCAGCGCTGTTTTCGGCCCCGAAGAGAGCGAGTCCATCCGCCCCTACGTGCTCTTGGCCAAGTCGATGCTGGTCAACTAGAGTCCAGAGGACAGCCATGACCACCCTGCAAGAGCTCCTGCAAGACCAGATCCTGCCCGGCCACTGCTTCAGCCCTGCCTACTACATCCGCCCCGACATCCACAGCGGCCTGCTCTACAGCCGGGGAGGATACCGCCTGGCGGCCTTTCCCATGCCCCTCTTGGAAGCCATCTACGCCGGCTTGCGCTACGAAACCGGCCAAGCCACCCGCGTCATCCTCTACAACTGTGGTCGCGAGTGGGGAGAGGCGTTTTTCCGCCGCATTGAAGACGAACTCTCCCGCTACTACCAACAGCCGTTGCAGGAATTGCCGATGGGGATCTTCCTCGATGCCCTCAGCGATCTCTGGGCCACCCACGGCTGGGGCCGCCTGGAGCTGGATTTTTCCGCCGCCGACCGCGGCCTGGTTCAAGCCAAGATCCGCAACTCCGGCTTTGCCCTGGCTGCTCGTGCCAGCCTTAGGCCGGAGGAACTGTCTGCGCGGCGGGAGCCGGCTGGCCATCTGGAGGCGGGCATGCTGGCCGGCCTCTTCTCCTTGCTCTCGGAACGGGATCTAGTCTGTGTGCAGACCACCTGCGAGTCCCTGGGGGCCGACCTCAACCGCTTCCTCATCGGCACCGCCCAGCGCCTGCACAATTGTGAAGAATGGGTGCGCAAAGGCTTCTCCCACGAGGAGATTTGGGATCGGCTGGCCGCCGGTTCCTAGGGAGGGATCCCTGCTGAAGACCCATGTTTCCAGGCTGGCAGAGAAGGAGAGAATTGAATTTTTCTGGGTCTTAAGACTTGTAAAGACAAAGACAAATCTCCCTGCTCAATCTTTCATCTTTTGCAAAGTTTTTTGGGCTCCTCGGCCAGTAGGTCCTCAACTGAGCAGCCGTCGAGATCCCAATTGCTAAGAAAGTTAGCTGTCCTTAGGGATCCCTGCGTAATATATTTTTTCACACGCTCCCCTACAAATTCGCCATCCTAAATATTAGCTATTCCAAGTCTTGAGCAGTTGCGAAGGGGGAGAGGCAATGAATGCTCAGCAACGGAGCCAAATCATCGCTTCGGAGTGGATGATCGACAGCCAAAATCCGGTTCATTCCATTTCCCGGCTGAAGCGGCGGGCAACTTACTCCGACGTTACCCTTTGGTGGCTGGTGGTGCAGCTCAATCTGAGCGAGCACAACTCCATTCATTCTGATCCTCGCTAGGATTGACAGCCCAAGGAGAGTCGGTTAGAAGGGAATTCCAGCCCAAAACATCCTCACTCACGAGTCCAACTCGAAAGTTAAAGCAAGCTAAAAAAACAAAAGAAGAGCTGAAACTTGAGGTAAGCAACTTCTCAAGCAACAGCTCTTCCGTTCAAGGCGAGACCAATAGAGAGAAGCGGGGATCCCGATGCTCCCTAATCTGTCGGGGGCAAAGCCGCCACCTGAGCCGGTTGCACCGGCAGGAGGGGCCGTTGCACAATTTCCGTCGGCAGGGCACTGCGCAACTGAGCAGCTACCGCCACCGTTGTAACGTCGTAGGTTTGGGTAGCCAGCCGCGGGTAGAGGCCAATGCCGAGAATCGGCAACAGCAGACAGAGAGCCACCGCCATTTCTCGCGGGCGCAGATCGCCCAGGTAGTCTTCCAACACCAAGCCGGGATCCTGAGCCCCATAGAACACCTGCCGCAGCATAGAGAGCAAGTAAATGGGCGTCAGAATAATGCCCACTGCCGCCAGCAGAGCAATTCCTGCCTTGAAGGTCGGCGCATAGGCATCGCTGGTGATCAAGCCCAAGAACACCGTCAGCTCGCCCACAAATCCGCTCATTCCGGGTAGCGCCAACGAGGCCAGGGATCCTGCTGTAAACAGGGCAAAGGCCTTCGGCATTTGCTTAGCCAACCCGCCCAACTTGTCGAGGGCAAGGGTGTGGGTGCGCTCGTAGGTGATCCCCGTCAGGAAGAACAAAACCGCAGCGATCAGACCGTGGGAGATCATCTGCAAGAGGGCGCCGTTGAGACCTAGCTCCGTAAAAGCGGCAATGCCGATCAAGACAAAGCCCATATGGGCAATGGAGGAATAGGCCAAGCGCCGCTTGAGGTAGTTTTGCCCCAGGGCGGCCAGGGCTCCGTAGACGATGTTCACTGCCCCCAGCACCGCCAGCACTGGCGCGAAGTACACATGCGCCTCCGACAAGATGCCCACGTTTAGGCGGATCAGGCCGTAGCCCCCCATCTTGAGCAGCACCCCGGCCAGGATCATGGAAATGGGCGCCGAGGCTTCGCTATGAGCATCCGGCAGCCAGGTGTGCAGCGGAAAGACCGGCAGCTTCACCCCAAAGGCAATTAGGAAAGCTGCATACGCCAAGATCTGGAGAGCCAGCGGATAGGACTTGGCCCCCAGCTCTGCCATCTCCAAGCTAAAGCCCTCGCTGCCAAAGGCCATCGCCAGGGATCCCACCAGAATGAAAATAGAGGCGGCAGCGGTGTAGAGGATAAACTTGGTGGCGGCGTACTGGCGCTGTGGCCCACCCCAGATGGCAATCAGGAGATAAACGGGCACCAGCTCGATCTCCCACATCAAGAAAAACAGGAGCAGATCCTGCGCCAAGAACACGCCCACCTGGGCGCCGTACATCAGCAGCAGCAGGAAGAAAAACAAACGCGGCTTGTGGGTGAGATTCCAAGCCGCCACGATCGCCAAAGTCGTAATCAAGCCCGACAGCAGCACCAGCGGGAAGGAGAGGCCATCCACCGCCAGCGACCAGTGGAACCCAATCTGGGGAACCCAGGCGTAGCGCTCCGCCAGTTGCAGCGAAAAATCCCGCAGGTCGTAGCGCTGCCCGAAGACATAGACCATCAGGCCCAAATCCAAAGCCCCCACAGCGAGGGCATACCAACGCGCCCAGCGGCTCTGGGGGAGCAGGGGGATCCCAAAGGCTGCCAGCAGCGGCAAGAGCACCAGGGCCGACAGCCAGGGAAACTCAAGAGAATTGCTCATGACCGGGAATAAATACTCATGCTCGATACCCCAATGATATGAAGCTATGTAAACAAATGGAAAGCGATTTTTACAGATCTGCGCTCTTGCGCAGATCTGGAGAAGGTTTCTCTGAGGCTAAGCCGGGAGGATTGCCAAGGGAGCGGCGATGGCAGCCCGGGTGGAAAGTTGCGCGGAGTTGGGCCCCCGCACTCCCTCGACACTGGGAACCAAGCAGGATCTACTCGTCTTCAGCGAAAACGAAGCGGTGCAACTCGTCCAGGGTAGGCTCAGGGCTTTCCAGCGCGAAAAGGACGGCATCCTCAATCACGGCGCTCACCTTTTCCTGAATGGCCTGGAAGTCCGCTTCAGTCATCAAGTTGTGTTCCAAGGCGTAGCGCTCCAGTCGTTTGATGGGATCCCGCTGCCGCCAGAATTCTTTTTCTTCCGGGCTGCGCAGCTCGTCGGGGTCGGCCAGAGAGTGGCCGCGGAAGCGGTAAGTGAGGCACTCCAGGAGAGTGGGGCCTTCTCCGGCACGGGCGCGGGCGATGGCCTGTTGAGCTGCCTCCCGCACCGCCAGCACGTCCATACCGTCTACTTGGTAGCCGGGCATGCCAAAGGCGGGGCCCTTGAGGTAGATGTCGGTTACCGAAGTGGCACGCCTGTGGGCCATGCCAATAGCCCAGAAGTTGTTCTCCACCACGTAGACGATGGGCAACTTCCAGAGGGCGGCCATGTTGAGGCATTCATAGAACTGGCCGTTGTTGCAGGCCCCATCCCCAAAAAAGCAGACGGTCACCTGGTCGGTGCCGCGGTACTTGGCCGAAAACGCTGCTCCCGTCGCCACCGGGATCCCTTCGGCCACAAAGGCATAGCCCCCCAAAAAGTTGTGCTCTGCCGAAAACAGGTGCATCGAGCCGCCGCGGCCCTTGCTGCAGCCGGTAGCCTTGCCAAAGAGCTCCGCCATCACTGCTCGTGGGGGAATCCCGGTGCTAAGGGCATGCACGTGATCCCGGTAGGTGCTGCAGACGTAGTCGGTGGGCTTGAGCGCCTTGATCACCCCCGTGGACACAGCCTCCTGCCCGTTGTACAGGTGCACAAAGCCGAACATCTTGCCCTTGTAGTACATCTCGGCGCACTTGTCCTCAAACAGGCGGCCCAGCACCATGTCTTCGTAGAGCATGCGGGCTTCTTCGGCAGAGATGCGAGCGCTAGCCACGGGGGACGTCAGTTCCTGAACCATGCTGGAATCGGGTCGAGGGTAACCAATTTTTGCAGCTTTTCAATTATCCCATGCTCCGCGACATCTGAAGCCCCCAACCCAGGGATAGGTAGGGATCCCAGTTCCAGAGAGGGGTTCCTCTGGGATCAAGAAGAGTAAACTGGAAGGCTAGGGCAAGAGGCATTTTCGTTGCAGCAGCCGCAGCAGGACTTCATCGCGCAGACGCAAATCCTAAACACCAAGAGCGCAAGGCTGAGGGCTGCTTCTGCCTTCGGCGTGGACTTTGACCTGGAGCCGCGGGCAGGAGGTCTTTGGCCAACCAACGTGACGGGGTGTGCCTATGGGAGCCCGTTGGGTTAGCGGTTTTGCGGCGGTCCTGTTTGCCCTGACGGTCACCCTGCTGGGGGGCTGGTACTTCACAGCAGCCATGGGGCTGATCATTTTCCTGGCCCAACTGGAGTTCTTCCGCCTGGTGCAGGCCAAGGGCAATGCGCCGGCCATGCGCACCACCATGTTGTCTAGCCAGGTGCTGGTGTTTTTGCAGCAGGCAAAGCCGGAATGGACCAGCCCTGCTTTTATTGTGGCGGGATCCATCATCTGTTTTTATTTGCTCTTTAAGCCCAAGGTGGCCACCATTGCCGACATTGCCACTTCGATTTTGGGGTTGTTTTACTGTGCGCTGTTGCCCAGCTTTTGGATCCGGGTCAGGGCCCTGTCTTTTTCCCAAGAGCTTGGGGAAGGACTGTGGATTACGCTGCTGGCCATCGGCTGTGTCATAGCAGCGGATGTGGCCGCCTATCTCTGTGGGCGGACCTTTGGGCGCACCAAGCTCTCCATCCTCAGCCCCAAGAAGACGGTGGAAGGGGCCGTAGCGGGGATTGCCGCCAGCATGGCCCTGGCTGTGGCGGGAGCCTACTACCTCAAGTGGCCGTGGAGCTGGCTGAGCGGCGGGGTGTTGGGGTTTTTAATTGGGCTGACCAGCCTGCTGGGGGATCTGACCGAATCGCTGATGAAGCGAGATGCCGGCGTCAAGGATTCCGGGGATCTCATCCCCGGCCACGGCGGCATTTTGGATCGGGGAGATAGCTACGTCTTTACCGGGCCCCTGGTGTTTTACTTTATGCAATGCCTGGAGTGGCTTAGCGCCTATTTCAATCGTTGACATACTTTAGCCGCATCTCTCAGGGCTGAGGGTATTGCGATAGCAGCGCGGAGCTGTGGGTCGGCGGCAAAACTCTCAACTGGGTTTGAGATAGCTAGAGTTGCGGGCAGAGGTCCGAGTTATTTTGTTCCTGAGCTTTTCATTGTTGCACTTCAGAGATAAACTGCCTAACATTTTCCAGACAGCAAAACCCCTGCGGGTTGTTGACCTGGCAGCCGCAGCGCTTGGCTTTGATGTGGGCGGCAATTTCCTCCAGAATGGCCTGGGGCGTTTTGGATCCCTTCAGCTCTTGCCGGATGCGCTGGCGCGTCCAGCCAAAACAGTAGCAGACGGGCACGTCCTCGCCACTTTCTTTTTGAAAGACTGGAACCTTGAGGTCGTCAACCCCAAAGCTCTGACCTTGCTCAGAAAAATAAACAACAGGACAAATGGGATCCCGACAAAACGCATAGCTGCTGTCGGCATCCAATTGTGCCAAAGCTGGAGGAGATAGCAGGCTCTTCAGGGTAATCAGTTGAATTGAGATCCCCTGCTCCCCACTTCTTGGGCACAAGGGCTGCCAAGCACTAGCAGAAAATGGTACAAGGGGTTCTCTTGTCATGAGTTATCAAGCTGTTGTTGAAAGATGGCGCAAGAAGAGCTTTTCTCTTGCTCAGAAAATTTTTGTTGACACTTTTCAATGAGTGTTGACAACTCCCCTCTGAGTTCCTGCAGATGGGCAATTGACTTATCGATTTGTCTGAGCTTTTCGGTTAGCTTTACGTACACCTGCCAACAGGGCAAAGCCTGCCCATTCTCCTGAAGCAAGAGCAGTTCCTTGATCTCGGCTAGGGTAAGTCCCAAAGCCTTGGCGCGGGCGATGAAAGCCAGCCGCTCCAGCTCAGGCTCCCCGTAGAGGCGATAGCCCCCCTCCGTCCTGCGCGGCTTGGGAATGAGCCCCAGGCGCTCGTAGAAGTAGAGGGTTTGGGGGGTGATGCCCAGTTTCTCGGCTACCTGACCCACCCGCAGCAGTTCAGACATGCCCGGTTGATTCCCTCTCTCCAGAAGCTCTCTCAGCCTAAACCCTATAGCTAACTACAAGGTCAAGAGGGATCCCTAGCAAGAGCCCGCCGGCTTAAAGTAAGCCTGCTAACCTATAGGGTAGTCCTTTAACAAGCCTGGCCTGGATTCTGCATGACTGCTGCACCTTCCCTCGCCCACCTGCCCAGCCAGTACAACCCCTTTGAGACCGAGCCGAAGTGGCAGCGCTTTTGGGAGGAAAAGGGGTTTTACGTAGCGGATCCCAAGGCGCCGGGAGAAGCCTTCAGCATGGTGCTGCCCCCGCCCAATGTCACCGGCAGCCTACACATGGGCCATGCCTTTGCCTTTACCCTGCCCGATGTGGTGGTGCGCTACAAGCGCATGCGCGGCTACAACGTCCTCTGGCTGCCGGGCACGGATCACGCCAGCATTGCCGTGCACACCATCCTGGAAAACCAACTGCGCCAGGAGGGCAAGAGCCGCTTTGAGCTGGGCCGCGAGGCTTTTCTGGAGCGGGCCTGGGCCTGGAAGGAGCAATCCCAGGGCACCATCAAAAGCCAACTGCGGCGGCTGGGCCTGTCGCTGGACTGGACGCGGGATCGCTTTACCCTCGACGAGGGCCTGAGCCGGGCAGTTACGGAAGCCTTTGTCCGCCTCTACGAAGCAGGGCTGATCTATCGGGGCGAGTATTTGGTCAACTGGTGTCCGGCCACCCAGTCAGCAGTCTCCGACATCGAGGTGGACAACAAAGAGGTCAAGGGCCACCTCTGGCATTTCCGCTACCCCTTGGCCGCCGATCCCGGCCAGTACCTGGTGGTGGCCACCACCCGCCCGGAGACGATGCTGGGGGATACAGCCGTGGCGGTCCACCCCCAAGACGAGCGCTACCGCCATCTCATCGGCCAGTTTGTGCGGCTGCCCATCAAGGATCGCCTCATCCCCATCATCGCCGACGAGTATGTGGATCCCACCTTTGGGTCTGGCTGTGTCAAGGTCACCCCGGCCCACGACCCCAACGACTTTGAGATGGGCCGGCGCCACCAGTTGCCCTTGATCAACATTCTCAACAAGGACGGCACCCTCAACGAGAACGGGGATCCCTTCACCGGCCTGGATCGCTTTGTGGCCCGCGAGAAGGTGGTGCAGTGGTTTGCTGAGCACGGCCTGCTGGAGAAGGTGGAGGAGTACACCCACAGCGTGCCCTACAGCGACCGCGGGGGTGTGCCCATTGAGCCGCTGCTCTCCATTCAGTGGTTTTGCGATGTTTCCGGGATGGCGGCCCGCTGCTTGCAGGAGGAGCGGGAACACCACAACCCCCGCTTTATTCCGGAGCGCTGGACCAAGGTTTACACGGGCTGGCTGGAGAAGCTGCGCCCCTGGTGTATCTCGCGGCAACTGTGGTGGGGGCACCAGATCCCGGCCTGGTATCCGGTCATCGACGGCCAGCTCCCTGAGGATCCGCAGGCTTTTGTGGTGGCCCGCAACGCCGAAGAGGCGTGGGCCAAGGCGCGGGAGAAGTTCGGCCCCGACGTGGAGCGGCTGGAGCGGGATCCCGATGTGTTGGACACCTGGTTTAGCTCGGCGCTGTGGCCTTTTTCCACGCTGGGCTGGCCGGAGGAGACGGAGGACTTCAAGCGCTACTACCCCACCTCCCTGATGTCTACGGGCTTCGACATCATCTTCTTCTGGGTGGCCCGCATGGCCATGATGGGAGTGCAGTTTACCGGCCAGATCCCCTTCAAAGATGTCTACATCAACGGCCTGGTGCGGGACGAGCACGGGGCGAAAATGTCCAAGTCCAAGGGCAACGGCATCGATCCCATCGAGCTTTTGGACAAGTACGGCACCGACGCCCTGCGCTACGCTTTGGTTAAAGAAGTGGTGGGGGCCGGCCAGGATATCCGCCTGGCCTACGACCGCAAGACTGGCGAGAGCGCCAGCGTCGAGGCGGCCCGCAACTTTGCCAACAAGATCTGGAACGCCTCCCGCTTTGTGCTGCTGAACCTAGAGGGGCAAACCCCCGCCCAACTGGGATCCCCGGCTCCGGAGGCGCTGGAGCTGGCCGATCGCTGGATCCTGTCGCGGCTGCACTCCACGGCCACCCAGGTTATTGAAGAGCTGGAAGCCTACGGCCTGGGCGAGGGGGCGCGGCTCTTGTACTCCCTGATTTGGGACGACTTTTGTGACTGGTACATCGAGCTGGCTAAACCCCGGCTGCGGGGAGAAGACCTCGCTTCCAAGCGCACGGCGCAGCAGGTATTGGCCACCGTGCTGGAGACCATTCTGCGGCTGCTGCACCCCTGGATGCCCCATATCACCGAAGAAGTCTGGCAGCTCCTCACCCAGGCCAACCAAGCCACCTCCATCTCCGTCCAGCCCTATCCCACCCCCGACCCCAGCTGGGTTAACCCGCAACTGGAGCGGGAGTTTGGCCTGGTGATCCAGACCATCAGCAGCCTGCGCAACCTGCGGGCAGAGGCTGGCCTTAAGCCGCATCAGACCATCGCCGCCTTTCTGGTTACCGCCGATCCGGACGAGCAGCGGATCCTCACCACCGCCCAGGCCTACATCCGCGAGCTGGCCAAGGTGGAGTCCTTAGAAATCACGGGATCCCTGGCCAGGGATCCCAAGCAGGTGGCGGCTGCCGTAGTGGGCACAGTGCAGGTGCTGGTGCCCCTGGCAGGGCTGGTGGATGTGGAGGCGCTGCGGGCCAAGGTGCAAAAAGATCTGGCCAAGCTGGAAAAAGAAGCCCAAGGGATCCGCGCCCGCCTGGAGAACCCCAATTTCCTCAGCCGGGCCAACCCCGAAGTGGTGCAGGCCAGCCGCGAGCAACTGGCGGAGCTGGAGGCCCAGATGCAGCTTTTGCAAGCCCGCATGGAAAAGTTGGGCTAGAGCAGTGGGGAGCGCTCTCCTTGGCGGCTCTTGCCCTGGGCAGCCGACTTTCGTAGCCTCGAGCTTAATGGCACCGGCTATTTTTGCGAAATTGCAGTGGCCATTCCCCATCTCTGTGTTACGATAAGGCTTAGCTCGAGATAAATGTCGGTTGTAGCGTTCGGTTCTTCCGGTCTGGACGGGTTTTCACGTTTTGTATTGGCAGACGGCTCTCCGAATATCTCGCTTGTTCCTCTCTCTTTCGGAGATCGTCGATGTCGATTTATGTAGGTAACCTTTCCTTTAAGGTGACGGAAGCGGAATTGACCGCTGTGTTTGCCGAGTACGGTTCTGTGAAGCGGGTGCAGATCCCCACCGACCGCGAGACGGGCCGCATCCGCGGCTTTGGGTTTGTGGAAATGAGCTCTGAGGCCGAAGAGCAGGCTGCCATTGCCGCTCTGGATGGCGCGGAATGGATGGGCCGCGACCTCAAGGTCAACAAGGCTCGCCCGCGGGAAGAACGCCCCACCTCCGGTTTCCGCTCTGGTAACGGCGGCGAGCGGCGGCGCAACTTCCAATCTCGCTATTAACTCGCTATTAAAACGTCAACCCCTCACCCCCGGCCCCTCTCCCAGAGGGAGAGGGGGGTTGGGGATCGAGACAACGAGCCTTTTCTTGCAACTAAGCCGGCGGTTTGTCCGGCCAGGGCTCTGTCAGGTCAACGGCTAGGGGATCCCAGTCCCAGCCCCAGTCGCGGGCAATGGCCTGGGTGAGGCCCAACTGGCCAGCGCCCGGGTAGCGGGCCAGGGCCAACAGGAGATCCACCAGTTGCTCGCCAGTGGGGGTGCGGCCAAAAATGTGCAGCCCATCCCGGATCTGGGATTCTTTGAGCTCGCAGAGGTAGCCATCGAGGCGGCCCCAGTCTTCCTCTTTCTCCAGGTTGAACTGCCAGTCCAGCTGCTCTCGGCGAACCAGCTCTTGGATCTGGGCGCGAATCAGGGGGCAGCGGCCCGGATCCATCTGCTGGGCCTCGTAGTACTCGTCCATCAGCCGCTCCAACTCTGCCAAGGGGCCGTAGAGCTCGGCGCGGGTCAGGGGCGGGGTGAGGTGGTCGAGGATCACCGCTTGGGCCCGCCGCTTGGCCTGGGATCCTTCGCCGGGGTCGTTGACGATGAAAGGATAGAAGTGGGGCAGAGGCCCTAGGGCAATTTCTGGGTAGCAGGTGGCGGAAAGGGCGGATCCCTTGCCGGGCAGCCACTCCAGGTTGCCGTGCTTGCCCACATGCACCACCGCGTGGACGCCGAACACCTGGCGCAGCCACAGGTAAAAGGCCAGGTACTCGTGGGGTGGCACCAGATCCGGAGCGTGGTAGTTCAAAGAGGGATCCCGGTCGTAGCCCCGCGGCGGCTGGATCCCGACAAAAACGTGCTCCAACTGCAGGCCGACAATGGGGATGTCGTGGGCAGGCGGATCCCCCCACTGCCGCAGCAGATCGCCTTGGACAGCGGCAGGCAACTGGGCAAACCACTCCCGATAGAGGGCAGCCGGCAGCACCTGCCGCGCCGGGCGTAGGGATCCCAGCGGATCATAGGTTTGGCCCTGGGTTAGCCAGCGGATGAGCTCATCTCCGCTCTGGGGCAGTGGACAGGCGCGGTAGCCGGCTTGCGCCAGGGCTTTGAGGATCTCGACGCAGCTTGCCGGTGTATCCAACCCTACCCCATTGGCCAGCCGCCCATCCCGGCTGGGGTAGTTGGCCAAAATCAAGGCCAGACGGCGCTGCTCGGCAGGGGTGCGCCGCAGCTTTACCCAGTTGGCCGCCAGCTCGGCCACAAACGCCACCCGATCCGGCACGGCCTCATAGGCCATGATCTCCGTCTGCAGGCGGGGATCCCACTGTTGAACCGTCTTGAACGAGATGGCCCGGCTGAGGATGCGCCCGTCCACCTCTGGCAGCACCACGTTCATGGCCAGATCCCGCGCCCCCAAGCCTCGCGTGGCGTTCTCCCAGCGCTCCCGCGACCCGCTGCTCAAGACCACCTGCACAACCGGCACATCCAGCTCCTGCCAAAGGCGAACATCGGGCTGCTCGCTCTCCAGCCGAGCGAGGGAAAAACTGGTGGTGTTCAACAAAAGTTCAATTTGGCCGCCGAAGTGCTCCCGCATGGCCTGGGGCAAGTCCGGCTCCTGCAGGCTGTAGGTATAAAGACACAGCGGCTGCAACCCCCGCTCCTGCAGGGCTTCGGCCAGGGCATCTATGGGCTGCGTATTCCCCGCCAAAACATGGGCCCGGTAGAGCAGGATCCCTACCTTGGGGGCGTGGGGATCCCTGGGCAGGGGGGGATGGTAGATCCCCAGGCGGGGCAGCACCTGCGGCTCCGGCACGGCGTACTCCTGCCCCAGGAACTCCCTGGCCAAGAGTTTCAAGCAGGCCGCCACATTGGCCGCCCCCCCTTCCAGCCAGTACTGCCACACCCGGTCTGCCACCGCTAGGGGCACGGTGGAGTGGCTGACCAAATCCCAGTCGGGGCGGTCATCCCCAGGGATCACAATCAGGGTGGATCCCGCTGCTGCCGCTACCTCTTTGGCCACCTCCAGGCCATAGCTCCAGTAGGCCCTTCCCCCCAAAAGGCGAAGGAGCACCACCTGGGCCCGCCGCAACACTTTCTCGGCGTAGTCGTCGATGCTCAGGGGCTGTTGCAACTGCAGCAAATTGGCCGCCCGCACCGCTGGAAAATCAGCCGGCAGCAGCCGCATCGCCGCGCTCAAGGCCGTCAGATCCGTGTCGGCTGCCGACAGGACAACGATGGGGGCCGGATCCTGCTCCAGGAAAACGACCCCGCCTTGCGAAGGATCCCATCCCCCTGGCAAAGCGGCTATCCGATGCATAGAGCCAGCGCCAAGCGCTCCGCCAGTAACTTCTCCTCAGCGTACACCTCAGCTTAGCGACCGTACTTAAGCACAAAAGCAGCCTGCCCGCCGGCGCTGGTCTGGCCGGGGAAAGTTCCCTGGTTGACACTCCCACCCAGGGGATTCTTACGCAGCCCAAAATGGACTCGCGAAGGCGCTGTCAAGACGCCCCTAGACAGTCCTTTGAGGCATAACCTCAAAGTTCTGCTTACTTCGGACTTAAGTTCCTCCAGGTTAGTTATTGCCGCGCGGGTTTTGCACCGCAGTAGGTTGTTTTCCTGGAGAAGCTCTGTACTAACTATAACAAAGAAGCAACTAAAGTTGCTCAAGGGCTTTTCCGCCCCGCACTCAAGTACGGGGCTACCAAGCTATCCTCTTGTGTACTTGCGCAAGAAAACATCGCTGCTCCCCGCCGAGCTTTGGCCAAAAAAGTTTCCCTCGGTTACCCCTGCCACCCAAACATTTCCCTGGGCATCAATCGCGATGGCGCGGGCTTCGTCAGAGGAAGGGGTGCCCAACTGGCGCAGCCAAGGGCCGCGACCACACCCAAAACCTAAGCCGACACAAGCTAAGCCGCCCAGAACTGCTCTAGCCAGTGCCTGTCTCCTGCTCATAGGCCCTCTTTTCCGAGCTACTCCCCGTTTCATTCCCTCCCACACCCCTGTCTGGTCGAGGGCAATCAAATCCTCCGCTGGAATATCCCTGACTTCTTGACTATAAGCTAGTCGTTCTCTTTGCACCTCTTCTTCTTGGTCTCTCGCACTGCGGTAAGTCTTTTTTTAGAGTCATTCCTTGCTTTTTCAAGAGATTGTGTATCGTGACGGTACTCACATCAATCGCTAAGCCCTCCCGCAAGAGTTCTTGATACTGCCACAGGTAGAAGTCTGGTTGTTCCGCAATAATTGCCATCACTTTCTTGAGAATCTTCCCTCAAAGCGATCCCCGCCCGGAAGGGCTAGGAAGAGCTGAAAATCCTCTTCCCTACCATTGTGGGAGGTAGCTGTCATTAGCAAGAAATGGCGCGTTAGCTGGGAGAGCAACTTACCTAGCTTATAGCGCTTGGTTTCCTTGACTTCTCCGCCGAAAAAAGAGGCCGAGAGCTTGTGAGCCTCATTGACAGCAATCAAATCCCAATCTGTTGCCTTCAGCTTTTCTTGCAGCGCCTCATCTCGGCTCAGTTTATCCAGCCGGGCAATCAGCAAAGGGATCTCTTGAAACAAATTTCCCGTTCGCGCAGCTTCAATCCGCTGCAGCACTAGGCTGCCAGGACAGACAATGAGACAACGGTGCAGATTGCCGCGAATCAAGAGCCCCGCCATAACTCTCTTGCCGGCGCCGGGATCTTCAGCCAGCAAAAAGCGCAGCGGCTGCCGCGTCAGCATTTTTTCATAGACGGCGCTAATCTGGTAGGGCAGAGGTTCCGCCAGGGAGGTATGAACTGGAAGTAGGGGATTGAAAAGTGGGCTAGACGAATTCGTTAGGCTTCGGAAACCAGCGGGAACAGAGCCTCATCTCGCTTGAAGTTCCAGAAAAATCCCTCGGCTACAACTTCTGGGGCCGTCTCTTTGTCCCGAAACACTCCCCCGACTAAAGTCGGGGGATTCCTACGCAGTCCACAAGCGGACTCATCAAGTCGTTGTCAAGACGCCCCTACACAGTTCTCTAGGGCAAAGCCCTAAGGTTCTGCTTACTTCGCTGAGCAACGCCCCCACCCCAGGCACTGGAAGGAAGAAAGCCGGGATCGCCTACAGAGATAGGCCCAGCTTCAGTCCCAGCAAAGCATGGGCGAAGAGCACGCAGAGGATGAGGCTGCCTAAGTAGGCATGGGTGGTGCGCAGGGCCTCGCGGTTGCCCCCAAAGCCACTTAGGGACAGGGCACCGTTGGCTGCCAACAGCAGCAACACCAGGGATCCCGTCCAAAAATGGGGGCTGCTCAGCAGGGGCTGGCCCTGCATGACCAAGGAGAGAAGGCCGCCGGTGTAGCCTAGGGCAATGAAGGTGGCCATCCAAGGGGCCAGCTTGCGGTGATCCCAAAGCGGCTTTTGGGCCGATTCCGGCAGGGATCCCTCGGCTGCTAGGCGCAAGACCCGCCCCCGCCAGCCGGTCAGGCCGACAAAGCTGCCCATGACCACTACCACAATGCCCATCATCAAAGGATGTCCCCATTGCACGATTGGCTGGGGCAGGTTGAAGCCGGCAAAAAACTGGGCCACCGGCTGCAAGGCAGCCGTCAACCTCTCCGAAGTTGCCGACAGATCGGGCAGAGCCACACTCAGCATAGGGATCCCTCCACCTTCGGGACAACTACAACTTCTTAACAAATCTACAACAAACCCACTTTCGATGACAGATGCCGGCGGGAAGCTTCAGGGGGTACAGCCGCAACGGTAAAATGTCTAGCGGTGAAGCCGTGGTCGGCCACAGATCTTCGGCTGCCGCCTGCTGATGAGCAAAACGGAGTTATTCACATGGCCAAGTTGTTGTTGGGGGATCAGTCCTTTGAAGTTGAGCTGCTGACGGATGTGCCCACCAATTGGCCTGGAATTAAAGTCATGTCCAAGGGCGCCAAACTGGATATCCCAGCAGGAACAGTGGTGAGGGTGGAGTCGGAAGATGACCATGTAACCGGCTCTTACAAGGTGGTTTATCGTCTGGCTCCCGCCTATCCTCGCAGTTGGCGGCTGCTTCTGGAGCGGGAGAGTGCCGCTGCACCGCAAGCGGAAGCGGCTCCAGCGACCAAACCTGCTCAGGTTGCCCCTTCGGCAGCCTCGTCCCTGCCCAACAGCGACAAGATCTTCACCATCAAGGTAGCCGGTCTGGTGGGAGGGGGCGTGCGCAAAAGCGTTGTCGAGTACAAAGTGCCCTTCAGCCGCCTTTCTCAAGAAGTAAAGCGGATTACCCAAAGGGGGGGCAAGATCGTCAGCATTACGGAGTCCAATTTGTTGAGCAACCTCGACTAACTTGCCTGGAAGGCATCTGGGGCGGTGGGCTTTGGCTCTGCTGCCACTTCTATGGGCTGGGGTGCTACCTGGGCGAGGAAAGGGATCCCTGGGCGTTTTGGAGGGAACCACGGGCAAGGGCTTCCCTATCCCCAACCAGGAGATGGGGGTGGTAGGCTGACGTTGGTTTTGCCGGTGAGGAGGAGGACATGACGTCTCGACAGCCGCCGACGCGCCGGGGCGGCCATCCAGTTCCTAGGGCAAAAAGGGGATCCCCCTTCCTGGGCCGAAGTCTTTCTAGCTCTGCGCAGCGACCGCCAACCCAGTTGCGCTTCCGGCTGCTCCGCTTCTTGGCTTTGTTGACCACAGTGCTGGGATTTGGGACGGGAGCCCTGGTGGCCTGGGCCACTGCCCATCCTGGTTGGGTGAGCCGCCTGTCGGGGCTGCTGCCACCCCCAGCCGAGTTGCCAGCGCCTCGGGCCGAGGCCAAGGCAGCCCGACAGCGCCCGCCCCTCCCCCAACAGCCGCAACTGCAGCGGGATCCCTTTGCGTTGGATCCCTTGGCCAGCCTCTCCTACGTGCCCGCCATCATGTATCACGATGTGGTGGCCGGCCGCAAAGAGGTTTGGTTTGACACCACGGCGGCGGAGCTGCGACAGCACTTTGAAGCCATCAAGCAGGCGGGGCTGATTCCCATCCACATCGACCAGCTTTACAAACACCTGCGAGATGGGGATCCCTTGCCGGAAAAGGCCATTTTGCTCACCTTTGACGACGCCTACCTTGGGCTTTACGAAAACGCCTACCCGCTTTTGAAGGAGTACAACTACCCCGCCACCTACTTTGTGCAGACCGGCTTTGTCGGCGTGCCCACCAGCAAAGATCACTTCACCTGGGATCAGATGCGGGAGATGGATGCCAGCGGGTTGATCGACTTTGCTGCCCACACCGTCAACCATCCCCCTGACCTACGGGTGCTAGACGATGCCCGCCTGCGGCGAGAGGTGTTTGACTGCAAGACCAAGCTGGAAGAGGAGCTGGGCCACCCCATCCACTACTTCGCCTATCCGGAAGGCAATCGGGACGAGCGGGTAAAGCAATACCTGGCCGAGGCGGGTTACTGGATGGCCTTTACGATGGATCCCGGCTTTACGGGACAGTCGCCCAACTTGCTGGAGGTACGGCGCTTTAACCAGTTTCGCATCACCGAGGCCATCATCGGCGCCCGCACCTTCACCCTCAGCCGCAGCCCCGACTACTGGCTGGATGTGACTCAGCCCCTGGCCCCGACCGATGAGGTCATTGACGGGGTGAGGATCCTCACCATCCGCGGCGGACGGGCAGCCACGGTGCACGCGGAGCGGCGCTACGAGGTGAGAACCTTGGCCCAGCGCTACCAGGCCGATGCCGGCATCAACGGCAGCTTCTTCTCCATTCCTTGGATCAACTCCGCCAGCAACGTCATGGTGGGACCGGTGATGGCCGCCAACCACAAGACGTTCATCCCCGGTCGCCCCGAAGACGACAAGGTGGTGCGCGGTCGCCCCCTGGTGCTGCTGGGCAGGGATCGGCTGCGCTTTGTGCCTTTTGATCCCGACACGATGACTCAGCTCGACAACCTTCGCCAGCTCATGCCGGATGTCACGGACCTGTTTGTGGCGGGCTTGTGGCTGGTCAAGGATGGCCGGGCCCTTTCGCCAGCGGAGATTGACTCGTTTCGCCTCTCTAGCGCCGCCGAGTTCCGACCCCGCGCCTTTTTTGGGGTGGACGACCAGGATCAGGTGGTAATCGGAGTTACCAAAACCCACGTCAACGCCGCCATCCTGGCTAGCCTATTGCCCAAAATCGGGATCCGCGAGGCGGTGCTGCTGGACTCTGGCTTTAGCACTTCGTTGGTTTACCGAGGAGAAATTCTGGCCACTGGCCATGCCGGCCCCAACCAGCCCAGCCGCCCGGTGCCCCATGCCATTTTGCTCTACGACCTAACCCGTTTGTGGAGGGAGGATCCCCAGCAGCAGGCAAGCGCCAACTCTCCCGGCAGCCGGCTGGAGGGGCTGGTGCAGTTGCTCCCCAGCGGCGACCAGGAAGTGGCCAAGGCGCAGCTGGAGAGCATCCTGGCCGGCCAGCGCACCCTCAAGCGGGGGGAGCGGGGCCCGGCCGTGGTGGCGGTGCAACTGGGCTTAAGCCGCCTGGCCGCTCAGCAGGGAGGGCTGGATCTGCTCCCCTCTGGCCCCGATGGGGTGTATGGCAATGAGGTGGCCCAGGCAGTGGCAGAGTTGCTGTTGACCGATCGCGTCAGCGGGACGGAGTCCTTAGCTGGGGGCGGTGAGACGGGATCCCCGCAAACAACCCCCACTCCCCTGGTGGCGGGAACGGCAACCCTGTCCCGATCGCGTCCGTGGGACGGAGTCCTTAGGGTGGATGCCATCGATGCTCAACTGCTGCAACGCTTACTGGAGCGGGTTAATCTCGCCCCAGCCTCTGTGTTGGTGGATACCCGTCTGGAGCGGCCAACTTGGCCTCTGGAGCGCAAGCCGACCCGGAAGCTGCTGCCGAGAGCGGCTCTGGATTGACATACTCCCCACAGCCATAGCTGCAAAGAGTTGGTGAGCGCAGCGATTTAACCTCAAGCTGAGGCCAAAGCCAGGCTAGGCCCCCCTGGTTTGCAGGGTGAAGTTTCTCCCGGCAGAAGCCAGGCTGGTCGCGACTGTTGCGCGTGAAAGTGGCCGAGCGGGGTTGGGATCTGGGGGGAGTGAGAGATATCCTTTCTGGGGCGAGTTCTGCTATCCTGCTTTCAGGAATCTTTAACCTTTCTGATTTTCTGCCGCCTTTGATGGTTGTTGCTTCGGCCTCTCTTGCTTCAGCAAATCTGCCCCGCACTCTTCTGCCGGCGGAGATCGCCCATCTAGACAACCTCAGCTACAACGAACAGGGTTTGATCCCGGCCATCGTGCAGGACTACCTGGACGGGACGGTGCTGATGATGGCCTGGATGAACCGCGAGTCGCTGCAGAAGACTCTGGAAACGGGCCGCACCTGGTTCTGGAGCCGCTCCCGCCAGGCGCTGTGGCCCAAGGGGGAAACTTCTGGCCACGTGCAGTGGGTCAAGCAAATCCGCTACGACTGCGACAGCGACGCGCTGGTTATCTTGGTGGAGCAGGTGGGAGAGGCGGCCTGCCACACAGGGGCGCGAAGCTGCTTCTTCCGCACTCTCCCCGAGAAGGAAGGGGATCCCATGCCGGCCGCCGATACCCTGTCGCAGGTGTTTGCCGTGGTCAAGGCCCGCCAGGCGGATCCCCGGCCCGATTCCTACACCAGCAGCCTGCTGGCCAAGGGAGACAACGCCATCCTGAAAAAACTCGGCGAGGAGACGGCTGAAGTGGTGATGGCGGCAAAAGAGGGAGACAAGGCAGCCCTGGCCCGCGAGGTGGCGGATCTCTGGTACCACTGCCTCGTGGCTCTTGCTCATCATCAGGTGGATATTCGGGATGTCTATCGCCAGCTCCAAGCCCGCCGTTCCCCTCAGTGAAGGTGCTCTGTCCGAGGAGGGGGAGCTGCCTTTGGAGGAGATGGAGCAACCCCCCGCCAAGACCTACCTAGATTTACAGGCTGCGCGACGGGGCCAGGTGGATCTGGAAACCGACCGGGAGACTTTGGCCCGTTACCTGCGCGGCCATGGCCAGTGGATCCAGCGCTGCTTCCGGCCACTCCAGGTGGAGCCCCTCTCTGCCGAAATCTATAGGCTGCAGTTTTTCCGCATGGGCGGGCTGGGGTTTGAGCTGGAGCCCAGCTTTGGGGTGAAGATCTGGCCAGAGGAAGATTACCTGTTTCGGCTGACTTCCATTGAGCTGCCGGGGGATGCCGCCCTGCCCTACTGGGTGGATTGTCGGGCCAGCTTCCGGCTGGAAGAACTACCGGGATCCCTGGCCACCACCCGCGTCCACTGGGATCTCCAGCTGAATATCCGGCTGCATTTGCCCAAGTTTTTGCAGGTTCTGCCGCGCAAGTTGGTTCAGAAAGTGGGCAGCCAGGTGGTGCAGCAGGTTACCCGCGGCCTCAGCGATCGCTTTACCCACAATGTCTGCAGCGATTTCTATGGCTCCATTGGCCGTTCCCATCACCCCTATCGCTTGGTTGCGGTGGAAGATGGGGCGTGATATGGTAAGGGGCACATGTGTTGCGGGCAGGCTGCTTGGTCCTTCCCGGCAACGGGCGATGGGGTTCGCCGCAACCGCCTCAGGCAGATCCTAGGGATAAAGTTTCTCTAAGACTTAGAGCTGGGGCTGATGACTCCTACTCTTCTGGGCAGATCCAGGGGGTGGGAGTCTTTGATGTTGAGTTCTCACCCCGCAGAAACGCGAACGGCTTTTTCTCCCTGGGCTGCCCTTCAACACCCTGACGACAAGGAGATGAGGATCTGGTGATGCTGGGCAGTTGGCTGTGGATCTTGGGGATGGGCTTTTTTGTCGGCCAGATCCTGGGCCGGCTGGGAATGCCGCCGCTAGTGGGGATGATCCTGGTCGGGATCCTGTTGCAAGAGGTCTTGTCCCCAGAGCTGTTGGCGGCAGCCGGGGATCTGCGCTTGGTGGCCGTCACGATTATCCTGATGAAGGCCGGGCTGGGGCTGGATCGGGAAAAGCTGGCCCAGCAGGGATCCGTGGCGCTGCGGCTGGGGTTTTTGCCGGCAGCCTGTGAGGCGCTGGCGGTGGCGCTCTTGAGCCGCTGGATCCTGGGGTTGGACTGGGCGACGGGGCTGCTTTTGGGCTGTGTAATCGGGGCGGAGTCGCCGGCGGTGATCGTGCCGGGGATGTTGCGCCTCAAGAGCTTGGGCTGGGGGGTGGCCAAAGGGATCCCGGACGCCATTTTGACCGGCAGCGCCCTTTCCGACGTGCTGCTGCTGTTGGGCTTTAGCCTGTTGCTGAGCTTTTTGGGGCAGGGATCTCCAGAGGGCCTTCGCCTGTTCGGCCTGGAGCTGTCGCCGCTGCAGTGGCTGCCGTTCCAGGTGGGGATGGAGATCCTGCTGGGGGTGGCCATCGGCTACCTGGGGGCGCGGCTTTTGGTGGCGCTCCTGGTGCAGCAGAACTGGACGCGCAACAGCACGCAAGAGGTGTTGCTGGCAGCCTGCCTGGCGCTGGGCCTGGTGTTGGCGTCGCAGGTGTGGCCCTATTTTTCCGGCTACCCGGCGGTGATGGCCCTGGGGTTTTTTCTCGTCCAACTGGATGGGCCGCTGGCGCGGCGGCTGCGGCTTGGGTTCGACGCCCTCTGGACGGTGGCGGAGATCGTGCTGTTTGTCCTGCTGGGGGCCTCTTTGGATCTGCAGGTACTGGGATCCCTGCTCTTGCCCGGCTTGCTGCTTTTGACCCTGAGCCTGCTGTTGGGCCGGGGCCTGGGCTGGTGGCTTTCCACGGTAGGGAGCAACTGGAACTGGCGGGAGCGGCTCTTTTTGCTGCCGGGCAACATGGCCAAGGCCACGGTGCAGGCGGCCATCGGCGGCATCCCCTTGGCCCAAGGGATCCCTGGCGGAGAGACCATCCTGGCCATAGCGGCCTTGTCGATTCTGGCCACAGCACCCCTAGGGGCTTGGCTGACCCAGGTCTTTGCCCCTCGCCTGCTGGAAAAAGGGGAGGTGGATCCCACCAAGGTGGGCAGCCAGGGCAAGGTGAGCTTCTTGGCAGCCGTCGATACTTCTCCCTTGGCCGAGGCAGTGCTGCGCAAGGCAGCGGATCTGGCGCGGCGGCTGGACGGGGAAGTGATTGTGCTCCATGTTACCGACGAGCCGCAGGGGAAGAGAGTAGAACAGTTGCGGCAGCTGGCCCAGCGCCTCTTGGCCGACATTCGCCACGAATTTTGCCTGGCCTCCGGGCCTTTGGCAGAGACCATCGTGGGCCTAGCCCAGGAGCGTCAGGTTACCGATATAGTCATGGGCAAGCGGGGCCAGCGCGGCTGGGAGCAAGTATTGCTGGGATCCACTTCGCAAGCGGTGTTGGAGACCAGCCCCATCCCGGTGATTTTGGTGGAAGAAGAGGAGTTCGGGAAAGCCAGAATTGACACTCCCACCGCCTAAAGGCGGGGGATTCTTACGCAGTCCACAAAAGAACCCGTAACGGCGTTGTCAAAGCGCCTCTAGACAGTTCCTTCACGCAAAGCCCCAAGGTTCTGCTGACTTTCTTAAGTAGGTTGGTGGCAGCATTCGCCTCAGCCTAGAGGGTCTCCACCCGTCGGGTTTTTCACCATAATTAGGTAGCTCATCTCCATCTAGGAAGCTTGCCTGCGAGCTGTACGCCTCCTCTACCTCAATAAACTCCATGCCATAATGCTGACATAATTGCGCAATACGCTCCTTGAACCGACCTGTTGGAATGAAAACAAAGTTTTGGTTAAAGCCGCATTCTTGTTTTTGTTCTTTGTTCCAACCAAAGACGATTCTCCCAATTGAGTGGTGTAAACAGAAGTCAATGACCTTGCGCGCAGCTTTGTGGATTGCATCCCGCATCCGCCGGTTTCTTTTTTCCGTAATTCGACCAAGCTTTTGCAATCAAAACCCCGGCAGTTTGTGAGTCTTGAGCCTAGCCAGCTCCTTGTTGTACCCCTGGTTAAAGGACTTGACTTTGCGGCCGTCAATGATGAAGCTATGTCCTAAGTTGCTAACGCACGTAAGCCAGTTGTTGACTCCGTGGTCAATTGCTAAAGCTTTTCTCGGATCCAGCGATTGAGGTCGAGCAGGCTTGGCATAGACCCACTTCAGCTACAGACTTGCAGGTCTGTTGCGCGGCGGAAACATACATTGCGATGAAGTGCTTGCTTTGGGTTCTCCCCATCTCAGCGCAAAGCTCACCATAGCTTGCCCATCGCTTCGTTTTGAAATAGACTTGTCTCGCATAGTACAAAGCACAGTTGCTTATTAGACTGTTGACACACTAATAGGGGGACTAGCTCTCTGTTCCTGACTATAACCTGCTGACAGCCGTACTCCATCATTGTTGGCAAGCGGCATGACAACCGCAGTCTGACATGGGCAAGCGATAGTGCGAGAGGAAAGTCAACGGTACAATCACTACAACCATGGTGTGGGGCTAGCGGTTGTTTATCTTATTTTTTGGCTAAAGAGAAGGAAAGAGGTCTTGGTAGGAGAAGTCAGGAAGAGGTTGTTTGAGCTATGAAACTATATCAACGACCCCCATCATGGGTAAGCGACCAAAGTCGCTAGCGGGCTTTTCCGGCGCGCACTCAAGTGCGGGGCTACCAAACTATCCTTTTGTGTGGCTCGGCAAGCCCTAGGGGAAGTGGTGGAGCCTGTCTAGGCGAATCTAAGTCAGGTTTGAACTGGGGATCTGGTGGGGGGCAGGCACCGGACTGAGAAGCGCCCACCGTTGGGCAAAGGCTTAGCCAACAAGCTGGCAGAGGGTCTCTTGTCTTTCTCGGTCTTGTTCGGCCAGCTCCTGAATGGCCCGTTGGTACACCTGGGCGGGTGTGGATCCCTGGTCGACCTGCTTCAGCCAGCGCTGGGCCTCGTTGCCCTGTTGGAGCAGAGTTTGCAGGGGAGCCAAAAAGCAGCCCAGGCCCTGGGGTTGGCCGAGGCGCCACGCTTCGGTCAGCAGCTCTTCAATCCACTCCTGGGCCACCCGTTCTCGGCCCGTGCGCCAATCGACCAGACGGGCTCGCAAGGACTCGCGAGCAGCGGCCTGCTCGTTGGCCTCGCAAAGGCTCTCCAGCTCCGTCGGTGTCAAAGGCCCCCGCAAGGGATCCAGCGCTTCTGGCTGGGCCAGCAACTGCCAGAGACGGGCCTCTACCAAGGCAGTGATGGCCAGGGTCATCACCGGATCTGCCACCAGGTCGCAGATGCGCAGCTCCACCCGGTTGAGATGGTAGGGCCGCTCTGGGCCGTTGGGCCGCACAGAGGCCCAGAGGTGGCGCACATTCTGCATCGTGCCCAGGGCCAGTTGCTCCCGCATCCAGGCGATGTAATGGGCGTGATCCCGGAAGAAGGGCACCTGGGCCGGCGTTTTGGGAAACACCTGCCAACGGCTGGAATGGTAGCCTGTCACCTGGCCGTCCAGAAACGGAGAAGAAGCGCTCAGGGCCAAGTACAGGGGAGCTTCCGCCCGCAGCAAACGGCAGGCAAGAAAAATGGCCTCGCTATCCGGCAGGCCAACATTGATGTGAATGCTGGCGGTCACCACCCGCGTGCCGTAGGTGCGCTCGATGTAGTCGTGGTAGGGGTTGTCCGGATCCGAGCGCTCAAAGTGGTCGCTGCCGCCCAAAGCCAGCGTGCTCCCCGGCAACAGGGTGTAGGGGCCAAGGCGGCGCAAAAATTGCCGCAGTTGCAGCCGAGGCCGCAGCAGGGCACAGAGCAGATCCTCGTAGCGGCGAAGGGGCGGAGTGATGTACTCGACGTTGCGCCGATCTGGTTCTCGCACAAACCCCGGCAAAGCCTGGCAGATGCGATCCGACAACCCCACCACTTCTCCGGCGGCGGTGCCGGTGTACATCTCTACCTCAAAGCCCTTGGTCAACAGCACAGGCCAGCCTCCAGCCGCAGCCTCCTCAGTCTAACCTCTACCCATTTTCCCAGGGTTGTGTAGGAAAGGGTTTCTCGCACTACCGTACAATGTCGGCAACGCTTGAAGACGATCGTGGGGAAGGGGCGGCGTGCGGGATCCCATCTACATTCTGGGAGCAGGGCCGGCGGGCATGGCGGCTGCCTACCGCTTGACCCAACTGGGCTTCCCTGTGGTGGTAGTGGAACGGGAAGACAGGGTTGGGGGCTTGGCCAAAAGCATTTGCTACCGGGGGTTCATTCTCGACTATGGCCCGCACCGCTTTTTTACCAAGATCCCAGCGGTGCTGGAGCTGTGGAACCAGGTTTTGGGATCCGAACAAGTGACTGTCCGGCGGCTTACCCGCATCTACTACCGCAAGCACTATTTTCAGTACCCCATTCAAGCCTGGGAAGTCCTGCGCAAAGTTGGCTGGTGGGAAAGCCTGCTCATTGTTCTTTCCTACCTCTGGGCCCAACTTATCCCGCACCCAGCTCCCCAGAACTTTGCCGACTGGGTCAAGGGAAAATTTGGTAGCCGGCTTTTTCAGATGTTCTTCAAGAGCTACACGGAAAAGCTCTGGGGGATCCCTTGTACCGAAATCAGCGCCGATTGGGCTGCCCAGCGCATCAAAGGTCTCAGCCTTGGGCAAGCCATCCGCAAGGCCTTGGGCTGGAAGCGCGGTTCGGTCAAATCCCTGATCGACCAGTTTCAGTTTCCCCGCCTGGGATCCGGACAGCTCTACGAAAAAATGCAGGAGTTTTTGCTGGCTGAGGGTCAAAAGGTTTGGCTAAATACAGAAGTCATCGCCCTTAGACATCAGGGATCCCGGATTGTCGAGCTGCAATTGCGCCATCTCCAGGATGGAAGGGAAACTTGGGTCTCCCCCTCCCACGTCATTTCTTCCATCCCTTTGACAGTGTTGGTGCAGAGCCTGCGGGAACTGCCTCCCCCCCAAGTGCTGCAGGCAGCTCGCAAGCTCAAGTTTCGCAACACCGTTTTGGTTTACTTGATTGTGCAGGGATCCCAGCTTTTCCCCGATAACTGGCTGTATATCAATGAACCAACAGTACAAGTTGGTCGGGTAACCAATTTTGCCAATTGGTCGCCGGCTATGCTCCCCAACCGAGAACAAACCCCCTTGTGCTGTGAGTATTGGTGCAACTTTGAGGATCCCTTGTGGCAAGCCCCTGAGGAGGAATTGCTGGCTTTGGCTGAGAGGGAGCTGCGCCAAATTGGCCTGCTCCAGGATCAGAAGATCTGCGGTGGCTTTGTGGTGCGCCTGCCCCGCACCTATCCCATCTACGCCGGCAGCTACAAAGAAGACTTGGCCATTTTGCAGAGGTATCTTGGCGAGTTTGAAAATCTGCAACTGGTAGGCCGCTACGGCTCGTTTAAGTATAACAACCAAGATCACAGTTTGCTGATGGGCCTGCTGGCTGCTGAGAACATTCTCCAACCCGGCAGCCACGATCTCTGGCAGGTGAACTCCGATGACGATTACCAAGAGGAGATTAAAGTGCCATCCCCACCCGCAAAGGTGCGACAATGAGCTTCCCTCCTAGCCACCTCTTGCAGCACAGCCGGCAGCATCTGGTCTCTTTTGCCGTCCAAGTTTTGCTTCCCGCTGTGGCTTTGACGCTGCTGCAGATTTTCTTGATCTCCT
Organism: Synechococcus sp. 60AY4M2; assembly: GCF_002760375.1. Lineage (NCBI taxonomy): Bacteria > Bacillati > Cyanobacteriota > Cyanophyceae > Synechococcales > Synechococcaceae > Synechococcus > Synechococcus sp. 60AY4M2. Next base: position 1,239,268 of record NZ_AUMZ01000001.1, read on the forward strand.
TTTGGAGCCAGGAGGATGACTATGCTTCCATCTTCAAGGGTTTAACCCAGCGCGATAGCTACTGGTACCTGAGCATTGTGGAGCGGGGGTATCAGTTTGTGGGCTTTGACAAGATTGCCTACGAGCAGAGCAATGTGGCCTTCTTTCCAGGCTATCCCCTGGCGGTGGCCGCCATGAGCCGCCTGTTGGGAGTTGACCCTGAACTGGGGCTTTATCTCACTGCCCAGCTCTTTTGCTGGCTGATGTGGATTTACCTTTTCCTGTTTTACCGCCGCTGGCAGATCCCCACTCTTTGGCAAGTTTTGGCAAGTCTGATTATCTTGGTCTATCCCAGCAGTTTTTACCTTGTCGTGGGCTACAGCGAATCCCTCTTCATGGCCAGCTTGTTGGGTTTTTTCTACTGGTTGGCCTGCTTGAATTCGATGAAGGCAGGGCTCCTGGCCGGGATCCACGGTTTTGCGATGAGTGCCACCCGCATTGTGGGTTTGCCGGTGGCGCTGGTTCCCCTGCTGCGGCTATCCCGCCGTTGGTTTTGGACGGCAGGCGCCGTTGTTTTGGCCTTGTTGGGGGGGCTGAGTTTTTTCCTCTACTGTCAGCTCCGCTTCGGTCGCTGGGATCTCTACATGGAGATGCAGCGCTACTTTACCGGCGTCCAGGCCAATTACCAAGCCCTTTTCCAGGCTCATACCTATGTTCTTTCCCCTGAGCGATGGCAGGTCTTGCTCTCTCCTTCTGCACCGCTGCAGGATCCTGGCCTGTGGTCTGATGCTCTCAGCCAACTGTTTGTGTCTGTTACGCTGGGATCCCTAGTTGTTACAGGCTTGCTGGATGGTTTGAGTGTCGTGGCCGGTAAGAGCCGGCGCTGGCAGGAGCGGCTGGGGTTTCACCTAGCTGCCTGGGCTATGTTCTACATCGCTGTAGCCGGCATGAGTCCCCTAGGCCAGCGAAGCATGATTCGCTACTGCCTACCGGTTCACCTCGTGCAAGTGCTGGCCCTCCTGCACTGGGCCAAGCACACAGATTTCGGCTTCCTTCCCCTGTGGGCGCGCCCCCACCTAAGCAGAGTTCTCAAGCTGGGCTATGGGCTTCTGGGCCTGATCTTCCTCGTCCTCAACCAGATCTTGACCTGGCGCTACGTCCACCATCTCTGGGTGGCTTGACCCTGCTTTCTTGAGGATAGGATGTGAGGGATCCCGACTTCTCACCGACTGAGAGCTGTGGCGTTTTCCTCTCCCCACAAGTGGCCTCGGCAGAAATCGTCCCTGCGAGTGGCTCAGCCCATCGAGCCCACCAAAATTTACCCCTGCCCCTGTTGCCACCAAGGTCAGTTGCGCCTGATTACCCTGACTGAGGCTTTTGGCTGCAGCCGTTGCCAGCATATTTTCGCCATCACCCCCGACCGTTTGCACATTGAGCAACTGGCCGTCTCCTACCCCTACCGTAAAATCTGGTTCTGGAACGGCCATCAGTGGGTGTTGCACCGGCAAAGCACTTTCCAGGGATCTGCGCTCTTGGGCCTCACCCTCAGCCTGGGGGTTGCTTTGGCGGTGGGGTTTCTGGGCGTGTTGCTCTTCCCCAGCCAAGCCCAGTTGCTCAGTTGGTTCCTGATTCTTTGCCTGTTGCTGACGCTGTTGATGGTGACGGCGATCCTGCTGCTGCGGCGGCCTTGAGATGCTTGGGATCGTTGCCAGGGATCCCTAGTTTCAGCCCTTGTGGATCTAGCCATTTCTTGTTAGCAGTGGTCAGGAGCAGGTCTGTCGTCGGTCAGCCGGGCAGGAGGGAAGCGAGTGACCGATTTTGGTTCAGCCTTTGACCTCAGCACCACCCTGCGCCAGGTGCGCCGCTTGCTGCCTCAGCTCCAGCGCTTGAGCGGCGAAACCAAACGCCAGGCCCTGCTGGCTCTCTCGCGCCGTTTGCTGGAGCGCTCCGATCTGCTGTTGGAGGCCAATACCCTCGACCTGGAAAGCTGCCGCGAGCAAACCCTGCCGGAGTGGATCCTCAACGGCCTCAAGCTTACCCCCGAGCGCCTGCAGCGATCCGCCCAGTTGCTTGCTCTCCTGGCCCAACAGCCGGATCCCATCGGGAGCCTGGAGAGGGGGTGCCGTCAGGACAACGGGCTGTTTATTGGCCGCTACCGCGTCCCTTTGGGGCTGATCGCCTTGGTCTACGAGATCTACCCCGAGTTTGCCTTGAATGGCATTGGCATGTGTCTCAAGACGAGCAATGGCGTGATCTTGGCCGGCAGCGGCCCCATCCAGAAAACCCATCAGGCCCTGGTCAACCTGTTGGCAGAGACCGCCTACGAGCACGGGATCCCGGAAGGGGCCATTCAAACCCTCCCCGCCCAAGACCAAGCGACCGATCCCCAGGCCGATTCCCCACTGTTGCTGTTGTTGCAGCAAACCCGCTATGTGGATCTGGTGATCCCCTGCGGTCGCCCCGGCTGGGTGGAGTTCCTGTTGCAGGCCAGCAAAGTGCCGACTCTGGTCACGCATCTGGGGTACGGCCACATCTATGTGGATCGCACCGCTCCTTGGCCTTTGGTGAAGTCGGTTTTGTTGGATCCCTTGGCTCGCTATGGCCCAGAAGGGATCCCGATCTATCAGCCCCTCACCCTTTGGCTGCTGATCCACACCGATTGGGCCGCCCATCATCTGACCGCCCTGATTGAAGACTTGCTGGGTCAAGGGATCGATATACAGGCAGCAGCCCCCATTCTGGAGCGATTCCCCCAGCTTCAGCCGCTGGGGGAAGGCTTTGACTCCACAGAACGGCCTCATCTGCGCCTCCAGCCCGTTGCCGACCTGACGGAGGCGATCGCCTGGATCAACAAAAATGGCTGTCGTCAATCGGAGACGATCCTCACCGACAGCCAATCGGCAGCCCAGCGCTTTCTCCAGGAGGTGGATGCCGCCCTGATCCACATCAACACCTCTCCCCTCTCGGCAGGCCGGGGAGCCGGGATCCCCACCTTGGGAGCGTTTCGCGACCTGTCTTTGGGCATTTCCACCCAGCGGCTGCACGTGCGCGGGCCCATCGACCTGGAAGCCTTGACAACGGTGAAGGTAGTGGCTCAGGGTGACCTGTAGCAGGGGAAAGTTGGGATACCGAACTGCTGTTCTCCCCAAAAGCCAAGAGATGGCGTGAGACTAGAAAGGGAGGAATGCCGGCCCCGTCGTCCGACGTCCAACCCAGCCCAACAGACAGGGGGGAGAACTCCTTTGGGGATTGACCTGCGCAGTTACGTGTTTTTGGATCGGCTCCAGCCCCAGTACGCTGCTTATCTGGGCACGGTGGCCCAGGGCTTTTTGCCTCTGCCAGGGGATACTTCCCTCTGGGTCGAGATTTCCCCCGGCATCGAGATCAACCGCGTTATGGACATCGCCCTCAAAGCCACCTCGGTAAGGCCGGGGCTGCAGGTGGTGGAGCGCCTCTACGGCCTTTTGGAGGTACACTCCAGCAACCAGGGGGATACCCGCACTGCCGGTCGGGCCATCCTGGCGGCTTTGGGGGTGAGCGAAAAGGAGCGCCTCAGGCCGCGCATCATCTCCAGCCAGATCATTCGCAACATCGATCCCCACCAAACCCAGTTGATCAACCGTTTCCGCCGCGGCCAGATGCTCCTAGCCGGCCAAACCCTCTACATCCTGGAGGTGCAGCCGGCAGGCTATGCCCCCCTGGCCGCCAACGAGGCAGAAAAATCGGCCCGCATCAACATCCTCGAAGTGATGCCCTTTGGCAGCTTTGGCCGCGTCTACTTGGGCGGGGAAGAGCAAGATATTCTGGCTGCCTGTCGGGCTGCCGAGGAAAGCTTGGCGGCGATTTCTGGCCGGGATCCCCTACTATTGCCCGAGGAGGTGTAGCCGTGGCAACATCGGAGCCCAAACCTTCCCCAAAACCTGGCTCGCCCCTGCCCCCAGGTCGGGATCCAGCGGCAGATCGGGTGAGGCTGCTCACGGAACTGGCCGCCCCTTACCGCAGTCTGCGGCGCTTTGTCTACCTGGCGGTGGGTTTTTCGGCCACCATCGGGGCATTTGTATTTTTCTTTCGAGCCTTGGCAGGGCGGGATCTGGAGACCACCCTGCCCAGCTTGGCCTTACAGTTAGGGATCCTGGCCGGCGCCCTCGGCCTCAACAGGCTGGAAAGCCACTCCCAGCAAAAGCTGGTCAGACGGATGAAGCAGCGCCTTAGCAGCCAAAAAGACTCGCCCCGTCCGCCCGAGGGCGATGCCCCGCTTTAGGGCAGGGACGGCTAGCCTGTCAATAGTCCCAGTCCCCTTGGCGGGGATCGGAGTCGTCTTCCTCGTCGGCGCTGGGAAGATAACGGCGGGCTTCCTGGGGCCACTTTTGGGCTATTTGGATGGCAAGAAAGGCCGCGAGAGCCACTAAAACTGCCAAGGTGAGAATTGGAATCGCCAGGATCACCACTGCGCCCAACACGTAGATGGCCACCTTGGGCAAGGAAGGATCCACCCTCCAGCCACGCCTGTACACCCAGTCGGTGAGCTGCCGATCCCAGCGGCGCAGGCGAGGTATGTTCTCCGCATAGATTTCCTGGAGAATGCCGGCCAAAACGGGCCCCAGGCGGTGCATTTGGCTTCGAGTTTGCCTTCTCCAATTCCGCAGCGAGCGTCCCATTCGTAGGATCCTTGCCCTGTCCTTCCTCAGGCAATCCTAGCCCAACCGCGAGGGCGACCTTCCCGTCGGCGCGGCAAGGGATCCCTGGGGATGTAAATTTGTCTGAACATTTGGATCGCAGTTCGGGGTGGTTTGGCAGGACTACAGTACACTGAAGGCACCCGTGCAGTGGTGTTGCTGCCACGCCCTTCGGTAAACCTTTTTTTAATCTTTCAAACAGCTCGACTGGAGAACGCTAATGGCTCACACGGTCAAGATCTACGACACCTGCATCGGCTGTACTCAGTGTGTGCGGGCCTGCCCTACTGATGTGTTGGAAATGGTGCCCTGGAAGGGGAACAACAAGGCCGGCATGATTGCCGCAGCCCCCCGCACCGAAGACTGTGTTGGCTGCAAACGCTGTGAGACTGCCTGCCCCACGGACTTCTTGAGCATCCGCGTCTACCTTGGCCCCGAAACCACCCGCAGCATGGGCTTGGCTTACTAAGCCATCGGCAGGTTGGGTTGCAATTTTCATTTGAGACAAGCCTTCCTACTTTCAGCGAAACAGCCTCTCTTCAGCCCCTCCTGGCTGGGAAAAAGTTGGGCGGGCTGTTGCTCTAGTGAACGGGTTTATCGGAGAGGAGGGATCCCTCCTCTTTTTTTCTTCAAGGGTTGAGGTAGAGCCGGTGTTGGCGAATGTAGTGCTCCACAGCAGGGGGCACCAGGTAGCGGATGGATCCCCCCTTTTGGATTTGCTGGCGCAGGTAGGTGGAAGAGAGCGTTAGGGTGGGGGCGTCCAGGATTGCTGCCCGGATGGGCAGCTTTGCGGCCACCGACCGCAGCACTTGGGCGGCGTCGCCGGCATCGATACGGGGGGCAACAATCCAATGGCAGAGGCGGGCCAATTCTTCCGCCTGGTACCACTGGGGCAGATCCCGCAGGGCATCCACGCCGATAATCCAATACCACTGGGTATCCGGCTGCTCTTGCATCAGGCTGCGCAGCGTCTCGATGGTGTAGGAGGGGCCGGGACGGCGGATCTCCAGGTCGGAGCAGGCAAAGCGCTCGTGGTCGGCAATGGCCAGCTTCACCATGGCCAGGCGATCGGCTTTGCTGGCGCCGGCGGCCAAGGGCTTGTGGGGAGGATCCCCTGCCGGCATCCACAGCACCTGATCCAGGTTGAACTGCCAGAGGGCCTGCTCCGCCATGATCAGATGGCCGTGGTGGACGGGGTTGAAGGTGCCGCCCAGAATGCCAATGCGGCGCTGCTGGGGATCCGGAGGGCTCATGGCTGCCGGCTGAGGTAGGTGATGGCATCCCGCAGCCACTCTTCCGTTGGGCGGGGTTGGGAGGGCAAAGCTTGCAGGGCCGCTTGAATTTCTTGGAGGCTGTAGCCGAGGGCCAGCAAGGCCATTTCCACCTCTTCCCGGATGGCCGGAGGCGGCCCGCCGGCCAGGGGGCGATCGGCGTTCTCCAGGCCTTGTCGCCAGTGGGCCAGCTTGGTTTTCAGCTCCAAGGCTAGCCGTTGGGCCGTTTTGTGCCCTACCCCTGGCGTGAGGGAAAGTAGGCGCACGTTTTCGGTCACCACTGCCTGAACCAGCTCCGGCAGGCCGAAGGTATTCAGCAGAGCCAAGCCCAAAGCCGGCCCCACCCCCGAAACTTTGATGAGCTCCACAAACACATCGCGCTCGGCTGGCGAGCCAAACCCGTACAACACCAGCTCGGTCTCTCGCACCACCAAGTGGGTAAACACCCGCACGGGCTCTCCGATGGGGGGCAGTTGCTTGAGAAAACGCGCCGGGGCCTTGACCCGATAGCCGATCCCCTGCACCTCAACGGTGAGGCTACTGCGCTCTCCCCATTCGATGGCGACGAGGTGGCCGCTCAAAAACGCGATCATGCTGCGAGTCCAATCCGTGTTTAGGATACGCTGCTCGCCTACAGCTCCAGAGTCGGCCGAGCAGAATCTAAAAGAATCTAGAATAAGAAATAACAAAAGCTTACAAGCGACCTCTATGGCTTCAACATCGGCATCGGCCACTCCTATCTCGGCACGCTGGATTTGGCGGGGGCAATCCGTCCATTACGTCAAACAGGGCGAGCAGGGGCAGCCTTTGCTTTTGGTGCACGGCTTTGGGGCTTCCACCGACCACTGGCGTAAAAACATTCCCGAATTGGCTCAACACTACCAGGTCTATGCCATCGATTTGCTCGGCTTTGGCCGTTCGGCCAAGCCCAACTGGGACTATCGCGCCGAGATCTGGCGGGATCAACTGCGGGATTTCTGTCAACAGGTGATCCGGCGGCCTGTGGTGGCCATTGGCAACTCCCTGGGCGGCTATGTGGTGCTCAGCCTGGCGGCAGAGTGGCCGGAGTGGGTGCGGGGGGTGGTGCTGCTTAACGGGGCAGGCGGCTTTTCCACGGTTAAGGGATCCCCATCTGGCTGGCGGCAATGGCTGGGTGGCCTGGTAGGCTGGGGCCTGCGCCAGCGCCTGGTGTCTTACCTATTGTTTCAGTATTTGCGGCAGCCGCGGGTGATTCGCTCCAAGCTGAAGCAGGTCTATTACGACCCGGCGGCAGTGACGGATCAACTGGTGGAAGACATTCATCGCCCCACGCGGGATCCGGGGGCTGCCGATGTGTTCGTGGCCCTGATGCGGGGCGGGCAGAAGGGGCGCTATGTGGACGAGCTGCTGCGCAGCTTGGTGCGCCCCCTGTTGTTGATTTGGGGCGAACGGGATCCCTGGATGCGGGTCCGCGAGCGCTCTAAGCTCTACCGGGCTCACTACCCTCAGGCGGTGGAATACTTCCTGGAGGCCGGCCACTGCCCTCACGATGAGCGCCCCGAAGAGGTCAACGCCCTGATCCATCGCTGGATCGAGCTGGGGATCCCGGCCACCACCTCTCCTCCCCTTTCCAAAGCAGCGCCGGTCTCAGACCTGCATCCTTAGCCTTGGGAGCTAGGCGGGCTTGACTGCCAGCTCCGGCGGCGGATCCCCTTCCAGGCCGATGGCGTACTTCAGCCATTCCCGATGGGATCCGCTGCCGACGGCTTTGGAGATTTCAAAGTAAAGGGTGCTGTGGGGGCGGCGGGGCTGGCGGAGCAAGGGCATGCCGGCCTCCCAAGGGGTGCGATTCCCTTTTTTCACGTTGCAGCGCACACAGGCGCTGACTACATTCTCCCAGGTATCTTCACCGCCGCGGGAGCGCGGGATCACGTGATCCAGGGTTAGGTCTTCGCCGTAACAGCCGCAGTACTGGCAGCGGTGCCCATCGCGGTAGAGGACATTGCGCCGCGTCAGGGGGATCTCCTTGTGGGGAACGTGAACGTAGTGGCGCAGGCGGATGACGGTGGGCAGAGGGATGTTGCCGTAGACTACTTTGCCATTGTGCTCGATTTGCTCGGCCTTGCCCTTGAGCAAAAGGACAACAGCTCTGCGCCAACTGGTGATGTTGAGCGGCTCGTAGGAGGCATTTAAAACCAAAACCTTGCCCATAGTGCTACGCACCGCTGACGAAATCCCCTACCGGATCTGAAAGGCGCCAGCTCTCTTGAAGTTACGCAAAATCTTAACACAGCTTTAGAGGCGAGGTAGCCCACTTCACTCCGGTAAAACCTCGGGTTCCCTTCCCTCTGCCGGCTCAGCACAACAGGATCCCGACGTGGTGGATCGAGATCCCGAGGCACTTTCTAGCCCTTGCTGTTAGAGCCGGCCCTAATCCCAGGCAGGGTGGGCTTCGGCTGCTGAGGCTGCTCCGGCTCGCGGCCGAAGTTGGTAATCAGAGTTAGAGATTGGGCTTTTTCAGCTCGATTTGCTCCCCGTCGGCCTCCCCAGCCGTCACCTGTAAGGTGGCCTTGCCGAGGTTATCCCGGAGATCCTCTGCCAAAAGACCGGAATCCCCCCAGGGGCAATCGGGCCTTGCGCCGGATCTGTCCTTTGGGATCATCTCAACCGGTTTCATTTGGTGAAGCTAAGCATCCCGGCTCTGGAGCAGGTTTTGCAACACCGGATGCAGTTGCTCTTGGATTTTTTGCTGCTGCCGAGGGATCTGACCCAGCACGGGGAGCCAGAAAACCACGCTTGGTTGGCAGAGCGGCTGGCCCGTTTACCTTTTCCGGCTTTTGTGGTGCCCGGCAACCACGACGTGCCCCAGCCCGAGGCATTGGCAGAGTTTCCCCGCTACTACCGAGCTTTTGGCTATGAGGACGGGCTTTCCACTTTCTTTCCACTTTCTTTCCACTTTCTAGGAACCCCCCCGAAGGGGGAAATCTACCCCCATTAAACCCACGCAGAGCAAGGAATGCAAGGCCCATTGTGGCTAGGAACGGGATCCCTCGATGTGGGAGTAGGGCTCCAGGTGGATGGTGACCCGCACCGGCCCGTAGCGCTGCTGCAGCAGTTGCTCCACCGCTTCGGTAAGGCGATGGGCCGACTCCACATCCAGCGGCTCCACCACCATGTGCATTTCGATAAAGATCATCTGCCCCGGGATGCCGCGGGAGGTGATGTCGTGGCAGTCGAGGATCCCGGGCAGGCTGAGAACCAGCTCCCGCAAGGTTTTGGGGGGGATAGCCACCCGGTCGGTTAAGAAGGGAACGTTTTCCCGCAGCACTTCCCAGCCGCTCCAGAACACCAGCAGCCCCACCGGCACCGCCAGCACCTGGTCCAGCCAAGGGATCCCCCAGAAGTGGATCCCGGCCAGACCCAGCAATACCGTCAGGGTTACCCAGACATCGCTGAGGGTATGGCGGGCATCGGCCAAGAGCAGCGAGCTGGCCAGCGCCCTGCCCCAGAAACGTTCATAGACGGCCACGAAGAGGTTGATCCCCAGCACGCCCAGCATCAGCGTCAAGGTCAACCCCTCGATCCGGAGCTGCGGCGGCTGGGGTGCAAAAAACCGCCCCACCGCTGCGCTGAGGATCTCGAAGCTGGCCACTCCCAAAAAGGCGGCGATCCCCAGCGCTCCAATGGCCTCAAACTTGCTGCGGCCATAGGGATGGTCTTCGTCCGGCTCTGGCGAGGAAAAGCGGGCTGCCAGCAGGGCAAGAATGTTGCTGGCGCTGTCGGTAACACTGTGCAGGGCATCGGCCACCAAGCTGAGGGATCCCGTCGCCAATCCCAGGATCAACTTGACCGAAAACACCAAAAGATTGAGCCCCAGGGTGACATAGAGCACCCTCTGCACCTGGCGCTGACGGCGGCTGGCTATGGCAGCAGAATCGGGGAAGCTCACCGCTGGGGAGCCTCAGACCAAGCCGGTTCAGCTTTATTTTGCCACCGACTCCCCCTAGGGGCCGACCTTCTTCGAGGGGATAGGAAATGCGGGCCGGCGGGGTATTTTAGAACCAAGCACCGACGCGAGGGGGAGGCGGCCATGGACATGGCGGTCGTGGGAGCTGGCTATGTGGGGTTGGTAACCGGCGCCTGTCTGGCCCACCTGGGCCACAGCGTTATTTGTATAGACAACAACCCTGTCAAAATCGAAAACCTGCAGCGAGGTCGTCTGCCCATCTACGAGCCCGGCCTGGAAGAGCTGGTGCGGGAAGGCGCCGAGGCTGGCCGGCTGCACTTTACCACCGACCTGGGCCTGGGGGTGAAGGCCAGCGAAGTGATCTTCATTGCCGTGGGCACCCCGGCTTTGCCCAGCGGCGAGCCAGACCTGCGCTACGTAGAGGCCGTGGCGCGAGGGATCGGCCAGCACCTGGACAACCGCTACCGCGTCATCGTCAACAAGTCCACCGTGCCCATCGGCTCCGGCGACTGGGTGCGCATGCTCATCCTCGACGGCGCCGCCGAGGCTGTCCAGCAGCGCCTAAGCAGCCAACAGATGGCCCTGGCTGGGGGGGATCCCACCCCCTCCTCCCTGGCCACCCTGGACAAGTCTCCCTGGGTGCCGCCCTTCGACGTGGTCAGCAACCCCGAGTTTTTGCGGGAGGGCAGCGCCATCCAGGATACCTTCTACCCGGATCGCATTGTGATTGGCTCCAGCAGCCCCCGCGCCGTCGAGATCCTGCGGCAGCTTTACGAGCCCATCCTCAGCCGCCAGCAGGGCTTGGGCGGGGATCCCGTGCCCTTGCTGGTCACCGACCTGGCCTCGGCCGAGATGATCAAATATGCGGCCAACGCCTTCCTGGCCACCAAGATCAGCTTCATCAACGAGATCGCCAACATCTGCGAGCGCACTGGCGCCGACATCACCCAGGTGGCCGAAGGGATTGGCCTCGATAAGCGCATTGGCCGCGCCTTCCTCAACGCTGGTCTAGGCTGGGGAGGGAGCTGCTTTCCCAAGGATCTGGCCGCTTTGATCCAGACGGCGGCTGACTACGGCTACGAGGCCAAGCTGTTGCGGGCCACCGTCGAGGTCAACCGCGAGCAGCGGCAGCGCCTGCTGGAAAAGCTGCAGCAGGCCCTCAAGGTGCTCAAGGGCAAGACCATCGGCCTTCTGGGCCTCACCTTCAAGCCCCACACCGACGACCTGCGGGATGCGCCGTCCCTGACCCTCATCGAGCAGCTCCACCGCCTGGGGGCCAAGGTAAAAGCCTATGATCCCATTGTGTCGGCTTCGGGGATGCGGGAGGGCCTGGCCCACGTGGTGGTGGAAACGGACGTGTTCCGCCTGGCCCAGGATTGCGACGCCCTGGTGCTGGTGACCGAGTGGCCGGAGTTTTTGTCGCTGGATTACCGGCGCCTTGCCGAGCTGATGCGGCGGCCCCTCATCCTCGACGGCCGCAACTGCCTTGACCGGCAGGCCGTTCAGCAGGCGGGCATTACCCTGATTGGAGTGGGCTGGTGAAGATCCTGGTTACGGGTGGTTTGGGGTTTATCGGCTCCCATCTGGTCAGCCGTCTGCTGCAGGAGGGCCACACGGTGATCTGCCTCGACAACGGCTACACGGGGCGGGAGGAGAACCTGCAGGCCCACTGCAACAACCCTGCCTTGACCTTGCTGTGGCACGACGTGGCCGAGCCGCTGCCGCCGGAGCTGGAGAAAGCGGGAATTGAGCAAATCTACCACCTGGCCTGTCCCGCCTCGCCGCCCCACTACCAGGCGGATCCCATCCGCACCATCCGCACCGGCGTCTGGGGCACCTACCACCTGCTGGAGCTGGCCCAAAAGACGGGGGCCCGCTTCCTCCTAGCCTCCACTTCGGAAGTGTACGGGGATCCCCAGGTGCATCCCCAGCCGGAGGACTACTGGGGCCATGTCAACCCCATCGGCCCGCGGGCCTGCTACGACGAGTCCAAGCGCCTGGCCGAAACCCTAACCTTTGACTGGCAGCGGCAACACCAAACCGAGATCCGCGTGGCCCGCATCTTCAACACCTATGGCCCGGCCATGCGGGAAGACGATGGTCGTGTGGTCAGCAACTTCATCGTCCAGGCGCTGCGCGGGAATCCCCTCACCGTCTATGGAGATGGCTCCCAGACCCGTAGCTTCTGCTACATCTCCGACCTCATCGAGGGCCTGGTGCGCCTGATGAACAGCCCTTATCCCGGCCCCTTTAACCTGGGCAACCCGCAGGAGGTCACCATTCTAGAGTTGGCTCGGCAGATTTTGGCCCTCACCGGCAGCTCTTCTCCCATCGTCCACCGGCCTCTGCCCACAGATGATCCCAAGCAGCGCCGGCCCGATATCGGCAAGGCCCGCGCCCTGCTGGGCTGGGATCCCCAGATTCCTCTGCAGCTTGGCCTGGAGCTGACTATCCCCTACTTTCGCCGCCGGCTGGGCCTGGAGTAGAGGATCCCTCTTGTCCTGGCGGGGCAGGCAGGAGGGTGGGCAGAGCTCGACAAAACCGTCATAATACGGAGAGAGGCCGTCTTAAGCCTTCCATAACCTCTGCCTAGGTGGGATCCCTGTAACTTTGGATACTTACCCTTTGTCTCTCGAAGAGCCGACCACCTGCATCTCCCTGGAGTGCTATGGGCTGGGAGTGGAGAGAGAGCCTGTGGGCGCCTTTTTGACCGTGCTCTGGGGGGCCAATATGGGCATGACCTTTCCCTTGGGGGAAACAGCGGTAGTGGGGCGCAGCTCCCAGGCTGACATTCAGCTCTGGGATCACGCCGTTTCTCGGCAGCACTGTCGGCTGGAGAGAGAAGGGGGAACCTACATCCTCACCGACCTAGGCAGCCTCAACGGTACCTATGTCAACTGGCAGAGGGTAACTCGCCTTCCCTTGGCCGATAGGGATCGCATCCAGGTGGGAAATAGCCTGCTGCAGTTTGCCTACTATGACCGGCTGGCGGAGGCTTTCTTTTCCCAGATGGCCGCCGCTGCCCTCTATGACCCCCTCACCGGCCTCCACAACCGCCGTTTTTTTCTAGAACAGCTGGAGTGGGAGATCCCCTTTGCCCTGCGCCATCGCCTTCCCCTCCACCTGCTTTACCTGGACTTGGACAACTTCAAGCTCATCAACGACCGCTGGGGGCATTTGGCCGGGGATCAAGCCCTGATCCAGGTGGCCCGCCAACTGCAGGACCAGGTTCGCCAAGAGGATCTGCTGGCCCGCATGGGGGGCGACGAATTTGCTCTCCTGGTGCGCGGGATCCCAGACTCTCAGATCCTGCAGTTGGCCGGGCGCCTGCGGCAGGCCGTCCAATCCCTCCCTCTGCAGGTGGGAGCGGAAGTTATCCACCTCACCTGTAGCATTGGCGTCGCCTCTTTGCTCAGCCTTTCAGCAGAAACTTCCGTCCAAAGCTTTCTAGAGGCAGCCGACCAAGCCCTCTACCGGGCCAAGATGCAAGGGGGCAACCGGGAAGTGTTGCTGTAGGGCTTAGGATCCTTCTACCAAGCTGGCGTAGGCCTCGGCGCTCATCGTGTCGTCGAGATCTTCCGGGTTGGTCATGCGCACCTTGATCAGCCAGCCATCGCCATAGGGATCGTCGGCAATGCTCTCTGGGCTGTCCACCACCGCTTTGTTTACCGCCACCACTTCCCCCGAAACAGGGGCATAGAGATCCTCGACCGCCTTAACGGATTCCACCGAGCCAAAGCTTTCGCCCTTTTCAATCTCTGTTCCTTCCTCGGGCAGGCCGACAAAGACAATATCCCCGAGCTGATCGACGGCATAAGCCGTGATCCCAATCACCGCAATGTCATCCTCAACGCGGATGTACTCGTGGGTGTCCACATAGCGCAGATGGGGCGGATACTCCAGGGCCATGCCGTTTCCCCTGCTAGAATTCAGTGGATTATTCTAGGGTGAACCCCTGGGGCTGGTAAAGCTCTCCCAACTTGACACCTAGAGGAACTCCATCAGCAGCCGATTCACGGTTTGCGGCGCCTCCTGCTGCGCCCAGTGGCCGCACTCGGGGATGTATTCTTTGCGAATGCCGTTGGGGAAAAAGGGATCCATTCCCTCGGTCAGCTCGCGGCTGAGGGCAAAGTCTTCCTCTCCCCAAATGAGCAGGGTGGGGGCGAGGATCTGCCGCAGGGGCTGTAAAAACAGGTTCTGCAGAGTGGGCAGGCTAAACAGGTGGCGGTAGTAGTTAAGGGCAGAGGTGAGCACCTTGGGTTTGGCGAGAGCCTCTTGGTAGATCTTCAGGTCGTGTCGGGTGAAGGCACTCTTGCGCACCGAGGTCTCTCGGAAGATGCGCTGCACCCAATCGCCCAAGTTCCACTGGAGCACCCACTCCGGCAGCCAGGGCAACTGGAAGAAAAACAAGTACCAACTGCGGCGCATCTGGTCCAAATTGGTCAGGAACTCCCGGCGAAAGCAAGCTGGGTGAGGAGAGTTGAGCACGGCCAGCTTGCGGATCTCGTCGGGGAAAAATTGCGCCCAGTGCCAGGCAATGGCTCCTCCCCAGTCGTGGGCCACCACTACCGCCCTCTTGGCCCCAAAGTGATCCAGGAGGCCGCGGACATCCGCCGTGAGGGTATCTAGGTCGTAGCCGTGATCCGGCTTGTCGGAATCGTTGTAGCCGCGTAGATCGGGGGCCACCACGCAAAACCGCTGCGCCAACACCGGGATCTGGTGCCGCCAGGAGTACCAAAACTCCGGGAAACCATGCAGCAAGATGGCCAGCTCCCCTTCCCCCTGGGTGACGTAGTGCAGTTGAATACCATTGGTGAGGGCATAGCCGTGCCGCCAGCTCCCCATCTTGGCGGCTACCTCAGCAGGAAGGCGTCGGATCCCTGCTTCTGTCATCTCGTCTGCTCTTTGGCCGAACCCATGATTTGGTATCCAACCATACTAACCTTTGTCGCTCTCTTGCTAACGGGGAGTTTAAGGCATCCTGGGAGAGAAGCTGCGGCTGCAAAGGTCAGATGAAAACTAACACAACATCCCCCCAGAAGATCGCCATTCTAGGGGCGGGAGCCTGGGGAAGTACGCTGGCTCTGCTGGCCCAGGCCCAGGGGCACCGAGTGCAGGTTTGGGACCGGCGCAAAGATCTGGATCTCAAAGAGGTGCTCCAGGGATCCCAAATCCTCATCTCGGCAGTCTCGATGGCAGGGGTGCGCCCCGTGGCCGAGGTTGTGCGCCAGGTGGGGATCCCACCGCAGGTTATTTTGGTCTCAGCCACTAAGGGACTGGATCCGCTCCAACTTTTGACTCCTGCCCAAATCTGGGGGGCTGCCTTCCCCACCCAGCCGTTGGTGGTGCTCTCCGGGCCTAACCTTTCCGCCGAGATCCGCCAGGGTTTGCCGGCAGCAGCAGTGGTAGCCAGCCGGGATCTCTGGGCAGCCGTGCAGGTGCAGCATGCCCTGGCTTCAGAGCGCTTTCGCCTCTACACCAGCAGCGATCCGCTGGGGGTGGAGCTGGGAGGCATCCTGAAAAATGTTATCGCCATCGCCGTGGGGGTGTGTGATGCGCTGCACCTGGGCACCAATGCTCGGGCTGCCCTGGTTACCCGCGGCTTGGCAGAGATGATCCGGGTGGGATCCCGCTTAGGGGCGCGGCCTGAGACCTTCAACGGCCTCTCAGGCCTGGGGGATCTGCTGGCCACCTGTCACAGTCCTCTGAGCCGCAACTACCAGGTGGGCTACGGGTTGGGCCAAGGTAGGCCTTTGTCCCAGGTTCTGGCTGAAATCGAGGGCACTGCCGAAGGAGTTTACACCGCTCCTGTCGTGGTCAAGATCGCCGCCCAACACAACATCCGGGTGCCTATCACCCAGGAGGTGCATCGGTTGTTGCAAGGACAGACCACCCCCACTGCTGCCCTGGCCAGGCTGATGGAGCGACAACTCACCTCGGAATAAGACCCTCACCCCCCTGCCCCTCTCCCTCTGGGAGAGGGGAGTTAGGGATAAACGTTGCATTGCTATTTGAAATGACCATAGCCGCAAATCCGCGGATGAGGAAAGGGGTTCTGCACCGTATCAGGATTTTTGCAGAGGGTTAGGGTACCAGAATGAGCCATTTGGCGGAGCTTTTTTCCCCAGAGTTTTTCTATGCTGTCTCTGTAGCTTCCCTGTTCGTTCCCGCATCAACTCGGCTCTCGGTTGTTCCAGGAAGCCGACGGCCAGCCCAAGGGATTGGGGGTTTCTTGTTTGCTTTTTTACGAAGCCACATGTCCAAACGCATCTTGGTGATTGAAGACGAACCCGCCATCCGCACCTATTTGCAGAAAGTGTTGCAACGAGCTGGGTACGACACTGTCGCGGCCAGCGATGGGGAGGAAGGATTACAGATGGTGCACGCTCTCCTGCCGGATTTGGTGTTGTGCGATGTGGTCATGCCCAAGCTGAACGGCTATGGAGTGTTAGATGCCGTGAGATGGGATCGGTCCACTGCCCACATCCCCTTTGTCTTTCTCTCCTCGAAAACCAGCCGAGAAGACATGGAAGAAGGGCTGCGGCTTGGCTCTAATGCCTACTTAACCAAGCCCATCGACCAAAATCACCTGTTGAGAGCAATCGCCGCCCAACTGCTCTGAACTCTTAGCTATAGCCATTTACTATTGGGATAAAACTTCCAGGGAACCGAGAAAAGTTTTCCGGATCCCTGCCGGCTGTAGCTAAGGGGTCAGCGCCTGGTGTCGCTGTCGCTGTTGCCGTTCCAGGGCCTCGAACAAAGCCTGAAAATTGGCCTCGCCAAAGCCCGTGGCCCCGCCTAGCCGTTGAATGACTTCAAAGAAAAAGGTGGGCCGACCAAAGAGGGGCTGGGTAAAGGTCTGCAGCAGAAGGGGGCGATCCTGGCCATCAGAAGCGGGCAGGGTAGCATCCAGAAGGATCTGCTGCTCCACCAGGTCTTGCCAGGAGATGGCCTGCCCAAGGGCAGAACGGAGCGCCAACCCCAGCTCCCTTTCCAGGCTGGTGTAGTACTGCGGCGCCACTTGCAAAAAGTCCACTCCCCCCTGCCGCAACCGGCGCAGGCTGGCAACAATGTCTGAGCTGTGCAGCGCCGCGTGCTGAATGCCCGGGCCGCCATGGGCATGCAAAAACTCCTGAATCTGGGAAGCGGCACAGGTGGGCTCGTTGATGGCCCATTGGATCCCCGCTTCCGGATCCCCCACCACCACGCTTTCCAGGCCGGAGGTGGCGGTGCCGATGCTGTAGCGGTACAGCCGCCGCCAGCCCAGCACCCGCCCATACCAGTCGGCTGCCGCCTGCAGGGATCCCTGCTCCACGTTCAACACCACGTGATCCCAGTGGGAAAACAGGCCCGCTTCGGCAGGGGCGGCATCCAAGGGGCCAGGGATCAGAGAATGCCGGATCCCGTAGGGGGTGTGGAGGCAGAGCGCCGCTGCTGCCGGGATCCACGCCAGTTGGGCGCCTCGGCCCCGCAACAGCTCCGCCAAGGCCGGTAGCTCCTGCTCTCCCACCGCCAAGGCCACATCCACCACCCCCGGCCCATGCCGCTGCAAATGGCGGTCCACCTCGTCCCCCGCCCGTGCCGGCTGAGACAGGCGCAAGCGCAGGGATCCCTGCTCCAGCTCCAGGGTGTTGCCGGCGTCGCTTGCCACCCGGAAGCCCCAAACCCGACAAAAGTGTTCCCGCCAACGGGGCAGATCCCAAAGGTAGAAGTGCAGGTGGTGGATCCCTTGGACAATTCGAATGGACGGGTTCATAGAAAACTTCATAGAAAACGCACTGCTAACGCGAACACCAGGTCTTCTGGTGGGGCAACCGGGGCTGCCCTACCTCAGCATAGGTCGGCCCTTCGGCGAGGGAAAAGGTCAAAACTCTTTCCAGCAAACTCTTAAGACAACATTAAAAAACACGGTTAAAAATGCGCCCACAAAAACATCTTCCCAGGGCAAGAGACTAAAATTGAAGTGGGCGAGGTGTAGGGCCAACATCTAAAAAAAGAAACAGCAGAGTTGCTAAAAGCTGTCCCTCAAGTGAGTGGCTAGACCTTCCCTTTTGCAAAGATTGTTGTAGCTTTTGGCAGCTGCTGAGGCGTCGCCTCGCCCTGTCGCCAGCCTATTGGCGGAGTTGTTAGGCGTAATAGCCGGGAGGATTGTTATGATAGCAAGCGCGCAGCGTTCTGTAGCTTTATCTACAGAATCGAAGGCCCAAAAAACCACAGAACGCAAAGTATCCGATCAAACGATTGGGAGAGATTTTCTGCCGGGACGGTGGCAACGCTGCATTGATGTCCGAGATTTTATTCAGCGCAATTACACTCCCTACACCGGCGACGAAAGCTTCTTGGCGCCGGCCAGCGAACGCACGCAGCGGCTGTGGGCCAAGGTTAAGGATTTGATGGCGCTGGAGCGGGAGCGGGGGGTTTTGGATGCCGACACGGACCTTCCTTCCAGCATCACCAGCCACCCGCCGGGCTATATCGACCGGGAGCTGGAGCAAATTGTAGGCCTACAGACCGACAAGCCCCTGAAGCGGGCCATTATGCCGTTCGGCGGCATCCGCATGGTGGAGACGGCCCTCAAGGCCTACGGCTACGAGCTGGATCCAAAGGTTAAGGAAATCTTTACCAAGTACCGCAAGACCCACAACGACGGGGTTTTCGACGCCTACACGGAGGAGATGCGCCGCTGCCGCCGCTCTGGCATCATCACGGGCTTGCCGGACGCCTATGGGCGGGGCCGCATCATCGGCGACTACCGGCGGGTGGCCCTCTATGGGGTGGATCGGCTGATTGAGGACAAGGAGGCGCAAAAAGCCAGCCTCGACCTGGACACGATGGATGAAGAAACCATCCGCCTGCGGGAGGAGCTCTCGGAGCAGATCAAAGCCCTACACGAGCTCAAGGAAATGGGGGCCAGCTACGGCTTTGACCTGGGCCGTCCGGCCAGCAACGCCCGCGAGGCCATCCAGTGGCTGTACCTGGCCTACCTGGCAGCCGTCAAAGAGCAAAATGGCGCTGCCATGTCCCTGGGGCGGGTCTCCACGTTCCTAGACATCTACATCGAGCGGGATCTGCAGGCCGGGATCCTCACCGAGGAAGAGGCCCAAGAGCTCATCGACCACTTTGTCATGAAGCTGCGCATGGTCAGGTTTTTGCGCACGCCGGAGTACAACGAGCTCTTTAGCGGGGATCCCACCTGGGTAACCGAGTGCATCGGCGGCATGGGGCTGGATGGGCGGCCTCTGGTTACCAAGACCAGCTTCCGCATGCTGCATACCCTCTACAACCTGGGGCCGGCACCGGAGCCCAACCTGACGGTGCTCTGGTCGGAGCGGCTGCCGGAAGCCTTCAAGCGCTACTGCGCCAAGGTCTCCATCGAAACCAGCTCCATCCAGTACGAAAACGACGACCTGATGCGCCCCTACTGGGGGGATGACTACGGCATCGCCTGCTGCGTGTCGGCCATGCGCATCGGCAAGCAGATGCAGTTTTTTGGGGCGCGGGTCAACCTGGCCAAGTGCCTACTCTATGCCATCAATGGCGGCCGGGACGAGATCTCCGGCGAGCAGGTGGCCCCGGCCTATGCCCCCATTACTTCTGAGGTGCTGGAGTATGACGAGGTGTGGCCGCGCCTGGTGCAGATGATGGCCTGGCTGGCCAAGACCTACGTCAACACCATGAACATCATCCACTACATGCACGACAAGTACTGCTACGAGCGCCTGGAGATGGCCCTGCACGACCGGGACGTGCTGCGCACCATGGCCTTTGGCCTGGCCGGCCTGTCGGTGGTGGCGGATTCCCTCTCGGCCATCAAGTACGCGCGGGTGCGGGCTATCCGGGACGAGCGCGGCCTGGTGGTGGATTACGCGGTGGAGGGGGACTTCCCCAAATACGGCAACAACGACGACCGGGTTGACCAGATGGCGGTGCAATTGGTGCAGACCTTCATGGCGGAGCTGCGCAAGCACAAGACCTACCGCAACGCCATCCCCACCCAGTCCATCCTCACCATCACCTCCAACGTGGTCTACGGCAAAAAAACCGGCAACACCCCCGATGGGCGGCGGGCCGGCGAGCCCTTTGCGCCGGGGGCCAACCCCATGCACGGCCGGGACACCAAGGGGGCGGTGGCCTCGCTGGCTTCTGTGGCCAAGCTGCCCTACGACGACGCCCTGGATGGCATCTCCAACACCTTCTCGATTGTGCCGGCGGCCCTAGGTCGCACCGCCGAGGAGCGGGTTGCCAACCTGGTGGGGCTGCTGGACGGCTACATGCGGGATGGCGGCTTTCACCTCAACGTGAACGTTCTCAACCGCGAGACCTTGCTGCACGCCATGGAGCACCCCGAGCTCTATCCCCAGCTCACCATCCGAGTGTCTGGCTACGCGGTGAACTTCATCAAGCTCACCCGCGAGCAACAACTGGATGTGATTAACCGCACCTTCCACCAACACTTCTAACGGAAAACGGCGGAGTGGGGGATCCCGGAAGGCTGCCCGTAGCAGGGTCGAGGGAAGGGATCCCCCTCCCCAAGCAAGGAGGTTCGATGAGCTATAGCGTTTTGGACTTGGTGAGAGACTACGCGGCGGGACGGCGCGATTTCCAGGGGATCGAGCTGCCCCAGGCCGACTTGCGGGGCATCCACCTAGCCGGTGCCGACCTGCGCTCTGCTGATTTCAGAGGGGCCAACCTGGCAGGCGCCAACCTGCGGGGGTGTGACCTCAGCTTTGCCGATTTCACCGGCGCCAACCTATCGGGAGCGGATCTGCGGGGATGCCTGCTTTTCGGCAGCGATTTCCGCGGTGCCCTCTTGGAGGGGGCTTTGCTGGATCACGCCGATTACGATGCCTATACCCATTTCCCGGCGGGCTTTGATCCCAAAGCCCATCGCCTGCACAACATCTCGGCAGGTGTTTCCCAGTAGGGGGGTCTTTCCAGGGGTTGTCAACTGTTAAGCAAAACCCAGTTCGGGTAAAGCCCAAATCTCAAAAGAGACAAAACCATGGTGTGCGCAGCATAGACAGCAATTGGGAAGAAAACCTCAAGATTAATTGATATTTTGCAAAAGCTGTTGAGGATAGAAGTATGGATACCCCGCTCAACCCCTTGACGCCGATAACCGGCCGCATTCACTCGGTCGAGACCTGTGGCACGGTAGATGGGCCAGGGATCCGCTTTGTCATCTTCCTGCAGGGCTGTCCTCTGCGCTGTCTGTACTGCCACAATCCGGACTGTCGGGATCCCAATGCTGGCCAGGTGGTGACAGTGGACTCCCTCATGGCGGAGATCCAGCGCTGCCGCAACTACTACCTCAAGGGCGGGGGAGTCACGGCCAGCGGGGGGGAACCGTTGATGCAGCCCAACTTTGTGGCGGAGATTTTCCGCCGCTGCCATGAGCTGGACTTGCACACGGCTCTAGATACTTCCGGCTATGCGCCCTTGGGCGTGGCCAAGCCGGTGTTGGCCCATACAGACTTGGTGCTACTGGATATCAAGTCCTATCTGCCGGAGCTCTATCGCAAAGTTACCGGCGTTTCGCTGCAGCCCACTCTCGATCTGGCTCGCTATTTGGATCAGATTCACAAGCCCACCTGGATTCGTTTTGTCCTCGTTCCCGGGCTAACAGATCCCGAGGAAAACATCAAGGGCTTGGCCGAGTTTGTGGCCACGCTCTCCAACGTGGAGCGGGTGGAAGTTTTGCCCTTTCACAAGATGGGGGAATACAAATGGCAGCAGTTGGGATTGCCCTATACCCTCAGCGATGTTCAGCCGCCCACCCCGGAACAGATCAACCACGCTTTGCAGATCTTTCGCGAGCGGGGATTGGTGGCAGTTTAGTTTATCGCTGGAGCGACAGCAACAAAACTAGAGCCAATTCTGACTTGAGCCAGCCTGATCCCAAAGTCATCTCTAAAGTCCTTAGGCTGTCTCCAAGGTAATGCTAAGTTGAACTTAGTTGAACCCAATAGTCTAGCAGCTTGCCAACTCTGGTAGCTCCAAAAATGAGGAGGGATCCCCGGTGGAAGTGCGCGTAACCTACCAAAATGGCGTTCAATTTCAAGCCCAAAGCCGCGGCCATCGCATCCTCAGCGATCAGCCTTTGGACAACCACGGCCAAGATCAGGGAATGACGCCGCCGGAGTGGTTTTTGGCCTCTTTGGGTGCTTGTGTGGGGTTCTATGCCGTCAAGTATTTGGAAGCGCGGCAGTTGGATCCCAAAGGGCTGGAAGTGGTTGTTACCGCAGATAAAGTCGAGCACCCTGCCCGCCTAGACAACATTTGCATTCGGGTGAAAAGTGGGATCCCGCTCGACGAAAAACACCAAAAAGGGTTGGAAAAGGCAGTCGATGCGTGCATCATCCACAACACCCTTACCCATCCCCCAAAAATGACCACTGAGATCCAGGTTCCCGCGCCTGTTGGCGCTTAGCCGGTCAGCAGGCCCATGGAGTCTTGCAGCAATTTCTAACGGTTGCCTCAACTTTTAACCTGTATGGATGTAATTTTGGAGGATCCACCTATGCCTGTCACCAACCTCGAGGAACTGGAAGCTCTGATCCAACAGGTAAAAGCTGCCCAGGCTGAGTATGCCACCTTCACCCAGGAACAGGTGGATCGGATCTTTCACAAAGCTGCCCTGGCCGCCAACAACGAACGGATCCCGCTGGCCAAGCTGGCCGTGGAAGAGACCGGCATGGGGATTGTGGAAGACAAGGTGATCAAAAATCACTTTGCCTCTGAATACATTTACAACAAATACAAACACGAGAAAACCTGTGGCGTCATCGAGCGGGACGAGAGTTTTGGCTACGAGCGCATTGCCGAGCCGGTGGGGCTTTTGGCGGGCATTGTGCCAGTCACCAACCCCACTTCGACAACCATTTTCAAAGCTCTCATCACCCTGAAAACCCGCAACGCCATCATCTTTTCCCCTCACCCCCGCGCCAAACGATGCACCATTGCCGCGGCCAAGGTGGTCAAGGAGGCGGCTGAGGCAGCCGGTGCGCCTGTGGGGTTGATCGGCTGGATCGACGAGCCCACCATCGAGCTGTCTCAGGCTTTGATGCAACATCCGGAGGTGAAGTTGATCCTGGCCACCGGCGGCCCCGCCCTAGTCAAGGCGGCCTATTCCTCCGGCCACCCCTCGCTGGGTGTGGGGGCGGGCAACACGCCGGCGGTGATCGACGCCAGCGCCGACATTCCCACAGCCGTCAGCTCGATCTTGCTCAGCAAAACTTTTGACAACGGCATGATCTGCGCCTCGGAACAGGCGGTGATCGTGGTGGAGGCCGTTTATGAGCAGGTGAAGGCGGAGTTTTGCCATCGAGGGGCCTACTTTTTGGATCCGGAACAGACGCAAGCGGTGCGCCGCATTCTCCTCAAGGATGGCCGTCTCAATCCAGCTATTGTTGGCCAATCGGTGCAGACCATCGCTGCTCTGGCCGGGATCCAGGTACCCGAAGGCAGCAAGCTGCTGATTGGGGAAGTGGAGAAGGTGGGGCCCGAAGAGCCGTTTTCCTACGAAAAATTGGCTCCTGTTTTGGCCCTCTACCGCGCCAAGGATTTCCCCAGCGCTGTCGATATGGCCGTCCAAGTGGTCAATTTCGGTGGGCGGGGTCACACCTCTGTTTTGTATACCGATCCCGCCAATCGGGACGATATTGCCTACTTTGAAAATGCCCTACAAACAGCGCGGGTGCTGATCAACACCCCCTCTTCCCAGGGAGCAATTGGGGATCTCTATAACTTCAGGCTGGATCCCTCGCTCACCCTAGGCTGTGGCACTTGGGGGGGCAATTCGGTCTCGGACAATGTGGGGCCGCGCCACCTGCTCAACATTAAAACGGTGGCCTACCGGCGGGAAAATATGCTCTGGTTTCGGGTGCCGCCCAAGATCTACTTCAAGCCGGGATGTCTACCGGTGGCGCTGCGGGAGTTGGCCGGCAAAAAACGGGCTTTTTTGGTTACCGATAGGCCCCTCTTCGAGCTGGGCGTGCTGCAGGCGGTTACCCGGGTTTTGGACGAACTGCAGATCAAGTGGGATGTCTACCACGACGTGGAGCCGGATCCCACCCTCAGCAACGTCAACCGCGGCCTGGAGCAGTTGCGCCAATTCCAGCCGGATGTGATCATCGCCGTGGGGGGCGGATCCCCGATGGACGCGGCCAAGGTGATGTGGCTGATGTACGAGCAGCCGCAGGTGGAGTTTGAAGGCCTGGCCACGCGCTTTATGGACATCCGCAAGCGGGTCTACGAGCTGCCGCCGCTGGGGCAAAAGGCCCAACTGGTCTGCATCCCCACCACTTCCGGGACGGGATCCGAGGTGACGCCCTTTGCCGTAGTCACCGACGACCGGGTGGGGATCAAGTACCCACTGGCCGACTACGCCCTCACCCCCAGCATGGCCATCGTGGATCCGGATCTCACTTTGAAGATGCCCAAGAAGCTAACCGCCTACGGCGGCCTCGATGCCCTTACCCATGCCCTGGAAGCCTATGTCTCGGTGATGGCCAGCGAGTTTACCGATGGGCTGGCGCTGCAGGCGATTAAGCTGCTGATGACCTACCTGCCGCGGGCCTACGAGAAGGGGGCCGAAGATCCAGAAGCCAGAGAAAAAGTCCACTACGCCGCCACCATTGCCGGCATGGCCTTTGCCAACGCCTTTTTGGGGGTGTGCCACTCCTTGGCCCACAAGCTGGGATCCACCTTCCACCTGCCCCACGGCCTGGCCAATGCCCTGATGATTACCCACGTCATCCGCTACAACGCCACCGACGCCCCCTTTAAGCAGGCCATCTTCCCCCAATACCGCTACCCCAACGCCAAGCACCGCTATGCCGAGATTGCCGATTACCTGCAGTTGGGCGGGGCCAATGACGATGAAAAGGTCATGCGCCTCATTGAGGCTATCGAGGAGCTAAAGCGGAAGCTAGGGATCCCGGCTACCATCCGCGAGGCCCTCAGCGAGAGCGAGCAGGCGTTCTACGACCGTCTGGAGGCGATGGCGGAGCAGGCTTTCGATGATCAATGCACCGGCGCCAACCCCCGCTACCCGCTGATTCAGGACATGAAGGAGCTGTACGTCTTGGCCTACCGGGGCTGCCGGGTGGAGGCTGCCCTCTACCACCAGCCGGAGCCGGCTCTGGCCTAAGAGCCGCCTTTCTGCTCCCAGCCAAAACGTGACCCCCACCCTGGCAACGGCTATGGCTACGCTGCACCGCCCCGATCCCAGCCTCGACATCTGGAAGGCCAGATCCCACCCCTTAGCTCCCATTTTTCTGCCCCGCTCGGTGGCCGTGGTGGGGGCAACAGAGCGCGAGGGCAGTGTTGGGCGCACGCTGCTGTGGAACCTCATTAGCCATCCCTTTGGCGGCACGGTCTACCCGGTCAACCCCAAGCGGCACCAGGTGTTGGGCATCCGGGCCTACGAGCGGCTTTCCGCCTTGCCCGAGCCGGTGGATCTGGCCATCATCGCCATCCCGGCAGCCGGGGTGCCGGCGGTTATTCAAGAATGCGTCGAGGCCGGCGTCAAGGGAGCTATTGTCCTCTCGGCGGGCTTTAAGGAAATCGGCCCCGAGGGGCTGGAGCTGGAAAAGGCCATCCAAGAGGCTGCCCGCGGCAAGCTGCGCCTGATTGGCCCCAACTGCCTGGGGATCCAAAACCCCCACACGGGCCTAAATGCCACCTTTGCGGCCCAGATGGCCCGGCCCGGCAACGTGGGCTTTATCAGCCAAAGCGGGGCCCTCTGCACCTCGATCCTAGACTGGAGCCTGCAGGAAAATGTCGGCTTTAGCGCCTTTATCTCCCTGGGATCGATGCTGGATGTGGGCTGGGGGGATCTCATCGACTACCTGGGCCAGGATCCCCATACCCACAGCATCGTCCTCTACATGGAATCCGTCGGGGATGCGCGGTCGTTTTTGTCGGCGGCCCGCGAGGTGGCGCTGAGCAAGCCCATCATCGTCATCAAGGCGGGGCGCACCCAGGCGGCGGCCCAGGCGGCGGCCTCCCACACGGGATCCCTCACCGGCAGCGACGCGGTTTTGGATGCGGCCTTCCGCCGCTGCGGCGTGCTGCGGGTGGATCACATTGAAGATCTCTTCGACATGGCGGAGGTGCTGGCCAAACAGCCCCGTCCGCAAGGGCCCCACCTCAGCATCCTCACCAATGCCGGCGGGCCAGGGGTGCTGGCCACCGACGCCCTCATTCGCGCCGGCGGATCCCTGGCCCAGCTTTCTCCCCAAACCCTGGAGCAGCTCAACCAGATCCTGCCGCCCCACTGGAGCCACGGCAACCCCATCGATATCCTGGGCGATGCCGGCCCGGAGCGCTTTGCCCAGGCGCTGGAGATCGTGTTGCGGGATCCCGCCAGCCAGGGCTGTTTGGTGATCCTCACCCCCCAAGCCATGACGGATCCCACGGCCACGGCTGAGAAAGTGGTGGAGACCTGGCGGCGCAGCGGATCTCGCCAACCCATCCTGGCCAGTTGGATGGGGGGAGCCCTGGTGGATGCCGGCGAGCAGATCCTCAACCAGGCCGGGATCCCCACCTACCGCTATCCGGATCAGGCGGCGCGGGTGTTCAGCTATCTGTGGCGCTTCAGCGACAACCTCAAGGCCCTCTACGAAACCCCCGCGCTGCCCCCTGCAACAGCGGTCGAGCGCGAGAGGGTGCAGCCAATCCTCAGCCAAGCCCGGCGGCAAGGCCGCACGCTCCTGACCGAGGTCGAGTCCAAGGAGCTCCTGGCCGCCTACGGGATCCCGGTGGTGCCCACGCGGGTGGCCGAGAGCTCGGAAGCGGCTGTAGAGGCCGCCGAACAAATCGGCTACCCGGTGGTGCTCAAGCTCTACTCCCACACCCTCACCCACAAGACCGATGTGGGCGGCGTGCAGCTCAACCTGCCCGATGCCGAGTCGGTGCGGCGGGCCTACCGGCAGATCCAGACCAATGTTGCCGAAAAAGCCGGATCCCAGCACTTCCAAGGGGTGACGGTGCAGCCGATGATCCGCACCGACGGCTACGAGCTGATCCTGGGCAGCAGCGAGGATCCCCAGTTTGGGCCGGTGTTGCTGTTTGGCAGCGGCGGCCAATTGGTGGAAGTGTTCCAGGATCGCGCCATCGGCCTTCCCCCCCTCAACACCACCTTGGCGCGGCGCCTGATGGAGAATACCCTCATCTACAAGGCCCTCAAGGGGGTGCGGGGGCGCCGAGCCGTCAAGCTGGAAGCGCTGGAACAGCTTTTGGTGCGCTTCAGCCAACTGGTGGCCGAACAGCGGGAGATCAAGGAGATCGACATCAACCCCCTGCTGGCCTCGGGCGAGGGGCTGGTGGCTTTGGATGCCCGCGTCATTCTGCGCTCAGAGCAAGAACCACCGGTGCCGTTGGCCATCCGCCCCTATCCCACCCAGTACACCTGGCCCTTCCGGGACGGCATCACCATCCGCCCCATTCGCCCTGAAGACGAGCCGCTGGTAATCCAGTTTCATCGCCACGTCTCCGACTACAGCATCTACCTGCGCTACTTCCACCCCATCAAATACAGCGCCCGCATCGCCCACGAGCGCTTAATCCGCATCTGCTTCAACGACTACGACCGCGAGATCGCCCTGGTGGCGGAAAAACAGGAGCCAGAAGCCACAATCCTCGGCATCAGCCGCCTCTCCAAAAGACACGGCCTCCCCGAAGAGGCGGAGTTTGCCATGCTGGTGGCGGATCCCTATCAACGGCAGGGGATCGGCACGGAGCTCTTGACCCGCCTGATTCAGGTGGCCCGCTGCGAAGGAATCCGGCGTCTGGCCGGCGAGGTGCTCAGCGAAAACGAGGGCATGCGCCGCCTGTGCAAGCGGCTAGGGTTCCAGTTGCTCCCCTCCCCGGAGGATCCCGGCCTCCTCAATGCCACGCTGGATCTCGCTGCCGACGCGGCGCCCCCCACCCCCTGCCCCGCCTAGGGATCCCTGGTCTAAAAACGGTTTGCCGACTGGATTACCGTAGAATAGTTCCTTAGCCTCCAACCTCCCCTCGCCTTTTGGGAGAGGGGTTGGGGGTGAGGGACGGAGAAGTGGAGAAGTTTTTGGGGATGGCGGTGAAGATGGAAGGGGCAGCGGGGAAGCCATTGGGGATCCCTTCACCCGTCGCGGTGGCCTGGTGGGGGAGAGCGGGGCGGTGGCTGGCGGTGGGATTCCTTCTGCTGGGGCTAGGTGGCTGTGGGGTGGGATCCCACGGGGAAGTGAGGATTCTTCTGGCTTCTTTTGCGGTGACCCGCGATGCCTACCGCCAGATCATCCCTGCCTTTGAGGCCCATTGGCTGGCCCAGACCGGACAACGGGTGCGGGTGGAAAGCAGCTACGCCGGCTCGGCAACGCAGGCGCGGGCGGTCATCGAGGGGCTGGATGCCGATGTGGTGGCCCTGGCCCTAGGCCTGGATGTGGAGCGCATTGTGGCTGCCGGCCTGATTCGGCCGGGTTGGGAAAGTCGCACACCCAACCAGGGGATCGTCACCCGTTCGGTGGTGGTGATGGTAACGCGGGAGGGCAACCCCCACGATATCCGCTCCTGGACGGATCTGGCTCGGCCCGGCTTGCAGGTGGTTACTGCCAACCCCAAAACCTCCGGGGGCGCCCGCTGGAACTTTTTGGCCCTCTGGAGCGCTGTCCCTGAGCCGCAGGCTCTAGCCTTCACTACTCAGGTCTACAAAAACGTCCGCGTCCTGCCGCGGGACTCGCGGGAGGCTACGGATGTCTTTTTCCAAAAAGGGCAGGGGGATGCCCTGCTCACCTACGAACATGAGGTGATCCTGGCGGGCTTGCGCGGCCAGCCCTTGCCCTACGTGGTGCCGGATCCCAACATTTCCATCGACAACCCGGTAGCGGTGGTGGATGCCAACGTAGACCGCAAGGGCACCCGCGCCGTGGCCGAAGCCTTTGTGGACTACCTCTTTACTCCCGAGGCGCAGCGGGCCTTTGCCGAGGTGGGTTTTCGGCCGGTGGAGCCCACGGTGGCCCAAGAGTTTGCCTGGCGCTACCCTCCCATCAAAAATCTGGTGACTGTCGCCGACCTGGGCGGCTGGGAAGCTGTCCAGAACCGCTTCTTTGCCGACGGGGCTTTGTTTGACCGCATCCAAGCCCAGTTGTAGACCGATCCCTTGTCTTCCTCTCCCCGTTCGGGGTATCCTGGGGGCTGTATCAACGGTTTGTTGACAGGTTTACCGTAGATTAGAGGCTCCCTCCTTCGTCAGAAACGCCGTCCGGCCAACCCTTAGCTAGGCAGAACCTATGGGCATCACCATCGCAGGGGTATCGAAGCGTTTTGGGCAGTTTCAGGCCCTCCACCCTACGGATCTCACCATTCCCACGGGATCCCTGGTCGCCCTGTTGGGGCCGTCGGGTTCGGGCAAATCCACCCTCTTGCGCCTCATTGCTGGTCTAGAAAAGCCGGACACGGGGCGGATTTTCCTCACCGGTCGGGATGCCACCCACGCCAGCGTCCAGGAGCGCAATGTTGGCTTTGTCTTCCAGCACTACGCCCTGTTCAAGCACATGACGGTGCGGCAGAACATTGCCTTTGGCCTGGAGATCCGCAAAGCTTCGCGGGCCGAGATCCGGGCGCGGGTGGACGAGCTGTTGGAGCTGGTGCAACTGTCGGGGTTTGGGGATCGCTATCCCTCGCAGCTTTCGGGGGGGCAGCGGCAGCGGGTGGCCCTGGCCCGCGCCTTGGCGGTGGAGCCGCAGGTATTGCTTTTGGACGAGCCTTTTGGGGCGCTGGATGCCAGGGTGCGCAAGGAGCTGCGCCAGTGGCTGCGGCGCCTGCACGACAAGGTGCACGTCACCACCGTCTTGGTTACCCACGACCAAGAGGAGGCCATGGAGGTGGCCGACCAGATCGTGGTCATGAACCAGGGGCGGATCGAGCAGGTGGGATCCCCTGCCGAGATCTACGATCACCCGGCCACCCCCTTTGTCATGAGCTTTATCGGCCCGGTTAACGAGCTCTCTCCCCGCTCCCTGTTATCTTGCCAGCTTCCCGAGGCGCAGGCCGGCCCGCACCAGCTTTTCTTGCGCCCCCACGATGTGCAGATCGAGGTCAACCCCAATAGCAGCGGCGTCCCCGCGTGGGTAAAAGCGATCATCCACCTGGGGCGGGAGATCCAGGCGGAGCTGGTCTTGAGCGATGGCGGATCCCTCTGGGCCCACCTGAGCCGGGATCAATACGCCAGCCAGCCGCTGCAGGTGGGGCAGCAGGTCTATGTCCGTCCCAAGGTGGTCAAGGCCTTTCCCCTCAAAAAAAACGACAAGAAAACTGCCATGACCCCGCTGGCGACGGCGGGACGAAGTCCGATGTCGCTGGGAGCTTGAGGAAAGTTGCAGCAAGCTGGGTTTCAACTGTCTTGGCCGTGGCGGCTGAGCTTGGGCTATCTCTTCCTGATGTTGGCCCTGCCGCTGGCCGCCTTGATCGCCAAGTCCAGCAGCGTGGGCTGGGCGGAGTTTTGGCGGATCGCGACGGATCCGGTGGCCCTCTCCGCCTATGAAGTTACTTTTGTAACTGCGCTGCTGGCGGCCTTAGTGAATGGTGTAATGGGCACCCTGACGGCTTGGGTGTTGGTGCGCTACACCTTTCCCGGCAAAAAGCTCCTCGAGGGGTTGATCGATCTGCCCTTTGCCCTGCCCACGGCTGTTGCCGGCCTCACCCTGGCGACGGTTTACAGCAGCAACGGCTGGATTGGATCCCTGTTGGCCCCCTTGGGGATCCGCATTGCCTTCACTCGCTTGGGGGTGGGGGTGGCGATGCTGTTTATCTCTTTTCCCTTTGTGGTGCGGACGGTGCAGCCAGTGCTGCAGGAGCTGGAACAAGAGGTGGAAGAAGCGGCCTGGAGTTTGGGCGCCTCCCGCTGGCAGACCTTCTGGCGGGTGGTGCTGCCCCAGATTTTGCCCGCTGTTTTAACCGGGGTGGCCCTGGGGTTTTCCCGCGCTGTGGGCGAATATGGCTCCATCGTTATCATCGCCTCCAGCATCCCCTTCCGGGATCTCATCGCGGCAGTGCTGGTGATCCAGCGGCTGGAACAGTACGACTATGCCGGGGCAACGGTAATCGGGACAGTGATGCTGGGGATCTCTTTCTTGTCGCTGGTGGTGATTAACCTTCTGCAAGCTTGGGGAAGTCGCCATGAAACCTGACGGGATATCGGGGGTCCAACCGGAGCCATCGACAAACCCTTGGCTGTCGGGCCTGTTGATCGGCATTGTCGGGCTCTACATTGCCCTGCTGCTTGGGATCCCGGTGGTGAACATCTTCTACCAAGCGTTTCGAGAAGGGATCCCAGCTTTTCTGCAGCACCTGACCGAGCGGGAGCTGCTCAGTGCCCTCCGATTGACGGTGCTGACTGCCTTGGTTGTCGTGCCTCTCAATACCCTTTTCGGCCTCTGTGCCGCCTTGGCCCTGGCTCGCCGCCGTTTTCCGGGGCGGGCCTTGCTGCTCAGCCTCATCGATCTGCCCTTTTCCATTTCGCCAGTGGTGGCCGGCCTGATGCTGGTGCTGATCTTTGGCCGTCAGGGTTGGCTGGGATCCTGGAATCTGCGGGTCATTTTTGCCTTTCCGGGCATTGTGCTGGCCACCGCTTTCATCACTTTGCCCTTTGTGGTGCGGGAGGTGCTGCCGGTGTTGGAAGAGGCCGGCACCGAAGAGGAAGAGGCCGCCAAAACGCTGGGGGCCAATTCCTGGCAGATCTTCTTGCGCATCACCCTGCCCAACATCCGCTGGGGCCTTCTCTACGGCGTCATCCTGACCAATGCCCGCGCCATGGGGGAGTTCGGGGCGGTGGCCGTGGTCTCCGGCAACATCATCGGCCGTACCCAGACCCTTCCCTTGTTTGTGGAAGATGCCTACCGCAGCTATGCCACGGGCTCGGCCTATGCGGCAGCGGTGGTGCTCTCCTTGCTGGCAGTGGTGACCCTGGTGGCCAAGGAGCTGCTAGAGCGGGGATCCCCTTCCCGCCGCATCTTCTAGGCCTTCTTTGGGATCCTTATCGCTAGGCAACCTCATCACGAACGCGCCGCTCTAACTTCCCTCTCCCTCAGGGAGAGGGGCCGGGGGTGAGGGTGGGACGGCCAGGGTGTGGCTCAAACAGACTCGGCAGCCAGCTCTGGCAAGGGAACTTTGGTGCCGCCCAAGCCGCAGTAGCCGCGCGGATTCTTGGCCAGGTATTGCTGGTGGTAGTCTTCGGCGTAGTAGAACTCTGGGGCGTCCAGGATCTCAGTGGTGATCTGGCCGTAGCCGTGGGCGCTCAGGGCTTGCTGGTAGAGATCGCGGGTTTTTTCTGCCAGCTCCTGCTGGGCCTGGGAATAGACGTAGATGCCGGAGCGATACTGGGTGCCCACATCATTGCCCTGCCGCATCCCTTGGGTGGGATCGTGGTTTTCCCAAAACACCTTCAAAAGCTGCAGGTAGCTGATTTGAGCCGGATCGTAAACCACCCGCACCACCTCGTTGTGGCCGGTCAAGCCGGTGCAAACCTCCTCATAGGTTGGGTTGGGAGTATACCCGCCGGCGTAGCCCACCGCAGTAGTGAACACTCCCGGCAACTGCCAAAACTTGCGCTCGGCTCCCCAGAAGCAGCCCATGCCGAACAGGGCCAGCTCCATGCCCTCCGGAAAGGGGGGCTTTAGCGGCGTGCCCTTGACGTAGTGCCGGTTAACGATCGCCATTGGCTCGGAGCGGCCCGGCAAAGCCTCCTCCGGGGTGGGCAGGGTCAGTTTCTTGCCCAATTTGCCAAAACCAAAGAGCGCCATCGCGATAGCCCGATACATTCGTTAACACTTATCAGCCTAACGCAGGTGGCCGCTGTTGTCTTGAAATTAAGGATTGGCAAGCGAGCAGCCTGGGGATTTCAGATTGCCAGCTCCACAACCACAGGGGCATGGTCGCTGGGCTTTTGTGCCCGCCGCGGTTCGACGTCGATCCAGCAGGCAGTAGCTTTGTCCTGGAGCAGAGGGGAAAGGTAGAAGTGATCGATGCGCCAGCCGCGGTTCTTCTGGAACCCACCCCCGCGGTAGTCCCACCAGCTAAAATGTCCGGGATCCGGGGTGAATTTGCGAAAGGCATCCTCAAACCCCAAAGCCAGGATCTCCCGCAGGGCCTGCCGCTCCGGCTCCGAGGCCATGATTTCCCCGGCTTTGCGGGGATCGTAAATATCCCGGTCTTCGGGGGCGATGTTGAAGTCGCCGCAGAGGAGGATGGGCTGCCCCTGGCCCAGGGCGATGTTGAGGTAATCCTTCAGGCGGGCCAACCAGTGCAATTTGTAAGCGTACTTGTCGGATCCCACCGCCTCGCCATTGGGCACGTAGAGGTTGAGAATGCGGATGCCGCGGTAGAGGCCGCCGATCAGCCGCTTTTGCTCGTCCAGCTCCGCCGCTGCCGGCAGCAGGGCCCCAAAGCCACGCTCTACTTTTTCCGGCACCTCCCGGCTGATGAGGGCAACGCCGTTGTAGGCTTTCTGCCCGTACACTTCTACGTAAAAGCCTCGCTCCTCAAAGGGCGCGCGGGGAAAGTCCGCATCCACCACCTTGGTCTCCTGCAAGCAGAGCACATCCAGGGATCCCTGCTTGTCCAGCCAAGCCAAAACCTGGGGCAGCCGGGTGCGAATGGAGTTGACGTTCCAGGTGGCCACTTGCATGGCAGCAGGTTTCCAAGACGACGCTCAGGCCACTATTTTGGCCAAACCCAGCGGACGGATCCCCTGTGGCGAGACCGCGATCCGGTAGGGCAGCACCTCAACCCCAGCCTGCAGCGCCTGGCGAAACAGATGGGCATAGCGGGGATCCCGTTCTTCGCCGGGGGCAAACTCGGTGCAATCGGCGCGGTTGATCCAATACAGCAGCAGAGCCCGCTGCCCTTGCCGGCGGATCTCGATGAGATCTTCCAGGTGCTTTTGGCCGCGAGTCGTCACCGTATCGGGAAACAGGGCGCGGGATCCCACGGCCCAAGTGGTATTTTTAACCTCTAGGTAGGCCAAGCCAGAGTCTCCCATCAGCAGGAAGTCGATTTTGCTCCTGCCGCAAGTCACTTCCCGTTGCCAGCGGGAGAACTCCGCCAATTGGGGAAACCACCCTCGTGCCAGCCCCCATTCCACCAGGCGATTGGGCAGGCCGGTGTTGATCCCCACCCACACCCCTTCCACCTGGATCATCTCCCAGGTGTAGGCCAATTTGCGCTTGGGATCGGGGTGATAGGAGAGGTACACAGGCGCTCCCACCTGGCAAACCCCCGTCATCGGCCCGGTGTTGGGGCAGTGAGCGGTTACCGGTTGCCCATTTTCCAGCTCCACCTCGGCAAAGAAGCGCCGGTAGCGGCTGCGCAACACCCCCCTGCGCAAGGGGGTGGAAAAACAGTAAGGGGGCGGCCCCTCTTGGGCGGGCATCTGCAAGCGTCCTCCGGTGAGTATTTTTCTTTAGGATTTTGGAAGTCTTCCGGGTGGAGGGAGCTTCCTGCGCTAGGGTAAATGACGTATCTCTCCAGCCAGGGCCTTTTTTGCCGACGCCTTGTTCCTATAGCTTTTAATACTTTATCTTTTTCTATCCCTTTGCCAAAACTTGGAGAAGAAAGCCCGAATGTTGCGTCTTGATCCTGAGCCCGGCTTTCAGCCCCCGGATCCCTTCCAGGACGACCGTGGGCGCGTGGCCATCTTTATCGATGGATCCAACCTCTTCTATGCCGCCCTACAGATGGGCATTGAGATCGACTACACCCGCCTGCTGAAGACGCTGACCGGCCGTTCTCCCCTCCTGCGCTCCTTTTTCTACACCGGCGTCGATCGCAACAACGAAAAGCAGCAGGGGTTTTTGCTCTGGATGCGCCGCAACGGCTACCGTGTGGTTACCAAAGAGCTGACCCAACTGCCCGATGGCTCCAAGCGGGCCAATCTAGATGTGGAAATCGCTGTGGACATGTTGTCGCTGGTGCGCTGGTACGAGACGGCGGTGCTGGTGAGCGGCGATGGGGATCTGGCCTATGCAGTCAATGCCGTCAGCTACCAAGGGGCGCGGGTGGAGGTAGTTAGCCTGCGCTCGATGACCAGCGACCAGCTAATTAACTTGGCGGATCGCTACATCGACCTGGAGTCCATCAAGGATCAAATTAAGAAGACCAACCGCCCCTCCTACCTGTACCGACCGAGCTTCACCACCGATGAGGAGGACGAGGGGTAAATTGCCCCCAGCTGGGGGCAGGGCGACGAGGCCGTTACTGCAACCTCAAATTTGAAGGGATCCCTTGCAGCAGGTAAACGGGGTTGAGCGGGGAAAAGCGGGTGCCCTCGGCCAAGGCCGTGGAACGGGAGATCTGGATGTGTTCCACCCGCACCTGCCAGCCCCGCGAGCGCAGCCATTGCAGAGCTTCGCTGCAGGTTTCCAGGGTGGCGAAGTTAGCCACCAAGATCCCCTCAGGCCGCAGGCGGGCCGCCACCGCCGGCAGCAGATCGCGGATCCCTTTGCCGCCTCCCCCCAGCAACACCCGCTCCGGATCCGGCAGGTCGGCCAGCACCCGGGGCGCTGTCCCCGGGATCACGTGCAGGTTTTCCAGATCGAAGCGTTGGCGGTTGCGCCGGATAAGACAAATGCCTGTGGCGTTGCGCTCGATGGCATAGACCTGGAGCTGGGGGGAGAGGCGGGCGATCTCCACGGCTACGGAACCGGTGCCGGCCCCGATATCCCACACCACTCCCTGCCGCGGCAGTTGCAGCGCCCCCAGCGTGAGCAGTCGGATGGGCTGCTTGGTGATCAGGCCGGGCTGGTCGGGAAAGGTGTGGAACTGGTCGTCCGGGATCCCCACCAAAGGCCAGCGGCGGGGATCCGGTTCCGGCTCAACGCGCCGCAACACCACCAAGTTGGGGCTGGGGAAGGCAGATTTCTCCCCTTCTTGCAGGGGCAGGATCTGCTCGTGGGGGGATCCCAGTTGGCTGCACACCCAGCCCTGGTAGCGCACCGGCAGCCGCAGGTCGGCGATAAACTGGGCCACCGCCGCCGGGGTGTGCTCCGGATCGGTCAGGGCCACAATAAGAGGGGATCCCTGCCTAAGGGCGTCTTGCAACCGCTCCACCCCCCGCCCGTGCAGGCTGAGGATGGTGGCCTCCTGCCAGGGGATCTGCAGGCGGTTGAGGGCCAACTGCACTGAGCTGACTTGGGGATAAAAGGCCAGTTGCTCCGCCGGGAAGTACTGCGTTAACAGGCGCCCAATCCCAAAAAACAGCGGATCCCCGCTGGCCAACAAAACCAGGGATCCCTGCGCCAGCTCCTTTTGCAAAAGCGGGATCCAACTTTCCACTGGTCCAGTAAGCCGGATCTGGCGGGCCGGATGGTCAGCAAAGTGCTGCAGCAAGCTGGAGGGCCCGGCCAAGGTTTGCGCTTGGGAGAGGGGGGGAATCGCCCAAGAGGCCACCGAGCCATCTGCTGCTACCCCTATAACCGCAAGCTGAGGTGATCGGCCAGATGTTGTCGTAGCCATCTAGCGTTCGACAGGCGGGTGGTACTGGCGCATGTGGTTGAGAAAATCCAGGCGCAACTCCGCCACTTCCCGCTGCATCTCCCGCATTTCCCGAATAAAGCCCAGATGAGCCTCGATCAGGCGGCCATCCCGCTCCCGGAATTGCTCCATCATCAGGGCTTGCGCCTCCCTCAGCTCGGCAAAGCCGGCCTGCATATCGCGGCGGGATTCCTGGATGGCCCTCTCCAGCTCATCTCCCCGCTCTTCGTTCTGGCGAATCCGCTCCTGGTTGTGCTGAATCAGCGTCCGGATCTCCTGGATTTCGGTCTGGAGCTGGGCTTCGATGGCCTGCCGCTCGGCTCGCATTGCGGCCATCTGGACCTCAAAGCGCTCGGCAGCCCGCTGCTGCTCAGTTCGGATCTCGGCGATCTCGGCGGAGAAACGCTCGGCGGCCCGCTGCTGCTCGGCCCGGATCTCGGCAATTTGGGCGGCAAAGGCCTGCCGCATCTCCGTCATCTGGGCCTCAAAGCGCTCGGCAGCCCGCTGCTGCTCAGTTCGGATCTCGGCGATCTCGGCGGAGAAACGCTCGGCGGCCCGCTGCTGCTCGGCCCGGATCTCGGCAATTTGGGCTGCAAAGGCCTGCCGCATCTCCGTCATCTGAGCCTCAAAGCGCTCGGCAGCCCGCTGCTGCTCAGTTCGGATCTCGGCGATCTCGGCGGAGAAACGCTCGGCGGCCCGCTGCTGCTCGGCTCGGATCTCGGCAATTTGGGCTGCAAAGGCCTGCCGCATCTCCGTCATCTGGGCCTCAAACCGCTCGGCAGCTCTCTGCTGTTCGGCTCGGATCTCTTGAAGCTGTTCTTGTTGAAGCTGAAGGTTGCGGATCAGCCACTCCTCTTGTTCGGGGGTCATGGGAAAGGTCTGAAGATGTCGTTCCAATTCTAGTCAGTTGGGGATGGGATCCCGGCGGGCGGCCAGCAGTAGGGCATTGACGATGGCAGCGGCCACCGGGGATCCGCCTTTGCGGCCCTCCACCCGAATCTGGGGGACATCCGTTTGCGCTAGCGCCCGTTTGGCCTCTTCCACTGCCACAAAGCCCACTGGCACCCCGATCACCAGGCTGGGCCGGATCCGCTGGGCCCGCATCTCTTCCACCAGCGCCAGCAGCGCCGTGGGCGCGTTGCCGACGACAAAGATCGCTTCCGGGTAGCGCCGGGCTACCTTGACCATCCCCTGGGCCGTGCGCGTTTGCCCGGCTTCAAGAGGCTCTTCTGCCCAGTCCAAAGCGCAATGGAGCGGGATCCCCTGCGCCGCGAGGCCAGCTTGGATCCCGGCGGCCACCATCCGCACATCCACCACCAGCGGCCGCCGTTGCCGCAGGGCCGCCAGTCCCGCCTCAACTGCCGTGGGGCTGAACACAAAGCGATCCCGCAGCTCGAAGTCAGCGGTGGCGTGGATGGCGCGGCGCACGATCTCATAGGGGATCCCTTGCCAGGGGTGGGGGCCGATCTCTTGGTCAATCTGGCGGAAGCTGGCCGCTGTAATGGGGTCTATCCAAGCTGTTTCATCCATCATGGGATCGGTAGGCAGAGCCACATCTGGCAGGAGGGTTTTCTCCATCCTGTTGACGCAAGCGGTTTTGTTTGGAAAAAGGGGTGGGGAATGTCCAGAAAAAGCCGCTCAAGAGGGTTATCTGAGAGAAACGCCCCTCCAGTCCACTCTAGACGCCCTCCAGCAACCGCTAAGATCGGTCTATCCTGATGGAGGTGGGCCTGCTGTTGTCACATACAAAAGGATAGCTTGGTAGCCCCGCACTTTAGTGCGGGGCGGAAAAGCCCGCTAGCGACTTTAGTTGCTAACTGCTATAATCCTAGCCAGACCAGGGGAAAACGCTAACTACGGTGAAAAACCCGAGCAGCAACAAATCCTCTGGAGCGAGAAGTAAGCAGAACCTTGGGGCTTTGCCTTAAGGAACTGTCTAGAGGCGCTTTGACAACGCCGTTATGGGTTCTTTTGTGGACTGCGTAAGAATCCCCCGCCTTTAGGCGGTGGGAGTGTCAATCCTCCCTTGCCTGAACATAACCCTCCTTCTTCTTCTCCCTCTGCTGCTGTCGGCGGGGCAGGTTTCCCCTCCCTTGCGACGCCCCCCTCTTCGGTCGGCAGCAGGGATCCCGTCTCAGGGCTTCCTCGCTATGGTCATTCCCAAACCTGGCTCTGGCGCGGCTGGCCTATTCATTTCACCTACACCCCCAGTCGCGCCCAAACCGCCAGCGGCCAGGTGAACTTGACGGCGGCTCCGGCCATCTTGATCCATGGCTTTGGGGCCTCGGTGGGCCATTGGCGCCACAACATTGTTCCTCTGGGATCCCAGCGCTCCGTCTATGCTCTCGACCTGCTGGGATTTGGCGAGAGTGCCAAGCCGGAGATCGCCTACAGCGTCGATCTGTGGGTCGAGCAGGTGTACGAGTTTTGGCGAACCCACATCCAGCAGCCCAGCCTCCTGGTAGGCCATTCCATTGGGGGCCTGGTGGGGGTGATTGTGGCTGCCCGCTATCCCCAGATGGTGAAGGGTTTGTGCTTGATCAGTTGTGCCGATGGGCCTCACCCCGAAGAATTGTCCCCTCCTTGGGATGTGTTGGTGCAGGCCCTTTGCGAAGGGATCCTGGCTGTTTTGGGCTGCCCGCTCACCTATCCTCATTTGTTTAACTGGCTGCGACAAACCGAGGTGCTGCGGGCCTGGATCAAAAATGTCTACAAGCGGGACGAGCAGGTGGACGAGGAGCTGGTGCAGATCTTCCAGAGGCCGGCCTTTGAGCCGGGGGCAGCCCACGTGTTTTTGGATAGCCTGAGGGCCATTCTCTGCCGCCGCTTCGACAGTTCCAAGCGCCTGTTGCCCACGCTCAAGATGCCCATTCTCCTCCTCTGGGGCCAGGAAGATCCGGCGGTGCCCAGCTTTTTGGCGGATCAGTTTAAGCGCTGGCAGCCGGCTCTTACGTTGGTGAAGCTGCCAGGGGTGGGCCACTGCGCTCACGACGAGCTGCCCCACTGGGTCAACACCCTCATTAGTGAGTGGGCAGCTAGCCTGGAGACTTGCCCTAACTTGTCCACCCACCTTCGCAAGAATCCCGCGGCTGGCTAGTCCAGCCAGTTCCCCTGCCCAGGTTCAGCAGTGCCCTCCCTGCTAGCGGTGAAACCTTATGTATGAATGAATGATCGCGCTAGGTGGGAACCTCCCTCTCCGGTTGGGAAAGCGGCTAGGGATGAGGGCCAAGGGATCCCTTTAGTCCTCGGGGGGCAGCTTGAGGATCTGACGCTGACGCATCCCCTGCCAGCGCTGGATGAGGTCGCTGTCGATGCCAAACTGATCCAGGGCCTTCACCACCACAAAGTCCACCAAGTCCAAGAGGGTACGCGGCTGGTGGTACCAGGCCGGAATGGCCGGGACGATGCGCGCCCCTGCCTCTGCCAGGATGGTCAGGTTGCGCAGGTGAATGAGGCTGAAGGGGGTTTCCCGCGGCACGATGACCAGGCGGCGGCCTTCTTTGAGCTGCACGTCAGCCGCCCGCTCCAGCAGGTCAGAGCTCAGCCCAGCGGCCAACTTGGCTACCGTGCCCATGCTGCATGGGATCACCAACATCCCCTGCGTGCGGTAGGAGCCGCTGGCAATGGTTGCCCCCACATCTTGCCAGCGGTGGCAGACCAAGGATCCGCCCTCGCTTTCGGCCTGCTGCCGCCAAAACTGGGCCTGCCGCTGGGGATCTGCCGGCAACGGCACCCCTTGCTCCCCTTGCCACACCTGATAGGCCGCTTTGGAGGCCACCACCTCGACGCGGTAATCCAGGCTGAGCAGAACGTGTAGGGCGCGCACGGCGTAGAGCATCCCGGAGGCGCCCGATATACCAAGGATGATCGGCTGGGAGGAGTTCAAGGGCAGGCGGAAAGGGTCTTTACCTCAGTTTACCGACTGCCGAGGCCCCTCGGCTCTAGGCCTTGGGCTGGGCGATGTCGAACTCGGCGTCGTAGTCGAAGTCCTCGTCTTCCTCGACCCAGTCTTCCTCCAGCCTATCGTCCTCTTCCAGCTCCTCCTCTAGGCGAAGCTTCTCTGGGTACTCCTCGTCCAGCCCCAAAGCGGCTCGCTCTTCCCGCCGCCGGAAGCGCTCCAAAGCCGCCGGCGTGATGAAGGGATACGGCAGCCCCTGCGCTTGCGCCTCCTCCAGCGCTGCCCGGTAGCTCTCCACTTCCTTGATGTCAATTTTCCAGCCAGTGAGGCGAGCGGCCAGGCGCACATTTTGCCCCTCTTTGCCGATGGCCAGGCTGAGCTGGTCGCTGGTCACCAGCACATGGGCCTGTTGGATCTCCGGATCCACCAACCGCACCTCCACCACCTTGGCCGGGCTGAGGGCGTTGGCGATGTAGGTGGCCGGATCCGGCGACCAGCGGATGACGTCGATCTTCTCGTTGCGCAGCTCTGCCACCACCGCCTGAATCCGGGATCCCCTTGCCCCAATACAGGCCCCCACCGGATCCACGTCCCGCTCCACGGTATCGACGGCAATCTTGGTGCGCGGCCCCACGTTGCGGGAAGGCGGGTTGGCCTCCCGCGCCACCGCCACGATGCGCACAATGTCCTCTTCGATCTCCGGCACCTCGTTGGCGAACAGGTTCACCACCAAGCCGGCGTCGGCCCGAGAAACCAAAAGCTGCGGCCCCCGCCGGGATCCCTCGTATACCTTTTTGAGGTAGACCTTCATCACCGCGTTGGGGGTGTAGCGATCGCTGGCCAACTGCTCCTTCTTGGGCAGTTCGGCTTCCACCTCCGGCTGCCCAAAACCGCTGGATACCGCCATGATCACCGTCTGCCGCTCCGTGCGCAGCACCCGTGCCTGCAACACGGTATTTTCCAGGTCGCGGAACTCTTCTTGAATCAGGCGGCGCTGCTGGTCACGCAACTTCTGGGCCAGCACCTGCTTGGTTTGGATGGCCGCCATGCGGCCAAACTCCGCCTGTTGGGGAGTGACGTCATTGGTTACTTCCCAGCCAACTTCGGCTTCCGGGTAGTCCTGCTGCACGTCGTACAGGGAGATCTCGTGATCTGGATCCCGTACCTCCTCGACAATGGTTTTGGTGGCCAAAATGCGAAAGCCCCCTGCCTCCACATCCAGCTCCACATCGAAGTTGCGGAAGTGGTCTTCTTCAAAGACGACATCTCGCTGAATGGTTTTGCGGTAGCGTTCGTAGCCCTTGAGCAGCGCCTCCCGCAAGGCGTTGGTGACCGCATGGCGGGGCAAGTTGCGCTCCCGCGAGATCATCTCCACCATTTCTGCCAAACCGGGCAGAGGCACCATCGACATAAGCTGTTGTCCTCCTAATGCAACTTAAGCTGGGATGAAACTGCTATCACTGTTGCTCCGCAATCCTGACGGGAAATGCATCGCCGCACAGCAGGCAGCTCCGACGCGAAGACAGGGCAACACACTTCGCGCTCGAACGTCCTCTCTATCCCCATTCCTCTACTCGGTTTCCGCCTCTGAGAGGACAACCCGCTGCACCGAGGCGCGGGGCAACTGCACGCGCCGTCCCTTGAGGGATAGGGCAACTTTCTCCTCATCCCGACCCAGCAGATGCCCTGACCAGACAGCTTTGCCCTTGTAGGGGGGATCCACCGTCACCTCCACCGCAAACCCTTTGAAAACCACAAAGTCGCGGTCGCTGATGAGGAGGTTGCTGATGCCGGGGCTGGAGACCTCCAGCACATAATGGCCGGGGATCAGATCCACTCGATCCAGCTCCACTTCCAAGGCCTGGCTCATAGCTTCGCAATCGGCGTGGCTGGTTTCCTGCTCCGGATCCAGCGGACGGATATCCACCCGCAGCACCGGCGGATACTGGTTGGTGTGAAAAACCATCTGTACCAACTCGTACCCCAGTCGAGCGGCCAAGGGACGGGCCAGACTCTCCAACTGCGGGATCAGAGGGTGAACCATAGCCAACTCATCGCCAACTCGGTGTAACGGCCAGATCCCAGCCCAGCGAAGCTGGAGCCGGCAGCGGGGGCATCTTCCCCCTAAAAAAGCAAAGAAGTGGGCGCTACCCACTCCCCGTTATCATTGCGGAGATCCTTGGGAATCTACCTGCCGTCGCGGGGGGCTTTGGGCAGGCTTTTCCCTGGCTATGATCTTAGAATACTTTGTCGGATTTGGCCAGAGGGATCCGCGTGAGCCAGATCTGCAAAAGGCCACACCTATAATTAATGTGGACAGCCGCGGATTTGCCCAGACACCCAGCCGCATTCTGTGGGGTTTCCTATGACCGTTGCTTTCTCCTATCCCATCTTTGGCCCCAGCATTCAATGCCCCCACTGTCGGCAGACGATTGCGGCCCTTACCCTGACCGATACCTACCTCTGCCATCGCCACGGCGCCTTTGAGGCAGATCCCGAGCAAGAGGAGCTGGTTCACCTGCAATCAGGGCGGCGTTGGCGCCTCTGGGAAGGCCGCTGGTACCGCCAGCACACCCATGCCGATGGGATCCGCTTCGAGATTCACGAAGAGCTGGATCGCCTGCGCATGCAGGGGATGCGGGCCACGCAGGTGATCGTGGCCGAGCGCTACCGCTCTTTGCTCACCCCCTACCTGGAGCAGGGATCCCAGCGGCGCCCCGGCCCACCCCGCCTCTACGGCCTGCCGGTTAGCTTCAGCTCCCAGCTTCCTGAAGGAGCCGGTGGCTCGCCGCAGCGCTGGCGGGTGATCAACTTCGAGCTGATCTGCGAGCTGGATCCGGCCATGCGACAGCCGCAATCCCGGCTGCAGTTCTGTGACTAGCCCTGAGAAAGGCAAGGTCGGGCTTTAGAAGCGGCTAACCCGCCTGGGATCCCCCCTCCGGCTCAGGGGAGGCTATACCCCAGTAGGTGTAGCCGAACCACTTTGGTTGGCTAGGCATGTAGAATTGTTCCAACTGCTCAAAGCGAAACCCTGCCTCTCGGAGCGAGCGGGCCATCTGGCAGAGGAAATCGAGGCTTTGGGCAGGCAAGAGCGCCGCGAATTGGTCAATCGCTTGGGGATCCTGCCGGGACACCTCCTCAAGGGGCAGTTCCAGCTCCAGCTTCGCGGCAAAAGTTGGCGGGCAACTATTAGCGAACAACGTCGCCAAATCCAGCAATTGCTCAAAGAGAGTCCTAGCCTAAAGCCTGAGCTTTTGGCAGCTCTGCCAGAGGCTTACCAAGACGGGATCCTGTTGGTGGTGAAAGAAACGCCGCTCTCGGAAGAGGATCTGCCCGCCGAGTGTCCCTACACGCTTGAGCAGGTAATGGATCTCGGCTTTTATCCGGGATCGGAATAGCTCAAGGGGCTTTGCTCGCCCTTGGAAGTGCCGCCTCTTGCAACCTGAGAGCAAAAGCCGGAGCTCCAGCTTAACTGTCCTCCACAAGCTGTAACCAGAGCCTTAGGAAGGATGGCTCAGGCGTGATTTGAACACGCGACCCAGGGCTTATGAGTCCCCTGCTCTACCGCTGAGCTACTGAGCCGGGAAGATGCTTAACTAGGATAGCATCTTTGTGCAGGAAGTTGCTCTCGTCGGCTGGCAATGTCGCCTCCTTTTCTTAAGGGATCCCTGTTTTGGCTGGCCCTGGTGCTGCAGGTGGGCCTGGTTGGGCTGGTGCCAGCTCGGAAGGCGCTTACCCTTGCCACTGGCTCCCCGATCTACTTGCAGATTGCTCCTCTGGATCCCTATGACCCCTTGCGGGGCCGCTACGTAGCTTTGAGCTACACCGTTGCCCAGCTTTCCACCCTAGAGAAACTGCCCGGCTGGTCCCCTGAGCTCGCTAAGCCAGGGATCCTCTACCTGTGCTTGGCTCCTCCTGCCGGGGATCCCGCTCAACCCTGGCAGGCCATCGGCATCAGCCGCGACCGACCCAAGGATCTGCAGCCTGCGGAGGTCGCCCTGCAAGGTTGGTTCGATGGGTGGCAGCTTAGGTTTGGGATCGAAGAGTTTTTCATTTCGGAAGCGCTGGGAGATGTTCTGGAACTAGAGATCCGCCGCAACCCAGAAACCCTGCGAGCAGAGGTGAAGGTGGATCCCTGGGGCCAGGCAGCGCTGGTGGGCCTTTGGGTAGGAGAACAGCGGTACTAAGAGAAGAGTAAAGCTGGTCT
Source organism: Synechococcus sp. 60AY4M2 (assembly GCF_002760375.1). NCBI lineage: Bacteria > Bacillati > Cyanobacteriota > Cyanophyceae > Synechococcales > Synechococcaceae > Synechococcus > Synechococcus sp. 60AY4M2. Next base: position 1,283,753 of record NZ_AUMZ01000001.1, read on the forward strand.
TGCTCTGCCGCCCTTCTAGCCCTCTTTCTTTTTCCGAGAGCGAGTTGCGCTTGTTTTCTTGGCCCTGGCAGATGCTGTGGATTTTTTAGACGACTTCTTCTGGCTAGGAGGTGGCGCTGTAGGAGCTAGAAAAAATACTTCTTTCAGGGCCTCCAACTTTTTGCCTCGTGTAATTTTGCACCCCAGCTTGGTTATGGGGGTTAAGTCCTGCCACCAGCTCCTATCTGCCTCCGCAATTCGCGCGGCTGCAATGGTTATATCAACTCCCTTAAGGGGGGTGCCGGGCTGCTCGGCCAGGTATCTCAACGCGGCCAAGATAGTTTCTCTCGGGGCCTCTGTCAGATTCACCTTTGGGACAATTTCTCTGGTGAGGATTTGGGCCTGCTTAACCTGCTCTGGGTCGGGATCGACAACAATGCACCAGAGCCTCTCCAGCCCCGCCTCTCGAGCAACTGCATAGACAAAATGGTTACCAATGGCCTTGTACTGATAGTTGCCAGCCTCGACCACCAGCAGAGGAACCCAGTTGTGTCCTCCTGTCGCCCTTAGCTGATCTGCGGCTGCGGCAACAAGGAAGGAGGGAGCAGAAAACCCATCGGCGGGCGTAATGCTCTCAAGGGGTAAGTTAACCAACCTACCTAGATCTGAAAACTCACTCATCGATAAAGTACTCACGGGCAAGACTCTGGTAGTATTCTAAAACTCTCCTGTCCTTAAAGACGGCAGGAATTCGAGCAAACTTTGCAGAGGATATCACTGCATAGTCAGGTATCCTAAAAATGCTTTTGTTTTCATTACCTTTCTTAAAATGCGGCCAGAAATATGGACGTAGATCTACACTTTTCTCCTGGTTGATAAGCTTCTGTATCTCTTCGTGAGCTAGTCTAATAGTGTATTCACTTCCCGAAGAGACGCCGTTGAAAAAGGTAGGCAAAGCAATAGGGCCACCATCCTGTCGTGACCTAGCAGTTTCTGGAACAAAGCTGGTGATTACTCTAGCAGCATTATTCAGGGAAGACAGATCGTCGGGGCGGGTAGGTATCAAAATAACATCGGCAGCAAAAACACCACTTTGGCTGAAGTAAAGCCATTGAGTTGGGCAGTCGATTAGGATGTAATCATACTCATTGCGAAGAGGAGCAATGAGATCGCGAAGGCGCCGAGTTCCCTTTGGGATATATGCTACTGCCCGGCTATCAGTCAACGTCTCTAGTTCAGGGTCTCTTGGGATAATGTCGAAGATGGAAAATCCCTTGAGTTTATATGTTTGGACAATGGCATGGACGTCTATTTTGGGATCCTTTAAACATTGCGTCAGTGTAATTTTTCCAGGAGTGGCTTCCAAACTTCTTGTCAGATCACCCTGAGAATCAAAGTCAACAACTAAGACCTTTTTTCTCTTGGTTGCTAGTGTTGCCGCAAGGTTAATGACCGTCGTTGTTTTGCCTACGCCCCCTTTATTGTTATACATGCATACAGTCAGAGCGCGCTCATAGTTTTCTATCTTGTCTCGCAAGTTACGCACTATGCTCTCAATGTTATCTGAGCTAATATCAAGGTTTGCTGTAGCGGGGTGGACGACTTTTCCGTGCTTCCTCCAAAGCTGGATGTTATTTGCATTGGTGATAATTCCCCATTTTGCAGATTTGCAGTTCTTGGCAAGCAAGTAACTTTCTATCTGACAAACTGCATCTCTATAGTAAGATCCTTCTCTGAGATTAACTGCTCTAGATTTTGCCTCCAAAAGCAAGTAGGGATTCTTCGGGGATCTCAAGAAAATATCTTCAGGATCTACGTTCTTTCTTGCTGCGAGATCGACCTGGCCGCAACCTGTCTCGAATTCTTCTCTAATTTCCGACTCGTCAAAGCCAAGCGCCTGCAGGAGAGGAACAGCAAAGCGTTGGACAACAATTCGCTCTACCCTCTCGGTGGGAGATATACTCTCAAGCTTCTCTCGGAGATAGCTAGCCTCAGTCATAGGAAAAAATAAGGTGGACAATGCTAACCAAGCTAAAAGCTCGCCCTTAGCCTAGCAATTGCTTTGCCCTCTCTGCCAGCGCCTGGGCTGTCAGGCCGTTGTAGTCCATGAGCTCAGTAGGGGTGGCGGTGGTTTCGCCGCGTTTCCAGGCAAAGATGTCGCGCGGGCCAGTGTAGCGCAGCAACAGGGGCTCCAACATCAGGCTGGATCCGCCGGTCACGCCGATAAGGGCTTCGCCGGCAAACCAGGCGGCAAACTCCTGGTCAGACATGAACTCCCCATCGGGTTGGGCACAGGTAGACCAGGCTATATCGCCGGGGCGATAGAGGCGGCGGGGGTTGACCACAGAGACAATTTTGCTGCCGATCCCCTGGGCCTTGAGCTGTTCAGCGGCGGCAAAGACGGGCAGGAGGATCATATCTCCCACCACGGCAAAGACCACGGTGCGGGATCCGGGCACTTCCTGCAGCACGGTGCAGCCCTGCTCTACTGCTTGGCGAGCCTGTTCCAGGGTGGTGCGGATGGGCAGGGGGGTTTTGCTGGCAAAGATCGGGATCCCTTTGTTGTAGGTAGACAAGGCCCACTCGTAGGCGGCTTGGGCGCAGTTGGCGTCGGGGGGAAAGAGGGGGAAGATGTTGCCGTTGCGCATCATGGCCGCCAGGTAGGCTTCAATTTCCGGGCGTTGGTGGGTCCAGCCGTTGCGGCCTTGTTCCAGGGCTCCGGCGGTGTAGAGAGCAATGGCGGAAGGGGTGGGGCGGCGCAGCTCGGCCATCGCCTGGGTCACCGTCTGCCAGATGGGCAGGCCGTTGACGGCAAAGGATTCGTAAGAACACCACAGGGAGCGCCCGCCAAAGAGCGCCAGGCCTGCCGTCAGGCCGGCACAAGCATCTTCGCTAAGGGGTTCGTAGACCTGCCCTTGGGGCTGTTGGTTGTAGAGGGGATCCGCCGTGGGGTGGATCACTTTCAGGCCCTGGTTGACATTGGCAAGGCCAGAGGCCTCATTGCCGTCAGCGTTGGCCACCAGAAAGTCGGGGTCTTTCTGCCCCACCTGTAGCACCAGGGCGCCGATGGCAGTGGTGGAAACCTGCTTATCGCCGAGGGAGAACTCGGTTAAGTTGAGGGATCCCAAGGGCGGCAGAGGGCGGACGAATTCGGTTACCACCACCTTGGCTGCCGGCCCGCCAGCAGCCCGTTCACAATTTTGGCGCACCAGAGCCCAAGCGGCTGGGTGCAGGGCCCGTGCCTCCAGAGCGGCCACGATGTCGGGGTGATCCAAGGTGTGGTGGGCGTAGAGGTTGTGGGATTTGGATCCCTTGGCGTGCACGCCTGCCCCCTTCAGTTGCTTGAGGATGAAAACCGTCAGGTGGCCGCCTAGAGCGCACTGGATGGCCCGTTCCATCTCTACCAGCACTCTTTGGACAAAGGCCAAGCGGGCTTCCAGGGAAAATTGGGTGCTATCCACGTAGGGGCCAGGCTGTTGGGCATCGTCGAAGTCTTTGGCATCCACCAGCACCACTTCCTCAAAGCCGTTGCCCCGCCAGTACTCGGCCATCTGAGCGTTGGTGAAGGTAGAGATCATGCTGTGGTGCTCTTGGCTGTAGCCGTTCCAGACCAGCACCGGCAGGAAGTTGGTGCGCTGCGGGAAGGCGGTGTGAAAGTGGATCATGGAGCTCATCACGTAGGGCTCCCCCAGGCCCCCATCGCCGATGGTGACGGGGAAGAGCCGATCCGGGTAGAGCAAGGCGGCGGCCATAGCAAAGTGCTGCCCCTGCCCGAGGGGCCCTGCTGGCGCTAGCAGGCCGGGGATGTAGCCAGAGAGGTGACCCAGCAGCCCTTCCCGTTCCCGAAAGCGGGCCTGCAAGTCGGAGACAGTGTGGATGCCCATCTCCGCCAGCGATCCATCCAAGAACATGGCGGCATAGAAGCCGGGCGCGTGGTGGCCCACCTCGGTAGGGATGTTCTTTTGGCCCAAGTACACCAAAGCGGCGTAGGCTTCCGCTTGGCTGGCAAAGCCGCCCGGGTGGCCCGAGGCTTTGCTGGCGGTCATCTGCAGCGTGAGATAGCGCAGCGCATCGGCATAGAGCAGGGTTTGGTAGGCGGCCATGCGACTGCCCGGATCCCGCAGCTTGCCGGTGGCAGCATCCACTGCAGGCTCCTGACCCAGGCGGTCGAATTCCGGCCAGGGATCGCCAAAGTAGCGGATCCCTTCGCAAAAGGCGGGGATTTGGGCGGTTGCCTCCTGAGCCAGCGTCATGGTCGAGCCTCACTCTTTGTCGGGTTACTCCTCACTTTAAACCTAATAGAGCCTCTTGGATGTTCTAAGCAGAACTCGTCTAACTGAGGCTACCCCTCTCGGCCCCCAAGTTGGTCAAGCGGTGGGTGGTGCGGCCCAACAGGCTGTTGGCAAGCTTTCGTCATCGATGACAGACGATCTGGACAAGTAAATCAAAAGGGTAGCCAAGATCCATCCTAGGGCAGAGGTTCGGTCGCGATGGCCCGTCCTCACCCTTACCTACAATATCTAGTGTCTCAAACCCTTTAATCACCTATTTTCCCACAATATACAGATGAAAATCTGCTGGCTATTGACCAGTTTCCCTTGTCCTTTACCTGGGAGGGATCGGTGCCCCTTTTTGGAAAGCTGTGGTACATTCGAGGGAGGCCAGAACTGAGTTTCCGAGAAGCAGGCTAGAGGCTTTTTGGAGCAAAGCAAAGGGCTGTACTGCAATGGCTTAAGTTTGTAGGGCTGTTGACTTTTTCTCGTCTTGATTGCCTGAGGTTCTCTGGTTTTGTTTGCCCAAGTCTTAGACTTGTGGGGGGTTGCTATTTTCTAGAGGATTTGCGATGGTTGCTAGCTGTTGTTGAGCATTACTTCTAATTGCTTCTTGCCTGTTGTCGATCCGCTTGCTCCCCAAGACCGACTACTCCATGACAGACACTCGTCCTTGTGCCCCCTGTATCGTAGATAGCGGAATTTTGGTTAATAAGCGGGATATTTACCGTCTTCTGGCGGATCTGGGGCGGGTTCGCTACTTCGATATTGTCGATGGTCGGGTACGAAAGCAGGGGGAGGGCTATGTGATGGAGGTGTTTCAGGATGCAACGGCGGCTACCTTGGTGGCCAATCGCAGCCTTTATCTCAACCTAAACAGCTTTGACTACGCCTGCTTGCGGGATCCCTCCCCCTCGGAGGTGGCAGGCCTGGAGGGGGAACGGCCCAGTGTGGTGATCGATCTGGTTCAGGAGAGCCGCATCTTGCGTTTGGTGCCTTTGTCGGATCCGCTATCGGATCCTGCGCAGTTGTGGGCGGACACTCAGGCGTTGCGGGCGGCAGCAGCGGACGCTTTGGGGGCGGGTTGGAGCCTAGAAGAGGAAGACGGTTCTTCCGACCTGCTGGATTGAAAGGGCTCAAAAAAACGTGCCGCCAGGCCCATCTTCGCTCACTCTTGAGGTGACTGTTATTATTCACACTCCCACTGCCTAAAGGCAGGGGATTCTTACGCAGTCCAGGAACGGACTCGCAAGGGGGCTGTCAAGACGCTTCTAGACAGTTCCTTGGGGCAAAGCCCCAAAGTTCTGCCTACTTAGCAAGTTAGCTGAGACATCTCCTGGGCGCTTGCCCCTACTCGGGTTTTTCACCGTTTTGGGTGCTTGCCTAGGAAGGGCACGCCTCATCAACAATCACACCATTGGCGAGCAACTTGCTTACGGGCTTTTCCTCGCCGCACTAAAATACGGGGCTACCAAGCTATCCTTGCTGTGTCATTCAGGCCCCAGTTTTTGTTCATGAGGATCCACAGAGGTTTCCCCAGCCTCCTAGACATCGCCCATTGAGAATGGGTATGGGTGGCAGAGCCCAGGGCCAATCCTGCTCGGCAAATGGAGGCAACCGGTATGATCTGTCTGGGCTGTGGGGCTTTTGGGTTGGGAGGCAGTGTGAAGGATTTTCGGAAGCTTGGCGGCAGAACGTGGAGCTTGCGCCCGATCGGATCCCTGGTGGCGATGCTCTTGCTGCTGGCGCTCAAGGCTTGCGGGGGAAGTGGTGGTTCCTCTTCGGTAAGTGTCATTCCTACTCCCATTCCAACCATCGTTCCCACCTCTACTCCAGCTGTCGTCCTCACCCCTACCCCGACTGTTCTGCCTTCGCTGACGCCTACCTCTGTTCCCCAGTTCACGATCGACCTTCGCTTTCCCGACAACAGCCTCACTCCCAGTCAGCAAGCCATTGTCCGCAGCGCGGCCTTGAGATGGCAGCAGATCATTGTCGGGGACCAGCCAGATTTGCCCCCCACCTCTATTCAGGCCGACGCATGCAATCGGGGATTTCCCAGCACGCCGCTCAATTTCCCCATTGACGATCTGTTGGTAGAGGTGAGGGCGAGAGACCTAGGCAACGAGCGGGTTTTGGGGGGGGCGGCTCCTTGCTTTGTGCGGGCCTCGAATGGCTTGCCGTTCTATTCAATTGTGCTCTTCAACAGCCAAAACCTCTCGGCTTTGGAAGAGCGGGGGGATCTGCCCATTACTGCCCTGCACGAGTTGGGCCATGCGCTTGGCTTTTTGCCCAGCGTCTGGGATCCCAAGGGGCTGACGGTAGGGTTGGTGAGGCGGGATCAGCCGACGCCGCCGGGCTATGACCCCCGCTTTATCGGCCCGCGGGCAGTTGACGCTTTTATCACATTGGGGGGGAACGCCCCTTCTGTTCCTTTAGAGAATCAGTTTGGGGAGGGATCCCGCGATGCCCATTGGCGGGAGAGCGTCTTGGGCCGCGAGCTGATGACCAGCCGCCTCGACCGGGGGGTGCCCAACCCCTTGAGCATCCTCACGGTGGGAGCCATGGCGGATATCGGCTACGCGGTGAATCCGGCGGCAGCGGATGGCTTTGAGCTGGGGCGCAGCCGGCGCTTCTCGGAGCCGCTGGAGCTGCAGGAGCTGGAGTTGGCCCTGCCGCTGCGGCGGTTTGATGCCACCGGCAGGCAGGTATGGGATCCCTGAGTCGAAAAAAGCATATCTACCTATAGCCAAGCTGCCCGTTCTTAACAATAATGAATGGCCAGTTGCAGAACTTTACGACATCGGCAAACTCTTATATGGGCATCCTCAAAAAGCTGTTCGGCGGTCTTTTTTCCTTCTTTGGCATTCTCTTCGGCGGCCTCGTGGATTTTGTTACCGGCCCTTTTCGTCCGGCGCCTGCCCAATCCGCTCCAACCCAGTCCTCTAGCCCTGCGGCAACGGCTACGCCTGCCAAGCCCAAGGTGGTGGTTGAGAAGCCGTTTGTGCCCAACGAGATCCCGGCTCCGCGTCCTAACCGTCGCCCTGGCCCGGCTTTGGATCTGTTCCGGGCTATGGTTCAGGAGATCCCTTCGGCGCGGGCTTAGTCTGCCCATCTTCGGGAGCAGCTCGTAAGATGGAGGTGACACCGCTGGAGACTGCTCTCTATGTCCGATCTCTCTTTCTCAGAACAAGAACGGCTGAAACAGCTTGAGCGTGAACTGGAGCAAGCGGCGGCGGCCTCTGGGGATCCAGGAACATCCGTTGCGTCTCAGGGGAAAAGTGCCGTCCGAGCTTGGGTTGAGACTTGGGGGCGTCCACTGGTGACGGTCTTCGCCATTCTGGGCTGTATTCTTCTGGTCGGGCTGTTCTTCCGGGTTTTCGGCACCGTTCTCAGGTGGGCAGTGGTGGCGGGGCTGGGCTATCTGCTCTACGCCTGGGTGGTGGCGCCGCGGCTGGGCCTTTCCACCGGAGCTAGGCCAAAGGCGGACGACAGGGATCTGGACCGCTTTTGATGGGCAGGGATCCCTGGCGGGCTTATGCCTACCTGGCGGCAGCTATCTTGGGCTGGGCCACGGCGGCCAGCGCCTTTAAGTTTGGCCTGCAACACCTTGCGCCAACGCTTTTGCTAATTTTTTCCGCGTGCAGCTCCTGCCTGATCTTGGGGATGGTTCTGGTGGCTACAGGGCGGGCGCATCTTGTCCGCCAGCAGAAGCGATCCCAGATTGCCTTGTCGGCGCTGCAGGGGCTACTTAACCCGCTTGGCTACTACGGGGTGCTGTTCCAGGCCTATGATCGCCTCTCGGCCCAGGCGGCGCTGGCTTTGAATTACACCTGGCCGCTGCTGCTGGCTCTCTTGGCGGCGCCGCTGTTGGGGGAGCGCCTGCGCGGGCGGCTGCTGCTGGCTTTGGGCATGAGCCTAGTGGGGGCGGTGCTGGTGGCCACGGGGGGATCCTGGGACACCTGGCAGGTGGAGGATCCCTGGGGGGTGGGGCTGGCGGTGGGCAGCGCTGCCATTTGGGCCCTCTACTGGCTGCTCAATGTGCGGGATGGACGGGACGCGGTGCTGAAGCTGTTCATGGGGTTTGTCTTCGGCAGCTTCTACTGCCTGCTGCTCTTGCCGTTTCAGGAGCTGAGGTGGACAATGGCGGGGCTGGCCTGGGCAGCCTACATCGGCTTGGCGGAGATGGGGTTGACTTTTGTGTTTTGGCTGCGGGCCCTGGAGCTGGCCCACGAGCGCGGATCCCTGGCCAATTGGGTCTATGTAACGCCATTCTTGTCGCTGGGGCTGATTGGGGTGCTGTTGCGGGAGCCGATCGCGCCGGGATCGGTGCTGGGCCTGGGACTTATCTTGGCCGGCAACCTCTGGGGATCCCGGCGGGAAAAACCTCAGCCTGTTCTTTCTTAAGGCTATGGCGGTGAATCCCATTCCTCTCTATGTAGCGGCAACGGCCCACGGGTTTGGGCACGTCACCCGGCTGGCGGCGGTGGTGAACACTTTGCGGCGGCAGGATGCGCAGATCCTGCCCATTTGGGTGACGCCGGCCCCCGCCTGGCTGCTGCAGCGCTACGGGGAAGGGGAGTTTGTGCACCGGCCGCGGGGTTTGGATGTGGGGGTGGTGCAGCCGGATGGCTTGCAGGCGGATCTGCCGGCCACGCTGGCTGCTCTCAAGGCGTTTCAAGCGGGGGCTGCCGACCTCATCCGGGAGGAGGCCGAGTTCATTCGCAGCCAGGGGGTGCCGTTGATCCTGGCGGATGTGCCCCCCATCGCCACCGCCATTGCCGAGGCCGCCGGGATCCCCTGCTGGATGGCCAGCAACTTCGGCTGGGATTTTATCTACCAAGACTACGGCCCCCAGTTTCAGCCCTTGGTGGCCTGGATCCGCGAGCTGTACGGGCGCTGCCAGCGGCTGTTTCGCCTGCCCTTTGCCGAGCCTATGGCCGCCTTCCCTCACCAAGAGGCAGTGGGGCTGACGGGGTCGGATCCGCGCTACTCAGGAGAGGAGGTGGCCCGGCGCCTGGGGCTGGAGCGGGAGCGGCCCACGGTTTTGTTAACCTTTGGCGGGCTGGGGTTGCAGGGCTTGCCTTACGAGCGGCTGGCGGATTTTCCCGACTGGCAGTTTCTCACCTTCGACCCAAAGGCTCCTGCTCTGCCCAACTTGCAGATTCTAGACGGCCAGGTGTGGCGGCCGGTGGATGTCATGCCCCTCTGCCGTTGGGTGGTGTCCAAGCCGGGCTATGGCACCTTGGCAGAGGCGCTGCGCTGTGGCACGCCCATGGCCTGTGTCAACCGGTCGGGGTTTGCCGAGTCGCCCCTGTTGGTGGAGGGATTGCGGCGCTACGGATGGCACCGCATCCTCTCGCCGGAAGAGTTCTTTGCGGGATCCTGGGACTTCCTGCGGGATCCCCCTCACCCACCCCAGGCGCCGGAGGAGCTGGATCGCGGGGGCAATGAGGCCATTGCCGGCGCTATTGCGGCCTTCCTGGGGCAGTAGCATAGGGAGCAGCTTCTTGGAGCGGATCCCATGGCCGGCAGCACGACCGAGTCTTTGCGGCAAGTCTACGAGGAACTGCCCTATCCCAACGTGCCCGTTGAGGCCTCAGGGCGCAACGCCATCGGCAGCCTATACCGCTCAAGCTGGACGACGGCCCAATACGCCCGCACCCGCGCCATCCTGCCCAGCGAGGGGATCGCCATCCTCAATGTCGGCTGTGGCTCCGGCTGGGAGACCTTGATCTTGGCGGAGGCCAACCCGGGGGCACGGCTGGTGGCCTGCGACCTCTCGCCGGAGTCGGTGCGGGGGACGGAGCGACGCCTGCGCTACCACGGCTTCGGAGAGGTGGAGCTGTACGCCCTCGACCTGCTGGAAATTGAACAACTGGGGCAGCAGTTTGACTTCATCAGCCTCAACGACGTGCTCTATTTGCTCGAGGATCCGGTGGCGGGCTTGAAGGCGCTCAAGCGGGTGCTCAACCCGGACGGCATCCTGCGGGCCAACCTGCACCACGCCTACCAGCGGCAGGTGATCTTGCGCATGCAGGAGGCGTTCCGGCTGCTGGGGTTGTTTGATCTGCCCACGCCCGAAGCCTGCCAGCGGGTGCGGGAGTTCATGGCCAGCCTGGCCTCTGACGAGCTGCGGGTCTCCCTGCACTGGGATCCCCAGATCTACAGCGACGACACCAACATCCGCGCCAACTACCTCTTGCCCGGCGACAAGGGGTTTTTAATCCCAGACTTGATGCGCATGCTCCAAGAGGCAGAGCTGGGCTTGGTTTGCCTGGTGGACTACGCCGACTGGGATCCGGCGCTGCTGTTTAAAGACAGAGCCATGCCGGCTTGGCTAGAGGCGGAGCTGGACAAGCTCTCTCCCGCCGAGCAAAACCACTTCTACGAGCTGATCTACCCCGACCACCGCCTGATCGACTTTTGGGCCGAGCACCCCGGCTCTTCCCTGGTCTTGCCCTGGAGCGACGCCGACTGGCTGGAGGGCAGGGTGCAGCTCAACCCCATCCTGATGGACAATGCCGAATTTCGCCGCAACTTCGCCCAGGCCTACGAAAAGAAGCTGGAGTTTACTATGAACTGGCCGGGGGCCAGCCGCGGCCGCCTCGCCATTCCGGCTCCCCAGATGGCCTGGCTGGGATCCCTCTTGCAGGGGCCAGTGGCGGTGGCCAGCTTGATCGAGCAGGCGGCCCAAGCCCATCAGATAGAACCGGAAGCGGCCCAGGAGCAGGTGCTCACCTACCTGGCGGGGCTGGAGTCGTTTCTGTTTGTGATGTTGGATCCCAGCCCAGCTTCTCTTGGCGCAGAAGGGGCTTGAAATGGCGGCAATCTGGGCCCCGCCTTGGGCGCGCAGGGGAGCGGATCCCTAGCGATCCACCAGGCGCAGCTCAAAGGTGAGGATGTTGGCGGCCAAAATTTCCAAGGCTCCCCCCTCGATGAGCTCGCGGCTGAGGGCAGCCCCGGAGCCACTTTGTTGGATCAATTCTCGGCTGCGGCGCATCGTCTCCTGGCGCTGGGGATCGTCCACGACCACCTGCCGCTGGTTGGAGAGGCTGAGGCGGTAGTAGTGGGGCAGCTCGCCGCGGGTGGCGTCAATGGCCAAGTTGGTTTCCTCGGGGGCGACGCGGAAGGGGGCGCGGGCGGTGAGGAGAGCCACCTGGATATCCTGATCCCGCCCGTCGAGGCCCTCTAGCTCGGAGATGTCGATCTGCAAGCGGAGGGTGTCGCGGTCGCGGCTGAGGCGCTCCACCCGCACCTGGTTGAAGCCGACGGCAAGCTCCCGCTCCGGCTCGCCAAACCGCTGGATGGTGGACTGCAAGACCGACTCTTCGTTGAGGGGGGTAACCCGGATCAGGTAGTCCCAGTTCTGGACAAAAGCATACTCATTGGGCCCGACGCGGACATTGGGATCCACCAGATTGGCGGTGGGGCCGGGGCTGCCGGCCCGGCTGAGGGCCACCAGGTACCAGTAGTTGGGGCTGATGGGCAAGCCCATGGTCATGCGCACTTCCAACACCGGCCGCGCCCAAGCGGCAGCCGCCGTGAGGGCTGTGATGGCTGCTGCCCCGAGGCAGCTCCACAGCCAGTGCTGAGGACGAAGCTGAAGCTGCGGTGGGCGAAACCAGGTTACGGCCACAGTTCTCATGTCAGCTTTTTTAACCCCGGCAACTCGCCTTCGCGCCAGGCAACAAAAGACCCGCTGCTTGCGCGACAACTTTGGAACAGTCTAGCCGAAGATGGCCGTTGTCCGGCCAGTTGGGGCTCTGGATCCCGAAGCTGGGCTTTTGGCTAAGCCTACACAGAGGGATAGCTTGGTAGCCTCGCACTTTAGCGCGGGGCGGAAAAGCCCGAGAGCGACTTTAGTCGCTTACCAATGATGTGGGTCATTGATATAGTTTTGAATTACCTCAGCGCTAGCATTCCCCGCAGTACAGAAAAAATAACTTCTGCTCCAAAGGCTAGGTAGTTTTCGCAGGTTAGGAAACTTCTGCCTTAAATATTTGGAAGCTCTACCTTTGAATGCTTTTACCACAAGATGAATTGGGTCGGTAGGCTTAATCTCAAGAAACAGGTGGACATGGTCTGGAGCTATTTCAATCGCTCTCACATGCCAACCCTTCTCGCTAGACAGCTCCTGCCATAGCTCAAACAACCTGTTCCTGACTTCTCCTACCAAGACCTTTTTCCTTCTCTTTGGGCAAAAAACGAGGCGAACAACCGCTAGCCCCACAGCATGGTTGTAGTGATTGTACCGTTGGCTTCCCTCTCGCATTGTTGCTTACTTATGTTAGACTGCAGTTATCATGCCACTTACCAACAAGTATGGGGTACGGCTGTCAGCAGGTTCTCGTCAGGGACAGGGAGCTACTCCCCGTATTAGAGTACTTGTGTCAACAGTCTAATAAGGTGTACAACTGCGCTTTGTACTATGCGCGACAAGTCTATTTCAAAACAAAGCGATGGGCAAGCTATGGTGAGCTTTGCGCTGAAATGGTGAGAACCAAAAACAAGCACTTTATCGCAATGTATGTTTCCGCCGCACAACAGACGTGTAAGTCTGTAGCTGAGGCACTAAGTAGTTTTAAGACAAAGCTGAAACTTTTCTTGCAAGAAGAGATTAGCTTAAGACCAAACCTACCGCGCTACCGTAAGAAGGGAATGTTCACGGTAGCATACCCGAGGAAGTGGCTTAAGTTCCAAGAAGGAAGAGTCAGAGTGCCGCTCGGCAACCAGGTCAAAGCTTGGTTTGGGATAGACGCTTTCTGGATACGATTTCCTACCAACTTAGATTGGAAAAATATTAAGGAGCTAAGAATTCTGCCCAGGCATGGGGTGTTCTACTTGGAGTGGATCTATGCTAAGCCCGCTCAACCGCAATCGCTGGATCCAAAAAAGGTACTAGCAATTGACCACGGAGTAAACAACTGGCTTACGTGCGTTAGCAACTTAGGGCATAGCTTCATCATTGACGGACGCAAAGTCAAATCCTTTAACCAGTGGTACAACAAGGAGGTGGCTAGGCTTAAGACTGACAAGCCGCAGGGGTTTTGGTCGCAGAAACTTGAGCGAATTACGGAAAAAAGAAGCCGGAGGATGCGAGATGCAATTCACAAAGCTGCGCGCAAGGTCATTGACTTCTGTTTGCACCACTCGATTGGGAGAATCATCTTTGGTTGGAACAAAGAACAAAAGCAAGAATGCGGTTTAGGGAAGGTCAATAACCAAAACTTTGTTTTAATTCCAACAGGTTGGTTAAAGGAGCGTATTGCGGAATTATGTCAGCACTATGGCATTGAGTTTATCGAGGCGGAGGAGGCGTACAGTTCGCAGGCGAGCTTCCTAGATGGAGATGAGCTACCTAATTATGGTGAAAAACCCGACGGGTGGAGACCCTCTGGGAAGCGTGTCAAGCGGGGCCTGTACCAAACGGCAAAGGGGTGGTTGGTCAACGCTGAGGCAAATGCTGCCGCCAACCTGCTTAAGAAAGTAAGCAGAACCTTGGGGCTTTGCCTTAAGGAACTGTCTAGAGGCGCTTTGACAACGCCGTTACGGGTCCTTCTGTGGACTGCGTAAGAATCCCCCGCCTTCAGGCGGCGGGAGTGTCAACTTAGTTCTGGATTGGGAAGGATGGCCAGCGCTTTTGCACAGGCACAGGAAGGCACAGGCTCATTACCTTGGTTGGTTGAGCCAATGCAGATGGGGGATCCCTCTGTTTGGGTGCTCGTTGGGGGAGCAGGTTGAGGATGCGATTGCGAACAGTTCTGCCGCTGTTGGGTTTTTCTTTGCTCCTGGCTGCCTGTCGGCCCGGCGGGCCCCCTCGCGGCATGGAGAGTGGAGAAGGCCAGCCGACACCGGTGGCCATCGGCGCCGTGGAAGAACGGCTCATTCAGGAGACGTCGGAGTTCATCGCCAGCCTCGGATCCCAGCAGGTGGCCAGTATTCGGCCCCAGGTGAGCGGCCAGGTGACCCAGGTGTTCGTGCGGCTGGGATCCCAGGTTTCTGCCGGGGCGCCTCTGTTTGCCATCGACAGCCGGCAACAACAGGCGGCGGTGGCCGGCCAAGCGGCCGGGATCGCGGCGGCTCAGGCCAACCTGGAGAGCAGCCGAGCCGTGCTCAGCCAATTGCGGGCGGATCGCCTGCGGCTGGAGGCAGCGGCGGAGTTCGCCCGGGATCAACACCAGCGCAACCTGCGCCTCTTGGCCGAGGGGGCCATCAGCCAGGCGCAAGTGGATCAGTCCAGCCGCGATCTGCGCCAGGCGGAGGCGGCCTTGGCGGCGCAACAGGAGCAGATCCGGGCCCAAGAGGCGGCCATTGTGCGGGCAGAGCGGGAGGTGGAGCGGGCCCGGGCCGAGGCGGAGCGGCAGCAGGTGCAATTGCAGTTTTTCCAGGTCACGGCTCCCTTTGCCGGTATTGTCGGGGAAGTGTTGGTGCGGCAGGGGGACTATGTGACGCCCCAGACGGTTTTGACCACCCTGACCCAAACCCAGGCGCTGGAGCTGAACCTGAATATCCCGCTGCAGCAGGCCCCCCGCCTGCGCATCGGCACACCGGTGCAGATCTTGGACAGCCGCGGCGAGGTGATCGGCACCAGCCAAATCTCTTTCATCGCGCCTGAAGCCGATGCCAGCACGCAATCGGTGCTGGCCAAGGCCCTGCTGGAGAACCCCGCCGGCCAGTTGCGCAAGGCCTACGGCCCGCTGGTGCGACCAGCCCAGTTTGTGCGAACCCGCATCCTCTGGGAGGAGCGGCCAGCTTTGCTGGTGCCGGCAACGGCGGTAGCCCGTCTGGGCGCCCAAACCTTTGTCTACACGGTGCAGACGACAGAGCCACCTGAGGAGGGCAAGCCCCCCGGGGCGGTGGCGGTGCAAAGGCCGGTGCGGCTGGGATCCCTCTACGGCAACAGCTACGAGGTGCTGGAGGGGCTGAAGGCCAACGAGCCGATTGTGCTGAGCGGCCTGCAAAAAATCCGCGATGGCGCCCCGATTGTCGATGAGGTGCTTTTGCAGCAGAGGATGCAAGGGGAGGGGAGACCGCCTGGATCCCCGCCCTAGATTTCTCCTCTTGAGCGGTTTCCCAACTTGGTCATCCCCTTCTACTCCTTACGCGGATCCCTGGCCTATGTTTGTCGACTTTTTCATTCGCCGTCCTGTTTTTGCCAGCGTCTGCTCCATCATCATTGTGCTGGTGGGAGCGGTGAGCATTCCCCTATTGCCGGTGGACTACTACCCGCAGGTGGCGCCGCCGGCGGTGAGGGTGACCGCCGTTTACCCTGGAGCCGATGCCGAGACGGTGGAGACGGCGGTAACCAATGTGCTGGAGCAGGAGATCAACGGCGTCGAGGGCATCCGCTACATCTCTTCGGTGAGCAGCAGCAACGGCACCAGCCAGATCACCGTCACTTTCAGCCCGGATCGGGATCTGGACACGGCGGCTGTGGATGTGCAAAACCGGGTGGCACGGGTGCAGGCGCGGCTGCCGGCAGAGGTGATCCAAAACGGCCTTAGTGTAGAAAAGGCCGGCGATAGCGCTTTTGTGCAGGTGGTGGCGCTGCGCTCAGAGGCAGGGGAATACGACGAGCTGTTTGTGAGCAACTACGCCGAGCTGTTCGTGCGCGATGCCCTGCGGCGCATTCGCGGCGTCAGCGATGTCATCGTCTTCGGGGAGCGCACCTATGCCATGCGCATCTGGCTGGATCCGACGCGGCTGGCCGGCTATGGGCTGACGGCGCTGGATGTGGTGAACGCCGTGCGCCAGCAAAACATCCAGGTGCCTGCCGGACAGATCGGCAGCCAGCCCAGCCCCCCGGATCAGGAGGTTCAGATCAGCGTCCAGGCCACGGGGCGGCTGTCGCAGCCGGAGGAGTTTGCCCAAATTGTGCTCAAAGCCAGCCCCGACGGCAGCTTGGTGCGCATTGCCGACGTGGGTCGGGTGGAGCTGGGGGCCCAAAGTTACGATACGTTCTTCCGCATCGGCGGCCAGGAGGCGGTGGGGATCGCCATCACCAAGCAGCCGGATGCCAACGCCTTGGAGGTGTCGCGGCAGGTGCGGCAGACGTTGGCGGAGCTCTCCCGTAGCTTCCCGCCCGGCTTGATCTACGAGATCGCCTTCGACGCCACGCTGTTTATTACGGAGTCGGTGCAGGAGGTGATCTTCACCCTGCTGCAGGCTATTGTCCTGGTGGTGCTGGTGCTGTTTATCTTTTTGCAGGATTGGCGCATCACTTTCATCCCCACTGTCACGATCCCGGTGGCGCTGCTGGGGACGTTTGCGTTTGTGCGCCTGTTCGGCTTTTCCATCAACACCCTGACCATGTTCGGCCTCACCTTGGCCACCGGCCTGGTGGTGGACGACACCATCGTGGTGGTGGAGAACATCTCCCGCTACATCCGCGACCGCGGCATGCGGCCTCTGCAGGGGGCCTCGGCGGGGATGAACGAGGTCCTGGGGGCGGTGATCGCCACGACGCTGGTGCTGTTGGGCCTGTTTGTGCCAATCGCGTTCTTTCCCGGCACCAGTGGCCGCATCTACCGGCAGTTTGCCGTCACCATTGCCGTATCGGTTTCGCTGTCTACCTTCAATGCCATTACCCTGGCTCCGGCGTTGTCGGCGCTGCTGATCCGCCCCCGTTCGGAGCAGATGTTTTGGCTGTTGCGCTGGTTTGACCGGGCCGTGGAAGGGATCCGCGCCGCCTATCGTCGGTTCCTGGAGCTGGTGGTGAAGCTGCGGCTGCTGGTGGTGGCGGGGTTTGTCGCCTGTCTGGGCCTCACCTACTGGCTGTTCCAGGTCGTGCCGACCGGGTTTGTGCCGGATGAGGATCAGGGCTTTTTCATCACCATCATCCAGGGGCCGCCGGGGGTTTCTCTCAATTACACCGACCGGGTCATCCGGCAGGCCAGCGCCATTTTGGACGGGATCCCGGAAATCGAAAACCAGGTGATCGTGGGGGGGTTCAGCTTTACCGGGCCCTCGCCGGGGAACGGGTTAATCTTCGCCACCCTCAAGCCCTGGGACGAGCGGCGGCGACCGGAACAATCGGCGCAGGCGATTGTCAACCGGCTGTTCGGGCCCTTTTTGGGCGGGATCAGCCGCTCGTTGGTGATCCCGATTTTGCCGCCAGCCATTCCCGATTTGGGGGTTACGGGCGGGTTCACCTTCCAGCTCCAGGATCGGGGGGTGAACGATTTCAACCTGCTGCAGCAGACGGCCAACACGCTTTTCTTCGTGGGCAACGCGCCGCCCCCGCCGGGCCAACCCCCCCTGGGCGTGCGGATTAACCCGCCCACCTTCAACGCCAACTCCCCCCGGTTGCAGGTCAAGGTGGATCGGGACATGGCCCAGGTGCTGGGGATCCCGCTGGCCGAGGTCTTCGGCACGCTGCAGACCCTGTTGGGGGGCACCTATGTCAACGATTTCGACCTGTTCAACCGCAACTACCGGGTCTATGTGCAGGCGGATCAGGCTTTCCGGGGCAGCCCCGAACGTATCGGCCAGTTCTACGTGCGCAGTGGGCAGGGGCAGCTTTTGCCCTTGAGCACCCTGGTTCAGGTGGAGGAGACCACCGGCCCTGCAATCATCAACCACTTCAACCTCTTCCGCTCGGCGGAGATCCAGGGCAGCCCGCTGCCGGGCTTCAGCTCAGGGCAAGCCATTCGGGCTATGGAAAGTCTGGCTGCCCGCTTGCTGCCGCAGGGGTTTGGCTTCGAGTGGTCGGGCCTGTCCTTGGAAGAGATCGAGTCGGGGGGACAGGCGCCGCTGATCTTCGCTTTGGGGTCGGTGTTCGTCTTCCTGGTGCTGGCGGCCCAATTTGAGAGCTATGTGGATCCCTTGATCATTCTGCTGGCGGTGCCGCTGGCGGTTCTGGGGGCGCTCTCGGCCCAACTGCTGCGGGGCCTGGCCAACGACATCTTTTGCCAGGTGGGGCTGGTGATGTTGATCGGTCTGGCCAGCAAGAACTCGATCTTGATCGTGGAGTTTGCCAACCAACTGGTTGCCCAGGGGATCCCGCTGGTCAAGGCCGCGATCCAGGCGGCGGAGACCCGTTTCCGCGCCATCCTCATGACGGCCCTGAGCACGATCCTGGGGATTTTCCCGCTGGCCGTGGCCAGTGGCGCCGGGGCTGCCAGCCGCCAGTCTCTGGGCACGGCTGTTATCGGCGGTATGTTCGTCTCGACCCTGCTCAGCCTGCTGGTGGTGCCGGTGCTCTATGTCGTGATCAAGAGAATCCAGGCGCGAGTTTTGGGGAGCGAATCCCGTGGGGATCTGGCCCATCTGCCGCCGCCGGAGGATCCCAAGGGTCTGTTGCCGGAAGAATCGACTTGATTGCAGGGCAAAACCTATGGCTGTGGATTCCAGCTTTTTCCAGCGACAGGGTTGGTAGGCCAACCACGCTGAAAGAGCGCCCAGCCACCCTCTTGCAGGAGCGGTGCAGAGTGCTGTCTTTCCCTCTTCTGCTTACGCAAGCGGCAGTCGGCCAAGTACAACAGGTCAGCTAACCAGAAGATTCACCCGATGGTGGCTGGGGGGCGGGCGGCGCTGCAGGAAGGGAGCATGACTCTAGTCAATGATATGCTGGACTATACTGAAAATAATGCCCAGTATGTTCAGTATGGCTGCTTGGTATGGCTAGGTATGTAAAACCGAGAGAAGCGGCGGATTATTTTGGGGTGTGTCTCCACACCTTGAGGCGATGGGAACAGAAGGGCTGGATCCATGCAGTACGTACACCATCCGGTAGGGCGAGAAGGTATGACCTCGACAGCTACATCAGAGCACCCAAGAAGGACAAACGAGTCGTTTTGTACGCCCGAG
>NZ_AUMZ01000001.1:1309745-1393471 GCF_002760375.1 Synechococcus sp. 60AY4M2
CTTTCTGTTTGGACTCCGTCCGAGTAGCGCGGTCGCGTCAGCGTCGCGTAGTGACAACGGAAACGGACAGAATGCTATCGCTTCACCGCTGAGCAGTAATGCTCAGCAGTGTTCAGCGTAAATGTATCAGCCGCAGCTCACCGCTACAGGACTTTCAGGATGAGTGACGGTGGAGTCCGAAAAGGCCATACTGCAGTCTCGCTCCTCGGCCAGGAAAACAGACGGCAGCAGTCACCCTTTTTGTCAGCCGAAGGCCTTGTCTTGGAGCAGCTCCGGGTCAGCGTCGCCAGATACTCTCTCCCAAAACTGCGCCAAGTGCTGCAGGCCCACAAACCCCAACTGCCAGAGGATCAAGGCCAGGGGGCCGTGCTGCTGCCGCTGGATCTTCAGGGCCAAGGCCAGTTGTTTGGGCTTGAGGAGCTGTTGCTGCTCGGCAAAGCGGCAGAACTGCCGATCCCATTGGCTGAGGGCTTGCAAATCCGGCACAGTCAGTTCCATAGGTCTGGCTTGGGTGTAACTGGACGCTGGATCCCCTACTGTGGATCTCTTCTTTAGGGTACGCGTCTCCCTCAGCTCTCCCAAGGCGGCTCAGGGCAGAGGGCACTGAGCTTTGCCGCAGAGCTGACTTACAAGCGCTGTTGGGATAGCCCCTAGCTCCAGGGATCGTCATCGAAGGGGCTGTCCGACCAGTAGCCGCCCGACTGGGGTGGAGGAGGCTGTTGGGGTGGTGGGTAGCCGATGGGAGTAGAGGGCGGCGGCGTGGGGATGGGAGTTGGCTTTTCCATATCCTCAAGCCGCGGCAGGTCGGCGGGTTTGGGCTCAACACCGAGGCTCCTCAGCTTGGCCTGAGCTTCCTGTATCTGGGCGTTCAGCTCTTCCAAGTACGCCCGGTAGTGGTTGGCGGCTTCTAGGTATTGCTTGGCTTTGCGCTCGTTATCTTTGATGACGGCCTCTAGCTCTTTGTTGCGAACGGTGTAATCGGCCTCTTGGTTGGTGAGGTTTTCGATGGCCTGGTTGAGCACAGCCCGCCGGCGCTCCAGTTGGGCCACGATCTCCGACAGTTGCCGTTCCCGCTCGCTGAGGCTGCGCTCGCGGTTTTGCGTTTGCTCCAGTTGAAAGGCGGCCTGGCTCAGTTGTTCACGTAGGTACATCACTTGGGGTTCAGTCTCGTTGCGCTCCTGCTGCAACTCGAAGACCCGCGCTTCTAAGTTGTCTTTTTCCTGCTGCAGCACTTCCCGCTCGTTCAAAAGACGGGTGTAGAGCTGGTTGAGGAAGTCCACCTCCATCACCACCTGGCTGAGCTGGGTGGCGTATTCCCCAACCAATGCCAACTCCCGCGCGAGGTTTTGGGTTTCGCTGGTGGCTTGCTCGGTGAAAAACTGGGGAAGCTGGGTGGTTTCTCTGAGGCGTTGGGTGAACTGTTTAAAGCGGAAGGAAAAGTTGCTCGCCATTGCCGGTGCGGTAGCCTCGAAGATCAGGAGAACGCCGATGGTCAGACAACAGTCTGGATCCCGTCCACTCTAGCATCCAGCTGCAGTTTCTTTGGGGTAGAAATCCGTCCCAGCAACCTGTCTAAGTGAAGTCAGGGGTCGTTTCCGGTGTGGCAGCCTCCCGTCCTTCGGATTCGGCATCTGAGCCGGCAGCTTCGGCTACTTCTACTTTACAGTCGAGTCTCTGATTTCCATCTTTTTGTGCCTGCGATGGGACTGCGGCAATCCGGCGCAGCAGCCGTTGCAACAGCGGGGTGTGGCGATCGCCAACAACGGAGAAGCGGCTCTCGATCTCCTCAGCAGGGATGGGATCCAGTTGGGCCAGCTCCGGCTCGCTGAGGAGAAGTACCCGTATTGCAGCAAGGGGGATCTGCAAGAACAGGTTGGCCCCCCAAAACCCGAAGGCGGCTATGGCCAGGCCGGCCAGACGGGTGCCGTTGCCAGGGGTGAGGGGGGCAAAGAGGGGGGCGAAGTCGTAGAGGCGCTCAAAGACTTCCAGCAGCAGGAGTGCCGCCAATAGCGTCAAGATCTTGTGTTCGGGGCTGAGGAAGGCAGCCAAAATGCGGCGTTGGTCGGGGGTGAGTTC
This sequence comes from Synechococcus sp. 60AY4M2, assembly GCF_002760375.1. Taxonomy (NCBI): domain Bacteria; kingdom Bacillati; phylum Cyanobacteriota; class Cyanophyceae; order Synechococcales; family Synechococcaceae; genus Synechococcus; species Synechococcus sp. 60AY4M2. The sequence goes on from NZ_AUMZ01000001.1 coordinate 1,311,822, forward strand.
CTCGGGAGGAACGGCGGCCACCCACAGGCTGAAGACATCGAAGGGCTTGCGCCACTGCATGGCAAAGACTGGCCCAATGCCCGCCACGGCCACTGCGGCCTGCTCTACTCCCACCGACAGGAGAGGATCCCCGGTGGCCAACCCAATGACGGTTAGCCCAATCCACAAGGGGAAGAGGAGGATCCCGGCGGCATGGATCCAAAGGAAAGGTTCCTGCCAATGGCTGCGCATGGGGAAGTTCTAGAGGAAAGCGGAGCGGAGCTAGCGGCGGGACTTGTCCACCAGTTCCAATTCCGAAAGGCGGAAGGTAACCAATTTATCCCAGTTGCCCCCCTCGAAGAGGACAGCGGCATGGTCGTCGGTAACCCGCTGTACTTGTCCTTCAAAGAGGTAGTAGGTATCGTTGGGATTGATGACCCGCACGGCCACGCCAGGGTAGATGGGGGGAAGTTCCTGAAGAAGGGAGGGAGTTGCAGTCATGGCGGCTGTTTACGATTCCTCGCGGGTGGCTAAGCCCTATCCTATCATTATGAAGGAAGGCCCTTCTTCTGCCGAACCTTTCTCTGGCAAAGCCAACCCCAAACGATGCCTGCTGACCCAGCGTCTTCCCCCTCCCAGACTTGGCATGTGCTGGTGATCGATGACGAGCAGGGACGGCGGGCTGTGGCCCTCAGTGCCGCCACCTATTCCATCGGCAGGGATCCCAGCAACGCCATTGTCGTCCATTCGGCGGCGGTTTCTCGGCAGCACGCGCTGCTCTTGCGGCTGCCGCAAAAGGGCGGTGGCTACACCTACCGGCTGTTGGACGGCAATATCGAAGGCAAGCGCAGCACCAATGGCATCTCAGTAAACGGGCAGAAATGTCTGAGCTGGGATCTCAAGGATGGGGATCAGATCCAGTTGGGGGATCAGGTGCGGATGCAGTATTGCATTCGCCAGTTGTCGAACGAAGAGTTTCAGCGGTATCTCCAGTCTGTCAGCTTTCGCAGCCTAAAGGCGGAGGTGGTGGATCGGCGCTCCACAACGATGCAGCGGTTTGACCCGCCCTCGATGCGGGTGATTTTGCCCCAACAGGAGAGGGCGGAGAAGGTTGAAGACGTGGGATCCCGCCGTCGCAACCCGCTGTGGCTGCTGTTCCAGACGCTCTGGGGACGTTTGGGGAGAAAGTCGAGGTGATTCAACTCTCAGGAATGCCCACCTGCTCTGAGTCTGAGCGAGCTGATGGGGTTTCGACGCGGTCTTGCTCTGATGCTTCTGCCTGCAGATCCAGGAGAGAAGGAGGAGAGTCTACTTCCCCGATCAATACTCCCCGCAGCCAGAGGGGGGCGATAAAGGTGGTGGCGATCACCATGACGATGATGCTGACGTCGAGAGCCTCGGAGAGAACCCCGCTGGCCGCTCCCACGCCGGCAAACACCAGGCCCACCTCGCCGCGCGGGATCATGCCCACGCCGATGGCATAGCGGTTGATGCCCGGCTTGCCGAACGCCCCCAGGCCGGCGGCCAGCTTGCCCACAATCGCAACGCTAACCAAGAAGACGGCAATGATCAGCCCCTCGCGGTTGGCGGGGAGGGTGGGGTTGAGCACGGCGAGGTTGGTTTTGGCCCCGACGCAGACGAAGAAGATGGGCACCAGCAGGTCGGAAACGGGCTTGATCTGTTCTTCTAGCTCCTGGCGCTTGTCGGTTTCCCCTAGAATTAGGCCGGCGGCAAAAGCGCCCAAAATCGCCTCCAGGTGGATCACCTGCCCTACGTAGGCCAACAAGAAAGCCAAGACCAGAGCGGGCAAAAGGGGGTTGCCGCGGGCTTTCAGGTTGTTGAGGAGAGCCACAAAGTAGGGGCTGAGGAGTCGCCCCAAGACGATAGAGCCGACGAGAAAGACGACAGCGCTGACGACGATGAGGCCAACATCGGCGACGTCAACCTCTCCGGTTTTGGCCAAGCTGGCCACCACCGCCAAGATGATGATGCCCAACACGTCGTCCAGGACGGCGGCGCCGATGATCACCTGCCCTTCGAGGGAGGTGAGTTTTTGCAGCTCGGCCAAGACGCGGGCGGTGATGCCAATGCTGGTTGCCGTCAGAGCCGCCCCGGCGAAGATGGCAGGGATGACAGGCACGTGAAAGAGGTAGAGCAGGCCCAGTGTTCCCGCCGCAAAGGGCACAGCAACCCCAATAACGGCCACGGCCGCCGCCTGCGGGCCAACCCGCAACAGTTCCCCCAGATCCGACTCAAGACCAATTTCAAAGAGAAGGATAACCACCCCCATCTCCGAGAGGATGTCGATGATCTGGCTTTGGGAGGAGAACACCTGCACCAGGGATCCCTTGTCAAGACCCGCGGTGGCCTGCAGAATCTGCATCAGAGCTGAGGACTGGGCCAAGGTAGGCAACGCCTCGGCAGAAAGCGGCCCTTCGGGAAAAACCAGTAACCCCAGGCCAGAACCGCCCACCAACACCCCTCCCAGCAACTCTCCCAGCACGGGGGGAAAACTCAGGCGAACGGCCATTTCTCCGCCAACGCGGCTGGCCAAGTAGATGACCACCAAGGCCAGCAGCACCGCCACCAAGATCAAGGGAGAGAGGTTGTCTCCCCCTGGCGCCTCGACGGGAGCGGCGGCTTCGACAGCCAGCAACACAGAGCTTAGGCAATTCAACAGCAAGATCTCACCCTTAGATGGACAGCTTTTCGTCTAAGCCGGCCTGACCAGAGCGCCAGAAAAGCTTGTGTTGCCATCTCTGGGGTCGCCCTGCCGGAAGACTGTTACAAAAACTAACCTCCCGCGTAATCCCATGGCAACGCCCATGTGGGCACTCTTTCCCCTTGCCGATAGTCCAGATAATTAGCACTTATCTGGAGTATTGTCCCTGCTGCCCGCCGAGAATTGGGCCGAGGAGGGGCAGGGGCCAACTTCCCAGAACGACAATGGAGGAAATAGAAACTCTCGCAACCAAGCTAAGGCCCACCGATGAGCTACTACATCCCCCCCACCTTTCTTAAAGTTGTCGCCCTGCACCTGACCAAAAATCATCTTCCTCTGCCCGACGTGCCCGTTCCGCTCATCTTGGGCATCCACGGGCGCAAGGGGGAGGGCAAGACCTTCCAATGCAACCTCATCTTTGAGCGCATGAAGGTCTATGCCGTCCACATCTCGGGGGGCGAGCTGGAAAGTCCCGACGCCGGGGATCCCGCCCGTATGATTCGCCTGCGCTACCGTGAAGCTGCCGAGCACATCCGCAAATTTGGCCAGATGGCCGTGCTGATGATCAACGACCTGGATGCCGGCGCCGGTCGCCTGAACAGCATGACCCAGTACACCGTCAACACCCAACTGGTGAGCGCCACCCTGATGAACATCGCCGACAACCCCACCAACGTGCAGCTTCCCGGCAGCTACGATCCCAAGCCCCTGCCGCGGGTGCCCATCATCGCCACCGGCAACGACTTTTCCACCCTCTATGCCCCCCTCATCCGCGATGGGCGCATGCGCAAGTTCTACTGGGAGCCCAGCCGCACCGACCGCATCCACATCGTTCACGGCATTTTTCAAGCCGACGGGCTGTCTCTTGAGGAGATTGAGCGCCTGGTGGACGCCTTTCCCGAGCAGGCCATCGACTTTTTCGGCGCCCTGCGCGCCCAGCTCTACGACGAGCAGGTATGGCAATTTATCCAAGAAGTCGGCCTGGAAGGGATTGCCTTTCGCCTGCTCAAAAGCAAAGAGGGCGCCCCCCAGTTTCCGCCACCGCGATTTTCTCTGGAGCAGTTGATCCAGGCCGGCCACCAGCTCAAAGCCGAGCAACACCAAGTAGAAGCCCGTCGCCTCTCCGAGGAATACCTTGGCCTCCGGCGCTCCGCTCCTCAAGAGCCGCCCCCCGCTTCCCCGCCATCCCCTCCTCCTGTGGCTGCCAACTCGGCCGATCCTGCCCCAGTTTCCCTCAACCCAGACGTGCAGGCCCAGCTTCGCCAGATCCTGGCCCAAGGCTATGAGATCCTGGTGGAGCATGCGGATCCGCGCCGCTACCGCGTTCATTCCTGGCAGGAGTGTGGAGTTGCCCACCTGAGAGAATGGGCCGCTGCCTGTCAGGCTGTCGAGCAGTGCCTCAGCCGTTTTCCCAAGGACTACATCCGGCTGGTGGGCGTAGATCCGGTGAAAAAACAACGGCGGGTCGAGGCCATCATCCACCGCCCCTGAGACTGAACCGGGGCAAAATGGCACAATGAGAGAGCCTCCCCTCTGCCCGACAATCCTCCCTGGATCATGCTGTTTTGAATCATGCTGTGGCTGCGTCTTCTCCTGGTAGCTTTGTGCGTCGTGTTAATGGGCTGGTTGTCTCCGCCTGCCCATGCTCTCCTCAACGACGACCGCTACGACGGCAACATCTTTGCCCTCTATGGCTCCAACGGCGGCATGATCCCCCCTCGTGTCTCCCTGAAACAGGCCAAAGAACAAGGGATCCCGGCCCTGCTGGTGTACTACATCGACGACAGCAGCGACTGCAAAAAATACGCAGCCACCCTGGCCAACCTGCAAGTTCGCTATGGCTGGGGAGTCTATTTCATTCCTTATTCTGTCGATTCCCTCCTGCCTGGGGATGAGCGTGGCCAATACTACAGCGGCCAAGTCCCCCAGACCCTGCTTTTTGACTCCCAGGGCAACCTCGTCTACCAATCCATTGGCAACCGCCCCATCACCGAAGTGGAAAACGCCATTCGCGCCCTCTTCCAGTTGGATCCCGTCCCCCCAGGGGTGATCCAAGCCAAACCCTTCAACGAGATCCAAACCGGGTTTGCCGGATCCCGTTCCCCCGCCCCCCCAGCCGAGGCGCAGCCGTGACCGCTCCTCCCGATTCCCCCGATTCCCTTGAGGCTCTGCAAGCCAAGCTCGAGATCTTGCAAGCGCGGCTGGCCGACCTGCGCGAGCTGGAGCGCCTATCCCAGCTCTCCCCCGAACACTGGGCTGAAATCCAGGCGGAAGTCAGCCAATTGGAACAACGTCTGCAAGCCTACCTGTTGGAAGTGTTTAACCCCGTTCCTGCCACCTTTTGGCAGGTGCTGCGTTTTGGCGGCCTGGGCCTGCTCCTCGGCATTGCCCTGCAGCGCTGGGCGCTGAGCTAGCACCCGTTAAGATTAAAAGCCCTTGGATCCCGGAGCTCCTTCCCATGCGCATGCGACGCTCCAGACCGTTCAGTTTTGACTGCAAGACCTCGCCTTTTCTGCCTCTGTTCGGCTTAGGCAGCTTTAGCTGCTTCTGAATTATCCTAGTGTTGCGGGCACCAGAAACGGCTTTTAAGGCACTGGGAACGGTCGATTGGGGCTGCTGTAAACCAGCCCAGAGGTCCGCGGTCGGTTTGCCGACTGCAGGGCTACTAAAAGCTCCTGACTTTAGTCTGGAGTAGTTTACAACCCCTCTCCTAGAGGGAGAGGAGAGTTGAGAACTAGAGTTACTCCCACCATCCAACTTCCCCACACCCCCAGAACCTGCCTCAGCAGCCCCAGACTCTCCCGCACCACCTGGGGGCTCAAGGGACGAGCCGGGATCCCCACCTTGGGCTTCTCTTTGGGGATGCCGCGATAGAAATTGGTGCCTCCCAACTGGATCTGCAGCCGCCAGGCAAAGGCCGCCTCGCTCCACCCCGAATTGGGGCTGGGATCCGCCCGCCCGTCGCGGCGACAGCGCTGCCAAAATCCCCAGGGATCCCCGCTGAGCAGGGCCAGGGTCAGCACCGTCAGGCGACAGGGCAGCCAGGTCAGCCCATCCTCACAGCGGGCCGGCACCGTGCCCAGGTAGGTGAAGGGGGCATGGCGGTAGCCCACCATCGAATCAAGCGTGCTGCTGGCCTTGTAGGCCAAAGCCAAGGGCGCCCCTCCCAAAAAGGCATAGAACAAAGGGGCCGTCGCCCCGTCGGGGGTATTCTCGGCTACCGTCTCGACCACCGCTCGCAAGATCTCCGCCTCCGTCAGGTGCTCCGTATCCCGGCCCACGTAGCGGCTTAGGCGCTGGCGGGCCTGCGGCAGATCCCCCTTTTCCAAGGGATCCAACACCTCCAAGGCGGCAAAGCGCAGGCTGCGCCCCCCTAGGCAACTGGCCATCAGGATGATCTGCATCAGGATCCCTGCCCAGGGATGGAGAGCCTGGGCAACGGCGATCAGCCCCCAGCCTGCCGCGTAGGATCCCGCCAGCAGCGCCAGGGTGAGAGCTGCCCCGCCCCAGCGCTGGGCCGCCGGCGTTGGGCAGCGCCTGAGAATGCAACTCTGGCCCCAGGCGATGACCGCCCCCATCACCCGCACCGGATGGGGCCACCCCCAGGGATCTGCCAACCAGTAATCCAGACCCAAAGCCGCCGCCAGCACCAGGGGAGCGGCTGGCTGACTCGGAAAAAACAGCAAGGTCTCCCTCCCGCAGGCGCGATCAGACCACAAACCCTCCCCCCTGACTTTGGGCTGCCTGCCAACTGCGGGCGTCGAAGTAGAGATCTTCCAGAGTTGTTTCCTCCAACACCTGCTCCACCCGCTGGGCGATCCGCCGCCAGAGGGCCTCCGTTACCCAGTCCAGCCCATCCGCAGAGCCTTCCTGCTGAGCCCCTGCCCTCTCAGCCGGGAGAGGATCCAGAGATTCTCCCACCGCCGCCAAAATGGCGCTAATTGGGATCCGCCGCGGTGCCCGTGCCAGCCGGTAGCCCCCCTGCGCCCCGCGCTGCGAACAGACCAAGCCAGCCTGGCGCAGCTCGATCAACAGCTTTTCCAGATAGGGGGCCGGGATCTGCTGTCGCTCGGCAATGGCCCGCACCGAGGCCACCTGGCCAAGCATCGCCAGATCCAGCAAAGCCCGGATGCTATAGGTAGCTCGCGTGGTCAGGCGCACCTGCTTTCTCCCGCCAATCTTCCCCGATCCTGCCACAGGGATCCCTTAACCTGGAAAGCAGTACCCGCTTAGCTCTGGCCTTGTCGAGATGGAGCGCCCCACCGCCAGCCTCTACTTGGTGGCCACCCCTATCGGCAACCGCGAAGACATTACCCTGCGGGCGCTGCGAGTCCTACGGGAAGTGGACTGGGTGGCGGCAGAAGACACCCGCCACTCCGGCCAGCTTCTTAAACACTTTCAGATCTCCGCCCGCCTCATCAGCTACCACGAGCACAACGCCGCCCAGCGCATCCCGCAAATCCTCAAGTATCTGGCGGCAGGGCAGTCGGTGGCCCTAATCAGCGATGCCGGCACACCCGCCATCTCCGATCCAGGAGAGGAACTGGTGCGCGCCTGTATCCAAGCTGGGATCCCGGTGATCCCGGTGCCTGGCCCGGTAGCGGCAGTGGCCGCTTTGGCTGCTTCTGGGCTGGCCACAGGGCGGTTTGTCTTCGAGGGGTTTTTGCCGCTCAAAGCCAGCCAACGACAAGCCCGTCTGCAACAACTGGCCCAAGAAGAGCGCACCGTCGTTCTCTACGAAGCCCCCCATCGCCTGCAGCAAACCCTGCAAGATCTCCTGGCTCACTGCGGCCCCCGGCGGCAGATCGTGCTGGCCCGCGAGCTGACCAAGCTGCACGAGTCCTTCTGGCGGGGATCCCTGGCCGCCGCTCTGGAGCACTGCGCCGCCCAGCCGCCGCGGGGGGAGTTCACCCTTGTTCTAGAGGGGCGGCCTGCCTCCGAAAAGGGCGAAGAAACCTCCCCCTCGGAAGCGGAAGTTCGCCAGGAGCTGGCCCGCCTGCTGGCCGAGGGCCTTCCCCGCTCCGCTGCCAGCCGCCAACTGGCCCGGCGCTTCCAGGGATCCCCCCTGTGGACGCGGCGCCGCCTTTACGATCTCTGCTTACAACTGGAGCCCCCTCCCTCCCTGGCCCCTCCGGCAAGCGACGACGAGACAGAATCCTAGAGCATGGCGCGCATCTTGTTGGTGGACGACGAAGTGGAGCTGGCCGATTCCCTGGCCCAGCACCTGCGGCGAGAGGGCCACAGCGTGGACGTGGCCTACGAGGGAAACAGCGCCTGGGAGCTGCTGCAGAAGCCCCCAGCCCCACCCTACGACTTGCTGGTACTGGACTGGATGTTGCCGGGCCTGTCCGGCCTCTCCCTCTGCCAACAGGTGCGACAGGTAGATCGCGCCACCCCCATCCTCTTCCTGACCGCCAAAGATACTCTCGACGACCGGGTGGAAGGGCTGGACGCCGGCGCCGACGACTACCTGGTCAAGCCCTTCGAGCTGCGGGAGCTGCTGGCGCGGGTGCGAGCCCTCTTGCGGCGGGCTGCCGGCCCCGGCGAAGGGATCCCTCGCCTGCAAATTGGAGACCTAGAGCTGGATCGGGAGAACCAAGTGGCCTACCGCCAAGGACGGATGATCCACCTCTCCCAAAAAGAGTTCCGCCTGCTGGAGTACTTCATGGCCCACCCCGGCCAGTTGCTCACCCACGAGCAGATCTACGAGCGGGTGTGGGCCGGCGAGGATCCCCCCAGCAGCAACGTCCTGGCTGCTCAGGTGCGCCTGCTGCGGCGCCGCCTCCGTCTGCCCGGCTCCCCCGAGTTGATCCACGCCGTCTATGGCAAAGGCTACCGCTTCGGGCCTGTGGCCGAGGATCCTCAGCAGCCGCCAACCCCCCTCTCCCCCTGGGAGAGGGGCTGAGGGTGAGGGATTACTTGGACTTGAGCTTCTCCGCCTTCTCGATGGCCTCCTCGATGGTGCCCACCAGATAGAAAGCCTGCTCCGGCAGATGATCCAGTTCTCCGGAGAGAATGCGCTGGAAGCCTTTGATGGTGTCCTCCAACTTCACGTACTTGCCAGGCGAGCCAGTGAAGACCTCGGCCACAAAGAACGGCTGCGACAGGAAGCGCTCGATGCGGCGGGCGCGGGCCACCACCAGCTTGTCCTCTTCCGACAGCTCGTCCAACCCCAGAATGGCGATAATATCCTGCAACTCTTTGTAGCGCTGCAGCGTTTGCTTCACCGCCTGAGCGGTGTTGTAGTGCTCCTCGCCCACAATGTCTGCCTGCAAGATGGTGGACGAAGAATCCAGGGGATCCACCGCCGGGTAGATGCCCTTGGCCGCCAGGCTGCGCGACAGCACCACCGTCGAATCCAGGTGGGCAAACGTCGTCGCCGGCGCCGGGTCCGTCAGGTCGTCGGCGGGCACGTACACCGCTTGCACCGACGTGATGGATCCCTGCTTGGTGGAGGTGATCCGCTCCTGCAGGTTGCCCATTTCCGTGGCCAAGGTGGGCTGGTAGCCTACCGCCGAGGGCATGCGGCCCAACAGCGCCGACACTTCCGAGCCAGCTTGCACAAAGCGAAAGATGTTATCGATAAACAGCAGCACATCCTGCTTGTTGACGTCGCGGAAGTACTCCGCCATCGTCAAGGCGGTCAGGCCCACCCGCATACGAGCGCCCGGCGGCTCGTTCATCTGGCCGTACACCAGCGCTACTTTGTCCAGCACCCCCGATTCTTTCATCTCGTTGTAGAGGTCGTTCCCCTCGCGGGTGCGCTCTCCCACGCCGGCAAACACCGATAGGCCGGAGTGCTCCTCGGCAATGTTGTGGATCAGCTCCTGGATGAGCACCGTCTTGCCGACGCCGGCGCCGCCAAACAGGCCCACCTTGCCACCTCTCTTGAAGGGGGCCAGCAGGTCGATCACCTTAATGCCGGTTTCAAAGGGCTCCGGTTTGACGGTCAGCTCCACAAAGGGCGGCGCGCTGCGGTGGATGGGGGCAAACTCCTTGGCTTGCACCGGCTCTCCTTGATCCACTGGCTCCCCCAGCACGTTGAAAATGCGACCCAGGGTAGCCTCGCCCACCGGCACGGTAATCGGGGCACCTGTATCCACCACTGGCATGCCCCGCACCAAGCCATCGGTAGAAGACATGGCCACGGCCCGCACGCGGTTATCCCCCAAAAGCTGCTGCACCTCAAAGGTGACTTTGACCTTCAATCCGCTTTCGGTCGTCGCCTCCACCTTGAGAGCGTTGTAGATTTCAGGCAGCTTGCCGCTGGGAAACTCGGCGTCGATCACAGGTCCAATGACCTGAGTGATGTAGCCAACGTTGGTCGCAGTAGCGGTGGCAGTAACCATGGTCGAGGCTCAGCTCCTTGTGTACTCAGTTGCAGTTATGGACTCAGCGATGCCGGATGGGAGTTTCAGAATGGGCCATGAGAAGATCTCGGACTGGGCGGCTGGATCCCGGTAGCAAAAGCCAACAGGTCTACCCCTGGACTTCGGTCTCGCGGCTCGGTTCTCTTCTGCCCAAGGGTACCGCTTCAAGGCCAATACAAAACCCTAGCTAATGTCTTAGGGGTTAGACTACTGGGTTTTTGAAGCGGTTGACTACCCATGCCGCCATACAAAAGGTACCACAAGGCCGTCCCAAAGGACAGAACGGGGCTCTAAACCCAGTTTTTTGCTCCTTTGGCAATGGCTTTGGCTTCCCCACTCGGCAGGGAACTGGCTCAGTACTCAAAGGTCATCGGCGGGAAACGGGAGGAGGAGAAGCGGCCAGTGCCCGGTTCTCGAGCAGCGGCGGGATCCCGAAAGCTCTCTGCCTCCTGCTGAAAACGCTGTAGCGCTTGTTCGATTTCCCGGAGCCTTGCTTGAATTTGCCCTTGCCGTTCCTGAATGAACTCCAATTCCTGGTTGAGCCGCTGCTTTTCCACAGTGAGCTGCTGCATCTCGGCATAGAGAGCCGATTCGGTTTTGCGGCGAGGGATCGAGCGTAACTTTGGGCGGGGCCGGGAGCGGGGCACGCGGGGCAAGCTCATAACAGAACAAATGGGATCCAGAGAAAAGGGCGTTGCGCCCATCCTAGCGCGCTCTCGCAGGCAAGAGGGCTGATGGCCTTGGCAGATGTTCGGATCTGGAGGCATGGCTGATAGGCGCCGCCTGGAGGATGTGCGCCCTTGGCGGCAACCCTGTTCCTCGGTAGGATCCGACTTGTCTAGGATGGGGAAAAGCAATGGTCGAAACCGCAGCGGAACTGTTGCAGCGCTATGGCAGCGGCGAGCGGGACTTCAGCAACAGCCAATTGGCCGAAGCTGACCTGGCCGGTGCCGACTTGGCCGGGATCGACCTGGGCGGAGCAACCCTCCAGCAGGCCAAACTGGCCGCTGCCAACCTGGAGCGGGCCTACTTGAGCGGCGCCGACCTCAGCCAAGCCGATCTGCAGGGATCCAACCTGCGCCTGGCCAATCTAGAAAAGGCCAAATTGCAGGGATCTCGATTGCAAGGGGCCAACCTGCGCGGCGCCAACCTGACCGCAGCCGACCTGAGTGGTGCCGATCTCAGCCAGGCAGACCTGGCGGGGGCCAACCTCAGCGGCGCCAACCTGAAAGGGGCCAACCTCAGCGGCTGTAAACTCAAGCTTGCCAACCTGCGGGGAGCCTGTTACGACACGGCCACTCACCTAGAAGCAGATGTCGCTCCCGCCGAGTTGGGCATGGTTTCCGCCTAGCCTGCGGCTAGTTGTCCTGAGGCTCCAGATCCAAGATCTCCTGGATCTCGGCATCGGTATAGCCCACCGCCCGCAGCTTCTCTGCCACCGCCTCGATCTCCTGCGCCGACAGATCGTGCTGGCGTACCCGATCCCAGAGATTGGCCACAATCTGCAGCAGCAAACGGCTGCTTTCCGCCTCGAACAGCTCAAAAGCCGTCGCCATCTCGATTGCCTGCAACACCTCCTCGGCGCTGCCAATCGGCTGATCGAGGGATTGTTCCTCCAGATCCACCAGCAACTGGCGCAGCTGATTCAGGCCCTCCCCAAGAGCAGACATACCCCCGGCTCCTCAACGGCACCTGAGCACTCACCCTAACAGGCTTGCCTCCCTGGGCAAAAGGGATCCGATGAATTCCGCACCACCTGAGGCTATTCTGAGTAGAGGAACAATTTAGTGGCAAGCGCCAGGATTGTTGAAGGGCCGGCGAAGCGGTTCACAACAATCTACAACTACAAAAGGAGATGCACGAGTATGGCCCCAGCGAACGTCCTGCCCAACACCCCCCCGTCCCCCACTGATGGGGGCGGCACTGCCCTAGACTACAGCAGCCCAAGGTATCGGCAGGCCTACTCCCGCATCAACGGTATTGTTATCGAAGGCGAACAAGAAGCCCACGACAACTACCTCAAGCTGGCCGAAATGCTGCCGGAAGCTGCAGAGGAGCTGCGCAAGCTGGCCAAGATGGAATTGCGCCACATGAAAGGCTTCCAGGCCTGCGGCAAAAACCTGCAGGTGGAACCCGATGTGGAGTTTGCCCGCGCCTTTTTCGCGCCCTTGCGGGACAATTTCCAAAGCGCCGCAGCGGCAGGGGATCTGGTCTCCTGTTTTGTCATTCAGTCTTTGATCATCGAGTGCTTTGCCATTGCCGCCTACAACATCTACATCCCGGTTGCCGATGACTTTGCCCGCAAGATCACCGAGGGGGTAGTTAAGGACGAGTATCTGCACCTCAATTTTGGGGAGCGCTGGCTGGGCGAGCACTTTGCCGAGGTTAAAGCCCAGATCGAAGCAGCCAACGCCCAAAATCTGCCTCTAGTTCGGCAGATGCTGCAGCAGGTAGAGGCGGATGTGGAAGCCATTTACATGGATCGCGAGGCCATTGTAGAAGACTTCATGATCGCCTACGGCGAGGCCCTGGCCAGCATCGGCTTCAACACCCGCGAGGTAATGCGCCTCTCGGCCCAGGGTCTGCGGGCCGCCTGACGCAACTCAACTCTGCCTGCCGATTGGTTTTCCGGCCTGGCTGGAACGCTCCCTACCCTCTCTGGGTGCGGACATGTTTTGATGGGATCCGGATGGAGCTCATAAAGTTAAGTATCGAAGTGAGTGAGCATCTATGTTCGGCCTGATCGGGCACCTGACCAGCCTGGCCCACGCAAAACGGGTGGCAGATAAGCTGGGGTATTCCGAATATGCGGAGAGCGACCTGGAATTTTGGTGCATGGCTCCGCCTCAGGTGGTGGACGAGATCGTGGTGACCAGCATCACGGGCCAAAAAATCTATGGCCAGTACGTCGAATCCTGTTTCCTGCCGGAAATGCTGGCGGGGGGACGGGTGAAGGCGGCCTGTCGCAAGATTTTGAATGCGATGGCCTTGGCGCAGCGGCGCGGCTTGAACATCACCACCCTGGGAGGATTTAGCAGCATTATTTTCGAGAATTTTCGCCTCGACACCCTCAGGCGGGTGCGCAACATCGACCTGGAAATTCGGCGTTTTACCACCGGCAACACCCACACGGCCTATATCATCTGTCAGCAATTGCAGGCGGCGGCCCAGCGCTACGCCATGGATTTGGCAGCTGCCACAGTTGCCGTGGTGGGGGCCACCGGCGATATCGGTAGTGCCATCTGCCAGTGGTTGGTAGCCCACACTTCCCCGGCCAAATTGCTGTTGATAGCCCGCGAGCGGCGACGCCTGGAAGAGCTGCAGGCCAAACTTAAAAAAGGGGAGGTCTGTTCCTTGGAAGAGGCCTTGCCCCGCGCCGATTTCATCGTCTGGGTGGCCAGCATGAGCCAAGGAGTGACCCTCGATCCTCAGGTGCTTCCGGATCCCTGCGTGATCATCGACGGTGGCTACCCGAAAAACATCGCCTCCAAGTTGCAGCGCAAGGGGCTGTACGTGATCGACGGCGGCATGGTGGAACACTCTCTCGATATCGAGTGGAATATTATGCAATTTTTGAATGTGGCCAACCCGGCCCGCCAGCTCTTCGCCTGCTTTGCCGAGGCGATGCTCCTGGAGTTCGAGGGCCTGTACACCAATTTTAGTTGGGGCCGCAACTTGATCACCCTAGAAAAGCTGGATTTAATCGGGCAACTGTCCCGCAAGCACGGCTTCCGTCCCCTTATGCCCGAAGCCTAGGTTTAGCTGGGCTGACCCCCTGAAAAGCGGTAACTGAGAGGAGGGGCAATCTGAGACAAGGAGATCCCCGCCCTAGCGGGGGTAGGGATCTGGAATCGAGATACTCACGTCCAACTTTCCGGCCACAGGGCACCCAAAGAGTTTCCCCCACACCCAGAGATCTCAATCAGTTGAAAAGAACCCCAGAAACGCCGCGAGAGAGCCACCATGTCTCAATCTTTTACCGCCCACCTCTGGCAGACGATCGAGCCCATCTACCAACAGATCTTGGATCACCCCTTTAACCAAGAGCTGGCCGCAGGCAGCCTCTCGCGGCAGCGCTTTCAGTTCTATCTGCAGCAGGATGCTCTTTATCTCACCGATTTTGCCCGCGCCCTTGCCTTGATCGGGGCCCGTTCCGAGGGGGCTGAGCGGGTGGTGAGTTTCTTGAACTTTGCCCTGGGGGCCATTGTGGCCGAGCGCAGCCTGCACGAGAGTTACTTTCGCCTCTACGACATCCAGCCGGAGACAACCTACGCTCCTGCCTGCTTCGCCTACACCCGTTTTCTATTGGCTGCGGCTGCCTTGGATCCCTACGAGGTGGCCATGGCCGCTGTGCTGCCCTGCTTCTGGATTTACCGTGAGGTGGGATCCGCCATTTACCGCACCGCCAAGCCCAACAATCCTTATCAACAATGGATCGACACCTATGCCGGGGAAGAATTTGCCCAGGTGGTGCAACAGGCCCTGGACATCACCGACTCCTTGGCTACGCAGACCACAGCGGCGACGCGGGAGAAGATGACGGCTGCTTTTGTCACCGCCTCTCGCCTGGAATGGCTGTTCTGGGACAGCGCCTACCGCCTGGAAACCTGGCAGCCCGCCTGATCCCCGCCGGGCCTGGCGGCTCAGCAAGGTCGTCATGGCCATGGCATGTGGTTATGGTCCAACGCCAAGATGACCCGCACCTGGGTCAACAGCTCCAGCTCTTGTCTCAGATAGCCCAGGCAGGTCTTGGCTTCTGCGGCGGTGGGGCGGTTCTGCGGCGGCGCGCAGCGCATCACGGCTGAGATGTAGCAATCCCGCAATTGCAGGCCATCTTCCCGGTGCAGAGAGATGGGTTGATTGGCAAACCTGGCCCGGCGCAGAGCGCGAAATAGCCAATCCCCGCTGGGATCCCCCGTAAACACCCGCCCGGTGCGGTTGCCCCCATGGGCTGCCGGCGCCAAGCCGATCACCCACAGCCGCGCCTGCACATCCCCAAACCCCGGCACCGGTCGGCCCCAGTAGAGCTGGTCACAAAAACGGGCCACCTTTTGCTGGGCAACCGCCTCTCGCCAAGCCACCAGGCGGGGACAGCGGCGGCAAGCGACGATCTCAGCCTGTAGCGCCGCCCAGGGCTGGTGATCCGCCAACGCCTCACTCTTCTTCTCCCTCATCCTCCGTCGGCTCGTCAACGGGGGTGGAGTCGTCGATGAGCTGGTCGTCATCCAAGATCAGGCGAGGCGGCAGCTCTGGCAGCACAACAGGCTCCTCCTCTTCCTCCGGCTCCGGTTCTGGCGCCATCTCCTCGTAGGTGCTGAAGCCCGTGCCCGCCGGGATCAAGCGCCCGATGATCACGTTCTCCTTCAGGCCCCGCAGCCAGTCGGACTTGCCTTCGATGGCCGCCTCCGTCAGCACCCGCGTGGTCTCCTGGAAGCTGGCCGCCGAGATGAAGCTGTCGGTGTTCAAGCTGGCCTTGGTGATCCCCAGCAGAACGGGCGTGTACTTAGCCGGCGCCCCGCCGGTGATGGCCATGGTAGCGTTGGTCTGCTGGATTTCCCGCAGCTCCACCAGCTCGCCGGGCAACAGGACGGTGTCGCCGCTGTCGTCCACCCGCACCTTGGAGGTCATCTGGCGCACCACAATCTCGATGTGCTTGTCGGCAATCTCCACCCCTTGCGAGCGATAGACGTTCTGCACCTCGTTGACCAGGAAGCGCTGCACCTCCCGCAAGGCTAGCCGTGCCGCTTGGTCGTCGCCCAAGGTTTGGCGATGGTACTCAAAGTAAATCTCCAAGAGGTCGTGGGGGTTGGCCGGGCCGTCGGTCAGCGGATCCCCCACCTGTACCGGCTGGCCATCGACCACGATCAGGTTTTGCCCCGGCATCACCGAATACTCGGTAACCGTACCATCGGCTTCGATGACCCGCAGATCCGGCTCTTCTCCTCGCCAGCTCAGTTGCACCGTGCCGGGCCGCTTGGCCAGAACACACATTTCCTTGGGCTTGCGGGCCTCCAACAGCTCCTCGATCCGCGGCAGACCCTGGATGATGTCCCCCGTCTTGGCCCGCTCAAACACCAGGAGGGCCAAAGAATCCCCCCGCTGCACCAGATCCCCATCCCGCACCTGCAGAATGGCACCCGCCGACACCAAATAAGGCCGCGCCAACCGCAACACCACTTGGCCATCGGCGATCTGCATCACTTGCCCCGACTCGGGGGCAGGGATCCCCGGCGCCAGCTCGTCGCCGGCCCGCACCAGCGCTCCCACCTCGACGCTGGCTTGGCCCGTCAGAGGCACCGTCAGCAGGTCGTCGTCGGTAACCACCAGAACCCGTCGCACCACCTCCGCGCCCTGGCGGATCCCCTGCACGATCCCGGCTTTTTTGGCCTGAATCTCGGTGCGGGCGATAACACCCCCCCTGCCGATACTGTCTCCTTCGCTCACCAACAGCCGCGTGTGGGTACTCCCCTGGGTTAGATCCGCCTCCACGTCTCGGCGCAGCAGCAGGGTTTCCAAGATCACCAGTTGCAGGCGACGGATACTGGGATCCTTCTCATCTTGGATCAGTTCAATATCGGCCTTCAGTTGCGGGGCGTCGGTATCGATCTCCAGCACCAGTTGTGTGCGCAGCAGTTCTACCGGCCCCACCGACTTCACCCGCTCCCCATCCTTGAAGGGAACGCGCTGCACCGCCCGCAGGCGAATGGAGCGGCCAGACTCGCTGGTAGACTCTTGGCTGGGCACCACCGGCCGGTCGGGGATCTCGTACTCGTACACCGGGCGCAGCAGCAGGCCTGGCCCTTCAGGCGTCTCCACCTGCTCCAGATAGACCAATCGGTCAGGGACGATGCTGCTGAGCAGCTTCTGGCCCGGCTGGATTAGCGTGCCGGTGGGTATTTCCAGGTCGGCGGGGTCGTCCACCAGATGCAGGGATCCGGGCTTGATGACGATCTCCCGCAGGATGTCGTTTTTCTGGATAACCTCGACGACGCCAGCATTTTGGCAGAAGATGTCCTTCACCACCTCGGTGCCGGCTTCTACGTACTGGCCATCCTCCACGTTCAACAGGGAGATGTCCTTGTTCACCTCGTGGGTCTCCTCCGGGATCCACAGCAAGGTGCCGCCCCGGATGACCTCATAGCCCTGCTTCGCCTTGCCCCGCCGGGCCACCTCGACACCGGCAAACTTCACCAGGCCGCCCGTCTGGGTGCGGAAATTGTTCTCGATCAGCTCCGCCACTACCTCGTCGTTGCCCACTTTGGTGCCCGGCGTGGCCTTGAGGACAAAGGTCTGGCCGCTGGCCGTATCCAGCAAAAATTGCTCCCGGCCCTGGTGGGATTCCACCCGCACCCGCGCCTCGTGCAACACCACCGCGGCGTTGATGATCTCCACTTCGCGCCCACTTTTGGTGTCGCTGCGCTCCGGCAGCCGCACGATGCCGCCGTGCTCGGTTACCAGCGAGGTCTCAGCGATCACATCCCCCGCCTGCACCCGATCCCCGTTTTTCACCACCGGCTCGGCCCCCGGCGGCAGGTTGTATACCTGGCCGGACATCACCCAGATCAACCCTTGCCGCTGCGCGGTGCAGGTGGTGTTGCCCTGGCGGTCGGTTTTCTCCTCGATGGGCAGATCGGCAAAGCGGATTTCCCCCGCCAAGTCGGCCACCACCTCCTTCTGGGCTTTCTCGGTGCTCTTGCGCACGGCCTTGGCTACAGTCACTTCCGCAATCAACTGATCCCGCTGCACCTGGGCCCCGTCCCGCACCAGCAGAGTGGATCCCTGCGTCATGTCGAAGACTTCCCGTTGTCCGTCTGGCCCTTCCAGGACAATTTGGTTGTTCGCTTCTAGCTGCAGGGCATCGTCGCCGTGGCGGGTGCGGAAGGGGCGGGTGCGCAGATTTTTCGGGAACCGCACCACGCCAGCAAAGGGGGCGCGAATCTGGCGGGCCACCTCCCCGGTAAACACACCTCCCGTGTGGAAGGTGCGCATGGTTAACTGGGTGCCCGGCTCCCCAATCGATTGAGCGGCGATGATCCCGACCGCCTCCCCCAGATCCACCAGCCGGGAGTGGGCCAGGCTCCAGCCATAGCACATCCGGCACACCGATCGGTTGGCCTCGCAGGTGAGGGGAGAACGCACCATCACCTGCCGGATGCCGGCCTCCACAATGGCCTTGGCCAAGTCGTGATCCACCTCTTGGTTGCGGCGGGCAAGGATCTCCTGGGTTTGCGGGTGCACCACATCCCGCGCCAGCACCCGGCCCACCAGGCGCTCCTCCAGCGACACCACCACCTTGTCCGCATCCATCAGGGGTTCCAGCAGGATCCCTTGGTCGGTGCCGCAGTCGGATTCCCGCACGATCACATCCTGAGACACGTCCACCAAACGGCGGGTCAGGTAGCCAGAGTCGGCAGTGCGCAAAGCCGTGTCCACCAAGCCCTTGCGCGCCCCGTAGGAAGAGATGATGTATTCGGTAACCGTCAGGCCCTCGCGGAAATTGGTTTTAATCGGCAAGTCGATGATCTCCCCCTGCGGGTTGGCCATCAGGCCGCGCATGCCCACCAACTGCCGCACCTGCGAGACGTTCCCCCTCGCCCCCGAGTTGGCCATCATGTACACGGAGTTGAGGGGATCGTTCTGGCGGAAGTTGCTGAGCATCTCCTCCTTAATCTGGTCGTTGGTCTGGTTCCAGGTATCGATCACCTTTTGATAGCGCTCCACCTCGGTGATCTCGCCGCGGGTGTAGCGCTCCGTGGCCGCCTCGATCTCCGCTTCTGCCTGGGCCAACAACTGCCGCTTGCTGGGTGGAATGCGCAGATCCTCGATGCTGATGGAAACGGCAGCCTGGGTGGCGTATTTGAAGCCCAGGGCCTTCAGAGCATCCGCCATCTGAGCGGTGCGGGCGGTGCCGTAGCGAGCAAACGACCAGGCAATCAGATTGCGCAGCTCTTTTTTGCCGATTTGATAGTTGCGAAAGGGTACAGGGGGCGGCGGGGTCTTGGCCTTGGCGCCATCGGCGGCCTGCCGGACTAGACCGGCGGAAAAGCGTCCTTTTTCGCTCATAATGCCTCGGTGATAACTCTGACAGTTCTGGACAAGGGGGCAGGGATCCCAGCTACCCATCGACAAGGGCAACGTCCACAGGGGCAGCCTCAAGCAGACAAAATATCTTGCACCGTTTTGTTGAAGATGATCCGGCCCGCCGTGGTGCGAATGTATTGGCTGATCACGTTGCCGTCCCGATCCTCGCGGATGCGGCGGTAGTTGGTGATCTTGAGGCGGGTGCCGCCCGGCTCCTCGATAATCTGAGGCTCCGACTCTTTTTCCTCTTTGCCCAACTCCATCGGGCCGCTGTAGCGCACCCAGATTTTGCTGTGCAGGCCGATGACGCCGCGGTCGTAGGCGATGAGGGCGTCCTCCAGGCTGGCAAAATAACGATCGCCAAGGTCGGGGGCGTGGGGATTGTCCGCCGTCAGATAGTAGCACCCCAACACCATGTCTTGGCTGGGAGTAATAATCGGAGCGCCTGTGGCCGGGGAGAGGATGTTGTTGGTGGCCAACATCAGCAAGCGTGCCTCCGCCTGGGCTTCCAAGGAGAGAGGCACATGCACCGCCATCTGGTCGCCGTCGAAGTCGGCGTTGAAAGCCGGGCAGACCAAGGGGTGGAGCTGAATCGCCCTCCCCTCCACCAGGATCGGCTCAAAAGCCTGGATCCCGAGGCGGTGCAACGTTGGGGCACGGTTGAGCAAAACTGGGTGGCCGTCGATTACGTCCTCCAGCACGTCCCAAACCTGCGGGTCATTGCTCTGGATCAGCTTTTTGGCGGCTTTGATGTTGTTGACGATGCCCCGCTTGATCAACTTGTGGATCACAAAGGGCTGGAACAGCTCGATGGCCATCTCTTTGGGCAAGCCACACTGGTGCATGCGCAGGTTGGGCCCCACCACGATCACCGAACGCCCAGAGTAGTCCACCCGCTTGCCGAGCAGGTTTTGCCGGAAACGCCCCTGCTTGCCCTCAATGATATCGGAGAGGGACTTGAGGGGACGGTTGTTGGCCCCCACCACCATGCGCCCCCGCCGACCGTTGTCGATCAGGGCGTCCACCGCCTCCTGCAGCATACGCTTCTCGTTGCGCACGATGATCTCCGGCGCCATGATCTCCTGCAGCCGCGCCAGGCGGTTGTTGCGGTTGATCACCCGACGGTAGAGATCGTTGAGGTCGCTGGTGGCAAAGCGCCCCCCATCCAACTGCACCATCGGGCGCAGATCGGGCGGGATCACCGGCAGCACCCGCAGCACCATCCACTCTGGCCGGGCTCCCGTGGCGATGAAGTTGTCGATCACGCGCAGCCGCTTGATTAGGCGCGCCCGCTTCTGGCCGCGGGCGCTGGCGATCTCCTCCCGCAACTGCTCCGCCTCTTTTTCCAGGTCGATATCCTTGAGCAGGCGTTCGATGGCCTCCGCCCCGATCATGGCCCAGTTCTCCGGCAGTTGCAGCTCGGATCCCTCCTCGTACATCTGATCCTCGATCTCCAGGTATTGATCCTCGGTCAGCAACTGCTTGTAGGAGAGGTTGGGAGCGTTGCCCGGATCCACCACCACGTAGGCGTTGAAGTACACCACCTGCTCCACGTCCCGCAGCGGCATGTCCAACAGCGTGGCGATGTGGCTGGGGATCCCTTTCAGGTACCAAACGTGGGTGACCGGGGCGGCCAGTTTGATGTAGCCCATACGATGGCGGCGCACCCGCGACTCGGTCACCTCCACCCCACAGCGCTCGCAGACAATGCCGCGATGCCGCACTCGCTTGTACTTGCCGCAGTGACACTCCCAGTCCTTAACCGGCCCGAAGATGCGCTCACAGAAGAGACCATCCATCTCCGGCTTGAGGGTTCGGTAGTTGATGGTCTCCGGCTTGGTGACTTCTCCCACCACTTGGCCGTTGGGCAGGGTGCGCTGGCCCCACTCTATAATCCGCTCCGGAGAAGCCAGCCCAATCTTGACATAGTCAAAGCGTTGCTCCGTTTTGGCCATTGCCGTTGTTCTCCTGACTTGCTGCCCTAGCAACTACAAAGGAAGGGGAGAGGAACCCCACCCCTCCTCTCCTGAGCCGAATGGGATCCCTGGCATCAATCAAAAATCGTCCTCTTCCTCCCTGTCTTCGTCTTCCTCGCGGCTGCGCCTGGCTAAGGTAAAGGTTCCTCCTGCCGCTGGAGAAAGATCCTCGGATGTAACGGATTCATAAGTGGGCCGCGAGGGGGTGTGGCGGCTGGAGACATCGGCCATCAGATCCACCTCCACATCGCGGGTCTGGCCGTCGCTGTCCACCTCCACCTTATGGACAGACACGTCCAGGCAGAGGGACTGCAGCTCCCGCACCAACACCTTGAAAGATTCCGGCGTGCCGGGTCGAGGGATGGGCTTGCCCTTGACGATGGCGTTGAGGGCCTCGTTGCGCCCCACCATATCGTCCGACTTGACGGTGAGCAGCTCCTGCAAGATGTAGGCCGCTCCAAACGCCTCCAAAGCCCACACCTCCATCTCGCCAAAGCGCTGGCCACCCTGCTGCGCCTTACCCCCCAGGGGCTGCTGGGTTACCAGCGAGTAGGGACCGGTAGAGCGGGCGTGGATCTTGTCGTCCACCAAATGCACCAGCTTCAGCATGTAGGCACGGCCCACCGTAACCGGCTGGTCGAAAGGCTCGCCAGTGCGACCATCGAACACCTGGATCTTGCCGCAGTACTTGCCTTCTGGGTTGAAGATCCAGTCTTTGCCGGTTTTTTCACGGGCCTCCCGCAACTTGGCCTCCACCGTCAATCGCGAGGCTTCCAGGCCGTGCATCTCGTCGAAGGGCATCAGCTTAAAGCGCACCCCCAAGTGTTCTGCCGCCCAGCCCAGGAGGCACTCATACACCTGGCCCACATTCATGCGGGAGGGAACCCCCAAGGGGTTGAGCACCACATCCACCGGCGTGCCATCCGCCAGGTAGGGCATGTCCTCGATCGGCAAGATGCGGGAGATGATGCCCTTGTTGCCGTGACGGCCCGCGATCTTGTCCCCCACTTGAATTTTGCGCTTGAGGGCGATGTAAACCCGCACCACCATGTTGGCGCCCGGAGGCAGCTCGTCCCCCTGCTCGCGGGTAAAGATGCGTACATCCACCACCCGTCCGCGCTCGCCGTTGGGCACCCGCAGCGAGTTGTCGCGCACGTCGCGAGCTTTCTCGCCGAAAATGGCCCGCAACAGCCGCTCCTCTGGCGGTTGATCCGACTCCCCTTTGGGAGTGACCTTGCCCACCAAAATATCGCCGGCTTCCACCCAAGCCCCAATGCGCACAATGCCGTTTTCGTCCAGGTTGCGCAGGGCATCTTCCCCCACGTTGGGAATCTCGCGGGTGATCTCTTCCGGCCCTAGCTTGGTCTGCCGGGCTTCGATCTCGTACTTCTCGATGTGTACCGAGGTGAAGACATCATCGTAGACCAGCCGCTCGCTGATCAAGATGGCATCTTCGTAGTTGTAGCCCTCCCAGGGCATGTAGGCCACCAAGACGTTTTGGCCCAAGGCCAGCTCGCCTCCCTCGGTCGCCGGGCCGTCCGCCAGCACCTGCCCGGGCACCACCCGATCCCCCGCGTAGACAAGAGGGCGCTGGTTGAGACAGGTATCTTGGTTGGAGCGCTGGTACTTCTGCAAGCGGTAAACAATCGGATCCCCGCCGTCGTCTGGCCGCACCACGATTTCGTCGGCGGAAACATAGGTCACCACGCCACTGGTGCGCGACACCACCACCATGCCAGAGTCCCGCGCCGCCTGGGCTTCCAAACCCGTGCCCACATAAGGCCGATCCGGCTTGAGCAGGGGCACCGCCTGCCGCTGCATGTTCGCCCCCATCAGGGCGCGGTTGGCGTCGTCGTGCTCCAAAAAGGGGATCAAGGAGGTGGCCACCGAGATCACTTGCACCGGCGACACCTGCACGTAGTGCACCTCGCTGGGGTGGGCGGTGGTAAATTCCTGGCGGTAGCGCACCGGCACCAAGTCGGCGGTGATGCGGCCTTCGGCATCCACCGGCACATCCCCCGGCGCCACGCGATACTCGTCCTCCTCGTCGGCGGTGAGGTAGACCATCCCCAGATCCTTGCGCACCACGCCGTTTTCGACCCGGTAGTAAGGGCTTTCGATGAAGCCGTACTGGTTGACGCGGGCGTGGGTGGCCAGGGATCCGATCAGCCCGGCGTTGGGGCCTTCCGGAGTTTCGATGGGGCAGATGCGCCCGTAGTGGCTGGGGTGGATATCCCGCACGGCAAAGCCGGCCCGCTCCCGGCTCAGGCCACCGGGGCCCAAGGCCGACAGCCGCCGCTTGTGGGTCAGCTCCGCCAGCGGGTTGGTCTGATCCATGAACTGGGAGAGCTGGCTGGAGCCGAAGAACTCCTTGATGGCCGCCACCAAGGGCTTGGGGTTAACCAGCGAGGCCGGGGTGAGGTTCTCTGACTCGGAGACCGTCATGCGCTCGCGGATGATCCGCTCCAGGCGGTTGAGGCCCACCCGTACTTGGTTTTGCAAGAGCTCGCCCACCGAGCGCACGCGGCGGTTGCCCAGGTGATCGATGTCGTCCACATGGCCGATGTCGTACTCCAAGTTAATCAGGTAGTCGATGACGGCCAAGATGTCCGTGACGGTGAGCACCCGCACATTTTCCGCCACGTTGAGATTGAGCTTTTTGTTGAGCTTGTAGCGCCCTACTCGGCCCAGGTCGTAGCGCTTGGGATCGAAGAAGCGGGATTCCAACAACTGCTGGCCGCCGGAGACGGTGGGAGGCTCGCCAGGCCGCAGCTTGCGGTACAGCTCCATCAGGGCCTCTTCTTCGCTGTAGTGCCCCTCTTTTTCCATGGTTTTTTGGAAAAATTCGGGGTGGCGCAGGCTGTCGTAGATCTCCGAGTCGCTCAGGCCCAAGGCCTTCAGCAGCACCGCCGCCGAGAGCTTGCGGGTTTTGTCGATGCGCACCCACACCAGGCCGTTTTTGTCGGTCTCAAACTTCAGCCAGGCGCCCCGGTTGGGGATGAGGCTGGCGCTGTAGGTGCGCCGACCGTTTTTGTCCAGCTCCGACTTGTAGTAGACGCCGGGGCTGCGCACGATTTGGTTGACGATCACCCGCTCGGCGCCGTTGATGATGAAGGTACCCCGATCCGTCATCAAAGGCAGCTCGCCGATGAAGACGTCCATGTCCTTGATCTCGCCCGTCTCTTTGTTAATCAGGCGAGTGGGCACCCGGATTTGCGCTTGGTAGGTAGCATCCCGTCGCTTAGCTTCCTCAGGGTCGTAGCGCGGCTTGTTGATCTTGTACCCTTTGGAGGGATCCCCAGGGCGGTACTCCGGCAGAAAGTGCAGCTCCAGCTTGCCTGTGTAATCGACGATAGGGGAAAAGCTGAGGAGCTCCTCTTCAAACCCTTCTCGCAAAAACCACAAAAAACTCTCCCGCTGAATCTCTACCAGGTCAGGCAAGGTAGGAGCGGCAGGGGATGGCACTGCTAATTGTGTCATGCGTTGCTCGGCAGGGGTTGCGCTGCAGTCAGGCCTCTAATTATAGAAACCCTGCCAACGATCGTCAACGAACGTTACAAGGGCCGCCGGGTTATCCGGGAAGTTTTGGCAACGGCCCCTGGGATCCCAGCCAAGCTGCCAAGCCAGGGGCGATCCCCAACCTGCCTTAAGGATTGTTCACATCCATTCACACTTAAGCAGATTATTCTAATCATTGACCGTTGGGAAGTCAGCCGCTGCTCCGACTCCGCTTGCCGGTCGTCAAAGGGCTTGGAAAAGTGGGGTGGGCCTGGAGGCTAGGTCAAGTCGTTGGAGGGCGCGCTCAGCCTGGTGGAGGTCTGGTCTGCGTCGTTCCCCGGCAGGATCCACATCCATTCAGATGAGAAGGGGTTGAAGTGGGGTTACACAGCCTCTGGGGCCAGGGCGACCTTTATTGATGTTTTTGAAAACAGCTCACACAAGCAGCCGTTTTTGGCGAGGAGGATTTTGTGAGTCAAAGTCTGCAACAAAAACACCAGCATGCCAGCCTCTCGGTTCAGTTGCGGGAGGGCACCAAGCAGTCCCACACCATGGCCGAGAATATGGCCTTCATCAAGTGCTTCCTCAAGGGAGTGGTGGATAAAAAAGCCTACAGCCGCTATGTGGGCAACTTTTACTTTGTCTACAGCGCTCTGGAAGAGGGCTTTGCCCAATTGCGAGAGCACCCGCTGGTGGGCCGGCTTTACTATCCCGAATTGTGGCGCAGGGCCAGCCTGGAGAAGGACTTGAATTATTTTGTCGGCCCCAATTGGCGTGCCGTGGTCAAGCCCTCTCCCGCTTGCCAGGTCTATGTCAACCGCATTCGAGAAGTGGTGGAAAAAGACCCGGTTCTGCTGATTGCCCACGCCTACACCCGCTACATCGGCGACCTCTCGGGCGGCCAGATCCTGAAAAACATCGCCCGCCGGGCCATGGGCCTGCCGCCGGGGGAAGGAACGGCCTTTTACGATTTCGAGCAGATCCCCCACGAGGGCAAGTTTAAGCAGCGCTACCGCGCCCAGTTGGACGCGCTGGAGCTGGATCAGGCCACCATCGAGCGCATTGTGGCGGAAGCCAACTACGCCTTCAAGCTCAACATGGACTTGTTCAAGGAATTGGAGGGCAATTGGCTGCTATCCATGGCCCGCTTGGCCTGGAACTCGCTTCTCAGCCAGTTTCGGCGCCCGTCCGCCCGCTCTGAGGCGGCTGCCCCCACCTCCTGAGCCACACCTCTTTGCGGCGAAACAGGGCGTTCCTGGCCTCCCCATCCCCCCTCTCCCTCAGGGGAGAGGGTCCGAGGGTGAGGGATTAGTCGCATCCGAGGGTGTCGCGGGTGGCCCGCCCGGTGACGGGGTTAACGCCGCTGGCCCGTTCGCAGAGGATGGCAAGGGCATCTTTGCGGATCAGGGCGTTGGTGAAATCCGCCCCCTCGATCTCGATCCCTTCCACCCGCGCCAGCCACATCATGCTGTCCTGCAGTTGGGCTTCCCGCAGGTCGGCACCTTGCAAATTGGCCATGTCCAAGGTGGCGCCGCGCAGATCGGCCCCCCGCAGGTTGGCTCTGCTGAGGTTGGCTCCAAACAGATTCGCCCCTGCCGCTTTGACATGGCTGAGATCGCTTTGTCGCAGGTTGGCCTTGAGAAATTTCCAGCCGCTCAGGTCTTGTCCGGCAAAGTTCGCCCCCTGCAGATCCCGCTTGCTGTAGTCTTCTGCCCAGGACGGGGATCCCAAGAGGGCGACACCCAGGCACAGGATCAGCCCGCAAAACACCGCACCCCGCAGGAAAGGGGTCAGCCAGGACAGTCTCACCAAACCAGAAGCCGGCCAAGCAACAGACATCGCAGATCCCTCCAGGAAACCTCCACGGCTTTGGGATTGCTCTTACTTTTATCCTACCGGATGGGGATCCCGCCGGCAGATTGGGCTAATTTGGGCTTTTATAAGCTGAGTCCCAACTGGCGAGGGGGGGACAGGGATCCATGTCCACAGTCGAGGTCTTCAATGCGCAGCAGATAGCGGAGCTGATCGACGCTCTGGCTACAGCAATTGCCAGGGATCACCCCCACCTGGACAGGCTGGTGTTGATCGGCATTCGCACTCGCGGCGTCCCCTTGGCCTACCGCCTGCGGGATCGCATCGCCACCGGCTTCGGGAGCCCACCGCAGGTAGGAGAGCTGGACATCACCTTCTTCCGAGACGACCTGGGCTCCGGCGGCCTGCGCACTCCCAATCGCAGCGAGCTGCCGCGGGATCTGACCGGCCAAGAAGTGGTGTTGGTGGACGATGTGCTCTTCCGGGGTCGCACCGTCCGTGCGGCTCTGGAGGCTCTCAACCACTTTGGGCGACCGGAGCAAGTGCGCCTGGCCGTGTTGATCGACCGCGGCCACCGCCAGTTTCCCATTCAACCAGACTACTGCGGTCACAAGCTAACCACGGCCCCTGAGCAGATCGTCAAAGTGCACCTGCGGGAAACCGACGGCGAGGAGCGGGTGTTGTTGATCGACGCCAAACTTGAGGAAAACAGCAGAGAGTGAGCCTGAGACGCCCCTGGGGTGCGGTATGGTGGGGATAATCTGCCGACTTTTGCCGCTATGGCTGTCTTGCCGGAAACCCGTCGCTACGCTGTCTTGGGCACAGGCGCCCTGGGAGGGTTTTACGGGGCAAAACTGCAACAGGCTGGCTTCACGGTGCATTTTCTCTTGCACAGCGACTACGACCACGTGCGCCAGAAAGGGCTGTGGGTAGAGTCCTGCTGGGGCGACTTTCACTTACCCCAGGTAAATGCCTACGCCGCCGTGGAGGAGATGCCCGTCTGCGAAGGGGTGATCGTGGCCCTGAAAGCTACCCAAAATCACCTCCTGCCACGGTTGCTGCCGCCTGTGCTGGCGGACAACGGCGTGGTGATCCTGCTGCAAAACGGCCTGGGGGCGGAGCCGGAGATTGCCAACTGGGTTGGCCCTGAGCGGGTGATCGGCGGGCTGTGCTTTATCAGCTCCAACAAAGTCGGCCCCGGCCACATCTGTCATCTGGATTATGGCTCGGTGCTGCTGGCGGAATACGGCCCCGGCTATGCGCCCCAGGGGATCACGCCTCGCCTTCAACAAGTTCAAGCAGATTTTCAGCGGGCCGGGATCCCGACCTCTCTTTCTCCGGATCTGATGTTGGCCCGCTGGCAGAAGTTGGTCTGGAACATTCCCTTCAACGGCCTCTCGGTGATCTTCAACGCCGATACCCAGCAAATGATCCGCGACCCTGAGGCCCGCGCTTTGGCGGAAACGCTGATGCACGAGGTGATCCAGGGGGCTGCCGCCTGTGGCCGCCACCTCCCGCAGACCCTGATCTCCGAGATGCTGGCCAGCACCGAGAAGATGGCCCCCTACCGAACCAGCATGAAGATCGACTACGAGCGCAAGCGTCCCCTGGAACTGGAGGCTATTTTTGCCAACCCGCTCCGCTATGCCCAGCAAGGCGGGATTCAGATGCCGCGGGTGGAGATGCTCTACCGGCAGTTGCAGGTGTTGGATCGCCTCAATCGAGGGATCCCGGCCTGAGGGCAAGCTTTTTCCTTCTCCTGCGGCTAGACTCAGCCGCAGCGGAGCGCTGCGCTGGCTTCATGCCTCTAGGATCCACCCACGATCGCATCACCCTCTGGACAGCTCCCGGCGTCACTTTGGCAGCCGGCCTGTTGGGCAACAGCGCTGCCGTAGCTCTGGCCGTGGGATCCGCCTATCTCTTCAGCGGCCTGATGTTTTCCGGGGATCTGGACACTGACTCTCGCCAGTATCGCCGCTGGCTGTTCCTGCGCTGGATTTGGCTCCCCTACCGCCGCTGCCTGCAACACCGCTCCTTCTGGTCCCACGGGCCGATCGTCGGCACTGCCCTGCGCGTGCTCTACCTGGGCCTGTGGGTGGCGGGGGTGGGCCTGCCGGGGGCTTGGCTGGGATCCCGCCTGGGCTGGTGGCAGTGGCGGCCCTGGGCCTGGCGCAACCACCTCTGGCAAGGGTTGCATGCGCACGCAGAGACGCTGCTTTGGGTGGGCATGGGGCTGGAGCTGGGTTCGCTGAACCACAGCCTCAGCGATTGCCTGGTCTCCCGCTGGCGACGTTGGCGCAGACGCCGTCGAAGAAGGGGATCCCCCCTTGCCAGGTATGGGCAAAAGTTAGGCTAGCCAGAGCCGTCTAAGAGACAACCCCGCTGGCCAGGGATCCCGGCAGCAGCTTGTGGCCCGATCCGGTAAGCTGAGTGGGGCAGAAGCCCTTTCTTCTGAGATCTGTGCATCCGGGTCGTAGCTATCGCCGCCTTTTTCCCTTCATTCGGCCCCACCTGTGGATGTTGCTGCTGGGGCTGGCCTGTACCCTTGGCTTTGTCCTCACTATGCCTGCCCTCGCCTACTTGATCGAGTGGGTGGCCCGCTCCATCGGCGCGGGGGATCTGGGGCAACTGCGGATCTTGGCCTTGATCGGGGTGGTGTTTTTTCTGGTGCGCGGCGCCTTCCAGTACGGCCAGGACACCCTTATGGCCAAGGCCTCTTTGCAAATGGTATTGGAATTGCGGCAACGGCTCTACGCCCATTTGCAGGGGTTGGATGTGGACTACTTTTCCGGCAGCCGCACCGGCGACCTGGTCTACCGCCTCACCGGCGATCTGGATCGGGTGGGCGAAGTGGTGCAGCGCTTTTTCCACCGCTTCATCCCCAGCGTGCTCACCATCTTGGCGGTAGTGGCCTACCTGTTCTACCTCAACGGCATCCTCACCTTGACCACCCTGGTGATTGCCCCCCTGATGGGCGCCTTGATCAGTTGGTTTGGGGAGCGGCTGCTGCTGCGCTCCCGCCTTAACCAGGAGAGCATGGCCGACCTGTCCTCCCTTCTGACGGAAGCCTTTGCCGGCATCAGCCTCACCCGCGCCTTTGCTGCCGAGGACTACGAGATCCGCCGCTTCAGCGCCATGGCCGAGAACAACCGCCTGGCCCGCTTCCAAACCGAACAGGTTAAAGCTATCCAAGACCCGGTGGTGGGCTTTCTGTACGCCATGAGCGTGTTGGGGGTGTTTTGGGTGGGGGGCTGGCAGATTAGCAAGGGCAACCTGACCGGCAGCCAGTTTCTTGGCTTTATTGCCGGGGTCGCCATGCTGATCGACCCCATTGTCCACATCACCAACAACTACAGCGAGCTGAAACAGGGGGAAGCCTCGGTGGAGCGGATCTTCGAGCTCTTGGATACCCGCTCCCGCGTGCGGGAGCTGCCCGGCGCCCGCCCCATGCCGCCCATTGAAGGCTGGGTGGAGTTCGAGCAGGTTTCCTTTGCCTACAAACCAGATCAGCCGGTGCTCAAACAGATCAGCTTCCAGGTGGCCCCCGGCGAGATTGTCGCCCTGGTGGGATCCTCCGGCGCCGGCAAATCCACCCTGGTCAACCTGATCCCGCGCTTCTACGATCCCCAGGAAGGCTGCATCCGCATCGACGGCATCGACATCCGCACCGTCACCCTCAAGAGCTTGCGCCGCCAGATCGGCATCGTGCCCCAGGAGATTACCCTGTTTTCCGGCACCATCGCCAGCAACATCGCCTACGGCCAAGAGGACTTTGACCTGGAAGCAGTGCGGCAGGCGGCCCGCGTGGCCAACATCGACAGTTTCATCGAGAGCCTGCCCGATGGCTACGCCACCCGTGTTGGAGAACGCGGAGTTACCCTCTCCGGCGGCCAGCGGCAGCGGTTGGCCATTGCCCGCGCCGTGTTGCTCAACCCCAAGATCTTGATCCTGGACGAGGCCACCTCTGCTTTGGATAACGAGTCTGAGGCCTTGGTGCAGGAAGCTCTGCAGCGGTTGATGCAGCGCTGCACGGTTTTTGTGATCGCCCACCGCCTTTCTACGGTGCGCAGCGCCCATCGCATTTTCGTCCTCGAGCAGGGGCAACTGTTGGAGGAGGGCAATCATCGCGAGTTGCTGAGCAAGGGGGGGCGCTACGCCCAGTTCCACTGGCGCCAGTTCCAGTAGCTTCTACAGCCCCCACGCTTGCCGGAAGGGGCGATAGAACGCCGGATCTGGGGGGGCGCCCCCCGCAACTCCACAGATGGCCGCCGCAAACTCCACCGCCCGTTGCAGCAACACCGCCTCCGGCCATCCTTGCAGCAGGCCCAGGATGGCCACCGCGCTAAACCCATCCCCTGCCCCCACCGTATCCACCAGCCGCGGCACCGGCACCGGCTCCCCCCGATACACCCCCCTACCGGTGAACAGGAATGCACCTGCCGCCCCCAGCGTTAGGAACAAGCCCCTCAGGTTCAACCGCGCCCGCAAGGCCTGCCCCTGTTCCTCCACCTTGCCGGCGGGGATGCTTTCTAACTGCACCACCTGCTCCAGCTCCTCTTGGTTCAGCTTCAGCCAAGCGCAGGTGCGCAGCATTTCCCGGACGGGGCCTGGGCGCCACCAGGGATCCCGCAGATTGAGGTCCAAAAACACCGGACAGCCCAAAGTGGGAAGGGTCTCCTGAAAATGGCGATGGGCTGCTTCTCGACGCGCCGCCAAGCTGCCCCGGTAGATCAGGCTGGGGCGGAGGGCTTGCAGAGCTGCCCTGTCCAACTGGATGTAGTCGTAGGCTTGGTCGGGCAAGATGGCGAAGGTCGGAATCCCCTCCCCATCCAGCGTGACCCGGACTTGGCCGGTGGGGTGAAGCGGATCCCGCTGCAGCCCTTCCAGACGCAGCCCCTGCCGCCGCAGCGCCGCCAACAACTGTTCTGCCGCCTCATCTTGGCCGACGCGGCTGAGCAAGACGGGATCGGATCCTAGCCCTTTGAGGTTCCAAGCCACATTCAAAGCCGCACCGCCCAGCACCACCTTGTCTGGGAAACAATCGAAAAGGGTCTCCCCCACAATCAGGGGGAGGCCAGAGGTCACTCCGAGGGAAGCCATCCTGGCCTCTCAGGCAGCAGTCGAGCCGTGCTGCTCCAAAATTTGCCGGTAAGTGTTGCTGCGGAACCAGCGCTCAATTTCCCGAGCTCGCAGCACCGGCAGCGGGTGGGTGCGCCCAATGGTCTGCATCTGCTTCAGCTCAAGCTGCCAGAGATCGTCGTCCAGCTCCTCGTAGGTGCGGGCCTGCTCCAGAAAAGCATCCACATTGAGCTTGGCGGCCAACTGCGGCGAGCCGCCGCACAGCTTCATTAGCACCGAGATCACCGTTCTTGCGTCCTGGGTAACCAGCAGCGCCGCCCGGTCGCAGGTAAACTCGGCACAGCGCAGCCAGTGCAGCAGTTGATCTTGCAGCGCTTGATAGAAGAGCCCACCGAAGGGGAGCAAACTGGTCGAGAGCATGAGAAGGTTGGCCATCGTCAAGTAGACGCCGTGGTTGCACTTGAGGTGGCCCAGCTCGTGGGCGATCACGGCTTGAATTTCCGGCGGCTCCAGCAAGTCCAGCAGGGAGCTGTGCAGGACGATAAAGGGCTTTTTCCCCTGCATGGCAAAAGTGTAAGCGTTGGGCACGGGATTTTGGCGCACGTAGAGCTGGGGCACTTCCAGATCTAGAATGCGACAGGCCTGCACCAGAAGCTGGTGAATTTCCGGCAACTGGTGCTCGTTGATTTGAATGCTCGAGGCGATGTTATCCAGATAAAAGATCTCCCCTGCCGTCGAGCCGAGCAAATTCTGAATCAGCAGGCCCAGCCCCGGCACCTGCTGCAGAGAGCGGGTTGCCTGCAGATCCACAGGATGGCGAAAATGGTCAGCCCGCAGGCCCAACAGGATGCGGGGCTGGCGGGGAAGGGTTGGCGTGGATGGTGTAGAGGACATAGGAGGCCGTAGAAAAACGCTTAGGGTCGCAACTCGTAGGGCACAAACTGAGGCAGGCGGTTTAACAAAAATAGCCGCTCCGGCGGGGGATCCGGCAGCACCGGCTGATAGGAAAACCCCAGGGGATCCTCCCCAAAAGGGATCTGCCAATAAACGACATGATTCCCGATGCACGGTCCACCGGTAACCAGCCGCCCATTATCGGCGATAGAGCCGCTGCTGGCTCTCCGCCGAGTCTAGGGTCTTCTGTAGCCGTCGCGCCAAATCCGCCGGTTGAGAAGTGGCGTAGGCCTCTGCATCCACCGGCGTCACTGTCGACGGCAGTTGCCCATTGAGAAGAGTATGGGCTGGCAGAGGAGCCACCAAGGGATCCGGAGTGGGAGGAGCAGGGATCTCCAAACCGACCTGGGGCTGGGAGCTGCTGGCCTGCAGCAAAATCTCCTCCAGACGTTGCTGCACCAGACGCAGATGGGCAGAGGCAGCGGGAGTGGGCAGGGTGAAAACCGGTTCGTCCCCCACCCGCAACTCCCCTTGGGCAAAGCTCAGGTCGCTCCCAGAAGTGCCGCTCAAGAGAAAAATCGTTGCCCATCTCGCCGCCGCCTGGTTTAGCATCGTTGCTTGCCCTTTGGCGCTCTTGTGCCCCTGAACACCTATCTAGGGTTTTGCCGATCTTTATGCGGGACCTCCCGATCTTAGCCGCTACCCTGGAAACATCCCTTCTGGTCATGGGCTGAGCCACCTTGTCGTCGTTTTGAGGTCGTCATGCGGATCCCGACTTCCACCTATCGCATTCAGTTTCACGCTGGATTTGACTTCGAGGCAGCGCGGCAAATTGTCCCCTACCTGAAGTTGCTGGGCATCAGCGATCTATATGCTTCCCCCATCTTTCAGGCCCGCAAGGGCAGCACCCATGGCTACGACGTCGTGGATCCCAGGCAGATCAACGTGGAGTTAGGGGGGAGTGAAAAGTTTGAACTCTTGTGGGAAACCCTCAACCAGCAGGGAATCGGCTGGATCCAAGACATCGTGCCCAACCACATGGCCTACGACGGCCAAAACCAAATGCTGATGGATGTTTTGGAAAGCGGGCCTAACTCAGACTTTATCGACTACTTTGACGTGAATTGGGATCACTCCTATCTGGGGATCAAGGGCAGAATCCTTGCTCCCTTCCTGGGCGACTTCTACAACAAGTGCCTGGAGTCAGGCCAGATTCAGCTACGCTATGATGCCGACGGCCTGAGCATTAACTACTACAACTTAAGATTTCCTCTCAATATTGACACCTATGCCGATGTTTTTACCTATAACCTGGGCAAGTTGCGGCGGAAACTAGGGCGCAGCCACCCCGACTATGTCAAACTACTCGGGATCCTCTTCAGCCTCAAGTTTATTCCTAGCAAAGAGGATCTCCTAGAGCGCACGGATCAAATTAGCTTTGCCAAGCACTCCCTCTGGGAGCTCTACACCTCTAGCCCGCATATTCAAAGCTTCTTTGACGAGAACATCGCCATCTTCAACGGCAAGCCCGG
The DNA here is from genome assembly GCF_002760375.1 of Synechococcus sp. 60AY4M2. Lineage (NCBI taxonomy): Bacteria > Bacillati > Cyanobacteriota > Cyanophyceae > Synechococcales > Synechococcaceae > Synechococcus > Synechococcus sp. 60AY4M2. The sequence continues at coordinate 1,345,765 of NZ_AUMZ01000001.1, forward strand.
GGATCCCTCCAGCTTTGACTTGTTGGACAGCCTTTTGGCACGGCAAAACTTTCGCCTCTCCTTTTGGAAGGTGGGTGCTGAGGAGATTAATTATCGTCGTTTTTTTACCATCAACGATCTGATCTCGCTGCGGATGGAAGATCGCGAAGTATTTCGCAAAACGCATCAGCTCATTCTCAAGCTCGCAGAACAGGGGCGCTTCACAGGTTTACGCATCGACCACATCGATGGCCTATTTAACCCAGAGGAGTATCTCCACCGTCTGCGAGAACGCTGTCCAGATCTCTACATTGTGGTAGAAAAAATACTAGAAGCTAATGAGAAGCTACCTCAGCAATGGCCAGTTCAAGGCACAACGGGTTACGACTTTTTAGCTAAGCTTAATGGCATCTTTTGCCAATCGGAGAATGCAGAAGCCTTCAGTGCTCTTTATCAAGATTTCACCAACCTGCAACAGTCACCAGAACAGGTTATCGAAGATAAAAAACGGCTGATTATCGAGCGCAACCTGGCAGGGGACATGGACAACCTTGCTTTTTTGCTCAAGCAGATTACCAGCCATCACCGCTATGCCAATGACTTCACCCTCTACAGCTTGCGCCGAGCCTTGGCAGAGGTTTTGGTGTGTTTCCCAGTTTACCGAGTCTACATCCACGAAGGGATCCTCAGCTCAGAAGGTCAACAGGCCGTCCGCCAAGCTGTAGAGAAAGCTAAGGAGAACCTGCCCATTTTGGTTAACGAGCTGAATTTCCTGCAGCGCTTTCTCTGCCTTGAGTTCCCCGAAAACGTCTCAGAGGAAGAGAAAAACGAGCAAATCTACTTTGCCATGCGGCTGCAACAGTTGGCTGGCCCTCTCATGGCCAAAGGGGTAGAGGATACGGCCTTCTACGTTTACAACAGGCTGCTATCCCTGAACGAAGTAGGTGGGGATCTATATCGTTTTGGCATTTCTGTCCAAGAGTTCCATCGCTTTAACCAAGAACGAGCAGCCCAGTGGCCCTTCTCAATGAATGCTTCCTCCACCCATGACACCAAACGCGGCGAGGATGTGCGGGCCCGCCTGAATGTGCTCTCGGAACTCCCCGCTGAATGGGAGAAGCACATTAAACTCTGGCATGAGTTGAATCTTGGCTACAAAGTTCGCAGCAAGCAAGCGAAGCGTTCGGAGCTGCCCGATCGCAACGACGAGTATTTTCTTTATCAGACTTTGATCGGCTCCTATCCTTTTCAACCAGAGGAAGTTCCTACCTTTATCCAGCGAGTTAAAGACTACGCCATTAAAGCAGTTCGGGAAGCTAAGGTTCATACTGCTTGGCTTCGCCCCGATACCGAATACGAAGAAGCTACCCTTGCTTTCATCGATCAGATCCTGCGGCCCTCAAGCCCCTTCTTGGAGTCTTTCCTGCCCTTTCAGCGCAAAATTGCCCACTTTGGCATCTTTAACTCTCTCTCTCAAACCCTGCTGAAGCTCACCAGCCCTGGGATCCCGGATATCTACCAGGGCACGGAGCTGTGGGATCTCAGCATGGTCGATCCCGACAATCGTCGGCCTGTGGACTTTTCCCGCCGCCTGGCTTACCTCGAAGAAATTCAACGGCGAATCAAGCAGGATCCCCTGCAACTTATCCAAGATCTTCTGCTTCACCGCCACGACGGCCGCATTAAGCTGTTTCTCATCCATCAGGTGCTAAAGGCCCGTCAGGAACAGCCGCAGCTATTTCTGGAAGGCAGTTATATTCCCCTGCAGGTGAGCGGCTCCTATGCCAACCATGTCATTGCTTTTGCCCGTCAGCACGACAAACAAGTCGTCCTGGTGGTGGCGCCCCGCTTCCTAACCTCCCTAATTTACCAGACGCAGGATCCCTTGGGGGACGCTGTTTGGAAAGACACAGAAATTCAGCTGCCGCGCTGGAAGCGGCTGGAGTGGGTCAATGGCCTCACCCAAGAAGGGATCCCTGCCGGCGACACCTTGTCGGTGGGCGCCGTCCTCAAGTCTTTTCCCGTGGCTCTACTGTGGGGGCAATCTCGCTGAGGAACCTAGGGAGCCGCTGCTGCGGCAGGAGTCAGGGCCTGGAAGTTGACAATGCGGGCAAACTCTTGGGGATCGAGGCTGGCCCCTCCCACCAGTACACCGTCAATCTGCGGCTGGGCCATCAGCTCGTCGATGTTGCTGGCTTTGACCGAGCCACCGTAGAGGATGGGCAGGTGGTCGGCGCCCAGATGCTGGCGGATAAGGCCGATGACGCGGTTGGCCTCGGCGGCTGCACAGGTTTTCCCCGTGCCAATGGCCCAGATTGGCTCGTAGGCAATCACGAGGTTGCGCAGATCGATCCCCGGCAAGGCGCGATCCAACTGTCCCACAATCCAAGACTCGGTCAGGCCTTGCTCCCGCTGTTGCAAGCTTTCCCCCACACAGAGGATGGGGGTGAGCCCGTGCCGCTGGGCCGCGGCCAAGCGCCGGTTGACGGTTTCATCGGTTTCGCCAAAGTACTGCCGCCGTTCGCTGTGGCCGACGATAACGTAGCGCACCCCCAGCTCTGCCAGCATGGGGCCGGAGATCTCTCCCGTAAACGCCCCTTGATCCTCCCAGTGCAGGTTCTGGGCTCCCACAGCCATGCCGGATCCCCGCGTTTCTTCTACCACCACGGCCAGGTCTGTGAAGGGCACGCAGAGAATGATCTGCCGCTGCGGCCTCACCCCTGCAGACGAGGCTTGCAGGGCTGGACGAAACTCGCGCAGAAACTGGCGAGCCTCAGCCTGAGTCTTGTGCATTTTCCAGTTGCCGGCAATGAGGATGGGGCGCAAGATGGATCCTCCCTAAGCGACACAACGATGTAGTCAACCGCTGGGATCCCGAGCCTGGGGGATCCCGAGCTTTTTTCGTATGTCACAGTGTATCAGCAAGAGGTTTCAGAAGAGGGCGAGGGAGGTTGTTGACACCGCTCCTCCAAGCTGGCCGCAAGGGCAGCTAGGCAGTCTTGGAGGGGGGATCCCTGCTCTAGGTGCCGGACGGCAACGGCATAGGCTTCGGGGTGGGCTTGCAACAAGGCCCGGCTCTGGCGCAGAAAGCGGTTGATGTAGGCCCTCATTTGAGCCGCAGAGGTCAAGGGCTGGGCTGCTGAGATCCCTGCCAGCAGCTTGGCCAACTGTTGTCTATCCTCCTCATCTCCCACCACTTGGCCATATTGGAGAGACTCCGCGGCAGCCCCTGCCATCCAAAACAGGCTGTAGCGCTCTAGATCTGCCCAGGGGATGCCCCCCTGGGCTTCCCAGGTGCGCATGGGGGCTTGATCCAGCTGCACTCCCCCGTAGCCGGGGATCCCGTGTCGGAAAGCCTGCCAGGGGCCCAGCACGTAGCCGCGCAAGGGGATCCCTAGCAGGTGGGCCACCACAATGTGTCCTGCCTCGTGGCAGATGACCCGCCGCCGATAGGCTGGAGAAGCCCAATCCAGCAGCGCGCCCAGCAACCCCGAGAGCCGCCCCCCAAAGGCCACCTGCTCGACAATCACCAAGCCCACCATCCCAGCCAAAGGCAGAGCCAACCGCGGCCCCAGGGCTGCCGACACCACCAAGGCCGCCACGATCCAAGCTGCGCGGGTGATTCCAGCCTCTGACATAAGGTTTCTATGCCTTCGCCTCCGGTCCTAGCTCGAGCGCCAGCAGCTCGTCGGCCAACTCCAAAAACGCCTCCCGATCCAGATAGGAAACATCTCCCACCCACTCCCCTAGCTTGACCACGTAGACTTCGCTCAAGGTCGGTCGGCGCCGCAGATCGCGGGAATAGGCCTTCACCAGCGCCAGCACCGATTGCTTTTTAACAATTCGCCGGTAGCGGGGATCGTCCCTGGCCCGCACTCGGTAGAGAACTCCTGTTTCATCGCCAATTTCCATCTCAAACTGGCGCTCGCGCACTTCTTCAATATAGAGTTGCCCCTCTTCATCCACCTTTTCCCGCTCTTCCACCACCACCTCGTAGCGGCGGGTGCTCAACACCTGGCCAAAAAAGAGCCCTCCGTAAGGGATCTCGCGAAAGGCTAGCTGCCGGCGGGAGATGGTGTAGAGGGGCCCCCAGAGGAAAGGGTAGAGCAACGAGAGAAACCCCGCCAGAAAGGAGACTGCCCCCAAGAAGGATCCCTCGCCAAAAGCGCGAGACAGCACCAGCAGCGCTACGCCCACCAAAATAGCTGTAATGATCCGGCCTACGCTCTTGAGGGCATCGCTCCAGTAAGCTGCGTACTGGAGCCGCGTCGGCACCAGCGGGATCACCGCCTCGCACTCTTCTGGGGTAAGCTCCAACAACATGCACTGAGATCCTCAAAACAGCCAACTCCGCCCCTTTACCCGCTGAGGGTGGGCCAGACCCCATCTTAGTAGAATGAGGCAGGGAAGCTCTGCTACCCTTGCTGCTCCTTCTAAGTGCTGCCCATGGTGCCCGGATCCCAGTTTGCTTCGACCGTCAGACAGCAGGTGGCCCAGTTGGACGAGGGATCCCGACGGGACAAGGCGTGGCTAGGAGATGCGGTGCTGAGCCTCTTTGCCCGCCAGTGGCTGCTCGGCCCGCCACCCGACTGGCAGGTGCCTTCCCCTCCCGGCTGCGATCTTAGCCGCGCGGAACTCTTCACCTGGCTCACCTCCAACCAATTTTTGTCGGCTCTGCGGGATCCCACCCAGGTGGAGGCAGAAATCGGCCTTATCTACGAAAGAGAAGGCCTCCCGGCAGCCTTTGCCTACATTCAGGAACAGCTCCTGCCTCTGTTTGTTAGACAGGTACACAACCGTGCCAAAACCCTGCGCAGCAAGCGGCGCTAGAGCCTTGAACTCCGGAGCAGCAAGAGGCTTCCCCCTAGCTGGCTCTCCTGGCCAAGATTTTCACCCCCCTCACCCCCTGGGAGAAGGGGCCCTTACTCCCACAGCCGCCGGATGGGAGAGCGGTGCAAAAGGCGGTGGGTTTCGGCCAACAACTCCGGGATCGGCAGGTGCTGCGGACAACGGGGCAGGCAGTCGCCGCACTCGCTGCAGCGGTCGGCAGGCACCCCTGGGAACCAGTGCCCTGCCTGGCCGAACATGTTGTAGCGATATTGGGCAAACTCGGTCATCTCGTGGGCGAGAGCCAAGTTGCGCAGCCGCAGCACCTCTGGGATGTGGATCCCTTCGGGACAGGGCAGGCAGGCGTAGCACTGGGCACAGCGGCTGGAGCCCAGGCGTTCCTGCTCCGCTTGATGCAGCCGCTCCTGTACCTGCAGGCCCTCCGTCCACCAGCGCTCGGGATCCTGCAGGGCCGCCAGGGCCGTCTGCAGCTCGTCGGGATGGGTAATGCCCAGGCTGAGGGTGTGGATGCGGGGATCCGCCAGCAAAAATCGATAGGCAAACTCCAGGGGGCTAAAGGGCGCACAGCTCTCCCGGAGACGCTGGGGCGGGCGATAGAGCATCCCCCCTTTGTCGGCAGGGGAGATGATGAACACCCCCATATCCTGCTGGGCTGCTGCCTCCAGGGCCGCGGCATTGCGCTGCTGGAAAAAGTGGTAGTGCAAATTCACAAAGTCAAACTGGCCCCTCTGGATGGCCTGCAGGATTAGCTCCAGGGATCCATGAGTGGAAAAGCCGATGTAGCGCACCAAGCCCTCCTGCTGCGCCTGCCGCAGCAGCGGCAAGCCCTCCTGCAGCACCCACTCCAGGTGTTCGGGCAGGTTGATGCCGTGGAAGGCAAACTGATCCAAATACTCCACCTGTAGCCGCTGCAGGGATCCCTCCAGCCGTTCCCGCAGCCTCTCGCCAGGCGTGAGCTTGGTGGTCAGGATCAAGCGCTGCCGCGGCACCGCCAGCTTCTGCAGGATCTCCCCCAAGAGCACCTCGGCCTGGCCATAGGCCTGCGCCGTTTCGATGTGGTTGATCCCTGCTTCTAGCGCCGCTGCCACCGTGGCCTGGGCCTGCTCCGGCGGCACATGGACTAGGCGCATGCTGCCCAGGGAGAAAGCCGACATAAGCTGCTGTGTGCGCCCAAAGCGGCGGTAGAGCATCTTCCTCGGCTACCCCAAGGCCTCCCTGAAAAACGCCACCGCCTCCGCCAGCACCTCCAGGAAGCGATCCACCTCGGCCAAGGTGTTGTAGAGGTAAACGCTGGCCCGCGCCGTCGATTGCACCTGCAAGTGGCGATGCAGCGGCTGGGTGCAGTGGTGGCCGGCCCGGATGGCGATCCCCTGCTCATCCAGCAGGGTGGACAGGTCGTGGGGGTGGATGCCCTCCGCCGAAAAGCTGACCAGCCCCGCCCGCCGCGTCGGGTCCTTGGGGCCATAGATTGTAATGCCTGGAATGCGCTGAAGCCCTTCTAGGAGGCGAGCGGTTAACTTTTGCTCATGGGCATGCACGCGCTCCAGACCGATCTGGCTTAGGTAATCGACGGCTGCCCCCAGACCCACCGCTTGGGCAATGGCCGGCGTGCCCGCCTCAAACTTGTGGGGGATATCGGCGTAGGTGGCGTGATCCCAGTACACCTCGGCAATCATCTCGCCCCCGCCCAAAAAGGGCGGCATGGCCCGCAGCAGCTCCCGCTTGCCGTAGAGCACCCCGATCCCCGTGGGGCCGCCCATCTTGTGCCCAGAAAAGGCCAGCCAATCGCAGTCTAGGGCCTGCACATCCACCGGCATGTGGGGCACGCTCTGACAGGCATCCAGCAACACCTTGGCCCCACAGCGATGGGCTAACTCAACCACCTCCCGGACAGGGTTGATGGATCCCAGCATGTTGGAGACGTGAGTTACAGCCACTAGGCGGGTGCGGTCGCCCAGCAAAGAGCGGTAGTGCTCCAAATCCAGCTCGCCCTCGGGCGTGATCTGGATAAACTTGAGGCAGGCCCCCGTCTTTTGAGCCACGAATTGCCAGGGGATCAAGTTGCTGTGGTGCTCCATCACCGACAGAATAATCTCATCCCCCCGCTCTAGGGTGCTCATGCCCCAACTGTAGGCCACCAGGTTAATGGCCTCGCTGGCGTTGCGGGTGTAGATGATCTCTTGCGGGGAAGGCGCGTTGATAAAGCGGGCAATCTTCTCCCGCGCCCCCTCGTAGGCCTCCGTGGCTTCGTTGCCCAAGGTATGCACTCCCCGGTGCACGTTGGCGTTGCTGTGCCGATAGTAGAAATCCATTGCCTGCAAAACCGCCAGCGGCTTCTGGGAAGTGGCCGCATTGTCAAAATAGATGAGCGGCTGGCCGTTGACTTGGCGCTGCAAAATTGGAAAATCCGACCGCACCTGGGCAGCTAAGTCGGCAGCAGCGTCAAAAGCCTGGTCCAGCTTGGGGGAAGAAAGAGAGGATACCGCCATAGTCTGCGCAGAAGCCTACCTCCCTCAGTATGGCATCGCTCTGGGCACCCCTCGGCAAACTCCTTCCCTCTCGCCAGGGATCCCTACCTCCCCTCGCCAGTCGGAAAAGTTGTCAAGAACTGTAATTTTATGTTAAGTTTGTTTACGTACAGTTATGAGGCATTACCTATGCAATCCTCTCCTAGGATCCCTTCTCGCCTGGACTCCGCTTCTGTGGCCCAATACTACGACACCACCAACGACTGGATCCCGGGCTGGACGGAGCAGGCGGAGCGTTGGAATGGCCGCCTGGCTATGGTGGGTTTGGTGATCAGCGTTGCCACAGAGGCGCTGGTGGGTCACAGTGTTTTTGTCACCACTCTCGCTCAGTGGCTGGGACTGCGATAGTTGAGAACATCTGAGTTTTACGCAAGCATCAGGTCGGGCGTTCTGTCTGGGGGCTGCCCGATCGGCTCGCTACCCAGGCTATTGACTGTTTCACTGAACCCAACAGGCCGATGATCCTCGACAACCCTTTCTTTCCTTACATTGCAGTTATGGTGAGCGGGCTGGTGGCTGCTGTTGCCCTCGGTTCGATGGCTTTCTTCAACTCCAAGCGTCCTGCGGGCTGGGAGGGTGCTGCTCGTCCGCGATACGTGCCTCAGTATGGGCAAGAGGGCGAGGCTCCGCCCGAGTGGGAAATTGGGTGGACGGAAAAGGCCGAGCGCTGGAACGGGCGATTGGCCATGCTGGGGTTTGCCATTAGCATTGCGGTGGAAGCCCTGGTAGGTCACAGCGTGCTGGCCTCCGTCCTGGGGCTGCGCTGAGCTGGCTTCGACAGTGGATAGGCGGATCTGGCTAGCTTTCTTGGGCCGATTTGTCGGGATATCCCGAGAAGCCTAGGTTCTCGTCTGTCAAGCGCTGGGTTGGGGTCTTCGCTTCCCTGCATTTGAACGCGAGACAGTATCCGTCTCCCCAAGATTGCCAACAACGAAATCGAGATTCTACCCCAGCGCTCCGCTTTTCTTTAATTTGAGGATCTGGGCCACCACCCCTAAGGTCTCTTCGTAAAGATAGTTGGGGCCAGGCCGCTGCAACTCGGCAGCTAGCAGCGTTTCCAAGGACTCCTGCTCCAGGGGAGCCACCTGGCGAACCACGCACCTCTGGGCACCTCCCATGGCTTCCATGCGCATGCACCCTGTGGTTTCTGAACAGAGCACGGTGCAGGCGTCGGCTTCCTGGTTGCTGGAGGTGAGGCGCAAGCCGATGAGATCTCCCGCCTGGCTCATCTCCGAGACCAGGGGCACGGCAGCCAATTCTGCCCTCACCTCGCCTCCCGCTTGGGTTTGGAAGCGGATGCGGTCGATCTCGTAGTCGTGTTCCCAAGTCTGGGCCCGCTCGGTGGGCGTCCACCCCAGCCGGCTGGCCAGCCAGCCCAAGAAAAGGAGGGCCTGGCAGGGGTTGCCAGCTCTGTAGTCAATGGTTACTTGATCTATCCAGGACAGAGACTCTCGCCGATCTGGGGGGTCGAAGGCTTGGGCGGTGAGTTCCTGCCAGGGCAGCAGCCGTCGCCAGTTGAGATCCCCGCAGTGGTGCCCCTCGCTGATGAGGAGATGAATTTCCTGCAGGTCTTCTTCTGGGTTGACAAAGCCCCGCGAGTCGACGATGACGCGGTTGCTCAGGGCTACCAGCTTTTGAAACAACAAGCTATTCAAGTCTAAGTTCCCTTGCCACCACAGGAACGTGGGCAGGTTGGGGATCAACAGCGAGGCGACAGTGCTGCAAGCGCGCACAAAAGCCGATTCCGGCGCTTTCAGGGTGATGTACTCACAACACACCAGCGAGCTGCGCTGCTCGCGGGTCACCGGGCAATAGGCCGCCACCTGGGCCTCGATGGCGTCGTCTGTGGCTCCCTCCCGTTTGGCCCTTAGGTCGATGACGCGGCAGGGGTTCTGGGTGGCAATGGCTTCGACGGTGGGGGAAGGCAGCAGCAGGGCATCGTCTAGCGACTCATACACCACCAGGGTAAAGGTGGCAGCCCGGGCGGCAACGCTCTCTCCCTTGGAGGACCAGATCTTGTTCAGCTCCTGCTCAATGTCCTCGATGGAGACATCTTTTGGGGTTTGTAAAGGCAGGACGGCGGCAGGTTGGTCCATAGTCTCCTCCTGGAGTAGCCTCTTGCTCGATTCTAGGCAGACAGGCCGGCTGCACAGGAGGGGTTTAAGGTAAGGTACAGATTGGTCAAACCTCTCTTCAGGTTGCCTCTTCTATACTCTCAGGCCGGGCGCGGCTGGATGCTTAGCTCCAAGGGTCGGCCAGGATCCCCCACAAGCACTAGACTGCGGCCATTGGCTTGCAGATGCCGCACAATCCAGTACAGGGTCTCGATGCGCTCTGGGCAGCCCAGTTTTTCCGCCAACTGGGGCAAGGTCAGGGATCCCTTTTGCTCTCGCATCACCTCCAGCACCTGGCGCTGGAGCTGCAGGACGGCGCTGGCCGCTTTCTTGCCTGCTTCCACCCCCGGCTGGTGGTAGGCGTTGACCTGGATTAAAGAGGCGTAGAGGCCCACTGCCCGTTCGTAGAGGGCAATCAGGGCCCCCACGGAGCGGGCGTCCACCCGCGGCAGCGTTATGGTGACGGAGTCGCGCCCGTTTTCGTAGAGGGCTTGGCGGGTGCCCTGCAGCAGGCCATCCAGATAGTCGCCGCTGGTTACCTCGGGCTCTACGAAGGGGGAAGGGATCCCCGGCTCGCGATCCTGGAGCACCTCGATGAAGGTGACGAAGAAGTTGTTGAGGCCGTCCCGCAACTGCTGCACGTAGGCGTGCTGATCGGTGGTGCCCTTGTTGCCGTAGACGGTTAGGCCCTGCTCCACGCGGTTGCCCTGCAGGTCGTGGGACTTGCCTAGAGATTCCATCACCAACTGCTGCAGGTAGCGGCTAAACAGCGCCAGGCGGTCTTTGTAGGGTAAAACCACCATATCCTTGCGCCCTCGCCCCTCGCCGACGATGTACCAGGCCATGGCCAAGAGGGCGGCAGGATTGCGCTCCAGATGGGGTACGCGGGTGGCTTTGTCCATGGTGGCAGCTCCGGCCAGCAAAGCCCGGATGTCGATCCCCTGCAACGCTGCCGGCAGCAGGCCCACCGCGGAAGTTTCCGAGGTGCGCCCCCCCACCCAGTCGAAGATGGGAAAAACGGCTAGCCACCCCTCCTGCCGCGCCTGCTGCTCCAATTGGCTGCCGGGGCCGGTGATGGCCACTGCATGGGCAGAAAAGGGGATCCCTGCCTTCCGGTAAGCCAGCTCCACTTCCACCAAGGCGTTGCGCGGCTCGGGCGTGTTGCCGGATTTGGAGGTGACAACCACCAGGGTTTGTCCCAGTTTGCCGGCCAGCCGTCCCAGCACCCGGTCAAACCCGTCCGGATCCGTGTTGTCGATGAAGTGAATGTTCAAGGGCGGCTGCAGCGGAGCCAGGGCCTCCGCCACAAATTGTGGCCCCAGAGCCGAGCCGCCAATGCCAATCCAGAGCAGCTCGGTGAAACGCCCTCCCCCACTGGCTGGGATCGTGCCGCAGTGGATCTTCTTGGCAAAGCTCTCCACCTGTTCGAGGCAGTCTTGAATTGCCTGCCGAATTTCGGCGCTAGGAGCCAGCTCCGGCGCCCGCAGCCAGTAGTGGCCCACCTGGCGGCCTTCGTCGGGATTGGCAATGGCCCCGGCTTCTAGGGCCTGCATCTCGGCAAAGGCGCGGGCAAAGGCAGGCCGCAGCGCTTCCACCTGAGCGGAAGTAAAACGGATGCGGCTGATATCAACAAAAATTTCCAGCTCGGGATGGTAGTAGAGCCAATCGCAGTAGCGCTGCCAAAGTTGAAGGCTGTCCATGGGATCCCTTCTGCCAAGGCCGTAACCAGCTTACCAAAAACGCCCTCCAGCTCCTGGACGGGCCAGCGGGTGAAGTCGCCAACAGCGCCCAGATCCGTCGCGCACTTGAAGGGAACGGGTCGGCTTTTGTTCCCCAGATGGCAAGGCTAGAATCCAGAGCAACTGTAGCTTGATCCCGGCCCCTTATGAACTCGGATCGGCAATGGATGGAACGGTGCCTGTCCTTGGCCCGCTCCACACCGCAGCGCCCCTCCCCTAACCCGCGGGTAGCTTGCGTTATTGTCCGGGGGGATCAGGTGGTGGGGGAAGGCGTTCATCCGGGAGCCGGCCAGCCCCATGCCGAGGTGTTGGCTTTGCAACAGGCGGGATCCCTGGCCAAGGGCGCTACCCTCTACGTCAACCTCGAGCCCTGCAACCACTACGGGCGCACCCCTCCCTGTACCGAGGCCATCCTGGCTGCCGGGATCCGGCGGGTGGTGGTGGGAATGCAGGATCCCAATCCCCTGGTGGCCGGCAAAGGGATCCGCCGCCTGCAGGAGGCAGGGGTTGAGGTGACGGTGGGGGTGCTGGAGCAGGAATGTCAGGAGCTCAACGAAGGCTTTGCCTTCGCCATTGTGCAGAAACGGTGTTTTGGCCTGCTCAAATACGCCATGACCCTAGACGGCAAGAGCGCCGCCGCCACCGGCCACAGCCGCTGGATCAGCAATCCGCTGGCGCGAGAGTGGGTTCACCGCCAGCGGGCCTGGCACGATGCAGTCATCGTGGGCTCCGGCACCGTCTGGCACGATAACCCCCACCTTACCTGCCGCCTGCCGGATTTTCACGGATCCCAGCCCCTGCGAGTGGTTCTCAGCCGCTCTCTGAATCTGCCCCCGCTGGCCCACCTGTGGCGAGCGGAGGAGGCGCCAACTTTGGTGATTACCGAGGCCACTGAAGCCCATCCCCTCTGGGGATCCCTGGCCAAGCAAGGGGTGGAGCTGCTGCACCTGGATCAAGTAACCCCGGCTCAAGCGGCGCAGGTTCTCTTTGAGCGAGGCTGTCTGAGTGCCCTCTGGGAATGCGGCGGCACCTTGGCCTGGGCAGCCCTTAAAGATGGGGCCATCCAGAAGGTGGCCGCCTTCATCGCTCCCAAGATCTTGGGCGGGGCCGACGCGCCAACCCCCGTAGCAGGAGAAGGGATCCCGGATGTGAACCAAAGCTGGCAACTGTTGGAGCCGCAACTGCAGACTGTGGGGGATAACTGGTTGATAACCGGGAAGATCCTCCCTTCTGGCGCCGACGACTCCGGTGAATGATTTGTTCTCGATGACTCTCAATTGTCATCCGAGAGAGTTTTAGGTTTTTGAACGAACAAAATCATATCTGCTTAAGGTAAACGAGTATACTGCTCAGAAAGAATGTGGCGTTTCTGAAAAACAGGGATCGAAACTGAGCTAGCCTGTGATAGGCTACTGGTGCCCTCTAGAGCTTGCGGTTCAAAGGAATATAGCCCACAGAAAAAACCTTACCTGAGTAAGGTTTCAGCTCGTGTGACGATACGGGTTTTGCCCAAGCAGGCTGTAACTGCCATTTTGCCAAAAGCCACCCGGATCATTGAGCTCCTCTGGGGTGAGCCTTGAGAAAGCGACAACAAAGGGCTGTCCTTCTTGTCCAGTCTCCTTTCGTTGCCTGCCCGGCGAGCTGATTGAGAACTTTCCCCTCTCATTTCCCAGTACAAATCTTGGTAGGGAGGATCATCATGTTGAACCTTTTTGCCGGCCTGCTCTTTGCCTTGGCTCACCTCAGCCCTTCAGGAAATGTCCTCATTGAAGGAGATGTGGGGGAGTGGGCTTTTGCCGATCGCCAAGTTACTGAGACAGCTACATTGACTGTTCTCATACGGCCCGAGGCGAGCTTGGCCTCTTGGAGAGAAATGCTCTCGGTCATGAACGTTCAGGTACCAAAATTGCCCCGCTTCCTGGCAAACAATATGCGGAATAATCTCCTAGAGTACTGCCCCCAAACAATGTGGGAGTTTCACCGGGAAAGCGAAGAGGATGTCCTCTACGAGTTCCGTAGCGCCGGCTGTCGTGGGCAGGTTGCCGGGATCCAAGAGCATGAAATTGGCCGCATCACCCAAGGCCCAGACGGCCCTGTGCGCATTGCCTACGCCGCCAAGCCAGAGATGACACCCGAAATGCGGAGCCGCTGGCTGAACTTGCTGGGCAGCGAGGTGGGGACGGCTCGGGGCTTTCCCATCCAAAACCTTACCGGGGCCGCCCGAAAGCCTTCTTCCCCAGCTCCAGAGCAGCCGATCGCCCACTGGCTACAGGAAGCAACCGAGGCCCTGAAGCGGCAGGAAGATTTGCTGGCCGAGCTGGATCGCCTCGCTCAGGAAGCGCAAGCCAATGCCCGCGCCTATAGCCAGAAAGCCCCAAACGAGGCGGGGACAAGGGTGATCAGCCTGCACCGAGGTCGGGGAGACGGCAGCCCTGGCGAGGCCACAACCGAGTTTAAGACCACCGACACCTTGATCTGGGCCATCTTGCCGGTGGGCAGCCTCCCTGCCAACGCCCAGGTGGAGATGCTCTGGTACTACGAGGGCGGAGAAGCCGGGAGCGAGCAACTGATCCGCAAGTTTGATTTTCCCTGGGATCCCCTAGCCGACACGGTGCGAGGCTTTCTCAGCTTCAGCCAACCCTACACCGGGCGCTACCGCGTCGAGGTTCATGTCAACGGCGAGAAGATAGGAGTTGGCCGCTTTACAATTCGGTAGCCTTAGCTTGGCTCCCGCTTCCAACTCTTTTCTCTCGGAGGGAGACCGGCCTCTCTCTTAGAAGACTTACAGACAACAATTTTTAACTATAAATCCAGACTTTCCGGCAGGGCAATGTCCATCGCCATCTGCCTGTTTTTCGCGCTGTGAAGACCGTTGTGCTGAGAGCGAAAAGATAGCTCGACATTCTCTAGCGAGTTCTGATCACAGCTCTAGCTTTGAGGTTGTAGATAAAGCTGGTGCGGTACTGCAACAGCAAATTGCGCAGGTAAAGGGGCAAGTTGCGCTGGTAGAGTAGGCGAGTTCTGCGGTAGATCAGTTTGCGGCGACGGTTGATCGCCCGGCTGCGCTGCTGCAAAGGAGCCTGCAGAGAACGCCGAAGTGCCAGGGATCCAGCCGCGCCGGCCAGCCTCCGCCGTACCATACCCCACCTCTCAAGCAGCAGTTAGCTCAAGTGTAAGGGATCCCCCTGCGAGCAGCCGCTGGCGGGTCGATGTATTTTGGTATCCTGCAGACAATTGGCCTGAGGAGCTAGGAGCTGCCCGGAAGCTTTCTCCTTTGCCAGATCTTGCAACAGTTGCCGGCGCTTCCCCCGAAGGGCGACAGGTGTAGGCCGCTTGAACGCCCAGCAATCTTTGCCAGCGGGATCCCTTTGGGGCCTGTAGCTTAGACAAGGCCGGCAAGGCCCCAGGGGGCCGCGCCCGCCGCTACCCCGCCGACAAGTTGCTGGCTGCAGAAGACAGAGAACTCTTTACGCTTTAACCAGGTTTTGTCAATAGCAGTTGAGCGACAGGTTCGTTACAATAGATTACAGCTTAGATTACGATATGTTGATTATCCTTGCCATTGTGATCCTACTGGGGTTCTGGGCGCTGCGCTTAATGGAACAGGCGTTTCAGCGGCAGGAGTTCTCGCGCATGTTGGCGGGAACGCTGGTGGCCGTAGCTGCCGGTGGTGTTTTAACCTGTTACTTCCTGATGAGCGATATTCTACAGATGCTGTTTCCTCTGCAGGCTCAGTCTCCCCACTCACAGGAGCTCCTCTCCGACCTAAGCTGGCTCGACTAAGCCAGTTGTGCTGCCAGCCAGGCTTGAATACTCCGGATCATTCGTTGGTTAGGAGCCAGTAAGTTTTGATAAAAAAACTGCGCGAAAGCATCGATGGGACTGAACTCCCCCCCGACCCGGAAAGGATAGCTGAAACCCAGCGGGGTTAAGTGATCCCCCTCCAGGCGTTGCCATTCAGTGTAGCCTCCGTACTTGCGGCGAAGCTGTTGATAGAGCAGCGGAATATCGTCAATATCATCCTGCTGAAACTCTACAAGCAGGTTGTTTCTAACCGGATACTGCTCCTCGATAAGGCGATTGGTTTCTGCCGGAGAAGGCTCAAACTCCAACCACAGATTCACTGGCGGTGACGAGGATCCCATCCACATCCGCCACAGAGTGCTCAGTTGCTGTTGCGGCCACGCCTGGGCCAAGGCCTGCAGCACCGGCAGCGCCCGTTCCAGTCCCGCATTGCTGTAGGCCAAGAAAATATTGCCGCGCCGCTGGGATCCCAAAGAAGGAAGGGCTAGGCAGGAGAGGATCTGCAGCTTACCGCCAAGGCTGTGGCCCAAGCCAAAGAGGGGCAACCCCATCAAACCTTTGCTCTGCAGGCTTCTATGCAAAGATTGCGCTGCTTTAAAAGCCAGTTGCGCGTGATCGATATCGGTGGTGTAGGGGGTAGCCACAACGGCCATGCCCATACGGGCCAATTCTTCCAGCAGGCGGCTGTAGAAAAATTGTGGGGCGGATCCCACAAAAGCTCCGCCCAGAAAGTGGATCACGGCACGGGGTTGGGGAGGCAGAAGAAACCAAGTCTGTCCATCCGTTTGCCAAGTCAATGTCATGGTGCTACAACCTCACCTGCGATTTGACTGGGATTTCCCACAAAACCCGCTAGCCGACAGGATCCCACTTCATCCTAATGGAGTACCAACAGACTAGTGGATCGCCCCCCGGGATCCTAGACCAAGCAACTCACTCGTGGCGCGACTGGCCCCAAAGTCGCCAAAACTGCAGCAGCTATCGGGTGAACCCATCACTCGCACCCCCTTCGCAAAAGATTGGGAAAGGCGAACCGGACAAGCCTCCCTGGGGAGCTCCCAAGCCTCGGCGAGGCCCCGTGAAAGTACCCTTGGCAGTTTCCCTTAGCATGGGCGGCCCTAGATCTTGGCCAAAATACGTGATCCTCAGGATGGCTACGTCAAGTATTTCTTGCATTCTAGGTTTATGAGCTCAGATAACAAATTCTCCGCTGAGATTGCCATCAGATTGTGAGGTTGTAATGAGCATTCGCGAGATTATCGACGAGGTCTTACGATCCTCGACCCTGACGCTGCAGCAGGAGTTTTCTATTAACAAAATCCTTCGGGAAAAAGACTACAACCTATCTGACCTGGAAGCTTTAGACGAGCTGGTAGAGGCAATTCTTCGCCAGGAGGTGAAAGCTGCTCCAGACTCTTGCAAAAGCCCCAGCGACACCCAAAGATGGCAAGGCGAGATCTCAGGTGAGATCCGTATTGCTTAGGTGGCCAGCTCTCGATTGGAGGATTTTTTCGAGCAATTGCTGCACCTGACTTTAGTCAGAGTAAGCTTCTAGCCTTTGTAGGATCTCTTGGATTAAATGCTCGTCGGGGCCGCTGAGCTCTGGGTGGAGGGTCGCCTGGTTGAGGTAGTGCCTCAGATCCTGACAGGCCTGCTGCCAACGCCCCAACTGGTAACAGAGCAAGCCCCGATCCCTCAGGTGGGGCAAGGACTCTGGGATCAATAACAAGATGCGCTCCACCGCTGCCAAGGCAAGCTCTAGCTGGGCGCGGCTCAAGTAAATCTGCTTAAGATTGTTGAGCAGCCGCACCAAGATTAGGCGAGGAGGGGTGGGGCGGAGGTGATGATCTTGTAAAGGGATCCTGGGCCCGTAGATCTGTGCCAAACGCTCTTGGCAGTCCTCGGGAAACAAAATTTCTCCCTGATGAAAGGGATCCACAAAAATCTCCGCGTCTGCAAACAGGGGCCGCACCAGAAAGTGGCCGGGCATGCCTACCCCTGCCATGGGAAAATCGATCCGCCGCGCCAGCTCTAGATAGATCAGAGAAAGAGTGATCGGGATCCCGGTGCGCCGATCGATCACCTCGTTTAAAAAGCTGTTGCGCGGGTCATAATAGTCTTCGCTGTTGCCACAAAAGCCCAGATCTTCAAAGAGATAGCGATTTAAAATCCGGATGACGCGCAGGGGGTAGCGCTCGGGAGGAAGACGCTCTTGCACTTCTGCGGCCATCTCATCCAAAGCGGCCAAATACTCTTCTACATCCAAGTCGGGATAGGCTTCTTGGGCGATCCAGAGGGCCGCTCGGCCCAGATCGATGGGATCCGCTTGAATTTCTTGGAGGAAGCGTTGGCGGGCAGCAGGAATGCTCATGGGAGGCTGGAGTGTTTGTCAACCATCTCGGCTAGAACAGCAGCGTGCAGAAGCTGGTCAACAGCAGCGTCAATGCCGTCAGAAGCAGGCTAAAGCTCCACAGCCCCACGGCGGCAAACAGGAGGAGCCCGATGACCCAGATGAGCAGAGCATTCCAGTAGGGCCGGTTGGGGGCCTTGGAAACGTTGATTTTTTGGAAGAAGGGCAGCAGGATAAACGCCACATCCAGCAGCAGCCGCGGCAGCCGCAAATCCTGGGGCAACGGCCGATCCCGCACTGCCAAGTAGAGCAGCCCCCAGCTCAACAGGAGCGGGAGCAGCAACAGGTAATTGGATTCGGCCAGCAGCGGTCGATCCACGACTAGCGGAAACAGAGGGCTGATCCCCCAGCCCAGATAGAGGTAAAAGTCGAACTTCAACAGCGGCTGCAACAGAGGGGGCAGGCCGAGGCGCTGAATGTGTTGTTGAATCCTACTCCCCTGAGCTCCGGATCTCTGGCCCCCAGATCCGCCTGTTTGAGGGGTTTGCCCTGCCGGGGTTGCCCGCCAACCGCAGTGGTCGCAGTAGGGGGACTTGTAGCGATAGGCCGGGATCGGCTTGCCACAGGCCGGGCAGCGCTGGATCGGACGAGGTTGAGAACTGGAGGCCATGACCACCCGTGATGCTCCTGCTCTAGCATGCCCCAATTGCGTTCAGTTGATTCCCAGGACAAAAGATAACGTGATACAGGCTGCCCCCAAGGCTGCTCCGGCGATCACCTGGACGGGCGTATGGCCCAGCAACTCCCTCAAGTAGGGCTCCTGGAAGCGATCTGCACCCTTCTCCTCAAACCATTCTTCCATGAGGCGGTTCAGCACCCGCGCCTGCTTGCCGGCAGCCTGACGGATCCCGGCGGCATCGTACATCACCACCAGCGCAAAGACCATCGTTGCCGCAAACAGCAGGCTGTCCCAGCCTTCCTCCAGCCCCACCCCCACCGACAAAGCCGTTACCAGCGCTGCGTGAGAGCTGGGCATCCCCCCTGTCTCCACCAAAACCCGCAGGTTGAGCTTGCCCGAACGCACATAGGCCAGGATCAGCTTGATGGCCTGGGCCAAGACACTGGCCAGCAGAGCAACCCAGAGAACGTGGTTGGCCATCAACTGCTGCAGCATAGGGCTCTCCGGCACCAGAACGCGACCAGGGTCTCCGACAGGGTGGACAGGGATCCCATCTACCTTCTTGTCCTCTTGTCTCAATGCTGGCGGCGGGTGATGAAATCGGCCAGAGCCAACAGGGGCTCGGCCTGGGATCCGTAGGGGCGCAACGCCTCCTTGGCCGATTGGATCAGTTCCTCAGCTTTCTGCCGGGAAGCCTCTAGGCCCAACAAGCTGGGGTAGGTGGCTTTGGCGGCAGCTTGATCCTTGCCTGCCGTTTTGCCCAGTTGCTCGCTGGTGGCAGTAACATCCAAAATGTCGTCCACGATCTGAAAAGCCAGGCCGATGTCCCGAGCGTAGTGGCTCAGCCGCGCCAGCAGCTCCTCATCGGCCCCTGCCAGGATCCCTCCCGAAACCACCGAGGCCTCCAGCAGAGCACCCGTCTTGTGGCTGTGGATGTACTCCAAAGTTTCTAGGGAAATGGCTTTGCCTTCGGACTCCAGATCCACCACCTGGCCCCCTACCAAGCCGGTTGCCGCCACAGCATGGCCAATGCGGGCAATGACTTGCAGCACCAACTGCGGCGGCACCCCCCGCGTTTGGCTGGCGATATGCTCAAAGGCATAGGCCAGCAGGGCATCTCCTGCCAAAATGGCGATATCCTCGCCGAATACCTTGTGATTGGTGGGCTTGCCGCGGCGAAAATCGTCGTTGTCCATCGCCGGCAGATCGTCGTGGATCAGCGACATGGTGTGGATCATCTCCAGGGCGCAGGCGGTGGGCATGGCCTGCTCCACAGAGCCGCCGGCCAACTCACAGGCCGCCAGACAGAGGATCGGCCTCAGGCGTTTCCCCCCCGCCAGCAGGCTGTAGCGCATCGCCTCGTAAATGCGCTCCGGATAGGCGGGAACCAATGCCGCAGAAAGCGCCTCTTCCACCTGTTGCTGGCGTTGGCTCAAGTAGGTGTCCAGGTTGAAGGTTTGGGCAACCAAGGGAGGGCTCCTCTCAACTCAGCAACGGCGGGAAGGGGTTCTACAACAGGCCTGCAAGCTGACATTATCTCATGTCCACTCTAGGTCGGGATCCGCCTTCCTCAGCCGGTGAAAGCAAGTTGCAACCCCTAAGGAAAGGGTCAAGAGGAAGGGCCGCGAGCTTGCGCTAGCCGTCCCCCCAATGTCAGGATGCATTGAGGATCTTGAACCGGCTTGGTCTTCCCATGTCCCACTCACCTGCTCAGCTCAGCGCTTCTCCTTCCTCCGTCGGCGATGGCGACCGTCTGCTGCGGGCGGCCCGCGGGGAAGTGGTAGATCGTCCCCCCGTTTGGATGATGCGCCAGGCGGGTCGCTACATGGCGGCCTACCGCGAGCTGCAGAGCAAATACACCTTCAAGCAGCGCTGCGAGATCCCGGAGCTGGCGATTGAGATCTCGCTGCAGCCGTTTCGCGCCTTTGCCCCCGACGGCGTCATTATGTTCAGCGACATCCTCACCCCCCTCGAGGGCATGGGGATCCCCTTTGAGTTGGTGGAGCAGCAGGGGCCGATCATCGACCCGCCGATCCGCTCCCAGGCCCAAGTTGAGCAAATCCGACTGCTAGAGCCGGAAGAAAGCCTGCCCTTTATCAAGACCATCCTCAGCACTCTGCGCCGCGAGGTGGAAGGGAAGGCGACGCTGCTGGGCTTTGTCGGCTCCCCTTGGACCTTGGCCTGCTACGCCGTGGAGGGCCGCAGCTCCAAAGATTATGCCCATATCAAGAGCCTGGCCTTCACTCAGCCGCAGGTGTTGCATCAGTTGCTGAGTAAGCTGGCGGATAGCATTGCCCGCTACGTGATCTACCAGATCGAGTGCGGCGCCCAGGTGGTGCAGCTCTTCGACACCTGGGCCGGCCAGCTCAGCCCCGGCGACTACGAAACCTGGGCCTTGCCCTACCAAAAGCAAATTGTGGATCAGGTGAAAGCTCGGTGCCCGCAGGTGCCGCTCATTCTCTACATCAACGGCAGCGCTGCTTTGTTGGAGCGGGTGGGCAAAGCTGGCATCGATGTGTTCAGCCTCGATTGGATGAGCGATATGGCCGAGGCCAGGGCCCGCCTGGGATCCCTGGCGGTGCAGGGCAATCTCGACCCGATGGTGTTGCTGGGATCCCCGGAATTCATCCGGCAGCGCACCCTGGAGGTGATTCAAAAGGCGGGATCTCGCGGCCACATCATGAACCTGGGCCACGGCGTGCACCACACCACTCCGGAGGCCAATGTCCATCACTTTTTCGAGACGGTGCGCCAGGCGGCAGAGCTGCTCAAAGCTCTCTAGCCGTATGGAAAAACCCCTTGACTTTAGGGGTAGGGTTTGCCTTACGAGCCAGGGATCCCCGGTGTACATCAGCGTCATCATCCCCACCTACAACCGCCGTCCCATCTTGCAGAAATGTCTGCAGGCCTTGGCGCAGCAGCAGCCTGGCCCCTACGACGGCTACGAGGTGGTGGTGGTGGACGACGGCTCCACCGATGGCACGCTGGAATGGCTGCAGAGCCAGCCGCCAGATTTGCCGCCGATCAGGCTTTTGTGCCAAGAACACCGCGGCCCTGCTGCCGCCCGCAACCTGGGGTTTCGCCACGCCCAGGGATCCATCATTGTCTTTATCGACAGCGACCTGGTGGTGGTGGAGCACTTTTTGGCCGCTCATGCCCAGATGCTGCGGCGACACGGGGTTACCGGCAATCCCGACTCGCCCCACGAGGCCAAGGTCTTCACCTACGGGCGGGTAATCAACACCTGCAATTTTCGGGATCCCTGCTCCGAGCCCTTCAAGCCCACCGATTTTTCGGCAGCCTTCTTTGCCACCGGCAACGTGGCCATTGCCCGCCATTGGCTGGAGCGGGCTTGTGAAACCCCTGCCGGCCCCTTTGACGAGCGGTTTCACCTCTACGGCTGGGAAGACCTGGAGCTGGGGGTGCGGCTAAAGCGCCTGGGCCTGCGCCTGGTCAAGTGCCCCCAAGCCACCGGCTACCATTGGCATCCGCCCTTCGAGCTGGCGCAAATCCCAGCCCTCATCGAGCGGGAGCGGCAGCGGGGCCGCATGGGCATCCTCTTTTACCAAAAGCACCCCACCTGGGCCGTGCGCCTGATGATCCAACTGACGCCTCTGCATCAATGCCTGTGGGGCCTTCTGTCGCTGGGGGGGTGGCTGAACGAGAAGCGCTTAGAGCCGCTGCTGCGCTGGTTGATCCGGCAGGGCCGCTCGCAGTTGGCCTTGGAGCTGTGTCGGGTTTTCTTCCTCAACTGGTACAACGTCCAGGCGGTTTACGAGAGCTACAGAGCGATAAAAGCCCGAAACACGGGGATCCACCTGTTCTGAGCGCTCACCAGCGTCGGATAGGTCAGCCGACCATAGTCCTTGCCGGGGAGCAAGGGCGTTCCGGGATCCGGGTCGGCAGGGCCAAGGGGTTCCCAAACGGCGCCGGCCCCCTTGACAATGGCCCACACCGCCGCCACATCCCAGATCTTGGGCGAGCGTTCTACCGCCCCCAAAAGGCTGCCGCCGGCCACCGCCAGCAGGTTGTAGGCAGCGCCGCCCAGCATGCGGGCTTTGCAGGGAAATTGCGGGCTAATCCAGTGGCTGCTGCGGGAGCAAAAATTAAACAGTTGGTTGGGTCCGGGTGGGGCGGTGCTGGGGCGAATGGGCTGAGGACGGACGGGATCCCGGTCGTGGCGGATGAGAAAAGCTCCTGCCGGCGCGTCGTCGGGAAACTGAGGCCAGTAGCCGTAGAAAGTCTGGCGGATGGGGGGCAGATGCACACAGCCAAACACAGGCACACCCCAGTGCAACAGCGCCAGCGAGCTGCCCCAGATGGGGATCCCGTGGGCAAAATTGGTGGTGCCATCCAGGGGATCCACCACCCAGCACCACTCTTTCTCCAGGAAAATGTGGTTGGACTCCTCGCTCAGGCAGCCGTGATCCGGGTAGGCCGCGGCAATTGCCTCCTGAAAGGCGCGATCCGCCCATTGGTCAGAAGCGGTCACCAAGCTGCCGTCCGCTTTTTCCGTAGAGGAGGCCTGGCCAAAGTCTGCCAAGAGCTGCGCTCCGACCTTTGCCGTGGCCTGCAGGGCAAACTCGGTAACCTCCAGCCAGAAGGGCGGGAGAGAAGCGGTTTCAGGAG
This sequence comes from Synechococcus sp. 60AY4M2, assembly GCF_002760375.1. Taxonomy (NCBI): domain Bacteria; kingdom Bacillati; phylum Cyanobacteriota; class Cyanophyceae; order Synechococcales; family Synechococcaceae; genus Synechococcus; species Synechococcus sp. 60AY4M2. The sequence goes on from NZ_AUMZ01000001.1 coordinate 1,368,435, forward strand.
AAGCACCCATGCCCCAATCCTAGCGGGATCCCTGACTTCTGGGGCGAAAAAGGGCGGATCCCTCACCCACAGGTCTTGCGCCCTCAAGCTGACTAGAATCATTTTAGGTAGACCCTCCCCTCGGCTGGCCCTCCTCCTCCATGAACCAGCGCCTAATTGGACAACTGATCGGCAACCGCTACCGACTGACCCACCACATCAGCGAGGGTGGCTACGGCAATGTGTTCGAGGCGGTGGATACCCAGTTGAATGACGAGCCGGTGGCCGTTAAGTTGTTGCGCCCGCCGCCGCCAGACATGGAGCCGGAGTATTACCAGCAACTGCAGCAGCGCTTCCTGGACGAGGCCAGGGTCAGCGCCCTGTTGGGCGAGCACCCCAACATTGTGCAGGTGCGCTCCTACGGTCTGTACCAAAACCAGCCCTACCTGGTGATGGAGTACCTGAAGGCCAAGCCTTACACGGGCCAGGGCTTGGACTATGTGTTGGCACGGGAAGGTCCCCTGCACCCAGAGCGGGTGGTGAACTTGGCTTTGCAAATTTGCTCGGCCCTGCACCACGCCCACAACTTTCACATGGATCTGGGCAAACACTCGATTCGAGGGGTCATCCACCGCGATATCAAGCCCAGCAACATCTTTGTGCAAAAAGGGCCCGATGGCAAAGAACGGGTCAAGCTCCTGGACTTTGGCATTTCCAAACTCATGGGGGAAACCTCTCGTGGCCTGACGCAAACCGGGTATTTTTTGGGCACGATGGTCTATGCCTCGCCGGAGCAGATGCGGGGAGAGAAGCTGGATGGCCGCTCCGACATCTATTCCCTGGGGGTGGTTTTGTACGAGCTGTTAACCGGTGCGTTGCCCTTCGAGCCAGAGACCGACACCCTGCAGGGCTGGTACCACGTCCACAACTTTCAAAAGCCTCGCCCTTTTCAAGACCATCCGCTGCCCCACCCCATCCCTGAGGCCCTAGAAAAGGTGGTGCTGCGTTGCTTGGAGAAAGACCCTGCCCTTCGCCCGGCCACCATGGAGGAGCTGGCCCAGCAGCTCCGAGCCGTCTATGGGGACAAGATCCCGCCTCCCCCTCAAAAGGCTCCTCTGCAGCGGATCCCTGCCGGCTTTGGCCAGCAAGCCACCCAGCAGAGCCGAGCCGCCCCTGTTTCGGAAGCTGAGGAAGAAGAGCTGCAGCGGGCGGTGCGTTTGATCGAGGCAGGCGAATACAAAATGGCTGTCCACCTGCTTAACAAGCTGATCCAGAGTGCCCCCAACGAAGCCCGCTACTACCTATACCGCGGCCTGGCCCACCAGCGGCAGGGCCATTGGGGCCTTGCCCAGATGGACTATCAAGGAGTGCTGCGGCTGGAGCCGGGTAACCCCTCGGCAGAACAGGGGCTGCGCGAGGTCGAACAGCAGGTCGGCCAGGAACAGGTTAGCCCCCACCAGAAGCCCACCCTCCCCACCTCAGGCAAGCCCCGCCAGAGCAAAGGATTGGCCCTGGGCTGGCTCCTGGCCAATTGGGCGGCGGCTGGGATCGGCTATCTGGGGCTGGGGGCGGCAGCTCCCCTGCTGGCTGCTTTGGGTTCGCTCCAAGGAGCGGTGGCCGGGGCCGGCCTGGGCTTGGGGATGGGGCTACTCCAGTGGGCGGTATTGCGGCGGCAGGTCTCTTGGCGGTGGGTGGCGGCCACGCTGCTGGCCACGGCTTTGGGTTGGGTAGCAGCAGATACCCTGGAGGCGGGGATGGCAACCTTCGCTTTCGATCCCAGGGATCCCTGGCTGCAGAACGCCTTGCAGGCGATGGCCAGCCCGCTGCGTGGCTTGCTGGTGGGGCTTGGCGTCGGTGGATTGCAAGGGATCCTCCTGTCCCGGCATGGGAAAGTTGCCTGGGCCTGGGTCTTGGCGGCAGGGGTAGAAGGAGGAGGGGCAGCTCTGCTCATCCATTGGCTGCTGGCCGGCTCTGCCTTGAGCCGTTGGCTGCTGCTCCTTGCCGGGCTGCTGGCTCACACCCGTCCCCTCAGCGCCCTGGTGCTTGCTAACTTAAATTGGCGCCGCATCCCTGCCGTTCAAAATTGCCAACAGGCCAAACAACAGGCCGCCTAACCCCCATCCCACAACCACCTCAGCTCCCCTCAAAACTTGCCTGACGAGGGATCCCGTGCAGCCATTAAGAGCAAGAAGGCCCTCCAGCGAGAGCCTTCTTGAGGATCCTATTGCGCCGTTTTACCGTGGTTTTCGACCTGGAAAAGCCAGTGTAGGACATCGGGGATGACTATCGATAGTTTCCAAATCGAGTTTGGCTTACTGCTCTCACATCCACACCCGTCCTAATTGTCGAAGGGTATCGATCGCAAAAACGTAACGGCAGTCACCAACGCCTCAGAATCCTTAGCCCATCATACCGCATCTGCGGGCCGTGCTTGTCAAGTGCTCATCAGGGCTTTGCCAAGGACGGGATCGGCATTTGCTTGGCTTTGGAGGAGCCCTCTTGTCGTTGGGCTAGGATAGGAGGGCAGACCGACTTTTTGCCGGCCATGCTCGACTCTTTGTTGGATAACATTTACGGCGCTTGGTTTCTGCCGGAGCCCACCTTTCGCTCGCTGCGGCAACAGCCTGTTCTCTGGCAAGCTTTTGGGGTGGTGGCGCTGCTGAACATTCTCGAGGCTGTGCGTCGTTTCGGGGTAAACCTGCCGAGCATGGTGCTGGCGCTGCTGGCAGGCTTCCTGGGATGGGTAAGCCTGGCGGCCCTGCTGCAGGCGCTGGCCTTTTGTTTTGGGCGGGCTGCCCCTTCTTTTGCGTCGCTCCTCTGCCTGACGGGCTTTGCTGGCCTGCCCTGGCTGCTGCTGGGACCTGCCCAATCCTTGGGCGGAGTGGCCGGATCCCTGTTGGGGTTCGTGGCGCTGTTGTGGTTTGTGGTTTGGCAGGTGCGGGCGGCAGCGGTGGCGCTGGATCTGGAGTGGTGGCGCCTGGCGGGTCTGATCCCGTTGGCCTTCCTGGGCGGGCTCCTGTCCTTGAACTGGTTGACCAGCGCCGTTGTGGCTTTGGCTTCTCTGGGCTGAAAGGCAATTGCAAAATTGGGAAGAAGCAGCCCGCCGGGCTAGTTGGGCACTCGCTGCAGGTGCGGTTTTTCCTCCGGCAGGATCGCCCCTTCCACAGGGCAAACCTGAAGACAGATGCCACAGTCAATACAGGTGGCAAAGTCGATCCAGAAGTAGTCGGTGCCTTTGGCATTTTTGCCGTCCCCAGGGTGAATGCAGGCGACGGGGCAGGCCTCCACACAGTCGGCAACGCCTTCACAAATATCGGTGACGATGGTATGAGGCATGGATCCCTCTCCCTCAATCGAGTCAACCTCAACACCTTCCCATCCGCTTGGCCCAGAGTCTGTTGGCCCGTTGGCAGTGGGTGGCAGAGGGCTTTGTCATTTTAGGCGAAAACGGATCCCTCTGAGAGCGACCCCAAGCCCTCACCCCCCGTTCCTCTCCTAGGGAGAGAGGAAATGGGGCAAGGAACCGTTTTGCCGCCGTTGGGAGCAGTAGCTGTGCAACCGATGTCCCATCGCGCCCGGCAGCGGCTGTGGGGAATGCAGATCACTGGCGGCAGAACCTGCAGCTAGGTCTCTCTCAAATCCCGCTCTTGAGATTGCCACCAACGGCTGAGGGGCCAATAGAGAGCGGGGGCCCACAGGCTGCTTAAAATGGCCGACGTGAGGGCATTGCGCTGATGGTTCCACCAGATGCTCTCCAGAGAACGGGGGCCATCGCCGCCAATGGCGCCGGCGGCGGGCGAGGAGTTTGCCAACCCATCCAACCAAGTTGCCATTTCCGCCGGCTCGAGGCCAGCGGATCCCTGAGAGGCCGTCAGCCACATCCATTGCAGCGCCATCAGCGTCTCGGCAATCACCACCATGCCGAAGACGATCAAAGCCACGGAGATGAAGTCCTCTTGCATGTAGCGCTGCTTCTGCAACTTGGCCGTGAGGATCCCGACCACCGCCAACCCCAGGGCATGGGTAGGATAAGGGTTGGTCAGGGCATCCTGCAGAAAACCCAATGTGATCCCGGCAACAGCCCCCTGCCAAGCCTTGCGCCGCACGCTCCAGCACACCACCCAGATCAGGGGCCAATCGGGGGTTAGGCCCGCCAGCTCCAAGCCCGGCCCCCGCCACCAAGGGGCCACCACCGCCAACAGCCCTGACAAGGCGGTGACCAGCCAATTGAGGCGAGACTTAAGGTTGAGCATAGCGGTAAATCAAGGCCCACTCCAAGAGGCCCAGGGGCGCCGACAATTCGACTGTGGCTTGTGGGGCAGGGCTGGCATCCAGGTTGATGGCTCGAACCGTTCCCACCACAACCCCCGCCGGGTAGAAGCTGCTCAGGCCCGAAGTTACCACCACATCCCCCACTTCCACTTTGGGATCCTTATCGAAAAAATCCAAGATGGCGTTCTGGGTGCCGGTGCCCCGCAAGATGCCCATGTGCCGGCTGCGGCTGAGCATCACCCCGACACGGCTGGTGGGATCGCTAATAAGCAGCACGCGGCTGGTGTTGGGGGTTACCGCCTCAACCCGCCCGACCAATCCCCCCGGTGCCATAACCACATCTCCTACCCTGACCCCATGCTGGCTGCCGCGGCTGAGGGTGAGCTGTTGCCACCAGTGATCGGCGCTGCGGCCCACCACCGCCGCCGGGATCCCTGCTTGGGGCATTTGCTCGGTAAATTGCAGCAGGCGCTTCAGCTCGCGGTTTTGGTGCCGCAGCTCGGCCACCAGGGCCTGTAGCTCGCGGGTGGCGGCCTGGCTAAGTACGGCGTCAGGATCCACAGGTGGACGGATGGGTGCGGTAAGCCAACTGTACAGCTCCACCAGCAGGGATCCCTGGGTCTGGCGCAAAGCCCAAGCCCCTCCTATCGCCGAAGCAGACAGGAGCAACCCCAAACCATAACGCATCCACCACTGGTGTAGCCGATTCAAGCAATACCTCTCTAACCCACTCGACTCACACCTCGAATCAGGGATTCAGAGGAAACTCCTCTAACCCTTGAAGCTGCCGCTCAACACTCGACCCAAGGTTTTGAAATCCTCCAAAACCCGCCCTGTACCGAGCACCACACAACTGAGGGGATCCGGGGCAATGTGAACCAGGATCCCGGTCTCATGGCTGATCAGGGCGTCTAGCCCCTTGAGCAACGCCCCCCCTCCCGCCAACATAATGCCGCGGTCGATGATGTCTGCCGCCAATTCCGGCGGCGTGCGCTCCAGGGTGCGCTTGATGGCCTCCACAATGACCGAGAGGGGCTCGGCCATGCTCTCACGGATCTCAGTGCTCTTCACCGTTACAGTGCGGGGCAAACCCGAAAGCAAATGCAGCCCCCGCACTTCCATGGTCATCTCCTCTTGAGTTGGGTAGGCAGAGCCGATTTGAATTTTAATCTCTTCGGCAGTGCGCTCCCCGATGGTGAGATTGTGAACTTTTTTCATGTACTGAATGATGGCCTCGCTCAGCTCGTCTCCTGCCACCCGCACCGACTCGCTGAGGACGATCCCTTGCAAGCTGAGGACGGCCACCTCGGTGGTGCCGCCGCCGATGTCGATGATCATGTTCCCGGTGGGCTCTTGCACCGGCAGCCCCGCGCCGATGGCTGCTGCCACCGGCTCATCCACCAAATACACCTCCCGCGAGCCGGCTTGCAGGGCCGCTTCCATCACTGCCCGTCGCTCTACGCCGGTCACCCCACTTGGGATCCCGATGACGATGCGCGGGGCGATCAAGTAACGACCTCCATGCACCCGCTGGATGAAGTGCTTCAGCATCATCTCCGCCGTGTCGAAGTCGGCGATCACCCCATCCCGCAGAGGACGCACAGCCACGATGTTGCCCGGGGTACGGCCCAACATTTTTTTGGCATCTTCCCCCACGGCCAGCGGTTGTTTGGTGTTTTGGTCGATGGCGACGACAGAGGGCTCCTGTAGGACAATGCCGCGGCCAGCCACATAGACTAGGGTGTTGGCCGTGCCCAGATCGATGCCCATGTCACGGGAAAATCGGCTGAATAGCCCCACGGTAGGTTGCTCCAGTTTTTATTCGTGAAGAAAGAGCAGCAAGTCTCGCTACCTACTATAGTCCAATCCTAGGAGAGGCGGGGATCCCTTTCCGAGTGGCGCAGTTAGGGCTGGCTATCAGCGGAAGTTCGGATTAGAATGAGTAGCTTCCTTTTTCCGGTTGCGATGCAGATTGCTGCAGCTTTGCTGAGCTTGGCCACCCCCAATTTGCCCCGTTTGTTGCACTTTTACCAGGCCCTCTTGGGGATCCCGCCCCAAGTCCAGCTCTCCAGGGAGGGAGAGCCAGTGTATGTGGAGTTTCGCCTGCCTGGCCTGCGACTGGGCCTCTACCGCAGTCTCCATCCAGAGTTTGCCGCCCAGGCGGGAGCAGCAAGTCTTTGCCTGCAGGTGCAGGATCTGGCGGCATGCCTGGGATCCCTGGCGGCGGTGTTGGCGGAGCACCAGATCTCCGTTTCGCCGCTGCGGCAGGCCTTTCACGGCCAGGAGGTGGACTTCCGGGATCCCGATGGCAATCGCATTGTGTTGCACCAACCTTCTGCGGCCTTCTGGCAGGCGATGACCTGGGAGGGGACTTGCAACTGAACCAAGACCCCTGAGGCTCAGGGGAGACTCTTTGGAACCTTTTCGAGCAAAAAAAGTTGTGGCAGGTGCTATGTCCCAGCCTGAATTCAAAGGGTCGTAGCCAGTTTGGGGGGACAGGCTTTTTCCCAATTGGGGCAAGAGGCCGGGGTGTTGGGAAAAGTCCCCCATCCCCTGTGGTTGAGAATAGTTAAAACTCGGAGGCTAGGTAGGGATGGCGGTGTCCCCGTTGAGGCTGAGCAGGTCATGAAAAAACCTCTGGGCGTCTGTCCGTGTTTCGACCCCAGAGGCTTCTTCTCTTCACTCCTCACCACCCCTGAGCGTACCCGCCTTCCAAAAGGTTGTCAAGCATTTTCCCAGGGGGGCTAGCGGGTGGGAAACCGCACCAGAGCAGCGCTGCCGTAGAGGATCATCTGGTGAGGCTGTAGGCACACCCGATCTACTCGCAGCTTGCTCCCTTGCAGGGCTAGCCGATCCAAATCCAGGAGCGCATTCAGGTGATCCACCAAGGCTCGGCTCAGGGCCCGCCCCTCCTCCGTGTCGCCCTCAAACAGCGGATCGGCAAGGCAAATGCGGCGACGTTCTAGCACCTCGATGCGAGCGGAAAAGCCCACCTGCAAGGGCTTTTCTCCCCCTGGCTGAACCTCGGCCTGCAATCGCAACCGCTGCTCTGGGGTGAGGTGAACCTCGACCTGATGAAATGAGAGCGGCTTGCCCCCCTGATCCACCTGAGCCAGCTTGTTCAGCACAAAAGGCGTGTTAAAGGATCGCGCCAGATCCGCTTCGCTCAGCACCACCCGCATCCTGGCCTGCACCGGCTGCCGCAGCTTAATCCGACCCTGCCAGATTTGGCTAAAGTCAATGGCTACAGCGTTGCAAAACAGCTCTAAAAGCGAAAGCCGCAGGCCGTTGTACATCTGCAGGTTCTGGCCCACCAGCTCAAAGCTGTCGATGCGTCCTTGCAGCAGCTTGGCAATGGGCTCTGCCCGCACGCGCGCCTCCAGCCGCTCTGCCTGCTTGAAGAGAGCGCGAATGGCTGCGCTCACTCCCCGGCTGACCCAGTCAGTAAGCATGGGATGAGGCAAAGAGAGTTCTGGCAGGAGTCCTGTGACCATAGGGCAAGCTAAGAGCGCCTACAGGGATCATAACCAACCATTAAGAAAAGTTACAGCTCCTACCGAGGGAGAGCTGCTCTCTCAAGGGTATGGGCGTCCCTCTTGCATGGCCGAGCGGGCCACGGCTGCGATCCCCTGGTCGGTGGCGCGGGGCAGATGAAAGTACCGTCCGCCCGCCAGTTCCGCCAGCTCGGCGCTGAAACCGGTGGTTACAAAGCGGCTCTGCGAGTCGATGAGAAGCAGCTTCAATCCCAGGGCGCGGATGCGCAGGGCGATCTCCCGCAGCTCCTGCTTCAGGTCGATGGGATCGCTTTCGCTGCGTCCCAGGGAGCGGCTGAGGGGGATGTTGGCCCGGCCATCGGTGAGGGCTACCAGGAGCACCTCTCCCACGTCGCCGCTGGCGCGGGCGTTCACCCCCAGGCGCACCGCTTGGGTGAGGGCATGGGCCAGTGGGGATCCCCCGCCGCAGGGCAGGGATTCCAGGCGGCGGCGGGCCAGCTCGATGGAGCGGGTGGGGGGCAGCAGCACCTCGGCAGCCTCGCCGCGAAAGGCAATCAGGGCAACTTTGTCGCGGTTTTGGTAGGCCTCAGTGAGCAGGCGCAGGGCGGCGCCTTTGGCCGCCTGCATGCGGTTGAGGGCCATGGAGCCGGAGGCGTCTACCACGAAGATCACCAAGGCCCCTGCCTTGCGGGCCAGCTTCTTGGCGCGGATGTCGCCGGGCTCAACAATGACGGCCCGCCCCGGCTGCCGCTGGCGGCGGCTTTTCTGGTAGGGGGCAGCCGCCCGCAGAGTGGCGTCGACGGCGATGCGGGGATTGGCGCCCTGGGGCAGGATGGGCTTGACGTAGCGGCCCCGGTCGGCGCTGAACACCAGGCTGCGGGATCCCGTTTTCCCTTGTTGGTTGAGGGATTGGGCAAAGGCCAAGAGGCGCGGGTCGAGGGCCACTTGTTCGGGATCGAAGAAAAACTCCTGGGGCAGGCTGGGATTTTCCGGCTGGGGCTCCGTCTCTTCTCTGTCTTCCCCCTCCTTGTCGGGCTCTGGCGGCTGGGGATCCGACTGTTGCGATTGGGGTGGCGGCGGGGGTTGGTCGGGATCGTAGCGGGCGCGGGGCAGCAGCACCAGTTGCACTGCCTGTTGCAGATCCTCGGCCACCAGGCGATCCCGTCCCTCCAGGGCGGCCAGGGCACAGGCGGCCCGCAGGGCAAACTGCTCCCCTCGATGGCCTTGGACGTTGCCGCGGATGGCCTCTTGCACCAGGTAGAGGATCTGTTCCCGTTTGGGCTTGACCTGGGGCAGCCACTCCCGCGCCAGGAGAATGCGGGTGCGGATTTCCTCCAGTTCCGCTTGGTGTTCCGCCAGAAAGGACTCGGAAGCGTCGACAAATTGCGTTGCCCGCTGGACAATTTCCCTGCGCTCTTCCAGGCTCAGCTCCTGCCCCACCGGCACCACCAGCGCCAGGCGATCCAGCAGGTGGGGGCGCAGGGATCCCTCTTCGGGGTTGTAGGTGGCCACCAAGAGAGGCCGGCAGGGGTGTTGCAGGCTCAGCCCTTCCCGCTCCAGGCGGTTGACCCCATCTCCCACCACCGTCAGCAGCAGGTTGACGATGGCGTCGTCCAAGAGGTGGATGTCATCCACGTAGAGCACGCCGCGGTGGGCGGCAGCCAAAAGCCCCGGCTGAAAAACCGTTTCCCCCTGCCTCACCGAGGCCTCCACATCCACGGATCCCAAGAGCCGATCCTCGGTCACCCCCAAAGGCACTTGGACAAAGGGAGGGGCTATCACCTGGGTGGGGGGTGTCGTTCCCTGGGGGTAGCGGGCCTTGGCCCAGTCCGACCAGGTCTCGGGCCGCGCCGGGTCGTCGTTGCAATAGGAGCCGGCAATCACCTCGATGGGGGGCAGCAGGGCGTGGATCCCTCGGGCCAAGACCGACTTGGCCGTGCCGCGCGGCCCCACCAGCACCACTCCTCCCAAGCTGGGATCCACCGCCGCCAACAGGAGAGCCAGCTTGGCGGTTTGCTGGCCGACCACGGCGGTAAGAGGGAAAGTGCGGGGAGGGGCTAGAGCTGCCGATCCTGAGGTTGAGGAGTAGAACGTGGCCATCGGCACGATAGGGGCTCGAGGTAGGGAGACATGCACTCAAGTCTATCGCTTGTAGGAGTTTCCCGGAGCCTTGCCAACTGGCTACCGCTAGCCTCTTCCTCGAACGAGGTTGCCAGAGCCACCCCTCAACAAGTAGCAATCATCACATGCTTGGCAATTTGATACTCTCGCACGGCCTCTGCCGAGAGATCTTTGCCAAATCCCGATTGCTTGAAGCCGCCGTGGGGAGCCTCGGAGGCGATGGGGAGATGATCGTTGATCCAGACGGTTCCGAACTCCAGATCGGCGGCCAGTTTCATGGCTCGTCCGAGGTCTTGAGTCCACACAGAAGCCGCCAGCCCGTATAGGACGTCATTGCCCAGGCGTAGCGCTTCCGCTTCTTCGCGGAACGAGCCGAGCGTGAGGACCGGCCCAAAAACCTCACTCTGCACGATCTCCGCTTTTTGATCGACATGGGTAATCACTGTGGGTTCGTAGTAGTAGCCCCGGTCAAACTGAGGAGGGATCCGCCCGCCGGTCAGCACCTTGGCTCCCTCGGCTTTGGCCCGCTCCACAAATCCCCTCACCCGCTCCCGCTGGGCTGCCGAGACCAAGGGCCCCATCTCCACCCCCGCCTCAAAAGGGGATCCCAGCCTTACTTTGCGCATCGCCTCGACGATGGCCTCTTGCATCTGCGCCAGCTTGCTCTCGTGCACATAGAGGCGGGTGGCTGCCGTGCAGTCCTGGCCGCTGTTGAAGGTGGCGGCAAAAGCAGCCTTGGCGGCCACAGTCTCCACGTCGGCATCCTCGAAAACCAAAAACGGGGCTTTGCCTCCCAGCTCCAGATGCACCCGCTTGAGAGTGTCTGCCGCCGTCCGCATCACCTGCTTGCCAGTGGCAGTAGAGCCGGTGAGGCTGACCATGCGTACCTGCGGGTGCTCCACCAGGGCTTGGCCGGTAGCATCGCCTCCGGTAACGATGTTGACCACCCCCGGCGGGATCCCGGCCTCAGCAGTCAGCTCCGCCAGCATCAGGGTAGTCAGAGGGGTGGTGGGAGCGGGCTTGAGCACTACTGTGCAGCCGGCAGCCAGGGCGGGGCCGATCTTCCAGACGGCCATCAGCAGCGGGTAGTTCCAAGGGGTAATTTGCGCGCACACCCCCACTGGCTCCTTGCGAAATAGCGAGGTGTAACCTCTGGCGTATTCTCCGGCGCTCAAACCATGGATGTCGCGGGCGGCAGCGGCAAAGAAACGCAGGTTATCCACCGCAAAGGCCAGATCCCCTCCCAAGCTGACCAGCTCGTAGGGCTTGCCGGTGTTTTCCGACTCCAGACGGGCCAGCTCGGCAGCGCGAGCTTCGATGAGATCCGCCAACTTCCAGAGGGCCAGGGATCGCTCGCCGGGGGTGAGCTTCGACCAACGGCCATCGTAGAAAGCCGTGTGGGCCGCCTGCACCGCCCGATCCACATCGGCAGGGCTGGCGTCCACCACCTCCGCCAATTGCTCGCCCGTAGCCGGGTTCTCGATGACCATCAGGTTTCCCCCTTGGCTGTCAACCCATTGGCCGTCGATCCAGAGTTTGTGGGCCATGGCCTCTTCTCAACTGCTCGCTAGCAACACTTCTCCCCATTGTGCCGAATCTTGTCCAGCTTGGAGGGCGTTGTCGAGGAGAGGGCCAAGCCGCCAGGGATCCCCTCTCTCTGGGGTTTCCGTCTGGTAAGGTCAGAAGGGAGCTTTCTGCACCAGCGAGGTTGGCCTATGTCTCCTGTGCTGTGGCAAGCCATTGGGTACGCCGGCGGGATCTCGCTGGGGATCGTGGGACTGGTTGCCCTTGTCAACTTTCTCTGGCAGCGCCTAGAGCAGCAGGCGGAGAAAGCTACGGCCCAGCCAGCCGAGTCGCCCTCGGCTTCAGAACTTGGCAACACCTCGGAGGGATCCCCCTCAGCATGAGCGACAGGGTTCGCGTTCACGTTTGGGTGCGCGGGCGGGTTCAGGGAGTGGGGTTTCGGGCCTACACCGAAGCCATGGCCCGCAACGCCGGCGTCCACGGCTGGGTGCGCAATCTGCGGGATGGCCGGGTGGAGGCGGTTTTTGAAGGATCCCCGGCGGCGGTGGAGGCGATGTTGCGCTGGTGCCAGCAGGGCAGCCCCGGCTCGCGGGTGGAGGCCGTCGAACACCGCTTCGAGCCACCCGAAGGCCTCTCCACCTTCGAGATCCGCCCCACCGTTTGAGGCAGCAGCTCAGCAGCTAGCGATATCCCACTAGAATGGGAAAACCTACTCTTTCTCGTTTGGCCATGACGGTTGCTGCCCCTGCCAAAGTGGAATACGAAGCTGTGATTGGGCTGGAGGTGCACTGCCAGCTCAGCACCCGCTCCAAGATCTTCTCCAGCAGCGCGACGGCCTTTGGCGCTCCCCCCAACACCCAAATTGACCCTGTCTGCATGGGCCTGCCCGGCACCCTGCCCGTGCTGAACGAGAAGGTGCTGGAATACGCGGTCAAGGCTGGCCTGGCCCTCAATTGCACCATCGCCCCCTACAGCAAGTTCGACCGCAAGCAGTACTTCTACCCCGACCTGCCCAAAAACTACCAAATCTCCCAGTACGACCTGCCCATTGCCACCCACGGCTGGGTCGAGATCCAGCTCAGCGACGGCCGCAGCAAGCGCATCGGCATCACCCGTTTGCACATAGAAGAAGACGCGGGCAAATTGGTGCATGCCGGCAGCGATCGGCTGTCGGGATCCAGCTATTCCCTGGTGGATTTCAACCGGGCAGGAGTTCCCCTCATCGAGATCGTCAGCGAGCCGGATATCCGCACTGGGGAAGAAGCAGCCGAGTATGTACAGGAGCTGCGCCGCATCCTCCGCTACGCCGGGCTGTGCGATGGCAACCTACAGGAGGGATCCCTGCGCTGCGACGTCAACATCTCGGTGCGCCCGCTGGGCTCCCCGACCTTTGGCACGAAGGTGGAAATCAAGAACATGAACTCCTTCAACGCCATCCAGCGGGCCATCGAGTACGAGTTCAACCGCCAAGTTAAGGCCGTGGAAGCAGGCGAGCCCATCGTACAGGAGACCCGCCTCTGGGAAGAAAACAGCCAGCGCACCATCAGCATGCGCAAGAAAGAGGGATCCAGCGACTACCGCTATTTTCCGGAGCCGGATCTGCTGCCCATTCGTGTGACGGAAGCGCAAAAAGCCCGCTGGCAGGCGGAGCTGCCGGAATTGCCCAGTGTGAAGCGGCGGCGCTACCAACAGGTGTACGGCCTCTCGGTGTATGACTCCCGCTACCTCAGCGACGAACGCAACACCGCCGAGTACTTTGAGGCCGTGGTTGCTGCCGGCGCCGACCCGAAGGCAGCCGCCAACTGGATGATGAGCGACATCGCCAGCTACCTCAACACCCACAAGCTGGACTACCCGGACATCGCCTTGAAGCCGGAAACCCTGGCTGAGCTAATCGGCCTCATCGAGCAAGGCACTATTTCCAGCAAAATTGCCAAGGAGATCCTGCCGGAGCTGCTGGAAAAAGGCGGCTCGGCCCGCGCCCTGGTGGAGGCCAAGGGCCTGACCCAGATCTCCGATAGCAGCCTCTTGGAGCCAATGATCGCCGAGGTGCTGGCCGAGAACCCCGAGCAACTGCAGCAGTACCGGGAGGGCAAAACCAAGCTCTTCGGCTACTTTGTCGGGCAACTGATGAAAAAAACCCAAGGACGGGCGGATCCCAAGCTGGCCAACGAGCTGCTCAAGCGGCATCTAGACGGCTAATTCCAGGCTTCGGTGAGGGAATAGCCCAATTCCTGGATCATGCGCCGCAGCAACGGCAAACTCAGCCCAATGACGTTGCCAGGGCACCCCTCGATCCGCTCCACAAACAAGCTGCCGCGGCCGTCAATGGCAAAGCAGCCAGCACAATTGAGCGGCTCGCCGGTGGCCACGTAGGCGCGGATCTCCTCGTCGCTGGGCTTGGCAAAAAACACCCGCGTTACGGCGTAGTGGACGAGGCGGCGGTTTTGCTTCATGTCAATCAAGGCATGGCCGGTGTAAAGTTCTCCCACTTCGCCCCGCATTTGCCGCAGGCGCCGTTCCGCCTCTAGAGCATTGGCCGGCTTGCCCAGGATCTCCCCCCCTAGGTAGAGCACGGAGTCAGCCCCGATCACCAAGACGGGCTCCCGTTGCTGAGCCGCCACCGCTTCGGCTTTGGCCGCAGCCAGCTTCTGCACCAGCTCCACCGGATCCGGGCTCTGGATTTGGCTTTCGTCAAAGTAGCTGGGTTGAACGCGAAAAGGGATCCGGGCAGCTTCTAACAATTGGCGGCGGGCAGGAGATTGCGAAGCCAGGACAATGGGAGGCAACATCGATTCAATGCTCAACTCAAGCCTAGACGTTTGCAGGACTGAAGTTTGCTCTACTACTAGTTTCCATTAACCTAGTCAAGGTACGCCCGATAGGCGCTCAAGGGAAACCCTCTCGATCTCTTCCCAACGGGATCCCGTCTGTGACCACCCTACCCTCCCAGGCCACCCAAACTGAGCTTGCCCCTGCTGGCCTCCTCCAGCGCTACTGGGGGGATCAGGACACACCCGAAAGCCGCTGGGTCAATTGGCTGGTGGCGGTGCTGGTTTTCTGTTCGTCTGCCTTTTTTGTAGTGGAGACCTACCCCATTCCCCCCCAACTCCGCCTTGGGCTGGAGCGGCTGGATCGCCTCATCCTCGGCCTATTCGTGGTGGAATATCTACTGCGCTGGGCAGCGGCCCTGCAGAAGCTGCGCTACGTCTTCAGCCTCTATTCGCTCATTGACTTGCTGGCGATTTTGCCTTTTTTTGCCGGGCTGACGGATATTCGCTTTATCCGCCTCTTGCGCTGGTTTCGTATCTTGCGGCTGCTGCGCCTGGTGGAGGGCAAGACCCTCTTTGGTCAGGTCATCTCCGCCGACACCCGCATCTTGTTGCGCATCCTTTTTACTCTCTTTGCGATTGTCTTCGTCTACTCTGGCCTCATCTACCAGGTGGAACATCCGGCCAATCCCGGCGCTTTTGCCACCTTTTTGGATGCTTTCTACTTTTCGGTTGTTACCATGACCACGGTAGGGTTTGGGGATCTCACCCCCACCTCTGAGCTGGGCCGGCTGTTGACGGTGCTGATGATCCTGACGGGCGTGGCCCTGATCCCTTGGCAAGTAGGGGAGCTGATCAAGCAACTGGTGAAAAGCGGCACCTCGCTGCAGTGGGCCTGCCCGGGATGCGGCCTCTCCCAGCACGATGAGGATGCCCAGTTTTGTAAGCGCTGCGGCACGCCGCTCTATCCGGATAGCCAAGCCTCTCCAGCCAGCAGTCCGCTGGCCAATCTGCCGGTTGGGGGCAAAGACAGGATAGGCTAGGACGGGATCGAGAGAACCTGCAATGTTGGCACATCCTGAATTGGCCATCCCTGGCAAGCTCAATGTAAAGGCGGGAGTGGTGATGCTGCTGGCAGCCATCGTCCTGGGCCTCATCCTCAGTCAGGTTCAGCCGCTGCTGCCCGCTCCGCAAGATTTGCCAGGGATCCCTAGGGAACCCCTTTCCTGGCAAGAGGTGCCCAAACAAAAGTACGCCTGGCACATCTGCTACGCCTTTTTGGGCAATATGGGGCTGATCAACATCGGCGGCGGCCTGGCGCTGGTGGCGTTGGGATCCCGCTTCACAGCCGGGCACCTGTTCTCCCAGATTCTTCTTTTGGGGGGAATGCTGCACCCTGCCTCTTGGGCTTTGGTGGCTCTGACAGGTCTGGAAGGGTGGGGCTGGCTGGGCAATGTCGGGGCGGTGGCGGTGGCGCTGGTGGTGATGGTGTTGTTTGTTCACCTGATCTTGGCTACCTACCGCTCGGGGCAAGCCCTCCAAAAACTGACTCGATCCCGCATCCACCGCTAACTCGGCAGACAGTTGGGGTGAGAAACCGTTTAGCTTAAGATTGTTTTTAGCATTGTTGATGCTGACATTCGACATTAGGTGGGCTGAGCATGGCGATCAAAGAAGAAGTTTTTTTTGAGGGCGGCCCTCACACGGGCGATCTGGTGTTGAACTCCTTCCTCGGCCTCACCCTCGTTGGCTTGCCTCTGTTTGTGGGCGCCCTGGTGCGCAAGCTTTGGGTTCACTACCGGATAACCAACCGTCGCATCACTGTGATCGGCGGCTGGGGCGGCAAGGAGCGCTCTGATGTCATTTACAAAGAGATTGCCAAGGTGGTGACGGTGCCACGGGGCCTAGGCACCTGGGGCGATATGGTGCTCACCCTCAAAGACGGCAGCCGCCTAGAGATGCGGGCAGTGCCCCGCTTCCGCGAGATCTACGCCTACATCAGCGAACGGCTGGACGAGAAAGCCAGGCAAGTAAGCGGGCCCATCGGCAAAAGGTCCCCCTCGACCCAAGCCTAGCCATGCCTGCTTGGGATCCCTCCTGGGTGCAGCGCCTGGCGCTGGTGCACGAGTATTTGATCTGGCCAGGGGGATCGGAAAAGGTTTTGCAGGAGCTCCTTGCCTTTGCCCCACAGGCACCTCTCTACGTCAGCCTCTTCTCGTCCCACACCTTGCCGCCGAGCTGGCAGCAGCGGTCGGTTTACACCTCGTTTTTGCAGGGCTGGGCCCGCTGGCTGGGGGTGCTGCGGCGCAACTATCACAGCCGCCTTAAGTACCTGCTGCCCTGGATGCCCTTGGCCTACGAGAGCTTTGACTTCTCCGCCTATGACTGCGTCATCTCTAGCAGCCATGCCTTTGCCAAAGGGATCCTGACAGGGCCTTCCACTCTGCACCTTAGCTACATCCACAGCCCGCCCCGTTACCTCTGGGAAAACCAGGAGCTCTATCTGGAGCGGGAGGGGTTGACGGGGATCCGCCCGCTTGCCGCCCTCAGCCGCTGGCTGTTGCACCGCCTGCGCCAGTGGGACTTTGTGGCAGCCCAGCGGCCAGACCTATTGATTGCCAACTCGCAGCACATCCGCCGGCGCCTGGCCAAGCTCTACCGCCGCGAGGCTGTGGTTATCTATCCGCCGGTGCCGCTGCAGGGGTTTGAGCCGGTAACCCATCCCCAAGCCGACTACGACCTGGTGGTGGGCCGGCTGGTGCCCTACAAGCGGGTGGATTTGGCGATCGCTGCCTGTAAGCAGCTGGGCCGCCGCCTGGTAGTGGTGGGGGAAGGGCCGGAGCTGCCGCGACTGAAGCAACTGGCAGGGCCGCAAGTGGAGTTTTTGCCCCACCAGCCCCAAGACCGCCTGCAGGAGCTGCTGGCCAATTGCCGGCTGCTGCTGTTTCCCTGGGAAGAGGATTTTGGCCTGGTGGCGGTGGAGGCGCAAGCCTGTGGTCGTCCTGTGGTCGCCCTGAACCGGGGAGGCACCCGCGAGACCGTCATCCACGGCCAGACGGGGATCCTCATCCCCGAAGCCAGGGTGGAAGCCCTCGTCGAAGGGCTGCGCCAGGCGGAGCGCCAGGAATGGGATCCGCAGCGGATTCGGACCCATGCCTTGCAATTTGCGCCGGAGCGGTTCCACGCCCAGTTGGGATCCCTGCTGCGCTGGGCCTGGCCCCGTTTCCAGGCGGGAGAGCGCTTGGATCCGCAAGAATGGCAGCCTCAGTAGGGCCGCCGCTGTACAAAAGCCGGCAACTCGATGCGGCTGCGGCTGCCCCCTTCTCCCCCAGCCCGTGCAGCCGCCAAGGCGGAGCGTCTCAGCAGCTTCTCCGCCCGATCCTGCCGCTCCTCAAGGGCAAGGGGTGGGATCCCACCAGCGGGCGTTCTCCCAGTTGTGAGTCGGCTGGTGGGTGGGGCGGCAGCCACCGCTGGGGAGGGAGCAGGCCCTTCAGCTGCCGCCTGAACCCGTTCCTGAGCCGGGCGGCCAGACCTGAGCTCGACACCTGCTTGGGGAGGAGCCGCAGACGACTGCCGCAGAGCGGCTAGCTGCTCCTCCAGCTCCTGATTGCGTTGCAACAACAGGGCCACCTCTTTTTCCTGAGTTTGGGCATAGGCGTGGGCCTGCACACACTCGGTTTTCAAAGTCGCCAGCTGCTGCTGCAGCTTCTCGATCTGTTTCTGGCTAACCAGATGATGGGCCTCCGCCAGCTCCTGTGCCCGCCGGGCTTCTTCCAGGCTTTCCCGAGTTGGTCGCTGGGCCAGCTCCCGAAGCTGCTGCTGCACTTCCTGCCACTGGACAAGGGTGGGCCGCTGAGCCAGCTCTTGGAGAAGCTGATCCCGTTCGGCCCGCAAGGCGTCGAGCTCCCGGGTGAGAGCCTGCACTTGCTCTTCTAGAGCAAGGAGCCGCTGCGTCTGCAGAGACTCCGCCTCGCCGCTGGGATCCACTTGGGCTTTTCGCTCTTGGCGCAGAGCCTGCAGCTCCGCCTCCAGTTTGGCAATTTGCTGGGCCTGTTCTGCCTGGCGCTGCTGGCTCTGCTGCAGCTCCGCCAGCAAGGTGGTTCGCTCGGCCTTGGCAAAAGAGGCTTGTTGGCGCAACTGGTTCAGCTCCGCTTGCAAGCTTGCCCATTGCTCCTGCGAAGGGCGTTCTTCCAATTCGCGAAGACGTTGCTGCGCTGCATTCAGGTCGGCTTGCAGGCGTGCCTTTTCGCTTTCCAGCTCGGCTTTGAGACGCTGCCCCTCAGCCTCGGCCTGGCGGTGGGCCGCCTCCAGCTCCGCCCGTAGGGCTTCCATTTCCTGCGCAGAGGGCCGAGCGGCCAGCTCCTGGATTTGCGCCTGCAACTGCGCCTTCTCTTCCTCCAGCGCTCGAATGCGGAGCTGCGATTGGGCTTGTAAAAGCTGTACCTGCGGCAACTTGACGGCGTATTCCCCCAACTGGTTGGCCTGCTGTTTCAGCTCCCAGAGCTCCTGCTGCAGTTGATAGAACCGGGCCGGATCGACGCGCCGCTGCAGTTCTGCCTTCAGGGTTTCGATTTCTGCTTGGCTGGTCTGCAACTGTTGCTGCAGGATCTGGTAGTGCTCCAGCGTGGGTCGGCGCTCCATTTCCCAGAGAAGATTTTGTAACTCTTCAATGTGCTGCTGTTGGAGCTGAAAAGCTTCCAGGGTAGGACGTTGTTCCAGCCGCGCCTTCTCCTCTTGACAAGCCTGCAAAGCTTGCTCCCGCTCCTGCAGTTGGGCCTGCGCTTCCAGCAGTTGCTGTTCCAGGCGATGGGTACATTCAATCTGCTGCAATGACAGTGCCTCTGACTCTGCTAGGGATCGCTCCAAGTTGCGCACGCGCGCCCGCAAAGCTTTCAGCTCCTCTTCCACTTCCATAGCCCGGCTGCTCGACAGATTATGGGCTTTACTCTAGCAGATGCTCCGGGCAAATATCCAGCTTGACACCACCTATAGCGTGAATTTTTGAGTTCTCCCAAAACTAACGCTAGAGATGTTGCCTCCATCCTCTATACTTGGGGGATGGAGTTCTGAAGCGGGAGCCCTGTGATCAAGCTGGGATCCAAACCTTGGGGGTTGACGCTGGCCCTGCTGGGCGTGGCTCTGGTCGGTTGTGGTGCCGCCGCGCTCACTGCCAGCCCCCCTCTGCCGCCGCTAATCACCAGCAGCGACATTCCTGCCGCCGTTAGCCGGGGCGGCTTTTTGGAGGTTGGGGTCTCGGTGTCGGTGCCGGGGCGGCTCCCAGCGGAGCTGGCGTTTCAGGTGTCATGGTCGGGGATCGAGGTGCAGACGCTGTCAGCAGCCCAGGTCAACTGTGTCTCCGGCAACGTGTCCTGCACTACTCGCTTCCGCATCCGCCCCCCTTTGAACTTGGTGCCCGGCTCTTACCTGCTCAGTTTACGGGTTTTCGACCGGTTGGGACAAAGTGCCGCTGTGACTGCGACGGTGCTGTTGAGGGATCCCTGAAGGCTGCACCGGAGAGTTGCCTTTCAGTTGTTGGCTGGGCGCTTCCGCATGAACGAAAAATCGTTATTTCACCGCCTGGGCAAGCGCCCGGATCCCTGCTTGCAGACGTTCTTCAATGTCGGCCTCCAGCCGCAGGGTGCCGTCGGCCTCAAACTGGATCTGCGAGCTGAGGATGTAGATCCCTTTCAAGATATGGGTTGCGCCCATCACGGCCAGCACCGGCTTCATGGCAAAGTCGATGGCCAGCAGGTGGGCCAGGGTTCCCCCGGTGGCAATGGGGAGAATCACCTTGCCGGTAAAAGCATCCTGGTCTAGCAAATCCAGCAGCGCCTTCAACACGCCTGGATAAGAAGCTTTATAGACAGGAGCAGAGATGACGATCCCGGCAGCCTGGGCCACCTTTTCCTGAATCTGCTGGAGGTGAGGGCTCTCAAAGTTAACCCGCACCAGATCCTCTGGCGGCAAATCCCGCACCGAGACAAACTCCGTCGTCAATCCCAGACCGGACAGGATCCCGGCAGCGTGGTGCAAAATCGCTTCCGACCGCGGTGGCGGGCCAGCGGCTTCCCGAGAAAGAGGGCCAGGACTACCGGAGAGCAGGAGGATGGCCGGCATGGATCAACAAAAGAAGTAGAACGCTGCTTCTGTTGTACCAGGGATCCCGTCCAAGAAATGCTAAACTATGCGTTAGGAAAGTCTCCAGGTTGTCGAGCCTGGATCCCTGCGGGCGTAGTTCAGTGGTAGAACGCTAGCTTCCCAAGCTGGATGTCGTGAGTTCGAATCTCATCGCCCGCTTCCCCATCGAAAACACAGAGGGATAGCTGGCTGGCCCCGTACTTGAGTGCGGGGCGGAAAGGCCCGTGAGCAACTTTAGCTGCTCATCAATGGCATAGTTATCACCGAGGCGTGCCGTTCCCAGGCGAGCCCCTAAGACGGTGAAAAACCCGACCGGTGGCAAGCGTCCGGAAGAGACTGCCGTCTCAGCCAACCTGCAACGACTCCGTCCCGCTGACGCGATCAGAAAAGTCAGCAGAACCTTGGGGCCTTGCCTCCAGGAACTGTCTAGAGGTGTCTTGACAACGCCTCTGTGAGTCCGCTTGCGGACTGCGTAAAAATCCCCTGGGCGGTAGGAGGGTCAAACAATCTGCCCCACGCAGGGCCTTCACCCTAAGGCAGTGAGGAGCCTAGCTTCTGAGATCCCCGGCTGGCGAAGGATTCCGACCGAAAGGGGCTTCCATGCGGCTGTCCACCACCCGCCGTAGCACCCCGTTGACAAAAGCGGCGGCCTCCGGATCCCCGTATTTTTTGGCCAATTCTACAGCTTCGTTGATGGCGACCTTGTCGGGGCTGCTGCGCAGGATCTCCATTTCCACTACCGCCAGGCGCAGGATATCGCGCTCGATCCGCCCCACCCGCTTCAGTTGCCAGCCTACCAAAACCCCTTGCAAACGGGCGTCGATAGCCTCCTTATGGGTGCGCAGGGCGGTCAACAGTTGGAGAGCGTAGGCGCGTACCTCTTGAGCTTGGGCAATGTGCAACAGCTCCGGCATGGAGAGGGCAACTCCCAGCCGGTTGACCGCCTTTTGGGACAACTGAACGACCTCATCCAGGATGCGGCGGACGCTGTACAGCCGCTGTTCCAGGTGTTCCAGGGCTTGGCCGGCGTTGCTGAGGGCCACTTGGGCTTGGTGGGCCAGCTCCAGCAATTCTCCCTGCACGGTGTCGCCGGCGTTGGCCTCCTTCAGAGCCGTTTCCAAGCGTTGCAGATGTCGTTGGGCCTGCTGAAGGCGGACAGTAAGAGAGCGAGCTCCGCCCTCTTCCTTGGCATCAGAAGCGGCCAATAACAGGGGATCGCTCTCGTGCAACAGGCGATCGCTGCGCTGGATCTCCGCCGCCGCTGTGGAGAGAGTTTCATGGGTCTCTTCCTGCAGAGCGCGGATGGCTGCCAGCAGCAAGTCCTCCAGTTGTTTTTCGCTCAGTTTGGCCGCTGTGGCCGGCAGTTGGTTGACCCCCAGCAGGGCCAGTTCGCGGGCAACACGCCGAGGTTGCATTGCAGAATACCCATGTTTTTAAACGACTGCCCCATCGCGCAAGGCGGCGCTATCGGGCTTAGCCATGCTAGCAGCCTGCCGCGGGGCAATGAAGAACCAGAGGCCCGGGCGCCTCGCTGTCAACTTGCCTCGCAAGGGCGGCTCAACACGCGAAACACCAACGATGCACTCTGCTCTTCGCCAAAGCGAGATTGGCTGGAGACGGAGAGGGTAAGCCGCCGTTTGCTGCGGGTGATGCCCACGTACAGCAGCCGCAGCCGCTCTGCGGCCAGATCCAAAAAGGCTTGCTCGGTGGCCGAGTCGGCCTGCTGCTCCCAACAACTTCTGCGGCTGAGCTGCCGCAACTGGGCCAGGGCTTCTGCTCTCATATCGACATCCTCCAAAAACCTCAGCCCCACCGGTCGCTCTTCAGAGTAGGTGGGAAACTCGTAGGCCGACACCTGGGGGATGAACACCTGATCCCATTCCAAGCCCTTGGCGCGGTGCAGAGTCGTAACGGTGATGCTGCCCGGCTCCGGGTTGAAGGCAAAGATCTCCGAGGGCAGGTTGTTGAGGCGGCGATCCAGAATCACCCGCAATTCTTGGGCAATCTCCTGCCAATCGACCTCGGGCAGGGATCCCAGCACCTGCTCCAACTGGTCGATGACGTAGCAACCCACAAACAGCTCTTCCGGCTTGCGGTAGAGGCTTTGGACAATCACATTGAGCACCTCCGGCCAAGGGGAGCGCCCGGCCCGCAGCCAACCGGCAAGGATGCGCAGCAGCCTGCCCAAGTTTTGCCAAGAGGGGCTATCCGGCAAAGTGGGGGCTTCCCCAAACTGGGGAAATAGCAGCCGCTCCGGCAGCGAGGCGCGGATCCAGTCCAGCATCGGCCCCAGCTCCAGGCGCGGGATCCCGGCCCAGTCGGCCAGGTGATCCACAGCAGCGGCCAAGCGGGCAGAGGAAATGGGCTGGGCCAACCAGTCGATGATTCCCTTGAGTTGCAGCAACACCCGCCGCTGGCTGGGGTTGCCCCGCAACAGATCGATCACCTGCTCTGCCCCCAGTTCCCGCAGGTAGTCGAGGGCCTTGCCCCCCAGCTCGTTGGTGGTGACCAGAATGGCCACCGTCTGGTCGGGAAAAGCCTGGGCGGCCGCCAGGGCCCACCGCGTCACCTCCTGCAGCTCCTGCTCCGGGGATCCGACTACCCGGCGAAACACCACCTCCCCTTCGCTGGCCGGGGGATTTAGGCCGCCAGCGCTGGCCGGGCAAATGTGCTGGGGAGCCAGGGCGGTGCGCAGGGCTGGGATGGGGTGCTTCTGGTTCACCCAGTCCACCAGGCGGTTGGCCAACTCCAGGATCTGGGGGGCGCTGCGGCTGGACTCTTTCAACGTCACCTGGGGATTGGCCTGACAAAAGGCGCGAAACAGCCGCGGCTCGGCGGTGGTGAAGGTGCCCATGATGCTTTGGTTGGGATCCCCGACCCGTACCAGGTTGCCGGTGCGCTGGCTGAGCAGCCGCAGCAGCTCTTCTTGGAGGGGGGAGCTGTCCTGGGCCTCGTCCTCGAATAGGTAGTCGTACCAATTTTGCACCTGCTGCCGCAGGGCCGGGTCGCGCTCGATTAGCTCCACTGCCTGCCAGCCCAGGTCGTCGTAGTCCAGCTTGCCCAGGCGACGCAGCTCCGCTTGGTAGGCAGCATAGATGGGGGCCGCCCAGCCCAGATAGCCCTGAGTAGTTGTGGGGATCGCCTCCGGCCCCAGACGCAGATTCTTGGCCGTGCTGATCACCGCCCGCACCATCTGCTGGAAGCTGCGTCGAAACCGCAGCCGGTTTCGGACCACCTTGTGGGGCTTCTCGGCAGGGATCAAGGGCTCCCAGAGGTGGGTGTGGTGGGCGAGCCAGGCGCGGCAGAGACGGCTGAGCAGGCGCTCCTGTTCATATTCCTCCAGGATGGACAGCTCTTCCCAAGGGCCGGGAACCTCCCGCAACACCCGCAGCGCCAGCGAGTGCAAGGTGAAGGCTTGGGTAAAGCGATCCAGATAGCCCGCCTGTTGCAGGCGTTGGTTGATGCGGTTGATCAAATTGCTTCGCGCCGAACGCATGTAGGTGAACACCCCAATGCGCTCCGGTGGAACGCCGCGATTCAGGATGAGATCGGCGATTAGCAGCTCCAGGATAAACGTCTTGCCGCTCCCCGGAACTGCCGCGATCCCCAGAGGCCCCGACCGATACGCCAATGCCCGTTGCTGTTCTGGACGCAACGTGACTTGGGGAAAAGGAGAATCTGCCAAGCTCACCATTGCATCCGCAACTAGCCGAGGATAAAGGTCTCAATGGCCACCGCCACCCCATCTTCGGTGACGGGGGGAGCAACCCAATCAGCGTGGGGCAGCAGAGCCGGCGAGGCGTTCCCCATGGCTACCCCGATCCCCGCATACTGGAGCATCTCGATGTCGTTGTCGCCATCGCCGATGGCCATCACCTGATCCGCCGACACCTCCAGCAGCTCTTCCGCCAGAAAACGAACGGCATTGCCCTTGTTCACCGCCGCATGGGTGGCCTCCAAAAAAATCGGCTCCGAGCGGGTGAGGTAGATCTGCTCAGGAGAATACCGCTGCCGCAGGGATCCCTGGAGTTGCTGCAGAAACTCCGTATCCTCCGAAACAGCCAGGATCTTGGTGGGGCTTTTCCCGTGTTGGGCGGGGGAGAGCATCTGGAACGGCACCTGGGAGCGCTCGGCATAGGCTTGGCTGAGGGGGCTGAGCTCCCGCAAATAGAGCTGATCGTCGATGTAGAGGTGCACCCCCACCGGCTGATCCTGCAGCACCTGCAGCAGCTCCTCCGCCAGCGACCAGTCCAGGCTCCAATGCTTCAAGGTCTTTTGGCTGTCGGGATCGCGAATGAGCGCCCCCTGATAGCTGCAGAGGGGCATATCGGCCCCAATGGCGTAGTGAAACCGCTCAGCAGAGCGATGCATCCGACCTGTAGCAATGGCTACCCGCACGCCTGCCGCCTTGGCTTTTTGAATGGCCTGCCGCACCGGCTCCGAAACCTGGTTGGAAGGCCCGGCAATCGTGCCGTCGATGTCCAATACCAACAGCCGAATGTCTCTCCAGGATCCTGCCTCCTTTTTTCGCTGTTGGACTTGAGCTTCTGCTCCGGTTTGCATTGCCCCTCCTCCTGGCAACCTCCCAGACACTAACACAAAAGGATAGCTGGGTAGCCCCGCACTTTAGTGCAGGGCGGAAAAGCCCGCTAGCCACTTTAGTCGCTTACCCATGATGGGGGTCGTTGATATAGTTTCATAGCTCAAACAACCTCTTCCTGACTTCTCCTACCAAGAC
>NZ_AUMZ01000001.1:1400501-1420223 GCF_002760375.1 Synechococcus sp. 60AY4M2
AGCCCGCTAGCCACTTTAGTCGCTTACCCATGATGGGGGTCGTTGATATAGTTTCATAGCTCAAACAACCTCTTCCTGACTTCTCCTACCAAGACCTTTTTCCTTCTCTTTGGCCAAAAAATAAGATAAACAACCGCTAGCCCCACACCATGGTTGTAGTGATTGTACCGTTGACTTTCCTCTCGCACTATCGCTTACTTAGGTTGGAACAAAGAACAAAAACAAGAATGCGGTTTAGGGAAGGTCAATAACCGAAACTTTGTTTTCATCCCAACAGGTCGGTTCAAGGAGAATTATGTCAGCATTATGGCATCGAGTTTATTGAGGTAGAGGTACAGCTCGCAGGCAAGCTTCCTAGATGGAGATGAGCTACCTAGTTATGGTGAAAAACCCGACGGGTGGAGACCCTCTGGAAGGCGTGTCAAGCGGGGCCTGTACCAAACGGCAAAGGGGTGGTTGGTCAACGCTGAGGCAAATGCTGCCGCCAACCTGCTTAAGAAAGTCAGCAGAACCTTGGGGCTTTGCCTTCAGGAACTGTCTAGAGGCGCTTTGACAACGCCGTTACGGGTTCTTTTGTGGACTGCGTAAGAATCCCCCGCCTTTAGGCGGTGGGAGTGTCAACGTTGCCCGTCTTCACCTCAGGCTTGAGGTTAGCTCCCCTACTGCCGCCCTTGCTGATTGCCTATGCAGCCTACGAGGAGGAGCTGAAAGGGTTCCGCGAAGACATCAGCTATGTCAAGGGAGCAACTGGCCTAGCCATCGCTATAGACGGTCGTGTGCGCTCGCTGGATCTCTTCGGAACGGCGCAGATTTGCAGCCGGTTGTGGTCCCGCCTGGTAGCCGGTCTGGCCATCGAGGCCCTGCGAGCAGCCCCCTCACGAGCCAAGGCCACCTCTGAGGATGTTCTCAAGTACTGGGCCAACATAACCCAATGGCCTTGGGAAGCGGTAACGACTGTGGGCGAAGGTCAGGAGTACCGGGCAGACTCGCAGCAAGGCGACCAAGGCTCAGCGCTGTTCTACGACGGGAAGCTAGTTTACCTGTCAGCAGTAGGGCCAGTCGTTGCTAATTCTTGAGAGATTGAGCTCAGGGGAGTCGGCCCTCACCCCCAGCCCCTCTCCCAGGGGGAGAGGGGAGCTAGAGATAGTGCTTCGCGCTGCCGGCGCCTTCGCGACAGCGTTGCGTAGCAATAACGACGTAGAGAAACGTTGCATCTATTTGAAATGACTATATCTGTCAAGTCATTACAAAGCCACTGCAGGGGATATACAGTCATTCTGGATGAGCTTAAGACTTTTCCCCCGCGCTTTACAGCAAAATAGGCGATTGTTCAACAAGGGATCCGCCCAAGCGCTCCACGCTGCCATTGCGACTACCCCCAGCCCCTCTCCCAGGGGGGAGAAGGGCCAGGCGGCACTGTTTGGGTTTTGGCGCGATAAAGAAGCTGAGTGCCTTTCTCTAACTCAGGGTGGCTACGGGCTGGGCTTCTACCAAAAGCTGCTGGGTTTGCAAGTCGAAGATAGTGGCCAACAGCCGCCGCGAGGCATCGACGGCAAATTCCACCTTGAGGCGATCTTCTCCTGCCCGACCTGGGGGCTGCAGGCGGGCCAGACAAGCCGGCTCAGCACCCAGGGATCGAAAATCGGTTTGTCGGGTAAGTTGGCGGCTGCTCATGCGCCCCAGCTCGTCATAGACCACCTCGGCCTGGGCCACCTGGGCCACTTCCCCCACATCGAGTCGAATTTCGGTCTGGCCATCGTTGGCCACCTGCAAGATCAAGGGCTCGGAGCGTCGGCAAGGGTAGGGGCTGCCCCGCTCGAAGAGGGGATAGTAGATGTAACTTTTTTGCCAGGGATCCCAGAGGCGGATGGCGTAGCTGTGGTGCAGGCGATCCTCGAGCTTGACCTGGCGGCCCACCTGCAGAGCGCCCAGGGCCACGGCGTCGAAGGGGCGCTCGCAGCGGACTTTCTTTTTGCCGAAGTAGGAGCGGAGCAGCTCTTGGACTGCCGGCAGTTGGGAGCTGCCTCCCACCAGGAGCACCTGCTCAATTTGGCTTTTGCCCACTCCCCTTGCCTGGGCGCTGAGCAGCACCTCGTCTAGGCACTGGCGGATCTGGTCGAGGAGCTGGTGGGTTTCTAAAATCTCCTCCAGCGCCTGCCGATTCAAGCGCAGCTCATAGGCAGTTAGAGTCTCGTCGTCGAACCAACTGCCCACAGCCTCCGGCTGGGCAGAAAGGGCGATCTTGAGCTGTTCTGCCTGCTCCAAAAGCGTCATCCAGCTCAGGGCCCCCAGCTGCTGCCGGCTCAGCCCCAGTTGCCCCAGCAGGTATTCGGCTATCCAGATGTCGATATCCACCCCGCCCACGTAGGCGTCGGCCTTGGCGATCACCTCTGCCTTGAGGACGGGGTTGCCCGGCTGGGGGGCAAGGGTGCGCACCAGGCTGAGATCCAGGGTGCCGCCGCCGAAATCCACCACCAGCACCACGGATCCCGGCTGGCCGACCGCATAGCCCAGGGCAGCGGCAGTGGCCTCGTCCACAATTTGAACGGGATCCCCGGCCACCCCCCGCAGCCAGTTCAAGTAGCGCTCAAAGGAGCCGACGGGAGCGGTAAACACCACCTGTTGCGGCTGCAGGTATTCTTGCTGGACGGCTTCCATCACCGCCTGCAAAAAAGCCTGAGCCACCCTCTCGGCGTCGTAGCGCTCCCCATCGAGAATCCGCGGTGGGGGGACAAACTCCGCCACCAGATCCCGCTTGAAGCCCTGAAACAGCCGCTGCGGCTCCACTGCCCCCCAACGCCCGGCCCGCACCGTTTCCCCCACCAAGAGCTGGCCTTTTCCCTTGACATAGACCAGGCTGGGAATGGCCGAGTAGCCCGGGCGGGAAAGGCCGGGAAAGCTGAGCAGGCGGGGCGCTTCTTGGACGGGATCCCAAACTGCCACCACAGTATTGCTGGTGCCGAAATCGATAGCCAGCGTTGCTTTGGGGACAGGTGCCATCAGCTCAATCCTCCGGGCAGCGAGCGGCTGACTTTGGCCGGGCAGAGGATGTAGTCTTTCCGGCGGTAGCCGACAAAGCGGATGTAGACGGGATCCCCTGGCCGAATGTCCGGCTGATCCGGCTGGTGCAGTTGCGGGTCGAAGGGGACGGACTCAAGAGGGCTGCCGATGGCTTCATACCCCCACTGCTGCAGCAGGGCATCCAGCGACCGGAAGAGGGCCGTCACGTTTTGGGCCGGCCAATCGGGCTTGCGCCGGGCAATCTCGCGGACGGTGGGGTAGCTGGTCAGCAGCGGCTGCAGCAGGGAAAAGATCGCTTCTGCAGTGTTCGAGCCCCTTGGACTAGGGTCGCCACCGCCAAGCAGGGATCCCAACTCCCACTCTAAAGCGGCAGCCAGCTTCTGCAGTTGCTCCAGGCGCAGGGATCCCCACTGCCCTTGGCGCACCTGATCGAGGGCGCGGCGGCTGATCCCCGCCCGGGCTTGCAGAGCCTGCCAAGAGGAGAGGCCAACGGCTTGCATCCGTTCCCGCAGCCAACTGTCCAGCGGTCTCTCGGCCATGGGGTTTTGCCAGGGATCCCTACGATCATGCCCCAACTTGGGCCTGGGTCAGGGATCCACAAAGCGCAGGGAGCGGGCTATGGCTTCCACGTCCCGGTCGTAGCGCTCGCGCCGGCTGGCCGGATAGACCAATTCAAAGCCAGCCTCTAGAGAGGGGCTGACGAGCTTTTTGAGGTAAAAAATCCGCTGGCCGTCTGGCTCGTAGCCGGAGACCACGAAAAAATCCCGACCGGCAACTTGATAGGTAACCCGGCGTCGGCTTTCCCGGCTGCGCTGCAGCTCCTCTTGCAGGGCGCTGGCGGGCGTTGCTTGAAGAATATTGTACCCACCCCAAACGCGCAGCTCGGCCCCCTCTTTGCCGATGAACACCTGGCCGTCGCCGCTGTCGGATTCCCCTTGGGGGACAAAATCAGCCGGATAGTCGAGGCGATAGCCAAAGCGGACATTGATGTAGGGCTGAAAGCCGGACTGGGCCAGCACCAAAAGAGCGGGTGAGGCCAGGGCCGGGATCCCTTCCCCCCCAAGGAGACCGGCGAGCAGACAGGCTAGGCAAGCAGCAGACTTCATGGTTTTGGTTTCCTCGGATCTGCGGCCATTCTAGGCTCCCTTGTCCTAACCTGCTGCTGGCAAAGGGATCCCTCACCCCCAGCCCCTCTCCCACAGGGAGAGGGGAGTAAGGAAGGGTTTCCAGCTTGTTGATTTGAGGTCGATTAAGTCTGCCGGTTGCTATCGGGGCTTTGCCCGGAGCGTAGCAGTTCAATTTTTTCTCTAGCTCGCTGGATGGCGGCGCAGTTGTCCACCGCTGCCCAGGTGGAGGCCAGAAAAAGTCCAGGGAGAGAAACTTCTCCTTCTTCATCGCTAAACAACACGCCGACAAAAATACACCACCCCAAAAAGATCATTAGCGCTTTCCATCGCCGCGTATAAATGTAGGCCGCAAAAGCCAGCAATAACGACAAAAAGACTGCCGCTCCCTGAGACTTTTGAGAAAGGGCATAGGTGCGGCGCAGCTCTTCGTCCCTGCGCTTTTGATCTTCTTGCTGGAGCAACTCTTGCAGATGCTTGTCCATAAAGGCCGCCCCCAAAATCGGACGGCCTGATCGTAAAAATCCTTGGAAGCCCCCTGTTCAAAGGTGATTTCGGCGGGATCCCACCATCCAGGGCGGCAAATAAGATAGCTTGGACAGTGGCCTTCCCGAGTTTCCATCTTCTGTAGAATAGGGAAACTTGTCTCCTATTGCCGGCTGTCAAGCCCGCGCCAATCCATTTGCCATGACCTCAACTCCTCTTGCTGCCCCTGCCACCTGGGATCCCCTTGACCCGCAGGTGCGTCCGGATCCTCGGGGCCGGTTTGGGCCCTTTGGGGGCCGTTTTGTGCCGGAAACCCTGATGAGCGCCCTGACGGAGCTGGAGGAAGCCTTTGAGCAGCATTGGCGGGATCCCGACTTTCGCGCCGAGTTTCACAGCCTACTGCGGGACTTTGTCGGGCGGCCCAGTCCCCTCTACTTTGCCCAGCGGCTGACCGAGCACTACGGCGGCCCCCAGATCTACCTGAAGCGGGAGGATCTCAACCACACCGGTGCCCACAAGATCAACAACGCCCTTGGCCAAGTGCTGCTGGCGGTGCGCATGGGCAAGCGAAGGATCATTGCCGAGACTGGCGCTGGCCAGCATGGGGTGGCCACGGCAACGGTGTGCGCCCGCTTTGGCCTGGAATGCGTCATCTACATGGGGGCGCTGGACATGGAGCGGCAGGCCCCCAACGTGCAGCGGATGCGCCTGTTGGGCGCTGAGGTGCGGGGGGTGGAATCCGGCACGGCCACCCTCAAAGATGCCCTCTCCGAGGCCATCCGCGACTGGGTAACCAACGTGGAGACCACCCACTACGTCATTGGCACGGTGGCCGGGCCCCACCCCTACCCGAAGCTGGTGCGGACCTTTCACGATGTCATCGGCCAGGAGACGCGGCAGCAGTGCCAAGAGA
Organism: Synechococcus sp. 60AY4M2; assembly: GCF_002760375.1. NCBI lineage: Bacteria > Bacillati > Cyanobacteriota > Cyanophyceae > Synechococcales > Synechococcaceae > Synechococcus > Synechococcus sp. 60AY4M2. Next base: position 1,406,046 of record NZ_AUMZ01000001.1, read on the forward strand.
AATGGGGAGGACTGCCGGACGTGCTGCTGGCCTGTGTGGGCGGCGGCTCCAATGCCCTGGGGTTGTTCAACGAGTTTGTTCAGGATCCCCAAGTGCGGCTTATCGGCATCGAGGCTGCCGGGGAGGGCTTGCACACCTCCCGCCACGCTGCTACTCTTAGCCGCGGTCGCATTGGGGTCTTGCACGGGGCCATGAGCTACCTGCTGCAAGATGAAGAAGGCCAGGTGCAGGAGGCCCATTCCATCAGCGCTGGCTTGGATTACCCCGGTGTGGGGCCGGAGCACAGCTACTTAAAGGAGATTGGGCGGGCTGAGTACTACGCCGTTACCGACGACGAGGCGGTGGAGGCGCTGCTATTGCTGTCGCGCCTGGAGGGGATCATCCCCGCCCTGGAGACGGCCCACGCCCTGGCCTACCTGAAGACCCTAGCCCCCCAGCTTGGCCCCCAGCAGCGGGTGGTGGTCAACTGCTCCGGGCGGGGCGACAAGGATCTGAACACCGTTTTCAAGTACTTGCAGAAGCGGGGGCATAGCCTAGCCTAGAGTTGGGTTGGCAAGATCCTCAGCTCGTGTCCACCTTTGCCATTCGATCGCTCAGCCTGCTGGCCTTGTTTCTGGGGGCAGGGCTAGGGCTGCTGGCCGGATCCCGGCCAGAGGTTTCTGGGCGCGTTGGCGGGATCCCGTCCCCGGCCACGAGTTCCCCGGCAGGCGCCTTGCCCCGCAACGGCGGGACGGAGGGGATCCCTGCTCCCGTCCAGCCGCAACCCTTGCCCAAGACGCTGCCGGCCCTGGCGCGGCAGGCCATCGCCCACTACTTCGCCACTGGCCAGGTGCTGCCTGCTCCAGAAGAGATCCCGCCCCACTGGCGGCGCCCGGCGGGAGTTTTTGTTACGGTGACCAGGGAGGGACGGCCCCGCGGCTGTTGGGGCAGCTTGGATCCCGGCGGCGAGGATCTGGCCAGGGCCACCATCCGGGCGGCGGTGGGGGCTGTTACTCGCGACTGGCGCTATCGGCCCCTGCAACCCGGCGAGCTGGAGTCGGCTTCTATTCAGGTGGCCATCGTGCGACGGGTGGTGCCCATCCCCTCTCTGGAGCAGGTGGATCCCACCCGCATGGGCCTGTTCATTCGCGCGGGGACACGGGGGGCGGTGTTGCTGCCCGGAGAGGCTCTGACGACGGCCTGGCAGCTCTCCACCGCCAAGCAATTGGCCGGGATCCCTGCCGATCAGCCGGTGGAGCTGTTTCGCGTGGAGGCGGAGCTGTTGCATGAGTTCTGAGGCAGAGCGGTGGCTGGCCGCCGTGGTGGGCAACACCCACGTGCGCTGGGGCTGGTTTGCTGGCGAGAGCTTGGTGAAGGTGGAGCAGTTTCCCGCCCACCAACCCCTATCCTGGCCAGAAGAGACGGAGCTGTGGCTAGCTGCCGTTGGCTCTGCCCCTTTGCCGCCCCGATCCCCCTGGGTGCATTGCCTTGAGCTCTCCCAGGTGCCGCTGCGGGATCCCTATCCCGGGCTGGGGCTGGATCGGGCACTGGCTCTGTGGGCCGCCGGGATCCGCTACGGCTGGCCCTGCTTGGTCATCGACGCCGGCACCGCCTTGACCCTGACGGGAGCTGACGCCGAGGGATCCCTGGTGGGAGGAGCGATCCTGCCCGGCCTGGGGTTGCAGGCGCAGGCGCTGGCCGACCACACCGCCCGGCTGCCCAAAGTGGAGTGGGATCCCGGCGCTCCCATACCCCCCCGCTGGGCCAGGGACACTGGGGCCGCCATCCGCAGCGGCATTCTTCATACCCTGCTGGCCGGCTTGCGGGATTTTCTGGCCGACTGGCGCCGCCGCTTTCCCCAAGGCCCGCTGCTAGTAACCGGCGGCGATGGCGAGCTACTCTACCCCCACCTGCGGCCCCTTGACGCAGAGCTGCGCTGGGATCCCCACCTGGTGTTGCGGGGGATTGCCGGCTGCCGTCAGTTGCACCGCGTCGTCCGCAAGCCTTCTGGTGCAGAATAGAAGACAGTCTCTCCCAGCCGCCTGCGAGCGGGCAGCTTCTTGCTCAGGGATCCCATGGCCAACGGCAACTCCTTCGGCGTCTTGTTTTGCGTCACCACCTACGGCGAGTCCCACGGGGGGGCGGTGGGGGTGGTGGTGGACGGCTGCCCGCCGCGGCTGCCCTTGAGCGAGGCCGACATCCAGGCGGAGCTGGATCGGCGCCGTCCCGGCCAGAGCCACATCACCACGCCGCGCCAGGAGGCGGATCGCTGCCAGATCCTCTCCGGGGTTTTCCAAGGCTTTACCCTCGGCACCCCCATCCACATCCTGGTGCGCAACCAGGACGCCCGCCCCCAGGATTACAGCGAGATGGCCACCACCTTCCGCCCTTCCCATGCCGATGCCACCTACCAGGCCAAGTACGGCATCCGCAACTGGCAGGGGGGAGGGCGGGCCTCGGCGCGGGAGACCATTGGCCGGGTGGCCGCCGGGGCCATCGCCAAGAAGATCCTGCGCCTGGCAGCAGGGGTAGAGATCCTGGCCTATGTGCAGCGGGTCCAAGACGTAGAGGCCCAGGTGGATCCCAGCTCCGTGACGGCGGAGCAGGTGGAAGCCAACATCGTCCGCTGCCCCGATCCAGCCGCGGCGGCGGCGATGATTGAAAAAATTGAAGCAGCGGCGCGGGAAGGAGATTCTCTCGGGGGAGTGGTGGAATGTGTGGCCCGCAATGTGCCCCGCGGGCTGGGCTGCCCGGTGTTCGACAAATTGGAGGCCGACCTGGCCAAGGCGGTGATGTCGCTGCCGGCCAGCAAGGGGTTTGAGATCGGTTCGGGGTTTGCCGGCACCTACCTGACGGGCAAGCAGCACAACGACGAGTTCTACATGACCCCCAGCGGCTGGCGCACCCGCAGCAACCGCTCCGGCGGCATCCAGGGGGGCATCAGCAACGGGGAAGACATCGTCCTGCGGGTGGCCTTCAAGCCCACCGCCACCATTCGCCAGCCCCAAAGCACCGTCACCCTCGACGGGCAGGAGACGGTTTTGGCGGCGCGGGGGCGCCACGATCCCTGCGTGCTGCCGCGGGCGGTGCCGATGGTGGAGGCGATGGTGGCTTTGGTGCTCTGTGACCATCTGCTGCGCCACCACGCCCAGTGCCGATCCCTGGCCTTGCCAGAGGTGCCCATTCCCGCCGTTCCCCTGCCCCACAGCTAGCGGCAGCCGGTCGGAGTCCTTGTATCCTAAGAAAGAGGCGGGATCCCTGTTCATGGCCAAGGCCAAAACCGTCTGGGAGTGCAGCCAGTGCGGCGAGCGCTACCCCAAGTTTTTGGGCCGCTGCGACAACTGTGGCGCCTGGAACACGCTGACGGAGGTGGTCGTCGCCCCCTCTTCTAAGTCTGGGCCACCGCAGCGGCTCGTTCCCCAGCGCAGCCGCGGCAACGGGATGCCCCTGTCGGCCCTTCCCCTCTCCCAAGTCTCCTCGGAGAGCCACCCCCGCCTCTCCTCTGGCTCCGGCGAGTTCGACCGGGTGTTGGGAGGTGGCATCGTGCCGGGATCCCTGGTGTTGATCGGCGGCGATCCAGGCATTGGCAAGAGCACCCTGCTGCTGCAGACTGCTGCGCATCTCGCCAAGCGGGGGCCCATCTTGTACGTGTCGGGGGAGGAATCGGCCCAGCAGATCAAGCTGCGCGCCGCTCGCATTAGCGGGACGGAGTCCTTGCGGCTGGGGATAGAAAGCGAGCAGCTCTACCTATTGGCGGAAACCGACCTGGAGGCCATTGTGGCCGAGATCCAGGCCCTACAGCCCCAGGTGGCGATCATCGACAGCATCCAGGCCATCTTCTGGGGGCAGCTCAGCTCGGCGCCGGGATCCGTTTCCCAGGTGCGGGAATGCGCCGGCCTCTTGATGCGAGTGGCCAAAAAACTGGGGGTGGCCCTGCTCATCGTTGGCCATGTTACCAAAGATGGATCCCTGGCCGGGCCCAAGGTGCTGGAGCACCTGGTGGACACCGTCTTGTACTTTGAGGGGGATCGCTTTCAGAGCCACCGCCTGCTGCGCGCCGTCAAAAACCGCTTTGGGGCGGCCCAGGAAATCGGCGTTTTCGAGATGACCGCCTCTGGCTTGGTGGAGGTGGACAATCCCTCGCAGCTTTTTTTGAGCAGCCGGGATCAGGCCACGCCGGGAACGGCCACCATCGTCGCCTGTGAGGGCACCCGCCCCTTGGTGGTGGACGTGCAGGCCCTGGTCAGCCCCACCAGCTACAGCTCCCCCCGCCGCACCGCCACCGGCATCGAGCTCAACCGCTTTTTGCAGATCTTGGCGGTGCTGGAAAAACGGGTGGGGATCCCGCTTTCCAAATACGACGCCTACATTGCCTCCGCCGGCGGCATCCAGGTGGCCGAGCCAGCTGCCGACTTGGGGGTGGCGGTGGCCGTGGCCGCCAGCTTCCGAGATCGCCAGGTGGATCCCTTTACGGTCTTGATCGGCGAGGTGGGCCTGGGGGGACAGGTGCGCCCGGTGGCGCAGTTGGAGCAGCGCCTCAAGGAAGCCGCCAAGCTGGGGTTCCGCCACGCCATCATCCCCAACAGCCCCGTTTTGGCCGACTCTGGCCTGCGCTTGAGCCGGGTGCAGCGGGTGTTGGAAGCTCTGCTGGTGGCTCTGCCCAGCTCCGAGCCTGGCCAGTGAGAAGGGATCCCCAACTTGCCCAGTTGGGCGGTCGAGCTCCGCCAAGAACCAAGCTACGGGAAAATGTCATAGAATAAAGGTTTGTGCGACAACAGCAACCGGATCCCGGCCCGGATGGGCACACTATCCTACAGACCCTGGCGCAAGAGACTGACCTAAGGATCGACCTATGGCGTTGGTAGCCCTGTTTCTTTTCGTGGTGTACCTGATCGTCTCCAGCTTGAACGCCCAGGCGGAGCGCTAGCTGCTTTCCAAAAGGGATCCGGCCAAAGCTGAGGAGGTCGGGCAGGATTTTTTGTCTCTTGCCCCGCTCCAGGAGGCAGGCCCTCGGCCCAGGGTTGGGCTTCTATCTCTGGTGTGGATTGGAGAAGCTCTCTGGTCGCCTTTTTCCCCAAAACCTTTGCTACCCTCGAGATGGTTCGATATCGGCTCGATTGACCAACAACCGAGCAGTCGCTAGCAGCGGCCCTGCAAAGGATCCCGGCATCATGGTTTCTGCACCTTCTAGCCCCCTCAAGCCCTCGACGCCGGCAGCGGAGTTTCCACCGCCGCCCCCACCCGATATCAGTGACCTGGTGATCGAGGACGACCAGCCTGTGGACAGCATCTACTCGGAGAAGCTGCAGCGCCTGCTCACGAGCGCCCTCTACGCCTCCTTTCAGCCCAGAGCCAAAGACAGCGGCGAGCCGATCCCCTTCCTGGCCACGGCCAACGTCGGCCTGTTCTACGCCCTCAAGCAGCCGCCGCTCGTGCCCGATGTCATGCTCAGCCTGGAGGTAGCTCCCCCCGCCAGCTTCGAGCGCAAGGAAGATCGCACCTACTTTGTCTGGGAGATGGGCAAGCCTCCCGACGTGGTCATTGAGATTGTCTCCAACCGCGAGGGAGAAGAGCTGGGCCGCAAACTCAGGGACTACGCCCGCGCCGGCGTGGGCTACTACGGGGTTTACGATCCTTTGCGGCAACTGCGGGAGCTGCAGGGATCCCCACTGGTTCTTTTTCAGCGGCGGGGGGGAGAGTTGGTTCCCTTCGATTCCACCTGGCTGGAGGAGATTGGCCTGGGCTTGACCCTCTGGCAGGGATCCTTCGAGGGCGTCAACACGGAATGGCTGCGCTGGTGTGACCGAGAGGGCCAAGTTTTACCCACCGGCGACGAAAAGGCCGCCCTAGAGCAGCAGCGGGCCGAGAGAGAACGCCAACGGGCTGAAAGAGAACGCCAACGGGCCGAAAGACTTTTGGAGCTGCTGCGTTCCCACGGGATCGCGCCGCCGGAAGCGTAAAAAAGGATCCCGTCCGTCCCTGAAATCCTCTATCCCTTTTACCCCTATGTCCACTCTCCCCAGCAGCAGCGAAGCTGCCCAACGGGCCGCCCGCCTGGAAAAGGCCCGCCACCTGCAGGAGCAAGGGATCCTGCCCTACGCCTATTCTTTCCCGGTTACCCACTTGGCTGCCGAGTTGCAGGCGCAATTTGCCGATCTCGAGCCCGGCGCCGAGCGGGAGGATGTGCAGGTGGCGGTGGCCGGGCGGATCCGGGCGCGGCGGGTCATGGGCAAACTGGCCTTCTTTACCCTGCAGGATCGCTCTGGCACCATCCAGCTCTACCTGGAAAAGCAACGGCTGACGCAGCACATGGGGGAGCTGGCCTTCAAGAACCTGGACAAGCTGCTTGACGTGGGCGATTGGCTGGGGGCCAAGGGCTGTCTCAAGCGCACCGAGAAAGGGGAGCTGTCGGTGCGGGTGGACGAGTACCAGGTGCTGACCAAGGCCCTGCTGCCCCTGCCCGATAAGTGGCACGGCCTACGGGATGTGGAGAAACGCTACCGCCAGCGCTACGTTGACCTCATCGTCAACCCCGAGGTCAAGCAAACCTTGCTCGACCGGGCCAAGATCGTCCGCTCCCTGCGGCAGACCCTGGAGGAGCGGGGCTTTGTGGAGATCGAGACGCCGGTGCTGCAGGTGATCCCCGGCGGGGCGGAGGCGCGTCCCTTCATCACCCACCACAACGCCCTGGATCTAGATCTCTACTTGCGCATTGCCACCGAGCTGCACCTGAAGCGGCTGGTGGTGGGCGGGATCGAGCGGGTGTACGAAATTGGGCGAGTCTTTCGCAACGAGGGCATCTCCACCCGCCACAACCCGGAGTTTACCTCGCTGGAGGCCTACCAAGCCTTTGCCGACTACCACACGATGATGGAGCTGACCGAAGCCCTGGTCTGCAACGCCGCCCTGGCAGTGCGGGGATCCCTGCAAATTACTTACCAAGGGGAGACCATTGACCTCACCCCACCCTGGCGGCGGGTAACGATCCAGGAGTTGGTGGAGGAGGCCACCGGCATCTTCATCGACGTGGAAAAGGGATCCACCGCCGAGCTCTTGCCCGCCCTGGCCCAGCAGGGGATCCCCGATCTCTCCCCCCACGACTCCCCTGGCAAGCTGTTGGTCAAAGCCTTCGAGCACTGCTGCGAGAGCCGCCTGCGCCAGCCGACCTTTGTTCTCGACTATCCCCTGGAGGTGTGTCCGCTCACCAAGCCCCACCGCAGCAAGCCGGGGTTGGCGGAGCGCTTCGAGCTGTTTATCGTCGGGCGGGAGACGGCCAACGCCTACTCGGAGCTGACCGACCCGGTGGATCAGCGGCAGCGGCTGGAGGCCCAGGCGGCCCTGAAGGCAGCCGGAGACGAAGAGGCCCACTTTTTGGACGAAGACTTCCTCACTGCCCTGGAGTACGGCCTTCCCCCCACCGGTGGCCTGGGCATCGGCATCGACCGTCTGGCGATGCTGCTGTGCGACGCTGCCAGCATCCGCGATGTCATCGCCTTCCCCCTGCTGCGACCGGAGACGGGAGAAAGCCCCTGAATAGGGGCCTAGGCCACAAGGGCATGGTTTAGGGGAGTTACATCATCCCCGCACCGCCGGAGCGGCTCGCTCCTGTTTTCGTCTTGGGTTCGGGCTTTTCCACCACAATGGCTTCGGTGGTGAGGTACATGGCGGCGATGGAAGCGGCATTCTGCAGCGCCGAGCGTACGACCTTGGCCGGATCCACGATCCCCTGAGCAAACATGTCCACATAGGTGCCCGTCAGGGCATCAAAGCCAAAGGGCATCTCCTTCTCCAGAACCTTTTCCACCACCACCGACCCCTCCAGGCCAGCGTTGTGGGCAATCTGATAGAGCGGCGCCTGCAAAGCCCGGCAGACAATGTCCGCCCCCACCTGCTCTTCTGCGTTCAAGTTGGCCTTGAAGGCCGGGATCCCTTTGGAAAGATGCAGCAACGTTGCCCCGCCACCGGGGACGATCCCTTCCTCCACTGCCGCCCGCGTGGCGTTGAGGGCATCTTCAATGCGCAGCTTGCGGTCTTTAAGCTCCGTTTCAGTGGCAGCTCCCACCTTGATCACCGCCACCCCACCGGCCAGCTTGGCGATCCGCTCCTGCAGCTTCTCGCGGTCGTACTCGGAATCGGTGGTCTCCAGTTGCTTGCGGATCTGGGCCACCCGTTTCTCCACCGCCGCCTTGGTGCTGCCGTCGGTCACAATGGTGGTCTTGTCTTTGGTAACGGTAATCTTGCGGGCCACCCCCATCATGTCCAGGGTGACGTTCTCCAGCTTGATGCCGATATCCTCGGAGATGAGCTGCCCACCGGTGAGGATGGCAATGTCCTCCAACATGGCCTTGCGCCGATCCCCAAAAGCCGGCGCCTTCACCGCCACCGCGTTCAACACCCCCCGCAGCTTGTTGACCACCAAAGTGGCCAGGGCTTCTCCCTCCACATCCTCGGCAATCACCAGCAGCGGCCGTCCCTCTCGCGCTACCCGCTCCAGAACAGGCACCAGATCCTGAAGATTGGAGAGCTTATTACTGGTGATGAGCAGATAGGCATTTTCGTATTCGGCCACCATCCGCTCCGTATCGGTGACGAAATAGGGGGAAATGTAGCCGCGGTCGAACTGCATCCCTTCGACAACTTCCAATTGGGTTTCCAAGGACTTGGACTCTTCGACCGTAATCACCCCATCTCGCCCCACGGCATCCATGGCCCTGGCGATCATCTCCCCCACTTCCGGGTCGTTGCCGGCAGAGATGGTAGCTACCTCGGCGATGTTCTTGCGGCCTTCCACAGGCTTAGCTTGAGCGGCAATTTGCTCCACCAGGTAGGCAGTGGTCTTCTCGATGCCGCGCCGCAAAGCTACAGGGTTGGCTCCTGCCGAAATATTCTTCAACCCCTCCTGCACCATGCTCTGGGCCAAAATGGTGGCTGTGGTGGTGCCGTCTCCGGCCACGTCGTTGGTCTTGGTGGCCACTTCCCGCATCAGCTGGGCACCGGTGTTCTCCAAAGGATCCGCCAATTCAATTTCCTTGGCAATGGTGACCCCGTCGTTGACGATCTGGGGGGCGCCGAACTTTTTCTCCAGAAGGACGTTGCGCCCTTTCGGGCCAATGGTAACCTTAACTGCATCCGCCAGTTGATTGATGCCCTGCTCCAATGCCTTGCGGGCCTCTTCCCTAAACAGAATCTGTTTTGCCATAGAATCCCCGATCCTCTTAGTTTCAACTGGGCCGCTTAGCGCTGCCAGGCGGAGTGGGATCCCAGAAGGGCCCCGGCGATCCATTGGCTTGGCCGAGCCCAAAGTTAGCACTCTGAAATCCCGAGTGCTAATCTAGCCCAAAAGCAGGATCCCCATCAAGATGGGTTGGGTTTGGAGTCGCGGCCTCGGCGGGGAGGGGAGAGCTAGGCGTTGCCGCCGATGAGGATGTCGGGGAACTGGGCTTGGGCTTCGCTGATGGGGCGCTCGCGTCCGCCGTTTTGCCAGTAGTTGATCAGTTCAGTGGCTTGGTTGAGTAGAGTGATGCGATCTTCCTCGCTGATCCAAGTTTTGCTCTCCAGCTCGGCTTTGAGCTGTTCCCAGGCGTCATCCCGCGGCCAGAAAAAGTAGCGGGTGAGGGGGCTGCGGTTTTTGGCCACCACCTGATCCACGGCGATGGCCAAATCGTTTTCCAGCCAGAGGGCTTTCAGGGCAAATTTCGGCAAGGCTCTTTTCTCCTTTGCAGGACTCGACAGATCACACACTGGCCCGGCCTGAGCCGGGCAACCTTCTATTCTGACATAAGTCTTGCTACCTCAGTGGATAGGCCAGCTCAGCCCTGTTTAGGTCTTGGGGCAAAAGCGCTTAGATCGCACAGGGCTGTTTCCCCTTTCAGCACCAAATCCCTCAGGATGGCGGCGCTAATCGGGGCCAGCAACACTCCATTGCGGTAGTGGCCGGTGGCAACCAAAAGATTGACATAGCCGGGAGCCGGCCCCAGAATGGGGGCGCGCTGCCCCAGCGGTCGGGGTCGATGGCCGGCCCAGTGCTCCAGCAGGGTGGCTTCGGCTAGGGCCGGGCAGATGCCGATGGCGTGGGCCAGCAGATCCTGTAAGGCCAGCAGCGTCGGCTGGGGATGGGGGGCCTGAAACTCCACGGTTGCCCCCACCCACAGGGATCCATCCCCCAGGGGGACCAGATGCAGATCCTCGTCGCTGACCACCGGCCCCAGGGGGATCCCCGCCGCTTTGACCCGCAGAGCCTGGCCTTTGACCGCCTGCAGAGGGATCCGCAAGCCCAGCTCCTCGGCCAGAGGGGAGCTGTCCAGGCCGGCAGCGAGAACGACATGGCCTGCCGAGAAGGCGAAGGCTGGCGTATAAACTGCCTGTAGGCGAAAGGGAGGATCCGGGCTGCGCTGCATCTTCTGAACCGGCTGATGGAAGAAGAAGCGGCAGCCTCTGCGTTGGGCTGCTTCCACAAGCGCCTGCGTAAGGAGGCGGGGTTGGATCTGCCGATCTTGGGGAGAGTAGAGGGCTCCCCCCAGGTCGCTGCGCAAACCTGGCTGCAGGGATCCCACTTCGCCAGGGCTGAGAAACTCCAGGCGGTAACCTGCTTGCCGGCGAGCCGCCAGGGTTGCTTGCCAAGCGTCCACTTCCTCCTCCCGGAGGAGCTTGAGGATGCCGTGCCGATTGACGGGCAAAGTCCGACCCAAGTCGGCTTCCAGCCGCGCAATCAGGGGATCGAACTGCTCCAGGCTTTTCAGGCGCAACTGCACCACCTCCCCATCTGGCTGGCGGCTGCAGATCCCCATCAACACCCCCAACGAGGCCCCGGTGGCGCCTGAGGCCGGATCCCTGGCGTCGATCCCAACCACCGATAGCCCTGCTGTGGCCAATTCGTAGGCGATGGCACAGCCCACCACCCCACAGCCGATCACCAAAACGTCGCAGTTCAAGGTTCCTCCTCAAAGAGAGCCCTTTTGCCGTGATACCCCATTCTGCGGGCGGGATCCCTTCTGGAGAGCGGCCAGCTTTGCCGCCCTTGTCCTCTGCGGCAAAAAGTAGGGGAAACGGCGAAGATGTCGACATCCCCGACTGCCTTTGCCCATGGATACTGAACTGCTGCTGCCCGATGTCGCTGATCTGGTCACTGAGGACGATACCCCGGCGGATAACTTTGCCTCTGAAAAGCAACAGCGCCTCCTGACTGGCTCGCTCTACAGCTCTCTGCCCCACAAAACCTTCCTGGCAGCAGCCAATGTCGGGATCTACACAACCCCCAGTCGCCCCCCGATTGTGTCGGATGTTTTTCTCAGCCTGGATGTCACGGTGCCGGAACAATGGTGGGAGAAGCAGAACCGGTGCTATCTGCTCTGGCAATTTGACAAGCCGCCGGATGTGGTGATCGAGATTGTCTCCAACCGCGAAGGCGACGAGCTAGGTGGCAAGTTCAGCCGCTACGAGCAGATGCGGGTCAGCTACTACGTGGTTTTTGATCCCAACCACGAGCTGGGATCCGAGGAGCTGCGCCTTTTTGAGCTGCGGGGCCGCCACTATGCGGAAATGACCGAGACCTGGCTGGAACAGGTGGAGCTGGGCCTGAGGCTGTGGGACGGAGTTTTCGAGGGGAAACAAGCCCGCTGGCTGCGCTGGTGCGATGCCAAAGGGCAGTTGCTTTTGACGGGAGATGAGCGGGCCGAGCTGGAACGCCAACGAGCCGAACAGGAACGCCAGCGGGCCGAGCGTCTGGCAGCAAGGTTGCGGGCTTTGGGCGAGGATCCGGATCTGGAGAGGTGACGTACTCCCGCACTTATGCTGACGCATAGAGTGCAGGCTTCCCAGTGACTCCTGCCCAATGGCAGGACATTTCCTGAGCTTGAAGAACGGGACGCCCCACCGCTCTGGATTTGATGACCCTCGCCGAGTTGTGATCCCTACCAATCCTCAACCCACAGTGCGGACAATCGTGCCACCGCTCATGCAGCTCTTTGGGCACCTCACGACCACACCCCGAGCACCCTTGACTGCTGCCGCGGGGATCCCCTGCAATCGTCAACAGCCCAGCTCTTTCAGCCTTGGCTGCCAAAATTTGCAGGAACTCACCCCACCCAGCATCATCAACAGATTTGGCTAGTCTGCTTCTAGCCAGACCCCTAATAGTAAGCGCCTCATGAGCAATGTGCTTCCCCTTACTTAACAACTTCTTTGCCATCTTGTAGTGAAAATCTTTGCGCTGGTTGGCTACTTTGTAAAACCGTCGGGCAAAGGGCGGTGTTGGACCAGCTTGACCGGCCCAACCTTGGGCAGATGGATAAACTGCCCTCGAATGCAGTCCTGCTTCATCTGAGGGAAGGTGAAGGAGCGATACCGCCCTACTCCCTTAAACCTAGGCCTGCCTGCCCGCTTGCCGTTACAGTCACCTTTTAGCCATCGCTCAAAGGCCCTTTGTACCCGCTGTAGGCAGTCTTGGAGCACCTGGGAATGAATCGCTTGGTATTCGGGGAAGAGAGCCTTTGTGTTTACCAAGTCTCGTTTGTGGGAGTCGAAATCGGGCTTGTCTTTCAACTCAGGCAGATGGCAGACCGTCAACGGGCAAGCATGGCTGTCACAGCGATTCTGCTCCCACCAGCGGAAGCGCTCCGCCAGGCGATAGTTGTACTGCCTACGCAGCAGCTCCAGCCACTCACCCATCAGGGCGACTTGGCTAGCAGTAGGGCGCAAGCGGTACTGGTAAGCGGTTCTCATGATGAATGCATTGTACCTGTTGAACGCTCCCGCCTCTCATCCCGACTCTGACCGGCCCGCCCCCCCTATATCCCCCCGTATACGGGGGGACTGGGGGGCTGGGGGACTGGGATATAGGGGGGTACAGAGCGGGGCTTCCAGGACTACGTCCCGCTAGCGCGAACGGCGGATTAGCTAAAACTTGGCGCAACGTTTTCCCGGCGTCTCCCCTCGCCGCATCCCACCCTAGGTGAAGGTCTTCGGAAAACCTGTCTCCAAAGTCCTTAGGGATCCCCCCCTTTCCCCTACACTCAAGAGGGAGCTACCCTTAAGTTGGGAAATCGTCCAGATGGGCTATCGCCGCCGCGATTGGTTGGCCTACTGGCTGCTCAAGTGGCTGGTGGTCAACCCTTTATTTCGGGGACTGTATTTTGGCCGCACCTATGGCCAGGAAAACGTGCCGCGCCACGGATCCCTGATCATCGTCAGCAACCACGCCAGCCACTTGGATCCGCCGCTGGTGGCCAATGCGGTGCGCCGCCCGGTAGCCTTCATGGCCAAAGAAGAGCTGTTCCAGGTGCCGGTGCTGAAGCAGGTGATCCGGCTCTACGGGGCTTACCCGGTCAAAAGGGGAGGTGCGGATCGCAGCGCCTTGCGGGCCACAGAGGCAGCCCTGGCCCAGGGCTGGGCGGTAGGGATCTTTCTCAACGGCACCCGCACCCCCGATGGCCGCATCCCCCAGCCTCACCTGGGGGCAGCCTTGGTGGCAGCGCGCACCCAGACACCCTTGCTCCCCGTAGCCCTCTGGGGCACCGAGAAGGTGCTGCCCAAGGGATCCCGCTGGCCGCGCTTGTTTTGCCCCATCACGGTGCGCATCGGCAGGCTGATCCCCCCGCCGGCTTCCAGCGACAAAGCTGAGCTGCAGCAGGCAACCGCGGCCTGCGTGGAGGCCATCCATGCCCTCCTGGATCAGGGGCGCTGAGGGGCAATCAGAGTATCTTGAGCAACCAGATACTCGGCCACCGGCTTTCCCCCCAAGATGTGCTCTTGCAGCACCCGCTCTATCACCGGCGGCGTGGCCGAGTGGTACCAGAACCCGCCGGGGTACACCAACAACACCGGCCCAGGAACACCGTAGTTGCAGGCCCGCAGACAATTGGCCTTGGTGCGGTTGACGCGCAGAGGGCCCACGCCCGCCAGCTCCAGGTTCAACTGCTGGATCCGCAGCCTCAGGTATTCCCAGGCTTCCAGCCCCACCGCCTTTTCACAGCACTTGGGCTTGGTCTGGTCGGCGCAGAGGAACAGATGCCAATGGTAAGACGGAATCGGATCCGGCTGAGGTTCTGCAGATGGGCTTGCCGGCGTGGGAAGGGGAGCGGAAAGCTGGGTCATGTGAGGATCCGTGTCTGATACATTTACGCTGAACACTGCTGAGCATTACTGCTCAGCGGTGAAGCGATAGCATTCTGTCCGTTTCCGTTGTCACTACGCGATGCTGAC
>NZ_AUMZ01000001.1:1427158-1434658 GCF_002760375.1 Synechococcus sp. 60AY4M2
ATCGGTCTCTCCAAGTCTGGTTTCTGCCCTCGACTGCTGACTCGGGCGTACAAAACGACTCGTTTGGCTTTCTTTGGCGTTCTGATGTAGCTGTCGAGGTCATACCTTTTCGCCCTACCGGATGGTGTACGTACTGCATGGATCCAGCCCTTCTGTTCCCATCGCCTCAAGGTGTGGAGACACACCCCAAAATAATCCGCCGCTTCTCTCGGTTTTACATACCTAGCCATACCAAGCAGCCATACTGAACATACTGGGCATTATTTTCAGTATAGTCCAGCATATCATTGACTAGAGTCATGCTCCTACTGCCACCGAATAATCACTAGATAATTATATGAGTAGTTAAAGAAGACGTCGGGCATCCCGACAAACCTTCTGACCCCTAGGAAATGGGGTAGAGGCCTGGGGATGTGCTGCCCTAGCCTGGATAAAAGGATCCCTCACCTGTCCGGCAATGCTGATCGATGCTCCCCAACAGCGGCTATTTCTCGCCCTCCTTCCCCCACCAGACCTGCAGGAGCAAGTGACCGCCATTAAACAACAGTTTGCCGAGCAATTCGCCAGCCGCGCAGCCCTGCGCTCGCCCCCTCACATCACCCTGGTGCCTCCTTTCGAGTGGCCCACTGCCCAGCTGGCGGCCCTGACAGGATCCCTAGAAGCATTTGCTAAGGAGCAGGCGCCAGTTGCCGTTGAGCTCTGTGGCTTCGGCGCCTTCCCGCCACGGGTTATTTATATTCACGTCGAGCCCTCCCCCGAGCTGCAACAGCTTCAGGCCAAGGCCCAGCGGCACATGAGCCTCCTTCTCAAGCAAGAAGAAGCAACGGCTCCAGCCCGTCCCTTTGTGCCCCACATGACTGTGGCCTTCCGGGATCTCCAGCCGGCCCAGTTCCGCGCCGCCTGGCCGCAGTTCAAGGCTCGCCTCTTCCAGGGATCCTTTCTCGCCTCTGCCCTGACCCTCCTCCTCCATGACGGCAAGCGCTGGCAGGTTTTTGCCGAATTCTCCCTCTCCGCCTCTGAGGGATTGAGGCAGGAAACAACAGCCTACTCAACCCAGTGAGCAGCCATATATTCAGCTAGATCCAGCACCCGCTGCGAGTAGCCCCACTCGTTGTCGTACCAGGCCATCACCTTCACCAGATCCCCGTCCAGCACGCTGGTCATCTCGGCATCCACAATCGCCGAGCAGTCGTGGCCGCGGTAGTCGATGGAGACTAAGGGGATATCGGAGTAGGCAATGATCCCTTTCATCGTGGTCTCTGAAGCGTCCTTGAGAGCCGCGTTCACCTCCTCGGCAATCACGCGCCGCTCCGTTTGCACCACCAAGTCCACCAGCGACACGTTGGGCGTGGGCACCCGTACCGCCACCCCGTTCAGCTTGCCCTTCAGTTCGGGGATCACCAGCGCCACCGCCTTGGCCGCCCCGGTGGTGGTGGGCACCATGCTCAACGCCGCCGCCCGCGCCCGTCGCAGATCGCGGTGGCCGCCATCCAAAATCCGCTGGTCACCGGTGTAGCTGTGGGTGGTGGTCATCGTGGCCCGCAAGACGCCGAACTTGTCCAGCAACACTTTGAGGATGGGGGCAAGGCAGTTGGTGGTGCAACTGGCGTTGCTGACAATGTTGTGCCGCACCGGGTCATAGGTGTGTTGGTTAACGCCATATACAAACGTGGGAATGTCGCCCCCCTTGGCCGGAGCGGTGATCACTACTTTTTTGGCTCCCGCCTCAAGGTGCTTAGAGGCCCCTTGATAGTCTACGAACACCCCTGTAGCTTCAATAACAAGATCCACCTTCCACTCTTTCCAGGGCAGGTTGCTGGGGTTGCGATCGGAAACGGCGTGGATATGCTTGCCGTTAACCAGCAGGCCACCCTCGACGGCCTCCACTTCCGCCCCTTGCAGCGGCCCGAGAATGGAATCGTATTTGAGCAGATGGGCAGCCGTGCGGGCGTCTGATGTGTCGTTGATGGCAACAATATCGAGATTGGACTGGGAGCGACCCAGCCAACACCGCAAAAAGTTGCGACCGATACGACCAAATCCGTTGATGGCTACCCTGACCACTGCTCTTAACCTCGCTGCTTGAAGTGCTTTGGGGCTGCTTAGCACATAATACCGCAACCCCTGGCTATTCTGAAGATAAAATTTGGGATCCCACCGCTTGATTTCTGGCCTCTTTTTTGAGTAGTATCAACTAATATTTAACTTTAGGGATCCCGGCCTGCCTGCAGGGATTGGCTTTCCTCAAGCGGGGTAGCGCTGCTGCAGCAAGGCCATAGCCGAGGCCACGTTTTCAGCTCCCCGCTGTTCCAGCAGATCCGCGAACATGCTGTCGAGCCAAAAGAGGCGCTCGCCGATGATCTGGGTCCAGGCGCGGTAGAGCTTCAGCTGGACTTCCAGGGGCAATAGGAGCAGCCCCTCGCGGGAGAGGCGCAGGGTTTGCACTTCGGTCAGGCTCACCGCGGTAAAGGAACGTCGCCGTCCCGTCAGCAAGGAAAGTTCCCCAAACACGCGCCCGGCATGCAGCGTGGCCAGCCAATAATCGCCGGGATGGCGCATGTACTGGCGACGCAGCTCCACGATCCCGCTGAGAACTACGTATAGGTCGCTACTGGGATCCCCTTCTTGGAAGATCACCTGGCCGGGGGAAAAGCGGCTGGGCAGTAGGGCAGCCGTCAATGCCTTCCACTCAGCATCTTCCAAAGACTGAAAGAGCAAGTGCTCGCGAACGCGCTCAAACGGATAACGGCTGCTGCTCATCGGGCAAGCGGCTGGAAGTGCTTGGGGCCAGCTCTGTTTCATCCTACCGTCACCCCACGTTTTGGGTAGGAGGGATCCCTGCAAAAGGCTTGGGCGAGACCCAACTGGGCCATTTTCCAACACGTAGAATTTTTGCCGGCCATGGCGCCGGCAGAAGTTCTGTCCAGGCAGGCTGTAGGGGGTTCTCAAAAAAGCCGCAGAAGCTCGGCAGTCATTCCCGGAAAGCGGCAAAGATGTATACAAATCTCAAATGGAGAAAGCTCTCTAGGGATCCCGATCGATGCAGCCTGGCTCAATTGTTTGCTGCCGCCACCGCGAGTGGGTGGTGCTCCCCGCTGATTCCGAAGAAGGGGTAGTGCTGCGGCCCCTTACTGGTACGCCAGAGGATGCGATTCACATTCACCGACAACTGATGAACCTTGTAGGCGGCACCTTGCCCTTTGAGCGCATCGAGCCGGCCTTCTTCCCGCTGCCCTGCGCCGACCGAGTTGCCGATGCTGCAGCCGCCCATCTCCTCTGGCAGGCAGCGCGGCTTATCTTGCGCGAGGGCGCCACTCCCTTTCGCTCGCTGGGGCGCATCTCCATCCGGCCCCGAACCTACCAGTTTGTGCCGTTGCTCATGGCGCTGCGCCTTGATCCGGTGCGGCTGTTTATTGCCGACGACGTGGGAGTGGGCAAGACCATCGAAGCGCTGCTGATAGCCAGAGAACTTCTGGATCGCGGCGAGATCCGGCGCTTTTGTGTCCTTTGCCCGCCTTATTTGTGCGAGCAGTGGGCCAGGGAGCTGGCCGAGAAGTTTCACCTCGAGCCGGTAGTTATCCGCTCGGGGACGGTAGGGCAACTGGAGCGGCAAACCCCGCTGGGACAGAGCCTCTACGAATACTTCCCGGTGCAGGTGGCCAGCATTGATTTTGTCAAAACAGAGCGCAACCGCCCTCAATTTTTACAGTTTTGTCCTGAGCTGGTCATTGCCGACGAAGTGCACGGTGCGGCGGCGGCCAGTTCCGGCAGAGCTCAGCAGGAGCGGCATGCCCTTTTGAGAGCCATTGCCCAAGCGCCCAACCGCCACCTGATTCTGCTGACGGCTACTCCCCACAGCGGCATCCCAGAGGCCTTCCGTTCCTTGCTGGGGCTGCTGCGGCCTGAGTTTGAGGCGTGGGACTTTCAGGATCTCACTGAGAGCCAGCGCCTCGAGCTGGCCCGTCACTTTGTCCAGCGCACGCGGCGGGACATTAAGGAGACCTGGCAAGAAACCGCCTGCTTCCCAAGCCGAGAAGCTGAAGATGAGACCTATGACCTTTCGCCCCGCTACCGCGAGCTGTTTGAGCGCACCTATGCCTTCTGCGCGGAGCTGGTGCGCACCGGCCAGCAGATGGAACAGCGGCGGCGGCGAGTACGCTACTGGGGGGCGCTGGCTCTTTTGCGCTGTGTCATGTCCAGTCCGGCAGCGGCCTTGGCAGCGCTGGCCAATCGCGGTGCAGGCTCCCGGGAGGAAGAAGCTGAAGAGGCCGAGGAGAGCTTTAGCCGCTGGGTGTTCGAGTCAGCAGAAGAGCGTACTGACGACGAATTACCGCTGCCAGCCCTCGAAGCAGCAGATCAAACTCTGCCCGACAGCGACCGCCGCCGGCTGCGCGAGCTCGCCCGCCTGGCTGGTCAACTGCGTGGCGTAGACCAAGACACCAAGCTGGCGCGGGCCATCGAGCTAGTGAAGCGGCTCCTCAAAGAGAGCTTTCACCCCATTCTCTGGTGCCGCTATGTGGCCACGGCGGAGTATCTTGCCGACCACCTTCGACAACACCTGGGATCCGCAACTCAGGTAGCCTGCGTAACCGGCCGCATGGGCGACGAGGAGCGGGAGGCCAAGATTGCGGAAATGGCCGTTGACCAGCCACGGGTGCTGGTGGCCACCGACTGCCTCTCGGAAGGGATCAACCTGCAGGAAAAATTGACAGCCGTCATCCACTACGACCTGCCCTGGAACCCCAACCGGCTGGAGCAGCGGGAGGGGCGGGTGGATCGCTACGGCCAACGGGCCCCCCGGGTCAAGGTCATTCGTTTTTTTGGGCGAGATAACCCTGTGGACGGCGTGGTGCTAAAGGTGCTGCTGGACAAGGCGCGGGAAATTCGCCGCACCCTTGGCACCCACGTGCCTGTTCCCGAAGCGAGTGAAAGCGTTACCCAGGCGGTGCTGGAGGCGCTTTTTTTGCGCCAGGGATCCGGCTCAGGGGAGCGCCAGTTGGAGCTGGATCTGGGGATGGCAGAGGTGAGCCGGTTTCACGCCCGGTGGGATCGCTCTGCCGAGCAGGAGCGGCGCAACCGCACCCGTTTTGCCCAGCGATCCCTCAAGCCTGAAGAAGTGCAGCGGGAACTGGAGGCTACAGACGCCGTGCTGGGGGATCCGCAGGCAGTACAGCAATTTTTTCTCGCTGCCGCCCAGCGCCTGGGCCTGGCCGTGATCCCTGACCGGCAGTCTGGAGTCTTCCAGGTCAACCTCAGCCGAGAGGGCACGGCAACCCTGCCGGAGGCCATTCGTTCAGCCCTGCCCCAGCCCAAGGGTGGACACTGGCGGATTAGCTTTGTCTCCCCCACGCCAGAAGGAGCGGAGTACGTTGGCCGCAACCACCGCCTCATCGCTGCCCTGGCCCACTTTTTGCTGGAGAAGGCTCTAGATAATCCTGAAGAGGCCGTCGTCTCCCGCTGCGGGGTTGTGCGGACGCGGGCTGTGGCCGAGCTCACCACCCTCTTGTTGCTGCGCGTGCGCTACCTGGTGGAGCAGCCGCTGGCTCAGCCTCTGCTGGCGGAGGAGGTGCTGGTGCTGGGAGGGGTTGGCCTGGAAAGAGGCGCAGCCCGCTGGCTGGAAACTGGGGCAGCGCTCCAGCTTTTGGCCAAAGCCACGCCAGATGCCAACCTGCCGCTCGCGGAAAAGCAGGAGTTGGTGCAGCATGTGCTAGACAGCCTCAGCCCCTGGCCGCCGACTGCAGAAAACTGGGGCCTAGGACACCCCCTTCAGCAAGGGATCCGGGAGGCCATTTGCCGGCGGGCTGGCGAGCTGGCTGATGCCCACAGGCGCATCCGACAGGCTATCTCCCAGCGCGTGCGCGGGCTGGAGGTTAAGCCGCAGTTTCCCCCGGATCTGCTGGGAATTCTTGTCCTACAACCTCTGCTGTCCAGATGAGCCAATTTCCTGCACTACGCCTTGAAGGGGGCCTCTTGGGGCCGGACATCCTGGAGCAGCTTTTGGCCGGCGAGCTGCCGGGCCAGAAGCCGAGAGACTTTGGGCTAGACGACAAGCGCAGCCTGACCGAGGAGATGGCCAGCGTCTTTGCCGATGCCCGCACCCAGTGGGAAGTTTTCCGCCGTCGGCTGGCCCGTCTGCCAGAAGGGGATCCGGCCACGTCGGTTACCCGCGATGCCTGGGTCATTCCCTTTCTCAGCCTTCTGGGCTACGAGCTGCGCTACAACCAGCGGGCCTACGAGATTGACGGCGCCACCTTTGCCATCTCCCACCGAGCTGGCGAAGCAGAGGACGCTCCGCCGGTGCACATTGTGGGGGTGCGCCAGGAGCTGGGACGGCTGGCTCCTACTGGCAGGCCGCGTCTAGCCCCTCACTCGCTGCTGCAGGAGTATCTCAACTGCAGCGAGCACCTCTGGGGCATCGTCACCAACGGGCTGATCCTCCGCCTGTTGCGAGACAGCACCTTTGTGCGCCGGCAGGCCTATGTGGAGTTTGACCTGCAGCAGATCCTGGAGGAGCAGCGCTTTAACGACTTTGCCATCCTGTTTCGCCTGTTGCACCGCAGCCACCTGCCCCAAAGGGCGGAGCAGGCGCGGGAGTGTTGGCTGGAGAAGTACTACCAGCAAGCTCTGGAACAGGGGGGGCGAGTCCGCGAGCGGCTGCGGGATGGGGTGGAAGAATGCCTCAAGGGCTTGGCCAACGGCTTTCTTGCCCATCCCAAAAACTCCCAACTGCGGGAGCGGCTGGCCTCTTCTGGATTGAACCGCCTCACCCCGGAGGAGTTCTACCGACAACTGCTGCGGCTGGTCTATCGCTTTTTGTTTCTCTTGGTCTCGGAGGAGCGGGGGCTAATTAGCGCCAGCCCCCTCTACCGGGATCACTACGGCGTGGGTCGGCTGCGGCGGCTTTTGGAGCGGCGCAGCGCTTTTACGGAGCATGAGGATCTCTGGTGCAGCTTGCGGGTGCTCTGGAGGGTGCTTTCCCAGGAGGAGCTGGCGGAGCTGCTGGGGGCTGCTCCTCTCAACGGAGAGCTGTTTGCCCCTCTGGAGCTGGATGAGTGCAGCCTGAGCAACCGGGATCTGCTGCAGGCCTTCTGGCATCTGGCCTACTACCGAGAAAACGCGACCTCCCCGCCGCGCCGGGTTAACTATGCCGCTCTCGATGTGGAAGAGCTGGGATCCGTCTACGAAAGCCTGCTCGACTACCGGCCCCAGATCTTGTTTACTGCGCAGGCGACGCCTCAGTTTGAGCTCAGCTACGGCTCCGAACGCAAAAGCACCGGCTCCTACTACACCCCGCCAGATCTGGTGGCGGAACTTGTCCGCTCGGCCCTAGAGCCGGTGCTACAGGAGCGGCTGAAGTCTGCAGCCAGCCGCGAGGAAAAGGAACGGGCCATCCTCTCGCTGCGAGTTCTGGATCCCGCCTGTGGCTCTGGACATTTTCTCCTGGCGGCTGCCCGGCGTCTGGGCAAGGAGCTGGCCAAGGTTCGCACCGGGGAAGACGAG
>NZ_AUMZ01000001.1:1439658-1507674 GCF_002760375.1 Synechococcus sp. 60AY4M2
GCCCAACTGGCAGAGCTGACCAGCACTACCCCTGAGAGCTGCACCGAGTCCCTACGCCAGTTTCTGGCCCACGCCAGCAGCCTGCGGGAGGGCTCTAGCCGCGGCCCGGCCTTGAAGTTGCACCAGTTTATCTCCCAGGGCCGCACCCTCTATGCCACCCTGGAAAGTCGGGACAAGCGGCAGTTTTCCCTGGAAGGACAAGTGCAAGCAGGGGAAGGAAAGCTGTTTTTCCCCGTCAAGTTCTGCCGCCACTGTGGCCAGGACTACTACCACGTCCTCAGGTCAAAGACTCACTTCCTGCCCTATCCTCTGGGGGAAGAGGTTGAGGAAGGCGAAGACCAGCAGGCCGGCTACCTCAGCTTGGATCCTCTTGACAACGAGTGGTCGCTGGAGCAGATCCCGGAAGATTGGTACACCCCTGAAAACCGGCTCAAACCCCACTGGAAAAAGCGCGTCCCCCAAGCAGTTTGGGTGCGCCCGGATGGCTCCTTTTCCGAGTACCCCCAGGCGGAGGCGCAGAAGATGTGGTGGCAGCCCCACCCCTTTTCCCTGTGCCTGGCCTGCGGCGAGTACTACAGTGGCCGCGAGCGGGAGTTTGTCAAGCTGGCTTCCCTCTCTAGCGAAGGCCGCTCCAGCGCCACCACCATCCTTGCCACCTCCCTGCTGCGCCATGCCGAGCAAACCCAGGCCGCTTGCAGCAAGCTGCTGACTTTTACCGACAACCGCCAGGACGCCTCCCTGCAGGCCGGCCACTTCAACGATTTTGTGCATGTGGCCCTTCTGCGGGCCTCGCTCTATGCTGCCCTCCTCAAGAAAAAAGAGCTGGGCTTTGACGAGGTGGCCCAGGAAGTGGTGCGGGCTTCTGGCCTGGAGCTTGCCGACATTGCCCAAAACCCGGCTTTGGACCCTGCCTCGCCCAGTGCCGAGGAAGTGTGGCAGACCTTTAGCGAGCTAACCGAGTACCGGCTCTATGAAGATCTGCGGCGCGGCTGGCGGGTTACCCACCCCAACTTGGAACAGGTGGGCCTGCTGAAAATCGAGTACCGCGGCCTCGGGGAGCTCTGCCAAAATTCAGCCCTGGCTTCCCTTCACCCCTGGTTTGCCCAAGCCAGCCCTGAGGAGCAAGAGCAACTGCTGCGGGCTCTGTTGGATCGGTTTCGGCGCCAATTGGCCATCGATGTGCCCGTGCTCAAGGCAGAGCCCCAGAGAAGGCTGCGCCGGCGCGCCCAGCAATATCTCAATGAGTTTTGGGGCCTGGAAGAGCATGAGGAGTTGCGGACGGCTAGCTACGTTGTGCGCCAGAACCCTTCCCGGGAAAACGGGCAAATGCTCAGCCTGGGCCCCCGCAGCACCATTGGTTGCTTCCTCCGCAGGCGCCTTGATCTGAACCAAGAAGCCTACGACAGGTTTTTGGAGTCCCTGCTGTCTCTCCTGGTCAGACAGGGCCTGCTACGGCGCCACGTGGAAAATGGCCAGGTAGCCTACCAGCTAGACGCCGGCTGTCTGCGCTGGTGTCTGGGGGATGGCCTGCCGCCGCCGGATCCTCTGTATTCCCGCAGCGCCCAGCAGGAGGGCTACACCTCTGTCCGCCGTCCCATCAACCCCTTCTTTCAGGAGCTCTACCGAGCCGGGGCAGCAGGGCTGGGATCCCTGGAAGCCAGAGAGCACACCGCCCAGGTGGTCCAGCCGGGGGAGCGGGAGCGGCGAGAGAGACGCTTCCGCAATGAGCCCGGGGAGCGCCGCCTTCCCTACCTCATTTGCTCTCCCACCCTAGAGCTGGGGGTCGACATTGCCGATCTGGATCTGGTGCACCTGCGCAACGTTCCCCCAACGCCAGCCAACTACGCCCAGCGCAGCGGTCGGGCCGGTCGCCAGGGGCAGCCGGGGCTCATCCTCAGCTACTGCGGCGCCTTCAACAGCCACGACCAGTACTACTTCCGCCGCCGCCCCGAGATGGTGGCCGGTCGCGTGCGCCCTCCCCGCCTGGATCTAGCCAACGAATCGCTGCTGCAGGCCCACATCCACGCCGTCTGGCTGGCCCAGGTGCGCCTGCCCTTGGGCAACTCCATCGAAACGGTCATCAACTTGGATCGGCCAGAGTTGCCCCTGCGGGAAGAGGTGGTTGCCTCCATCCAGCTAGGGGAGGCAGCCCGCCAAGAGGTGGCAGAGCGGGTGGAGGCGCTCTTGGCTGCTGACCGGGAAGTGCTAGAGCGCAGCGGCTGGTTTAGCCGGCGCTGGATCCAGCAGGTTATTGAAGAAGCCCCCCGCGCCTTTGACCGCGCTTTTGACCGCTGGCGGGAGCTCTATCGGGCCGCCACGCAACAGTTGGAAGCCGCTAACCAGCAACTGCAGACGGCTCGCCGCCGGGAAGACCAGCAGGAAGCCAGGCGCCGCCAGCAGGAGGCTCTGCGCCAGCGGAACCTGCTGTTGCAAATCGATACCCAGCGGGAGGAAAGCGACTTCTACCCCTACCGCTACTTAGCCAGCGAGGGGTTCCTGCCCGGCTACAACTTCCCTGCCTTGCCCGTGCGCGCCTGGGTGCCCCGCGGCAGCGAAGGGGAGTTCATCGCCCGGCCCCGGTTTTTGGCCATTCGCGAGTTTGCCCCCCACAACTTCCTCTACCACGAGGGCTGCCAGTGGGAATCGGTGGCCTTTCAGGCTCCGCCCGGCGGCCTGGAGGAGCGCAAAAGCAGCCACAAGCTCTGCTTTAGCTGTGGGGCCTTTGGGGATCCCTCCTTGGATTGCTGCCCCGTCTGCGGTACCCGCTTCGATGGGCAAAATAGCCTTTTAACGCAGCTTCTGGAAATGCCTAATGTGCGCATGCGGCGCCGGGATCGCATTACTGCCGACGAAGAAGAGCGGCGGCGACAGGGATACGAGCTGCAGACTTTCTTTCAGTTTGCTCCCGAAAGTTCGGGCTACCGCGTCCAGGAAGCCGACGTGCTAAGGGGCGAAACTCCCTTGCTGCAGTTGCGCTATGCCCCAGCCGCCACGCTACTGCGCATCAACTCCGGCTGGCGGGGCAGTGGGGGGCGAGGTTTCCTGGTCAACTTTGACAATGGCGAAGTCCCTTCTCGAGCTCAGCTTGGGGGCAATAGGGCTAGCTCGTCTAGCCAGATGTCCTTGCAGCCCATCCGCCTGGCAGTGCGCGCTACCCAAAACCTCTTGCTGGTGCGGCTGGTTCAGCCCAGCCTGGGGAATCTGCAGGCCCTAGAAACGACCCTGCGCTATGCCCTCAAGCGGGGAATCGAAGAGACCTTTGAGCTGGAGGAGACAGAGCTGGCCGCCGAGTGCATCGGCCAGGGATCCCATCGCGCCATCCTCCTCTACGAGACCGCCGAAGGGGGAGCTGGCGTCCTGCGGCGGCTGGTGGAGGAACCCCAGGCCCTTGCCGAAGTGGCCCAGGCGGCGCTAGAGATCTGCCACTTCCAGCTCTCAGAAGCCGGGATCCAAGACCTGCGGCCCGAGTGCCGCGCAGCCTGCTACGAGTGTCTGCTCAGCTACGCCAACCAACGGGAGGCGCTGGAGCTCGACCGATACAAGATTCGAGATCTTCTGGGGGAGCTGGCCCATAGCCGCACCGAGCTGCGCTCCCTGGGCCGCTCCCGCCAAGAGCAACTGGAGTGGCTGCGCCAGCTCATCGATCCCCGCTCGGAACTGGAGCGCCGCTTCCTGGAGCTGCTGGCCGAAGGGGGCTATCGCCTTCCCGATGAGGCCCAGAAAGCCCTCGCCGAGCCCCGCTGCGTGGCCGACTTCTTCTACGATCCCAACATCTGCATCTTCTGCGACGGCGCAGTGCACGACGATCCCGCCCAGGCTGCCCAGGATCGCCAACTGCGCTCTCAGCTTTTGGGGCACGGCTACCGAGTAATTGCCCTGCGCTACGACCAAGACCTGCGGGAGCAACTGGCTCGCTACCCAGAGGTGTTTGGCAAGGGCAACTAATCCTGCTGGTGGGAAAACAGGTAAGCTCCCACCAGGGCCAGGATGGCCGCCAACCCTGCCAGCACCGCCACGGTGTACCAAGGGAACTCCGCCAGGGGCTGGTAGGCGGCTGCCCGCATGCCGATGCTGGCGTAGGAAAGGGGCAGGCAATAGACCAAGACCTGCAGGTAACTTGGCAACTGACTGGGATCAAAAAACGTGGCCCCCAGAAAGGACATGGGCGTAATCAGAAAGTTAGTCAGCACCCCCACACTCTCCAGGCTGGGCACCTTCAAGCCGGCGATTACCCCAATGCCGGCAAAGACGGCGCAATCCAAAAGCAGCACCAGCAGCGACAGGGGATGGAGCAGGCCCCCAGCACCGGTGCCCAGCACCCCCACCGCCAACACCCCCAAAGCCGTGAGCAAGCCGCGGACAATGCCCGCCAGCACCTTGCCCAAATGCAGCGCCAGCGGGTGTACCGGCAGCAACAGCAATTCCTCAAAGCTTTTGGTAAACAGCCGCGATCCGCAAATGGAGAAGGTGGTGCCGGCAAAGCTGATGGTCATGGCCGAAAGAGCCACCATCCCCGGCAAAATGAAGCGCAAGTAAGAACCGGCTGCGGTGGTTCCGGCCACGTCGGCCAAAGCCTCGGCCCGCAGGGATCCGCCCAGCCCGACCCCAAAGGCGACGATGTAGATGAGGGGGGCCACCAGCCCCGAAGCCACCACCTGCCAGACCCGCCCGCGCAGATCCAGCCAGTCGCGCCAGAAGATGGTTAAACTGTCTTCCCAGATTTGCCGATAGGGTCGGTGCAAGGCCTGGTTCAGCATAGATCTTCCTCTTGCCAGCGCAGCTAGTAGCCGTAGTAGTTGGAGCGCCACGACCGCCACCAGGCCACCGGCAGCGCCAGCGCCTTGCTCAGGGTAGACACATAGGCGCGGGTGCGAAACACCTGGTAGTGGTTGCGCTCAATGGCGTTGAGGATCTGCCGGTAGAGCATCAGAGATGCCGCCACCGGCCAGCGGGAGTCCGGCTGCAGCGTGGGGATCCCCCGTTCCGCTTGGGCATAGAGCTCTCGAGCCCGCCGGATCTCGTAGTCCATCAGGGCCATCCAGCGCTCGTCGATGACGTAGTTAAACAGATCCCGCTCCGAGTAGTTGAAGCGGCGCAGATCCTCTAGAGGGAGGTAGATCCGCCCGCGGCGGGCATCTTCCCCCACATCGCGCAAGATGTTGGTCAGTTGCATGGCGATCCCCAGCGCCACCGCCTCCTCGCGGCCATCCCGGCCCGGCACAAACCCCATGATCTCCGAGCACATCAGCCCCACCACCC
Source organism: Synechococcus sp. 60AY4M2 (assembly GCF_002760375.1). Taxonomy (NCBI): domain Bacteria; kingdom Bacillati; phylum Cyanobacteriota; class Cyanophyceae; order Synechococcales; family Synechococcaceae; genus Synechococcus; species Synechococcus sp. 60AY4M2. The sequence continues at coordinate 1,444,918 of NZ_AUMZ01000001.1, forward strand.
CAGCCACGCGGTAGCAGTAGACCCGCAGATCCTCCCAGGTGGCGTAGCGCTGGGTATCCAAGTCCATGCTCTGCCCCCGCAGCATCTCGCGAAACGGCTCGATGGAAAGGCGGTAGGTGCGGATGGTGTGGATCAAAGCGAGGTCCGTGGGGACTTGCGGCTCGCCTCCCTGGAAGAGCGACTCCAGATGGGATCCCCACTGCTCCAGCTTGCTGCGGGTGACCTCCACCTCTGCCTGGCTGGCTTCCAGTCCATCCAGCAACTCATCGGTTTGCCGCAGCCAAGCGTAGATGGCCCAGATGGCCCGCCGTTTGGACTGGGGCAAGAGCAGGGATCCCAGGTAGAAAGTCTTAGCGTGCTTGGCCGTAATCTGGCGACAGAGGGCAAAAGATTGCTCAAGTGGACTCATCTGGCTATCTCCAGGAGCACAGGGCCAGGATAGAGAAGGAAGGGAAACGGCGAGGGCACATATCAACACTACGGGAAAGCGGACGCCGCGGATAGCCTAGAAGAGGTTGTAAAGAAAGATTCAAAAGGCATAGGAGGCGGACGGCGGAGAGCTAGACCCCCGCAGCTGCCAGAGTTGAGGCCGAGACAGAAGCGCGTTGAAATGGGATCCCCTTGTTGATGGCCTCCGCCGCCCACTTGCCGGAGAGGATGGCCCCCTCCATGCTGCCCAGGAAGGGCTGTAGGGTGTAGCTGCCCGCCAAGAAGAAGTTGGGAATGGGGGTAACTTGAGTGGGGCGATACTGCTGTCTGCCAGGGGTAGCCTTGTAGACCGAGCGCGGCGTTTTCACCACCACCCATTTGCGCACCCGCGCGGGGTTGGGGCCGGTGAGGTGCTGGGGGAAGAGTTTTTTCAGCTCCTCCAGCGTGGCGGCAAAGATCTCCTCATCGCTGCGCTCGATCCACTCGGCAGCCGGGGCCAGCACCAGCTCCAGCATCGAGCGCTTTGGATCCGCATAGGCGCGGCAGGTGTTGCTCATGTCGGCATACACGCTCAAGAGCGGCGAGCGGGAAAAGAGCGAGTGGTCGATGTGGGTGAGCTTGCGGTCAAACCAAATCTGCAGGCTGATCACCGGCACCCCTTCCAGCTCGCGCAGTTGCTGGAAATAGGGCATTTCCCACCACCGAGCCGGCAGCAGCTCCTTGAGCGCATCCACCGAAAGGGCCGACACGTAGGCGTCGGCAGTGACCTGCAAGGGCCCGGCAGGGGTGGCGAAGCGGAAGCCAGCCACGCTGCCATCGGGGTTGAGGTCGATGGCCTGCAATGCCGCATTCAAATGCACCTGGCCGCCGCGGGCCACGATGGAGTCCACCATCGGCTGGCAAAGCCGCTCCGGCGGGGCGCCATCCAGATAGGCAATCTTAGAGCCGTCCTTTTGCCGCAAAAAGCGGTTCAGAGCCGTCAGGGGCACCATGGCCGAGATCTCGTCCGGGTTGATGAACGCCAACGCCTTGGAGACGGCAATGAAAATATCCGTGTTGACCCGCTCATCGATGCCCTGCCGGCGCAGCCATTCTAAGAGGCTGTAGCGATCCATCTGCTCCACGTAGCGCTGGCCGCGCACCATGGCCGGCACCAGCCCCAGGGCAAATTTCACCTTTTCGCTCCAGGTGAGCATGTCGTTGTTGCGCAGGATGCCGACAATGGCGTTAAAGGGAGCGGGAATGTCCGGCAGGTCAAAGCGGGAGTAGGTGCCCGGCTTGTCCGGCTGGTTGAAGATCAAGCTGTGTTCCTTCCACTGCAGGCGGTCGGAGATGCCCAGCTCCCGGAACAGTTGCAGGGTGTTGGGGTAGGCGCCGAAAAAGTTGTGCAGCCCCGTCTCGATCCAGTCCCCGTCGGCATCTTTCCAGGCGGCCACTAGCCCCCCCAGCACCTCCCGCCGCTCAAACAGCAGCGGCTGATGCCCGGCATCACAGAGATACTTGGCACAGGCCAGCCCCGCCAGCCCTCCCCCAGCAATGGCAACACGCATGATGATGACGATCAAGCAACACTTTCATTCTATTTGCAAACCGTTACAATCGCTCAGGCCGCAGGCAGGGAGGAGAGGATTTCCAGAGCCCGGGTTTCCCGCCGGGATCCGATCCCTGGTAGGATACGGGAGAAAAACTAGAAAAAAATTCTCTTGGCTCCAGGGGGAGGGACGACGATGGCCAAACAAACACTGGGATCCCTGCTGTCATCCGGCTTTGATCTCAAGGGCAAGCGTGTGCTGGTGCGGGCCGACTTCAACGTCCCTCTGGATCCCCAGGGCAACATCACCGACGACACCCGCATTCGCGCCTCCCTGCCCACCATCCAAGCCTTGGCCCAGGCGGGCGCCAAGGTCATCCTCACCAGCCACCTGGGCCGCCCCATCCAGAAAGACAAGGCGACCGGCGCCATCCAGATCGCCCGCGAGGGCAATAGCCTCGCCCCTGTGGCCGTCCGCCTTGCCCAGCTCCTGGGCCAGCCGGTGGCCTTTGCCCCCGATTGCATTGGCCCTGAGGCCGAAGCCGTGGTCAGCTCTCTGGAAAACGGCCAGGTGGCCCTGCTGGAAAACGTCCGCTTCCACCCCGAAGAGGAAGCCAACGATCCAGAATTTGCCCGCAAGCTGGCCTCCCTGGCCGACTTGTTTGTCAACGACGCCTTTGGCAGCGCCCACCGCGCCCACGCCTCCACTGCCGGCGTCACCGCCTACCTCCAGCCCGCTGTGGCCGGCTACCTGGTGGAAAAGGAGCTGCAATTTTTATCAGGCGCCATCGAGAACCCCCAGCGACCGCTAGCGGCCATCATCGGCGGCTCCAAAGTCTCTACTAAGATTGGCGTCATCGAGCGCCTGCTGGAAAAAGTGGACAAGCTTCTGCTGGGCGGCGGCATGATCTTCACCTTCTACCAAGCCCAAGGGATCCCAACCGGCAAGTCTTTGGTGGAAACCGACAAGCTGGATCTGGCCCGCTCCCTGATGGAGAAGGCCAAAGCGCGGGGCGTGGAGCTGCTGCTGCCGGTGGACGTGGTGGTCGCCGATAGGTTTGACAAAGACGCCAACGCCCAGACGGTTTCCATCCACGCCATTCCGGAAGACTGGATGGGCCTGGACATCGGCCCCGAATCGGTCAAAGCCTTCCAGGCCGCCCTGCAAGGGTGCAAAACCGTAGTCTGGAACGGGCCGATGGGTGTGTTTGAGTTCGACCGCTTTGCCGCTGGCACAGAAGCCATTGCCCGCACCCTGGCCGACCTCACCCAGGCCGGTGCCATCACTATTATCGGCGGCGGCGACTCGGTGGCGGCTGTGGAAAAAGTGGGCCTAGCCGACAAAATGACCCACATTTCCACCGGCGGCGGCGCCAGCCTGGAGCTGCTGGAAGGCAAAGAGCTGCCCGGCATCGCCGCCCTTAGCGAAGCGTAGGGTAGCTCGGCTCATTAACCCAAAAGCAGCAAAAAGCAAAAAAGTAGGGGCTGAGTTCAGCCCCTCTTTTAATCTGCTCGGCGCAGATGGCCGCAGCAATGGCGAGACGGGATCCGGCTTAGTGCATCACCACTTTAACGTTGGCGTTGTTCAAGCCAGGGCGCTTCACCTCGGCCAAGGTCTTGTTGACGGCGTACTTCTGGTTGATGGAGTTGATCAACTCGGTTTGGTTGTGCTTCTTGGCCACGCCCCACAGATCGGCGATCAGGTCGTAGGAACCGTCGGGGTTCTTGGACCAGCCCAGATCGTAGTCGCCCTCCAACTGGGCCACGATGTCGGCACGAACACGCTGGCCGTTGTAGCCACGCACATCGGCGTTCAGCTTAACGGTGTAGCCGAGATCGCGCAGGGAGTTAACCAGGATCTGGCCATCGGTGATCTTGGTGCGCAAGGTGCTAAAATGAGACATGGTGTTTCTCTCCTTTGTGTATGTGTAGGGGTTGGAACATCAACACAAACAATGGGCAACGCCTAGCGGGGAAGGTTGAGCTTTAGCCGTCTCTGCCTCTGCCAAGGCGATTCTGGCCTTTCACCCCCCTGCTAGAACTCCAGCCGCTGGTACTCGGCTACAGAGGCTGCTGCAGGCCGAGCCCGCTGCTGGGCCCATTCCCTCAACGCTACCACTTGCTCCGTCATGGTGCGAGATAGCGGTTGAGTTGCTTTCGTTGCTGCCAAAATGTCCAGTTGGGTAAATTCGCGGTTCTGGGCAAACGCTTCGTACATGGCAGCAATCAAAACTTGTTCGATCTCCGCGCCGGAGAAGCCCTCGCAGGCGGCGGCTAGCTGGCGCAGATCAAAGCGGCTGATGTCGCGCCGCCGCTTCTTCAGGTGGATCCGGAAAATCTCCATGCGCTCGTTAATGTTGGGCAGATCCACGAAGAAAATCTCGTCAAAACGGCCTTTGCGCAGGAATTCGCCCGGCAGGCGATCCACGCGGTTGGCCGTGGCCATGACAAACACCGGCGAGCGCTTCTCCTGCATCCAAGTGAGAAAGGAGCCAAAGATACGACTGGAGGTGCCGCCGTCGGAGTCGCTGGAACCTGCCGCTCCGGCGAAGGCTTTGTCCAGCTCGTCGATAAAAAGGATGGCCGGCGCCAGCGATTCAGCAGTGCGCAGGGCGCTGCGCAGGTTGGCCTCCGACTTGCCGACCATAGAGCCATCGTAGACCCGGCCCATATCCAGGCGCAGCAGCGGCAGGCCCCAGAGGCGGGCGGTGGTCTTGGCGATCAAGGACTTACCACAGCCAGGTACGCCCAGAATCAAGAGTCCCTTGGGCTGAGGCAAGCCATAGGCGCGGGCCCGCTCGGTAAAGGCCTCAGAGCGCTGCAGCAGCCAGCGCTTTAACTCCTCTAGGCCGCCGACGGCGTCGATGGTCTCGTCTTCTTCGATGAATTCGAGGATGCCGTTGCGCCGGATCAGCTGCTTTTTCTCAGAGAGGATGATATCCACCTCTGCCTCGCTGAGGCGGCCGTGCATCACCACCGCCTTGCGGTAAACTTTTTCCGCCTCGTCTTGCGTTAGGCCAAGGGCTGCCTTGACCAGCTTTTCCCGCGCCTCAGGGCTCAGGGATCCGCCGCGGGGAAGCTGCTCCAACTGCCGGTTGAGGGTGCGCTCCAGGGTGGCCATGTCCGGCAAGGGAAAGTCCACCACGCAAATGTCTTTTTCCAGCTCGACGGGAATTACCTGCACCGGCGACATCAGCAAGATGGTTTTGTGGGATCCCTTCAAGCTGGCGATGGCATCGCGCAGCCAGCGTTTGACTTCGGTGTTGTCCAAAAAGTCGTGCAGATCTTTGAAGACGCAGATGGCGGGATCTTTTTGCTCCATCACCCACTGAATAGCCGGCTGGGGGGATTGGGTGTTGTGCTGGGTGAGGCTGCGGGGGTTGCCGTATTCAACAATGCCGTGGGTAACCGTCCAGACAAACAGGCGCCGCTGCGGCTTGAGGGTGCGAGCGATCGCCGCCAGAGCTGCCTCCGCCCGTTCTTCCTCTGGAGTGACCAGGTAGAGCAGTGGGTATTGAGCTTGGATGAGAATGCTGAGCTCTTGCATGGGAAACACCAACTGCGCGGAGGGAAATCTAAGCGAAACCGACAGAAAGGAAGGAAAACGGCGTCTGGAGTTTGCCTGTCTTCAAAGTACTTGAGATATCCTGACTTGCTCTTTACTAACCCTTGTTTTATACCCCTCCTGTCTGCTCAAGCTCACAAAGAGGCATACCTTTGAAACAGCGCAAAAAGCCTTAGCAGGGCACCAGCTCGTCTTGTCGTTGCTCTTCGGAGGCCGAGGCCGCTCCCCAGTATTCCGGCTCCACCTCTTCGAGGATGGCTTCAGAAGCGGATTGCTGGTGAAGCGAAACCACCTCCCCATTGCGGATGACAAACGGATGGCCGCACTCAGGGCAGCGGTGGACGCGGTAGGCGCTGCCTTGCACCCCTTCGATGACCTCCGGGTGAAGCAGGTAGAAGGTGAGGGCCTTCTCCGCTACTGCCGACATCGGCTCCCGCTCCACGGCAGCCCGAATCTTCAGATTCCGGTGCAACTCGGGTGGGAGATACAACGTCACCTTTTGCTTGGCCTCTGCGCCTTCCACAACCTCTGGCCGCTGACTCATGGCTAACTGTTTCTCGTTGTATGCCGGACTTGCGGTTCATGATAGCTAGTCTGCCGCCTTGACAGCAAGTTTTTAATAATCTGTAACAATTTTCTCGGGAATTGCTCAGGCTTGCGGAGATCGCTTGCCGGCGGAGTAGGCTAAGTAGGAGACTCAAAGCGGAACGAGCAGTCCCCATGGAACGCCTGATCAACACCTTCAGCAAAAACTTCTCCACCTGGAGCCGTCGGTTTCTGGTGCAGGCCGGCGACGGTTTGGCCAGCCTGAAAGACACGGCTTTAGATAATGGCAATCTGCTCCTCTGCAAAGCCCGCATCGCGCTTGCGGATGCCAGCTTCACCACCCTGCGGGCGCTTCGGTCTCGCTTTGGTTCTGGTCGCTAGCTGCCCAAATCTTGCAGCCGGTAGAGGTGGGCGTAGAGCCCGTTGAGGGCCATGAGCTCGGCGTGGGATCCCTGTTCTTTCAGTTCCCCTCGCTGCAGCACGAGGATGCGATCCACGTGGCGGATGGTGGAGAGGCGGTGGGCGATGATCAGGGCGGTGCGATCCCGCAGCAGGGTTTCCAGGGCGGATTGGATCAGGGCCTCGGTGCCCACATCTAGGCTGGCGGTGGCCTCGTCCAAGACCAAGATTTTCGGATCCCGCCACAGGGCCCGCACAAAGCTGATGAGCTGTTTTTGGCCGCTGGAGAGGTTGCTGCCCCGCTCCCGCACGGGGGTGGCGTAGCCCTGGGGCAGATCGCGGATGAGCTCGTGCAGGTGGAGTTGACGGGCCACCCGCTCCACTTCTGCCAGCTCGCCCTCCTCTCCTAGAGTGATGTTTTGCTGGATATCTCCAGAGAACAAGAATCCATCTTGCAGGATCACGCCCAGGTGACGGTGCAGCTCGGCCTGAGGCAGGTGGCGAATGTCCACGCCGTCGATGCGGATGCAGCCGCGAGTTACTTCGTAAAGGCGGCAAAGTAGGCGAATGATGGAGCTTTTGCCAGCGCCGGTGGGCCCCACGAGGGCGACCTTTTCGCCGGGGCGGATGGTGAAGCTGAGGTCTTTGAGCACCCACTCGCCGGGGTTGTAGGCAAACCAAACATGCTCGAACTGCACCTCTCCTTTGGCGGTTGGGGGCAGGTGGCGGGGGCTGACGGGATCCCGGATGGCGACGGGCAGGCGGAGGATGTGGTCGATGCGTTCCACGGCGGTGAACCCCGCCTGCAGGGCGGTAAACTTTTCCGCCAACTGGCGCAGCGGGTTGAAAAAGCGCTGGGAAAAGAGGATGAAGGCGTAGAGGCTGCCGAAGGTGAGAGGTTCTCGGGGCAGGGATCCCAGCCACTCCCCCCTGCCGGCTGCCAGCACCTGCTGCCCGCCCACCCAGAGGAGAGCGGCCACCGCCAGCCAGGCAACCCACTCCAAAACGGCGGAAAGGGCAGCGTCGTAGAGGATGGTCTGATCCACCTCTTGGATGTAGCGGCGGTTGATGGTTTGAAAAATCTCGCTGTTGAGCCGCTCCCGCCGAAACAGTTGCACCACGGCAATGCCCAAGACGTTTTCCTGGATCCAGGCGTTGAGCTTAGAGAGCTCTTCCCGCACGCGAAAGTTGGCATCGCGAAAGCGGCGCTGCAGCTCGACCACTACAGCGCTGGCTGGCAGGACGATGAGGATCAGCAGCAGGCCCAGATCCCAGCGCTGGCTGAGCATCACCACCCCGATTACCAGCAGGGTAAAGAGGTCGCTGACGATGCCGACCGCGCCGGTGGAAAACACATCTCCCAAGGCCTCCACATCGCTGGTGATGCGGGTGATCAACTTGCCCACCGGGGTGCGATCGAAAAATTGGGCCGGCAGGGCCAGCACGTGGGCGAAGAGATCGTTGCGGATGTCGCGGGTCATCAACTGCCCCAGCTTCTGGCTGCTATACCCTTCCAGGGCCTGAAAAACCCAGCGGGCCAGCAGGGTGAGGATCAACAGGCCCGCGTAGGGCCAGAGGCCGGCGAGGATCCCACTGTCGCCTTGGGCAAGCGCTTGGGCGATGGGGCCGTCCAGGGCCCGCTGCAGGATCAACGGCTGCACCGCATCGGCTAGGGCCAGGGGCGGCAAAAAGGCCAAGGCCGCCAACAACAGCTTCAGGTGCCGACGGGCATAGGGCCAGAGCAGCCGCAGCAGCCGCCAGTCGCTGCGGGGATCCCTGGAGGAAGAGGTAGCAAGGCTCACGGACTTCTACCCAAGAACGCTGATGACACCTCGTGGAGATTGGCGCGCGCCAGCAAGGAGCTGGGGCCCAGCTAAACCCGACAAGGGTCCGCCAAGCCGTGGTTCAATGTCTCAGCCATGGGCGCAAATCCCATTGCCGCACCGCTGTCGCGAACGAAGACTAGAGGGAAGCTCCGTTCCCCAACTGGGCAGAGAACTGAGAAGGGATCATCTTGGTGCCCACACCGGCATCGGTCAGCAGCTCCAGGAGCAGGGAGTGAGGGGAGCCGCCATCCAGGATGTGGGCAGCGCGCACCCCTTGGGCCAAGGCGCGAATGCAGCACTGCACCTTGGGGATCATTCCCCCTCTGACCACCCCTGTCTGGATCAACTGGCGGGCCGTCTCGATATCCAGGAGCGTAATCAGGGAGCTGGGATCCTCAGGATCCCTGAGAATGCCTGGGGTATCGGTAAGGAGGATTAACTTCTCTGCCCCTAAAGAGGCTGCCAGCTCCCCGGCCACGGTGTCGGCGTTGATGTTGTAGGCTTGGCCGGTCTCGTCAGCGGCCACACTGGCAATGACTGGGATCTGGTTGCCCTCTAGCAGAGTGTGCAGCACCTGCGGGTTGACGCTGCTCACCTCCCCCACAAAGCCAATTTCCGCTCGACCCTGGGAGCGAGCTCTAATGAGGTTGCCATCCCGGCCACACAGCCCCACCGCCGATCCGCCAGCCAGGCTAATGAGCTGGACGATCTGTTTGTTGACTTTGCCCACCAGCACCATCTCCACCACCTCCATGGTGGCGGCATCGGTTACCCGTAGGCCGTCGACAAACTTGAAAGGGATGTCCAGCTTCTGGAGCCAACTGTTGATTTCCGGCCCCCCGCCATGCACCAGCACCGGCCGAATGCCGACACAGGCAAGAAAAACAATATCCCGCAGCACCTCAGCTCGGCGCTCCTGCTGCACCATGGCGGCGCCGCCGTATTTGATGACCATGATGCGCCCCTGGTACTGCTGGATGTAGGGCAGGGCTTCGAGGAGAATCTGCGCCCGTGTTAGGGGATCACAGGCCACAGCCTGAGAGCTGGTTGCTGCCAAAAGAGAGGCGTTGCTCTGCACGGCCAAAAGTCCCGTGTAAAACTTCCCGAAGATCGTACTAGAAACTAGCAGACGGCTAGCTGCGCAAGGTAACCGGAAAGTGCTTTTCTAGCTGGGCCCTCACCTGGTTTTGCGCAGCTTCCACTTCGGCATCGGTGAGGGTGCGATCCGGAGCGCGGTACACCAGTCGGAAGGCGAGGCTGCGCTGCCCCGGCGGTACCCCTTGGCCGCGGTACTCGTCGAAAAGCTGTACCGACTGCAGCAGAGGGCCTGCCGCCTGGCGGATTACTTTCTCGATGTCTGCCACCGACAGCTCCAGCGGCGCAAAGAAGGCGATATCCCGATCCGAGGCCGGAAAAGGCGAAAAGGGGGAAAATTGCACTAGGCCCCGCTTCTCCAGGCTGGCCAACAAGGGATCCAGATCCACCTCAAACCCATAGACCTCCTCCGGCAAATCCTTCTCCTGGCAAAGGCGGGGGTGCAACTGCCCAAATAGGCCAATGCGGGATCCCTCAATCCAGATGCCAGCCTGTCGACCCGGGTGCAACAGCGGCGATTGCGCCTCAGGGGGATCCGGGCGAAACTCTGGGGTAAACCCCAGCCGCTCCAGCGCCGAGACCAAGAGCCCCTTGGCCTCAAACCAGTCCATGGGCCGGTTGTGGTGCCGCCAGTCATTGGGGTTGAGATCCCCGCCCAGAATGCCCCCCAAGTGCTCCGCCTCTTGATAGGGCTCAGGGCTGGAGGGAGGGGCATAGGCAAAGACGTGGCCAATCTCAAAAGCCTGCAGCGGGCCGTTGCCCTGATCCCAGTTGAAGCGAAAAGCCTCCACCAAGCCCGGCAACAGCGCCTTGCGCACAGCGGAGTACTCGGGGGAAAGCGGATTGGCGATTTTGACCAGGGAGCTGTCCTCGTCCGCTGGACAGAGGGAGATGTGGTACACCTCCGTCAGGCCGATGCCCCGCATCACCTCGCGAATTTGCCGGGTCAAAGTTTCCCGTGCAGAGAGGGATCCCACCTGCGGCTCCGTGGGCAGGGTTTCCGAGAAGCGGTCGTAGCCGTAGAGACGGGCAAATTCCTCAATCAAGTCGATCTCCCGTTCGACATCCCGCAGGCGGTAGGGGGGAACAGACACCTGCCAAACGCAGCCGGCCACGCCTGCTGTCTCCGTAGCAGGGAGGGGGGGAGCCTCCGGGGCAACTGCCTGACAGCGGGAAAGCTGAAAGCCCAAGGCCGGCAAGATCTCCTCCACATCCTCTGGCCGCACCTCTTCCCCCAACACGTCGATGAGGCGCGACAGCCGCAGCTTCAGCGTCCGCTCCAGCGGTGGCCGTTGGTCAAAGGTGGTGAGGCCAACCACCGATCCTCCCGCCAGCTCCAAAATCAACTGCACCGCCCGATCCCGCGCCAGGTCGAGGGTGGCAAAATTAACCCCCCGCTCATAGCGGGCCGAGGCTTCCGTGCGCAGTCCCTGCGAGCGGGCCGAGCGGCGCGTCACCACCGGGTCGAAGAGGGCGGCCTCCAAAAAAATGCTGGTGGTGGCCGAGCTCACTTCTGTCTCTTCTCCCCCCATCACACCTGCTAGGGCTACCGGCTGGCCGCCGGCCACGATGAGATGGCTTTCAGGGTGCAAGGTGCGGGTTTGGCCGTCCAGGGTTTTCAGGGTTTCTCCCGCCTGGGCAAAGCGCACCTCAATAGTGGGCTTCTTCTTGCCCATGACCTGCAGCAGGCGATCCCAATCGAAGGCGTGCAGGGGCTGGCCCCATTCCAGCAAGATCAAGTTGGTAACATCGACAACATTGTTGATGGAGCGCATGCCAGCGGCGGCCAGGCGATGCTTGAGCCAGTCGGGAGAAGGGCCGACCTTCACTCCCTCGATCAACACGCCACTGTAGGCGGGGCAGGCCTTGGCGTCGGCAATGCGCAGGTTGAAGTTGGGGATGGGCTTGGCCTGTAGGGGCTGAACCGGCGGCAGGCGCAGCGGGTTGCGGGTGAGGGCGGCCACCTCGCGGGCGATCCCCACCATGCTCAGAGCATCGGCGCGGTTGGCGGTGGAAGTGAGATCCAACACCACATCGTCCAGGCCTAGCAGCGGGCGGGCGTCAGACCCCAGCGGGTGGGCCTTGAGATCCAAATCAGGCGGAAATTCGTGGATCCCTTCCGAAGCCCTCTCCAGCCCCAGCTCGGCCAAAGAGCAGATCATGCCTTCCGAGAGCACTCCCCGTTTCTCCGCTTTGGCAATGGTCAGGTTCACAGCGGGCAGATGAGTGCCCGGCGTGGCCACAGGAACCAGCAAGCCGGCGCGGGCGTTGGCCGCTCCGCAGACGATGGTGGCCGGTTGCTCAGATCCCAAGTCCACCTGGCAAACGCGCAGCTTGTCAGCATTGGGATGGGGCTCGGCGGCTAGGATCCTGCCCAGCACCACCCCTTCTGCCCAACTGCGGCGATCTTCAATCTCCTCCACCTCAAACCCCACCAGAGTGAGGGCTTCTGCCAATTCTTCCGGGGAAAGCTCAAAGTCCACCAATTCCCGCAGCCACTTCAAGGAAATGCGCATCGCTGAGCCATCGCTGCAAACGCCGCACCCATTATCGCTCACTCCGAGTTCGGGCCAAAGGCAAGCAAGGCGCGCAAACTTCCCCTCGCAGGTAAGATGGTTACGCCGTGCCGAGGTACTGGCATCGAGGCAAGACGGCGCGTCTTTCAGGCTGTGGATGTGGGTATGGGACAACGGCAACTCTTGCGCGGGATCCTGATCGGTCTGGGCCTTCTGGCTGCCCTGGTGGTGTGGGCTATCACCTGGCTGCTCACCCAAAGCCCTCTGGCTTTGTTGCTATCTCGCCCGGCGCTGCCGCCGATTGTGGGCCTAGCTCCCCGTTCCACCCAGGCGCTGTTGCTGCTGGCCGCCCCTCTCGAGGATTTGCAGGCATTTTGGCAAGCGGCAACCCCCGCTTCCCAGCGACGCGCCACTCGTCAGCAGTGGCGGAAGTTTTTCTCCGGCGCAGGCCCGGGCTGGTTGGGAGCCATGCTGGCCGGGGGAGCCCTGGATTTCGAGCGGGAGGTGCAGCCCTGGCTGGGGAAAAGCACCCTCTTGGCCAGCTTGCCGGAGTGGGGCACCTTGGTTGCCTTGGAAACTCGCGACGCGGCGCTTACCCAATTCGAGCTGAACCTGTTGTGGGAGCGGCAGAGCTTGGCCGGCTTGCCAGTGCAGGTGGATACCTACAAGGGCATTCAGGTGGTGTCCAGCCCGCTTCCGGAGTTGCAGGGGTTCACGGCAGCCCTTTTCGGCGAGCGCTATGTGCTGCTGGCAGAACAGGCTGCTGCCATTCGCGCCGCCATCGATGCGTGGCAGTTGCCGCAGTTGTCGTTGGTGAGCAAGCCGCAGTTTCGGCAGGTGATCCAGCCGCTACAGGAGGCGCATGTGGGTTGGGCTTTCTGGCAAAATCCGGAATCGCCCTCTCCCGACGCTCTGGCGTTGCAGGCAGTGGGGCTGGGGCTAGGGGTCAACTTTCGGGGGTTGGTGGCCGAAACTGCCGCCCTTTGGCATACGCCTGCTGAGTTCGCTTTGCCGACGGTAGAAGCTTTTCATCCGCAGGTTATTCGGCATCTGCCCGACGAGACGCTAGCGCTAATTTCCGGACAGAACTGGGCCAACCTTTGGCAGAGCTTGGGGCGGATGCAACCCCTGAGCCTCTTCGGCCTGCGGCTGGATCCCGGCCAATGGCTGCAGCAGTTGCAATTGCAGGTGGAGCTGGACTGGCAGCACTTGTTGCCGGAAAGGGGAGAGTTCGCCCTTGCCTTTTTGCCCACGGATGGGGAACTGGCCTGGCTGTGGGTTGGCAAGAGGCCGGATGCGCCAACGCTGGATGAGCGGGCAATCGCCCAGGGCTGGCAGGTGGTGTCGATTGCAACTAAGCATGGCACCGCCACTGTCTGGAGCAAGCCGGCGGCCCAGCCGCAACCCCAGCCAAGCCACTCCACGCCGCGAGAAGACATCCCCCTCTTGGCCGGTGGGCTGCTGCAGGTCAGCGGCAGGGGAGGCTCTCCCCGGGTGCAGGCGGCAGAGGCTCTTCCCCAAGCCCTGCCCGCCATCCCGGAAGCATCGCCTCTCTCGGCCCAGGTGTACCACACCGACCGGGAAGGCTACTCCTACCTGGCTTCTTCTTTGGCGGCTTTGGAAGCGGCCCTGGCGGATCCTCCCTTGAGCGCCAGCCGCGCCTGGCGCAGCCTGGTGGCCCCCCTGCCCCACCGCAACCTGGGCTATGGGTACGGATCCCTGGGGGTTCTACCGGAAACTTGGCTGCCCCAACTGCAGGGATCCCGCTGGTCGTCCACGCGCCTGGCCTTCGCCACCACTGCCCTGACGCTGTCCGAGGCTCCCTATCCGGATCGGGGGCACTGGCTCCTCCAGAGGGGCAAGCTATTTTGGCAGTGGTACTGAGTGGAGCCCGTCAAACTATCCAGGGATCCCGGCAGCCGGGGTGAATGTACTTGCCCAAGTAGAGCTGGTTGCCCGTCTCGTTCCACTGCACAAAGTCGAAAATTTGGCTGAGCAGGAGCATTCCCCGCCCTGACTCTTCCGTTTCCAGGATGCCGCAGCGGCAGCGGTTTAGCTCCTCCTGGGGACGAAAGCCGGATCCCTGATCCCGCACCAGCCACTGATAAAACGGCTCGGAGCTGGCGTATTCGACGATCACCCTCTTGTTGGGATCCAGGCCATTGCCGTGGCGAACGGCATTGATGATCGCCTCTTGCAGGCCCAAACGCACCTCCGCCCTCCAGGGGGGGGGAACTTTGGCAATCAACAAATCCAGAACCGGCTGGGTATAGAGGGTGGAGGGAAAGCTGATAACGCTCCAGGAGCAGTGGGCTGGCTTGAGGGAGAGGGCAATCACAGGGGCAGTCGGGGGCACAACGCTCTTTTTCCATCCTAGCCAATCCCCGTTGGCCTCAGCCCGGTCGGGCCAGATTCCGGCAGGGATCCTTTTTGGCGTACCATCTTGAGTGGTAAAGCTCTTCGCGGTTACCCTGATCGACTATGGTGATCAAAGTTGGGGATAAGGTTAGGGTGCGCTCTATTCAGGATCGCGGACAAGAAGAGGTGAGCGCGCTGGTGGGCAAGGAGGCTGTGGTGCTGGCACGGCGGGTGGTCGATGGCAGTGGCATCGGCTACATTTTGGAATTTCCCGATCGCTCCCGGCACTGGTTTTTCGAGAGCGAGCTGGAAGTGGTCGATTCCGGCCACGCCAAGGATGAGCCGAGTTGAGCAGTCTGGCTACCGGCTAGACAGTGGATTAGTGGCAGTTGCGGTGTCGGATCCTCTCTGCGTGTAAGTTGCCGCAAGGTGGCCGCCCCAGCTCTCAGTTTCCTCAAGCCTACATTTCAGCTTCAGGTAGCCGGCCTGGGAGATGCCGTTCTCTTTTCCGATGGAGTTCTCGCCATATCAGGTTGGGAGCATCAAGCTCAGGGCCGCTGTTGTCCCGTTGCCGTTGTCTGGATAAGTGGTCGTGGCTTCTCTTCCCCATTTGAATCGTCGTTTGCTGGCCCGCCAGATGGCCGCCCAGGTGGATGGCCTGACCGTCAAAATGGCTGCCGCTGCTCTGGAGGCAATGCTAGACAGCATCAGCCAATGTCTGGCGGAAGGAGGATCGGTGCGGCTGGCGCGCTTTGGCACCTTCTCGTTGCGCTACCGCCCGGCCCGGCAAACCTATCACCCGCGCACCAAGGCCCCCATCCACATCCCCGCTGCCCAGGTGCCCCATTTCGTCCCCAGCCCGGAACTGGGGCGACCCAGGAGGGATCCCCAAGAAGAAGCGGAAGCGCTGGCATCCGTCTAGAATGGCCGTTTTGCTCTGGTTTCGCACCGATTTGCGCCTGCTAGATCACCAGCCGCTGACGCGGGCTTGCCAGCAGGGATCTCTCCTCATTCCCCTCTATTGCCTAGATCCGCGCCACTTTGGACAGACGGCCTTTGGCTTTCCCAAGACCGGCTCTTTCCGCGCCCAGTTCCTGCTGGAGAGCCTGGCCGACCTGCGGCAGCAGCTCCGGGCCCGCGGCTCTGACCTAGTCATTCGCCAAGGCCAGCCGGAGCAGGTGATCCCGGCCCTGGCGCGGGAGTGGGGGGTGGAGGCCGTCTATGCCCACGAAGAGGTGGGCACCGAGGAGGAGGCGGTTGCTGAGGCCCTGCAGCAAGCGCTGCAGCCCTTGGGGATCCGGCTCCATCTGGACTGGGGTCACACCCTCTACCACCCCGAAGATCTCCCCTTTGCCCTGGCAGACCTGCCGGAGGTGTTCACCCGCTTTCGCCAGCAGGTGGAAGCCAAGGCCGCCATTCGCGCTCCCCTGCCCATCCCCTCCCTGCCGCCCCTGCCGCCGGGGCTAGATCCTGGCCCCCTGCCCACCCTGGCGGCGCTGGGGTTGAGCTTGCCGCCGCCGGATCCCCGCGCCCGCTTTGTCTATGCCGGCGGCAGCACCGCCGCCCAGGCCCGCCTGCAGACCTATATCTGGGATCTGGACCGGCTGCGCGTCTACAAAGAAACCCGCAACGGCATGCTGGATCCCAACGACAGCTCGCGCCTTTCTGCCTGGTTGGCGTTGGGCTGCATCTCCCCTCGCGTTGTCTACGCCGAAGTCAAGCGCTACGAGGAGGAGCGGGTGCGCAACGAATCCACCTACTGGCTGGTGTTTGAGCTGCTGTGGCGGGACTACTTTCGCTTCATCTTGGCCAAGCATGGGGCCAAGCTGTTTCGCCCCGCAGGGATCCAAGGGATCCCCATCCCCTGGCAGCAGGACTGGGACCGCTTTCAGGCTTGGTGCCGCGGCGAGACCGGCTACCCTCTGGTGGATGCCAACATGCGGGAGCTGGCCGCCACTGGCTTTATGTCCAACCGCGGGCGGCAGAATGTGGCCAGCTTCCTCACCAAGAACCTGGGGATCGACTGGCGCTTGGGGGCGGAATGGTTTGAATCGCTGCTGATTGACTACGACGTGGCCAGCAACTACGGCAACTGGAACTACACCGCCGGCGTGGGCAACGATGCCCGCGGCTTTCGCTACTTCCACATTCCCAAGCAATCCCGCGACTACGATCCCCAGGGCCACTACTTACGCCACTGGCTGCCGGAGCTGGCCGGAATCCCGGGGGACAAGATCCACGAGCCCTACCGCCTCAGCGCTGCTGAGCAACAGCAGTTTGGCGTGCGGCTAGGGGTGGACTATCCCCGCCCTGTGGTGGATCTGGAAAAGTCCCTGCAGGCCAGTCGGCGGGCTTACGAAGCGGCCCTGGCCCGCCACCGTGGCGGCTAGGAGGATCCCCTCGAAACGGGAGTGGCGGGCTAGGGGACGACGCGGCTAAGACGCCGCAAGCCAGGCAGGCCAGCATCCACCACCACCAAGCTGCCGTCTGGCAAGGCAAGTAGAGAGCCAGGCCGCTGGAAGCGAGCTGAGACCACCGGGCCATCCTGCCAGCCCGGCTCATCCCCCCCGGCCAGGGTAGAGACCTGCCCGCTGGGCTGAAGACGGCGAATGCGGCGGTTGTCTTGGTCAGTCAGCCAGAGGACCCCCGCACTGTCGAAAGCCAGCCCCGCAAGGGTTTGAAAACGGGCCTCCGCCAGAGGGCCATCGCGGTAGCCTGCTTCCGCCTGGGAGAGGGTGGTCAGGTGTCCGTCGGCAGAGAGCCGGCGCAGGCGATGCCTATCGGCAATCCAGAGGTTACCCGCCTTGTCCACTGCCAGAGCTGTCGGCTCCAGAAGCTGGGCTTGGTCTGCCGGCCCATCCGCGGATCCCGGCTGGCCGGTGCCAGCGGCCGTCGTCACCTTGCCCGTGGGGGTGATGCGGCGGATGCGGCGGTTGGCGCGATCGGCCACGTAAAGGCTGCCGTCTAGACCCAAGGCCAGGCCAAAGGGCTCGCGAAACTGCGCCTCGTCGCGCTCTCCATCTCGGTGGCCGGCTGCACAAGTGCCGGCAAAGGTGCTCACCCGCCGCTGTCGGCTGATGTAGCGCAGGCAATGGTTGCCGCTGTCGGCCACCCACAACCCCCCCTTGGGATCCCAAAGTAGCCCTTGGGGGGAGTGAAACTGGGCCTGCTCCGCCACCCCATCCCGGTGGCCGGCCTTGCCGCTGCCCGCCCACACCTCCAGTTCCCCTTCGGGGGAAAGCCGGAAAATGCGGTGCTGGGCCGGGTCGGCTAAGTAAAAGAACCCCTCGGGGTCTGCGGCAATGCCGCCGATCTGCTGCAGGGAGATCCCGGCCTCCCCCTCGTTATCGGAGCTGCTGCCCTCCGGCTTGGCTGCCGCAGCGGTGCGGCCATCGAGGAGGGTCTCCACTCGCCAGCCCGAGGCCGCTGTAGGAGTGGGGGTGGGAGTGGGCCACTCGTAAATCCAGGTTCCCAGTCCTTGTCCTTCAGCGTCGGCCACCGCCACCCAGACCGTGCCGGAAAGGGAGGCTGGCGGCATCACCGTCAGACTGTTGCGGCTGCGCGAGCGAATTTCCCCCCTCAGGATGCGCTCCGGATTGGCGGCTGAGGCAAAAAGAACGCTTTCCACCCGCTCCAGATTTTCCCCCGACAGCAACAACGGCTGGCCAGGCGCCGGCACCCCTGCCCCTGCGTGCAGCAGCGGCACTTCCACCTCGGAGAGCACCAGCAGGCTCAGGCGGCGACTGCTGCTGTCAGCGCTTCCAGAGCGGGCAGAAAGAGTCAGGGATCCCTTTCCTTGTGCCAAGGTGGTGGATCCCCGGTAGGCAATGGCGCTGAGCTCCGCTTCCCCGGCAGGTGGGTTGGTAAAAGTGAAGGTGGCCGGCTGCCCTAGGCGCAGGGGCGCGTTGGCGGTCTGGCGATAGCTGCCCAGGGTAATGCTGAGATCGATCCCCTCCACCCCCGGCCAGGTGGGGGTACGAGCCAGCCAGCGCTCCACCTCGGAGGCAGGGAGCTGGGCCACCAGATCGGATCCTTGTTCCTGGAGGAGCAGGACGATGCGGTTGTTGGGCACCGCCAAACCCGATTGGCGGGCCTGTTCGAGTGTGAGAGCGGCGGGGGCGAGGGGAGTTGGGGTGGAAACCGGCTGCAGGGCAGAAGGGGAAACGACGCTGGGAGACAAATTAGAGGAAGAGAGCTCGCCGCAGGCCGAGAGGGCCAGCACCAGAGCACTCAGCGCCGGCAAAGATAGCGGTGCAGGGGAAGCCCGTCGTGGCATGATGCAGCTCATCCTCTCCCACAAACTGGGAAGCGGCGGGAACCCAAACCTCCATGTCGATAGCAACTCACGTAAAAGCCGGCAGAAATTGCCCCGCTACTTTTTCTGCGGACAGCCGCGCCCCACCGCCTGCTCGGCATAGGGAAACCCCTCAGCCAGCCTCGCAGGCCTTGAACCCTAACCTTATCCATGCTTAAGCCGTCTCACCCAAGGGTGAGTTGCACTCCTCACTTCTTAATATCCTTACTCAAATCCCCGTCGAAAAGCCAGATGGCAATCGGATGCTCGCCAAGCCATGTTCGTTTTTGTCCGCTCGATATCCCAGCCTCTTCGAGCAGAAGCCTCCAGCCCGGTGGAAGGCCGGGGCTAACCTATGGGTCCGGAATTGGCCACCCTCGCGGATAGATCAAATAGACGGTACCCCCGGAGTGGGCCAACCACAAAGGCTCTAGCTGGTCGCGGCGGTAGGTGCGGCGAACTTCTTCGTTGGTCTTGGCCGCCGGATCGTGGAGGATGGGATCCCCTTGGCGGTCGAACCCCACCAGCACCGCCAGATGGCCGTTGCTTTTGGGGATCGGCGCCCCCTCCAGCTCGCCCTCGCCCCAGGCATAGCTGAGGATAGCCGGCACGCCGGCCGCGATCCAGGCTTCTGCCTGGGCCAGGCTCTGCAGCCGCGCCACCACGCCGGCCAAACCCCGCTCGGCGGCATGAGCCACGTTGAAGGCCCAGTTGCCGTGGCCCTGGTAAACCCGGTCGTACACCCCGGCCGCCGCGGCGCGCACCAACGGCTCACAGGGGGGGGGATCCCGCTGCCAGTAGGCCATCACCATCGCCAAGGCAGTGGGGCTGCACCAAGCTGCTCCCCCGTCGGCATAGACCATTTGGGAACACAAGGGCAGCTCCAAGACCTGGCCCCAGCGGCTGGGATCCCCAGGGGAGAGGCGGTCGGGCTGGGCCGGCTGGTTGGAAAAGGCAACCGCCACCTGATCCACCAGGGGAGAGCGGCCCGCCTCTTGCGTGAACAGGCGCACCCTGACTTGGAAAGCCTCTGCCCCGTTGTGGGTATCCTTGAGCACCAACAAGTCCGTGTGCAGGTTGCCATCTGCGTCTTCCTGCCCGCGCACGGAGTGGCTGGCCAGGGTGGGCGGATCGGCAGCCCACACGCCGGCGTGATACCACTTCGTCCAGCGCCCCGCAAGCTTGGCCCGGATCTCCACTTCTAGCCAGGTGCCGGGAGGGGTGGTGGCATTCCAGGAGACGATTGCTTCCACCAGAGGAAAGCTGGCGGGAACTTCCGGGCTGATGGCTTCTCCCACCCAATAGCTGCCGGGGGGATGAAAAGGACGTCCGCGCAATGGCGACTGCGGCTCCTCAAGGCTGACTTCTTGCCGCCAGCTCTCTGGATCTAAGACCAATTGCCCTTGGGCGTTCAGCCGGATCCCGCGGGCTGACCAGCCCTGAAAACCTTGGGGGGCATGCCAGCGCTGCAACCTGGTGCGATAGGGGGAGTGGCGCTGGGCTTGCATTGTCAAGAGTCCTGGAGAAGTTGCAACCGGCTGGGCCAACGCGGGCAGGAGCAGCACAACGCCGCTGACCAGCCCAGACAGCCTTTGCCAGGAGTCTTTGCCTTGCGGCAGCATTGTCGGCTTGCCCCCACTAATAGTGCGACACCGCCGGATGCCCCTTAATGTACCAGCGCCAGGGAAGCTCTACCCCGCGGGTAATGCCGATGCGGGTAGTTTGGACAATGGGGAACTGTGCCTCCCAAGCAGGGGATCCCTCTAGCCAAATGCCTTCCTGGCCGGCTGCCACCGGTTCCAGCCGCCAGCCATTGTGGGATCCGTCGATGCGCAGCGCTTGGCAGAGCAGGCCCGGCCCCGCCGCCACCCGCGCCGGTTTCAAGCGCTTGTTGG
This sequence comes from Synechococcus sp. 60AY4M2, assembly GCF_002760375.1. Taxonomy (NCBI): domain Bacteria; kingdom Bacillati; phylum Cyanobacteriota; class Cyanophyceae; order Synechococcales; family Synechococcaceae; genus Synechococcus; species Synechococcus sp. 60AY4M2. The sequence goes on from NZ_AUMZ01000001.1 coordinate 1,465,372, forward strand.
CCGGGATCCACTCCGGCAGGCAATCCAACTGGGCTGCCCGGATCAAAACCGCTGACGCGATCCCTTCCGCCTCGGTGACGATGTTGAGACAGTGGTAGAGGCCGTAGATGCGATAGACGTAGAGATGGCCGGGCGGCCCGAACATCACCTGGTTGCGGCGGGTCTTGCGGCGATAGGCGTGGCATGCCGGATCGCCGGCGGTGTAGGCTTCCGTTTCCACAATCTGCGCCCGCACCTGCAGCCCATCGGCAAATTGCCGCACCAGCACCATGCCCAGCAACGTAGGCGCCACCAGCGGCGCCGGCTTGCTTAACCACTCCCAAGCAGCCACAGCCGGCTCGGCAACTTTCATCCCCCGGCAACAGCAGGGACGATGCTCACCTCATCCCCATCCTGTAGAGGCGTGTCCGATCCCTGGAGGAAGCGAATGTCTTCGCTGTTGACATAGAGATTGACAAAGCGGCGCAATTCCCCCTTTTCATCGCACAGCCGCGCCTTGATGCCCGGATAGGTCTGCTCCAAGGCCTCCAGCAATTCCCGAACGGTGGATCCCTCGCAACTTACCACCTCCTGATCCCGGGTGAGCACCCGCAGCGTGGTGGGAATTAACACCTTGACTGCCATAAGCCAATGCTTCGTCCAGCGACCAACCTTAGAAGACTAGGGTAGCAGCACCCCGTCAATGCCGTGAATCACCCCGTTGGAAACCGGAATATCCGCCAAGTTCACATTGGCCCCGTTGACCCGGATGCTGCCATCGGCTCCCACCTGCACCCGCAGCGGCAGCCCCGCCAAGGTGGTCAGAGTGGCCGATTGGCCAGGCCGCAGGTCAAACGAGGTAATCCGCCCCGGCACCACATGATAGGTGAGGATGCGGGTGAGCTGATCCCGATTGGCCGGCTGCAACAACGTCTCCACGGTGCCCGGCGGCAGTTGCCCAAAGGCCACATCGGAAGGGGCAAAGACCGTGAACGGCCCCGGCCCCGCCAACGCCGTGTTCAGCCCCGCCGCCCGCAAAGCCGTCGCCAACGTCGAGTAGCTGCTGGGCAAAGTTTCCAGCTCAACGGCAATGGTGTTCAGCCCCTGAGGCCGAGCCGTGGGAGCCAAAGCAAGGGGGGTCAACACCGCCACTGCCACCGGCAAGCAGCGACGCGCAAAGTGACGGACAGAACGGAGGATAGGCATGGTGCAGAGCTCCTGAGCGAGTGGGTCTGTGCCAGGGATCGTAACAGTTCTTCTCTTCATTAAGACGCCGTTAAGAGCCCAGGGGGATCCCTCTCGCTTCAAACCGAAGCCTCCTGCCAGTCCAGCCGCTCCAGAGTGCGGGCGCGCTCCAATGCCTGTTCAAAGCTCTCCAGCTTGGGCGAGATCACCAGCGGATGGCCCACGTGCGCCTGCACCGCCTCCTGGGTTTTCAAGCCATTGCCGGTAATATAGGCTACCGTAACCGCCTCAGGATCAAGCTGGCCCGATTCGGCCAGGCGTTTGAGCACGGCAATGGTGGTGCCGCCAGCCGTCTCGGTGAAGATGCCCTCGGTCTCGGCCAAGAGCTTGATGCCGGCCACGATCTCGGGATCCGTGGCCGTCGCGATCTGGCCGCCGGTTTTGCGGGCAATCTCCAGGGCGTAGATGCCGTCGGCAGGGTTGCCGATGGCAATAGACTTGGCGATGGTATTCGGCTTAACCGGAGTAACAAAATCCCGCCCCTCGCGAAAGGCCTGGGCAATGGGCGCACAGCCCTGGGCCTGGGCGCCGTGGAAGATAACCGGCTTCTCCGCCACCAGCCCCACCTTCACAAACTCCTGAAAACCTTTGTAAATCTTGGTGTACAGGGATCCCGACGCCAGCGGGATCACTACCTGATCCGGCAGTTGCCACCCCAGTTGCTCCGCCACCTCGTAGGCCAGGGTTTTCGAGCCTTCTGAGTAGTAAGGGCGCAGGTTGATATTGACAAAGCCCCAGCCATAGCGATCGGCCACCTCGGCGCAGAGGCGGTTGACCTGGTCGTAGTTGCCCTCCACGGCCATGACGGTGGGATTGTAGATGAGGGATCCCAGCACCTTGCCCGCCTCCAGATCCGCCGGGATGAAGATGGTGCAGTCCAGGCCGGCGTGGGCGGCGATGGCAGCCGTGGAGTTGGCCAAGTTGCCCGTGCTGGCGCAGGAAACGGTGGTAAAGCCCAGCTCCTTGGCGCGGGTCAGGGCCACCGACACCACCCGATCCTTAAAGCTGAGGGTGGGCATGTTGACGGCGTCGTTCTTGAGGTAGAGGTTTTTTAACCCCAGCCGCCGGCCCAGCCGCTCCGCCTTCACCAGCGGCGTCATGCCGGTGCCCACATCGATGGGCCGCTCCGAAAGGACCGGCAGGAAAGGTCGGTAGCGCCAGATGGAGAGCGGCCCGGCCTGGATGCTCTGCCGGCTGACAACGCTCTTGAGCCAGTCGTAGTCATAGACCACTTCCAGGGGGCCAAAACACAGGTCGCACACGTGCTTGGCCACCGGCTCATACTCGGCCCCACATTCCCGACAGCGCAAGCGCCTAAAGCCCACCTGGAGGGTGCGCAAGGCCGAGCTGGGCGGCAAATCGGCAGGGCTGAGCGGGCGGTGGGAAAGGGTTTGGGTCATAGGAAGCCTCAGACAGGAGAAAGGGCTGGATCTTGTTTACCCGTCGTCGAGGGCAATCTTATCACCCGCGATCGACCCCGTCAACTAAACCCGACTAAAATAGTCTGAATTAGATCCGGCTGGGGAGAGCGGGATCGTAGCCGGTTTGGGCAACCTCGGAGCGGCAGACTGGTGGAGGTCTGGCTTTCTCTTGCCGAGATTTGGGGATAGCCCTCTATCCGTCGCTAGACTGGAGAAACAAGCTGTAACAACCTAATTGGGATAGGGGATCCCGGTATTCCGCGGAGGCGATCCTATGCTCAAAGTTGGACGGGACAACGTGGACTTTCTCGACCACTACGACGTGATCGTCGTGGGTGGGGGACACGCTGGCTGTGAAGCGGCCCTGGCGGCAGCGCGGCTGGGCTGTAATACCTTGATGCTGACGTTGAACCTGGACAAGATCGCCTGGCAGCCCTGTAACCCCGCTGTGGGGGGCCCGGCCAAGTCGCAACTGGTGCACGAAATCGACGCCCTTGGCGGCGAGATGGGCAAAGTTACCGACCGCACCTATTTGCAAAAGCGGGTGCTCAACCGCTCGCGGGGGCCGGCGGTATGGGCCTTGCGGGCGCAAACCGACAAACGCGAGTACGCGCGGGTAATGCGCTCGGTGGTGGAAAACCAGCCCAATCTGAGCATCCGCGAGGGCACTGTCACCGACCTGGTGCTGGGGCGCAACGATGAGGTGGTGGGCGTGGTTACCCATTTTGGCAGCGTCTTCGGCTGTGGGGCGGTGATCCTGACCACGGGCACCTTTCTGGGAGGGCGCATCTGGATTGGCCGCCACTGGCAGCCTGCTGGCAGAGCGGGGGAATTTGCCGTCGAAGGCCTGACCGACACCCTGCGCCAACTGGGCTTTGAGACAGGTCGGCTGAAGACGGGCACCCCTGCCCGTGTGGATCGCCGCAGCGTCGATTTTTCCGTGATGGAGCGGCAGCCAGGGGATCCCGACCTGCGCTGGTTTAGCTTTGACCCGGAGGTGTGGGTGCCGCGGGAGCAGATGGACTGCTATCTCACCCGCACCACGCCGGAGACCCACCGCATCATCCGCGAAAACCTCCACGAGACGCCGGTCTACGGCGGCTGGGTGGAGGCCAAGGGGCCCCGCTACTGCCCCAGCATCGAAGACAAGATCGTCCGCTTTGCCGACAAGGAAAGCCATCAAATTTTTATTGAGCCAGAGGGGCGGGATCTGCCGGAGCTCTACATCCAGGGGTTCTCGACGGGGATGCCAGAAAAGATCCAGATCCAGATGCTGCGCTCCCTGCCCGGCCTGGAGCGGTGCGTCATGCTGCGGCCTGCCTACGCCGTGGAATACGACTATCTGCCGGCCACCCAGCTCTACCCCACCCTGATGACCAAGAAGGTGCAGGGGCTGTTCTGTGCCGGCCAAATTAACGGCACCACCGGCTACGAAGAGGCAGCAGCCCAGGGTCTGATCGCCGGGATCAACGCCGCCCGCCTGGTGCAGGGGAAGCCGCTGGTAACCCTGCCGCGGGAGTCCAGCTACATCGGCACCCTCATCGACGACCTTTGTACCAAAGAGCTGCGGGAGCCCTACCGCATGCTCACCAGCCGCTCCGAATACCGCCTTATCCTACGCGCCGACAACGCCGACCAACGCCTCACCCCCCTGGGGCGGGAATGGGGCCTCATCGACGACCGCCGCTGGGCCCTCTTCCAGGCCAAGCAGGCCCGCATTGCCGCCGAGATCGAGCGCCTAGAAACCCAGCGGGTCAAGGCCCACGACCCCGCCGGGATCCACCTCAGCCAACTGACCGGCCAGGGGATCAAAGGATCCGCCACCTTGGCCGAGCTCCTGCGCCGCAACCCGATCCACTACGCCGACCTGCTAGAGCTGGGGTTGGGAAATGAGGAGCTGGATCCCTTTGAGCAGGAGGCAGCAGAAATTGCTGTCAAATACAGCGGCTACATCCAGCGGCAACAAGCCCAGATCGAGCAGGTGAGCAAGCAGTACCACCGCCCCCTGCCCCCCGATCTGGACTACCACTCCATCCCCACCCTCTCCAAAGAGTCGCGGGAGAAACTGGCGGCAGTCCGGCCTCTGACCGTGGGCCAGGCGGCCCGCATTGGCGGCGTCAACCCCGCCGACATCAACGCCTTGCTCATCTACCTCGAGGTGAGACAGCGTCAGAGAGCGACGGCAGAACCTGTTGGCAGCTCGCGGTAATCTTTGCGCCCAGCCGTGTAGAGAGCAGGGATCTCCTCCAGCGCCATGCGCGAAGCCACGCCCAAATCCAAGGGGGAGACCTCCCCGCGCAGCCAGTGACAGAGGCCGGCTGCCCCAATCATGGCGGCGTTGTCGGTACAGAGGGCAACAGGCGGGATCACCACCCGCAGGCCCTTTTGCTGGCCCGCTTCCAGAAGGCGAGCGCGCAGCTCCCGGTTGGCAGCTACCCCGCCAGTCAGCAGCAGGGTTGAGAGGCCAAGAGCTTCGGCGCAGGCCACGGCTTTTTCCGTGAGGACGCGCGTTAGGCAGGCCTGAAAGCTGGCGGCAATGTCGGCAATGGGCAGCTCCTGGCCTTCCTGCTGCAAGTGCTGGACGAGGCGCAGCACAGCCGTCTTCAGGCCACTGAAGCTGGTGTCGTAGGGGTGGTCCAGCTTGCCTTCCGGCAGGGGAAAGCGATGGGGATCCCCTTGTTGCGCCCAGCGGTCGATCTGGGGCCCCCCCGGGTAGCCCAGCCCCAACAGCCGCGCCACCTTATCAAAGGCTTCGCCGGCAGCATCGTCGCGGGTGCGGCCCATTGTCTGGTACTCCCCGTAGTCCTTCATCCAGATCAAGCTGGTGTGGCCTCCCGAAACCAAAAGGCACAGGCAGGGAGGTTGCAAGTCGGCTGTGGCCAAAAAGCCGCTGAAGAGATGGCCCTCCAGGTGATGTACCCCAATCAAGGGCTTATCGTAGAGCAGCGCCAAGGTCTTGGCCGCCATCAGCCCCACCAGCAGGGATCCCACCAGGCCCGGCGCACAAGTTACGGCAATGGCATCCACCTCGGCTACGCCTAGCCCGGCCTGCTGCAGCGCTGACTCCAGTACAAATGGCAAAGTTTCCACATGGCGGCGGGAGGCCACCTCCGGCACCACACCTCCGTAGGCTGCATGGAGGTCGATCTGGCTAGCCACCACCGAGCTGAGCTGCCGCGGGGCAAAGGTTGGCCAGGTTGGCTCCGCCTCCACCACCGCCACAGCCGTTTCGTCGCAACTGGTTTCAATGGCAAGGACACAGGCCATGGGAAAAAGGGGTGGGAATGCCTCAGGATCCTTAAGAATTGTGTGAGCTAAAACCCGAGATCCCTCCGGATAAGGCGCTCAGGAGTATGATACTAACCGTTTGGTGCTCGTTTCTTCACTGAGCATTCCTCCCCATTGAGTCCCTAGCTCAAGGACACATCCTGCCATGCGAACCCTTTTGAGTCTCCTTTTGGCCCTTTGCCTAGCGCTTGGTTTTACCCAGGCAGTGCAGGCAGAGCCTTTGATTGGCTTGAAGCCTTGTAGCGAAGTTCCTGCTTTCCAGGCTCTACGAGATCAGCGCCTGAGCAGCCTCGAAGAGAAAATCCGCAACGCTAGCCCTGAGTTGGCTCCCCTTTACCAGCAAAAGTTGGTCCAAACCGAAAAGCGTTTTGAGCGCTACAGCAAGCTGCTCTGTGGCGAAGAAGGCTTGCCTCACCTGGTTACCGATGGCCGCTGGAGCCATGCAGGTGAGTTTCTCATCCCTGGCTTACTTTTCCTCTACCTTGCCGGCTGGTTGGGCTGGGCAGGCCGCTCCTACCTAATTGCCGTTCGCGATAGCGAGGAGCCGGAGATGAAAGAAAGTATCATCGACGTTCCCTTGGCGCTGCGCTGTTTCCTCACGGCTTTGGCCTGGCCTGCCGCTGCTTTCAAGGAAATGGCCAGCGGTGCAATTCAAGCCCCAGAGGAGGCTGTTCCCGTCTCTCCTCGCTGAGGAAGGAACTGAGTCAACCCATTCCCTGTGAGAGGTCGATATGGCTGACTTCACCAAATTTCTCACCACCGCTCCAGTAGCCCTCATTTTGTTTTCCAGCTTCTTCCTTGCCCTGTTTATTGAGATCAATCGCTTCTTCCCTGACATTTTGACGTTCTAAATAAAGGGGTAGGGATCCCCACAGAGCCTTGGGGATCCCTGCTTCTCTTGGCCTGGACACAAGATTGCCTCATGCCTGAGTCCCCTGTCGACACTGCTCCCTCTGGTAAGGAACACATCACGGCCCCAGAAGGGGATCCGCAAATTGGCAACCTCCAGACACCCATTAACCACGCGCCTGCCGTTCGTCTCTTCCTAAGTTGGCTGCCGATCAACCGGCCGGGAGCCAGTCCTATCTGGCGGGGTCTGGAAATTGGTATGGCCCACGGCTATTGGCTGGTGGGGCCCTTTGCCAAACTCGGGCCTTTGCGCAACGAGCCTATTGGCCTGCTGAGTGGCTTCCTGGGAGCCTGTGGCCTGATCTTAATCATGACGGCAGCTCTCTCTCTCTACGGCACCGTCTCCCCGCAGCGCAACGACGGGCCGGTGCAGGGATCCCAATCTTGGAGCGAACTGGCCGCCGGCTTTTTGGTAGGGGGCATGGGCGGGGCAATCGTCGCCTACCTGCTTCTGCTCAATGGAGATCTGTTGTTTCCCAATTTTGGTTAAGCGGCTTCCCCTCTCCATCCATCCCCTTGTCTTGGACGGCCTTGCGAGTCTCTCCATCCTCTGCTGAGCGGCGGCTTGGCCAGATGGGCTCTGCTTTCCAGCTTTTCGCGTTGATGCCGGCCCGCTTGCCCACAGCTTCCCTGGATTTTGCTCTCCAGCTTCTTGACGGGGTTTCAGCTGGCTTTTCAAGGCTTGCAGCGTCTTTGTGATCCAATAACCTGAGCAGGCGAGGGAAAAGTTCAGGGCAGCAGTGAGACTGGCAGAAGGCAGGAAGCTTGCCCTAGCATAGACTGAGCCAGCCAGTGGAGTCTCGAATTTGCTATGAACCGACGGCAGCGGTTCTAGGCATTTTTCCAAATAGCCAAATAGTTTTTGTAAGCTGTCGTGAGCGATCTCCTGTCCGATCCCACTTCTGCAAGCTTCTCTTTGGCTGAGATCGGTCGCCTGTCGCCTGCAGCCCTGGCCTACCTGGGAGATGCCATTTACGAACTGCACGTGCGACGGCAGCAGTTGTTTCCTCCCACTCGGCCAGAGCTTTACCATCGGCAGGTGGTAAGGCGGGTACGCGGATCTGCTCAGGCCAGATTGTTGTTGGCGCTTTTGCCCTATCTCAGCCCTGAAGAGCGGGAGATCGTCCGCTGGGGCCGCAACGGCTGCGGTCGTCCACCCCGCCACTTGCCCTTGGCCGACTACCAGAATGCCAGTGGCCTGGAAACCATCTTGGGCTACCTTTACCTCACCGATCCCGAGCGGCTACGCCACATTCTCGCTCTCACCGATGTTTTGGCCAAGACGATAGGCGAGGGGGAAGGTTAAGATCGGCTTTTACTCTGCACCGTTCTCTGCCCATGCCCAAGCCTTCCCAATGCAAACCTCCCTTACGGCTGTCTCGCCGGAGCAAGCTGCAGCGGCAAGGGGCGGGGCAACCCTTCAACAAGCCCAAGCAGACCAAACGGCGCGAGGGGGGCTCCCCGCTCCATCTCCAGCCGGCGGCGCAAGAGCCGCCCGTAAAGCCGCTTCGTCGCAAGGCTGAGCAGGAGCGCCCCCAGCCAAATCCCAGCCCTCCCGTTGCCAGTCCAGAAGACGGGGAGCTGCAGGTTAACCGGGATCCCGAAGCCGAACCTGAACAAGAGATCATCTACGGTCGCCAAACCGTGTTGGCTGCGCTGAGAAGCCAGGCCACCCTTAACCGAGTGTGGGTGCTGCCGCGGTTGCGCTACAGCCCCCAATTTTGGTCTTTGTTGGAAGAAGCCAAAGCACGGGGTACCGTCATCGATGAGGTGTCTCTCCAGCGGCTAAACCTTCTCACCGCTGGAGCCAACCACCAGGGGATCGCCGCCCAGGCCACCCCTTACCGCTATGTGGATCTGGAAGAGCTGGTGGAACAGAGCCGCCAGTCCGGCCCCCATCCGGTGCTGGTGGTGCTGGACGGGATCCAGGATCCCCACAACCTGGGGGCTATTGCCCGCAGCGTGGAGGCGTTTGGCATGCAGGGGATGGTGATCCCACAGCGGCGGGCGGCAGGCGTCACTGCGACGGTGATGAAGGTGGCAGCGGGGGCCCTCTCTACTTTGCCGGTGGCGCGGGTGGTGAACTTAAATCGCGCCCTGGAATATCTTAAAGGGCAGGGGTTTTGGGTCTATGGCACCACCAGCCAGGGGGCTGCCCCTATCTACAGCGCCGACTTTCGCCGACCTATTGCCTTGGTGGTGGGATCCGAAGGGGAAGGCATCAGCTTGCTCACCCAGCGCCACTGCGACCAACTGCTGTCGATCCCCTTGGCGGGCCGCACGGAAAGTTTGAATGCTTCGGTGGCGGCGGGCATCGCCCTCTACGAGATCCACCGGCAGCGCTCCCCCCACCGAGGTCGAAACATTTCTCAACAAATCCTCAACGAAGGCAGTAGAATCTAGGTGATTGCAAAAGATCCTGAGTCATCCTTTGCGCTTAATAGGGGGGATGGATCCCGTGGGCAACCCTTTGGTCTGGCTGTTGGATAGGCTGCGGGGCCTAGCAGTCTGGGTTGAGATCACCACCGACGACTGCACCTATTACTACGGCCCCTTCGCCAGCGAGAAAGAAGCAGAGGCGCATAAAGGTCGCTACATCGCCGACCTGAAGGCGGAGGGGGCTGAGAAGATCGAGGTTCAGATAAAGAAAATGCGCCAGCCGCAGTCGCTGACGGTGGTCCGCACTCCTTCGCGGGTTCGTTCCTGATGACGGCTATGGTTTACCAGGTAACCGTTCATCACCGGGGCCAAACCTACCGGTTTACCGCGGCGGCAGATCAGACAGTTTTACAGGCGGCTCTCGAACACGGCCTAGAGCTGCCCTCTTCCTGCCAGGCGGGAGTCTGTACCACCTGTGCAGGGAGGCTGAAGTCGGGATCCGTGGCCCAGCCTGACGCCATGGGGATCGGGCCGGAACTCAAGGCTCAGGGCTTTGTGCTGCTGTGTGTAGCCTATCCTACTTCCGATCTAGAGGTGGAGACGGACCAAGAGGAGGAGGTCTATCGTCTCCAGTTTGGCTCCTAGCCCTGCTTGGATATCCACCCCCGTTGAGGGCAATTCTGTGCAGGTTACTCAAAGGAGTTCTAACGGCCTGTGAAGCTGCACTTTCTCCGCCTTTCCCTGCCCCTAAGCCTGCCGGTTTCTGCTGCTCGACTGGAGGGATCCCTTACCGAGCAGGTGGCCCAGGAGCTAGGACAGCCAGCTCAGCTTCTGCGCTGGAGCCTGACGGCGGTGGAGGGGGATAGGGCTTGGGTGGAGGTAGTAGCTACTACCGACGATGGCCATTCCGATTGAAGACAGCCCACCCCTCTCCTTAGGAAGAGGGGAGTTGGGGATAGCGCCCGCGCCGCCGGCGCGTTCGCAACTGCGTTGCCTATCGGGTCTGAAAGAGTTTTCCCAAGACCTCAGAGGCTAGCGGGAATCATTTCGTTGCTACGCTGAAGGACAGAAATGGCTAGCGGTACCCTCGGCAGTTTTTGTCCTTTGGCCAATGTCTGTCCCCACATCTGAACCAATGTCGGCTCCAATGTTGGCCGAGCAGCATCCCCCTGTTGCCCTCACCATTGCCGGATCCGATAGCGGCGGCGGAGCGGGCATTCAAGCGGATCTGCGCACCTTTGCCTTCCAGCGCGTCCACGGCACTTCCGCCCTCACCTGCGTAACTGCCCAAAACACCCTCGGGGTCAACCGCGTGGATGCGCTGCCGCCGGAGGCGGTGGCCGCCCAGATTGAGGCGGTGGTGCAGGATATCGGGGTGCAAGGGATCAAAACCGGCATGTTGCTCAATGTCGAGATCGTGCGGGAGGTGGCCCGCCAAGTGGAGCGGTGGGCCCTGCAGCCGCTGGTGGTGGATCCGGTGATGGTCTCCCGCACCGGGGCCAAGCTGCTGGCAGAAGACGCCATCCAGGCCATCCGCGAGCGGCTGATCCCGCTGGCCCAGGTCGTTACCCCCAACCGCTACGAGGCCCAGATTTTGGCAGGGATGGAGCTGCAGTCATTGGCGGATATGGAGGAGGCGGGCCGCCGCATCTACGCCCTGGGCTGTAAGGCGGTTTTGGTCAAGGGGGGAGGTATGCCAGGGGAACTGCAGGGGGTGGATGTGTGGTTTGACGGCGAGCGGCTGGAGATCCTCAAAAGCGAGCGCATCCCCACCCGCCACACCCACGGCACCGGCTGTACCCTCTCGGCAGCCATTGCGGCGCAACTGGCTTGGGGCAAGGATCCCTTGGCGGCGACGCTAGCAGCCAAGGCCTATGTTACCGAAGCCCTGCGGCATCCTCTGGCCATCGGCGCAGGACAAGGGCCGGTGGGGCACTTCTACCCGCTTCTCCAGTCTTAGCCCCCTTCTTCGCAGCCGGCAGCCGCTCAGGCTGCCGGGGGAGGTTGAACGGCCCCGCTGGCTAGAGCAGTTCCCGCACGTCCACCACTTTGCCGCTCACGGCCGCCGCCGCCACCATGGCCGGGCTCATGAGCAGGGTGCGCCCACTGGGGGATCCCTGGCGACCCTTAAAGTTGCGGTTGGAAGAAGAGGCGCTAATCTGCCGGCCTACGAGGCGGTCTGGGTTCATGGCCAAACACATGGAGCAGCCGGGATCCCGCCACTCAAACCCTGCCGCCTCAAAGATCTCGCGCAGGCCCTCGCGTTCCGCCTCCTGCTTGACCCGCTCCGAGCCGGGCACGACAAACGCCTTCACTCCAGGCGCTACTCGCCGTCCTTTGGCAATCTTGGCCGCCTCCCGCAAATCGCTCAAGCGGCCGTTGGTGCAACTGCCAATGAAGCAGACATCCACTGGCGTGCCCACGATGGGATCCCCCGGCCGCAAGCCCATGTAGGCATAGGCTTCCTTGGCCAGCTCCCGCTCGCTTTCCGGCAGCTCTTCCGGTGCCGGGATCCGCTCGTCCACCCCAATGCTCTGACCAGGGGTGATTCCCCAGGTTACGGTGGGGGCGATCTCTGCGGCCTGAAACACCACCACGTCGTCGTAGACGGCGTCGGGGCCGCTGGCCAGGCTTTGCCACCAGGCCACTGCCTCCTCCCAGTCGGATCCCTGAGGAGCAAACTCCCGTCCCTTTAGATACTCAAAGGTTACCGCGTCGGGATTGACGTAGCCGCAGCGGGCTCCCCCCTCGATGGACATGTTGCAGAGGGTCATGCGCTCCTCCATGCTCATGGCCTCGATGGTGCTGCCGCCGTATTCGTAGGCGTAGCCCACCCCGCCTTTGACCCCCAGCTTGCGGATGATGTGGAGGATCACATCCTTGGCGTAAACCCCCGGCCCCAACCTGCCGTGCACCTCGATGCGGCGCACTTTGAGCTTGGACAAGGCCAGAGTTTGGGTGGCCAGCACGTCCCGCACCTGGCTGGTGCCGATGCCGAAGGCAATGGCCCCAAAGGCCCCATGGGTAGACGTGTGGCTATCGCCGCAGGCAATGGTCATCCCCGGCTGCGTCAGCCCCTGCTCCGGCGCAATCACATGCACGATCCCCTGCTGGCCGGAGCCGCTGTTGTAGAAGCGGATGCCATATTGGCGACAGTTGCGCTCCAGCTCCTGGATCATCTCCTCTGCCAAGGGATCCGCAAAAGGTCGCGCCCGGTTGTCGGTGGGGATAATGTGATCTACCGTAGCCACCGTCCGCTCCGGAAAGAGAACCGGCAGATGGCGCTCCCGCAGCATGGCAAAAGCCTGGGGGCTGGTGACCTCGTGGATGAGGTGCAGGCCGATGAACAACTGCGTCTGCCCCGAGGGCAAAACCCGCACCGTATGGGCGTCCCAGACTTTGTCGAACAACGTCCTCTCGCTCATCTTCCTCTCCGGCCTGCGGCCAAGCCAGTTTTGAGCTGCTTTCCGTAGAGCTTCAATGTCCTACTTGTTACCAAAGCTTGTCAAGTCAGAGGTCGGGGCGGGCAAAGCACCTTTCCCAAGGCCGGGCTAGCCCAGTTGAGCTGACCGGCCCTAGGGGAGACGGAGGGCCTGGGGATCCGGCTCCAGCAGAATACCGGTGGGAGCAAACTGGGTTACCCAGAAATCCACCTCTGGAAAGTGGTGGCACAGACTGTCACGGGCTTGGGCGGCCCTCTCCAGGCTGGCCATGATCCCAAACACCGTCGGCCCTGAGCCCGACATCAGGGATCCCAGCGCTCCTGCCTCGAGCAAGGCCTGGCGCAATTTTCCCACGATAGCGTGCTCGGCCAAAACTGGTTGCTCCAGATCGTTGCGCAAACTGCGGGCCAAGCCCAGCAGATCCCGACGCTCCAGAGCAGCCAGCACCTGAGGCAAGGTGGGCCGGGAGGGCGCGCCAGAAGGCGAGGCAGCGGCGTGGCGAGCCCGAAAGGCCTGATAGGCCCAGGCGGTGGAAACCCCTAGATGCCGGGGCTTGGCCAACAGCAGCGGGATCCCTTCCCAGTCGGCCAGCGGCTGTAAAACTTCTCCCCGTCCCGTAGCCAACTGCGTCCCCCCCTGCACACAAAAGGGAATATCGGATCCCAAACGGGCCGCCAAGCTCTGCAGTTCTCCTACCGTCAGGCCCAGGCCCCAAAGCTGGTTCAGACCCACCAAAACTGCCGCCGCATCCGCTGAGCCGCCCGCCAAGCCCGCTGCTACTGGGATCTGTTTTTCCAGCTGGATCTCCACTCCCAGCTCAGCCCGACATTCCCTTTGCAGCAGCTCAGCCGCGCGGTAGGCCAGGTTGCGGGCATCTGCCGGCACTTCCGGGTGATCGCAAATCAAGAGGATCCCGTGGGGACGGCGCTGGAGATGCACGCGATCCGCCAAAGTGATGCTCTGTAGGATCATGGCCACCTCGGAATAGCCATCGGGGCGGGAGCCGAGGATTTCTAGGTAGAGATTGATCTTGGCGCGGGCAATCAGGGTACAGGCTTGCATGGGGAAAGGAGCGAGGTTGACAGCAACTCCCCTCAGCCTGTCCAAACCAAGGGGAAACCAGACCTTGCTGGGGAGGCCTTCCAGCCTGATTCTAAGGCAAGGGATCCCTGGGCGGAGGAAACAGCATGGGATTGGCTATGGCCATCGGGCCGGCCACCGTTTGCTGCAAAAGCGCCCGCAAAGCGGGATCCGCTGCCCAGCCCAAGGGCGAAGCTGGAGGCGAGCCCAGGGCACCCCGGAACGGAAGCTAGGTTTACTTCACCAAAACCCGAGACCGCTGCCGTCCTGGTTGCAGAAGGGATCCCAGAGCCGATCCAGAACTGATAGAGTTTTGGCACCCTCTGCCTCACCACTGCCCCATGAGCAAGCCCAAAGCCGGGATCCTCTACAACGACGCCAAGCCCGCCGCCAAGCGCAGCAGCGAAACCCTGTCCCGCTGGTTTCAGGAACAGGGTTGGGAAGTCTGTGTCGCACCCAACTGGGGCGGCATCCTTGGCTACGCCAAGCCCGACAGTCCCGTCTGCTTGACCAAGGTGGACAGCCTGGCCCCCGCCGGCTTTGACGAGAGCATGAAGTTTGCCGTGGTGCTGGGGGGAGACGGCACCGTTTTGGCAGCAGCCCGGCAACTGGCCCCCAAAGGGATCCCCTTGCTGGCCGTGAACACGGGCCACCTGGGCTTTCTGACAGAGACCTACCTAACCCACCTGGAGGAGGCGGCCAAGGCAGCCATTGCTGGCGAGTACATTCTCGATCGCCGCAGCATGTTGCTGGTGCAGGCCTACCGCGGCAACGAATTGCGCTGGGAGGTGCTCAGCCTCAACGAGATGGTGCTCCACCGCGAGCCCTTGACCAGCATGTGCCACTTTGAAGTAACCATTGGGGATCACTCACCGCTGGATGTGGCTGCCGACGGCATTATTTTAGCCACCCCCACCGGTTCCACCGCCTATGCCCTTTCTGCGGGAGGGCCGGTCATCACTCCCGGCCTGCCGGTGTTGCAGTTGATCCCTATCTGTCCCCACTCGATGGCCTCACGGGCTCTGGTCTTTCCCGATTCGGAAGAGGTATGGATCAGCCCCGCCAGCCCTCAGCCGCTGGTTTTGGTAGCGGACGGCAATGCCGGCTGCTACATCCTGCCAGAAGACCAAATTCGCGTTGTCCGCGCCCCCTACTGCACAGATTTGATTCGCCTACGCCGACCGGAGTTTTTCCGCGTCATGCGGGAGAAATTGGGCTGGGGCCTAACCTACGCCTCCAAGCCCACCTCGGTAGAGCTGCCTTAGTTAGAAAACTTAAATGAGGAGGGGCTGTCGACTTCGATGGGGCCCAGCCCTCTTTTTTGCACCAGGGTTTGCAGCTCGTGCACAAGGTGTTGATCTCGGGAGGCCGTTCGGGCCCCGGACTCGGCAGCCCACGCTTTCAAGTCTTGAATCTGGTCGCGGGCGATGGCGGCCAGGGGAACGGTTTGGCGAATGGCGCCGAGAATATCCTCCTGGGTAAACTCGCGGGGCGGATCCTGGTTGAAGGCCATGTGCATGGCATCGTAGATGGTCTGCTCAATTTCTGCGCCGCTGAAGTTTTCGCTGGCCATGGCCAGCTCAGGGTAGGCAAAATCCCGCACGCGGTTGGGCCGCAGCCGCTGGATGTGGACTTGGAAGATCTCCTCCCGCTCCCGTTGGTTGGGCAAATTGACGAAGAAAATTTCGTCAAACCGGCCTTTGCGCAGCAGCTCGGCCGGCAAGATGCGGACATTGTTGGCGGTGGCAACAATAAAAACGGGTTTGGTTTTTTCCTGCATCCAGGTGATCAGGCTGCCGAAGACCCGCTTGCTGGTGCCCGAATCCCCTGAAAACTCGCTGTTGACGCCGCCAAAGGCTTTATCCAACTCATCAATCCACAACACACAAGGGGCCATGGCTTCGGCAATTTGGATCATCTGGCGCACGCGGCTTTCGCTTTCGCCGACGATCCCGCCGAAGAGTCGCCCCACATCCAGCCTGAGCAAGGGCATGCGCCACTCGCGGGCTATGGTTTTGGCACATAGAGACTTGCCGGTGCCCTGGATCCCGGCCAGCAAAATGCCCTTAGGACTGGGCAAGCCATAGGCACGGGCCTGGGCACTAAAACTGTTGCGGCGCTGCCGAATCCAGGCTTTGAGGTTTTCCAGGCCGCCGACATTTTGCAAGGTCTCGGAGGGGTTGTAAAACTCCAGGATTTCCGTCTGGCGGATGTATTGTTTTTTCTCTTCCAGAACAAGGTCAATATCGCCCTCGCTGACCTTGCCCTTGGCGGCTAGGGCGCGGGCCAGGATCCGCTCAATGCGCTGCCGGGTCAGTCCTTGGCAGGCTCGAACCAGTTGTTCCCGCGCCGGGCCGCTTAGCTCCAGTTGACGGGCAGGGATCGCGCGGGTAATGATCCGCTCAATTTCGGCGATGCTGGGCAGGGGAAAATCATAGACCACAATTTCCTCGCGCAGCTCGGCAGGGACAACGGCTTCTTGGCCCAAGAGGATGATGGACTTGCGGCTGTGGCGGCTCTCTCTGGCCAGGGTTTTCAGGTAGCGGATGACGGGGTAATTGTCCGAGCGTTCCGGATTTCTCAGGGTGGGGTTTAGGTCTTTGAGAACACAAATAACCGCCTCGTCCTCTTTGATGGCGCCGATGCGGCCCAGAGCAGGCATCAATTGGCCTTTGTTTTGGCCGTTATCTGACCAGCCGGAGACGATATCCCAGATTAGGAGTTTGCGCTTGGGCTTGAGGGAATCGGCTAGAACTTGCAGGAGCTCCTCTGCCGGGGCTTCTTCGGGAGTAACCAGGTAGATCAAAGGGTAGCGGGCGCGAACCACTAAGTCCAGCAGTGTGAGGATGTCTTGGTGATTGCTGGCAAAGGCGAGATCTGAGGGACTCATGGATCCACTGAGAGCGGCTGTAGGTAGTGTAGCCAAGGGATCAGGCTAGGGATGGATGGCTCCGTCGGGGAGGATGGCCCCTTTCAAGTCGGCGAATTGATCCCAGCCGGGACTTAGTTTTGCGCCCCATAGGTTTGCCCCCTTTAGGTTCGTGCCACCCAGCTTTGCTCCCCTCAAGTTGGCTCCCCTCAGGTCAGCCCTGCTCAGGTCGGCCCTGCTCAGGTTGGCCCCGCTCAGGTTGGCCCCGCTCAGGTTGGCCTTGCTCAGGTCAGCCTCGCTCAGGTTGGCCTGGCTCAGGTTGGCCCAGCTCAGGTTGGCCCTGCTCAGGTCGGCTCTGCTTAGGTCGGTCTTGCTCAGGTTGGCCCCGCTCAGGTTGGCCCCGCTCAGGTCGGCTCTGCTTAGGTCGGTCTTGCTCAGGTTGGCCCCGCTCAGGTCAGCCCTGCTCAGGTCGGCCTCGCTCAGGTTGGCCCCACTCAGGTCGGCCCAGCTCAGGTCGGCCCCGCTCAGGTTGGCCCAGATCAGGTTGGCCTGGCTCAGGTTGGCCTGGCTCAGGTCGGCCCCGCTCAGGTTGGCCCAGATCAGGTTGGCCTGGCTCAGGTTGGCCTCAATCAGGTCGGCCCCCCTCAGGTTGGCCCAGCGGAAATCCCGCTCTCCCGCTTTATACCTTGCTCGGACATCTCCAACCTGTCGGAGGGGAAGTCGATGGGACTTTGCCACCTGCACCTGCTGCGGATCCTTCGATTCCAGCAGCGTCTCCCAAGCCGCAAACTGCACTTCCCAGTTGGGATCATTTCGCAGGGCTTGGATAACAAGCTCGGCCCCTCTGGATCCGTACCTCAGAGCACCCTTGATTGCTTGGATTCTCACCTTGGGATTCGGACTGCCCAGGGCTTGCTCAATGCCCACCAAGCCTCCCATGACCGGATCGGATCCGGCTGGTTGCTGTCCACCCAGAACAGGATCAAAGTTTTCCGCCATCCCTAACCTCAAGTTAACCTTCCAACCACCTGCTGCTGCATAAGGGTCTTTTGAGTTTGCAAATCTACTACCGTTACCCGCAAAGTTCGCCCGGCATCGACGGCAAAGGTGACCTGCAAACGATCCACTCCCACCCGCCCTAGCGGCTTGAGGGGAATGGAAAGCTGGTTGTGGATCCCAAGGGGACGAAAGCTAGAAGCTGCGGTGCTGTTGCGGATCTGCATCCGACCGTCGGGATCGTAAACAACCTCAGTTGCCCCTTCCTCGGCCATCTCACCAACCACCAGGTTGATGTGGCTTTGCCCATTGGCGTTGGCCTGCAAGGGAGGCAGTTCCACCGTGGCAGGATAAGCCGTGCCGCTCTTAAAGAGAGGGAAAAAGTCGGGCGCCTGCAAATAGGGATTCCAGAGCCGCAGGGCATAGGTATGGCGGAGATGATCTTGAAGGCGGGCAAACTGGGTGAAGGCCAGAGCGCCGTGGGCCACTGCCTCAAACGGCTTGTGGTACTTGACCTTGTCGCGGCCAAAGAGGCTAATGACCTGATGCTGCACTCCTGGGATGAGGCTGGTGCCACCCACCAACACCACCTGGTGGATATCTCGTTTAGAGATCCCTTTATTGTGGGCTTTCTCGATGACCTCATCGATGGCTTCTCTCAGCCGCGTCAGCAGGCCGCGCTCTTCCAACAGCTCCTGGAGTTGCTCGCGCTGAAGCGTTAAAGTGTGGGTCTCAAAGGAGTCTTCATCCAGCCAGGCCTCGCTGGCCTGAGAATGGCTGGAGAGGCGGATCTTGAGCCGCTCGGCAACCTCGCACAGAACCTGGAAGCTGCTGGCCGGGACCTGCTGTCGCTTGCGGCCCAACTGCTCCAGCACCCATTCGGCAATCCAGATATCGATATCGACGCCGCCACAGCCATAGGCCCGGTCAGTTTTGGCAATGACCTCAGCTCGGTAAGCAGTGCCCTGCTCTGGCTTCAAGATTTTGACCAAAGAGAGGTCGAGAGTTCCGCCCCCCAAATCGATCACCAAAATCAGGGATCCCGGCTCCTGGATCCCGTAGCCCAAAGCAGCCGCGGTGGACTCGTCGAGGAACACGACCTGTTGGATCCCTAGGGAGCCAAACACCTCTTGCAGGTTGTGCAAATAGCCCTCGTAGGCTCCCACCGGCACGGTCAAGATCACCTTATCGGGCTGCCAGCCCTCTGCCTGGAGTTTGGCAAGAAGCTGCTGCAGAAAGATCCGCGTGGCCTCTTGGGCTGTGTAGGCCTGTCCATCCACATAGGTTGGAGCCGGCTGGAATTGTTGAGAGAGATCCCGCTTAAAGCCTTTGAATAGGCGCTTGGGATCCCGTTTGGCCTGGGCAGGTGCCCCAATCAAAAATTGCTGATTTTGGCCGACAAAGAGAACCGAGGGAATTAGAGGGGGGCTGCCGTCGTAGCGGTGGGTGATCCCTGGCATATCGATTGCAAGGGGTTTTTGGTTTTGGTAGGCACAGACCACCGTATTGGAAGTGCCAAAATCAATAGCCAACGTCGTCATGCTGCCAAGGAAGGTAGAGTGCGACTGACTTTGGCTCGAACTAAAACTTGATCCCTAAGTCGATAGCCCACAAAGCGAACGTAGACCGGCTCTCCCGCCTGGATATCCTCTTCATCGGGCTGGTGGCTTTCTGGGTCATAGGCCACCTGTTGCCACACCTGGCCAATGGTTTCCAACTGCCAGTCTTCCAACAAGTTGCCCAGACAGGTCAGCAAAGCCAAGACTTGCTGCGCGGGGTAATCCGGTCGCCTCTGCACAACCTGCTGCAGGGTAGGATATTGCACCAAAAGAGGCTTGAGCTTTTCCACCAGTTCGGCGCGGATTTGATGGCGCAATTGCCCTTCCTGCTGTTCTAGCTGTTTGTGCAGCCGCTGCAATTCCTGAGCCGTTTCTACAGACTCCGATGCTAGCTCAATTCCGCTAAAATCCTGAATAAGGTTCGGCAAGGGTACTTGCAAAATGCTGGCCGCTCGATTGAGATCGGCTAACTTCAGCTTTTCGGCCTGTCCAGTTCTCAGGGCATTTAGGGCTCCTCGACTCAGTTTGGCCTTTTGTCGAAGCTCTCGCCAGGTTGAGATACCGGCAGCCTGCATGAGATTGCGCAGCAGGGCATCATGACTTTTCATTTCAGAGTTACGACTCCAAAATGGAATCCTAGCCAGAGTCTTTTGGATCCCTTTGGTTAAACCAGACAGGGGATCAAGAAAGGGGTTTGGGGCATTCATAGACGCTCCACCTGACGCTGGACATCTTCTTCTATGACTGGTACCTGGTCATATTCAGGCAACAGTTCCCTTTTTTGAACTGTGCCCAATGCCCTTTCTATTTCCTCAGTTAGTTCAAGGCAGCCCTTGCCTTTGACATTGAGCACGCGCTCAATCACGTTGCCATCTTTGTCGATGATGTATTCAACCTGTTGATATTCCGCCATAATGCCTCCTCAAGCCCAGCGCCCCAACACAATCCTGATCTGCCCTTTTTCATCCACAGATTCCGACTCTACCGTAAATCCCTTCTCCGCGGCCGTCGCAAGAAGCTGCTCGCGGGTATAGGCTTGGCGGATTGGCGCTAAGAAAGCCTCAGCGCTGACTCCCGTTCCCCAAAAGTCGGCAATCATCTCCAGGCTGTCCCCCCGTTGGCGAAAGCCAATGTCGTAGCCGTTGCTGCGCCTAACCACCAGATCTGCCTGGACACGGTTCCCTCCATACCCCCGGACATAAGTGTTTTCCAAGACCTCGTGACCTTGGGCAACCAAAGCGCCTTTCAGGATCTCTTTATTTTTGAACTGAACCTTGATGCTGGTGAAGTGCGACACTGTGGGGATTCTCCTCAGAAGAACATGCTTTATCCTAGAGCAGTCCTCTTGGCTTGAAAAGTTTTGCTAAGGCACAAAGCCGCGTGGCCCTAACCAAAGAAATTGAGGGAGCCAACCATTAGTTTCCCTTGGCTAGAGGATGCCGGTGGGGATCCGAGGTAGCAGGAGGAAGCAGGCGAGGGACATCGCGGTAACCAAACCAGACGCTCGCCAAACTTTTGAACCAAAGGGAGAGCCAGGTCAACTTCCACTGAAAATCAAGTCTTGCGCCCTGGAGATTTGCGCCTCCTACCTTGGCATGGTCTAGGTTGGATCCTTCCAGGCTGGTGTAGCTTAGGTCGGCCCAACTGAGATTGGATCCGCTGAGGTTGGCCCGGCTGAGGTCAGCCCCCCTCAGTCCGGTTCCAACTAGGCTGGCTCCCCTCAAGTTTGCACCGACCAGTTTCGCCCCGCTCAGGTTAGTCCAGTTCAGGTTGGCGCCGCTCAGGTCAGCTCCACTCAAGTTTCTCTTGGAGGCGTGACCGTTGACGATCTCCCACACCAGCCGCCACTTGGCCTCGATCTGGGTTTCAGGAGAAAGGATCACTCGTTGCAGATTGGCCAGCTCCAGATTTGCCCCTCTCAGGTCGGCGCCGCTTAGGTTGGCTCTGCCCAGATAAGCCCTACTGAGCTGGGTTCCACTGAGATCGGCTTGGGTTAGGTTGGCCCCACCCAGCTTGGCCCTCTTCAGATTGGCTCCACCTAGGTTGGCCTCGCTCAGATCTGCCCCAATCAAGTAAGCCCGGCTTAGGTTGGCTCCGCTGAGCCTTACCCCCCTGAGGTCTGCCTGGCTAAGGTTGGCCTTTCTCAAGTCCGCCTCTCTCAAGTCCGTCCGGCTCAGCTCCTGCGAATGGGCGCAAGCATGGAGAATAATTAACCCCCAGCGACTCTCCGGGCTGTCCTCTGCAGAAATCACCGCCCCTCTCAAGATAGGCAAGTTTAGGCTTGTCTTGCCCAGTTTGGCTTCGCCGAGGTCGGCCCCGATGAGGCTAGCCCCCCTTAGATCTGCGCCGTTCAGTTTAGCCCGCCTCAGCCTGGCTCCGATGAGCTTGGCCTGTGTCAACTTGGCCCCCACGAGTTTAGCCTTGGCTAGTTCGGTCTTGATCAAGCTGGCGCCACTGAGGTTGGCAGCGCTTAGGTCTGCGCCGCTGAGATCTGCTTGGTTTAGATTGGCCCCCCTCAGATCCGCCTGGCTCAGATTGGCTTTGCTCAACTCTGCCCACTTTAAGTCTGCGCCGCAGAGGTTAGCCCCTCTCAGGTCGGCTCCCACCAAGTTCACGCCGGTGAGGTTGAGCCCGCTCAGATTTGCCCAGCTCAAGTTCGCCCCGCTCAAGTCTGCCTGAGCTAGATTTTTCCCCTGGGCGTGGCCGTTGACAATTTCCCAGATCAGTTGCCACTTGCGGTCAATTTGCGTTTGAGGGGAAAGGATGGCTCCTCGCAGGCTGGCCAAATGTAGGCAAGCGGCGTCCAGGTCGGCCTGCCTGAGGTCGGCTCCCTCCAAGTTGGCCCACCTGAGGTCGGTTCCCCTCAGGTTAGCTTCTCTCAAGTTGGCGCCGGCAAGTCTTGCTCCCCTCAGGTCTGCTTGAGCCAAGTTGGCCCCACTCAGGTCAGCCCAATCCAGGTTCGCCCCGCTCAAGTCTGCCTGAGCTAGATTTTTCCCCTGGGCGTGGCCGTTGACAATTTCCCAGATCAGTTGCCACTTGCGGTCAATTTGCGTTTCGCGGGAAATGACGACCCACTTCAAGTTGGCGTCTGCTAGATTGGCTCCCCGCAGGTTGGCCCCAATGAGATTGGCCCCCATCAAGTTGGCTCCGCTTAAGTCGGCTCCCCTCAAGTCTGCACCACTTAGGTCTGCCTGACTGAGGTTGGCTCCAACCAGGCTGGCGTGGCTTAGATTGACCTGGCCCAGTCTCGCTCGACTCAAGCTGGCCCCGCTTAAGTCCACCCCCCTTAGGTTTAGCCCGCTGAGGTTGGCCCTCCTCAGATCTGCCCAGCGAAAGTCCCGCTCGCCGGCTCTATATCGTTCTCGGATGTCTCCAACCGGACGCAGGGGAACTTGATAGGTTTTTGCTACTTGCACCAGTTGAGGTATGCCAGAGCTTAGTAAGGTCTTCCAAACTGCAAACTGCACCTGCCAATCCAGATGCTGCTGCGTTGTCTGTAGAAGAATCTTTCTGCTTTTTTCACCAAAGCTTCCAACAGTCCCGTTTCCCCCATAAGGATGGCCACTCCTAAGGACTAGCTGAACGGCTCCTGAACTGCCGGTAACTCCTTCAGCTTTAGTCTTTCCATATCCAGTTGTAGCCACAGCCCACTCCCTGTCGGCTAACTTCGTTTCTATTTTTACTTTGGCCCTGGATAAAGACAAGGTCAGACTTGGGGAGTTCTCACCGGGAAGGTATTCTTCGATATACTAATATTTCGATATGCTAATATGTTCAACTTCAACCTTTCAAACGTGCCAGCTTTGAGGATAGGAATTCAAACTTGGCAAAGGGATCCCTTGGGCCAGGCAGATAAGTATTGCAGTTTACAGAAAAAGAGCTTCAGTCCTTTTCTGCCAAGGGATCCCGGCAGCGCTCACAGACAGCCGGTAGATAAAGGGTGTCACGGCGGCCAAACCACTCGTAGCGGTGATCCCGGATCTGGGCATAGCTCCAGTCTCCCAAAAGCTTGAGGCCGGGAAGGTTGTGGTAGAGGGCCAGCCACAGGGATCCGCTGGGCAAGAGGGCGGCAATTTGTTCGACGGCGGCGGAGCCCTGCCAGCGGCGCTGCGGCTGCTCCAGGTCGATCAGGATCATCCCCAATTCCATCTGCTCTGGCGGGATCCCCCACTGGGCCAGGGTAGCTCCATCCTGCATGGGGGCGTAGCGAAACTGCTGGCCGCGATCCAGGCGCTCCAAGAGCTGGACTCCACTGGCGCAGAGGTTGCACAGGCCGTCGTAGATGACCAGGTAGGGCATGTTGGGATCCTCAGGCAGGGGGCTGGGCCAAAATCTGGGCTTGGTAGTCGGCCTCAGAGAGCAGTTGCTGCGGCTGCCGATCTAGGAACAATCGGCCCCTGAGGTGATCGTATTCGTGCTGGAAGATGCGCGCCGGAAAATCCCGCCAGACCACCCGCTGCCGGGATCCCTCAGGGGTGTGGTACTCCACCTCCACCTCGCGGGAACGGGCCACCAGGCCGCGGCAGTTGGGCACGCTCAAGCACCCTTCCCACCCCAGCACCTGCTCCTCGCTGCAAGCTAGGGGGCGGGGGTTAACCATGACCAGCGGCTCCATCTGGGGTGCATCAGGATAGCGAAGGTTGGGACGGGAGGCTACGATGATGACCTGGAGGGGGAATCCCACCTGAGGGGCCGCCAAGCCCACCCCTTGGGCCTCTTTCAAAGTGGCGAGCATCTCTTCAATTAGGTTTTGCAAAGCCGGCGTCCCAAACTCGGCGACCGGCTCAGCCACTTGAGTCAGGATGGGATCCCCTAGCTGGCGCAGGCGTAAAGTCATGGCGATTGCAGGCATTCAAATGCAAACTGCGGCGAACCCTCCTCTCCCCCCAGGCTCCTAGCGGTCTTTGCGGCTGGCTGCCGTTTCCAAAGCCAGCTTGAAGCGCTTCAGCCCCTCCGGGATGGGGATGGGGTAGTGGCCGGTAAAGCAAGCGGAGCAGAAGGAATTGGGATCCCGGCCCGTAGCGGCCAGCATGCCTTCCCAGCTCAGGTAGGCCAAAGAGTCCACCCCGATTTTCTCGGCAATTTCTGCCACCGAATACCTGGCGGCAATCAACTGGTCTTGGCTGTCCGTGTCGATGCCGTAGAAGCAGGGATGGGTAACCGGCGGACTGGAGATGCGCATGTGAACTTCGGTGGCCCCCGCCTGGCGCAGGGCCTTGACGATTTTCTGGCTGGTGGTGCCGCGCACAATCGAGTCGTCCACAATAACAATTCGCTTCCCCCGCAGCACATCTTCCAGGGGGTTGAGCTTCATGCGAATGCCCCGCTCCCGCATCGACTGGGTGGGCTGAATGAAGGTGCGGCCTACATAGCGGTTTTTAATCAGCCCCTCCGTGTAGGGGATCCCTGTCTGGCGGGCATAGCCAATGGCTGCCGGGGTGCCGGAATCGGGCACCGCGATCACCCAGTCGGCCTCTGCCGGAGCTTCCCTGGCCAGTTGTTCTCCCAGCCGCACCCGGTAGGAGTAGAGGCTTTCCCCATGCATGCAACTATCGGGGCGGGCAAAGTAGATCATCTCGAAGATGCACAGTTTAGGGTTGGCCTCCGCCCAGCGCACCGATTGCAGCCCCTGCCGGTCAACCCACACCAGCTCCCCCGGCTCCACCTGGCGCAGATACTCCGCCCCGATGATATCCAACGCACAGGTTTCCGAAGCCAACACGTAGTGCAGCGGCTGGGCTTCGGGGTGGTTGGGCTTGCCGTCGCTGCAGAGGATCCCCAGCATCTGCGGCTGCAGCAGCTCCTGCTTAGCGGGGTTGCGGCTCAAAAACCCCAACACCAGCGGGCGCACGCCGTAGGGATCCCGCGCTCCAATCAGCCCTTCTGGCGTGCCGATGACCAGGCTAAAGGCCCCGCGGCAGCGGCGCAGAGCCTGACAGGTGGCTTCCACCCAGCCTTGGCCCTGATTGACCGCCTGGGCAATGGCGTGGGCAATACACTCCGAGTCGGTGCTGCCGGTGAGGTGGCGGTCGGCAGCTTCCAGCTCTTGCCGCAGCTCTTCGGCGTTGACCAAATTGCCATTGTGGGCCAAAGCCAGCGGCCCCAGGCGGGTTTCCACAATGATCGGCTGAGCGTTGGCGGCGCGGCTGGAGCCGGTGGTGGAGTAGCGGGTGTGGCCCACCGCCAAGTCGCCGCTCAGTTGGCCCAGATTTACCGGGTCAAAAACTTGGGAAACCAACCCCATCGCCTTGTGCACTCGGCAAAAGGCCCCCTCAAAGGTGGCGATGCCCGCCGATTCCTGGCCTCGATGCTGCAGGGCAAACAGCCCAAAATAGGTCAGCTTGGCCACCTCCTCGCCGGGAGCCAGAATGCCAAACACCCCGCAGGCCTCTTTGGGCCCTTCCTGGCTGTTCCAGAATTCAGCAGGTCGCTCTTGCAGCCCTGCTTGCGCTGAAGATGGTTCTGCTCCCGCCTTCGCTGCCATGGATCCCCTCTTGCTGTGGCACTTACCAGTCTAACCTGAGCGCCCTTGAGATCTCACCGCCGAGGCGGATCCCATGCGGTAGATGTCACCCGTAGTGTTTACAAAAAATTGAGGCTCTATCTATAGTGTTAGGAGCACCCGCGAGACTCTGCTTTCGCAGTTGAGGGAGCAGGGCTGTGTGGGTTTTGAGTTGAACGCTGCCGAGACTCAGTTCTCCCAACAAAACCCCAAAGCTTGTGTTATGAGGAGCCAAAGCCCATGAAACAGCAGCCCCCTAGGTTCCGCCAGAGCTGGATGTTCTCCGCAATGAGAGCGAGTGTAGCCGCTTTTGTGTCGTTGTCACTGGTGGCCTGCCAAGAAGATGCCCGCGAACAGCCCTCGGTCACCATTACGCCTGTGCCAGTAACGGTTGTGGCACCGACGCCCACGCCTTTTCTCGTCCCCAGTCCGACGCCTACTCCCGTCCCGACGCCTCTGCTCACCCCGACCCCCACCCCACTCTTGAATCCGTTCCCCAGCCCTTCCCCCACCGCTTCCTTCTCGGCGGAGCCACCTTCGATTGCCGTGGTGGCACTGACGGACGCGCGACAGACGGTTCCCTTCAATGTCTTGGTGGCTGTAACAACTCCTGCGGGTTTGGGCAGCGGCATCAGCTTCCGGGTGGAAATCCGACAAAACCCTCTCACCCTCACGTTTGATTTCACTGCCGCTGCCGCCGGCTGTCAGGTCAACAGCAGAACCTGCATCGGCACCCTTCCCATCACCATTCCGGCCTCTGTCCCTCCTGGAGATTACGAGGTTACGGCCATGGTAGCAGACACTCAAGGCCGCATTGCCTCGGCCAAAGCCCCTTTGCGGGTACTGCCGCCGCCTTCACCCACCCCAACACCAACCCCGACCGGCACGCCCAATCCTTTTCCCTCTGTGTCGCCTTCGCCCAGCCCTTCCCCTCGTCCCAGCCCTTCGCCCACCCCAACGCCTAGGCCCACCTAACCAGCGGAGACAGTTCCTTGGCTGTCTGGGGAGCCGAGGTTGTTTTTGAAATGCTTGCCGGGCAGCAGGTGTTCAAGGTCTGCAAGTTGAGGAGGCTGCTGGGCTCCGGCACGGGGGTAAGCTAGGGTTTGCAAGAGGCGCCGCCGACGTTTCTCCCTCCAGGGATCCCGGAAAAGTTCGGCCAGATTCGGGAATTGGGGTGTTTTCTTGCCAGCCCCTGTAGCAGGCTCAGCCGGCTAGCATAGAGGCTAAACCTGGCTCTGACTGGATCCTGTTTTTATCCTGCTTTAGCCAAGGGGTTGTTAGCAGCAAGAAAATCTGCGACCGACTGTCAAACAACTGTGCTGCCGGGATCAGCGCCCGGAAAGCGCCTTTCAGCTCGGCGCAGCCAACAGCCCCGAACGGCTGCCAAGTTTTTAGTTCGGAGGATAACGATGCGCATTGCTCAGATTGCCCCGTTGCACGAGAGCGTGCCCCCCAAGCTCTACGGCGGCACGGAGCGGGTGGTCTCTTGGCTAACCGAAGAGCTGGTGCGGCGCGGGCACGAGGTGACTCTATTTGCTAGCGGCGACTCTCAGACCCAGGCTCGCTTGATCCCTTTCCGGGAGCGGGCTTTGCGCTTGGATCCCACGGCCATTGATACGGTGGCTCCCCACATCTTGATGGTGGAGAAGGCCTTTCAGATGGCCAACGAGTTCGACATCATCCACGGCCACATCGACTACTATCCCTACGCCCTGGCCCGCCGCCATCCTCAAGTCTCTTTTTTGGCCACCCTACACGGGCGACTGGACATCCCGGAGCTGCAGCCTCTCTACACTGAGTTTCAGGACATTCCGGTGGTCTCCATCTCCAATGCCCAGCGGCGGCCCCTGCCCCAGGCGCGCTGGGTGGGGACGGTCTACCATGGTTTGCCCCTGGATCTCCACCGTTTCTATCCAGAAAAGGGGGATTACCTGGCCTTTCTGGGTCGGGTTTCGCCGGAAAAAGGGCTGGACACGGCCATTGCAATTGCCGCGCGGGCAGGGATGCCGCTGAAAGCTGCTATCAAGATCGACGCGGTGGATCGCCAGTACTACGAGTTGGAAATTAAGCCTTTGGCCAGCCGCCACCCCAATGTGGAGATCGTGGGGGAAATCACCGAACAGGAGAAAAGCGAGTTCTTGGGCAAGGCCTATGCGGTGCTGTTTCCCATCCGCTGGCCGGAGCCTTTTGGGCTGGTGATGATCGAAGCGATGGCCTGCGGCACGCCGGTGATCGCCACCCGCTTTGGCTCGGTGCCTGAGGTGATGGCGGACAGCCGCTCCGGCTTTATTGTCGATTCGGTGGAAGAGGCCGTAGAGGCAATCGAAAAGGTGGGATCCCTTGACCGAGCCGGGGTGCGGCAGGTGTTTGAGGAGCGGTTTAGCGTCGAGAGGATGGTGTCGGAATATGAGGCCCTCTACCGGCAACTGGTGAACGAGCGGCAGGAGATCTCGAAAAAGGTGGCTTAACAGATGCCAACCCTGCCCAGTGGAAGCTGGTGCTGTTTGGGAACCGCTTTTTCGCCTTATTTGGGCCAGATATTGAGAAGACCGAGATGGCCGAAGACATTATTCAGATTCAGGATCAGTACTACATCCGCGCCAGCGCTTCGCTGGTGGAGGCGCGTCCCCACGTCCTCAAGCAGGACAACTGCTTTGCCATCTTTGACCGGCTGGGCAACATGCGCCCCCTCGGCATCCGGGATCACGGCCTGTTTCGGGATGATACCCGCTTTTTGTCGCGGCTGGTCTTGGATTTGCAGGGGAAGCAGTTTTTGTTGCTTAGCTCGGAGGTGCGAGAAGACAAGGATATTCTGGCGGTGGATCTGACCAACCCCGAGTTCACCACCTCGAAGGGGCAGTTTATCGGTCAAGATACCCTGCATGTTCTGCGGACTACTTTTTTGTGGAACAACGTGGCCTACGAGCGGATTCGCATCCACAACTACGGCTCGGAGCCGTTTCGGGTGCCGCTGACCCTGCGCTTTGAGGCCGATTTTGCCGATATGTTTGAGATTCGCGGCATCCGGCGCTCGCAGCGGGGACAAGTGCTGCCACCCCAGGTGAGCTCAGAAGGGGTAACTTTGCGCTACCGCGGCCTGGACGGGGTGGAGCGGCAAACCCGGATCTTGTTTTCTCCTGCGCCGGAGGTGGTCTCGGAAAAGCTGGCGCAGTGGTGGGTGCCGCTGGCGCCCCAGGAGGAGCGGGATTTGGAGGTGCGGGTAGTCTGCAGCTATGGCGGCGAGGAGATCCCGCTCTTGAGCTACCAGGAGGCCCTGCAGGCGGAGCGGGAGCATCGGGCGGCGCTAAGAGCTCTGGCCCACCGCATCGACACTGGCAACGCCCAGTTTAACGAGTGGCTCAACGCCTCGCGGGACGACCTGGTGATGATGCTGGCCCGCACCCCCTACGGGCTCTATCCCCACGCCGGGGTACCTTGGTTTGCCACGGTCTTTGGCCGCGACGCGCTGATCACCGCCTTGGCCACCCTCTGGTGGTTTCCCGATTTGGCACGGGGGGTGCTGCTGTACCTGGCGGCCCACCAGGCCCAGGAGGTGGATCCCAGCCGCGATGCCGAGCCGGGCAAGATCCTGCACGAGCAGCGCTACAGCGAGATGGCCAAGACCCGCGAGATCCCCTTTGGCAATTATTTCGGCAGCATCGACGCCACCCCTTTGTTTGTGGTGCTGGCGGGGCGCTATGTGCGCCGCAGCGGCGATCTCGAGCTGTTGCGGCAGTTGTGGCCGAATATCGAGGCAGCCCTGAGCTGGATGGACACCTACGGGGATCCCGACGGCGACGGCTTTTTGGAGTATGCCGGCAAGGCGCGGCGGGGCCTGCGCAACCAAGGCTGGAAAGATTCGGAAGACGCCATCTTCCATGCCGACGGATCCCTGGCGGAGCCGCCCATTGCCCTGTGCGAGGTGCAGGGCTACGCCTACGAGGCCAAGCGGTTGGCGGCGGAGATGGCGGAGCTGTTGGGGCGGCAGGCGCAGGCAGCCCAGCTGCGACAGCAAGCAGAAAAGCTGCAGCAGCGGTTTTGGGAGCAGTTTTGGTGCGAGGAGCTGGGGGGGTATGTCCTGGCTCTGGACGGGCGCAAGCAGCCCTGCCGCGTGCGCAGCTCCAACATGGGCCACTGCCTGTTTTCCGGGATCGCCCACCCGCAGCATGCCGAGCGCATTGCCCGCCAACTTGTGGAGCCGGCTTTTTTTAGCGGCTGGGGGATCCGCACGCTGGCGGAAGGGGAAGGGCGCTACAACCCCATGTCTTACCACAACGGCTCCATCTGGCCCCACGACAACGCCCTCATTGCAGCCGGGCTCTCCCGCTATGGCTACAAGGCGGAAGCGGCCCAGGTGTTGACGGCCTTGTTCGATGCCAGCCAGTTTCTGGAGCTGCGGCGGCTGCCGGAGCTGTTCTGTGGCTTTCGCCGGCGCCAGCGGGAGGGCCCCACCCTTTACCCCGTGGCCTGTCTGCCCCAGTCTTGGGCGGCAGCCAGCGTGTTCTTGCTGCTGCAGGCCTGCCTGGGGCTGGAGATCGACGGGCTGGCCCAGCGGGTGCACCTGACTCAGCCCACCCTGCCCCTATGGCTGCCTCATGTAACTCTTGAGAACATTCAGGTGGGGCGGGGATCCCTGGACATCGGCCTGTATCTCCAGGCAGGAGGGGTGGGGATCAACGTCCTTAGAAGCACGGGGGAGGTGGAGCTGACGGTGAGGTAGGCTACCGCTCCTGCAGCACGTCCTGGATGGAGAGCTGATCCAGGTTCCAGAGAGGGCCGAGGATGGGGCGGGGATCCACCCCTTGCAGGCGGTTGCGCAGGGCCGAGAGCACCAGGGGATTGAAGGTGCCGATCTGGGGCAGTTGTTCCTGGATGATCACTTGAAAGCGGTCGTAGAGGGCCTTGCGCTTTTCAAAGTCCAGCTCCCGCACCCCTGCGATAAAAATGCGGTCGATCTCCCGCTCCCAATCGCTCACCTCCACCCCTTCGGCGGGGTTGCCGGGCAGATCCCCCAGGTTAAACAGGTGCAGGCGGCCATCGCTGCGCCAGATGTTGGAGCCGTTGTTGGGCTCGGTGCCGCCGCCGCCAAAGCCCAGCAACAAGGTTTCCCAGTCGCGGCTGTCGGTGCGCTGCACCACCGTGTTGAAGGCGATGGGGGTGAAGTCCACGGTGATGCCGATCCGCGCCAGGTCGGCCTTGATCAAGGCGCCGGTGGCCTCCCGCTGGTTGTTGCCGGCGTTGGTGATCAGGCTGAAGCGGACGCGGTTGCCGTCGGGATCCCGCAGGTGGCCTTCGGCGTCGTAGGTATAGCCGGCAGCCAAGAGCAGTTGCCGCGCCTTCTCGGGATCGTAGTCGTAGGTGGGCAGGCCCTCTGCTGGGCTGAGGTAGAAGGGGCTGGCGGGGGAGAAGACCGAGTGCTGGATCTCGCCCAACCCCTGCAGGACGCTCTCGACGTAAAACTGGCGGTTTAGGGCGTGGGCCACCGCCCGGCGGAAGTTCAAATCGTTGAACCAGCGGCTTTTGACGGGATCCACAAAGGGCCGTCCGGTTTGGGGGTTGCGGGCCCGGCTGAGGTTGAAGGCAAAGAAATTGTTGTTGAGGGTGGGGCCGAGATTGTAAATCGTGAACTGATCCCGCTTTTCTTCCCGCTTCAGGAGCTGAAAGTCTCTGCCCCGCACCGAAAACACGTCGGTCTCGCCGGAGCGAAACTGCAACAGGGCCGTATCTTCCGAGTCCACGATGCGCAGGATGACCCGCTCGATGCGCGGGATCCCTTCCCCTTTCCAGTAGTAGGGGTTGGGGCGGTACACCAGCCGCTGGCCGGGGGTATATTCCTGCAAGACGTAGGGGCCGGCCCCCACCAATTCCTGCACCGGCGTGTCAACTCCCCAGGTCTGTAAAAAGAGGGGGTTGCCCTGGCCGTCCACCTGCTCCACGGTGGGCTCCAGAATGTGCTTGGGCAAGAGAGGGGATCCGGCCTGCAACAGGAAGGGGGCGAAGGGCTCCGGCAGGACAAACTCAACCCGCCGCTCGTCCAAGGCCCGCACCTGGGGCAGCGCCCCCGCCTCGCCGATGCGCAACACATCCCGCGCCGAGGTCGGGATCCGCTCGTCGAAGATGATGCGGTTGAAGGTAAAGTCCACATCTGCCGCCGTCAGGGGCTCCCCGTCCGACCAGCGCAGCCCCTCCCGCAAAGTAAAGACATAGCGCAAGCCGTCCTCAGACACTTCCCAGCCTTCCGCCAGCTCCGGCTTGGGCAGGAGGGTATCTTCATCGAGGGTGACCAGGCCCGCCTCTAGGTAGGCGATGGCGTCGCGGCTGGAGCTCTCGGTGGCCAGATAGGTGTTGAAGGTTTTGGGATCCGAGGTAACGGTGGCAATGAGATGGGGCGGGCGGGCGGGAGCAGCACAGGCGCCAAGCCAGAGGAGGAGGATCCCTAGGAATAGGGGAACAAAAAGGCTTCTCTTGAGCTGCTCTGTTGAGGTGGTGTTTTGGCCTGCCATTTCCTTGGCTGAGTATCCGAGCAAGTTTGAAAGGGCCCGCCAGCGCCCCTCACCCCCAGCCCCTCTCCCAATCGAGGCAGCAGGGGGTTGCACGGCAATTGGGGCAAACTTTTGAAGCGGTTGCTTGCCAGTTTGGCAGCTTGGGCAGCGCGATGACCAGGTGCTTCCCAGAAAGCGGCGGCTCAGCGTTCCAGCAACAGGACGACGGCAAAGGCGGCCATGGCTTCTCCCTGGCCGACGGGGCCCAGTTTTTCGTTGGTGGTGGCCTTCACGCCTACTTGTTTGGGCGATAGTTGCATGGCCTCGGCCAGGCGGGCCTGTATGGCGGGGATGTGGGGCTTGAGCTTAGGCTGCTCCGCTACCACGACGCTATCGACATTGGCAATGCGCCAGCCCTCTTGGCCTACCAGTTGCACCACCTGCTGCAAGAGGAGAATGCTGTCTGCCCCCTTCCAGCGCTCGTCTTCGGGGGGAAAGTAGTAGCCGATGTCCCGCAGGGCGGCGGCCCCCAGGAGAGCGTCCATGATGGCGTGGGTGAGCACGTCGGCGTCGCTGTGGCCCAACAGCCCTTTTTCGTAAGGGATCCGGATCCCACCTAGGATCAGGGGGCGCCCCTCGACGAGGCGGTGGATGTCATAGCCCTGGCCAATGCGCACTGTTCCGGCTCCCTTGGGAAAACCATCGAGACCTCTGCCACTTCCTCCCAAGAGCTTGGCTCACGGGGAGAGGACAAGCGGCTTTTGAGAACGACCTCTCTCTATTCTGCCGACTCGAGAGGGGAGTAGCAGATGGGACAAGAAGAGCCACTGTAGCAGTCGAAGCAGATGAGGTGGGATTTCCCGTAGGGATTGGTACAGCGCTTGGCCCACTGATAATCGCTGTAGCTGAGCTCTTTCCCGCAGACATCGCACCTGGGCATCTTTTTTCTCCGAGACTTCTCCCCCTTGCTTAAGGATACAGCGCTAGAGGGATCCCGTCTTCCAGCGGTGCCCAGCCCGGCTGCCAGAGATCCCGGTTCTTGAGGGTGGCGGCGTTGACCCAGAGGCGCACCTGGGGATCGCAGACAGCCCTCAGCTCGGCAAACACCAGCCCCCCTTCTCCCTCTTGGCGGGCGGCGACCTGAAAATGTCGCCAACCCATCACCGGCTGAACGGAAGTCCACTTGGAGCCGAGGAGGTGGGGAAAACGCTGTTTTTGGCGGGGTTTGCTGCGAGCCACGGGACGGACGGGTGCTGGCAATTGTTTTGAGATCGGCCAAGCTTTTTTGACGGTTACAAGAACCCTGGGGAGCAGGCAAAACGAGCAGAAGCCGTCCGCTTTGGATTCTCCTGCGATCGGTATGATCGAAGGGATACCTTTAGCCTATCCAACCATGGGGCAACACTGGCAACGGCTTCAGTTCTTTTCTCGTCAGATATTTTTAAAGGGAGGCCTTCTGTTTCTGATCCTGGCTGGCCTGATCTTGGCAACAGGACTGCCCCTGGTCGCGTCCAGCGCTTGGGCGGCCACCCAGCCGGCACTATCCGGCAAACTGACGGGGCCGGAGTGGCGCCAGGCGGATCCTGAGGCCAAGCAGGCCTTTTGTCGCAAAGCCTTTCAGGCCTTTCGGGCCTCTCCTGCCCAGAGCTACATCATCAGCTCCAACGTGCAGGCTTTGACCCCAGAAGGTTTGTGTCAGCGGCTGGATCAGTTCTATCAGTACGCCATCCACGACGAGATCCCGCTCAACCAGGCAGCCAACATTGCCCCCCTGCTTTTTTCAGATCAGCCCCTGGAGCAGCCCTGATCCGATAGGGATCCGGAAAACCGCCGGCAAACGGATCCCGGCGCCTGAGGGAACCGCTTGAAACAGGCGCGCTCTTCTGGGCCCCGTTCCTGGGGCAGGCCTTGCTGCTAGGGTCGATAATAGAACTGTTCTCTTGCGGATCTCAAGTTTTCTATGGCCGGCTCCGTCATTTCTCCTGAAAACCTGCTGGATCTCTGCGAACAGGGTGTGCAAAAGGCTTTGGCTGCCGGAGCTGACCAAGCAGAGGTGTTCGCCAACTCAGGCCGCGAGACGGAAGTCACCTTTGAGAAAAATGACCTCAACCTGGCCCGCAGCAGCAGCGAGACCCTGTTCGGCATCCGGGTTTTCTGCGGCGGCAGGCTGGGCTTTGCCACCTCCAACCGCCCTGAGGATCTGGCGGAGACGGCTGCTGAGGCGGTGGCCATGGCCAAGGCTTCGCCGGCGGATCCCCTCAACGGCCTGCCAGATCCCCAGCCCCTGCCCCAGGTGCCTTTTGCCCTCGACCCGGGCCTGCTGGAACTGGATGCCGCCGAGCTGACGCAACTGGGATCCCAACTGGTGGAGTGGGTGCGCTCCCAAGACCCGCGCATCACCATCGACAGCGGCTCGTTCAGCGTAGAAGAGGATACCGTGGCCATTGCTTCTTCCACCGGCATCCGCGCCAACTACCACAGCGTCGAGGCGGGCGGATCCCTGTTCGGCATGGCCATCGATGGGGACGAGGTGGGCAGCTTTGCCTACGACGGCGACAGCGTCCAGAAGCGGGCGGATCTGGTGCCGGCGCTGGAGCGGGCTTTTGAACGCTTTGTCCAGAAATGTGTGGGGGCCTTGGGAGCTACCGAGGGAGAGAGCTTCCGCGGCCCCATCGTCCTGCCGCCGGATGTGGTGGAAGAGTTTCTGGGGGATCTCCTCTTTGTGCTGGGGGCGGACGCGGTGCGCAAAGGCAAAAGCCCGCTGGCGCAGAAGATGGGATCCCTGATCGCCAGCCCCCTGTTGACGTTGGTTTCCGAGGGGCTGGGCTTGCCTGGCTACCCCATCGAGCCCTTCGACCGCGAGGGGATCCCCCGCCAAATTACCCCCCTGATCCATGAAGGGATCCTCTGCAACTTCATGTACAACAGCTACGAAGGCCGGGCTGCCGGGATCCCGTCCAACGGCCATGCCACAGGGGGGGCGGGCAGCTTGCCGGGCGTGGGGCCGGCCTGTTTGAGCGTGGCCCCGGGGACAACCCCTTTGTCTGAGCTGTATGCGATGGAGCGGGGCATTATCGTCACCCGGCTTTCCGGCAGCAGCAACCCCATCACTGGCGATTTTTCCGGGGTGGTGAAGGGGGGCTTTTTGGTTAAAGGCGGCGAAAAACGCCCCATCCTGGAGACCACCATTGCCGGCAACCTCTACGATTGTTTGCGCAATATCTCCGCCATCTCACAAGAGGTAACCGTTTTCAACGGCACCACCGCTTTTCCCGCCCTGCGCATCGAAGATGTGTCGGTAACGGCGGGCTAACGTAAAGTCGGTTGGGCATTCTGAAAGGGCAGGCTGGCAAGCCTGTGAGCAGGCAAAGGCAAGCTGAGGGATCATGATGTGGCCAACGGAAGGTCGGCAACGCGCCATCATCGAGGCGGTGACGCCGGAAATCGACGGCGGGCGCTACGCCATCAAGCGGACGGTGGGGGAGTATGTGGTGGTGGAGGCGGACATCTTCGCCGATGGCCACGACCAACTCTCGGCGGTGCTCAGTTTCCGCCAGGCCGGGGCAACCGACTGGGAGGAGATCTTCATGGAGCCCCTCGGCAACGACCGCTGGCGGGCCCAGTTCCAGGTCACGCAAATCGGCCAAGCTTTCTACCGGATTCTGGCCTGGGTGGATCCCTTCAAAACCTGGCAGCAGGATCTGCACAAGCGGGTGGCTGCCGAGCAGGATGTGGCGGTGGAGCTGTTGATCGGGGCGGAGCTCGTGGAGCGGGCCGCCCAGGCTCAAAGCGGGGATCTGGCGGCGAAGTTGCGCAACTACGCCCAAATGCTCCGCCAAGGCGGGGATCCAGCTATCGAGATCGCCCTTTCCCCGACGCTGGGATCCCTGATGCAGCTCTACGGCGAGCGCCGCTTCGTCACCGCCTACCCGGAGCGACGGGTCTGGGTGGATCCGGAGAAGGCCCGCTTCAGCACCTGGTACGAGCTGTTTCCCCGCTCCTGTGGCCCTGACGAGCACACCCACGGCACCTTCCAGGATGTGATCGCCCGCCTGCCGCAGATTGCCGAGATGGGCTTTGATGTGCTTTACCTGCCCCCCATCCACCCCATCGGGCGCACCTTCCGCAAGGGCAAAAACAACGCCATGACGGCGGAGCCGGATGACGTGGGCTCCCCCTGGGCCATCGGCGGGCCAGAAGGCGGGCACAAGGCCATCCATCCCCAACTGGGATCCCTGGAGGATTTTCATCGCTTGGTGGCGGAGGCCAAAAAATTCAACATCGACATCGCCCTCGATATCGCCTTCCAGTGTTCGCCAGATCACCCCTATGTGAAAGAGCACCCGGAATGGTTTAAAAAGCGGCCCGACGGCACCATTCAATATGCGGAAAACCCGCCCAAGAAGTACCAAGATATCTACCCTCTCGACTTTGAGACGGAAAACTGGCAGGCCCTCTGGGAGGAGTTAAAAAGCGTTATCGAATACTGGATCGACCAAGGGGTAACCATCTTTCGGGTGGATAATCCCCACACCAAAGCCTTTGGCTTCTGGGAGTGGTGCATCGGCGAGATCAAGGCCAAGCACCCGGAGACAATCTTTTTATCCGAAGCCTTTACGCGCCCCAAGCTGATGAAATCCTTGGCCAAGCTGGGCTTCACCCAATCCTATACCTACTTCACCTGGCGCAACGACAAATGGGGCCTGACCGAGTACTTCACCGAGCTCACCCAAACCCCGATGCGGGAGTACTACCGCCCCAACCTCTGGCCCAACACGCCGGATATTCTGAACGAGTTTTTGCAAAAGGGGGGACGCCCGGCTTTTATGCTGCGCCTCATCCTGGCGGCTACGCTGGGGGCCAGCTACGGCATCTACGGCCCCGCTTTTGAACTCTGTGAAAACCGCCCGCTCCGCCCCGGCAGCGAAGAGTATCTGGACTCAGAAAAATACCAAATCCGCCACTGGGATCTGGACGCGCCGGATAACTTGCGGCCTCTGATCGCGCAGGTGAACCAGATCCGGCGGCAAAACCCGGCTTTGCAAAGCGACTGGAGCCTGGTGTTTCACCCCACCGACAACGAGGCCCTGATCTGCTACTCCAAGCGCATCTTTGATGGCAGCAACCGGATTTTGGTGGCGGTGAATCTGGATCCGTTTCACATTCAATCTGGCTGGGTCACCCTCAACCTGGGGGCTTTGGGTTTGGAACACTGGCAAACTTTCAAGGTGATCGACCTCTTGGACGGCCAGCAGTACTCCTGGCAGGGATCCACCAACTACATCAAGCTGGATCCCTGGACGATGCCGGCCCATATTTTTCTCGTCGAAAGCTGAAGCCCGATACCAGCAGTGCAGTGATCTCATCCACGAAAGCCGCGGAGTTGTCTCGATGGGCCAAGAGATTGCCTCCCTCAGCTTTGGCGCAGAGGACTTTGCCGAGTTCAAAGCTCGGCTGCAGCAGGAGACGGATCTGCTGGACCGCTGGCTGGCCGGCCTGCCGGGGCTGGATCCCATTTGCCGGCCTTTTGCCCAGGGATCCCCGGTGGGCGGGTTTGAGCTGGAAGCTTGGCTGGTCACCCCCCAGGGAGATCCGGCCCCGATCAACTCAGCCTACCTGGAGGCCGTCAACGACCCGCTGGTGGTGCCGGAACTGGCCCGCTTCAACATCGAGCTCAACAGCCGGCCCCAGGTTTTGGTTGCATCCGCTCTGCAGCAGCTCCGCCAAGAGCTGGAACAGAGGTGGGATCGCTGTTGCCGAGTGGCCGAGCAACTGCAGGCAGGGCTGATGACCATCGGCATTTTACCCACGCTGCAGCAGCAGCAGCTAACCTTGGAGATGATCTCCCCCCGCAAACGCTATCTGGCCCTCAACGAGCAGATCCTGAACCTGCACCGGCGCGAGCAATCCTCGGGGATCCCGCCCCTGGGGCTAGATATCGAAGGACCGGCTGGGCGGTTGCGGGTCACCCACCCAAACGTCATGCTGGAGGCAGCCACCACCTCTTTTCAAATCCATCTGCAGGTGGCCCCCCACCAAGCGGCCCGTTACTTCAACGCTTCCCTGCTCGTGTCGGCCCCCTTGGTAGCGCTGGCGGCCAATTCTCCCTATCTGTTCGGGCACGACCTATGGGCGGAAACCCGCATCCCTGTGTTTGAGCAGGCGTTGGATGGCCCACCCCCCCTTGCCCCCACCCACCAACCTCGCGTCACCTTTGGGCAAGGCTATGTGCAAGAGTCCCTGATGGAGTTGTTCTGGGAAAATCTACGCTGCTATCCGGTGGTGTTGCCGCAGAGGCTGGCCTCACCTCCTACTGAGCTAGCCCATCTGCGCTTGCACAACGGCACCATCTGGCGCTGGAACCGCCCTCTGGTGGGGGTGGATCCCTATCCCCATCTGCGCATTGAACAGCGGGTGGCTGCAGCAGGTCCCACTCTACCCGACATGATCGCCAATGCCGCCTTCTACTTTGGCCTGGTGCAAGCTCTGGGATCCCAGCCCGTCCCCCCCGAGCAGGAGCTGAGCTTTGCCCAGTGCCGCGCCAATTTCTACACGGCGGCCCGCTGGGGTCTGGAGGCCCCCATCACTTGGCTCAAGGGTTGGCAGGGATCCCTGCGCCAATTGCTGCTGGAAGAGCTGATCCCCCAAGCAGAGGCGGGTTTGGTTCAACTGGATCTGGCCCCCTCCGATATTCAGGAGTACCTGGGCATTCTCCGCGCCCGGGTGGAGTCGGGGCAGAATGGGGCCACCTGGCAGCGCCGCTATGTGGCTCGGCATGGTAAAGATATGCAACAATTAACCTGTGCCTACTGGGAACGGCAGCGGCAAGGCCAACCGGTACACACCTGGGATCTCAGCTAGGGCTCTCTCCACAGCCGGTTGTACCAGCGGTGGGCCACCGCGGCGGCAGGGCGGATCCCTGGCCCGCATCTCGAGTGGGCAAACTCTCTCTCAGATGGCCTTGTTGCGACCCGAGCTACCGCAGCGAAACGGTTCATTCGCGACCAAGGACTTCGTTGGACTTCTGCTCCCTCCTACCCCAGGGAGAGAGGCCAAAAGCCAGAAGTTTGAGTCGAGCCTCTTAGCCCAAACAGTATGCTCACCGTTCTCGATCATCTACCGGATCAACTGCTGGATCTAGAGGCCCATCAGCTTTACGACCGATTGGGTGGGCCAACCCTCATCCATCTGCCGGGGCGACGGGATCCCGCCCTGTTTGTCTCTGTGCTGCTGCACGGCAACGAAACCACCGGTTGGCAGGCGGTGCGGCAGCTCCTCCGCCACCACGCCCAGCGGGAATTGCCCCGTTCTCTGTCTCTCTTCATCGGCAATGTGCGGGCCGCCCGCTACGGGCAACGGCGCCTGGACGGCCAACCGGACTACAACCGCATCTGGGGCCCCGGCTCCACCCCCGAGCACGCCATGGCCCAGGCCGTCCTGCAGCAGATGCAGCAGCGGGGCGTGTTTGCCAGCGTCGATATTCACAACAACACCGGCACCAACCCCCACTACGCCTGTGTCAATTACTTGGATGCCTCTACCCTGCACCTGGCCACCTTGTTTGGGCGCACCGTCCTCTACTTCACCAAGCCGGAAGGGGTGCAGAGCATGGCCTTTGGGCGCTTCTGCCCGGCGGTAACCCTGGAATGTGGCAAGCCGGATCAGCCCCACGGCACCCAACATGCCTGCGAATTTCTGGAAGCCTGCCTGCACCTGTCGGCGCTGCCGCAACGCCCCGTCCTCAGCCAGGATATCGACCTGTTCCACAGCGTCGCCATCGTCAAGATCCCAGACGAGGTAAGCTTCGGCTTTGGGGAAGAGGCGGGCGACCCGCACCTGCGCTTTCCCCCCGATTTGGATCTCCTCAATTTTCGGGAGCTCCCTCCCCACACCCGCATCGGCTGGACGAACAACGGCTTCCACCTGGAGGTACAAGACGAGCAGGGCCAAGATGTGGCGGATCGCTTCTTCTATGCCCAAGATGGCGAAATTCGCACCCGCGTGCCCATCATGCCCGGCATGCTCACCCTCAACAGCCGCATCATCCGCCAAGATTGCCTCTGCTACTTGATGGAGCGCTACTCCCTGGCTGGCTAAACTTCCGCGCTACTCTCGGGCGCAGTCTACGTGGCGCCAGCGACGGACGTTCTCGCCTAGCTCGATTGGCCCATCCCCGCAAGAGGCAACAAGGCAAGCTCTTGTCCAGAAGCCGGGCTTGCTGCAGAATGGGCTAGGAACGGCGAAGCAGCCACTCTCCGGCTGTGTGAAGATCCTGAGTAAGCAGCAACTCTGAGAAATCATCCAGGGATCCTGTCCTGCTGGCGTGAGCGGAGGTTTTTGCCCCAGTCCGTCAGGGCTTAGCGGGAGAAGGTATACCTGGGTTTATTCTGGACATAGCCGTTCTTCCGGAGTTGTACCCCGCCCAAAGCGAAACCCAAACCCCAAAAAAGCTTCGCTCTTCGGGATCCCAGCAGTTGCTAACTCTGGAAGCTCTTGTTACTCCGTTGATGAGAGGGGGATGAAACTATGGATATGGATCTCCGTCCGCTGATCGTCCTGGCACCCATTGTTTTGGTGGTTGGCTGGGCCGCTTACAACATCATCAAGGCTGCCATCAAGGGGGAAGCCAAGCTCTTCGGCGAAAGGGGCAACAACCCCTTTGGCAAGAGCGGGAGTTGAAGGTGGGATCCGGTTGCAGCCGATAGGCCCTGTATGTCAGACGAAAATCTCCAGGGGGCAAGGCC
Source organism: Synechococcus sp. 60AY4M2 (assembly GCF_002760375.1). Classification (NCBI taxonomy): domain Bacteria; kingdom Bacillati; phylum Cyanobacteriota; class Cyanophyceae; order Synechococcales; family Synechococcaceae; genus Synechococcus; species Synechococcus sp. 60AY4M2. The sequence continues at coordinate 1,506,268 of NZ_AUMZ01000001.1, forward strand.
AGGCCTGGGCAACGCAAAGTCGGCGGACGTCGTTGTCGTCGGGGCCGGGGTGGCTGGCCTAGCCTGCGCACGGCAACTGCGGCGGGCGGGGCTGGAGGTCTTGGTGCTGGAGAAATCGGTGGGTTTGGGTGGGCGCATGGCCACCCGGCGGGTTGAGCATGCCGGACAAACAGTGCCTGTAGATCACGGGGTTCAATACCTGACCGCCGATTCCGACAGCTTTTATCGCTGGCTGAAGGAGCTATTGGGCCTGGGGCTGCTGAGGGAATGGACGCGCTCGTTGCACCTGCTGGATCGAGAGGGGTTGCGCCCAGAGGACTCCAACGCCGAGAAACCCCGCTACATCTGCCCACAGGGCATGACGACGCTGGCCAAACAGCTAGCCACCTCCTTGTCCATCCACACCCAGACGCGTGTGGTCGGCCTCAGGCCGCTGGCAACCACCTGGCAATTACAGGCCGAAAACGGCCAGTGCTACGAGGCCGCGGCAGTGGTGATGGCAATCCCAGCTCCCCAGTTGTTGCCTTTGCTGCAAGAGGGGATCCCTCCTGCCGACAACCTGCTCTCTCTGCCGGGATCCGCCGCCTACCAGCCCTGCATTGCCGTTTTGGCCGGCTATTCAAAGAGCACGCCGCTGCCGCCTTGGAAGGGGATCAAGTGTTTGCAGGATCCGATGCTGGCCTGGCTGGCCCTGGACAGCAGCAAGCGCCTACAGCCCTTGCCGCCGCTGGTGGTCTTGCACGGGGGGGCGGAGTGGTCGTCGCGGTATCTGGATGCCGGCCCCGCCGAGTTGGAAAAAGCTGGTCGAGAACTGCTGGATCACGCCGCCAAACGGCTGGATCCCTGGCTGGCCTCGCCGCAATGGATGCAGGTGCATCGCTGGCGCTACGCTTTTCCTGTGGAAACGATAGGTTTGGCCAGCCTGGGCACCCACGTCCCTGCCGGTGCCGGCAAGGGGTTGCCGTTGGTCTGTGCCGGCGATTGGTGTGCCGGGGAGCGAGTAGAAGGCGCCTGGCTCTCCGGCCAGGATGCTGCTAAAACCTTGCTGGAAATGCTGGGGATCCCTGCGCACGCCCGCTAACGGCGCCATCAGAACCTCCGGGGTACTCCTGCCACAGCGCAGCTTGGCGGGATGGGGGATAGGCGGTGAGACGAAGGGGTTCAATGCCCCTGAGTCTCACAATCTGGGCGTTGCCTGCTGCTCGACATACTTCTTCAACTCCTCAACGGTGACCCCACCACAAGAGGCAACAAAATAGGCCCCTGTCCAAAATACAGGCTTGCTGTAGAACCGTGCCACCTCTGTGGCGAACTCTTTGCGAATCAACCGGCTGGAGACTGTTTTCAGGTTGTTCACCAGCTTTGAGACCTGGACATCCGGCGGAAAACTCACCAACAGATGCACAT
>NZ_AUMZ01000001.1:1508990-1561811 GCF_002760375.1 Synechococcus sp. 60AY4M2
GGGTCGTGGGACAGAGACTTGAACGCTGCTATCGAGATTTTGAAGCGTGGACTCAGGTCCCCCCGTATACGGGGGGATATAGGGGGGCGGTGGGACTGCCGCTCTCTGGCTGTGGAGGATCCTGGTTTACCAGTCCGTTGAAGCAGCAACTCCGGGAAGTGATTCTCGGAAGCTCCCGTCTACAGCCCGTCAGGGCTTAGCGGGAGAGGATGTCACGTTTCGGCGTGATTTGGAGTAGCTATATCAAGCTGGGGCTGAAGATGGCGGCGGGATCAAACTGCTGCTTCAGCTTGCGCATTAGGGTCGCCGTCGGGCCGAAATCGTGGGCCAGAGCTGTCTTCAGGGCTGCCGGTGCCTCCAGCAGCAGGAGAAACCCGCCCACCGACTTGAGGTGGCGCTGTAACTGTAGCAGGGATCCCACCTCAGGCTGGGAGATCCAGGCTCGCCCCAATCCACAGCCGCGATGCAGTTGCACCTGAGCGTCGGGAAATAGAGACTGAAACTGCTCTAGAGTAGCCAGGCTCTGGCTAGGCAAGCAGCCGAACTTGGCCAACACCATCCCCGCACGGCGGGAGGGCAGAGGCGGGGCTTCAGGTCTTGCCTCTTGCCAGCTCAATCCTGCAGGAGCTAGCTGTTGCACCTGGGTCATCTGTTGGGCAATTACCCGCTCGGAGCCGTGGAAATGGAGGCAGAGCTGGGGCCCTTCTGCCTTCAGCCAGAGATCCACCCCCACCGGGCTGACCGGCGCCCTCAGCACCTGCCGAGCCAAGGCTTCCAAATCGGGCAGGGATCCTGTAGCCACCAAAGTTGCTTGGGCTGCCGGCAGGGGATAGAGCCGTAGGGTCGCCTGCGTCAGGATCCCCAAACTGCCCAGGGATCCGGCGAACAGTCTCGTCAAGTTATAGCCGGCCACATTCTTAACCACCCGCCCACCCGCTTTGGCCACCTCCCCATCGGCCCGTACCCAGGTGATGCCCAGCAGCAAATCGCCGATCCCACCGTAACGCCAGCGCAGCGAGCCCGTATCGGCCGTGGCGACGATGCCCCCCACTGTGGCCCAGTCAGGGTAAAGGGGATCCACCGGCCACCATTGCCCCCGCTCTGCCAAGATGGCTTGTAGCTCCGCTAGGGTCATACCGGCCTCCACTGTCGCCGTTAGGTCGGCAGCCGCATGGTCGATCAAGCGGCGCAGCCCACGGGTACTGAGGATGAGATCCACAGCCTCCAAGCGAGGAGCCCATCCCCACTTGCTCCCCTGCCCGAGCGGCAGCACCTTCCGCTCGCGGCACTCTTTTAGGAGCTGCGCCAATTCTGGAACCGTCGAGGGAGTTTGGATGGGAATAGGAGCGGCCTGGCCGGAGAGAAAATCTGTCAGCGGCGGAGAAAAAGCCATCGAGAAGAGCTAAGCCCAAAACGCCGGCAACATCTGATCCCCTAGCTATCGGGATCAACTTGCCCAATTTCAGTGTAGGGGGCAAACTCCTCACCTGGGCAGCACAGCCACAGATGGGTACTTGATGAGGCTTAGAATGCAGCCAGCTTCCCAAGTTCCCTCGCCGGGAGCGGAGGGCTGAGAGGGGTCGCGGCAGCACGGGCTGAACTCAAGTAATCTGGCAGCCGCTCAAAATCTGTCAAATCTGTCTCCAATGAAACCAACCCAAGCTCAACTCGATGACGCGAAGATACTTGAAAAAAACAGAGCAACAGGATGGCGATTGCCCCTTTTTAGATGAAGGAAAAACCTCGATAAACCGGAAGAGCCGCAACTTAGATCGACAATTCCTGTTAACAGCGAGCTAAGAGCTTAACTTGCTCCCCAAGTCTCGGCACCAGCAAATTAAACAGCAGATAGATGTAAAGATTTATATCAAAATTCGAAACTTCTTTGCGCGACGTGGTACTCTAACTTGTAAGTAAAGTTAAGCTTGGGTTAAAGCTATCAAATGCCTAAAGCTAAAACTGCCTGCAAGTAAGTCCGTAAGTAAGTATTTTGTCTGGTCTTGGCTAAAGTTTCCCTCTGCCATACTGTTTGCAAATTTTTCTGACTACAATTTAAGGTTCGGTTATCCCCTGACACCGACATGGTGCAAGACTTGCGCTCTTCATCGGGATCCCTGGAACAGTGCTTTGGCCAGATGCCACTCTTGGTCGGGTTCGACAGCCCCCTTGCCGAGGTTCTCTCCCTGTTGGCGCAAAAGAATGGCTCCCGGCCCTACGCCTTGGTGGTGGATGCAGGCCGAGTGGTGGACATTTTGACGGCTGTGGATTTGACACTCCCACCCAGGGGATTCTTACGCAGCCCAAAATGGACTCGCAAAGGCGCTGTCAAGACGCCCCTAGACAGTCCTTTGAGGCATAACCTCAAAGTTCTGCTTACTTCGGACTTAAGTTCCTCCAGGTTAGTTATTGCCGCGCGGGTTTTGCACCGCAGTAGGTTGTTTTCCTGGAGAAGCTCTGTACTAACTATAACAAAGAAGCAACTAAAGTGGCTCAAGGGCTTTTCCGCCCCGTACTTTAGTACGGGGCTACCAAGCTATCCTTTTGTGTTGCGGTGGGTGGCCAGCGACCGATCTTGGCAGGGATCCACCCTGGCTGAGGCGATGACCGCCCCTGTTGTAACCTTGGCCGCCGGCGACTACCGGGATCCGCTGGCGTTAAGGATCCCCCTTTTGTCTATTGGCCCCCGGAGGAGATGGAGAAGATCGCCACCGCCTTCGCCCAGGGGCTGGCTCAGGGTCGGCCCCCGCAGGGTTGGGAGCTGACCTTTATGCGTCGCAACGGCGAGCGGTTTCCGGTGCGGATTTTGGATGCCCCCTGGCAGGATGCCCAGGGGAAGGTAATCGGCATTGCCAGCGTACAGGATTTGACCCAGGAAAAAGAGTTGCAGAACCCACAACAAAAACGGCAGCACTCGCTGCACGATCAGCCAGATCTGTTTCAAAACCTCTTTGAGCAAGCCCCGGTGGGCATGGCAGTTACGGATGCGGCGGGGCAGATCGTCAAGGTGAACGAGAGCTTTTGCCAGCTCACCGGCTACACCGAGGCCGAGCTCTTGAGCATGAATTACGCCGACCTCACCCACCCTGAGGATCTGCGGCAGGAGGCAATCTATGTCGAAGAAATACGAGCGGGCCGCCGCCGGGGCTACCGCATGGAAAAACGCTACATCCGCAAAAGCGGCGAGATCCTCTGGGTTGACCTCTCGTCTTTTGTGGCGGAGACTCCCGACAAACAAATCTACGGCATTGCCTCCATTGTCGATATTACCGAGCGCAAGCGAGCCCAGGAGCAGGCTCAACTGCAACTCCACCAAGCCCGGCTGCTCAACCGCATCGCCCAAGGGATCCGGCAATCGTTGCAGGTGGAGTCCATCCTGGGTTTTGCCGTAGAAGAAGTCCGCCGTTTGTTGGATGTGGAGCGGGTGGTGATCTACCGCTTTTTCCCCAATTGGGTGGGCGAGATCGCCATGCAATCGGTCAGCCGGCCAGAGTTGAGCCTGCTGGGCCTGGTTATCGAAGATCAATGCTTTGTTAGCCAGTGGCACCAGGCCTATCAGCAGGGCCGCATTTCGGCCATTGAAGATATCGACACCGCCCCCATCCAGCCCTGCCACCGCGAGCTGCTGGCCGGTTTGGGGGTGCGGGCCAACTTGGTGGTGCCCATTTTGCAGGCGGCTGGCCCTGACGGCAAAGACAGCGAGCCGGCCCGCCTCTGGGGGCTGTTGATCGCCCACCAGTGCAGCGCCCCCAAACAATGGGATCCCTGGATGCCGGATTTTTTGCGACAAATTGCCGATCAACTGGGGCTGGCGCTGCAACAGGCGGAGCTGTTTGAGCAACTCCAAGCTGCCAACGCCGAGCTGCGCTACCAGGTGGAGGTGCGCAATGCCGAGCTGGCCCAGCGGGTGAGATACGAGCAACTGCTGCGGCTGATTGGCGACAAGGTGCGCTCCAGCCTGGACGAACAGGAGATCTTGGCCACCGTGGTGCGGGAGCTCACCCAGGCTTTCCAACTGGGCGCCTGCGGTGTGGCCCTCATCCATCCGGAAACCCAGACCTACACGCTGGCCTACGAAGCGGCGGGATCCCTGCCCCCCCTGGGCAAGGTCACTCTGCCCTTGGATCCCGTGCTTTTGCGCCAGCTCCGCCAAGGCCAGACCCTCTACCTCAGCACGGATCACCCGCTGCGGGGGCGCTGTACCCTGCTTGCCTGCCCCCTGGTTGTAGAAGAGCAAGAAGGGCAGCTTGTCTCAGGCACCGGCTCGTTGCTGGGCTTTCTCAAGTTAGTTCGCCTGCCCCAGGAGGGCTTTACCGAGGCCGAGATCCACTTTGCCGAGCAGGTGGCCACCCAGTGCAGCATCGCCATTCGCCAGGCCCGCCTCTACCAGGAAACCCAGGCTCAGCTCCAGCAACTGCAGCAGCTCAACGAGCTCAAAGAAGAGTTTCTCAGCATGGTCTTCCACGAGCTGCGCACGCCTCTGACCAGCATGAAAATGGCCCTGAAAATGCTGGAGGTGCGCGGCCTTTCCGAGGCGCAGATCCCCTATTTCAACATCCTCAAACAGGAGTGGCAAAAAGAGCTGGACTTGGTCAACGACCTGCTGGACTTGCAGCGGCTAGAGGCCGGCAGCCGCAGTCTGGAGATCGCCCGCTTCGAGGTGCGCGAGTGGCTGGAAAAGCTGTTGCCGCCCTTTGCCCTGCGCTTTCAAGAGCGCCAGCTCACCTTTATCTCCTACCCCCCCTCTGAACCCATCTTGTTCAACACCGATGTGGGGCTGCTCACCCGCATCTTGAGCGAGTTGCTGGCCAACGCCGCCAAGTACACCCCTGCCGGCCAGCAGGTTCATCTGGAAGTGGCGGTCGATTCGTCGGGTCTCCATTTGCAGGTCACCAACACCGGTGTCGAGATCCCAGCGGAGCACCTGCCGCGCATCTTCGAGAAGTTCCACCGCATCCCGCACCTGGACTACGCCCACCAGGGGGGCACCGGCTTGGGCCTGCCGCTGGTGAAAAAGGCGGTGGAGCTGTTGCAAGGGATCCTGCAAGTGGAAAGCGGCGAGAACCGCACCCTGTTCGCGGTCAGCCTGCCGGATTTGGGCAGTTCCGCCCTCACCCCCAGCCCCTCTCCCTCAGGGAGAGGGGAGCTAGATGACCCTGGGCAGCGTTGCCGGTCAAACAGCCGCCATGGCTAGCCGTTGGCTAAGGACTCCGTCCCGCCGACGCGAGCGGCAGGAGGGGGTTCTTTTGCCGGCGAAGGGGGAGAGGAGAGCAGTTGCTGCTCCACCAGGCGGGCAAACTCCCGCTCGAAGCTCACCAGGGCGCGGTTGGTTTTGCCTCCCAGGTAGAGCCCTGCTTCCGTCTCCAGGGCCCAAACTTGGCTGTAGCTGAAATAGCTCATCGCCACCCCCAGCATCAGCAGCCCAAAGCCGAGATAGACCAGCGGGATCCCTGGGTCGGATTTAATCTGCAGACCGGTGGCGCCGATAACCTCGTCTAGGTGCAGGGTAAGACGGTTGGGGAAGCGCTGGGGGGCAACTTCGTCCAGGGCCAGGCTCATGCCCTGGCGCAGGGATCCTATCCACTGGCCTTGGGTGTCGTAGAGCAGGGCCGTCCCCTGCAAATCGGGCAACAACAGCGTCAGGCCCTCGCTTAGGTCTGGCCGGGTGGGGACAAAAGCGCCCCAGAGCTTGCTGCCCGCTTGGGTGGGCACCGGCACCACCGGGATTTGAAAGGGAGGGCTGTTGTTGAGGCGGATGCGGATGCTGTCGATGCTCCAATCAGCCTGGTAGAGGGTCACCCCCCGGTAGGAGAGGGGATGGTTGACGGAAATGGTCTGGCGTTTGACCTCCTGGCCCCCATCCAAAATCGAGAGATCTGAGTAAAACTGCTTCACCCGGCCATCAGGAGCATAGTCAATCCAGAAGCGGTTGACCCGAATTTGCCAGGTGGGTAGATGAGCCAGATCCCCTGCCCCGGTTACCTGTTCAATGGCGGCGACGCTGCCGCTGGGGATCAGCGCTTGGGCCTTGAAGCCGGCAAGGCTGCCCCAGATGGCCCCCAGCAGGATCAGCAGCAGGCTGACGTGCACCAGGATAGGCCCAAACCGCCCAATCAGACCCTTGCGGGCGTAAAGTCGGGATCCGTCCTGAAACACCGCATAGCCCCGCTGGCGCAGCCGCTGCGGCAGCCCCTGCAGGGAGCGTTGGGGCAGATAGGTCCAAAAGGGCAGCCGCTGGAAGGAGTGGGGACGGGTGAGGTAGCTCCAGCGACGGGCCACCTTGAGCATCGGCCACTGGCGCGTCAAAGAACAGGCGGCCAGGCTGCTGCCAAAGAGGATCAACAGGGCCAGAAACCAAGAGGTGCGATAGACGTGATCCAGCCCCAGCTTGAGGATCAGCCGCCAGGTGAGAAAGCCAAACAGGGCCGGATGCTCGGGGTAGTGGGCCTGATAGAAGGCCACGGTTTCCTCTTGCTCGATGACCGTGCCAACCGCGCTCAAAAGGGCAATTGCCAAGAAAAGGCCGATGGCCAGACGCAGATCCGCCAGCAGCGGCAGCAGCTCATGGCGAAAGTACCGACGCAAGGGGGAAAGCCACCGCGACAGCGGCAGAGAGGGGATAACCATGGGAAGTTGTCAGCTCAAGATCTGAACTGCCCCCCAACTGGAGGGCAGCCCCATCTTAGCTTGCAGCAGGGATCCCTTAGGCCCAAGCGGAGAGGATCGTCACGGTGCCAAAGCCCACCAACACCACGCCACTGGCATAGGTAAACCAGATCGACCAGCGCCGCAGGGCCAACAGTTGCTTCATCGAGCCGGCGAACACCCCCGCCAACAGCAGCGGCGAGACCAGCCCCAGCGCATAGGCCAGCAGCAGCCCGCCCCCCACCCAGGGCTGCCCTGTGGTGGAGACCCAGCCGAGCAGGGCCACCAAAACCGGCGTGCTGCAGGGAGAAGCTACCAGGCCAAAGGTGGATCCCAGCAACACCGACCGGCCTAGCCCAGGCCACTGGCCAGGGATCTCCAACCGGTTAAACCAATCGGGGAAGCGCAAGGGGACAACTTCCAGCAGGTTCAGGCCCATGAGGATGGCGATCCCTCCCGCCACTAGGGATCCAAAGGCAGCGGTTTGTCCATAAACCCGGCCTAGCAAAGCTGCTCCCAAGCCCAGCCCGCTGAGCGTCAAAGCCACGCCAGCCGCAAAGCCTAGCGATTGCACCCAAACCTGCCAGCGCACTTCTCCGGCAGCGGCGGGGGTAGTGGGAGCGTAGCCGCCGATGTAGCCGATGGTTACCGGCAACAGGGAGAGCATACAGGGAGAAAGGCTGGTGACCAGACCTGCCAGACCCACCAGCAGCAGGCTCAGCGGAGAAAGGTGCTGCAGTTGGCCTTGGACAAGTTGCGTTGCCCATTGTTCCAGGTGGTAAAGCCAAAGCTGAAGGGTATCGGCCATAGCAGAAGCCATCGAGTCCAACCCTAAGCTAGCTCGAGGAATCCAAGCCAGAACAGATTGGCGCCAACTGGGAGCTTCAGTCCAGAAAAGTTGGGGAGCTACTTGGACTGTTGGTAGGTGGCAATGCTGCTGGCGATCACTGCCTCGGTTTCGGCTAGGCCTTTCCAGCCCAAGATCTGGGTTTCTTTCTTCTCCAGGCGCTTGTAGGTGGCGAAAAACTCGGCAATCTCGTCCAGGCGGTGCTGGGCAATATCTTCCAGCCTGGTTACGGAAGCATAGCGAGGGTCCTTAGCGGGCACGCACAACAACTTCTCATCCGGCTCCCCCGCATCGATCATCTGCAGCATGCCCAGCGGGCGCACCGCAATCACACACCCTGGAAAGGTGGGCTGATCCATGATCACCAGGCCATCCAAAGGATCCCCGTCCCCTGCCAGCGTATTGGGCACAAAGCCGTAGTCGTAGGGGTACTGCACCGAAGAGTAGAGCACCCGGTCTAGGGCCATTACGCCCATGTCTTTGTCAAACTCGTACTTGTTCTTGCTCCCGCCCGGAATCTCAATCAGGAGGTTAAGTAGGCCTGGCTTTGGTTGGGCAGGGATCCGCGACAGGTCGATCACAGCAATTACCCTCGGAATAGGTGAAACGGCCAGAGGGCATTATAAATCGAAGCGTTCCTTCAGCAGCGGCATCCCAACCCCAACTAGGGGTGACCAGCAAGTCGGGAGGCACAAGCCCCGGACTTTAGTCCTGGAGATAAGTCTCCCCATCTCGACATCCTGCAGGCTGGAGTCGACTGCCCACGCTTTCGATGTCCCTGCCGTCGCCCAGGAGTCGGGGTGATGGCGCCCCCGGCCTCCCTTTCATCCCCCCGTATAGGGTGGGAAAAAGGGGGCGCGGTGGCAGCGGCGCCAGCCCGTCCGCGTAGCTTGCGACAAGCGAGAAAGAATCCTCGTCCTCTCGGGCTGAGGAGAACATCAAGCTTGCATCCCCCCGCCCAACTCCTCGGGCAAGATTCGAACTTGCGACCAATCGGTTAACAGCCGACCGCTCTACCGCTGAGCTACCGAGGATCGAAGTATTTTCCATCGTAGGAAAAAAAAGGCCATCAAGCAACTCCCGCGGAGGAAGAAATTCTTGGCTCTGTCCAGGCCATGGTTCAAGCGGCTGTAAAGCTGCTGCCCACCGGCGCGCCAAGGCAAGCTGGGGAATGGCGTCAACCTCAGTTGTGAAAGGGGATGGCCAACAGAGGCAGGAGAGCCAGCCCCAGCCAGGCCCAACCCTGCAGGGAAAGGTGGGAGGCGACCGGGCCTGACTCCTCTTGCTGCAATAGGGCATCGATGCGCTCTTGCAGCCGTCCCCCCGCACCGGATCCCATTTCTAGGGCAAAGCCAACCCAAGCCGCTGCCGGTTGCTGCGCCATGCCATAGCCCACCACCTGCACCAGAGCCTCTCCCAGCACCAAGGGATCCACCCGTTGGGCCGCCCAGCGATCTGCCCGCAGCTCCCGCAGGGTGAGCAATTCCTGCCAGAGGACCTCTGTATTCGGCAGCCAGCCGCTGAGATGGCGCAGCCAGCCCACCGCAAACATCCACAAGGTATCGCCGTAGTGGCGGTGGGCCTCTTCGTGGGCCAGCACCGCCCGCAGGTGTTCTTCATCCAACTGCTCCAGCAGGCCGCGACTGACCACCAATTGCGGCTTCCATACCCCCACTTGGGCAGCAAAAGGGATCTCCAAATTCAAGACATAGGCCGAAGAGCCATACAAATTGACTTGGGCCAGAGCCCGCAGGCGGGCGCGTCGGCAGACGCGCCAGTACTCCCAAGCCCAGCGCAGGGCCACGCCTGCAGCCAGCGCCAGCAACAGCAGCGCACAGCCGTAGCAGAACCAGCCTCCTGCCCCGGCCATTTGTCCCCACGGCCCCATCCAAGCCAAAGCAAGGGCAGTCATTAGCAAAAACAGCGGCGGCAGCAAGAAGTGGATCCAGGCCCACTGCCAGCGCTGGGCCCAGGAACCAGCTCGATCCAGCCGCACCTGGGCCCGCCACAGCCAACTCAGGGCCAAACCCAACAGCAACATGCCCAAGTGGCTCATTGGGGATCCCTCCTGGCCTCGCGGGCCGCCCGCAACCGCTCGGCAATCGCCTGCAACTGGGACACGCTGGCCTGATCCAGGCTATCGGCAAAGGCTGCCACGGTGTCTGGGTCGCCCACCGCCAAAAACTGCTGCAACTGGGCAAAGGCCCTGAGGCTGGCAGCTTCCTGGCGAGAAAGACGGGGCCGCCACAACATCGGCAGACTCCGCCCTTCTGCATCGGTGCGACGTTCACAGCTCACCCAGCCCTTCTGGCTTAGGCGCCGCAAAACCGTAGTTACAGAGGCATAGGCCAACTCTCGGTCGGGATCGGCCAAGATGCGCTCGTGGATTTGGCGGGTGCTGGCACTGCCCAGCTCCCAAAGGATATCGAGGATCTCGGATTCCAGAGGGCCTAGTGAGAGTTGCTTGGGACGATGCTTGGGCAACATAAACCCTGGCAGGGTAGGGATCCCTATCTAGATTGACATACTCTCATACTCTCCACAGCTATGGCTTGCTGGAGCACCGCGGCAGAATGGCTCAGGGAGCAGTCCGGAGAGCGCCGTCTTCCGAGAGGAAGCGGGAGCTGAGGAAAGGACGCAGCGCCTGGGGGATGCGAATCGAGCCGTCCGGCTGCTGGTGATTTTCCAACAGGGCGGCCAGAGCCCGTCCCACCGCTAAGCCGGAGCCGTTCAAGGTGTGGACGAAGTGGGTGCCCTTTTGCCCTGCTTCTTTGTAGCGCAGGTTAGCGCGGCGGGCCTGGAAATCCCAGCAGTTGGAGCAACTGGAGATCTCGCGGTAGCGGTTTTGGGAGGGGAACCACACCTCCAGATCGAAGCAGCGGGCTGCTGAAAAACCTAGATCGCCGGTACACAGCTCCACTACCCGGTAGGGCAGCTCCAGCATCTGCAAAATGGCCTCGGCATCTTGCACCAGCTTTTCGTGTTCTGCCTCCGACTGGGTGGGGTGGGTAACTTTGACCAGTTCCACCTTTTGAAACTGGTGCAGCCGGATCAGGCCCTTGGTGTCCCGGCCATAGCTGCCGGCCTCGCGGCGAAAGCAAGGTGTGTAGGCACAGAAATAGAGCGGCAGGCGCTCGGCTGGGATCACCTCCTCCCGGTACAGGTTGGTGAGGGGCACTTCCGCCGTCGGGATCAGCCAGAGGTCGTCGTCGGCACAGCGGAAGCTCTCAGCGGCAAACTTGGGCAGTTGCCCTGTCCCCTCCAGAGCAGCGCTGTTGACCAAAAAGGGAGGGATCACCTCGGTGTAGCCAGCGGCAATGTGGCGCTCCAGCATCATGGCGATCAAGGCCCGCTCCAGAGCCGCCCCTGCCCCTACCATAGCCACAAAACGGCTCTGGGCTACCTTGACGGCACGGCCAACCTCCAGGAGGCCCAGCTTTTCGGCAACCTCGTCGTGGGGAAGGACGGGGTGGGTGGGTTTTAGCGCATCCCCCCAGCGGCGCACCTCCACATTGTCGGCCTCATCCTGGCCAACCGGCACGCTGGGCAAGGGCAAGTTGGGCAAGGTGAGCAACCGGGCGCGCACCTCCTCCTCCAGCTCCCGCTCCCGCTGTTCCAGTTGGGCGATCTCGGCCTTGAGATCTGCCCCCTGCTGCCGCAGGGCCGCCACCTCCGCTCCCTGGGGATCCGCTCCCTGGCGGATGAGCTCGCCGACCTTCTTGCCGAGGCTGTTGCTTTCTGCCTGCAGAGAGCCGCGTCGGGCCTCCAAGCGGCGGCGCTCCCGATCCAACTGGAGAATGCCGTCCAGGTCGACACTGGCCCCGCGCTTGTCCAGGGCTTGGCGTACCTCTTCTGGGCGATCCCGCAGCAGCTTCAGATCCAGCACGAGACTTGCCTGTGAGACGACCTCTGGCTATTGCTTCAGCCAGCTAAACATGGCCCTTAGCTCTTTGCCCACCTTCTCGATGGGGTGCTCCGCCTCGCGGCGGCGCATTGCCGTAAAGCCGGGCTTGCCGGCCTGGTTTTCCAAGACAAACTCGCGGGCAAACTGGCCGCTTTGGATTTCTGACAGGATCCGCTTCATTTCAGCGCGGGTTTGCTCGGTAATAATGCGGGGGCCACGGGTGTAGTCGCCGTATTCTGCTGTGTTGGAGATGCTGTGGCGCATCTTTTCCAGGCCCCCCTCGACGATGAGATCCACGATTAGCTTAACCTCGTGCAGACACTCGAAGTAGGCCAGCTCCGGCTGGTAGCCTGCTTCCACCAGGGTCTCAAACCCCGCCTTGATCAAAGCCGTGAGGCCGCCGCAGAGCACCACCTGCTCGCCGAAGAGATCTGTTTCAGTTTCCTCGCGGAAACTGGTCTCCAAAATGCCGGCCCGCGTGCCGCCGATGGCCTTGGCATAGGCCATGGCCCGCTCCCGCGCCATCCCGGAGGCATCTTGATGGACGGCAAACAGACACGGCACCCCCTGGCCTTCCTGGTAGGTGCGCCGCACCAGGTGACCGGGGCCCTTGGGAGCGACCATGATGACATCCACGTCTGCGGGCGGCTGGATCTGCCCGAAGTGGATGTTGAAGCCGTGGGCAAATAGGAGCACCTTCCCCGGCTTTAGATGCGGGCGGATCTCGCTCTGGAAGACGGTCTTTTGCACTTCGTCCGGTAGCAGGATCATCACCCAGTCGGCGGCAGCCGCAGCATCTGCTACAGTCTTGACCGTCAACCCGTCCCGCTCCGCTTTGGGCCAAGAGGGGCTGCCGGGGTAGAGGCCGACGAGGACGTTGACACCGCTGTCGCGCAGGTTGAGGGCGTGGGCATGGCCCTGGCTGCCGTAGCCGATGATGGCGACGGTCTTGCCGTCCAGCAGATCCAGGTTGGCGTCAGTGTCGTAGTAGAGGCGGGCCATAGTCGGGCTGGGTAGTTTGGTGAGCTGGCGTTTGATTAGGATAGCAGGATCTGGGGGATCCCCAACAGCAGAACTAGAGGCCATGGTGCACCGTTTTTACCCACCGCAACCGCTTGGGCTGCACACACATACGAGCCGTGGTCACGATCATGACCGGCAGCCAGTGGAGCATGTACACCAAGCCCAGAGCCGTACGCCACCAGAGTTTTCGCCCGCGCAGCCCCTCCACCTGGCGCAGGCCGCGGTAGAAGGCCACCGTCACAGATCCCATGACCAGGGCGTTCAAGGGGAGCAGCACCGAGGAGTGGCCCGTCAACAGCACCCAGAGGGTATCGGGAACTAAGGCCATCGGCAGCAGGTACTGAGAGATGAAAAAGGCCCAGAGATCGACTGTCTTGGCCATGCCCAGGCGGCGGCTGAGGATCCCTGGCCAGTAGTCGAGGTAGCGCTGGTAGCCCCCCTCCGCCCAGCGGCAACGCTGGTGCCAAAGGCTTTTCCAAGAGGTGACTCCCTCTTCGACGATGGCCGGCTCCGTCAAAAAGGCAATATCCACCCCCGCCAGGTGCAACTTAAAAGTAAGATCCAGGTCGTCGGTGAGGCTGTTCTCGTTCCAGCCGCCGCACTTTTCCAGGACATCCCGTCGCACCAGTTGGCCGTTGCCTCGCAGCTCCCCAATCCCGCGGATGGCCACCCGCTGCTGCTGCAAGTAGGCATCGGAGGCCATCTCCGCCACCTGGCCCAGGGTCCAGAAGTTGACGTTGGGGTTGCTCAAGGCTTTGCGCACCTGAACGGCGCCGATTGTCCGTCTGCCGGGGCGGGGGGTCTGGCCGAACAGCGGCAGGGTGCGAGTCAGCAAATCCGGGGGCACAATGGCGTCGGCGTCGCAGACCAAGATAATCTCCCCCCGCGTCAGGGGCAGCACCTCGTTGAGGGCGCCAGACTTGCCGCCTCCTCGCCCTGGTGGCCGTCGGTAAACTCGCAGGTGAGGGATCCGCTTTTGGGCTTCCTGCAAGATGTCGGGGGTAGCATCGCTGCTGGCATCGTCAATGGCCCACAGCTCCAGGTGGCTGCTGGGGTAATCCAACTGGGTGAGGCTGTGCAGCAGCCGCGGCAGCACTGCGCTTTCGTTTTTGGCCGGGATCAACACCGCCACTCGCGGCAGAGGAGAACCCGCCAGCGCTAAGGGCTGAGCCCCGCCCACCTCAGGCAAAGGCAGGGAGGCCGTTTCGGCGGCGGCGGGATCCCAGGCCATTGTTCCAGGAGGGTAAAGCCTCAAGGGGGGCGGCAGAGCCGCCGGTTGCAGCCGGAACAGGCGGTTGATGTGGATGACCATGAAGGTGGCCAGGCCAACGGTAAACCAGCGGGCTACCGCTACCTGGTGCATCAGGCTGACCAGCCCCCACACCGTCGCCAGAACCAGGAAAGCTTTGAGACGGCGGCGCTGAGCCGAGGTGAGCAACCAATCGGGAAGATGTAGGTCCTCGAGGGGGGCAGGCTCTGACCAGACAAACTCAGACATGGCGAGCATCTCGTAGGTAACAACTTTGCCCGTACGCACCAGCCGTCCCAAGCTTGAGCCCAGCGGCTGCTAAGAGGCCGTTAATTATTGTCACCTATTGTGTTGCCACCGACTTGGGTTAAGACCAAAGGTCTTGATCTGCTACCCCACAGCAAGGGATCCCTGTCCTCCCAAAGGATATGAAGAGCTTATGGGTTGCCGCGAATTTCCTTGATCACCCCATCTTCCAGCAGGATCTCCACCTGCATTTTCTGGATCAGGTTGTCTCCCTTTTGCACGCGGAAGAAGCTCTCCACGCTGCCCTGGAGCACCTCTTGGTTCAGCTCCAGGTTGTTCAGTTGGTTGATCTGCTGAAGCAACTGGTTTTTTTGATCCAAGAGCTTGATCTTTTGCTCGTTCACGCGGCTTTTCACCGCTTCCACCTGTTGGAGCACCTGGGGGCTGTTGGGGTTAGGGCTTTGCTTCTCCAGCTCGGCAATGGCCCGCTTGCCCTGAAACTCCAGTTGCTGCATCTGAGCATCGGTGGCTTCGATCTGCCGCTCCAATTGCTCCTGCATTTCTTTCTTCCAAAGGGGGGTGACCACCACCTTGACAGGGATGGTGCGCTTGAGCAGTAACTGAGTGCCGTTGCCGACGTTGTTTTCTTCCATAAGACCTATCCAGGCAGACTACCAAGCAAATCAGGGGGCCCTGTGCTTACAGAGAATTGTCCTCTAGCAACCTTGGAGAAGGAGGCTTGACAGACCACAACTCTCCCCGCCGCGGCGGAGAATCCGTCTACTTATCCTACCGGCTGGGATCCCCGTAGTAAAGTCTGGATCGGGGGGAAATGGCAGTTTTGGTTAAGGATCTTGAAGGCCGCTGCCGTGCGGCGCCGCAAAGTCAGTTAGCGTGAAAGACGGTGTTCTCGGATTTTGCAGCAGCCATGAGCGAACTGGCCTCAACTCCCTGGCAACCCTCGGCAGGGGCTGCCCAGCCGGTGCGGATCGCCTCCCGCAAAAGTGAGCTGGCCTTGGCCCAGACCCACTGGGTGATGGAGCAGTTGCAGGCCCACCATCCGGGATTGCCGCTAGAGCTGCACACCCTTTCCACCCAGGGAGACATCATCCTGGATGTGGCGCTGGCCAAAATTGGCGATAAGGGCCTGTTTACCAAGGAGCTGGAGGTCAGCCTGCTCAACGGCAGCAGCGATCTAGCGGTGCACAGCCTTAAGGATCTGCCCACCCGTTTGCCGGAAGGCCTGGTCCTGGGGGCGATTACGCAGAGGGAGGATCCTTTGGACGCGCTGGTGCTGCGGGAAGAGCTGCGCGGCTACCAACTGGCCACCCTGCCAGCAGGAACGGTGATCGGCACTTCATCTTTGCGGCGATTGGCCCAACTGCGCCACGCCTTTCCCCACCTGCACTTCAAGGATGTGCGGGGCAACCTCAACACTCGCCTGGCCAAGCTGGATCGGGGGGAGTACGACGGCCTAATTTTGGCGGTGGCGGGGCTGAAGCGCCTGGGCCAAGAACAGCGGATCCACGAGGTGCTGGATCCCAGTGTGTCTCTGTACGCGGTTGGCCAGGGATCCCTGGGGATCGAGTGCCGGCAGGGGGATGAGCGGATCCTGGAGCTCATCCGACCCTTAGCCGATGCGGAGGCCACAGCCCGCTGTTTGGCCGAGCGAGCTTTCCTGCGGGCCTTGGAGGGGGGGTGTCAGGTGCCCATCGGCGTCCACAGCCAAGTCCAGGGGGAAGAGCTGCACCTGACCGGCATGGTGGCCGACCTGGAGGGGCGACAGCTCATCCGCGATACCCAAACAGGCTCCCCTGCCGATCCGGAAGCGGTGGGAACAGCCCTGGCGGAAAAGCTGAAGCAACAGGGGGCTGACGAAATCCTGCAGGCCATTTTTGCCCAGGCTCGCCGCTAAATTCTGTGGGCTAGCTCTGAAAAAAGCCAGCCAAGGGAGAGAAAAACGGCAGGGAGAGTTTCAAATCCTCCCCTCTGCCGTCGCTGCTGCCAAGAACTTACCTTAGATAGGGAACTCACATTCACAGCAGCAGTAGTTGAGCTCTACCTTAGCTTCCAAAACAGCCGTGTCGTCTTGAACCACCAACGTAACTCTGTTGTTGGCAACTTCAGCGGGAGAGAGCGTTAGGGTTTTGGTAAAAGTCTGACCGGCCGAACTCACAGGTGAAGCATATAAGAACCCCGATTGAGTTAGAGTGCCGCCGTTGTACACGTAGTACTTGTCGTTGCCCGCATCCGGAGCACTGCTACTGCTAGCCGGCAGATTGTTGCGGTAGGCAAATGTCAGGGTACCTCCCAGCCGGCAGCCTGTTTTACAAGGAGGATCCCATTGAAAAGTATGGGCAAAGACTTTGTTGGGGCTTGGTTCTGCCCAGTTGGTAGTTCCGTAAGAACCCTGGAGATTGCTCCAAATGGTGGCCGGGATCTCTGACTGCAAAGGAACAGCAGGGCTGGGTGGCGGAGCCTGCAGCCTTACCGATTGCAACTGCATAGGCTGAGAACAGGGGAGTTTGGGCAACGGTCTTGAGGAAGGGAGAATAGGGATCTGGCGGAACAGCTCATCGAGATCCCCAGTTTGGGGAACGGGCGAGGGTGCGGCTCCTGGAGACCTAGGCCTTGCGGGCACAGCCGGCCTCGGAGCTTGCGCTACTGGGAAATGCTCCCAAAACGGATCTCCGCCCGCAGCAATTGAAGAAGAGCTATAACTCCAAAAACTAGAAAAAGAGAGTAGAGCCAGTATCCCTAGACCCAGGCCTGTTTTTTTCATTGACGTTCTCCAGGAAACCTTCTACCAACAAAGACTTTTCAGGGAAGAGTAAGTTCCCGATGTGTCCCGATTTCTTGTAAACTTTTATCGACCTAGGCATTACTCTTAAAGATACGTCTCTCAAACTTCAGCCCCATCCAGATCACTCCGATCCCACAGGCCACCAACACTGCCGACTTGGCCAAGAGGCCGGTCTCGTACTCGAAAAAGCGGGTCAGCACCACCAAGGTCAGGCCCAATAGCCCCTGCCAGAAGCGCCCCCGTCGCCCTTGCTGCAGACCTTCCCAGCAGAGGATCACCGACAATCCCACCAGCAGCAGGGTCAGGAGCCAGGGGGCAACAAAGGCCAGGGCCACCCTTGAGGTCAAGTTCCCAGAAACAGCCGCACGGATCGCCAGCAAAAGGGCCAGGGCAGCCAGGGAGATGAGAACCAGAGCGTCCTTCAGCCAGGCAGAAACGGGCTGGGAACTCTTTGCCTGCCAGCCCTGCCACCAGCTCCAACCGGCTAGCAATAGCAATCCTGCTGCCGACAGGCCCGCCCAGGGATCCCCAGCTTGGAACAAGGGCAGGGGTTTGGGATCCCAGTCCCAGGCGTCACGAAAGCTCCAAATGTAGAGCAAGAAGCCCAACCCCAGCAAAGCCAGCCCCTCCGCCGTCGGGATCAGATCCAAGCCCTGCTCCTGCTCGCCACCCTGGCCCTCTTCTCCGGTCCAGATCCGGCTTAGCCAGTGCCCATGGCGTTGGTGCCCGACTCCCAGCCCCCAGACGACGGCAAGGCCAAGCAGCAGCCAGAGGGTCCAGCTGTCCCAGCGCTCTGCCAACCTTTGTAGCGCCAGGCCGAAGTTCACCAGCGCCAAAGCCAAGATCCAGCGGGAGCGGCACCCATAGGCAAGAGGCAGCAACAGGCCCAGGGCCAGCCAGGGGTAGAGGGGATCCAGAGCCGAGCCGATCCCTCCTTCCCAGACGGCAGTCATTCCAGCCAGGGCAAACAAAAGACAGGCCAAGACGCCACTGGGGGTGTGGACCAAGCTGTAGGCCACGGCCAAGCTGCCCAGCCCCCAGCCCAAAAACAAGCCCGCCAGGGATCCCCCGATTTGAACCCACTGGGCCATCAGGCCAATGGCGGCCCCCAAAGACAGCTCGCCGGCCATCAACAAAGCGCTGCCTAAGCGCGGGGATCCCTGCTGCCAGAGCCGCAAGCCGGCCACCTGCAGCCCCACCATGAGGGCCAGGGATCCCAAGGCTCGGGCCGAGCGGGGAATGGCGTCCCAGTTGGCGGCCACGAAGGAGATCACCCCCAAGCCCACCAGCACGGCGCCCAACAGCAGCAGCAACAGGGCAAAGCGGCTGCCAGCTGTTCGCGGCAAGCTGTCCAGTTGGTAGTGCTCGCGCAGGCGATCCCGCTGCGCCGGCTGGATGAGCCCCTGCTCCACCCAGGTGTCCAACAGGTCGGCCAGTTGGCGGCGGAAGCGCTCGTCAGGGCCGGGGGGGCGGGGAGAAGTCATGGCACCCTCACCCCCTGCCCCTCTCCCGCGCTGCAGGAGAGGGGAGATTGGGATCAGTAGCCTGGAGCACTCGCTGCAGCACCTCTTGGTAGCCGGCTGCCGGATCGCCGAGATCAAAGCGAAAAAGGTCTTTATCCAGCACCCGCGGCTCGGTCCCTTGGAGATCCCACAGGCGGCAGGTGTCGGGGCTGATCTCGTCCGCCAGCCAAATCTGCCCTTCCTCGTCCAGGCCAAACTCCAGCTTAAAGTCCACCAGCTCCAGCCGGCAGCGCCGCCAGAAGTTGCCAAGGTGAGTGTTGACTGCCAAAGCCAGGGATCCCAGTTTCTCCACCTGCTCCGGCGTGGCCAGGTGCAACAGGCGGATGTGGTCGGGAGTGACCAGGGGATCTCCCAAGGCGTCGTTTTTGTAGTAGAACTCCACCAGGGGTGGCTCGATGGGCAGGCCCTGCTCCAGGCCTAAGCGCTGGCAGAGGCTGCCGGCAGTGCGGTTGCGCACCACCACTTCCAAAGGCAGGATCTGTAGGGCGCGCACCTGCATCTCACGGGGGCCGGTCTGGCTCAAGAAGTGGTTGCGAATACCCTGCTGCGCCAGGTAGGCAAACACCCGGCTAGAGACGGTGCAGTTGACTTCTCCTTTGCCGGGGATGGATCCCCGCTTTTGGGCATTAAAAGCCGTGGCGTCGTCTTTGTATTGGCAGAGGTAAACCTGGGGATCGGCGGTGCGGTAGACCCGTTTGGCTTTGCCCTCGTAAAGGAGTTCTTGGGGCGTGGGCGAGGATGGCATAAGCAACCCCTAATATCCGGTCAGCCGTCCGCGGATCCCTTGCCAAAGGGTAATGGCCAGGATGCGCAGATCCAGCCACAGGGACCAGTTTTGCACATAGTAGAGATCATACTGGGTGCGGCGGGCGATGCTGGTGTCTCCCCGCAGGCCGTGGATCTGAGCCCAGCCGGTGAGGCCGCTTTTGACCAAATGCCGATCCAGATACTTGGGGATCTCCTGGCTAAATTGCTCGACAAAGTAGGGCCGCTCCGGGCGGGGGCCCACCAAGCTCATTTCCCCCTTCAAAACGTTCCAAAGCTGGGGCAGCTCATCCAGGTTGGTGCGGCGCAAAAAGGCTCCTATCTTGGTTCGGCGCGGATCCCCGGGGCGCGTCCAGCGCGGCTGGCCGGGTGCTTCAGCATCCACCCGCATGGTGCGGAACTTGGCAATCCAAAAGCGACGCCCATCCAAGCTCACCCGCTCCTGCCAATACAGGATGGGGCCGGGGCTGCTGCAGGCCACCAGCACGGCGATGACCACAAACAGGGGGCTGAGCAACAGTAAGCCCAGGGAAGCTCCCAAGATGTCCATAGCTCGCTTGAGGAAACGGTTGTGGGCGTAGCGCAAAGGGGGGTGGCGCAGCGTCAGCAGCGGGATCCCGTCCAGAGAGTGGAACTGCAGGTTAACCGTTAAGAAGCCAAGAATATCTGGCACCAGGCGCACCTGCACCGACAGAGCCTGCAAAGTAAGAAGCAGGGGCGCGTTGGCCAGCTCCGGCTGCCCAAACCACACCTCTTGGATCTCAGGGTGAGCTTGCACATAGGCCACCAGATGAGCGGGATCCAGGCGCTCCAGCTTTTGCAGAGGCCCCGCTTCTGGCGCCGAGGGATCCCCGGCCACGGCCCAAGCCTTGATCTCAAACCCCAAAGCCGGGCAGCGCTCTAGCCGCTCCAGCACCTCGGCCAACAGCAAGCCGGATCCCACCCAGATCACCCGTCGCCGCCCCTGGCCGCGGGCATACAGCCAGCCCATGCCCAGCCGCAGCGCTAACCGCATCCCCGTCAGGCCGAGCAGGGCCAGCAGGCCGGCATAGCCCACTACCAAGCGCGACAGCGAGACAGAGCGCACGAAGAAGGCCCCTGCCAACACCAGGCCAAAGGTCACCCCCAGCCCCAGCAGCAAACTGGCCCATTCCTCAAAGCGGGATAGGCGCTTCGATTCGCCATATCCGCCCAAACCGGCCTGAACGCCCCAGTAGCTGAGAACGGTCAGCAATCCCAGGCCGGCATAAACATCCCACGGCAAAAGCTGGTGAGGGCGCAAGCTGCGCAGCCAGTAACCTGCCCCAAAGGCCAACCAAATACAAAGGCCATCCCCGAAGCAAGCTAGGGGCACCCACAGACGATGCGGATCCAAGCGAAGGGCGTAGCTGCGCAAAGGTTCCGTCTCCCTGGTGCGAAAGGACTCCGTCCCGCTAGCGCGATCGGCCAAGAGCTATCTCCTCCAAAAACGAAGACTGGGAACAATCTTATGAAAAGATTATCCCCTTGAGGCTGCAAGGACTCCGTCTCGCTAGCGCGATCGGCCAAGTTGACTCAAAAAACTGGTAATAACGGCGAGAAGTTGAGGATTAAGAGGCTCAGTTTCCCAGAGGAGCAATTTTCAAAGGGCTCCGTCCCGCTGCCGCAATAGGGCTGGCTACCGCCAACAACGACAGGCCAAAGAGCAACGAAAACTTGGGGATCAAATAGGCTTCCGCGGCAAAAATCTCTGCTAGAAGTTGATTGAGCCAAAGGGGCGGCATTTTCAAGTCTGGACTTTCCCGCAGGCGAAGTATTTTCTGGGCTAGGCGGATCCCTGCTGCCAGAGGGAAGAGAAAGCTGTTGAAAAAGGTAAAGGTATGAATTTGCAAGCCGGCGCTCTTGAGTAAGGAGAGAAGTTGTGCCGCTGTGTAGCGTCTCTTGTGGTGATTGAGCTCGTCATGGGCGCTCCACAGCCAGGGATAAGCCGGCACCGTGATCACCATGTAGCCAGATGGCTTTAACCTCTGGATGAGGGCTTCCAGAGCTGCTGTGTCTTCGTCTAAATGTTCCAGAACGTCCAGCAGAGCAATTAAATCAAATTGTTGAGAGCCAAAAGGGATCCGATGCGGCAATTCGCCTTCTTCCACAATCGCAATGCCACGAGCCCGGGCCAAAGGCAATGCTATTTCGCTTCTTTCCATGGCCCAGACTTGGCCAAACTGAGACAACATTTCCAGGTTGCCACCGCTGCCACATCCCGCTTCCAAGATACAAGCTGAGGGAGGAAGAGGGATCCCTGCAATAACCCGGCTGAGAATCTGTCGGCGGCCCACAAACCACCAATGTCGATCCTCTAGGCCTGCCATTTGTTCATAAGCTTTGGGATCCATAGTCGTCCCCAATGGTTGGGAACTTGTTAGGGAGAAAGCCTGGCCTTGCCCCAGCGGTTTTGGCGGTACCAGGCGGCCACATGGGGGCACCAAGCCTCGAAGTGGGGCCACATCAACTCGCACAGCTCGCGGATCTCCCGCTGGGCATCCTCCTTAGCCCGCAAATCCAGAAAGTGCATCAAGCTGCGGCAATTAAAAGACACTACAAAATGTTGGCGGATCCCGTAGCCGATGATGTTACGAGCATCCTCATAGGGCACCCCACACTCTTCGACCAGGCGATAATAGGCAATGGCCTGGCTGCGATACTGCTCAAGAATGATGTTTAGGGCCTCGGGAGAGATGGGCTTGAAGCCTTGGCGGGTTTTGGCTTTGCCTTCCTTGACGCTGGCGGGAACGTAAAATAGAGTTTCCAACTCTTGCAAAGCTAACTCTGCCCCGGTTTTGTCGGCAAAAGCAGAAGTTTCGTCCCAGCCCCCCGTATACGGGGGGCTGGGGGGCTGGTTGGGGGGGCCGGGCGGGGGGTTGGGGGGCGTTCTCCGGGGCCCAGACAAGAGTCTTTTGCCCAAATCGGCAATTTGCTGGCCTGTATATCGAAAAGATTGAACGTCGAAAGAAATTCCCACCCGATGAGTACGGGCCTGTTGCATGACAGCATGGGGAAAATAGCCTACCCCAAACGTGATCTGAGGGTGCTCCAGCGGCCCATAGTGGCCACGGTTGCCCTCCAGCAGATGCCGCACCACGGCCTCGCCATATTTTTCCGGGATCCGGCTCTCTGGGGTAACAAAATCAGGGCTGTGATCTTGGTGCATCGCCTGGTAGATCACCCGTTCGGGATCTGGGGTTTGGCTGAGCACCACCACTTGAAATAAGGCATCCACGGGCTGTGTCCCCAAAGCTAGAGACGACTGGCTAGTCTCACAGTATAGAGAGGATCAAGCCGCAAGCAGCCTTGCTATAGGAGCCTACGAGCCCGCGTTTCCTCTGCCAGCACCAAGTTTAGGCCCGGATTGCTGCGCATCAGCCCCGCCACGTAAAGGGTATAGACTTTCCCTGCCTCTAACTGGAGGTCAAACCGTTGCAAGGGAATGCTCCGGCCAGGAGACGACTGCCCACCTGGCGCGGGGGCTGAAGGAGCTATGGCCACCTGAATTTGGGTAAAGCCGGGTCGCATGGCTTGAAAGGTGGAAACTTGCCCGAAGGCCAACTGAGGTATCAGCACCCGCCCTTGCTCCCCCTGCCATTGCAGGGCCGGCGCATCAGGGGCAGCGTGAACAAACCGAACCAGGGCTTGGTCAAACAGCGAGTTGATGTTGTCTTCCAAAACTAAGGCCGTCACGCGATTGGGCTCGTCAGCAGCCACCACCGAGAACACTCCCCCGCCTCTGAGGTTGGCCACAGTTCTGGCCGCAACCGTTCGCGCTAGCGGAACGGAGTCCTTAAAACTCGCGGGCTGGCCAGGGCTGGTCGTCTCAGGGGTTGAAAACAAAACAATGTCGTACTCGCCCGCCGGCATACGCACGTACTCGCTCACCGAGCCATAGGCTACACCTTGAGCAGCCCTTACCCCCCCCACTTCCAAGTCGATCCGAGGGGCATTGGGGGCCACATGCACCAAGCGCACCTGGATCTCAGAAACTCCCGCGGATGCCGAAGGCATCGGGATGGCACAGCCGGACAAAAGCCCCGGCATTAAAGCCCCGCCCACCACGCAGAGGACTGCGCTCACCCACTGTCGCACCATGTTTACACTCACTCCTACTCCTCACACCCAGGGTTCATAAGGGAGATCGAGCGGAAGAGCCCTCTCGCTCCCCAAAAGTTCGGGTTAGCGCAAGGGATCCCATCCTGCTGACGCCAAAGAACCTGCTTTTGTCTTACTCCACCTTTGCGCCCAATGCCATAAGCTGGCTAGGACTTGCCCGACTCCCTAGATTGGGATCCCAGCGCTGGGATCGGGGACGGCTAGTGGAGAAGAGCGGCGGCTGAAGAGCCGGAAATAGGTGCTGACGGCCAACTCTTTCAGCGGGAAAAGTAGGTAGGTGAGGGGATTGATAGTGACGATGATGTTGCGGCAGTCGCGTTTGGCCTGGGCCAGGATTTGGGCGGCCACCCAATCCCCCGACATAACTCCAATCGGGTTGAGCTGGCTCTTGAAAGGGCCAAGGATAAGCTTGCGCACCACGCAGGGAGCATCGAGACGGCGCAGGGTCACCAGGTCGCCCAGTGCCCGTTTGGAGAGCTCGTAGAGGGGGCTAAAAGCAGGGCTGGCCTCGGCTTCGGAGGTGTTCACCCAGACCTCTTTGGTGGCCATTTCCCGATTGCCGCGCACCGTCTGGAAAAATAGCTCCATCAGGCGCCATGCCGAGAAGGTGTTGACGGCATAGGACTGGCGAACCGATTCGGGATCCCGTTGCCTATGGACGTTTAGGCCGTGGTTGATTACCAGGATATCGACCTCCTCCAGGAGCTCGGCCAGGGATCCCTCCTGCCCCACCTGCCAGCGAACAGTCGGCACCGGCTGAAGTTGTCCGTCCACTTCGATGGAAACCGAATCCGCATGGGAGCTGAGGGCGATGACTTGGGCCCCATGGCGGGAAAAGTGCTTCAAGAGGGCCCGGCCCAGGGTGCCAGAGGCGCCAGTGATGGCCACGCGCTTGCCTTTAAAAGAGAGACTGCTGCCCATGATCCGATCCAGCAAGGTTAGGGTGCCGCAGAAGTAGGCGTTGGTGTCGTCAAAGTGGTGCCGCCAGTGGTAGGCGCGGTTGACATGCCACTGGCTGGGAGGAGTAGGGAAAGGCCCCGGCTGGTGGGTAATATCCGTTTGCAGAGCTAGCCCGCAGCCCCGCAGCAGGCCAGCAGCTAAGAAACTGGCCGAGTAGACCACTCCCACCGCCGCTGCCAGGCCGTACAGCCAGGATCCCTGTCCCAACAGCACCACCCAAGGGATCCCGGCCAGGATCATCGTCGCCGCTTCGGGGACATCGTGGTGCCACTGGGATTCTCGGTACAGCTTCGGGTCTACCACGCTGAGATCGGGGCGAAACAGGCGGTGGTGCAGAGTGTGCTTGGGCATCAGCCAGGGCCACTGGTGGGCCAGCCAATGGCGCCCATCCCGCACAACCTCGGCCCAAAGGACGGAAGCCAGGGCAACGACCCCAACCCCCAGCCACTGAGTTACGCTGCTAACATCCATAGGGCTTTGCCGGCAGTAGCCAAACCATCCTGGGCTCGCGGTCGCCTCTTGGCATCAATCTCAAAGCAGTTGGCGACCCTCAAAAATCATCGCAAAGATCCCTGAAAAGATCATCCCAGGCCGCAAGCAAGACGGCCAACGGCAGCTTTTGGGATCCCAGGAGCATGGTCTCAACCTCTTCTGCAAGCTTGTCTTCCCTCACCCCCAGCCCCTTTCCCAGCCCTCACCCCCAGCCCCTCTCCCAAAGGGAGAGGGGAGATAGAGATCAAGGGGCGGAGCTGGGAAGCTCGCGGATCTCAACCGTATCTCCCACTTGCAAACCTAAGGCCGCCGCCGTCCCGCCGCGGAATTCCAGCACGCCATCTACCAACTGGTCAGAGGGTGGCCCATAGACGGGGCAGGGTTGGGCGGGGCAACCGGGCACATCGGCAGCGATGTACACCACCTGGCCTTGGCGGAGAAAGATAATGTCCAGGTTGAGCAGGGTGTTAAACATCCAGAAGGCAGCCGGCTGGGGCGGGTCGAAGGGAAACCACATGCCGCGATCAGGCGGCAAATCGGTGCGAAACATCAGGCCCAGCCGCTGTTGCTCAGGGGTGCGGGCCACTTCCAGCTCAAAGCGCCGGCCAGCGATGGTGACTTCTGCTGCCACCGGCAGGTGCTGGGGCTCTCCTTTGGCCGAGGTCGCGTTGGCAACGGCTGCCGTCTCCTGGGCTTCTAAAGATGAGGATCCCCCAGCAGTACATCCCAGCAGCAGAGCCAGGCCTAAGGCAATCCCGCCCGCTGTGGCAACCCGGCGAGAGCGCCGCCCCTCCCTTGCCCGCAAACTCATCCCTTGTCTCCTGCCGAGCTAGCTGTGCAGGCTTGATCCTACCCTGCTCTTTAGGTTGAAGAGGGAGGGGATCCGTAGCCAGTTTGGCCGGGATCTCCTGCGGGCTTTGGCCTGTCGATCTCTCCTCAAGCGCAAAGAGCCATCCACCCCCAACCCGATACCATAGCCATAGAGTCTATCTATCGTTCCCCACCCGGCCAGGAGAGACCCCATGAAAGACCTTTTGAGCAGATCCTCGCTGAGCCGGAGCTCGCTTCTGGCTCTGTTTGGCCTATTGCTTTTGGGTCTCTGGCCCGCACAGGGGATGGGATCCCAGGAGGCCCCGGTGCGGATCCCGTTTGAGCCGACCGTGACCTATGGGGAAGGCTATGGAGAAGAGGCTGTGGCCCAACAAGCCCAAAGTCGCTTTGCGCTAAAGCTGTTTGATCGCCTGCTCCAGCAGCAGCCGCAAGAGAACCTCTTTTTCTCTCCTTTGAGCATTCACTTGGCTCTGAGCATGCTGTACAACGGCGCCGCTGGGGAAACGCAGGCGGCCATGGCCGAGGTGCTGGAGGCCCAAGACCTCTCCCTCCATGAGTTGAACTGGACCAATGCCCAGATGGCGCGCTGGCTGGTGGAGCGATCCCAAGCAGAAGGGCCGATCCAGGTGCAAATTGCCAACGGCCTTTGGGTCGATCAAACCCTCACCCTGCGGCCTCCCTTTTTGCAGGCGCTGGCCACCTATTACCAAGCAGTGGCCAATCGGGTGGAGCTGGGATCCCGCCAGACGGTGCAGGCGATTAACCGTTGGGTAGCCGAGCGCACCCAGGGCCAGATCGACCGCATCGTGGATCGCCTCAGCCGGGAAGACAGGCTGGTTTTGCTCAACGCCATTTACTTCAAGGGAGAGTGGACCCAACCCTTCGATCCGGCCCTGACAGAGCCCCAGCCCTTTACCCGCCCAGATGGCCGCCGTGTCCAAGTGCCGCTGATGGCCCAATCCGGTCGCTACGGCTACCGGGAGACCGAGCAGCTCCAGGTGGTGCGCCTGCCCTATGGGGAAGGGGAACTGGCTATGGTGATCCTGCTGCCCAAGCCAGGGGTGAGCCTGGAAGCCCTGCGACAGGAGCTCAGCCCAGAAACTTGGCAAGAATGGACGGGATCCCTGCCCACCCGCCCCGGCTCGCTGTGGCTCCCCAAGTTTAAGCTGGCCTACGAAACCGATCTGGTGCCGGCTTTGCAACAGTTGGGCCTGGGGATCGCCTTTTCCCCTCAGGCCGATTTCAGCCAGATGACCCCAGAGCCGACGCAGGTCAGTAGAGTCTTGCACAAGGCGGCCATCGAAGTAGATGAAAAGGGATCCGGGGCGGCAGCCGCCACCGGGGTCATCGTCTCCCGCACCGCCAGCGACCGGCAAGAGCCCTTCCAGTTCGTAGCAGATCGCCCCTTCTGGTTTGCCATTGTGGCCTCCGGAGCCAACCGGGAGGCGCAAACTGTGCTGTTTATGGGATCCGTAGTCAACCCCAAGTAGAGGGCTGTAGCTCTGCTGGAACCTCCGGCTTGGGCGCCCCCTCCTTTTCCACAAGCAACTGGGCACGGCTGGGACGGCCCCACAGCACCTGCTCCTGCTGGTAAACCACCATGCCGGGTGGGGATCCCTTGGGTTTGAAGACGCACTTAGGGCGGGTATACACCACCGGTACCTGGTCGCTGAAGCGACCGCGGCTAAAATACGCCGCCAGATCGGCAGCCGCCTGCAGATCTTCACTTTCGGCCACCGCGCCCGGAGGCAGGCGCAACAGCACGTGGCTACCGGGGATCTCTTGGGCGTGAAACCACCAATCTTGGTCTTGGGCCACGCGGAAGGTCAGCCGATCATTTTGCCAGTTGTTGCGCCCCACCCAGATGGAGAAGCCGCTGGGGCTAGTGAAGCGATAGGGGTTGAAGCTGGCTGAAGAGGCCCGTCTGGATCCCTCTGCCCGGCTGGGGCTCTCTAGGTAGCCTTGTTGAATCAGCTCGGTCTCAACTTCTCGAAGGGCGGCCAAGTCCTGGGGATCCCGATAGGTTCCCAGATGCTGCAGGGTCGCTTCCACCTGCTCCAGGTAGCGGATCTCTTGCGCTACAGCTTCTAGCAAGGGCTGGACGGCCTCCTGGGCTCGTTTTTGTTTGCGGTGCTTGCGGTAGTAGGCCTGGGCGTTGAGAACAGCGTTTTTCTCCGGATCCAGCGGGATCTTGACCATCTGGCCGCTAAAAAAGTCTGGCAGCTCCATCAAGCTCAGCCCTGGCCGCCAGAGGTGGAGATGGGCCATGAGCAGATCGGCAGCCTGCTTGGAGGCTTCCGCTTGGGCCGAGTCGGCCAGCATCCTCTCGAAGTGCTCTTGCCGCTGGCGGAGTTTTTTCAGCAGGGCAGCCAGCTTTTGCCCCAGGCGCTGCCGCTCTCGCTCAAAGCGTTCGCGGTTGAGCTGGGCTTGGTAGTAGGCTTCCAGGAGCTGATGCAAGTTGGGTGTAGAGGGATCCCCGCCAGAGCCCCTCCAGCCGAGAACAGTGTACCCCTGGGGGGTAAGGGCCGGCTTAAACTGAGCCGTTTCCAGGCGGGCCAGCCAGTCCTGCCACCAAAAAAACAGGGCCTGCCACTCCTGGGGCGAGAGTTGGTTGGTGGGGGTTTGGGGTGGGATCCCGGCCTGCAGGCACATGGCCTCTGCCAAATGCCGGCTCAGGCCGCGGTAGCAGCGCAGCAGCCGCTGAGCAATGGGGCCAGGGATTAGGGCAAGACGCTCTTGCCACTGGGAGAAGGGCTCGGCTCGCTGGGGGATGGGATCGCTGAGGGCAGGGGGAGCTTCGTAAAGTAGACCCGGCTGCACCGGCCGTACCCGCGACTGTCGCTCGCTTACCCCGTGGCCGCAGGCCAAGATCATGCCCCCCTCGTCCACCAAGATGGCGTTGCTGTACTTGCCCATCACTTCCAGATAAAGGTGGCGTTGAGGGGGATCCGCGGGGCGAGGGGCAAAGCGAAAGTCAATCACCCGCTCCCACTCGTCCAGCAGCGCCAGCTCCGTCAGCGCCAAACCCCGCAGGTGCCGTTGCAGGTGTTGGCTAAAGGGCAAGTCCTCTGCTTCCTTGGGGGGAGCCTGACAGAGGTGAACTCGGGCCGCCTGAGGATGCCAAGACAGTAGCAAGCAAGGACGCGCCTTGAGGGTGCGCAGGCCAATCACCACCGTCCACAGATCCGTCTGCTGGATCCACTCCACGCGGGCAGGCAGCAAGGGATCCCCCCCGGCCTCAGCCCCTTTTAGATCTGCCAGCACAGCACGGAGGGTGGTCAGGTCAACCGGTTGCATCCCTGCTGCTCCTTGGGATCGGGCAACGCCTGGGGAACTGAACGAGGGCCTCCTTCCATTATCTGCCGCTCCCCTAGCTGGCGCTGGCAACAAAAAGACTCCGCCCAATCGACTTGAGCGGCAACCAAGGGGCTGCATTGGGGCAAGAGGCTTGGTACTTCCACCTTTGGGCTTTTTGGCCCAGGTGCCTTCAATTCTCAGGCAGAAACCCCGAGCTGCCTAGTCCTCGTCTTCATCGTCATATTCTTCATCATCGTACTCCTCCTCTTCCACTACCTCGTCCAGATCGAGCAGCACAGCATTGAGTTGGTCGAACAGGGCTGGCGAGTCCTCTGGGTTCAGTAGGTAGGGATCCCCCTCGTCAGGCAGGGCCACGTAGACCAGAACTGGGTCGAGGGGCGTAAAGATGCCGTATTTCTTGTCTTTGTAGAAGAAGGTAGCCAGCAGTTGGAATTCCTGGGCATCTTCCTCGCTTTCGCCCAGCTCGAACACATCTTCCTCTTCAACAGGGGGCAACTCTCCCTGCACCGTCAGGATGTCGAAGCCGTTTTGCTGCAGAGTCAAGTTCAACTCCTCCAAGACGGCCTGGATGGTGGGGATAGCAGCCTGGAGCTCCTCTGGATCCGGCTCATCCAGGATCCCTTCCATGTCCGCATCTCCGTTCACCGCTTGGCCGGGCTCTTCTTCCCCCTCCCAAACCAGAACTTTGATCACGGCGTCCACGGGCGTGGCCAGTGCATAGGCTTGTTCCTCAATGACCACCTGCCTCAGGATCTCGCATTTCAGAGGCTGGTTCTGCTCGTCGCGGAGCACTAAGGTTTCGCGGGATTCGGCCATGGAAAGCAACCCAGGGTAGGAAAATGAGGTCAACCCAAGCTTATTCTCCCATGTTCTGATCCCCCGCAGAACTCAGGGATCCTCGTCGGCACTGCCGGCTTCGGCCTGGGCCAGGGCTTCCAGAGCCAGCAGGATCTCCTCTTCTCGCTGGCTATAGGTCTCTTCATCGATCTCCCCCAGATCGAGCTGAATCTGGAGAGCGGTGAGTTCTTTCTGGAGGTTTTCTTTGCTGTCGAGTTGTGCCTCGGCCCGCTCGCGAATCTGCTCCGCCAACCACAGCAAGCTCTGGGCCGGCCACGTCAGCAATTGCCAAACCATCCCCGCGCCTCTCCCGTGATTTAGGTCAATCCTAACAAGCGGATCCCACCTCCGCCTAAAGCCCGATAACCGATGCTCAGACCCTCCCAAAGGTGGCGCCATAGACCCGAAACAGAGGGATCCCTGCCGCTGGACTCTGCTGCTGGTTGCCGTTGCTGATACATTTACGCTGAACACTGCTGAACATCACTGTTCAACTATGCAGCGATAGCATTCTGCTTGTTTCCATTCGCGTTAGCGGGACGGAGTCCAAACAGAATGGCGGTATCCCGCAAAGCTTTGAGTAGAATACCCAAAGCGCAGTTTCCGTGTCGTCTTACTACCAATTTTCTGCTTTGCTTTGGCTACCATGTTGGCAGACTCGAAAGTAAACAGAAAGATCAACTGGTAGTAATCCGTACTGAACATATTATACATTATTTTCAGTATAGTTGAGCTTATTATTGACTAGAGTCATGCTCCTGTTCCAGCAACTCCAGCAGGTGGGTGTTGTTGGCTGCCCTGGCTGCTTCTAGACGATGGGCCAGAGAGACAGCGATGTTCCGCCGATGGCGGGCCAGAAAGCTAGCTCCACTCGCTTCAGCAGTTGCGCTCATAGAAAATAGAAAAAGGCCGAGGCAGTTGAACGGGCTATGGAGGTGTTGAGACGAGTGGGGATCGCCGAGCAAGCCGAGAAGTATCCTGGTCAACTTTCGGGGAGGCAGCAGCAGCGGGTGGCGATTGCCCGCGCTTTGGCCATAAATCCGGCGGTGATGCTCTTCGATGAGCCCACCTCGGCCTTGGATCCGGAGATGGTCAAAGAGGTGCTGGACGTGATGCGGGAGCTGGCCCGCTCGGGCATGACCATGGTGTGTGTAACCCACGAGATGGGCTTTGCCCGCGAGGTGGCGGATCGGATTGTCTTCTTCGACCGCGGCAAGATCGTGGAAGAAAACACCCCCCAAGAGTTTTTCAGCAACCCCAAGGAAGAGCGTTCTCGCCTTTTCTTGTCGCAGATCCTTTCCCACTAAGGGGCTGCGCTTAGAGAGGCGCAAGCCGTGCCAGAAAGGCCCCCTCCGGCTCTTGGTAGAGAATTTGTCCCTGCCAGCCGTTGGCGTGGGCACAGCGCAGCAGGGTTTCCGGATCCACAAACAGCCAGGGAAAGGGATCCCCGCGCTGCCCGCCGTACTCGGCCACAAAGTTCACCACCCTGGCTTTTGCCTCGCCCGCTGTTCTGCAGTCTCTCCCCTTCTCCCGATCCTCGGCTTCAGAATTAGCTGAACTTTCTACCTGCGGCAGATCCGCCGCGTCGCCCTCTTCACTGAGATCGGCTAGATCGGTGGAATCCACAAGCAACTGGCCGGTGGGCTGAACCCAGTGGCGGGCCAAGCTTAAAAAGCGCTCCAACCCCGCCAGGGATCCCACCAGGCCGGCGCCGTTCATCAGCAGCAGCAGCGTATCGAAGGGCTCTTCCGGCCCCTCCCAGTGGAACAGGTCGGCGGCGATGCGGCAATGCACCCCCCGTTCGGCCATGATCTGCAACGCCACCGGCGAGCGATCCAGGGCGGCTACGGCAAACCCCTCCTCCTGCAACAGCAGGCTGTGGCGGCCCGTGCCGGCGCCAATGTCCAGCACCCGACCGCGGCAGAGCTCTAAGGCCAGGGCCTCCACCTCCGGCAGCTCTTGGGTGAAGAACACCTCCGGCGAGACCACCTGGGGCTCCTCTGCCAGCGGGATCCCCTCGGCGCTGTAGGCGTGCAAGAGCAGGGATCCCCTCGCCTGGCCCCGGTGCCAGTCCCACAGGGCTTGCTCGAGCGGATCCTGAGGCAAAGGGTTTTCGACAACCTCTATCATGGGACTCTATCATGGGAAGGGAAAGCTAGAGTCTTGCCCCAATGGCCATTGCCGCATTTCTTTACGCTGCCGCTTTGGTTCTTTTGCTGATCGCAGGAGTCGTTTGGGCCACCTCTCAGCCGGCTAACTTGGAGACCGAGCCACAGGCCGGCGCACCTCCAGAAGAGCCCCCGGCAACCCCATCTGTTCCTGTTTCCATTGTGGAGCAACTGGAGCGCCAATACCGCAACAGCCCTTCCTACCGTCCCGATCCTTAGCGTATGCTTCAAGAAAGTTCTTGAAGATCCTTGAAGAGGGGGGGTCCAAGAGCTTCCTGAAGGCGTGAGCGGTACCCCTGCTGTCCGGATTCTGCTGTTCTCTTCCTTGGGGCCCATGGCTGCGAAGTCTCCACCCCCTATCGTCTACATTGCCCTAGGGCTATTGCTCCTCTGGGGTGGTCATCGCGCCTGGCAGGCGGGCTACATCCGCTGGCCAGAAGGGATCCCTCTGCCAGGGTTGGGCGGTAGGGCCCAAGATCTGCTCTTAACCAGCGGCGAGCGCACCCTGTTTGCCGATAGCAGTCCCGCCGCCGTGGCTGCAGCAGAGCTGTTGCGCCAGGGCAATTTCGGCGCGGCGATCCCGCTCCTAGAGATGGGGCTACAGAACAACCGCAACGACCCGGAAGCTCGCATTTTCCTCAACAACGCCCGCGCCCAGCAGCAGGGCAACCCCTTGAGCATAGCCGTGGTGGTGCCCATCTCCAGCAACCCCAACCGCGCCAAGGAGACCCTGCGCGGCGTGGCCCAGGCCCAAGAGGAGCTATTTCAGCAAGGGGGTATTGCAGGGCGGCTGCTGCGGGTGGTGATTGCCGACGACGGGGATAACCCAGAGCGAGCGGCGGCAGTGGCCAAAGCCCTGGTGGGCCAGCCCGAGATCCTGGGGGTGATCGGCCACAACGCCAGCGATGCCACCCTGGCGGCGGCTGAGATCTATCAGTCTGCCGGCCTGGCCATGATCTCCTCCACCTCCACCAGCACCCGCATCAGCCTGCTGGGGAACGCCATCTTTCGCACCGTCCCCTCCGACCAGATTGCTGGCACGCAACTGGCCCGCTATGTCCTTAACAAACTGCGCCTGCAGAGGGTGGCCATCTTCTACAACCCCAACAGCGCCTACAGCACCAGCCTGCGCGACGCCTTTGCCGCTACCCTGACCAGCGAAGGGGGCGTTGTGCTGGCGACCTTCGACCTGTCGGCAGCCGATTTCAACCCCCAGGCCAGCCTGCAGACAGCTCTGGGGCAGGGATCTCAGGCGGCTTTCTTGGCGCCCACGGCTTCCGTGGCCGAAAAAGCGCTGGCCGTTGCCCGCGAGAACGCTGCCCTTGGCCAGCCCCTCGCCCTGGTGGGGGGGGATGTGCTGTTTAGTCTCACCACCCTCAAGGAAGGGGGGGCAGCAGTAGAGGGGCTGGTGGTGGCGGTGCCCTGGCATCCCGACGTGCCCCGCAACCGCGGCTTTGCCCAGAAGGCAGCCCAGATGTGGGGAGGGCAGGTGAGTTGGCGCACGGCACTGGCCTACGACGCCACCCGTGTTTTTCTCCAGGCTATTCGGCAGGGATCCCCCAGCCGCAGCGGCATTCTCACTGCCCTGGGCGACCCCAACTTCCGCTTGCCAGACGGCGCTTCCGGGGAGGTGCGCTTTTTGCCCTCCGGCGACCGCGATGCTCCCCATGTGCTGGTGCGCATTGAACGGGGCAACCGCTCCGGCACCGGCTACGATTTTGTGCCCCTCCCCTAGGGCAGGCGCTACAGTAGGGGGTGCTCTCCATCTCCTCAGCTTGGACAGATCCCATGCCCAGCCGGATCACCGCGTGTTTTCAGGCGCTGCGCAGCCGCGGCGAAGCCGCCCTCATCCCCTACCTCACCGCCGGGGATCCCAACTTGGAAACCACCTTTGCGGCCCTGCAAGTTTTGGAGGAGAACGGCGCCGACCTCATCGAGTTGGGGGTGCCCTATTCGGATCCCCTGGCCGATGGGCCGGTGATCCAGGCAGCAGCCACCCGCGCCCTCAGCCGGGGCGTCACCTTGGGCGACATCTTGCAGGGCTTGCGGGGCCTCTCGCTGCGGGCTCCCCTCGTCCTGTTCACCTACTACAACCCCATCCACCAGCTCGGCATCCCCACCTTTGTGCGGCAACTGCGCCAGGCCGGCTGTGCCGGCTTGGTCGTCCCCGACCTGCCCCTGGAAGAGGCCGGATCCCTGCGGGAAGCAACGCAGGCGGAGGGGATCGACCTCATCCTGCTGGTGGCCCCCACCAGCCCCGCCGAGCGAATGCGCCGTATTGCCCAACAGTCCAGCGGCTTTATCTACCTGGTCAGCACCACCGGCGTCACCGGCGAACGGGCCACCCTGGAGCAGCGGATCCCGGCCTTGCTGCAGCAACTGCGCCAATACACCTCCCTGCCGATTGGGGTAGGCTTCGGCATCTCCACCCCCGACCAGGCCCGCCAGATTGCTCTCTGGGGAGCGGATGCGGCGATCGTGGGCAGTGCCTTTGTGCAACGGCTGGCCAAGGCCCCCACCCCCGCCCA
Source organism: Synechococcus sp. 60AY4M2 (assembly GCF_002760375.1). NCBI lineage: Bacteria > Bacillati > Cyanobacteriota > Cyanophyceae > Synechococcales > Synechococcaceae > Synechococcus > Synechococcus sp. 60AY4M2. The sequence goes on from NZ_AUMZ01000001.1 coordinate 1,543,267, forward strand.
AGGGCTGCAACAAATTGCCCACTTCTGCCGGGATCTCAAAGCTGCCCTGCAAGGCATAGGTACCCCGCAACATTGACTGCTGCAGTGTGTGGGCAAGAGGCTTGCCTTTATCTCAAAACAAGTGAAACGAATGTTTACATTTTTTTACTGCCCTCGCCGACCAGTTTCTGGCCTGCTGACCCAACAGAGCCAGAGGATTGGCGGCCAAGCAGACACTCTGGTGCCTGTTTATTTGTAAATCTTCACAAAACACTCATCCCTCCCACGCTATAAAATTGACCTGGATGCTCGGCTGTCTGAAAGTCGCAGAGGTTCTTGACCTGTCTCAAAATCTGGGGCTTCGGTGGGGGTAGTTTTGAGCAACCCGCTCCACAGGATCCCCGGTTTTTGGGCAAGGAGGATCCCGCAAACAACAGAGTTTGGGATCCCACTTTTGAGAGGTTCAGCCAGTCGCCCATCGCTTTTTGGAAAGACCAGAAGGAGATCCATCATGCAAGACGCCTTTACCCGGGTGATCGCTCAGGCAGATGCACGCGGTGCCTTTTTAAGTGATCAAGACTTCGACCGTCTGGCGGCTTTGGTGGCAGAAGGCAACAAACGCCTGGATGCTGTCAACCGCATGACCAGCAACGCCGCCCAAATCGTAACCAACGCGGCTCGTTCCCTGTTTGCCCAGGAGCCGGATCTGATCGCCCCTGGCGGTAATGCCTACACCAACCGTCGCATGGCCGCCTGCCTGCGGGACATGGAGATCATCTTGCGCTACATCACCTACGCCACCTTGGCGGGGGATAGCTCGGTGCTGGAAGATCGCTGCCTCAACGGCCTGCGGGAGACCTACATTGCGCTGGGGGTGCCCACCAGCTCCATGGCCAACGCCATTGCGGCCATGAAGAAGGAAGCCCTGGCCAAGATCATGGATCCGAACGGCATCACCCCTGGCGACTGCTCGGCGCTGCAAAGCGAGGTGGCCAGCTACTTCGACAAGGCGGCTGCCGCCATTGTTTAAGTTAAAAGCGGTCGTCCCTCTTTAAAGCTCCGTGAGATCGCCTAGATCCCTTTTTTCCGACAGGCAGACAGGCATTCCCAACTTGGAGGAGTGCCGGCTGCTCAACTAAGACTTTTGCTAACAGTCAACGCATTTAGGAGTTGCAAGGTGAAAACTGTCATTACCGAAGCGATTGCCGCTGCTGACAATCAAGGGCGTTTTCTCAATGCCAGCGAGCTGCAGGCCGTTAATGGTCGTTACCAGCGCGCTGCTGCCTCTCTGGAAGCGGCCCGTGTCTTGACCCAAAACCAACAAACGCTGGTGCGCGAAGCGGTGCAGGAAGTGTTCAAGCGCTTCCCCTACCTGACCCAGCCGGGCGAAATGGGTCACGGCGATGTGTTTCAGGCCAAGTGTGCCCGCGACATTGGCTACTACCTGCGCTTTATCACCTACTCGCTGGTTGCAGGCGGCACGGGCCCCCTCGATGAATACCTGGTGGCGGGCCTGCGGGAGGTGAACCGCTCCTTTAACCTCTCCCCGAGCTGGTACATTGTAGCTCTGCAGCACATGAAGAGCCGTGCTCTGGGCATGCTGAAGGGCCAAGCGGCGAACGAAGCAGCCATTTACTTCGACTACGCCATCAACGCCCTTAGCTAAGGGATGCCAGAGTAGAGATCCCGTTTTTGGGGGAGCGATCTCTTTCTTCGTCTTCCAATTGAGTGCCCCTACAGAGCAGGCAGCAGCCCAAGTGGAGCTGAGCTGGTCGTTTCCAGGTTTTCGGCGCCGCGGCTCTCTTCGAGCCAGCTAGGTTGTCTGCCTGCTTCCCAAGCTTTTGTGCCTGGGTACAGTTCTGCCTCTAGAGGTGGCTTTTGCGGCCTCTCTGGCGGTCAGGAGGTCTTCGTGCCCAGGTGCCGCACAAAGTTGAACTCGACTCGGGGGAAAACGATGTTTGGTCAAAGCACCAGCGGCCCTGAAACTTTGACGGAAGCCGGCAGCCGGGTTTACAAGGTTGAGTACACTGGCCTGCTCAACCCACCCGATGCTCTGGCCACCTCGGCTAAGGTGCGTCGCAGTACCATGAGCATCACAGTTCCTTACAGCCGGCTGTCCACGGAGATGCAGCGCATTCTGCGGATGGGCGGCAAAATCGTGCAGGTCACTGCTCTATCGGCGGCCCCTGCCCAGAGCAACGGCGCTGCTGAGTAAGGGATCCCTCTGCTCAACGGCAGTCATCGGCAAGGTGGCCTCGATTCCATGGACGGCTCTGCAAGGGTTCCCATGACATCCAACACGGCGGTGCTGCCCCAGCCGCTCACCTGGGAGCAGGCGATAGCGCGGCTGCAGGGGGATGACCCGCAAGATCGGTACTATGCCGCTTGGTACTTGGGCACGGTTCGGGATCCGCGGGGGGTAGAGCCACTGCTGTTGGCGTTGCGAGATGAGCGGGATCGCACCGCCTTGGGGGGCTACCCGCTACGGCGCAATGCGGCCAAAGCCCTTGGGCAAATTGGCGACGTGCGGGCCGTGCCCGGCCTGATCGAGGCCCTTGGCTGTAGCGATCTGCATGTGCGGGAAGAGGCTGCCTATGCCCTGGCCCAGTTGGGAGACCGGCGGGCGGTGGCTCCCTTGCTGGCCTTGCTGCAGTCGCGGGAGCAGGAGCAGCCCTGGGAAGCCTTCATCGAGGCGCTGGGCCAGCTCAACGCCACCGAGGCCGAGGCGGCGATTCGGCCTTTCTTAAGCCACCCCTCGGAGCGGGTGCGTTCGGCAGCCGCTTGGGTGCTCTATCGCTTTACACAAGCCGAGGAGCTGACCCAAGTTCTGGTGGCGCTGCTGGCCCACCCCAATTTCAGCCTGCGCCAGGCGGCCCTTTTCGATCTGGCAGAATCCGGCTGGGTGGCAGGGGCGCCGCTGTTGGCGACAGCCGATGTGGCGCTTAACCTGCGCATCAATGCTCTGAAGCGACTGTTCGACGTGGCGCTGCAGTTAGGGCGAGTGCCGCCGGATCGGGTGGCAGCAGCGATCATCCCGCAACTGGACAGGCTGTTCTAGACGTGAAAGGGCTTGGGGCTCTCCCCCCCTATTGGCTCGCTTGGATGTTTCGTTAGTTTTTTACTTACCTTGGCCTCTGGGTTGTCTATGTCCTCTTCCTCGGCTGCGCAAGTGCTTCCCGCTGCTGTGGCTCAACTGGCCGCTGAACTGGAACAGGCCACCTCAGCGGAAGAACTGTTGCGGGTGGTGAGAGCGCTGGGATCCTTGGGCCACGTGGAAGGGATCCCCCTGCTCATTCGCGCCTTTGGCTTCAACCGCCCTGCCGTGGGGGAGGCCGCGCTGGAAGAGGTGTTGCGCTTTGGGGAGGCGGCGGTAGGGCCTTTGCTGGCCAACATCGATGGCTTCGACTATGGGGCGCGCGCCTATTCGGTGCGGGCGTTGGCCCGTATCGGCCACGGCGATGCCTACCCCTTTTTGGCGGAAGCCATTGTGGCGGACTTCGCCCCCAGCGTGCGGCGAGCGGCGGCCCGTGGGCTGGGACAGGTAGCGGCACGGCGGCCCCTCTCCGATCAAGAGCGAGCCTTGCACCTGTTGCGGCAATGCCTGGGCGACGCCGACTGGGGAGTTCGCTATGCCGCCGTCGGATCCCTGACGGATTTGGCTCGGCTGGGAGAGGCGTCCCTGCGATCTGCCGTCGAGGCAGCCCTGCAAATGGCCTTGCAGGATGCGGATCCCTTGATTCCCCTACGCGCCCGCCTAAGCCAGCAGGAGCTGGCTGCTGATCCATAACCCCTGCCATTTTGTTGTTTCGTTTCCTCAGGAGCATAACCTATGACTCTTCCGCTGCTTGCCGATCGCCCCACCACGCAAAGCGTGCGGGTGGAGCGCTACTTTGTACCCAGCGACGAAACCCCGCCCGCCTATCGCCCCGACGACCCGACGGGCATCGAAAATGTCATCCGCGCCGCCTACCGGCAGATCTTCAGCGAACACCTGATGCTGGAGAGCTACCGGCAAAAAGCGCTGGAGTCCCAGCTGCGCAACGGGGCGATCTCGGTGAAGGAGTTTATCCGTGGCCTGGGCAAGTCGGAGGTGTACCGGGATCTGGTCATGGTTCCTAACGACAACTACCGCTTCGTCGAGATCACCTTCCAGCGCTTCCTGGGCCGGCCCACCTACAGCCAGCAGGAGCGCATCAAGTACTCCATCATCCTGGCCACCCGCGGTCTGAACGGCTTTATCGACGCCGTTGTCGACAGTGAGGAGTACAACGCCGCCTTCGGGGACGATGTGGTGCCTTACCAGCGCCGCCGCCTTTCCGAGAAGCCGACCAACTTGCTCAACCCCCGCTACGGGGCGCGGTGGCGGGATGTTTCCGGCGTGAAGCGCTCGACGCGGGAAGTGGTGCGCACCTACCGGATTACTCGGCCTCCCAAGCCCGGGGATCCGGAAAACTTCCTCAACATGGCCCGCATGCTCAATCCCAAGCCGGCAGCGCGGCAAAACATCAGCGTCTTCGATCTGAAGATCCCCGACATGACCACCAACCGCCGCTGAGGGTTGGGCCTCCTACCCACTGCGCCCTTGCCAAGCTCTCAAGCCGATCATCCGACGCCGTTCGGGTGGATCGGCTCTTCGGCTTGGTTGGGGCAAGATTCGTTATAATCTGGGTGATGCTTCTTAACACTTGGGTTACATGAACAATCCAGTTGTGCGGGCTTTTTTTGTCGGCAAGGCGGTGGCCGACGTGCTGCGAGAGCGCCTGGAGAGCACCCTTGCCGACCTTGCCGGGGAAGTGGGCAAGGTGTGGGCGGAGCTCCAAGAGGGCTGGCAGACCTTTGCCCAGGATGTCATGGCCCGGGCTGAGGCGGAAGCATCGCTAGCTGCCCAGGAAATGGCGGCACCCCCCTTCAAGGCAGAAGACCTGCAGGCAACCCTAGACGACCTGCGGGCAGAGGTGGCGCAGTTGCGCTCCGAATTGCAGAAGTATCGGAGTCGAAACGCTTGAACGCCAGCACACTCCCATCCCGAGCCGTTTTGGGATCCGAACCCGCCAAGCCCTATACCGCCTACCGTTGGGCCCGAGAAAACTACACCCGCTGGGGCCGCCTCATTGATATTTGGCGATTTGTGCTCACCTGGCTGTTTTACCTCTGGCTGGATCAGCAGGCGTGGAGCTACGGGGGGCAGCCCACAGCGGAGCGCAAAGCCAAACGCCGCCGCGCCAGGGCCATCTGGATCCGCGAGACGCTGCTCCACCTCGGTCCTACTTTTATCAAGGTGGGGCAGTTTTTCTCCACCCGGGCCGATCTCTTCCCCTCCGAGTACGTCGAGGAGCTGTCCAAGCTGCAGGATCGGGTGCCTGCTTTTGGCTACGAACAGGTGGCAGCCATCGTGCAGCAAGAGTTGGGCAAGCCCATTGAGCAGATCTACAGCTATTTCGATCCCACCCCCTTGGCGGCGGCCAGCTTGGGGCAGGTGCATCGGGCCAAGCTCAAGACCGGCGAAGAAGTGGTGGTCAAGGTGCAGCGTCCGGGCCTGACCCGCCTGTTCACGATCGATCTGGAGATCTGCCGCGGTATTGCCGAGTTCTTTCAGTACCACACCCGTTGGGGCGGGCCGGGCCGCGACTGGATCGGCATCTACGGAGAGTGTCGGCGCACCCTCTGGGAGGAAGTGGACTACCTCAACGAGGGCCGCAACGCCGACACCTTTCGCCGCAACTTTCGGGACATGCCACAAATTGCCGTCCCCAAAGTGTACTGGCGCTACACTTCCCCCCGCCTGCTGACGCTGGAATACCTGCCAGGGATCAAGATCAGCGACTACGAAGCCCTGAGCGCGGCGGGGCTGGATCGCAAGCTCTTGGCCCGCTTGGGGGCAGAGGCCTATTTGCGGCAACTGCTCAAAGACGGCTTTTTTCACGCCGATCCCCACCCTGGCAACATTGCCGTCAAGCCGGATGGCACGCTGATCTTCTACGACTTCGGCATGATGGGGCGCATTCGCCCTGGCATCAAGGAAAAGTTGGTGGCCATGCTGGCGGCTGTGGTGGCCAAAAATGCCGACCTGGTGGTGGCCTCGCTGGTGGAGCTGGGCGTGTTGGTGCCCACTGCCGATCTGGCGCCAGTACGCCGCTCGGTGCAGTACATGTTGGATCACTTCATGGACAAGCCCTTTTCCAACAGCTCCGACGAGATCTCGGTGATGGCCATCAGCGAAGACCTCTACGAGCTGGCCTACGATCAGCCGTTTCGCTTTCCCGCCACCTTTACCTTTGTGATGCGGGCCCTGACCACGTTGGAGGGGCTGGGGAAAAGCTTGGATCCGGAGTTCAATTTCCTGGAAGTGGCCAAGCCTTTCGCGGAGGAGCTGATGAACGGCAGCAAACCGGAGACGGAGACTCTGCTAGCCCAGGTCAGCCGCCAGGCGGCAGAGTTCACCAGCAGCAGCCTCAGCTTGCCCCGCCGTCTTGAAGCGACCTTGAGCAAGCTGGAACAGGGGGAGCTACGCCTGCGGGTGCGATCCAGCGAGGCAGAGCGTTTGCTGCGCAAGCTGAACAGCACCGGACGGGGAGTTATCTACGCGGTGTTGTTTGCAACTTTTTTTCTCAGCGCAACCCAGCTATTTTCGGCTGGGCATGCTACTTTAGCGATCGTCACCCTGGCTTTGGCCGTTCTCGCCGCTTTGGCGCTGGTCAGGGTACTCTTAAAGGCAAATGGATCAGAGCCACTGATGTGATGCGACGATATGCCTGCGCTACGGATCCAGGCAAGGTCCGCAGCAGCAATCAGGATGCCTACTACTGTGATCCAGAAGGACGTTACTTCATCGTTGCCGATGGCATGGGAGGGCACGCTGCCGGAGCAACAGCCAGCCTGTTGGCGGTCGAGGTCATTCGCGAGTGCCTTGAGCGGGGTTGGCAGACCGTGCCAGCGCCCAAGCTGCTCAGCGAGGCGATAGAAGCGGCCAACGAGGCCATTCTTAAAGACCAGCGAGAAAACCCGGAGCGGGCCGACATGGGCACCACCGTGGTGGTGGCTCTGGTGGATCCCAACAACAATTGCTGGAGCGCTCACATCGGCGACTCTCGCCTTTACCGCCTCCGCGGATCTGAGATGCAGCAGATGACGGAGGATCACACCTTGGTAGCTCGCTCGGTTCGCCAAGGGGAGTTGACCCAGGCGCAAGCCCGCATGCACCCCTGGCGCCACATTCTCGAGCGCTGCCTGGGCCGCCCCGATGCAGGGCCGCCTGCTGTTCAGCCGATTACAATGCGCCCTGGGGATCGCCTGCTGTTGTGTAGTGACGGGCTCACCGAAGAGCTAGATGACGAGGTCATCGCCGAGTACTGCCTGAAGGTGGAGGATTTGGATCAACTGGCCTGCCAGTTGGTCGAGGCGGCCAAAGAGCGGGGCGGTCGGGACAACATCACGGTGGTGATCGCCGAATACGCCTAGTTCGCGGCCAGCTAGAGACGGTATTGCCGGTACACTTCGCCGGCAGCCCGGTGCAGGAGCGAGTGGCGGTAGACAAGCTGAGCGAGGTCGTTGCCGTAGCCGCCGCCGATAACGCAGGCAACGGGGTAGCCTCGCTTTAAGCAGGTGTCCAGCACCTGCATATCGCGGCGGAAGAGCCCCTCGTCGCTGAGGGCCAGCTTGCCCAAGAGATCTTCGCGGTGGGGATCCACCCCCGCATCATAGAGCACCAGATCCGGGCGCACCTGAGCCAACAGATCGGGCAGGTAGTCGGCCAGGGTTTGCAGATAAGCTTCGTCTTCCAGGCCCACCGGCAGGGGCACGTCCAGGTCGCTGGCCTGCTTGGTGGCGGGGAAGTTGGCGGCGCAGTGCATGGAAAAGGTAAACACCCGCGGCTCGGAGCGGAAGATCCAGGCGGTGCCGTCGCCCTGGTGCACATCCAGGTCTACAATCAGAACCTTTTGCACCAGCCCCTGCTGCAGCAGGACTTGGGCGGCGATGGCCAGGTCGTTGAAAATACAGAAGCCGGAGCCGTAGGCGGGAAAGGCGTGGTGGGTGCCGCCGGCGGTGTTGCAGGCCAGGCCGTGGCGCAGGGCCAATTGGGCGGTCAGGACGGTGCCGCCCACCGCGCGACAGGTGCGCTGCACCAGCTCGGGACTCCAGGGCAGGCCGATGCGCCGCTGCAGTTTGGCCTCCAGGGATCCCTCGCAGTAGGCCCGCACGTATTCTGGCGTGTGCACCGATTCGATCCAAGCCAGGGGGGGGAGTTCCGGCTGATGCACTTGCTGAGGGCGGATCACCCCTTCCCGCAGCAGCAGCTCGTGCAGGAGGCGGAATTTGGGCATGGGAAAGCGATGGCCCGGCGGCAGGGGGGCGCTGTAGTCGGGGTGGTAAACGACGGGCAAAGACATTCCAAGCAACCGGATCGACGGGGGTGAGCATAGCCTATTGGGGCCCCAGTGCTTATGGTAGAGGTAGCCCACTCTGGCCGGATCCCTGCGGGGGCTCTGCGCTGTTCTCTCTACCGCCGCGATTCCCTATGTTTACTGCGTCGGATCCCTTTTTGGGTCGCCTCTTGGCCCAGCGCTATCGCCTGACCCATCTGCTGGGGCAAGGAGGCATGGGGCGGGTCTACTTGGCCCAGGATCTGCTTTTTGGCGGGGTGGAAGTGGCCGTTAAGCTGCTCTCCCAGCCGGCGATGGACGAGCAGGCCCGCCTGCGCTTTGAGCGGGAAGCCAAAGCCTGCGCCGCTTTGGGCCAGAAAAGCCTGCACATTGTCAAGGTAAGCGACTACGGCATCACTGCCGATGGGGTGCCTTTCTATGTGATGGAATACCTCAACGGCCAAACCCTCAAGGACATTCTGGCGACGGGATCTCTGCCGCTGGAGCGCTTTTTTCGGCTGGCCCGCCAAATTGGCCTGGGGCTCAAAGCAGCCCACGAAGGGATCCTCCTGGAAGGACAGCGGATCCAGGTGATCCACCGCGACCTCAAGCCGGCCAACGTGATCGTGCTGGCCGACGAAAGCTTGGGGGAGCTGGCGAAGCTGGTGGACTTTGGCATTGCCAAGCTGCTCAACACCCGCGAGTCGCTCAGCCTTACCCACGCCTACCTGGGGACGCTGGCCTACTCCTCCCCGGAGCAACTGGAAGGGTTGCCGCTGGATGCCCGCTCCGACATCTACAGCTTCGGGATCATGCTCTACCAGATGGTGTCCGGCCAGATGCCCCTCCAGCCTACCACCGAATCTTTCCCGGGCTGGTACCAGGCCCACCACAAGCAGCGTCCCCTGCCTTTGGAAGAGCTGGGACTGCCGTTGGCGCTGCCCGCCGGTTTGTCGGATCTGATCCTCAGTTGTTTGGCCAAAGATCCGGCCGCCCGTCCGCCCACGGTGGCCAATGTGTTGGCGGAGCTGGAGCGCATCCAAGCCAGAGCGCAGGGATCCCCCAGAGGAGCTTCCCAGGCTGTTGCCCTTCAATTTCCAGCGATCCCCTCTGGCCCGCTTTTTCCCTCGGCGCCCCCCCTGGCCACGGCCGGCACGCTGCGGCTTGCGCCCCCGACAATGGCCAGCGAGAACAGGGGATCCCTGCTCTGGGCCCGCCTGATCCCCTTCTTGGGGGGCAGTTTGCTGGGCTTGGCCTTGGTGAGTTGGGGGTTGGGACGGTTGCTGCAGCGCCCTGCGGCTCCGGTGCTCTCCGGCTCTCGCCCCTCGCCAGCTGCCACGGAGTTAGAGGATGAGCGCCCAGGAGCGGAGGCGCAGCCCGATACGGCCCCTGAAGTTCTCGTTCCGGATATCCTTGGCAGCAGTGCTGGGCAGGACGAGGGCGCAACCCGTCGGGATCCGGCACCGGAGCTAGAACCCTACAGCGGGCCGGTGTTGCGCGCCTTCCCTCTCCAGACTTCCCGCGAGGTGGTGCGGGCCGCCCTGGGATCCCCCAGCCAGCAGGGGCGAGGCGCTCGGCCCAACACCGTCTACGACCTGTACCGCTTGGGCAGCATGAACTTGAGCCTCACCTACGACGAATCCAGCCTGGCGCTGCAACAAATCGAGGCCACCGTCGCCGACGACGTGCCCGCCCCGCAGGCGGAAGGGCTGCTGGAAGACATGCTGCAGGCCCCCTTGCCCCCCCAGTTGCAGCGAGAACTGCAGGCGGTGCGGGAAAACCGTTCTGAGCGCGTCCAGTTCCGCGTCGGCCCCTGGTCTGGCGTGGTCGAGCGCACCCCCCAGGGCCACCTCTACATGGCCGTTTGGGATCCCCCGCCCACCGTCCCCGTTGCCCAGCCCCGCCCAGCCCCCAGAGCCACTCCAGCCGCCGCCGGCCCTCGTCCCGGCCAGACCCTGCAGGAGCTGCTGCGCCGCGCGCGCGAATTGCGGGGAGATTGAGCCATGTCTGCTTCTGAAGACAAGAATTCCCTACGGGGCACCGTCGCTCGCTTCTTCAAGACCCTGGCGAGGCCCTTTCCGGTCGGGCCTACGGCCCTCCTCAAGCCTGCCGAGCCCCCTCCCCCCAAACGCCCGGTGCGCCTGCAGATCACCTGCCCAGGAGAGCCTCCCCAGGTGTTTGTCCTGCAGGGATCCGACATTCTTGGTCGCAGCCAGACGGTGGCCACCATCCGCATCCCCGCCCCTGCGGTGAGCCATCTGCACGCCCGCATTCGCCCGCGTCCGGGCTGGCGTCTGCCTGGCTTGGGGTGGCGGATCCCTCTGCATCCCCTCCTCTACTGGCTGGGGTGGAACGCTGGTCGCTACCAACTGGAAGATCAAGACTCCACCAACGGCGTCTTTCGCCTCAAGCCCTTTGGCGGCGCCGAGCGGGTGCGGCGGGTGATCCTGCGCCACGGCCAGCGACTCAGCCTTGGCCCGCCCCGGGATCCGGAGAGCGTGGTTATTCAGGTGTTGGATCCACCGCCGCCGCAGGTGTACGGGGTGCGCGGCTGCCTGATCCTGATGGCGCTCTTGGGGCTGGGGGCGAGGCTTTGGATCGGCCATGAGTGGAGCAAGTTCTCAGTAGAACCGCCGCTGGCCGCCGATCGCAACCCCCTGATCGTCCTGGCCGGGGATCGGCAAACCGAGCTGCGCCGCCACCAGGGGGATCTCTACCGGGAGCTGCCCAACCTGGAAGCCTTTGGCCCGATTCTGCCCAAAGTGGTGGTGGCCGCCGAAGATCACCGCTTCTACTCCCACTTCGGGGTCGATCTGCTGGGCATTGCCCGCGCCTTTTGGGTCAACCTGCGCTCCGGGGAGGTGCAGCAGGGGGGCAGCTCCATCAGCCAACAACTGGCTCGCACCGTCTTGCGCGACTACACCGGCTCAGGCAACACCTTTGGCCGCAAGCTGCGGGAGGCCGTCGCCGCCCTCAAGCTGGAACGGCGCTACAGCAAAGACGAAATCCTCACCCTCTACCTCAACAACGTCTACCTGGGCAACGGCCTCTACGGCTTTGAGACCGCCGCCCAGTTCTACTTCGGGATCCCCAGCCGCCAGCTCAGCCTTTCCGAAGCCGCCACCCTGGCCGCCATTCTGCCCGCCCCCAACGCCTTCAACCCCGTCGCCAACTACGAGGCCGCCGTGCGGGGCCGGGATCGGGTGTTGGATCGCCTCAGCGAGCTCAAAGTTTTCCCGGAAGAGGAGATTCGGCGGGCCCGGCGCAGCCGCCTCACCCTCAACCCCAACCTGCGCTCCCAGACCTCGACAGTTGCCCCCTACTTCTACAGCACCGTCTTCCAGGAGCTGCGGCAGCTTTTGGGGCAAGATCTCTCGGCAGAGGGCAACTTCGTCATCGAGACGACGCTGCATTTGCCCTACCAGCGGCTGGCGGAGCAGGCCCTGGCCCAAACGGTGCGCGAGGTGGGATCCCGCCTGGGCTTCAACCAAGGCGCCTTGGTCAGCCTCGACAGCCGCAACGGCGAGATCCTAGCTCTCGTGGGCGGGATCGACTACACCGCCAGCCCCTTTAACCGTGCCACCCAAGCCCAACGGCAGCCCGGATCCACCTTCAAAGTCTTCGCCTATGCCGCTGCCCTCAGCCAGGGGATCCCGCTGTCGCAGGTGCTCTCCTGTGAGCCGCTTACTTGGGGCAACCTCACCTTTCAGGGCTGCCGCTCGGGAAGTGCCCCCATGGACTTGGCCCGCGGCCTGATCCTCTCCGAAAACGTGATCGCCCTGCGGCTGGCCCAACAGGTAGGGCTGGAGCGGGTGGTGGCCATGGCGCGGCAAATGGGCATCCAATCCCCCTTACAGCCCTATCCTTCCCTGGTTCTCGGCACGATGGAGGTGAACCTGCTGGAGCTGACCGCGGCCTTTGCCCCTTTGGCCAATCGCGGCCTTTGGTCTAGGCCCCACACCATCCGCCGCATCCTGGATAGCAGCGATTGCGCCAACCCCGACGACTTTCGCACCTGCCGCGAGATCTACCCCGGTCGCGAGGATCCCCGCTCGCAGCGGCTGGTTTTGTCGGAGAGCGTCGCCCAGCAGATGACCGCCGTATTGCAAGGGGTGATCCGCTCCGGCACCGGCACCGCCGCCCGCCTTGGGATCGGGGAGGCCGGCAAAACGGGCACCACCACCGCCAACAGGGATCTGCTCTTTGTCGGCTACACGCCCAATCCGCCTCTGGTAACCGGCATTTGGCTGGGCAACGACGACGCCAGCCCCACCCGCGGCAGCAGCAGCATCGCCGCCCAAACTTGGAGAAACTACATGAGCCAAGTCATTCAATAGGCGACCTTGGCAAACAAGTTCTAACAACTTGACAGAAAACCTCTCCCCCTTCTCCAGGGGGAAGTGCCCGGTGGGAGCGTTGCAAGCTGTCGCGAAACCGTCTGTCACATCTCCTCCCCCGAAGGAAACGGGCTTAGGGGCGGCAGGGCTGCGGCCCGGCAGCGTTGCGAAACGCTTGGGAGGTTTTTCAGTCGAGTGATAGCTACACTTAGCCGGCCAGAAAATGAACTGCAGCCAACTGGGCGATGGGATGATTTTAAGATGGGAGTGACTTGGTCATCACTGAATGAAAGCCTTGGGATCCCTGGCTTTGCCTGTTGGAGCGAAGCTGTATGACTGTCCCTCTGATTCAAAACCCTGAGGTTCTAGAAAGCCGCCTTAAGGAGATTCCTGCCGAACCTGGTGTCTATTTGATGCGGGATGCCACCGACCAGATTCTCTATGTGGGCAAATCCAAAAAGTTGCGATCTCGCGTGCGATCCTATTTTCGCTTTACCGGCGACCTGTCTCCTCGTATTCAGCGCATGGTAGTTCAGGTTTGCGAGATCGAGTTTATCGTCACTGATAACGAAAGCGAAGCTCTAGCCCTGGAAGACAATCTCATTAAAACCTATCAGCCGCCCTACAATGTTCTCCTCAAAGAGGATAAAAAATACCCCTATTTGTGCATTACGTGGTCAGAGCCTTACCCGCAGATTTACATTACCCGCCACCGCCGTCTCAACCAAAATCAAGATAAGTACTACGGGCCCTATACCGATGTGGGCCTGCTGCGTTACACCCTCGGTCTGGTAAAGCGCATTTTTCCCTTGCGCCAGCGCCCCAAGCCGCTTTACAAGGACCGCCCCTGTTTGAACTATGACATCGGGCGTTGCCCTGGTGTCTGTCAGGGCTTGATTAGCCCGGAAGCGTATCGCAAGACCGTTGCTCAAGTGGCGATGATCTTCCAAGGCCAGACGGACGAGCTTATCCGTGAGTTGAAGGAGAAAATGGCCCAGGCAGCGCAGCAAGAAAACTATGAGGCGGCGGCGCGCTATCGGGATCAAATCCGCGGCCTAGAGCAACTGGGCCAATCCCAGAAGGTCTCTTTGCCCAACTCTACCGCCAGCCGCGATGCCATAGCTTTGGCCATGAACGACTCGCGGGCTTGTATTCAGTTGTTTCAGGTGCGGGCGGGCAAGTTGGTGGGACGGCTAGGGTTTGTGGCCGAAAACCGCGGCGACGACCCGGCTCTTATTTTGCAGCGGGTTTTGCAGGAACATTACCAATATTGCGACCCGGTGGAAATTCCCTCCGAGATTTTGACCCAGTATGAGTTGCCGGATCGCGATTTTTTGGAATCTTGGCTGAGCCAGAAAAAGGGGCGCAAGGTCAGCCTCCTTGCCCCGCAGCGGCAGAGCAAAGCCGAGCTAATCGAACTGGTGGAGCGGAACGCCCAGCTAGAGCTAGCCCGCAGCCAGCGCCTGGCGGAGCGGGAGGCAGCAGCGCTGGAGCGCTTGGCGGAAGTTTTGGATCTGCCAGAGCCGCCCCGTCGCCTAGAAGCCTACGACATCTCCCACATCCAGGGATCCGATGCGGTGGGCAGCCAGGTGGTGTTTATCGACGGCCTGCCGGCCAAGCAGCACTACCGCCGCTACAGGATTCGCAACCCCGAGGTGCGTCCTGGCCACTCCGACGACTTTGCCAGCCATGCCGAGGTGGCGCGGCGTCGCTTCAGCAAGATGACTTCCGAGGATCAGCCGGACTTGGTGCTCATCGACGGGGGCAAGGGGCAACTGGCAGCAGTGATGGCCGTCTTGGCAGAGCTGGGGCTGGATCACCTGCCGGTCTTTGCCCTGGCCAAGCGGGAAGAGGAGATCTTTCGGCCCGGGGATCCTGAGCCGCTGCGGCTGCCGCCCCAGGATCCGGCCCGCCTGCTGTTGCAGCGTCTGCGGGATGAGGCCCACCGCTTTGCCCTTGCCTACCATCGCCAGCAGCGGAAACTACGCCAACAGGCTTCGGTTCTGGAGGAGATCCCTGGCCTAGGCAAGCAGCGCCAAAAGCTGCTCATGGAGGCGTTTCGCTCCCTTGCCCGCATTCAAGTGGCCACCGAAGAGCAGTTGGCCCAGGTGCCAGGCATTGGCCCCAAGCTGGCCCGCCAGATTTACCGCTACTTCCACCCAGACGCCGAAACCGAGTTGCCGGCAACAGTGCAACCCGCCTCTAGCCAAACCTAAGTCTGAGCTGGCGTATCATCGTGGAGTCCGCCATTCTCGACCAAGGGAGCTAAGTGAAGGTAGCGCTGTTGCAACTTAACTATACCGTTGGTGATCTTAGCGGCAATGCCGAGCGCATCCGTGCGGCGGTCGAGGCGGCAGCAGCCAAGGGGGCAGAGCTGGCGATTACTTCTGAACTGGCCTTGTTGGGGTACCCGCCCCGGGATCTGTTGCTCTACCCGGCCCTGATTGAGAGGGTAGGCCAGGTTTTGCAGCAGTTGGCGGCCCGGCTGCGGGAGAGCATTCCGGTGGTGGTGGGATCCGTGCAGCCCAACCCGCTGCCGGAGGGGCGACCCCTCTACAACGCCGCGGCCTGGCTGGAAGGGGGGCAGATCCGCCACTGGTTCCAGAAGTCGCTCCTGCCCACCTACGATGTCTTCGACGAAGACCGCTACTTTGAGCCGGGATCCCCGCCCCAGCCCGTCCAGTACGGCGGCTATCGCCTGGGTTTCACCATCTGTGAAGACATCTGGAACGACCGTGACTTCTGGCAGCACCGCCGCTACCACCGGGATCCGGTAGACGAGATGGCCCGCTGCGGCGCCGATTTGCTCATCAATCTGTCGGCCTCGCCTTTTAGCCTGGGCAAGCAAAAATTGCGGGTGGAAATGCTGGGATCCCTGGCCCGCAAGCACGCCCTGCCCATCCTCTATGTCAACCAGGTGGGGGGCAACGACGACCTCATTTTCGACGGGGCCAGTTGCGCCCTAGACTGCCGGGGCCGGGTGGTGGCCCAAGCCGCTGCCTTTCAGCCGGACTGCCTGATGGTAGATGTGGAGGCGCTGGTTCACCCTCCTGAGGAAGGCCCGGAAGTTCAGGGATCCCGCTGGCCAGCGGAGCCGGAAGCGGAGCTCTACGAGGCGCTGGTTTTGGGCACCCGCGACTACGTCAGCAAATGTGGCTTTCGCGAGGTGTTGCTGGGCCTGTCGGGAGGGATTGACTCGGCTGTTACTGCCGTCATTGCCGCCGACGCCTTGGGGCCAGAGCGGGTGCTGGGGGTGCTCATGCCCTCTCCCTATTCCAGTCCCGGCAGCCTGACGGACGCCTACCAACTGGCGCAAAACCTGGGGATCCCGACCCTGAAGCTGCCCATCCAGTCAATTATGGAGAGCTACCAGCACCTGCTGGATGAGCCCTTTGCCGGCCTGCCCCCCGACATCGCGGAGGAGAACCTGCAATCGCGCATTCGCGGCACCCTGCTCATGGCCCTCTCCAATAAGTTTGGCCGGCTGCTCTTGAGTACGGGCAACAAGTCGGAGCTGGCGGTGGGCTACTGCACCATCTACGGGGATATGTCCGGCGGCTTGGCGGTGATCTCCGATGTGCCCAAAACCTGGGTCTACCGCCTGGCCCGCTGGATCAACCGCCACCAAGAGCGGATCCCTCTTCCCATCCTCACCAAGCCCCCCTCGGCAGAGCTGCGGCCCGGCCAGAAAGATAGCGACAGCCTGCCCCCCTATGACGTGCTGGATGCCATCCTGCAGCGGCACATCGAGCAGCACCAATCCGCTGCCGAGCTGGTGGCCCAAGGGTTTGATCCCGACACTGTTCAGCAGGTGCTGCACCTGGTGCAGAGTGCCGAGTTCAAGCGCCACCAGGCTCCCCCTGGCCTGCGCGTGACCGATCGGGCCTTTGGCACCGGCTGGCGCATGCCCATTGCCAAACGCCAGGAAGGGATCAGTTGACCTTCACCCCCGGTCCCTCTCCCAGAGGGAGAGGAGGGTTGGGAGAGCGCAACCGGTTTCGCTTTTCCTGCAAGGATTGGGGTAGGGGTGCGGGTATGTTTTCTGTGAATGAGGGTCTGCCGGCCGGCAGACCCCAGAACAAAGCTTTTCCTCAACTCAACAAAAAACAGAGAGAGCAGGGCTTTCAAGCTTGCCTCTCTGCTCACAGGGATCCCAGAATCTCGCGTTTACCGCTTCGGGAGCGACTCCATAGCGCGGCAAGCTGAGTTTTCTAGATCTAGATCAGGCCCAGCCAGGAGGCGACGCCTTGGCCCGTCACCGCTTCGATGACAATGGCCAACACAAAGCCGATCATGGCCGCGCGGCCGTTGAGACGCTCGGCATATTCGTTAAAGCCAAACTTGGGCTCAGACAAGTTGGGGTTGGACATGGAAACCTCCAGTTAGGGCTTGGGAAGGGCTACAAGAGGAGCACCTGCCCTTCAGTATAGTTTGCATTTCTTCACATCGCAACACCAGCCGCTTCCGACGGCAGCAGGGGAGTGGCAGCCTTGGGGGCTGGGCTTTGCCCTAACGCAGGGGCGGCACCAGCGTCCAGAAGATTCCCACCTGCAGGGAAGCCACAGGGATCCCCGTTACAAAAATTCGGAAATCGCAGCCTTCTCACGGACTAGGGTAATCTGAAGGGCAGGTCAATGGAGAGAACCTCTATGGCGATTCAGCGTGGTGCCAAAGTCCGGGTGTTGCGGAAAGAATCCTACTGGTATCGGGATGTGGGAACGGTTGCGGCGGTGGATACCAGCGGCATTCTCTACCCGGTGATCGTCCGCTTCGACAAGATCAACTACTACAACATCAACACCAACAACTTCCGCGAAGATGAGCTGGAAGTGGTGGAGGAGCCCAAGCCCAAAGCCAAAGCTTCCAGCTAAGGCTGCCCCTGCCAACTCAACCAAGCTCTTTGGCTTCCTCTTCCTGTGCCCGAGCTGCCGGAAGTTGAAACCGTCAGGCGGGATCTGCAGCGCCTCACCCTGGGTCTGTGCATCCTGGCGGTGGAGGTGCTTCTCCCTCGCACCGTGGCCTACCCCGGCAAAGACGAGTTTGCGCAGGGGCTGGCAGGCAGCTGTTTGACCCAGTGGCAGCGGCGAGGCAAATATCTTCTGGGATCCCTGGACTCTGGAGCGGTTCTGGGCGTGCATCTGCGCATGACCGGGCAACTGCTCTGGGTTCAGGGATCCGCGCCTTTGCCGATCCACACTCGCGTCCGGCTGCATTTGGAGCAGGGGTGGGAGCTGCGCTTTGTTGATCTGCGCACCTTTGGCCAGATGTGGCTGGTGCCCGCCGGGGTGGAGCCGGAGACGGTGATCCCTGCCCTGCAGAGCTTGGGGCCGGAGCCGCTTTCGCCGGCCTTTTCCGAGGCCTATTTCCAAGCTGCCTTGCAGAAGAGCCGCCGCCCCATCAAAGCCGCCTTGCTGGATCAGTCGCTGGTGGCGGGGGTGGGCAACATCTACGCCGACGAGGCCCTGTTTCTGAGCGGCATCCACCCCTCAACACCCGCCGCGCAGCTTTCCGACGCTGCCAAGAGCCGCCTGCGAGAAAGCCTGATCCAGGTGTTACGGGCCGGGCTGGAGCAGCGGGGCACCACCCTGCGGGATTACCGGGATCTGCGTGGGCTCAACGGCAACTACCAGGGGCAGGCGTGGGTGTACGGTCGAGAAGGGGATCCCTGTCGCCTCTGTGGCACCCCCATTCAGCGGAGTAAGCTCTCGGGCCGCTCGGCCCACTTTTGCCCCCGCTGCCAGCCGCCTCCAGGCCGGGTTGAGACTTGATGGCGTATCTGATACATTTACGCTGAACACTGCTGAACATCACTGTTCAACTATGCAGCGATAGCATTCTGCTTGTTTCCATTCGCGTTAGCGGGACGGAG
>NZ_AUMZ01000001.1:1568831-1630439 GCF_002760375.1 Synechococcus sp. 60AY4M2
TCCAAACAGAATGGCGGTATCCCGCAAAGCTTTGAGTAGAATACCCAAAGCGCAGTTTCCGTGTCGTCTTACTACCAATTTTCTGCTTTGCTTTGGCTACCATGTTGGCAGACTCGAAAGTAAACAGAAAGATCAACTGGTAGTAATCCGTACTGAACATATTATACATTATTTTCAGTATAGTTGAGCTTATTATTGACTAGAGTCATGCTCCCGCCAACGGCTATAGTTCTAGGTTGATCTCCAGCTCCCCTCTCCCTCTGGGAGAGGGGCCGGGGGTGAGGGTCAGCCAGGAGGGATCCCCGTGAAAAAAATGGCATGGTCCCGGTGCTGGGTCGGTCTCCTCGGCGGGGTGGTCGGGATCGCGGCACTTCCTGTTTTTGCCCAACTGGAGCTGGATGCCCAACTGGGCCGATCCCAGGTTGTTGCCCCCAGCAAAGATTGCCCCGCCTGCGATCTGACGGGAGCCGAGCTGCCGGGAGTGGATTTGAGCGGCGCCAACCTGAAAGAAGCCATCCTCAGGCAGGCCAACCTGCAAGCTGCCGACCTCTCTCAGGCGATCCTCAACTTGGCCGATTTGCGCGGCGCCAACTTGCGCGGCTCGGATCAGGGCGGGGCCTTTCTGTGGGAAGCCGATCTCAGCCAGACCAACCTGCAGCAGACCAATCTCACCGGCGCCAACCTGCAGGTGGCCAACCTCAGCGGCGCCGACTTGCGCGGGGCCGTCCTCGTCGGTGCCGACCTCACAGGAGCCAACCTGCGCCAGGCCGATCTGCGCGGGGCCGACCTGCGCGGCGCTTTTTTGGAAGCAGCCGATCTGACAGGCGCCCTGTACAATGCCCAAACCCAACTGGATCCCACCCTGAACCCCGGCGCCCGCGGCATGGTCTTTGTGAAAAACTAGCTCCCCTGTCCCTGAGGGAGAGGGGCTGGGGGTGAGGGCTAGCTCCCTCTTTTGGGCAGATTAAGCTTAGCCCTCTCATAGGCCGGGATCCCCTGCCATGAGTTCCCCTGTCCGGGTTCTGATTGCCGACGACCATCCCCTGTTTCGGCTGGGGCTAAAGTTTGCCCTGCAAGCGCAAGGATTTGAGGTGGTGGCCGAAGCCGAGACGGGATCCCAGGCCGTTGAGTACTGCCGCCGTTGCCCCGTCGAGGTGGCCCTTTTGGATGTGCGCATGCCGGATGGGGATGGGATCGCCGCCTGCCAGCAGATTGTCGAGCTGGGCCTGCCGGTGGTGGTGGTGATGATAACTACTTTTCAAGAGCCGGCTTTGATCGAGTCAGCGCGGCGGGCTGGGGCCAAAGGCTACCTTTCCAAAGAGACTGACCCAGCGGAGCTGGCCCGCGTCATTCGCCAGATCTTGGCCAACCCCGACCGAGACTGGCTGCCCGCCCCCAAAGAACTGCCCAAGCTCACCCCCCGCGAGCTGTGTGTGCTGCAACTGATGAAGGAGGGCCTGGCCAACAAGCAGATTGCCCGCCGCCTCGGCCTCAGCATCGAAACCGTGAAAGAATACGCCAGCGCCGCCTACCGCAAGCTGGACGCCAATGACCGCGTCACCGCCCTGCTCAAGGCGCAGCAACTGGGGATTTTGTAAAAGCTTGGGAATCCTGAAAAGAGCAGGCTGTCCCTTCCCCCCACCCGTGGGGATGTCTGAGACTCGGGATCCCTTGCATACTGTTGCTATCTTGGCACTCGCCTACTCCGGGATACAGCCATGTCTGCTCCTTCCCCGCTGTTGCTCAAACTTGTCCTGCGCTTGCTCAGCTCTCTGAAGATCCCAGTGGATCGGCGCAGGATCCGCGAGCGCGGCTTTGTGCTGCCGGTCGCCATCTTAATTGTGCTGGTGTTGAGCTTGGTCACGGTGGGCCTGCTGACCCGCTCCACCCAGCGCAACATCCAAACCCAGGTGGAACGGGCGGGGCAGACGGTTAGCCGGCAACTGAACGCCGCCATCGACCGGGCACGGGCCAAGATCGACTACCTGATACGCGATCCCCGCCTGCCCGCAAGCAACCCCACCGATGCCCAATTGGTTGAGGCTTTGATTAACGATGGGGCGGGAGAGCTGATCCCGCGGGATGAGAACGATCCCTACATCCTCCCCGATGAAACCCAGTTCGTAATTACAACCAACATCGAGGTAGAGGATCCCAACAACCCCGGGCAAACCCTGCCCGTGCCGGTGCGGGCGCCGGCCTGGTGGTTTTTGGTGGACACCGACAACAACGGCGTCAACGACTCCGTAACTGCCTACACCATTCTCAACACCCGTCGGGCCGGCGGCAGGGACTTTGAGGACAGCCGGCTAACGGATACGGAGCGGGCGCGGCGCCTGATGATCCGCAGTGGGCCACTGCAGGGTTCGGCCTTGGCGGGGTGTACCGATTCTCCGGCTGAACAGACGGTCAACCCCAACGTGGGGGATTGGTTCCAGGTCGGCACGGCGCTGTACAAGCCCTTCCAGGTCTTTGCCGTCACCCTGCCGATTCAAGGCGCCGACTCCACCACCCGCGCCGTTTCGGCTTTGCAATTTCAGCAAGATCGGCGGCGGGATCTGCTCAACAAGTGGGGGATCTTTAGCCGCGGCGATGTAGAGTTCTTCTTCACCCCCGGCTACAACTGGAACGGCGCCATCTACGCTGGGGGCAGCCTCTTTTTCCGGTATGGCTCCAACAACTTGTTCCGGGCTTTCACCATCAGCTCGGAGCACTCCTGCTTCTACATGCCCGCTGACAACTCTGAGATCACTGCCTTTGGAGAGTTGGTGGCAGGGGCCATTGGCTACGCCGGCCAGCAGGTGAGCGATACTCTGATTTTCGATGTTCACTCTGGCGAGCGAGGCAAAGCGCCACAGGTGCTGGCTCGGTTGAACAACCAAAATTTTGACTCGGTGCAGAACCAGGTAGAGCCAGAAAATGTGGCGCTGGATCCGCTGGAGCTACAGCTTTTTGGCCGCATTCGCACCCGCGGAGCCTACGCCCAAGATGTAGCAGGATGGGCAGATTCTCCTCTCAACGCCAAAAAGAGGGAGAACTCTGACCGCCAAGAGCAAGAGAGGGAGAACCCTGGCCGGATTAAAGCAGGCGGCTTTCGGTCCGACCAGACCTGCCCCCCCTACGTGGACGATGTTTACCGGGCCGACAACCGCTTTGGCCCCAAGGCCAGCTATGACCGTCCACCGGTCGAACCTAACCAGGAAAGGGGCTGCGATGTGGACACCTTTGCTCAGAGGTTTGGTGTCGGTGCCGGTAGCCCGATTCCTCCTAATGCCAGGAACAACCAGAATGAGTCTTTGACCGAGGACAACCCACCCCTAGGCGCCCTTTCCGAGGTGGGCTTGGATGGCTACTGGGAGCGGCGGGCACGCGTGGAGGGCTTGCGGGTGATCGTGGGCCAGCGCCTGGAACTAACCCGCACCGATTCTTTGCCTCTGCCTCTGGTGCCGCCTGGGGATCCCAACGATCCCACCAAGCTGCAGGCCATTTTCATCAGCAACGAGGCGCGGCAACGCCTAACGCTACGGGATAACCCGGCGGCAGTGCAGGCCACAGCCGTTTACCACTACAGCCACCGAGATGGGCGCTTCCCCATTGCTTGCCTGGCCACGGTAGCCCACCCCGGCACTCCCTGGAGCTTGCAGCGGGCTTCCACTTTCCCCACCGGCGACCAAGCCAGCCAACTGGGCATCAACTTCTTCACCGGCGAGGGCACCAATGTCTGGGAATATGACCCTGCGCCCATGCGTGAGCGGCTGCGTCCTGGGACGCCCCTGTGGACAGCTTTGACGAACCTGGCCAATTTTGCCGGCGATCCTGACGGGGCCTATCCACCCAGGCAAGAAGCGGGCCGCATTCACCCGGATCCGTTTATCACTGCCTTTGGCAACTTCTCAGAGCTGCGGCGGGCGATTGGGCAGGCGATTGATCTGGTCAACCGAGGCACTCCCGCTGACCAAGTGACTGACCAACTGAGCCTAGCCGACCAAACCACGCTGCAAACGGCAGGCTGCATGTTGGGCATGCTGGCCGACAACATCCTGCGCATTCGGGATGCCGCCAATGCCAGCAAGCCTGATCCCACAGCTCAAATCCTTTTGAACGACATCCAAGCCAGCCGAGCTGGGGACCGAGAAGCGGCCAACCGGTTTTATCTGCCGCTACGCTACATCTTCCCCCGCGAGACCTTTTACCACAGCGTGCCCCCCAACCCCAACGATCCCCTTGAAGATGAGCGGAGGCGGGCCTACCCCTTCTTACGGGAGTTACCGTTCTTAGGATCACAGCAAAGAGGATCAGTAACCTACCGAACCCTTTGCGATCCCTCAACGTGCAACCTGGACAACCTAGGAGATCTGGAACTGATAAGGCTGAGGCCCCAGCCCAAGATCGACAACTGGACCTTGCCCAATGCTCGTTTAGAGGAATGCCCCAGCAGCCCAGTACTTGGCAACCACCCCAACAGCAACCGATTTGAGTTAATTCGGATTGGCGACCAGTGCTACCGCGTGCCCTTCAAGGATTCCGTCTTCTACGATGGCCGCGAGGCGATGGCGGTGCGGGCCCTCAACATCGACCTGGCCCTGCTGACCAACAACGTCAACGGACAGGCCAGGGGGTTGATTAACGGGGACACTTGGCTGCCTGCCGGCATTGGCGAGAACCGAGAAGGGGGGATTTTCTACGCCTTCCGGGAAGATGCCGTACGGGAGGATGCCATTGCCCGCCCACCCTTGGGCACCTTTAGCACTTACCTGACCAACTGGCGCAACAGAAATGCCAGCGGTGACTATGCCAGCGGTGACTTGGGCAGCGCCGGTATTATGAACGCCGGCCAGCCGGGTCGCGGCACGGCGAATGGTCAAACGGTCTGGGATCCCCCTGTTTCCGAGCAAGGTCTCAGCCCCAAACCGGTGGACTACTATGCCGATCCGGATCGGCGGCCCTACGGCTTCCGGCTGCGCAACGGGGCGGTGCTGGCCCGCGGCGGGTTCAACCCTAATGACGCGATTTTTGGCTTGTCTTTTATTTCCGATAACCCCGTCTATATCCAGGGGGACTTTAACCTGCATCAGACAGGGGACGGGAGACGGCTAGAGGAGTTCACCACCCTCCTTGAGTTCGACCCGCAAACTGGCCTCTACCGCAACTTCTACGGGCGGCGGCGATCCGGATCCAATGAAGACCGGGAAGACCGGCGCTTTGCCCGGGCGGCGGAGGATCTTTGGCGGCCCAGCGACGTGTTGGGCGACTCGGTGAACATCCTCTCTGCCGATTTCTGCGATGGCAGCATCGACGACGGCTTTGTGCAGGATGCTACGCTCAACGGCGGCGGCAGCAGCTTTGTGGCTAACCGGAACTACCAGGGCAGCCCAGAACGAGCCTCGGCTCCTCGCCGCAACGAACACTACGGCTGCAGCGGGCCAAACCTAGGAGCCAACACTTCTTTCCTCAACCAAGCGCTGGTGATCCGAGGCAACAACTGGCCGGCTCCGGATCCCAACAGAGATGGTGCTGGGGTTCTGCGCTTTGACAACACGAACGGGGCCCAGAACCTGGGTGACAATACCAACCAACCGGGTTGGCCGGATGTGTTTGCCCGCGACACCATCTTTGCCCGCCGCAACAGTACCGATGCCAGCTCCGGTCAAGCTGACCGAACCGCAGGGCTGGGCGTGCCCGAAGTGCGGCTCTTGCGGGCACCCGATACGGGCTATGCCAACTTTGGGGTGCGCATCTCGGCTTTGGGCAACCCGGTGCTGGATACCTCCCGCTGGGTGATGGTAGCTCCACCTGGGCCTTGCCCGAGCCCTGGTGGCTCTGGGTTGCTGGCCGAGTACTACAACGGCTGGCTGACCAGCCCGCAGAACCAGTACAACCGCAACACAGGGTTTGCCACCAGCGGAGCCGTAGGCCCCCTGTCTTCGAGCGCTCAAGATGCCAACCTGCCCTACCTGCGGGCGGTGCGCTGGCCGGATCCGGTGTTCCCGGCGCAAGGAGTACCTGACGCCATTGGTCAGTTTAACAGCAGCGTTACCACCAATAACGGGTTTACCAGCGGTGCTCACACTTGCCCCACGACCAACTTGGGCAGCGCCAACAACGACCAACGCTGGGCCTGTGTGCGAGATGCCATCAATAATCCGAGCAACCTAGCCCCCTTTGCCCGCAGCGGTAGCGGTTTCCCTGGGTGGGGAGGCTTCCAGTACTTTTTTGGCAGCGATAACAGCATAGACTCGCGCTCCCCCTTCAAACGGCGGCTGTACAACAATCCCCCCAGCTGCAACGGCTCTTTGTCTGACATCCTGCAGCCCCTCTGCAGTTTGTCACTACCGCCTCCGCCTGGCAACCCCGATCGGCGGGATCGCGGCGATTGGTTCTGGATGCCCAGTTGTGGGGAGCCCGATGGCAACAACAGCCTGCCGAACCGGCCCATCGACGCGGATGACCTCAACTTTCCAAGTCACTTCAACTTCCAGCGCTCCTGCTGGCGGCGCAGAAGTGGTGGGACAAACAGCGGCAACAACAACGGCAACGACTTTTTCGTGGTGCGCTGGGTAGGGGAGCTGTATCCCCGTTGGCCTGGCCTACAGAGCTACCGTCTCTTCAGCGACGATGGCGCGCGGATTATTATTCGGCGCCGCGACGGCTCTACAGCCACCTTTGCCAATGCGTCCGCCTCGAATGGCACTTTCCTCAACCTAGGGCCAAATGCTGCAGGCGCCGAAACTTGGCAGGATGGCGGCAGTAACCGGACCACCTTGCGGGTGGAGCTGGAGTGTGCACCTCCATCTGGGCCTTCTCCCTACTTGGTGGAGATCCAGACCTACGAAAATACCAGCGGTGCCTTCCTGCGCTTTGCCACTCGCGATGACAGCGATCCAGAAGACTACGACCTGCGGTACCTGAAGCCGCTGCCGCCGGTCAACAAGCCTTGCCAGCCGGATCGGAATAAACCTCTGTTACCCAACCAGAAGTACTGCGAAGCCCCTCTCAATTGCAATCCCATCTGGACAGACTGGAGTCCTGCATGTAGAACCGACATCTGTGTGGCCACCACCATCACCCAAACCAGAACGGCCACCTTGCCTGCCGGTTGCCCTGGCACTCCGCCAACGCCGAAAACTCAGACGATCACCTGCTACCCTCAGTACAACTACGGGACTTGGTCAGATTGGACGCCTCAGTGTACCCCGCAGCAGCAGTGTAGCGGCACCAGCATCACCCAAACCCGCAGCCGCACAGTAACCCCGCTCTGTCGCAGCCAAAGCCCCTTTGTCGAAACTGACCGCCGAACCTTCCCCTGCCGGCCTCCGGAGCCTACCTGCACCTACACAGGCTGGACTCCTCAGTGTACGGTGGCCAACGGCGGCCTGCAGATAACTCAGAGCCGCACTGAGACCTGCACCTCGATTTGCGGGACCACCACCCGGACGCAAACCCAAACGGTTACCTGCCCGAAGACTTGCAACTACAGCGAGTGGAGCCCCTGGTCACCCCCAGATTGCAGCCAGGTTCGGGTTGCCTGCGGCCAAACTACAACGGTTACCCAAACTCGAACGCGCAACCTGATTGCCAGCACCAGCAGCCCCACCTGTCCAGAAACCGAGACGCAGACGCAAAATCTCACCTGCCAGGGGCCTCCCTGCGGGCCGAGCGTCTTTGCCCCAGAAACTCCTTCCAAGAGCCCCTTGGGCGAGTGGATGGCAGCCAAGCCCAACACGGTGGAGCTGCGCCCCATTCAGGCAGTCGAGGCCGATCCGGAGCCGGAGACCATCAGCGTGAATACGGTGGCTGCGGCTCCTGCCGAGGGCGTAACCATTGCTCTGCAGCCGGAGCTTTCCCCGGTGCTGGAAGTGAAAGCAGGGGTGCCCAAGCCGCCCAAGTGGCCCAGCCCTGCCGAAGCTTTGCAAGCGGCCTTTAACTGGATGTTTGGCGAGCCAGCTTATGCCGCCCGCAATGGCCTGAAGGGCAACTTGCCCTCTCAGATTGCAAATCCTAGCAAGGAGCCTGGCATCCGCCCTGCTGAGAGGACCAGCTCCAAGATTTCTGGAAAACCTGGTGTGGGTAGCCCTGACTGGGCACGGCAATTGCGGCGGCAACTGCTCAACAAGAACGGAGAAATTCGCTGTGGCGATGAACAGGTCACTCCCTCAGACGGTGGCTTCTGGGTGCCCGGAGTGTTTCGCCCCAACTTCAACGACCGCTTCAAGTACACCGCCTACACCGGTGACAGCCGACCCAGCACTCTGCGTACCTCTCCTAAAGGTGCCGATCCTACCTTCGAGGATCTCAACAAGAATGGCATTTGGGATCCGGAGGAGCCTTCAAATGTTTTGGAGCGGGATCCACTGTTTGGGTTAGACTTGCCAGATCGGCCAGAGCTAGAGATCCAACCCCAGATGGCGCTCAACCCTTACGCCCGCGTCAACAAAAGCGCCGCGACCCAAGCCTACACTCCCGCGTCCAAGTATGCGGACGGATACTACATTGACCACAAGGGCAGTGAAGATATTCGCAATGGCCTCTGCTTCTACGTCAAGCCCAACGGCAACACCATCCAGGTTCAGATCGACCGTAACGGCGGCGATGGCGATGGCCTGGTCTGGGTGGATGTGGAGCCGTTCACCCTGGACCTGAACAAGACTCCCACTGGCTTTGCCGGCAGCAACCCCGTGCTGGGGGTGATCCTGGACGAGGTGACCCGTCGGCCCATTCCCATTCCCCGCTTCCAAGAGCTGGCTTCAACCGATGTGAACCAGCGCCGCCGCAACGACAACGGCACCCAAAACCGGCAGCTCCAGCCGGCCAGGGAAACGCGGGTAAATGCCATTGCCATCAGCGGTGTGATCCCGTCTCGGCTGAATCAGACAGGCGGGGGCATGCACAACTTCCTGCGTCTCAACGAGCTGTGGAGAGATGTCAACCTCTTCTTCAGCGGCTCGATGATCCAGCTCAACTACAGCACCTACGCCACCGGCCCCTTCCTGCAGCACAGCTTTGAGCCACCCGATCTGGTAGCCGATCCAACCTTTGTGCGGGGCTACGACTACTACTACCCACCCAACCGCCGCTTCGGCTACGACGTGGGTCTGCAAATTGCCCGTCGTCCCAGCGCGGTGTCGGCTCGCTTCCAATTCCCCTCCAACACGCGCACCGAGTTCTTGCGCGAGCTGGATCCACAGGATCCGTATGTGCGGCGGCTGCGCTGCGAGCTTCAGAACCAGCCGGATGTGCCGTTGGATCCGTCTGCCCAGATTGGCGGCTGCAATGAGTTCAACTGATATCAACCCGTTCGGCCAGGGGTAGATTCAAGGTAGGGGCAAAGCAGGGAGGGATCTATGGACAAGGGACGGATTTGGCGGCAACCAGCAGCAGAGGGCTTTACCCTCATCGAGGTGTTGGCTTCGGTGATCATCGTGGCGCTGGCCATGGCTGCTCTTGCCCCTGCCCTTACCTTAGTTGCCTACCGGCGGGCCATGAGCGAGCGGGTGGAGCTGGCCAATCGCCTGGCCCAGGAGGAGGTGGATCGCATCCGCACCCTGGTGGATATCGAGCTGGCTGCTGCTCCAAGGGCTTTTCAGGATCCAGTTCGGTTGGCCCAACTGCCTATGGTAGGAGCCGACCCGCTGGCAGACACCCCACCCCCTGACGAAATGCCCGCCGATGCAAATGCCGGCAACTACATGCACAGAGACGAGTATTCTCTTCGCCTGGCCCAAGTTCAAGTGCCGGGGCGGAATCCGGAAGAGTACGTCATCCAAACCTTCCGCGACGAGGGGGCACCCTGCATCGACCGGCGCCAAAATGAGATCATCGCGGGAGTGCCCTGCAGCTTTCGCATGGGGGTGAGGGTTTACCACCGCTTTTCTTTCGACCCGCAGACTCGCCAAGCGCTGCCTGGATTGGGAACAGAGGTGGTTTCGGCCAACCAGAACTTGGCCAATGCCGATGTCTGGCTCTTTCCCATGGCCGCCTCGTTTGTAGAAGTCAACCCCGCCGCCAACTTGGGAGATGTTTGCCGGCAGATAGCCATCGCCAGAGGTGAGGATCCCGTCGAGAGGTGCCGGGCTTTCCCCCTGCCTACCAATCCTCCTCAAACCTGAGGTAGAGCCTGAGTTCCTTCCCGCAAACCTGTTGAAAGATGGGGGTGTTGCCCTATGGTTTTCAAGAGTTTTCGCCGCCGAGCCAGCAGAGGGTTTACCCTCATTGAGTTGTTGGTCTCGCTGCTGATTGCCTTCATCTTTCTCCTGGCCACAGGGATGATCGTCGTCGAGACGATGCGGCTGGATCGGGAGGAGACAGGGCGCACCCAGGTGCAGGCGGAGCTGACCCAAGCCATGGAATATATCCAGCAGGATCTGGCGGAGGCTCTCTACATTTACAACGACACTGAGCAGAACCCACAGCAATCTGATCGACTTGGGGACGGGATCCCGGATGTTATCCAGCGGCTTTACACCCCCGGCTGGATCCGCCAACCCGCGGGCGCTATCCCGGTTGTCGCCTTTTGGAAGCTGGAGCCGATCCCGCAGGGATGCTACGAGGGCAACCCCACCTTGCAAGATATTCGAAGAGGCAATGCTACCCTACCAAACCAGCCACCTCCCGAGTTTCCGCTCGATCAGAACGATAGAAATGCGGATTGGGACACTCTTGTCAGCCGCCGCGGCATCTACACCCTGGTGGTGTACTACCTACGCCGCAACTACAACAACGCCGGCAACCCAACGGGGCGCACTCCCTGGGAAGGCAACGCGCGGATCGACCGTTTTGAGTTGCGACCCTTCAACATTCAGGGTCAAAACAACTGCGCCGGTCGCAGCCCGTTCTTTGTTGAGGATCCCGATCCGTTCCGAGATGGTTTCCTTGCTTGGCCTTCCGAGCAAGCTCGAGCGCGCCAAATCCCCATTGCCGGCAGGGCAGATGGCCCCCGCCTGACAACTTTGGTCTCCAACATCTTCAGCAGCCGGGAGGGAAGTCCGCAGGTTGCACCCGCTTGCCCGCAGGGCTATGCCTTTGGTGGCGGCAAGCCCAACGGCGTCACCTTCCCAGGGCTGGGAGATAACCAAAACGACGTGGGCTTCTATGTCTGCGTGCGGCAAAGCGTCGGCGCTGACCGACCGCAGGATGTGATCATCAACATCACCGCCACGGCCATGGAGCGGGCCAACCCTGGCCTTTTCCGTCGCTACATCCGAAATGCCACCAGCGTCGATATCTCAGAGGTGTCGCGCTACTTGCTGCCAATGCAAACACTGGTTCTTGCCCGCGGTGTTATCAACCGTCCGCTCTCCTAGGGGGAATGTCCAGTATGTTGGCCTTGGAGAAAAAAACAATTGGCCGAGCTCAGCCGCTTCGATCCCTGGGCTTTACGCTGGTAGAAGTCCTGGCGGTGGTGGTTATTATCGGCATTCTGGCCGTGCTGGCCGTCCCCTCCGGGATCAACATCTGGGCGCGCATCCAACTGGAGGACGCGCAAAACAAGGTGGAGCGAGCCCTGCGCACCGCCCGCACCAACGCCAGAGCCTCTCTCCAGGGCCGCGCTTGGGTGGTCGGGATCGATAACTCAGATCCCAATGTCCCCACGCTGGTGATCCAGGACGAGGAGCGCCTTTGCGATGAGCCCACCCCTTGCCAGTGGGTGCGCCTGAATAATTTTGTTACTGTCAGCAATACCTTCAACGGCGGAAGGGCCGTTTTCGACTCGGAGGGGCGGGCGCGTCAGTTGGGGCGCTTTGTAGTCAGCAGCACCTACTCCCAAGGCGAGAACCGCTGCGTGGTGGTGAGCACGTTGATCGGCACCCTGCGCAAGGACAACAACCCCGAGTGTGGCAACGTGGCCAACGAGCCGGAGGAGGTCTAGTTGGGGTAGGATAGGCAGGCTGCCGATCCCGGTCCATTGCCCTCACCCCCAGCCCCTCTCCCTTTGGGAGAGGGGGGTTGTCTAGGTTCACAGGTTATGGTCTCCTCAACTCTTGAAGCTCCGGAAAAAGTCTTCCCCTGGCACGCTCGGCAGCCGGCTCTGTTGGTGCTGGCCGATGGCACCGCCTTCCCCGGCTGGTCGTTTGGGGCGCCAGGCACGGCGGTGGGCGAGGTGGTGTTCAACACGGGCATGACCGGCTACCAGGAGGTGATCACCGACCCTAGCTACCGGGGGCAGATGGTTACCTTCACCTGTCCGGAGCTGGGAAATACCGGAGTCAATGAGCTGGACGAAGAATCGGCTCGGCCTCAGGTTGCGGGGATCATCGCCCGCAACGTGTCGCGCCTGGCCAGCTCCTGGCGGGCTACATCCACCCTCCCCGAATACCTGCAACGATATGGGATCCCGGCCATTGCTGGGGTAGATACGCGGGCTTTGGCACGGCGGCTGCGCTCCCAGGGGGTGATGAATGGGGCCATCTCGACGGAGATCCTGGATCCGCAGGCGTTGCTGGAGCGGGTGCGCCAGGCTCCTTCCATGCAGGGGTTGAGCTTGGTGGCGGAAGTTACTACTCCCCAACCCTACGAGTGGCTGGAACCTACCCCCGCCGACTGGGACTATGGGCGCAGCCAAGGGATCCCGATTCCGGATCCCCCCTTGCGGGTGGTGGCGCTGGATTTTGGCATCAAGCGCAACATCTTGCGCCGCCTGGCCCGCTACGGCTGCCGGGTGATGGTGTTGCCGGCCCACGCCAGCCCCGAGGAGATTTTGAGTTACAACCCCGACGGGATCCTCCTCTCCAACGGGCCGGGGGATCCGGCGGCAGAGACGACGGCCATCCGCACCACCCAGGCGCTGCTGCAGAGCGGGAAGCCGATGTTCGGCATCTGCCTAGGCCACCAGATCCTCAGCCTGGCCCTGGGCGGATCCACCTACAAGCTCAAGTTCGGCCACCGCGGCCTCAACCACCCCTGTGGGCTGGAGAAGGAAGTGGAGATCACCAGCCAAAACCACGGCTTTGCGGTGGAGGCCGCTTCGCTCCCTGGGGATGGGGTGGCGATCAGCTACCTCAACCTCAATGACCGCACCGTGGCCGGGATCCGCCACCGCCAGTTGCCCCTCTTTTCGGTGCAGTACCACCCGGAAGCCAGCCCCGGCCCCCACGATGCCGACCACCTCTTTCGGGAGTTTGTCGAGCTGATGCTGCAAAACCGCTCGCGTTAGCCGCCCCTCACCCCCAGCCCCTCTCCCAAAGGGAGAGGGGAGCAGAGGCGTAGGGCGAGGGCGGCACGGGCTTCTTCTCGGTCGTCGAAGTGGATTTTCTCCCTGCCCAGGATCTGGTAGTCCTCGTGGCCTTTGCCGGCAATCACCACCGTATCGCCCGGCTGGGCCTCTAGGATGGCCAGGCGGATGGCTTGGCGCCGATCCACCTCCACCGCCCAGGGGGATCCAGGGATCCCGGCCAGGATATCCTGCAAGATCTGCTGTGGATCCTCGGTGCGGGGGTTATCCGAGGTCACCACCACCCGGTCGGCCCAGGTGGCGGCAATGCGGCCCATCTGTGGGCGTTTGCCCCGATCCCGATCCCCGCCACAGCCAAAGACGCAGATCAGCCGGCCTTGCACTTGCGGGCGCAGGGCCTTGAGCAAGTTCTCCAGCCCATCGGGGGTGTGGGCATAGTCCACGATTACCGTGATGTCCTGCCCCGGCAAGGTTACCCGCTCCATCCGCCCCGGCACCCCGGGAAAATGGGGCAGGGCCGCCTGGATGAGCTCAAGGGGGATCCCCAGGTGCAGCGCCACCCCCACCGCCGCCAGCAGGTTGGCCAGGTTGAAGGATCCCACCAGGGGCGCTGCCACGGCCAAGGTGCCCAGAGGGGTGTGCAGGGTGGCCTGCAGGCCGTTGGGGTGAACTTGAACGTCGCCGGGCCAGAGGGCAGGGATCCCTTCCAGGGGCTGCAGGGAATAGGCCCAGGGCTCCAGAGAGGCTGGAATGGTCTCAAGCAGCCGCCGTCCCCCCTCGTCGTCGGCGTTGACCACCGCCCGCCCCTGCAAGTACTCCGGCTGGAAGAGGGTGGCCTTGGCCTGCCAGTAGTTTTCCATGCTGCCGTGGAAATCCAGGTGATCCTGGGTGAGGTTGGTCCAGACGGCAGCGGCAAAGCTACACCCCCAGGCCCGATCCTGGGCCAAGGCATGGGAGCTGACCTCCATCACCGCCACCTCCGCCCCGGCTTCTTTGGCTTGTCTCAGGCTGCGCTGCAGCTCCAGCGGAAACAGGGTGGTGTGGGGGGCTACTTCACAGTGCCCAGGCCAGCGGTTGTAGAGGGTGCCCAGCAAAGCAGTGGGGCGACCGGCGGCCTGCAGCAGATGCTCGATGAGATGGGTGGTGGTGGTCTTGCCGTTGGTGCCGGTAACTCCCACCAGGGTAAGCTGGCGGGCGGGAAAGCCGTAGAAGGCCGCCGCCACCTGGGCCAGGGCCCTGTTGATGCCGCTGCGGGGCAAAACCAGAATGGGCTGACTGCCTCCTCCAGCCTCTCCGCTAACTTTCTCCCAAGCCTCCTGGGCAATAAGGGCCGCCACGGCTCCTCGGGTGAGCGCCTCGCGGACAAACTCGCCGCCGTCAACGCGGGATCCCGGCATGCCCAAGAAGAGATCCCCAGCCTGCACCTGGCGCGAATCGGCACACAGACCCCTGACCTGCACGCCCTCTAGGGATCCCTGAACCACCTGGGGTTGGATCCCGGCTTGGTTGAGCAATTGGCCTAGAGAAGGCTCCGCACCGCTAACGCCAACGATCCCGGCAGTCTCCATGTCACCTCTCACCCCAATGCTTTGCCGCCTACGGTATCCGCTCAGCCGGCTTCCTGGCCATAGATCCGCCAGATCTCTCCCCGAGAAAACCTAGGCCAGGGCCTCTTCCAGCTTCTGCTTGGCCCAGAGACGGGCGTAGAGCCCCTGGGGATCTGCCAGCAACTGGGCATGGGATCCCTGCTGCACGATGCGGCCCTTGTCCATGACCCAGATCTGATCCGCCTCCACCGCCGCCGTGAGGCGATGGGTAATGAAGATCGCCGTTTTCTGGGCCCTGGCCTGGCGCAGGTGGCGGAGAATGGCCTGGGCCGTCTGGTTGTCCACGCTGGAGAGACAGTCATCCAGGATCAAAATCGGCGCATCCACCAGCAGAGCCCGCGCCAGGGCCACGCGCTGCCGCTGGCCGCCAGAAAGGGTGATGCCCCGCTCCCCCACCAGCGTGTCGTAGCCCTTGGGAAAGGTGAGGATCTCGGCGTGGATGTGGGCAGCCTTGGCGGCCCATTCCACCTCCCAGTCTTCGGCATCCGGCTTGCCGTAGCGGATGTTATCCCGAACACTGGCGCTGAACAGAAAGCTCTCCTGGGGCACGTAGGCAATGGCCCGCCGCAGGGATCCCAGTTGGAGCTGGGTGATGTCCTGCCCATCCAAAAACAGTTGCCCCGGCTGGATCTCCAGCAGGCGGGGCAGGGCATTGGCCAGGGTGGATTTGCCCGCCCCAATCGGCCCCACCACCGCCACCAATTGGCCCGGCTCGACGCAAAAGTGCAGATCCTGCAGCGCCGGCGTTGCGGATCCTGTGTCGGCATAGGCAAAAGTCAGGCCCCTGGCCTCGATACGCCCCTGCACCTGTTCCAGAGGTAGGGGTAGAGCCTGGGGAGCATCGCGGATGGTGGGCTCTACCCGCAGCAGGGCGTCGATCCGCTCCAGGCTGACCTGGCCCCGCTGGTAGGCAGTGATGGTAAAGCCCAGCAGAGTGGTGGGAAACACCAGCCGTTCCACGTAGAGGGTGAGGGCAGAAAAATCCCCAATCGTCAGCGTCCCGGCGGCAATCTGGGGTCCGCCCACCGCCAGCAGCAGCAGCAGGCTCAGGCTGACCAAGGCCACCAGGGAAGGAAAAAGCAGGTTGCGGGTGAGGGCCAGGCGCAAATTGGCCTGCAGCAGCCGCTCGTTGCGGCGGCGAAACTCCCTCTGCTCGTGCTCTTCCTGGGCATACACCTTGATCAGGGCAATGCCGTTCATGTCCTCCTGGATGAGATCGCTTAGATCCGCCAGCTCCTGCTGCACCTGGAGCTGCTCCTGCTGCAGACGGGAGCTGCTCAACTTCACCAGCACCAGCATCACCGGAAACACCGATAGGGCCAGGGCGCTCAGACGCGGCTCAATGCCAAACATGGCCGGCAAGGTGGTGCCGTAGGCAAAGATTGTGTTGGTCGAGTTGAGCAGGGCAAAGCCCAACAGGCGGCGGACATTTTCCACATCGCTGGTGATGCGGGTGAGGATATCCCCAACCGTCTGCTGGGCAAAGTAGGAAGGCTGCAGCGTCAGCAAATGCTCGAAGATGGCCTGCTTGAGGCGGAACTCCACCTGCCGCCCCACGCCAAACATCCACACCCGCGAGGCAATGCGAATGCCCATCATCAGGCTGGAGACGATCAACACCGTCAGGGCGTAAAGTGCAATGCGCTGCGGCGACAGGGCGGCCAAGTTCTGGCTGAGATCGTCGATGGCCAGCTTGACGTACCAGGGCAGGAACACCCCCAGGCCGTTTACCACCAGCAGGGATCCAATGCCCAGCGCCACCTGCCGGCGATAGGGGCGCAGATAATAGGCCAGTTGTCGGAGATGGGATCCCGCCACTCAGGTGCTCCTCAAGCCTTTTCCCACTCTAGCGCTGTGCCGGATCCCCCTGGTAGGGATCAGGCCAGAACTTGGGCCGGGGCCTGCTGCGCCAGCAGCTCCACCTGTTGCCGCGCCCAGGCATCCACTTCCAGAATGTCCTCCAGGCTGGGGGCAGGGATGACCTGGTGCCGCTCGCACACCTGCTCCAAAAGGCGAGGGATGTCCAAAAAGCGGATGCGCTCCTGTAGGAAGAGGGCCACCGCCGCTTCGTTGGCGGCATTCAACACTGCCGGCAGGGTTCCTCCTGCCTGTCCAGCAGCATAAGCCAGTTGTAGGCAAGGGTACTTGCGGTGATCCGGAGCCTTAAAAGTGAGGGATCCCAGCTTGACCAAATCGAGGGGATCCCAAGGGGTGGCTAAGCGCTCCGGCCAACTGAGGCCATAGAGGATGGGCAGGTGCATATCCGGCCAGCCCAACTGGGCCAGGACAGAAGTATCTGCCAGCTCGATCAAGGAGTGGACAATGCTCTGGGGGTGGATGAGGACCTCGATCCGGTCATAATCCAAACCAAACAGCCAGTGGGCCTCGATCACCTCCAGGCCCTTGTTCATCAGAGTGGCCGAGTCGATGGTGATCTTGCGCCCCATCACCCAGTTGGGGTGTTTGAGGGCGTCGGCCAGCGTCGCCTGGTTCAGTTTCTCCACCGGCCAATCGCGAAAGGCTCCCCCTGAGGCGGTCAGCCAGATGCGGCGCAGGGATCCCGGCGGCACCCCCTGTAGGCATTGAAAGATGGCCGAATGCTCCGAGTCCACCGGGATGAGCTTGACGCCGTACTCTCGTACCAGGGGCAGCACCACCGGGCCGCCTGCCACCAGGGTTTCTTTGTTGGCCAGGGCAATGTCTTTGCCGGCGCGGATAGCGGCCAAGGTGGGCAAGAGGCCGGCACAGCCAACGATCCCGGTCACCACCCGCTGGGCCGCCGGGTGGGCCGCCACCTGACACAGCCCCTCCGTTCCCGCCACTAGCTCTGGCAGCGGCCGCATCCCGGTCAGCAGGGATCGCAGCTCCGGCAGCAGCTCCTCCCGCCCGATGGCTACAATTTGAGGCCGAAACCGCCGCACTTGCTCGGCCAAGAGAGTGACGTTGCTGTAGCTGGTCAAGCCGACAACCCGAAAGCGCTCCGGATACTGAGCCACCAAGTCCAGAGTTTGGGTGCCGATGGAGCCGGTGGAGCCGAGCAGGGTGATGGCTTGCATACTTTAAGGATCCCTTTGCACCTAGCTAAAGAGCGTAACACTCTTTCAGCGCAGACTCACCCTCCCGCAGCCTGCCCAAACAAGGAGTCTTGGAGGCTGGGCGCAGGAGTCCCAATCTTTAGGCTTCCTCGGTTGGCAGGATATGCTTGGCTAGCATAACCGTCTGGCCTTGGAGAATGACCATGCTTTATCCTTTGCGCTCCCATTTTCCCTTTGGCCTGGCCCACTTTTGGTCTGTTCTGGTGGGGTTGGGTTTGGCCCTGAGCATAAGTGCCTGTGGTGGTGGGGGTTCCAACCGTCCCCTGCCGCCGCTTCCAGCCCCTCCTGCAGGGCGCATCGAGGGATCCCATTTCGACGATCTCAACGGCAATGGGCTGCGGGATCCGGGGGAGCCGGGGCTGCCGGGCATCACCACCTTTCTGGACTTGAACAGCAATGGACGCCTCGATCCAGGGGAACCCAGCACTGTCAGCGATGCCAACGGCAACTTTCGTTTCTCCAACTTGTCCCCCGGCACCTACCGCGTCACCGCCCTTTTGCCCCCGGGGCGAATCTTCACCACGCCGCGCTCAGGCTTGGGGCTGGAGCGGATTGTGGGCGGCAGACCTGCTCCCGAAGGGGCCTTTCCCTGGATGGTGGCTTTGCTGGACGCGGCTGAGCCAGATCCTTTTCAAGCGCTGTCTTGCGGCGGATCCCTGATCGCGCCGGAGTGGGTAGTTACCGCTGCCCACTGCTTTTTCGACGATCAAGGCAAGCAGGTAGTGAGTGCCCAAAATCTGGATCTGCTGTTGGGTACCAACCGCTTGCAAATCGGTGCCGGCCAACGCATTCGCGCCGCGCAAATTGTCCTCAACCCCAACTACGACCCCCTACGAGGGACAGAGGGGGGGAATGACATTGCCCTGGTGCGCCTCTCTCGGCAAGTGGACCTGCCTACCCTGCCGCTGGTGCAGCCCAACCAAACCAACCTGACTGCCCCTGGTACTCTCGCCACCATCCTTGGCTGGGGAGCCACCTTCCCCCGTCTCGAGGAGGAGCCCAGCGGCTTTCCCGGGGCTCTACAGCAGGCTGAAGTTCCCATTGTCGCCAACGAGGTGTGCAACGCGCCCCAATCCTACAATGGCACCATTTTAGATACCATGCTCTGCGCCGGCTTTCCCCAGGGAGGAGTCGATACGTGTAAGGGCGATAGTGGTGGGCCTTTGATTGTGTCCAGTGGCACGGGTTTTGCCCTGGCCGGGATCACCAGTTTTGGCAGAGGCTGCGCCCAGCCCAATTTCTACGGGGTGTACACGCGAGTGTCCAGCTTTGTGGGTTTTGTACAATCCGTAATCGGCAGCGCCCCCAGCCCAGCGCCAACGCCTTCTCCGCCGCCTTCCACCGGAACAACGGCCTCGTTTGTCGTGAATTTGAGAGAGGGTGAGGCGGTTTCGGGCCTCAACTTTGGCAGCCGCGCCCTGTAACCGTCAGCAGCAGGGCGGAGATGGTTTAGGATAGGGATCCCGATTGTGCTTTCGTTCTACTCATCGACGGAGGAGATAGCTTCTTTATGACTCAAGTGACGATTGGCGAAAACGAAGGGATCGAATCGGCGCTGCGCCGCTTCAAGCGCCAGGTCTCCAAGGCGGGCATTCTGCGGGATCTGCGCAACCATCGCCACTTTGAAACCAACCTGGAAAAGCGCAAGCGCAAAGCGGTAGCCATGCGGCGCAACCGCCGTAAGTCCATGGCCTAGGCAATTCTCAGTAGTCTGAACTTGGCTTGTGGCTATACAAGGTAGCCAAACCAGGGTTCGGCTTAGTTTTTCGGATCCCCAACGAGGCTAGCCTTCAGGGATCCGCTCAACACCTTAACTTCCAGCACCAGTTTCTCGCCGGCAAACCTCTTCGGCAAGGGAGGAAAGGGGGCGGAGCGCCGAATAGCGCTGAGCACGCCTGCATCCAGAAGGGAATCCGCCGAGGGGGTTTGCAGGTGCAACTTCCCCTAGGGTTCTTTTGAGCCAGGTGCCCTCTTGCCTGGCTGGCTCCTTCTCAGCAGGGGAAGCAGGAGAGTTTAGGTTCTTTGACACTCCCACCCAGGGGATTCTTACGCAGCTCAAAATGGACTCGCGAAGGCGCTTTCAACACGCCCCTAGACAGTTCTTTGAGGCATAACCTCAAAGTTCTGCTTACTTCGGACTTAAGTTCCTCCAGGTTAGTTATTGCCGCGCGGGTTTTGCACCGCAGTAGGTCGTTTTCCTGGAGAAGCTCTGTACTAGCTAAAAGAAGCAACTAAAGTTGCTCAAGGGCTTTTCCGCCCCGTACTAAAGTACGGGGCTACCAAGCTATCCTTTTGTGTAGGGGAGCAAGGCGCTATAGTAGAAGCCAAGTTGTGCAGACAGGTTTCGTGCTTCAGACTTCTCCTCCGCTCGGACGGATGGGCGCCTATCCCTTGGGGCAGGGCCGCTATCGCTTCTCGGTATGGGCGCCCTTAGTCGAACAAGTGGAGCTGAAGATAATCAGCCCTGTCCAACAGGTTATCCCTCTCAAGCAGGAGGAGCAGGGCTATTGGCAGGCGGAGGTGGAGGGGATCCCGCCGGGGCCGGTGGACTACCTCTACCGTCTGCACACCGCAGCGGGGGTGGTGGAGCGGCCAGATCCCGCTTCCCGCTGCCAGCCCTACGGCGTCCACGGCCCATCGCGGGTGGTGGATCCCCACTTCGACTGGCAGGATCAGGGCTGGCGGGGGATCCCGCTCTCCCAGTGGATCCTCTACGAGCTCCATGTAGGCACCTTTACCCCAGAGGGCACCTTTGCCGCCCTGATCCCTCGCCTGCCGCACCTGGTGGAGCTGGGGGTCAACGTGCTGGAGCTGATGCCGGTGGCCCAGTTTCCGGGGGAGCGCAACTGGGGCTATGACGGCGTCTATCCCTATGCCGTGCAGGCCAGCTATGGGGGAGCAGCGGGCCTGAAAGCACTGGTCAACGCCTGCCATCAGCAGGGCCTGGCGGTTGTTTTGGATGTGGTCTACAACCACCTGGGGCCGGAGGGGAACTACCTGCGGGACTTTGGCCCCTACTTCACCGACAAGTACCGCACTCCTTGGGGAGAGGCCCTCAACTTCGACGACCGCTCCTCCGACGGCGTGCGGGAGTTTTTCCTGCAAAATGCCGAGTACTGGCTAGAGGAGTTTCACCTGGACGGCCTGCGGCTGGACGCGGTGCACGCCATCTACGACTTCAGCGCCCACCCTTTTTTGCAAGAATTGGCGGAGCGGGTAGATGCCCTAGAAGCGCGCAGCGGCTGGCCTAGGGTTCTGGTAGCGGAAAGCGACCTCAACGATGTCCGCCTCATCACCCCCCGCGAGCAGGGGGGCTACGGGCTAGATGCCCAGTGGTGCGACGACTTCCATCACTCGGTTCACACCCTGCTGACCGGGGAAAAGACAGGCTACTACCAAGACTTTGGCCAATTGGAGCACCTAGCCAAGGCCTACCGCGAAAGCTACGTCTATTCCGGCCAGTACTCCCCCTACCGCGGCAGGCGCCACGGCAATTCCGCCATCGGCAGGCCGGGATCCCAGTTTGTCATCTGCATCCAAAACCACGACCAGGTGGGCAACCGCAGGCTGGGAGAGCGCCTCAGCCAGCTCACTTCTTTTGAAGGTCTCAAGTTGGCTGCCGCTGCTTTGCTGCTGGCCCCCATGCTGCCGCTGCTGTTTATGGGGGAAGAATACGGGGAGGTGGCGCCGTTTCTGTATTTTGTCAGCCACGGGGATCCCGACCTGGTGGAAGCGGTGCGGCAGGGACGGCGCCGCGAGTTCAGCGCCTTTGCCTGGCAAGGGGAGGTGCCGGATCCCCAAGCGGAAGAGACTTTCTTGCGCTCGAAGCTCAACTGGGAACTGGGCCACGCCGGCCATCACCAGGTCTTGCGGCGGTGGTACCAAACCCTCATTCACTTGCGCAAGACCCTGGCGCCGCTGCAAAACCTGGAGCGGAACTCGGTGGAGGTGGAGCTGTTTGCCCAAACTGGCCTGGCCCTGCACCGCCACCAGGGATCCCAAGCTGTCCTGGCCCTGTTGAACTTCAGCCCCGACCAGGTGGTCACCTACGCCCAATGGCCCGGCGGCAGTTGGCAGAAGCTTCTAGATAGCGGCGACCAGGGATCCTCCCTGCCGGCAAAAAACCAAGGGGAGCCCGTTGAGATACCGCCCTATGGGGTGGTGGTGTACGGCCAGAACACCTAGGAGAGGTGATCCCGGCCGCAGCCGTAGCGCCAGGCCTCGCGCCGCCGCTTCCAAAAGTAGTCTTGCGGGGTTGCTTCTGGGCGGTCAGCTAGCCTTTGCAAAAGCTCGTAGAGGCCGAGGGCGCCGAAGTGGCCCGCCCATTCCACCAGCTCCGGCAAGCCCAGCCGGGGCAAAAGCTCGACTACCAGCCAGGGATCCCGCCTCATCACGCCCCACAGCGCTTGGGCCAAGCCGCCCAACTGCACCACATCCTGCAAAAAGGGCTGCACCACCTGGGGGCCGGCGGCCATCATGGCCTCAAACACTCTGCTCAACAAGCGGTTAATGCTGTTGGGATCCCAGTTTTTCTCCGCCAAAGGGGGGATCATCGCCTTCTGAAACAGCCAGGTCACCGCCAAATTGGGCTGGTAGGGCTGCAGCAGGGCCAGGGCCGCCCGGTCGAGCTGCCGCTGCGCCAGGGCCTCGTGGATCCCCTGTTGCAGGCGATCCAGGTGGCGCAACATCGCCCCAAAGCCGCCAAAGCTCAAGGGCGACTGGCTGCCGCTGCTGTCTCCCACTGCCAAGAGGCGATCCCAGGGCAGTTGCAGCGGGCTGCGGCGGTAGGCGGGGAAAACGCCACCCAGCTTGCGCACCCAGCGGATCTGCGCCAGCTCGGCCCCCTGGTAGGCAGGGAGCAGCCGGCAGTAGTCCTGCCACAGCCTCTCCAGACTGGGTCGGCGGGGATCCCGGTCGCAGTAGGTAAACAAGTAGGTGGTGCGCCCATCGCGGGCGGGGAAAGCTTCCCAAAAGGGCTGGTAGCCGTTCTGGGCGGGGGTAAAGCTGTAGAACAGATCCCCAGTGGGTTGGTCGGGCAGCCCCTGGGCACAGGATCCCACCACCAGACAGACGCTGTCCGGCGGCTGCCCTTGGCGGGCCTGGGCCACGATGGGGGAGCGGTGCCCCATGGCATCCACCAGGAGCTGGGCGCTGAGCTGGCCGGTGGTGGTCTGGATGCGGATCCCGTCGGGGTGGATTGTGGCGCCAAGAAAGCCAGTTTGCTCCTGCAACTGCCCTCCCCAGTCTAGGAAGTGCTGCTTGAGGAACTCCAGCAAGCTGACCGGATCCACGCCCACATTGAGCACCCCTTCCACCCACCAGGTGGGGCCCTCCCCAAAGCCAATGCGCCCTCGGGGGTAGTGGGTCACCTGGATTGCCTCCCACTCTGTCGGGGTGAGCAGCTCCAGTTCTAACAACAC
This sequence comes from Synechococcus sp. 60AY4M2, assembly GCF_002760375.1. Classification (NCBI taxonomy): domain Bacteria; kingdom Bacillati; phylum Cyanobacteriota; class Cyanophyceae; order Synechococcales; family Synechococcaceae; genus Synechococcus; species Synechococcus sp. 60AY4M2. Next base: position 1,592,122 of record NZ_AUMZ01000001.1, read on the forward strand.
CTGCAGCTCCTGCCGCGAGGTGTTCCACTCCTGCTCCCGCCCCCGCAAGATGCCGCGCTCGATCAGGATCACCCGCCAGCCTCGCCGGGCCAAAGCCGCCCCCAAGAGAATCCCCAGGGTGCCGCCGGCAATCACCACATCGGCATCCCGGCTGCCCAGGCGCTCAGAACAGCGGTGCACCACCGCCGGAGGCAACACCGTTGGCCCCTGCCGCAGGGATCCCCACCAGGCCTCCAAGGCAGGCAGAGCTTCAGGGGGGGAGATGAGTTCAGCCATGGTGATTTCCTCCAGGCTAGACTAGCCCGCGGCTGTGGAGGCGACGGTGGATTAAAACCAACGTATCCGCCTCGCCCACGTTGCCCGGAAACAGCACCACCGGCAGGTTGGGAAAGCGGGGGTGATCCGCCGGCGTGAGCACCATGGAGATCCCTGGGTAGATCTGCCCCAGCAGCCGCACGGCCGGCAGATTGAGGCCGAGGCTGAGGGTGTCGTTGGAGGTGATGCCGCCCTTGCTGATGAGATAGCCGATCCCTTCCGGCAGCCCCTGCACAATGGCCATCAACAGGCGGGAAACTCTCTGCCCAAAGGCCAGGCGTGCCTCCGGGTTGGCGCCGTCAAACCCCACTTCTTCCCGGCTGGTGTAGACCACCGGTGTCAGGCCCTGCCCGTAGGCGCGGTGGACTTGGCTCAAGAGGGCCGGCAGCAGCTCCGCTTCCCTCCCCGCTTCCAACAGGCGCTTTACCTCCACCTCGATGCCCTGGATCCCTGGCTCCTGCAACAGCCGAGCCAACTGCTGGCTGGACTTTTGCACATGGGATCCCACGATCACCACCCCTGGCCGGTCGGAGCGGACAAACTGCCCCATCTCCTCTGGCGGAACCGGCTGCGGCGGCAACTGGGCCAGGGCCGTCAAGAGGCTGGCGGCGCTGCGAAACAAAAAGCGCTTCCCCTGCTCCAGAGCCGCCCAGACATCCTGGGCAAAACGATCCAGATCCGCCTGGGTTTCTCCATCCACCACACAGCAGACATTCCCCTCCAGCCTCAAAAGCCGCTCCAGACAGCCGGCGCGGATCTGCTCCAGGGTCAGTCGCACCACCTGCTCGGCCCGGATCCGCCCTTGGGTTTTCTCCTGCACATACTCAGGCAAATAGCTGTGGTGGTAGCCAAACACCGCATCGCGGGCAAACTCCGTCTCATGCACCGGGATCCAGCGCTCCCCCACCCGTAGGTAGTGGACACTGTTGCGGGTGATGCGCCCTCCCTCAAAAAAGGCCGGCACCAGAAAATGAGCATCGAAGGGCCCCAGCTCCGCTGCCATCACATCGGTTTCCAAGGGGTAGTGCCCCCGCAAAGTCGAGTCGGAGCGGCTGACGAAAAGGGCCCGCTCCCACCCCAGCTCCCCCATCACCTCCTTCAACGCCCCACATACCGACCGCGTCACCTCCGCTGCCTTCGCCGGGGGCAAAGCCCGAGTATTGGTGAGGATGAAGCGAATCGGCGAACGATCCTGCAACCCCAGCTTCAAGGTCTCCGGATCCCAGCGGGTGAGGAGCAGGCAACTGTGAACGGTTTGGGATCCGGTGGGATCATCGTCCAACACAACGATAGGGGGGAGAGCCATGAGACCGTCTCAATGACAAAGCAACCCGAGAACTCCAGACAGACGAATCCCCCTCAAAGGGCAACCGCTATTTTCATCTTCCCCCAAGTTGGCCATCTTCCCTGCCCCTATTCCAGGCGAAGTTTGCCATGATTGAGATCAACTGGCTCTGGTGATCCAAAACGACTGCAGACATTTCCCCCCTGCCCACATTCATGGGAGAAAGCCATGGGGCAAGCCGAGCTACAACTTCACATCAAACGGGTACAGCAGGATGTGCTGCGCATGGGGGCGCTGGTGGAAAAGTCGGTGGTCTTGGCCCAGCAGGCCCTGTTTGAACAGAACTTGGCCGCCGCCGAACAGGTGATCGCCCAAGACAAGCAAATTGACCGTTTTTATCGTCAAATCGAGAAAGACTGTATTAATTTGATTGCCTTGCGCTCCCCGGTGGCGCGGGATCTGCGCTGGATCAGTACCCTGATGCAACTGGTACGCGATTTGGAGCGGATTGGCGACTACGCCAAAGATTTGGCCGAAGTGGCCCTGCGCTTGGTCATGTACCCGCCGCCCCCGGAGCTGAGCTGCATTCGCCTGATGATGCAGCGCTGCCAGAAAATGCTCAGCCACAGCCTGGCCGCCCTGACGGAGTTGGATGCCGAGCTGGGCCGACAACTGAAGCGGGAAGACGACGCCGTTGATGAAGACTACACCAACCTTTACAATACGTTGGCGCAGCAGTCTGACATCAAGGGATCGATCGAGCCTATCCTGTTGATGTTGCTGGCGATCCGCTACCTAGAGCGTCTGGCCGACCACTGCACCAACATCGGTCAGCGAGTAGCCTTTATCGTCACCGGCCACCGCGACTAATCCAAGTGGCTGCGCCTGTCCCTTAATCGCGGCTCTCATTCCCCCTGGATACCCGCAATGGATTTCTCTCGGATTTTTCATCACTTTTTCTCTCAACCTGCCGAGCAATGGACCGATAAAGACGCGCTGCTTGCCCTCCTGCCAGCCTCAGACCCAGAAGCGCCGGAAATGCTCGAGATTGCCCTCGATGGTCTGGTACGGGCGGGGTTTCTCGAACGGACAGGGGATCCGCCCCGCTATCGGCGTAAGCCGGATGAATCCTTGGTGGTGGGGCGTTTGCGCTGTTCCAGCAAGGGCTTTTGCTTTGCCGTGCGGGATGAACCGGGGGCAGAGGATGTGTATATCCACGGCAGCAACCTTAGCGGCGCTTGGAACGGCGACCAAGTGATAGCCCGGATTACCAAAGAAGGCAATCGCCGCCGCAGCCCAGAGGGAGAGGTGGTAGCTGTTGTGGAACGGGCCAATCCCACTCTCGTGGGCCGCCTCAAACAGACGGAAGAGGGTTTCCGGGTGGTGCCTCTGGATGACCGGCTGCTGTTCGAGCTGGCCTTGACCGAGGGATCCCCTGCCGAGCTGGCGGAAGGTCGGGTGGCCTATGTGGAAGTGGAGCGCTACCCGCTGGGCAACTTGCCCCCCGTGGGCACGATTCGCAAGATCTTGGGCAATGGCCCGGAGGCGTCCATCGATGCGGATCTGGTCTGCTGCAAGTACGACCTGCCCCAGGAGTTTCCCCCGGCGGTGCTGGAGGCTGCGGCAACTCTGCCCAAAAAGCTGAGCCGCTCCGACCAAAAGAACCGTCGCGATCTGCGGGACTGGTTTTGCGTCACGCTGGAGCCGCTGGACTTGCAGCACCCCCACGGCCTCGAGCCCAACGTGGCCGTCTCCCTGCAGCGGCAAGAAGAGGGCCACTGGCTGCTGGGGGTGCACATTGCCGATGTAGCCCACTGGCTGGATCCGGATCACCCCCTGGAGCGGGAGGCGCAGCGGCGCACCGCCACGGTTTACCTGGATAGCGTGGTGCTGCCCCTTTTCCCGCCGGAAGTGCACAGCCGCCTGGCTCTGTTGCCGCAGCAGGAGCGTCTGGCCTACTCGCTGCTGCTGACCATTGACCCCGAAGGGGTGGTGCGCAACTTCGAGATCCACCCCAGCCTGGTGCAGTCGCGGGCCCACCTCTCCTACGGCCAGGTGCAGGCTCTCTTGGCCACCGCCGCGGATCTGGGCCCCGATGAGGAGGTGCCGGAGTTGATGGCCCTGCTGCAAAACCTGCTCCGTCTCAGCCAAGTCCTGCGAGTCAAGCGCCACCAGGCAGGCGGGTTCGATCTGCCCCTGTTGGATTTGCTCACCCCCTACTCTGCCGATGAAAGCGGCTATGGGCCCCTGCTGGTCAGCGATCGCCTCGGCGCCCACGCCCTGATGACCGAAATTCTGCTGCTGGCCAACCAAACCTTGGGCCACCATTTGCGCCAATTGGGGATCCCTTCGTTGGCCCGCGTGCAGAAGCCCCCCACCGCTGAGGCCCTGCAGAACTTTTTGCGTCTGGCCAACGCCATGAAGCTGGATCTGAACTTGCAGGATCCAGAAGCTGTGACGTTAGCCGATTGGCAGCGGATCTGTGCCCGCATCACCGCCCCCGATGTCTTGGCCGCAGGGACTAGCCCAGCCTTGGTGGCCCAGTTGTTGGCTACTCTGCCCCCCGTCGAGTATTGCCTGCAGCCGCTGCAGGAGCCGCTCGGCCATTTTGGCCTTGGCCTCAAAGAGCCCTACGCCTCTTTTACTGCCCCTTTGCGCCGCTATGCCGATTTGCTGAATTTGCGGGCTCTGCACCTAGCCTTGAGCAAAGGACGGGATCGCCGCAGCCCGCGCTCCAAAACCGTGGTGGATCTGCATGGCCCCGGCAGCTACGACCAAATTGATTGGCAGGTGCTGCCGCCAAAAGTGCATGAGGAGTGGCAGGCCTTTCTCCAAGCGCAACTGCCCAAAATCCAGGCGGGATATCAGCTCCATCAACAGGCAGAGCGGGAGCTGATGGGCTTGAAGCGGTGCGAGTTCATGCAAAAACACCTGGGGGAGACGTTCCCCGGCCTGATCGTCAGCGTCCAGAACTACGGCTTTTTTGTGCAGGTGGATCCCATCTTGGCGGAAGGCTTGGTGCGGGTCAGCACCCTGAAAAACGACTGGTACGAATACCGCAGCCGCCAGCAGGCCCTGGTAGGGCGCAAAAGCCGGCGCCAGTTCCGCCTGGGGGATCGGGTGGAGGTGCAGATTAAAAACGTAGACTACTACCGCCAACAAATTGACCTGGCGGTGATCGGCGAGGGACGGCCCTACGAAGAAGAGGAATAAGGCGGGGATCCGTCCATCAATCGCGGTAGGAGGGGACGGTTGTTGCGAACTCCGGCTTTGGCAAAATAGGCGATACCTGGATCGTAGGATGCCAGCAGCGCTTCCCCAAGTCGGCAGCAAGGGCTGAGAGCCCCTTGGCTGCCCCCTGCATTGTCTTCCTATACACTGTAAAAAAACTCCTGCCAAACCCCTATGCAGCCCACCAATCCCAACCAATTTACCGAGAAAGCCTGGAGCGCCATTGTCCAATCCCAAGATGTAGCCCGGCGGCACCAGCAGCAACAGTTGGAAACCGAGCATTTGCTGATCTCCCTTCTGGATCAAGAGGGGGGTCTCACCCAGACCATTTTGCAGCGGGCCGGCCTCGATCCGAGGCTGGTGCGGGATAGAGTGGAAAGCTTTATCAACCAGCAGCCCAAGCTGGCGCGGGTGGATCAGCTCTACCTAGGCCGCGGCCTGGAGACCACGCTGGATCGAGCCGAGGAGTTTCGCAAAGAGTATGGCGATGATTTTATCTCGGTAGAGCACTTGCTTTTGGGATCCCTGGACGACGAGCGGGTGGGCAAGCGCGTTCTAGCACCCCTGGGCTTGACGGTCGAGCGCCTCAAGCCCGTTATCCAACAGGTGCGAGGCAAACAGCGGGTTACCGACAAAAATCCCGAGTCCCGCTACGAGGCCCTGGAGCGCTATGGCCGCGACTTGACCAAGGCCGCCCGCGAAGGGAAGCTGGATCCGGTGATTGGGCGGGACGACGAGATCCGCCGCGTCATTCAGGTGCTCTCCCGCCGCACCAAAAACAACCCCGTCCTCATCGGCGAGCCGGGTGTGGGGAAAACCGCCATCGTCGAGGGCCTGGCCCAGCGCATCAACCGGGGAGACGTGCCGGAGTCGCTGAAAAACCGGCGGGTGATCGCCCTGGATATGGGATCCCTGATTGCCGGCGCCAAGTACCGCGGCGAGTTTGAAGACCGCCTCAAAGCCGTGCTCAAGGAGGTCACCGAATCGGAAGGGCAGATCATCCTCTTCATCGACGAGCTGCACACCGTGGTGGGGGCAGGGGCGGCCGAAGGGGCGATGGATGCCGGCAACCTGCTCAAGCCCATGCTGGCCCGCGGCGAATTGCGCTGCATTGGCGCCACCACCCTGGATGAATACCGCAAGCACATCGAAAAAGACGCCGCCCTGGAGCGCCGCTTCCAGCCGGTGTATGTGGATCAGCCCTCCGTGGAAGACACCATCTCCATCCTGCGCGGCCTCAAAGAGCGCTACGAGCTGCACCACGGGGTCAAAATCAGCGACTCGGCCCTGGTGGCAGCGGCAGTCCTCTCCAACCGCTACATCTCCGAGCGCTTCCTGCCCGACAAGGCCATCGACCTGGTGGACGAAGCGGCGGCCAAGCTGAAGATGGAGATCACCTCCAAGCCCGTCGAATTGGATGAAATCGACCGGCGCATCATGCAACTGCAGATGGAGGAGCTCTCCCTCAAGAAAGAAGACGACCCCGCCTCCAAAGAGCGCCTGGGCAAAATTGAGCAGGAGCTGGCCAACTTGATGGAGCGGCAGCGGGAGCTGAGCGCCCGTTGGCAGATGGAAAAAGAGGCCATCGAGCGGCTGCAAAACCTCAAGGCCGAGCGGGATGCCGTCAAGCTGCAGATTGAACAGGCAGAACAAAAATATGACCTCAACCGCGCTGCCGAGCTCAAATACGGCAAGCTCATGGAGCTGGAGCGCCAGATCCAAGAGCAGGAGGCCCACCTGGCCAAGCTGCAGGCCAACGGCGAGCCCTTGTTGCGGGAGCAGGTGACGCCCGAAGACATTGCCGAGATCGTCTCCCGCTGGACCGGGATCCCAGTCACCAGCCTGATGGAGTCGGAAAAGCAGAAGCTGCTGCGCCTGGAAGCCCATTTGCACCAGCGGGTGGTGGGCCAAGACGAGGCGGTAGCGGCGGTGGCAGCCGCCATCCGGCGGGCCCGGGCCGGCCTCAAGGATCCCAATCGGCCCATCGGCTCGTTCCTGTTCATGGGGCCCACCGGCGTCGGGAAGACCGAGCTGGCCCGCGCCCTGGCGGAGTTCCTCTTCGACACCTCCGAGGCCATGGTGCGCATCGACATGTCGGAGTACATGGAGAAGCACTCCGTCTCCCGCTTGATTGGGGCTCCGCCGGGCTATGTGGGCTACGAAGAAGGCGGGCAGCTCTCGGAAGCGGTGCGGCGGCGCCCCTACTCGGTGGTGCTCTTTGACGAGGTGGAAAAAGCCCACCCTGATGTCTTCAACATCCTGCTGCAGGTGCTGGACGACGGCCGCATCACCGACTCCCAAGGCAGGACGGTGGACTTCAAAAACACCATCATCATCATGACCAGCAACATTGGCAGCGAGCTCATCCTGGAAATTGGCGGCGACGAGAGCCGCTACGAGGAGATGAAAAGCCAGGTGCTGGCCATGCTGCGGCACCACTTCCGGCCGGAGTTCCTCAACCGGGTGGATGAACTGATCATCTTCCACGCTCTAACCAAAGAGCAAATCCGCCAGATCGTCAGCCTGCAGATGCGGCGGGTGGAGCAGTTGCTGGCGGATCAGCAAATTGAAATTGTCCTCACCGAAGAGGCCAAGGACTACCTGGCCGAGCTGGGCTACGACCCCGTGTTTGGCGCCCGCCCGCTGAAGCGGGTAATCCAGCGGGAGATCGAAAACCCCCTCGCCACCAAGCTGCTGGAAAACGAGTTCCTGCCCGGCGACCGCATCCTGGTGGAGGTGGCCAACGAGCGGCTGATCTTCCGCAAGATCGGCTCTCAGCCCCGCCAAGAGCCGCCTGCTGCTGTAGCCGTCAGCTAGGCCAGTTGGCTAGAGGCTGATCACCTGGTCAGGTGGGTTGTCTTGCAAGGCCGCGTAGAGGTCGGGGAAGCAGCCCACCTGCACCCCTTTGACCACGTTTTTGGGAACACAATGGCCCGGCTCCTTGCGCCCCTGGCCTTTTGAGTCGCACCACTTGGGTTCCCCTTCCGCCAGGTTGCGCTCCAGGGCGCACATGTCGCACATCATCAGCAAAATGTTCTGCGCTTCGGCAATCTTGGCCAGGCGCTCGCCGATGGGATCCCCCTGCCGCAAAACAAAGCAGTTGTCGTCGAAAAAGAACATGCCCACCACCTGCGCTCCATGCACCCCTGCTTCTAGCTGGGGCAGGATCATCTGGCCCAACTTATAGGTGCCGCAGCGAGGGTGAGTGAACACGTAGGCAACTTTCATGAGGCCCCCTTGCCGTTTTCAATTTTGATTATCAGTAATTATCATTTTCAGAGTAACACGAGTTTCTGGGCCAGAGTTGCCGGACCCAGCAGGCCGAGGTGTGTGGTGATCGGCAAACCAGCCTGAGACCGTTCCTGAGGCTTTTGCGCCATCCCGCCCTCAGGCCTGGCTTCTCTCCCCCAAAGGGAGAGGGAAGCTAGGATAGGCTACTGCGCCACTTCTGTCCTGCTGCTATCGGAAGCCCTTGCGGGATAGCAGGGATCCCTGGCTAGCGCTGAAACTGAAGAGCCTTTCCCCGCACCGAGGGATCCACCTGGCCGTTTTGAAAGGCAATCTGTCCGCCCACGATCGTGACTAGGGGCCAGCCCACCAATTCCCAGCCCTCGAAGGGACTCCAGCCGCATTTGGTCAGCAGCTCTTCCCGCCGCACCGGTTTGGGTGTGTGGCGATCCACCAGCACCAGGTCGGCGTCGTAGCCCACCTGCAGCCGCCCTTTGTTGGGGATCCGGTAGAGGCGGGCCGGCGCCTCACACATCCACTGCACCACCTGCGCCAGCGTGCAGCGGCCCTGCTGCGCTGCAGTCAGCATCAGGGGCAAGGCCGTCTCTACTCCCGGCATACCCGAGGGGGAGTGGGGGTAGGGCTGAGCCTTTTCTTCCAGAGTATGGGGGGCATGGTCAGTGGCAATGCAATCCAGGATCCCGTCGTGCAGCCCCTGCCACAGTTGGGCCAGGTTAGCGGGATCCCGCAGGGGGGGGTTCATCTGGGCCAGGGATCCCAGACGAGCGTAATCGGCGGTGCTGAGCAGTAGGTGTTGGGGGGTCACCTCTGCCGTCACCCAGGCCGGCTTGTGCTGGCGCAGCAGTTCCACCTCTAGGCCGGTGGAAAGGTGCAAAATGTGTAGGCGATGGCGGTAGCGGGTGGCCAAGTCCAAAGCCCGCCGTGAGGCGATCAGGGCCGATTCCTCGTCCTGAATTTGCGAGTGAACGGCTACATCTGTGCGTCCGGCAAACAGGGCCTTACGAGCTTTGATGCGAGACAGATCTTCGGCATGGACGGCAATTAAGAAGTTGGGATCCGTTTCCCCGAAAATCCGCTCCAGCGCCGCCTGATCATCCACCAACAGGGGCCCATGCATGGATCCCATGAAGATCTTGATGCCGCAAGCCCCCTGCACCGTCTGCAGCTCCTTCAAGTTATCGGCGGTAGCGCCGATGAAAAAGCCGTAATTGACCACACACTTGCTGGCGGCCCGGGCCAACTTGTCATCCAGCGTTGCCTGGTCGATCGTCAGCGGGTCAGTGTTGGGCATCTCCAAAAAGCTGGTTACCCCGCCGCGGGCACAGGCCCAGGATCCCGTCTGTAGGTCTTCTTTGTGCTCCCGGCCCGGCTCGCGAAAGTGAACCTGGGGGTCGATCACCCCCGGCATCAGGGTATGGCCCTCGGCGTCGATGACCCTGGCCACCCCTTCTGCAGCCAGATGCTGGCCGATCTCGGCAATCTGCCCGTTTTTCACCAGCACATCTCCCAGCCAGGGATCCCCTTCCGGTACCACCAGCTCGGCATTGCGGATCAGCAGGCTACTGGCCAAAGCTCCGCTTCCCCTTTCACAGGCGCTTTCAAGATAACACCTGTCGAGCAGGTTAAGAACCGGCCAATCGATGGAACAGCTAGTCGGCAGCTCAAGCTCAAGTTGCCCGAGTCTTGTCTTCCTAGCGATAGAGGTTGCAAGAGCTGCGCAGGTCGTAGCCAGAGGCCAAAACCTCTTGCTGGCGATCCCCTAAGCCAAGGTCGCAGCGCAGGAGATCCCCACTAACAGTTGTATGTGTGTGAGACTCAGTCATCCAACGAACGCCGCTTGAGCTGGCAGTGGGAGGAACAACTTCAGGAAGACGATAGTTGGGGGCTTGCCAAGGATCTTGCAAATAGCGATCCCTGTGGATCCCGCCAAATTCAATATCGGCGTAGGCAGGAGGATAAACCATGAAGTCCATTCGGAAAACTTCTGAAGCACCGCCGATAGCTGCTAGAGCTGTCTGGGCTTCTGCAACTCTGGAACGGCGAATGTGGTTAAGAAAATTGGGAATGCTAATAGCAGAGAGAATGCCGACAATTACGATTACCGCCAGCAGCTTGATCAAGGTCATGACGTGCGGAGCTTTAGTTGCTCGACGGCAGAGCATTAGATAGGCTTTATGAAGAGAAAGTCAGCTCATAGCAGCGTCTGCTTCCCCTTTGGAGCGTCAGTATCCAAGTGCAAACGACTCGGGGGCCTTTCTCCCCTATGCAGCTTGATCTCAGATCTCAGGTTGCCCTTTACAGACCTAAAACTTTCCTCGCCTCGTCTAGCGGGACGGAGCCTTTAGGAGCACTCCTTGCCTGTTTCTCCCTTGCTTTGCCTAGAGACCTAACCGCAGTTGGCAGGAGGTGGCTATGCTGCTCAAGCATTCCTCCTATGATGTTTCCGCATAGTGAGGAGCAAAAAGTAACGCAAGCTACAAAAGTTCCAGGTCAATGTCTCTAGGCTGGGGCGTTGGAACTTGTGAGAACCGCGGCAAGGACAGCTAGATAAGCAGGCCTTAGGCCCAACACCCCTAGCTTCTTTCCCTACGGCCGCCTTGCCCACACCAAGCCAAGTAACAACAGAGGGGGAACATGGATAACGTACGCAGCCTTTGTCCCTACTGTGGGGTTGGTTGTGGCCTAGAAATTCTGGCCGACGGCACAAAAATTCGCGGCGATCGAGCTCATCCGTCCAGCCAGGGCATGGTTTGCGTTAAGGGTGCGACTCTCCTGGAAACCCTCGATTGCAATCGGGCTACGGTGCCTCTCTATCGCCCTAGCCTCAGCGAGGATTTCCAGCCGGTGAGCTGGGATCAAGCGCTGGATTTAATTGTCGAGCGCATTCGCCAGACCTCTCCCGAAAGGATTGCCATCTACGGCTCAGGGCAGTTGCTAACCGAAGATTACTACATTGCCCAAAAGCTACTTAAGGGGTGTCTAGGAAGCAATAACTTCGACAGCAATTCCCGCCTCTGCATGTCTTCTGCCGTAGAGGGCTACAGCCAGAGTCTCGGCTCGGACGGCCCCCCCTGTAGCTACACGGATCTCGATAGCTGCGAGCTGGCTTTTTTGATCGGCACCAATACCGCTGAATGCCACCCAATTCTGTTCAATCGCTTGCGCAAGCGCCACAAAAGCGACCCAAGCCTAAAGATTGTTGTGGTGGATCCCCGTCGTACGCAGACGGCTGAGGAGGCCGATTTGTATCTGAGGATTACTCCAGGTAGCGATATTGACTTGCTCAATGGCATTGCTCACCTACTCATTCAGTGGGGCGCCATCAACCATGACTTCATTGCCCAGCACACCGAAGGCTTTGAAGCCTATGCTGCCCTGGTTGCCGACTACACCCCTGAGCAAGTAGCCAGCCGCTGTGGCCTAGAAGTTGAGGAGGTACTTGCTGTTGCGCGACTGTGGCAGCAGTCGCAGAAAACGCTTTCCATGTGGTCGATGGGGCTTAACCAGTCCAGCGAAGGCACGGCCAAGGTGACCAGCCTCATCAATCTCCATTTGCTCACCGGCCAGATAGGGTTTGCAGGGGCAGGGCCCTTTTCGCTAACAGGTCAGCCCAATGCTATGGGCGGTCGAGAAGCGGGCGGCTTGGCACATCTATTGCCCGGCTACCGCAAGGTTACGAATCCAGAGGATCGGGCAGCAGTGGAGCAGCACTGGCAGCTTGGCCCAATTAACCCTGAACCTGGCCTTGATGCGCTGGGGATGATCCGTGCCCTCGAAGCCGATGCCCTCGATATTTTCTGGATTGCCGCCACCAATCCCCTGGTGAGCCTGCCTGATCTACGTCGGGTAGAAGCAGCTCTGGCGCGGTCGCCCTTTACGATTGTCCAAGACGCCTACTTCCCCACCGAAAGCACTGCCTATGCCCATCTGGTACTCCCTGCTGCCCAGTGGGGCGAAAAGACAGGCACCATGACCAATTCGGAGCGCCGCGTTACCCTCTGTCCAGCTTGGCGTAACCCTCCTGGTGAAGCGCGGGCTGATTGGGAAATTTGGGCGGAAGTAGGCCGCCGCCTGGGCTTTGCCAAGGCATTTGACTTTGCCGATAGCGCTGAGGTCTTTGCCGAATATGTGGGTCTAACTGCCGGGCGTCTCTGCGATCAGTCTGGCCTCAGCCATGAGCTCCTGCGCCAGGGGCCTCAGCAATGGCCATATCCGCGCACAGGTTCAGTGGAGACCCGCAACCTCTATACCGATCGCGCCAGCGGGACGGAGTCCTTTCACCGTTTCCCAACGCCCACAGGTCGTGCCCGCTTTATCCCCAGCCATTCCCGCGGCCTTGCCGAGCCGCCCGACCCTGAATATCCCTACATCCTCACCACAGGACGTCTCTATGGCCATTGGCACACCCAAACCCGCACTGGACATGTCGCCAAAATCCGAGCAATGCACCCCCAACCCTTTCTCGAAATCCATCCCCGCGATGCCAGCAAGGTAGGGCTAACTGAGGGTGACTGGGTGAGGATTGAATCACGGCGCGGCAAGGCTACCCTGCCGGTTAAAATTACCTGCGCCATCAGCCCTGGCACAGTGTTCATGCCCATGCACTGGGGGGCATTGTGGGGCAATGATACAAGCTGTAACGCTCTCACCCACCCGGTTGCCTGCCCCAGCTCAAAGCAACCTGAACTCAAAGCCTGTGCCGTCAAGCTTAGTCGCATCGAGCGGCCACCAAAATGATCTTTAAGTTTGAGCAAGACTTTGCCGACAGCCTTCGCTGCATTCCCATGATCGTGCGCTTAAAGCTCGATCAGTGCGGCATCAAGCTCAAGTTACATCAGTGGCTGCGTTTTAGTTACCAGCAGCGCCAAAGTTTGGTTGACCTGCCAACGGATACTGCTGACAACCGAGCTGCCTACCGCGCCTACCTAATTCACCTTATCGAAAGTGTCTGCCAAGAGCAGGCCGCTGAGGTAACTGTTGATCCAAACCCTGCCTGGGAAGACGCTACCACCATCCCTGACTGCGTTCTTGAGCAGGCGGCAGCCAAGGGGGTCGTGCTGACTCTTGAGCTATGGCAAAAGCTGACCCCGTTGCAGCGCTTTGCCCTCATTAAGCTCAGTCGCCCTGGCCACGAAAACCGCAATTTCCTACCCGCCTTTCAGGAATTTTCCGCACCCCACACCTATGGTCACTGTCCAGGAAGCTGAAGCCATTATTAAAGACCACTGGCTGCCAGCCAAAACCGAGTCGATCCCGATTGCAAGCTGTGTGGGCCGGGTTTTGGCAGAGCCGATCTACGCCGATCGGGACTACCCGCCAATTAACCGGGTCCTGATGGACGGTATCGCCATCAACTATGCCGCTTATGCTGCTGGGCAGCGAAGCTTTGCTGTTGCAGGCATAGCCCCTGCGGGGACAAGCCCTGCCACCCTGCCCGATCCGCAGCAGTGCTTGGAAGTGATGACTGGCTGTGCCCTGCCGCTGGGTAGTGATCTCGTCATTCCCTACGAGCAAATTCGTATCGAGGGAGGAATTGCCACCATCATCCAGGAAGTCGAACGCAACAGGGGTGATTTTGTTCATCCCCAAGGTAGCGATTGTTCTGCAGGAGCGCTGGTTCTCCGCCCCGGCATTACCCTCAAGAGCATCCACGTCGGGATCTTGGCCTCCTTTGGCTACAGCCGCATCCAAGTTGAGAGGACTCCTCGCATCAAAGTTGTGGCAACTGGCAGCGAATTGATTCCCATTGAGCAAACCCCTGCACCCTACCAACTGCGGCGCTCCAACGCTGAGGCCCTCCGAGCGGCTCTTCTTGCCTACGGGTATACCGAGGTTGAGACCGATCACCTTCCGGACGATCCTGCTGCCATTGCCACCCACTACCAAGCCAATACCCCAAACTACGACCTCTTGATTTACTCTGGGGGTGTTTCAAGGGGAAAGTGTGACTACTTGCCGGCCATCTGGCAAAGCTGTGGTGTTACTGCCTACATCCACGGCGTGGCGCAAAAGCCAGGCAAGCCAATGTGGTTTGGCATCGACCATCAGGCCAATACTATAGTTTGGGGCCTCCCAGGCAACCCCATCTCAGCTCTTGTATGTTTGCATCGTTATCTCCTCAACCGTAACACTGACTCTGGGCACCTAAGTGAAGTCATTACCTTCAAACCCAATCTCACTCTTTTTGTGCCCGTTAAGATGAGCGCCAACCGAGTCTTTACACCGATTATGCCTAACAACTCCGGAGACTTCATCGCTCTAACAGACAGCGATGGCTTTGTAGAGTTACCCCCGGCTCAAACTATCCTCAGCCCCGAGCAAAGCATCCAATTCTATCCGTGGTACTAAGATGCAGCTAGTGGATCAATGGAATCGTCGCATTCGCAAGCTAAGGGTTTCTCTAACCGATCAATGCAACCTTCGCTGCCGCTACTGCATGCCTTTGCATCCAGAATTTCTGGATAAAAGTAGCTACTTAACTCCGCAGCAATACAAAGAAATTATTGGCGAGTTGCTGGACTATGGCATTGAAGAAGTTCGCATTACAGGTGGTGAGCCTCTGGTTCGGCAAGACTTTGATGAAGTCATTCAGGAACTTGCCAAGCTGAAGATCCCGTCCCTCAGCCTAACAACCAATGGCCTGCTGCTCCACCGCTACTGGGACGTTCTCAAGGCTGCCAACGTTCTCAACCTTAATGTTAGCCTCGATAGCCTACAGCCCTCCACCCAAGCTGCAATTGCCCGTCGCGACTGCCTGGCGGATATTCTCCGTAATATCCAGGAGGGTATTGCCCGGGGATTTAGCCTCAAAGTCAATACGGTTGTAATGCGGGGGATCAACGATTGCGAGCTATTTGATTTCGTTGAGTTTGCCCGCAAGACAGGCGTGACAGTTCGCTTTCTGGAGCTGATGCGGGTCGGCTATGCCAACTCTCTCTATGAAGAACACTACGTTTCAGCACAAGAGTGCATTGCCCGTCTGCAAGAACGCTATACTCTAACCCCCCTTCCAGCGGCACCTGATTCGACAGCGTTTTACTTTACAATCGACGAGAATGTTAAAGTTGGATTTATTGCCTCTGAGTCTCAGCCCTTCTGCAGCAGCTGTTCCCGGTGGCGCTTGACAGCTGATGGTCGTCTCTTTGCCTGCCTATTTAGTGAGGAGGGTCTCTCGGTTCGAGACAAAACACCAGGCCAACGTCAGCAAATTTACCAGCAGCTTTTGGGGATGAAACCACTGCGCCGGGTTGAGCAGGTCTCACACCCAATGTACGGCTTAGGGGGCTAGCTCTATGGACAAAGCTGATCGTACATGGGCCCATCTTAATGCTCAAGGCCATCCGCATATGGTAGATATTAGCCACAAATCGGTGTCTTTGCGAACGGCCACAGCACGGGCAAGAGTTCAACTGCCACCTGCTCTCAGATCCTATGTTGTTGGCCAAGATATCCACCTGAAAAAAGGACCGGTATTTCAGACAGCAACCATTGCCGGTACAATGGCTGTTAAAAGAACTGACCAACTGATCCCCTTTTGTCATCAGATCCCTGTTGAAGACTGCACCTTTGATATCACAATTGATGATCACTTGCTTGTAACCATCCACTGCACTGTCAAGACCAGCGCTAAGACAGGGGTTGAAATGGAAGCTCTCTGTGGTGCGGCAACAGCAGCGCTGACAATCTATGACATGTGCAAGTCGGTGTCGCCCCATATCTGCATCCAGGAGATCCGCCTAGTAACTAAGTCCGGCGGCAAAAACGCCCTCCTGGAACGTCCCCTCTATGGCTTGGTGCTCACAGGGGGACGTAGCAAGCGCATGGGTCGCGATAAAGCGCTGCTGAACCCTTTTGGCAAACCCCACGCCGCCTATCTCTATGAACTGCTGCAGCCCTACTGCCAGCAGGTTTACTTGTCAGCGCGTGCCGGTCAGTGGTCGGGCACAGCTCTAGAGCTCTTGCCCACACTACCAGATCTAGTAGAAAGCGTTGGCCCGATCAGTGGCCTATTGACTGCCTTGAATACTCATCCTGAAGCTAACTGGTTGGTTGTTGCCTGTGATCTACTGAACCTTCGGTCAGAAACAATCCAAAAGCTGCTGGATCACTACCAAGCCGAAACAATCGCAACTTGCTATGTTAACCCCGAGCGCGGCTTCCCGGAAGCTCTTTGCGCCATCTATACTCCTCAAGCTGCAGCGGTACTAGAAAGGGCTTACGCGGAAGGGGTGTACTGCCCTGTGGAAATCCTCAGCAGGCAGCCCTGCACCCTAGTTACCCCCAACCATGAGGTCGAGCTCATGAACGTCAATACCGCCGAGGAGTATGCCACTTTCCAATCAGTTTGGGGTAGTTGCAGCCATGGTAACTCAATCTGTCCTAAGTAAGACCGTAACAATTCAATATGTAGCAGTGCTGCGGGAACAGGCTCAGCGGAGCAGCGAAGTGCTGCAAACCAGTGCAGCAAACTACCTAGAGCTCTATCAGCAGCTGCAAGCAAAGTATGGATTTTCGCTAGCAGCGGAGGACGTTAAGGTTGCTGTCAATCATGAGTTCTGTGACTTGACTAGGCCGATAGATGAAGGTGCCTTGGTAGTTTTCATTCCACCAGTTTGTGGGGGCTAAATGCTGCGTTTTCTAATTGTGGATAGCACCATCCAGCCAGCTGAACTCAGTCGTTTGCTCGTCAATAACACAGCGGGTGCCTTAGTAACCTTCGAGGGCTGGGTACGCAACCACAGCCAGGGCAAACCTGTTCTCAGCTTGGAGTACGAAGTCTACGAGATCCTTGCCCAGAAGGAGGGCGAGAAGATCCTCCGAGAAGCCCACGCCAAGTTTGGCCTCTGCGGTGCTGTTGCCTGTCACCGCCAGGGTCATCTTGCAATTGGTGATATTGCGGTTTGGGTTGGTGCTACAGCTGAACATCGCGGCGCCGCTTTTGCTGGAGCACGTTACATCATTGATGCAATCAAGGAGCGCTTGCCCATTTGGAAAAAAGAGTACTACTGGGGTGAGCCGCCGCGTTGGGTTTTGTGTCAGAAAGCAAAGCCTTTGTTCCAGCAATTCCATAAGAACGCTATTGCTCGGCAGCCTTGCGGCGATACCCCCTAGCCTCTCTGCTAGTATCAGTGAGGTACCTGACCTGGGGCTGTAGCTCAGCCTGGATAGAGCAAGCGCCTCCTAAGCGCTAGGTCGGCGGTTCAAATCCGCCCAGTCCCGCTAAAACCAGTGATAGGATAAAGTCTACTGTCGGTTCTGACGGGGATCAGCCGTCAGAGGCAACGGGGAAAGTGCAGTGAGAATCTGCCGCTGTCCCGCAGCTGTGAGCCGGTTTTGGACTTGGGATCCCTAGTTCGTTGTTGCAAGAGGCCTTGAGACGCAAGCCAGCCCCTCCAAAACTGAGCAAGTCAGAATGCCCGCCGGCGGTTTTTCCACAGTTCACCATATCTGCGAGGTACAGATATGCTCCCCATTTTGACGTTAGCCCGTTCCCGTCTCGAAGTTTTTTCATCGGCCTGCTTACGGATTTTCGACGCTCTCGGATCGTAGGCACTCAGTCAAAAGCGCGGACAAGAGAGCTGAGCAGTTAGCTCAGGGGCAGCTAGGAGGACGGTTGCTCGCTTTGGTTGCACAAAAGAGTCCTCTGGGCATCCCCCTGTGCAGAGTGGGCAAGCCGCCAGGGTGAAGGAACGCCTTGACAGCTCCGGCAGGTTTCCTGGCCTAGGGAAAACCTTCTGCCGGGATGCCACCGATAGGCATGTCGGCGGCCATCTCTTGCTGCCTAGGTTGGATGACAACTGGCGGCAACCTCAATTACCGAATTCGATTCAGGACAAGGTACCTTATGGCCATTGAAACTCAAACCCTAGGCTATGCCCGCATGGGCAAGCGCCGCGAGCTGAAGAAAGCCCTGGAGGCCTTTTGGGGCGGCACCCTGGAGGCGGAAGCCTTGTTGGCGACGCTGCAGGATCTGGAGAGTCAGGCCTGGCGAACCCAGCGACAGGCCAACCTCGACCACATTGCCGTAGGAGATCAAACCCTCTACGACCACGTTTTGGACTGGGCCACCTGGCTGGGGCTGATTCCCTCCCGGTTTCAGAGCTTATCAGGCCTGGAGCGCTACTTTGCCATGGCGCGGGGGCAGGAGGGGCTGCCGGCCTTGGAAATGACCAAGTGGTTTGACACCAACTACCACTACCTGGTGCCGGAAATTGAGGCCGACGCGATCCCTCAGGCCCATTTCGACGACTTCCTGGCCACGGTGCGACGGGCGCAAGGGATCCTAGGAAACCGCACCAGCCCCGTCCTCCTCAGTCCGGTTACCCTTCTTGCTCTAAGCCAGCGCTCTGGCGAGTTGCGGGGGGATCTGGAGAAGCTGCTTCCTCTCTACAGAGAACTCTTGCAGGAGCTGCAGCGCCTGGGGATCCGGGAAGTGCAAGTCCATGAGCCCATCTTGGTGACCAGCGAAGGCAAAAGTCTTCAGGAAGCGGTGGAGCAGACCTACCGCTGGCTTGCAAGCGTGGGGATCCCTCTCCACCTGGTTACCTACTTTGACGACTTGGGGGAGACTTACCCCTGGGCGGTGGAGCTTCCGGTAGCTGGCCTCAGCCTCGACTTCACCCGCGGCCACAACCTGGAACTGGTCAGAGCCCACGGCTTCCCCGCCGACAAGATCCTGGGGGCGGGGGTAGTGGACGGGCGCAACGTCTGGCAGATCCAGCCCAAAGCCGTTCTGGCCACTCTGCAAGAGCTGCAAGCCCTAGCCCCCAACCTGCGGGTGCAGCCTTCTTGCTCGCTCCAATTTGTGCCCCACGACGCTGCTCTGGAAACCCACCTGCCAGAGCCTTTGCGCAATGTTCTCAGCTTTGCCGAGCAGAAGCTGGCCGAGGTGGTTCTGCTGGCCCGCACCCTCAACGGCGAAGACACCGCCGCCCAGCAGCAGGAGCTGGAGCAGCAGTGGCAGGCCTTCCAGGACTTCAATCCCCCCAACTCTACAGTGCGCCAGGCCTTGGCCAACCTGACGGCGCAGGACTTCCAGCGCTCCCTTCCCTACGAGCAGCGTATAGGCCGGCAGGTCAAGCTGCCACCGCTGCCGACCACCACCATCGGCTCTTTTCCCCAAACCCCCGAAGTCCGGCAGTGGCGGGTCAAGTACAAAAAGGGCGAGATCTCCCAGGCCGAATACGAAGCTGCCATCGACGCCGAAATTGCCAAGTGCATCCGCATCCAAGAAGAAATTGGCCTGGATGTGCTGGTGCATGGTGAGTTCGAGCGCACCGACATGGTGGAATACTTCGCCCAACAACTGCAGGGCTTTGCCTTTACCGAGCACGGCTGGGTGCAGAGCTATGGCAGCCGCTGCGTGCGTCCCCCCATTCTCTACGGCGACGTGTCTCGCCCTCGCCCCATGACGGTGCGGGAGTTCAAGGTGGCCCAATCTCTGACTCAAAAGCCGGTCAAGGGGATGCTGACAGGGCCGGTAACCATGCTCAACTGGTCCTTCCCCCGCGTTGACGTTTCCCGTCGCGAGCAGGCCCTGCAAATTGCCCTGGCCCTGCGGGCAGAGGTGGCCGACTTGGAAGCTGCCGGAGCCGCGATGGTGCAGGTGGACGAGCCAGCGCTGCGAGAGGGGCTGCCCTTGAAAAAAGAGCGCTGGCCAGAATACTTAAGTTGGGCGGTGGAGGCCTTCCGCCTGACTACCGCTGGCGCCAAGCCCGAAACCCAGATCCACACCCACATGTGCTACTCGGAGTTCGGGGACATCATCGAGCACATCGAGCGTCTGGATGCCGACGTCCTCTCCATCGAAAACAGCCGCAGCAGCAACAAAACCTTGCTGCAGATTGCCCAAGCCGGCTATCGCCACCAGGTAGGCAACGGCGTTTACGACGTTCACAGCCCGGCGGTGCCCGACACCGAGCAGATTCTCCGGCAACTGCGCCTGGGAGTGGCCCACTTGCCGCTAGAGCAAACCTGGGTCAACCCCGACTGCGGCCTAAAAACCCGCCGCTGGGAGGAAGTGATCCCTGCCCTGAAAAACATGGTGGCAGCCACTCAGCGTCTAAGGGAGGAGCTCCAGGCCACCTAGCCCCCGGCAAGGTTGCTCAGGCCAGCGTCTCCTCCGCGGGCAACCGTGCGGCTACGACACTCCTAGGCCGCCTTGCGGCTGGCAAATAGGGCAAGATGAGAGTGGGGCTTTGCTCCGCTGGATCAACGGAGGCCAGAAGGGATCCCCGCTGTGTCTGTTGCCACCGCAGCAACAATCATCAATTGCCACCTCTAGCCATCTCAAGGTAGTTCTAATGAATCCAACACTCTGGGTTTTTTGGGGCCTAGTCCTGCTCCTAGCTATAGGATTGGGAGCCTACCTGTTGACCGCCCGCAAGTACCGCTCTCCTGAATCGGTAGCCCGCGCCTACGACGAATGGACGCGAGACGGGATCCTGGAGTTCTACTGGGGCGAGCATATTCACCTGGGCCACTACGGATCCCCGCCGCGGCGGAAGAACTTCATCCAGGCCAAGCACGACTTTGTCCACGAGATGGTGCGCTGGGGCGGGCTGGATCGGCTGCCGCCGGGGACGACGGTGTTGGATGTGGGCTGCGGCATTGGCGGTAGTTGTCGCATCTTGGCCCGCGACTATGGCTTTGTGGTGACCGGCATCACCATCAGCCCGCAGCAGGTGCAGCGGGCCCAGGAGCTCACCCCCCCCGATCTGCCCGTCCGGTTTCAGGTGGCCGACGCCCTCAACCTGCCCTTCCCCGACGCCAGCTTTGATGTGGTCTGGTCCATCGAGGCGGGGCCCCACATGCCGGACAAGGCTCGCTACGCCAGCGAGATGCTGCGGGTGCTCAAGCCAGGCGGCATCCTGGTGGTGGCGGACTGGAACCAGCGCGACGACCGTCAAAAGCCCCTCAACTTCTGGGAGCGGCTGGTGATGCGGCAGTTGTTGGATCAGTGGTCGCACCCCGCCTTTTCCAGCATCGAGGGGTTTGCCGAACAGTTGCAAGCCACGGGCCTGGTGGAAGGACAGGTGCAAACTGCCGACTGGACGCAAGAAACTCTTCCTTCTTGGCTGGATTCCATCTGGCAGGGGGTTGTCCGTCCCGAAGGGTTGCTGAAGTTTGGCTTGGTGGGCTTGATCAAGTCGCTGCGGGAGGTGCCCACTTTCTTGCTCATGCGCCTGGCCTTCGGCACTGGCCTCTGCCGCTTTGGCATGTTCCGAGCGGTGCGGGCCGCCACGCCGGCAAACTCCGCCCGCCCAGAAGTAGTTGCCCACAGCACTCAGCACTAGAAATGACAACCCTTGCTCCCACTCCGACTACCTTGGCAGCCGTTTACGACGTGATCATCGTCGGCGGCGGCATTGCGGGCTTGACCCTAGCTTGTGCCCTGCAGGGATCCGGCCTGCGCTTGGCCCTCATTGAGGCCCAGTCGGCTGAGGCAGTCAGGCAGCGCCCCTTGGCCTATGCCCTTTCGCCGTTGTCGATCCGCATCTTTCGGGCCATCGGGGTGTGGGAGGCGCTGGCTCCCCACATCACACCCTTTGCCCAGGTGATTCTGACCGACGCCGACGCTCCCCAGCGGGTGACGTTTAGGCCGGAGGATGTGGGGGAAACGGCAGTTTTCTACTGCGGCGAACATGCTCGGCTGCAGCAGGTGCTCCAGGAGCGGGTGGCTGCCGATCCCCAGATCACCTGCTACTACGAAGCCAGGGTGGAGAGCGTAACCTACGGGGAGGCTGCGGCTGAGGTAGAGCTGGAAACGACCCAAGGCCGCCGCCGGCTGGCCGCCTCCCTGGTGGTAGCCGCCGATGGCCTGCGCTCCCAAGTGCGCCAGCGGGCAGGGATCCCGAGCGACGGCTGGGACTACTGGCAGTCGTGTATCACCGCCCTGGTGGCCCCTGCCCAAGACCACCAAAACGTCGCCTACGAGCGCTTTTGGCCTGCCGGCCCCTTCGCCATCCTGCCCCTGCCCGGCAACCGCTGCCAGGTGGTCTGGATCCTGCCCCACGAGCAGGCCAAGGCCACGCTGGCCCTTTCCCAGGCCGACTTCTTGGCCGAGATGCAGCGCTACTACGGCGACCAGGGCGGCTACCTTACCTTGCTGAACCCGCCCCAAGTCTTCCCGGCCCGCCTGCGCCAGAGCCGCCGCTACTATCAGCACCGCCTGGCTTTGGTGGGGGACGCCGCTCACCACTGTCATCCCGTAGCTGGCCAAGGGCTGAACCTCGGCATCCGCGATGCCGCTGCCTTGGCCCAAGTGTTGCTGGACGCCTGGAGACGACAGGAGGATTTGGGAGAGGTCCAAGTCCTGCGGCGCTACGGTCGCCGTCGCCGCTGGGAAAACTGGGTGGTGTTGCTCTTTACGGATCTCCTCACCCGCACTTTCTCCAACTCCTACTGGCCCCTGGTGGTCTTGCGGCGCTTGGTTTTGATAGGGATGATACGCTTTCCGCCGCTGCGGCGCTTTTTGCTGCGCCTGATGACCGGGCTGTGGGGCAGCCCTCCCTACAGCCCCAGTTCCTCCTTGGCCTTCTGAGCTGCCCAAAGCACCTCCGCATCTTCGGCCTGCGACCAGTCGGGGTCGGCGATCTCGGCGTAGAACCTCTGGTCGTAGGAGCGGGTTTGCACCACCACCGGCATGGGCACGGCATGGCCGAGAACCAGGGCCTGCTGTTTGGAATCCAGCTTGGCCAGCACCGTTTTCAAGTTCTGGCTGCCGGCTACACCCGTGAACACAGCCTCGATATCTTGGTCATCGTTGAGAAGGGCCGTGATGCGGGTGCCCAACTGCGACATCACCTCGCGGTCGAGACTGGAAGGGCGCTGATCCACCACCAGCAGCGTCACAAAGTACTTGCGCATCTCGCGGGCGATGGTGCCGAAAATGGTCTGCTTGGCCGCCCGCGGATCCAGAAAGCGGTGCGCTTCCTCGATGGTGATGCACAGTTGCCGGGGCCGGTCGAGGGGATTTTTGGACTGCAAGTACCGCTCCGTCTGCTGCACATAGGCCTGGTGAATGCGGCGGGTGATGACGTTGGCCGCCAACATGTAGGAGAGCAGGTTGGACTGGGATCCGAACTCGATGACCACGTGAATGCCGCGGCTGAGGGCCTCCAGGATCTCGCCGATGTAGTTGTGGGGCAGGCTGTTGCGGATGTACTTGAGGTCGTCGAGACGGGTGAGCTTGCGCTGCAGGGCCAGGATCGAGGCCTTGTTGCCCATTTTTTGCTCGCAAAACTCCTGAATCTCGGCGTTGGAAAGGCTCAAAAGACGGCTGATCCAGTCGCGGCCAAACTCGTTGCGCAGGATAATGGCGTTTTCCAGACTGGCCTCGGAGAGGTTGAGCTCCTCTGCCAACAGCGCCAGATCCTCCACCTCGATCTGGTTGTAGGCAATAAACAGCTCGCGGGCATCCCGCACCCCTCGCCGCCGCGTGGAATCGGGATCCAAGGTATAGATTTGCACCTGGCCGGGGAAGAGCTGCCGCAGCCCCTTGACGGTGGTGGCCTGCCTATCCTCGCTGGCCGCCTCCCAGCCATACTCAGAGTGCATATCAAAAACCAGGTTTACCGCCGCCCGTTTGCGGATGATGCCCGCCAGGATCAGGCGGGCCAAAAAGGATTTGCCGGTACCGGACTTGCCGAAGATGCCGTTGCTGCGCTCCACCCAGCGATCCAGATCCAGACAAATGGGCACCGCCATGTCCAAGGGTTGGCCGATGGCGAAGTTGCGCCGAGTGGGGTCGTCTTCCCAGCCGAAGACGGTGCGAAAGTCCAGCTCCCGCGCCTCGTACACCTGGGAAAAGTGGGCCGGCACCGTTTTCACCGGCAACAGCTCCATCGCCTCGGCAGCAGGAGGGGCTGAGCCGCAGTCGTCTGGCCGCTTGGGATCGATGAGGGGATACAGCCTCTCTGCTTCCGTCTGCCGCGGCACCAGCATCAGCATGGGCGTGAGGGCGATAACCCCGTAGGTGCCGGTACCCGCCAGCACCTCCTGCAGCAGGGTCTCTTCCGGGCGGGGGGGATTGACCAAGATCTGCGGGTTGCTGGTTGCTAAGGTAACGTCGGTGAGCAGGCCGAAGAAGCGGTGGCGCTCCCCCTGGATCACCACAAACTTGCCCACCCGCAGGTCTTCTACCGAGACACCGGGGTTGAGGCGAGCTTCCAAGCCCCGACTCAGGGATCCCTGGATGACGGTGGCTAGCGGTTGGGGAGCGGTCATGGCGGTGAGACTAGTTGCCCGCCTGAGCGCGGGCGCTGCTGCGGGGGGCCCCATCTTGGACGATCCAAGTGCGGACGATCTCCACCTCCTCCGGCGTCCAAAAGCCCAGACGAGAGAGGGGCAGCCCGCGGGCCTGGAGGTAGGCGATCTCCGGGGATCCGCCGCGGGCCTGAGGGCGGTTGGGGTTGTTGGCGTTGAGGATGGTGGCGTGGCGGCGCGTCCAGCGGGGATCGATCAACTCGCTGTTGGGATCCCCTGGCTTGACGTAGGCCAGAACCGCCTCGTAGCTGTCCAGCAACTGGGTGCGCTGTCGCCCTGCCGGCTGGTGGCAGCCGACACAACTGGCCTCCAGCAACGGCTTGATGTCCCGCTCGTAGGTAAACTGCGGCTCGGTGCGAAAGCGCAGTTGGATGGTCTGCTCCAGCGGCAGCCCCTCCTGCGGCGCGATCGTGAGGGTGTAGTCGGTGCTAAAGCGCAAGGGATCCCGAGGTTTAAGCAACAACTCGTCTCCCTGCACGTCGAAAATGACCGCTGCCGGCGGCTCCAACTGAACCGCCAGCCGTTGTAGATTGGGATCCAGCGGCCGATCGAATTGCAGCCGTAGAACCCCGTCCACAAAAACATCCTGCTGCTCGGGGGCTGGCTGAGAGGAGACCCACTGCAGCGGCGCATTCGATTGCGACTCAACCTGCAGATGAGGCTGAACGGCCCAGAACACCACTGCCAACACCACCAGCCCCACCCAAATTCGCCAGCGTCGCCACCGACGGGCCAGGTTCTGTGCAGTTGGAGTGTACATTGCCGCCGCCCTCATGAACTTTAACTTTTGTCAGAATAACGAAGCCCTCTGCGCTTCAGCCATCAATTGATACCTATTGATACAGATGATACAGACAGATAGGGATCCTCAACGAATACGAGGATCCCTTGTCCGCCTAAAAACAGGGTGACGATGGAGGGAAAGAAGCATCTCGCTCTTCCCTAACCATCGAGGGCTTTACCCAAGCTGAAACGCTGTTATCAGCAGAGAGAACCTCGACAAGGCAGGCGACAGGAAATCAGTCGATGCGCTCTAGCTTGATGTTGTGGTGGCCCAACTTGATCTCGAACTGATCCCCCGGCTTGAGGCCCATCTTCTTGGTGTAGGCAGCTCCGATGAGGAGGTTGCCATTCTTGTGAACCGAAACCCGGTAAGTCGGAGCCCGACCGCGGGAACCGTTCTCATCACTAGCATCGAGATCCACACCGACTGCCTTCAGCAAGGCATTGTTGAACTGCATCAGATTCACTCGCTCCTGACCATTCTTGGTATAGGTGACGTAGCCACAGGCGCGAGCTTTTTCCTTGCGATCCGCATTTCCCATCGAAGTTACCTTGTCGAGGAGCTCTTGGCCAGTGAGTGGTTTTGGTTTACCGGTCGTAGTCATATCAAGATGGCTCAAGGACAACAGTTAGTGTAGCCAAAAACAAATAGCGATTGCAATAAGTTGCCTTCAACTCTTTCTTATTAGAGGAGACAAGTTCGGCAAGCGGAATGGGATCTGAAGAGGCGAGTGCGCAAAACAGCAGTAGCGAATTCCCCCTGCGGGACAGAACCTGTAGAGTCGAGGTCGGACTTGCGAAAGAGGGGTTCTCCCCAGGCAAGCCCTAGGCTCGCAAGTGCTGTTCTCGGCGGGATCGGCGGCCTGAGCCCTAGCACTTTGGGCGAGGGATTCCTGTTGTGTTGCTGGCAAAGGCAGGGAAACTGGAAACAGGGCTGTTTGAGTATTCGCTGATATGGATCCCTTTTGGTCGGGGCGGCGTCTGCTGGTTGGGGTGAGCGGGGGAATTGCTGCCTACAAAACTGCGGTTTTGGTGTCTGCTCTGGCCCAGCAGGGGGCAGAGGTGAGGGTGGTTTTGACGCAAGCTGCACAACAGTTTATCTCCCCGCTGACGTTTGCCACTGTGTCCCGTCAGCCGGCTTTTACAGATGCCGAGTTCTGGCAAGCTGCGCGGGGACGGCCGCTGCACATCGAGCTGGGGGAATGGGCCGAGGCTCTCCTGATTGCGCCGCTTTCGGCCAACACCTTGGGCAAGCTGGCCCAGGGGCTGGCGGACAATTTGCTCACCAACGTGGTTTTGGCCTCCCACTGTCCGGTGGCCTTGGCGCCGGCCATGAATACCCACATGTGGAAGGCTGAAGCAGTGGCCGAGAATTGGCAGCGGCTGCAACGGGATCCCCGCTTCTGGGCCTTGCCCACGGCCAGGGGCCGCCTGGCCTGCGATGCGGTGGGGGAAGGGCGCCTGCTGGAGCCAGAGGCGCTGCAGGAGTATGTGCGGGCTCTGCTCTGGACAGGGGGGCAAAAAGACTGGCAAGGGAAGCGGGTGTTGGTGACGGCAGGAGGCACCCGCGAGCCCATCGACGCGGTGCGCTTTATCGGCAACCCGGCCAGTGGGCGGATGGGGGTGGCGCTGGCGGTGGCCGCCGCCTGTCGGGGGGCCGAAGTCACGCTGGTGCATGGGCCGCTGGGGATCCCCTTTGATCCAGCACCCTTCGCCATTCGGGCCATCCCGGTGGAGACAGCAGCCCAACTGGAGCAGGTTTTGCGGGCGGAGTTTCCCCAGGTGGACGTGCTCTGGATGGCAGCGGCAGTGGGGGATGTGCGGCCCACGCAGACCTATGCGGGCAAGCTGGCCAAGGCCGAGCTGCCCCTGCTGCTGCCCTTGGAGCCTGTCCCCGATTTGGTGGCAGCCCTAGCCCGTCACCGACGTCCCGGCCAGCTTCTTATCGGCTTTGCTGCCCAGAGCGGGGATCCTCTCCCCCCGGCCAAGGAGAAGCTGCAGCAGAAAGGGCTGGACGCCATTGTGGCCAACCCCATCGACCAGCCGGAGAGCGGCTTTGGCAGCAGCCACAACCAAGGCTACTGGATCCCGCGGCAGGGCAACCCGGAACTGCTCCCGTTGGCCACCAAATCGACCCTGGCTCACCGGCTGCTGGATCTGGCCCTGCGCCTAGGCTGACTTGGATAGCCGGCCAAAATCAGGTACCTTTGAGGCTAAGCGCAGAGGGATCCGATGGCGATCATTGTCTTGAGAGCCTGGTATTTGGATTCGGTGTTGTCTGCCTCCCAAGTGCAACAGCGAGCCCCTGACTTGCGCCTAAGCCGTACCGGCCTCCTGAAAACGGCGATGCGAGCCGATTTCCTCGACGATGTGGAGCAGGT
The DNA here is from genome assembly GCF_002760375.1 of Synechococcus sp. 60AY4M2. Lineage (NCBI taxonomy): Bacteria > Bacillati > Cyanobacteriota > Cyanophyceae > Synechococcales > Synechococcaceae > Synechococcus > Synechococcus sp. 60AY4M2. The sequence goes on from NZ_AUMZ01000001.1 coordinate 1,619,632, forward strand.
GAAGGCCTCTGTCTGGTGGCAGCGCTACTTGGAAGGGGAGCTGGTGGAGTTTTACATCGAGGGCAGCGGCGCCTACAGCATCTCCAACCTCGATTTAATCAGCCGCGAGATCTACTTCAATAAGCGGGCTGCCCTAAGCATCACGGAGCCGGCCATCTACTTCTGTGGCCAATCAGATTACCCCGACTCCAGCGCCACGCTGTACCAGGCGTTGCAGACGGTGGTGGAGGCCATTAACCGCCATCATCAGCCGGTTCTTCCGCTACAACTGCAGGGATCCCCAGAGACACCCCTCATCGACGCAGCGCTGATTCGCAAGCTCAAGCAGGCGTTGCTGGTGGTGGCCGATGTCACCCCTGTGCAGGTCAATGGCCGGGGGCGGCCTCTGCCCAGCCCACAGGTCTGTCTGGAGCTGGGCTATGCCCTGCAATCGAAGCGCCCCGAGCAACTGCTGCTGGTGCAACTGCCCCGCCACGGCATCGAGGGATCCTTTCCCTTTGAGGTGGAAGGCAGCAGCTTTTTGAAAATCGGCGATCCGCACCACCTGGTGGATCAACTGGGAGCCGAGCTCCTCCGCCTGCTGCAGCGCCATCGAGTCATCTCCCTCTAATGGCAGTACCTACTCAAGCCTCCCTGGCAGCAGCTAGACTGCTTTGGAAGGCCGCTGCTGCCGCCGCCACACTTCTGAAACTATCTATCAGCCTCTATTCCCCGGAACTATGACTCTGGCCGATGCAAATTCTCTGGTTTCCTCAGTTCGCCCTGCAGCAGGCTGGCAGAGAGCGCTGAACGGCTTGATGTTCCTGCTGCTGCTGGGGGTTCCCCTCTCGTGGACAGGCCACTTGCAGGGCTGGGATCCCAATCTGGTCTTCCTTTGTGCGGCCTTGGCGGTGGTGGCCTTGGCGAAGTTTATGGGTCAAGCCACCGAGGAGATCGCTGCCTTGACCGGGCCGACGATCGGGGGACTGATCAACGCCACCTTTGGCAACGCCACCGAGCTAATCATTGGCCTGGTGGCGCTGCAGGCGGGACTGGTGGAGGTGGTGAAAGCCTCCATCACCGGCTCGATCATCAGCAACCTGCTGCTGGTGGCCGGGCTGGCCATGTTTTTGGGCGGCATTAAGTTTCGCGAGCAGAGCTTTCGGCCCGAAGTGGCGCGTATGAACGCCTCGGTAATGAACCTGGCGGTGGTGGCCCTGATCTTGCCCAGCGTGGTCACCTATGCCGACGCCAACTTGGGCGCGCTCTCCATCCAAGAGCTCTCTACAGCGGTGGCTTTGGTGCTGATCGGGGTTTATGGCCTTACCTTGCTGTTTTCCCTCAAAACCCACAGCTACCTTTACACCATTCACGAGGCAGAGGCGGCAGAACATGAAGCCGCTGCCCGTCTCGCCCCCAATCCGGTTTTGCAGGCAGAGGGATCCATTCCCCAAGTGTTGACGGCCCCGCCCGAGCGGGCCGGTTTGGGGTTTTGGCTGTTGGCCCTCTTGGGGTTGACGGTGTTGGTGGCGCTGGAGTCGGAACTGTTGGTGAGCACCCTGGAGCATACTCTGGAGCACTTGCACATTACCTCGCTGTTCATGGGGGTGATTTTGCTGCCGATCATCGGCAATGCGGCCGAACATGCGACGGCAATCACGGTGGCCATGAAAGACAAGATGGATCTCTCCTTCTCAGTATCTCTGGGCTCGACGATGCAAATTGCCCTGTTCGTGGCGCCTCTGTTGGTGCTGGCCGGGAACGTGCTGGGCCAGCCGATGAACTTTAACTTCGGCACAGTGGAGCTGGTGGCCATTGCCGTCTCGGTGTTGCTGGTCAACTCCGTCAGCAGCGACGGTCGCTCCAACTGGCTGGAGGGGCTGTTGCTCTTGGCCACCTATGCCATTCTCGGCATTGCTTTTTTCTTTTTGGAGTGAGGTTGTTCAAGTACTCCACACCGCGGACGCAAACGATTCATGTTGCGCCAGCTGCGACCGGTAGATAAGTCGGGGAAAATGGGATCCCTGCTGTGGCCGCTCCTTTTCGGCGCGTCCCTCGCCCTATCTCCGGCCATCGAGCCTGCCTGGGGGCAGGAAACTTCTCAAAACCACGGCACCGCCTCCAACGTGCCTTTGCTCAGCCGCTTGGATGCTCTGGAAGAGCTGCGGCAAGCGCTCAGCCTGCCCACCGCTTCCATCCAAACGGAGGCCGTGACACTGGATGGGCGGCGGCTGTTCTTGGTCGCCGCGCCACAGGGGGATCCCGGCAGCCTGCCGCCGGTGTCGCAGCGGGCCCGCTCCATTCCCAACAGCGCCATTCGGGTGGTGGAGAACCTCTCCAACGGCTGGTCGCGGGTGGATCTGGGGATCGTGATCGCCTACGAAAACGACCTGGAACAGGCCATCCGCATTACCGAGCAGGTGGCTCTACAGATGTATCGGGAGCCGGCCTGGCGGGACAAGATCCGCGAGCCCCCCGAGATGCACGGCGTCGATGACCTGGGGGAGCGGGGGATTACATTGCGCATCTGGATCAAGGTGCAACCGCTGCAGCAGTGGCGGGTGACGCGGGAATACCGCCGTCGCCTCAAGCATGCCTTCGACCAAGCCGGGATCCAGATCCCGTTTCCGCAACAAGCCCTCTGGTTCCGCAGCCCACTGGAGATGCGCATCCAGGGCCTCAGCCCGGAAGAAACCCACCGCCTTTTGCACCCAATGGAGTCACGGCTGAGCAACCCCGATCCCATTTCTGAGGAGCGAGCCGGCCAACTTCCTCCCTAGCTGGCCATCGCAGCTCCAAGGGGGCCAGGCGGCTACTCGTCGCCGATGATTTCCGGCTCGGTCAGCTCATCGGACATTTCGATGATGGCGCGGCGAATGGGCTTCATCCAGCCCTCTTCCACATCGTTGGGGTCATCGTAGCGGCGACGCTTGGCCCGATTGGCCACCTGCACTGTGATGCGATAGCGGTTTTTGGAAGCGTTAATTAACGCCTCTACCCGACGCATCAGCTCGTCGTTGTCGATGCCCAAGTGAGGGTTACGCAAGGTCATGGTCGGCGTCTTGTTACCAGGTAGCCTTTTATCTTAGCAAACCTCTCGCAGCTCATAAGGGCGTCAGCCCGGCCCAGGGCGAGGGATCCCCGATCAAAACCAACGCCCCGCCGACTTGCGCACTGCAATCAAGCTGCTGCTGGTGCCCAGAAAAACCCCCATCCCCAGCAACAGCAGCGGCAGAAACCAAAACTCCGCCTGGCCGGGATCGGCCTGCATCACCTTGAGGAAGGGCAGCGCAATCAACTGCTCCAGCGCCTCCTGCAGTAACTGTTGGGATCCCAGAACCAAGCCCCAAGCCCCCAGCGCACTGACTACCCCGAACAGGCAGCCCTGCAAAATAAAGGGCAAGTAAATCCAGGTCGCCGTCGCACCCACCAGTTGCATCACCTCAATCTCCCGCCGCCGCGCCATGACAACCAGGCGAATGGTGGTAGTGATCACCGCCACTGCCGTCAGGGCCAACACCCCGGTGATGCTCAGGGATCCCAGACGTAGCACCTCCTGGATTTGGGCCAGTTGCTCCACAATGCGGTCGCCGTAGTACACCTCGTCTACCCCCTCCAGTTGGCGGATCTGCTCGGCCACTTGACCTAGGATCTCGGCAGAATCGGCCTTGACTCGCAGGGCATCCACCAAAGGGTTATCCCCCAACTGGGTCTCCAGGGCCGCCTCATCCTGGATCCCCATCTCCAGCAAAAGGTCGCGCCAAGCTTGCTCTTTGGTGATCACCCTCACCTCCGCCACATGAGGCAGTTGGGCCACTTGGGGCTGCAAATCCACCCCCCGGCGTTCCGGCTCCAGATAGACGGAGATCTCCAGTTGCCCCCCCAGCGACTGGACCGTTGCATCCACCCCCCGAGACAGCTCCACGCCGATCCCCACCAGAAACAGCAACACCAACAGGGTGCTGATAGCAGCCCAGTTCAGCCAGCCTCCTCGCCGCAACCCCAAAAAAGTTTCCTGCAGGAGGTAGCGGATTTTGTTGAGAAATCGGGAGAGAGAGTGCATGCTGCCTACCGTCCAAGAGTTTGCCCGCTCTAAGCTTTAGCGTCGCAGTTGTGGAGAGGAAGATGGGGCTGCGCCGCTCTGGCGGGAGCCCCTCAGCGCATATCGTACAGATGTCCTCCCTCCAGGCGCACCACCCGGTGACCCGCCCGCTCCACCAGATAGGGGTCGTGGCTAGTCATGAGGATCGTCACGCCAAAAGAATTGAGCCGCTCCAGGATTTGGAGCACCAATAGGGAGTTTTCCCGATCCAGATTTCCCGTCGGCTCGTCGGCCAGCAACAAGACGGGCATGTTGACAATGGCGCGGGCCAAGCTGAGGCGCTGTTGCTCCCCTCCCGAAAGCTCGTCCGGGAAGCAATCCCGCTTCTCGGTCAGCCCCACCATCTTCAAAGTCGGCCCCAGGCGGCGGCGAATCTCTGCTGGGGAAAGTCCCTGGGCGCGCAGCACAAAGGCCACATTTTCCGCCAGGGTGCGATTGGCCAAGAGGCGATAGTCTTGAAAAACCACCCCCAAGCGCCGCCGCAACATGGCTAGGGGGCGGGGCGGGATGCGGTAGGGCCGCCGCCGACCTTCCGAAGAAAACAGACACACCCCATCCACTATCACCGTGCCCTCGGTGGCCTGTTCGGCCCCGTAGAGCAGCCGTAGCAGGGTGGACTTGCCCGCCCCCGACACCCCGGTTACGAACACAAACTCGCCGCGGCGCACCTCCAAGTTCACATCTCGGAAAACCCAGTTGCCGTTGGGAAAGACCTTGCTCACCCCCCGCAGCGACACCATGCTCTCAGCGCTACCTAGGGCTGGCAGGGATCCGGTCTGGGGCTTGCGGTAGAGGCCCAAGGTGGTTTCTGGGTCGGTTGGGACGAGGAGGGAGGGGTTTGGGGCTGTACCAGCCCAAGGGTGAAGGCGGGGAGCGTAGCCGATGTGCTGACCAAGCATCGTGGTAAAGCGCCTAGAGAGAAGGGAACGAGTGGAGCTGCCAGGCTAGGAGCATGACTCTAGTCAATAATAAGCTCAACTATACTGAAAATAATGTATAATATGTTCAGTACGGATTACTACCAGTTGATCTTTCTGTTTACTTTCGAGTCTGCCAACATGGTAGCCAAAGCAAAGCAGAAAATTGGTAGTAAGACGACACGGAAACTGCGCTTAGGGTATTCTACTCAAAGCTTTGCGGGATACCGCCATTCTGTTTGGACTCCGTCCCGCTAACGCGAATGGAAACAAGCAGAATGCTATCGCTGCATAGTTGAACAGTGATGTTCAGCAGTGTTCAGCGTAAATGTATCAGCGATCCCACAGCACCCGCCAGGCAAACCTGGGCAAAGCCAACATGCGTCGCCAGCGCCAAGGTTCCTGATAGAGACGATACAACCATTCCAGGTGATGGTCACGCCACCAGCGGGGGGCTCGCCGTTTTTGGCCGGCCCAAATGTCGAAGCTGCCCCCCACCCCCATCCAGATGGCCTGGGGCAAGAGGCTGCGCCATCTCTGGATCCACAGCTCCTGGCGCGGGGATCCCAGCCCCACCCACACCAGTTGGGGTTGGATTTTCTGGAGAGCTTGCAGAAGTTTTTCCTCTTCGGCGCCAGAGAAGTAGCCGTGATGGCCCCAAATGGACAGAGAGGGAAAGTGAGCTTGCCACTGCTGAACCGCTGCCCGGTTGACTGCCGGCCTTCCTCCCACCAAGGCCAAGCGCCACCCCCGTTCTGCTGCCCGCGAGATCAAAGCTTCGGCCAGCTCGATCCCCGGCACCCGCTGGACACGGATCCCCTGCCGCCGCAAAGCCCACACCACCCCCGCCCCATCTGGGATCACCAGCTCAGCCTCCTGCAGCACTTGGGCAAAGGCCGGATCCCGCTGCGCCTGCATGATCATCTCCGGATTGCAGGTGACTACCTGAGCACCCAGGCCCTGGCTGATGCGGGCTTCAATCCAGGCGGTATAGCTCTGCAGATGGGTTTCCGGCAGGGTAAGGTGCAGGTTGACGCCCAAAAGGGAGTAGGTTACCAACGACATTGCCACGGGCCTAGGGAGAGAACTTGCTTCCCAATCCAGATTGTGCCAACAAAAAAGAGCGCTATCCTTCGGGGTGAGATAGGGATTCCATGCTCTCTGAACAGCCTTCTACAAGCGTCTTGGCCCCCCGCGAGGGGCGCTGGCTCTGGCAGGGCCAGTCCATCCGCTACCAACAGGCGGGATCCGCCGGCCCGGCGGTGGTGCTTATCCACGGTTTTGGGGCCAGCAGCGACCACTGGCGGAAAAATTTGCCGGAGCTGGGGCGGCACTGCCGCGTGTACGCCCTTGACCTCCTGGGATTTGGGGGATCCGCCAAGCCCTTGCCGGGATCCCCTTTCCCCTACACCTTTGAAACCTGGGGCGCCCAGGTGGCCGATTTTGGGCGGGAGGTGGTGGGGGAGCCAGCTTATCTGGTGGGCAACTCCATTGGTTGCATTGTGGCCTTGCAGGCGGCTGTTTTCGAGCCAGGCCAGGCCTTGGGGGTGGCGATGTTGGATCCCTCACTGCGGCTGTTGCACGAGCGCAAGCGTCGCCAGATCTCTTGGCTGCGCCGCCGAACCACCCCCCTCATCCAGTCCTTGCTGGGGTGGCCCCCCTTCGGCCGGTTTTTCTTTGCCCAGATAGCCCAGCCCTGGGCCATTCGCAACATCCTCCTCCAAGCGTATGGGCGCAAGGAAGCGGTTACGGAAGACCTGGTGCAGCTTTTGCTGCGACCGGCCCTCGATCCGGGAGCGGCAGAGGTGTTCTTGGCCTTTGTGCGCTACTCCCAGGGGCCCTTGGCCGAGGATCTCCTGCCCCAGGTCACCTGCCCCGTCCTCATCCTCTGGGGAGAGGTGGATCCCTGGGAGCCCATTGCTTTGGGGCGGGCCTTGGCCGAGTTCCCCTGCGTGGTGGGGTTCATCCCCCTGCCGGGAGTTGGCCACTGCCCCCAAGACGAGGCCCCGGAGCTGGTCAACCCGCTGCTGCTGGCTTGGATCCGGGATCCCACCCGAAAACCTGAGCTCGGGATCCCCTAGCAACTCCCGCGAGGAGGAAGGTCTGGGTTCTCCCGCCTAAGAGCGACCGAGGTGCTCCAGTTGATCCAGGTTGGGGCCGCTCAGCCGGAAGGCCTGGCCAAACCCCTGAATGAAGCTGCCGCCGGTGGGGGTGATCTGGCAGAAGTGGAAGTCCGCTAGGCCCAGGATCATCTCGGCAATCTCGTACTTGGCGCGATAAAGAGCCTCGAACCCCTGGGCTTGCGCTTCCTTGCGGCTGAGGAACTGGGCTTTTCCGCTCACCATCACCCGCGGCAAAGCGTGGTTGCTGCGGGGATCCCCCGGCGTGGGCGGCTCGTGGATGAGCAGGCTGGCTCGCGGATCCGCCCGCAAAGCCTGGGTGTGGGAAGAAAGGTCGCTGATGACAATGGCAAAGCGCAAGGGATCCCACTGCACCACGAAGGGCACCAACGATACCGCCGGGGATCCGTGATCCAGCACCGCCAAGCTGGCCACCGGCTGGCCCTCCAGCAGCGCCTTCAACTTTTCCTGCGCCGACATCGCTTTTTCTCCCATTGCCCCTGCTATTATCCCCAAGCCCCCCTCGTTTGAGAAGGGTTGGATCCCTGGGATAATATCCATTGCCCGTTTGAGCAGCCCGCACCACCGGGAGCAACGTTTTTCGACATTTTTCAACCCTATCGACGTCGATACATCCCGATGTATTGTGACTATCTTGTTCAGATCCTCACGGCTCGCGTTTACGACGTCGCCCAAGAAACCCCCCTGGAGCCGGCTTTTAACCTCTCCCGCCGCCTGAACAACCAGGTCTGGCTCAAGCGGGAAGATCTGCAGCCGGTTTTCTCCTTTAAGCTGCGGGGGGCCTACAACAAGATGGCCCACCTGCCTCCGGAGCAACTGGCGCAAGGGGTGATCGCGGCCTCTGCGGGCAACCACGCCCAAGGGGTAGCCCTGGCAGCGCAGCGGCTGGGCACCCACGCGGTCATCGTGATGCCCGTCACCACCCCCCAGGTGAAGATAGACGCGGTGCGGGCGCGGGGGGCCCAGGTGGTCTTGCACGGCGACACCTTTGACGATGCCTATGCTCACGCGCGGCAACTGGAAGCCGAGAAAGGTTTGACCTTCATCCATCCGTTCGACGATCCCCTGGTGATCGCTGGCCAGGGCACCATCGGCATGGAGATCCTGCGCCAGTCTCAACAGCCCATCCACGCCATCTTCGTCGCCGTCGGCGGGGGCGGCCTGATCTCGGGCATCGCCGCCTACGTCAAGCGCCTGCGCCCGGAGATCAAAATCATTGGGGTAGAACCGCTGGACGCCGACGCCATGTACCGCTCCCTACGAGCTGGCCGAAGGGTGCGCCTCTCTCAGGTAGGCCTGTTTGCTGATGGGGTGGCGGTGCGAGAGGTGGGGGAAGAAACCTTCCGCCTCTGTCAGCAGTACGTGGACGAGATCCTCTTGGTGAGCACCGACGACACCTGTGCCGCCATCAAGGATGTCTTTGAAGATACCCGCTCTATTTTGGAGCCCGCCGGCGCCTTGGCCATTGCCGGCCTCAAAGCCTACGTCAGCCGCACCGGCATCCAGGGACAGACCCTGGTGGCGGTGGCCAGCGGGGCCAATATGAACTTCGACCGCCTGCGCTTTGTGGCCGAGCGAGCCGAGATCGGCGAACAGCGGGAGGCCATTTTCGCCGTCACCATCCCCGAAGAGCGGGGCAGCCTGCGTCGGTTCTGCGCCCACATCGGCCAGCGCAACCTCACCGAGTTCAACTACCGCATTGCCGATACCCACGAAGCTCACATCTTTGTCGGCCTACAGGTGCGGGATCGGGCCGATGCCCAGGCAGCGGCCCTGAATCTGGAGCGGGCTGGCTTTAAGACCTTGGATCTCACCGACGACGAGCTGGCCAAGCTGCATCTACGCCACATGGTGGGGGGGCGCTCCCCCCTGGCCGAGAACGAGCTGCTCTACCGCTTCGAGTTCCCGGAGCGGCCCGGGGCCCTGATGCAGTTCTTGTCTTGCATGAGCCCCAACTGGAACATCAGCCTCTTTCACTACCGCAACAACGGCGCCGACTACGGTCGCGTCCTCATCGGCATGCAAGTGCCCACCTCGGAAATGCCCGCCTGGCAGCGCTTTCTGGATACCCTGAACTATCGCTACTGGGACGAAAGCCACAATCCGGCCTACAAACTCTTCCTAGCCTAGTCAGTGTCGGCTTGTTGCGGGGGTGAACAAAGTTGTAAACAAAACTTTACAGTCCTATGTAGAGCGCGCTACGCTAGTAGAGAAAAAGCAAGGAGAATCCTATGAGCAGATATCGCTCCGTCGTAGTCGAAGAAGGTGGCCGCCTCAACAACTACGCCATCGAGCCGGAGATGTACGTGGACACCGTTCCGCGGGTGGGCTTCACCGACTATGCAGAGCGCTTGAACGGGCGTTTGGCGATGATCGGTTTTGTTGCCCTGATCCTGTTTGAAGCCTTGTCTGGCACTACTCTCATCGGCTGGCTGCAGTCCCTGGGGCAGTAGAAGAGGGGAAAGCAAGCCGTGGCTTGTGAAATCCGAGGCCGTCAACCTGGGAGTACAGGCGATCTTTGCCTGAACAAGCCCTTCCTTGGCTGACTTTGCACACAAAAGGATAGCTTGGTAGCCCCGCACTTGAGTGCGGGGCGGAAAAGCCCGCTAGCCACTTTAGTCGCTTACCCATGATGGGGGTCGTTGATATAGTTTCATAGCTCAAACAACCTCTTCCTGACTTCTCCCACCAAGACCTCTTTCCTTACTCTTTGGCCAAAAAATAAGATAAACAACCGCTAGCCCCACAGCATGGTTGTAGTGATTGTACCGTTGACTTTCCTCTCGCATTATCGCTTGCCCATGTCAGACTGCGGTTGTCATGCCGCTTGCCAACAATGATGGAGTGCGGCTGTCAGCAGGTTCGAGTCAGGAACAGGGAGCTAGTCCCCCTATTAGAGTACTTGTGTCAACAGTCTAATAAGGTGTACAACTGTGCCCTGTACTATGCGAGACAAGTCTATTTCAAAACGAAGCGATGGGCAAGCTATGGTGCGCTTTGCGCTGAGATGGTGAGAACCCAAAACAAGCACTTTATCGCAATGTATGTCTCCGCCGCGCAACAGACCTGTAAGTCTGTAGCTGGAGTGGGTCTATGCCAAGCCTGCCCAGCCCAAATCGCTGGATCCGAGAAAAGCTCTAGCAATTGACCACGGAGTCAACAACTGGCTTACGTGCGTTAGCAACTTAGGACATAGCTTCATCATTGATGGCCGCAAAGTCAAGTCCTTTAACCAGGGGTACAACAAGGAGCTGGCTAGGCTCAAGACTCACAAGCCGCAGGGGTTTTGGTTGCAAAAGCTTGACCGAACTACGGAAACCGGCGGATTAAGAAAGTCAGCAGAACCTTGGGGCTTTGCCTTCAGGAACTGTCCAGAGGCGCTTTGACAACGCCGTTACGGGTTCTTTTGTGGACTGCGTAAGAATCCCCCGCCTTTAGGCGGTGGGAGTGTCAACTTCCTCCCCTCTGGCTGTGGGAGAGGGGCTAGGGGTGAGGGATCCAAAAGACTACAATAGCGCCAGCCCATCCTCAAATCCTCTAAACGGGATCCCTAAGGCCGTGATCTCCCTCAACTTACGGCCCAGCCTGGAGTTGACCGATGAAATCTTTGAACAGCTCTGCCGGCAGAACCCTGAGCTGCGCCTGGAGCGCACCGCCAAAGGGGAGCTA